>CP064988.1:0-1387500 GCA_016699855.1 Rhodospirillales bacterium
GGCGCCAAGCGCTGTGACATGGACAGGATCGACGAGCGCGACGACGCGCGCAAGCGGAACGACGGGCTGGCCGCGCTCGAGGGCGAGGTGCGCCGCGATCTCGAGCGGCTCAATCTCCCCGCCGCGGATTGGACGCGGCCGGGCGGGCCGGCGGTGGGCGATCCGACGTCCTCGTCGTCGGCGCCGGCATGTGCGGCCAGACCGCGGCGTTCGGGCTCCTCCGCGACGGCGTCCGAAAGCTGCGCCTCGTCGACCGCGCGCCGCCCGGCCTCGAGGGACCGTGGGGCACCTACGCGCGGATGGAGACGCTGCGCTCGCCGAAGCACCTCACCGGCCCCGACCTTGGCATCCCGTCGCTGACCTTCCGCGCTTGGTACGAGGCGCTGCACGGCGCCGACGGCTGGGCGTCGCTCTACAAGGTCTGGCGCCTGGACTGGCTTCGCTATCTTGTCTGGGTACGGCGAATGGTCGGCCTCACCGTCGAGAGCGGCGTCGAAATGCTGTCCCTGACCGTCGAGGGCGGCGCGCCGCGCGTCGAGCTTCGTACGCCCGCCGGCGTCGAGACGGTCCGGCCGCGGAAGGTCGTGCTCGCGCTCGGCCGCGACGGCAGCGGCGCCTCTCGCTGGCCGCGCTTCGCGTCGTTCGAGCCGGAATCGCCGCACGCGCGTGGACGCGTGTTCCATACGTCCGACGACATCGATTTCACGGCGTTGCGCGGCAAGCGGATCGGCGTGCTGGGCGCCGGCGCCTCCGCGTTCGACAACGCCGGCTGCGCCTTGGAAGCCGGCGCGGCTGAAGTAACGATGTTCGCGCGCCGGCCTGCCCTGCCGCAGGTCAACAAATCCAAAGCCGCCTCGTTCCCGGGCTTCCAGCGCGGCTACGCCGGCCTGCCGGACGACCTGCGCTGGCGCTTCACCACCTATTTGTTCGACGAGCAGTCGCCGCCGCCGCACGAATCGGTGCTCCGGTGCGATCGACACGACGGATTCTCCCTGCGGCTCGGCGAGACGTGGAGCGATCTTTCCATCGATCCCGACGGCGTGCGCGCGACCACGTCCGCCGGCGCGCGCCGTTTCGACGCGGTGATCATCGCGACCGGCTTCGACGTCGACGTGGCGGAGCGGCCCGAGCTGGAGTCGCTGCGCGAGCACGTCACGCTCTGGGCGCACCGTCGGCCGCCCGCCGAGGTCGCCGCCTATCCCGACGTGGCACGCTTCCCGTATCTCGGCCCGGCCTTCGAGTTCCTGCCGCGCGAACCCGGCGCCTGTCCCGGCCTGTCCGACATCCACGTGTTCAACTGGGGCAGCTACGTCAGCCTCGGCGCGCTGGCCGGCGACATCCCCGGCCTCGGTGTCGGCGCCACGCGGCTGGCCGACGCCATCGTCCGCGACCTGTTCGTCGCCGACGCGGAGGCCCATTGGCGCCGGTTGGTCGACCATGAGGATCCCGAGCTGGCCCCGACCCGCTACTTCGTGCCGCGCGAGCGGCGCTGACTGCGGCCCCCTGCGGTTGACAGCCGCCCCCGCGGCGCGGTCACCATGCGGCCGCGTTCCAACCAGCGTTCCGAGCCATGTCCACGCCGATCCCGTACTTCGACTGGGCCGCGCACCACGCCGGCCGGCGTCCCCACAGCCCGGCCATCCACGACCTGCACACCGGGCGGCGGCTGACCTACGCCCAGCTCGACCAGCGCGCCCGACGCCTCGCCGCGGCATTGCGGGCGATGGGCGCCGGCAGGGGCGAGCGGGTCGCGATCCTGTCGCCGAACGGGCCGGAGTTCTTCGAACTGCAGTTCGCCTGCGGCAAGAGCGGCGCGATCATGCTGCCGCTGAACTGGCGGCTGACGGTGCCCGAACTGGAGTACATCCTCGGCGATTCGTCGCCGAAGGTTCTGATCCACGATTCCGCCTTCGCGCCGCAGGCGCGCGAGCTGAAGGCGCGCTGCGGCATCGCGCATCTTCTGGAGGTCGACATCGACCGCGCCGACTCGACGTACGAGCGCGCGTTGCTGGCGGCCGAGGACCGGTCCGCGACCGCGGCGCTGTCCCACGACGACGTCGCGATGGTGATGTACACGTCGGGCACGACCGGCCATCCCAAGGGCGCGATCATCACGCACGGGATGAATTTCTGGAACTGCGTGAACCTCGGCATCCCCGCCTCGATCTCGCCCGCGACCCGGCAGCTCGTGATCCTGCCGCTGTTCCATACCGGCGGCCTGAACTGCTACGCCAACCCGGTGCTGCACGCCGGCGGCGCGATCCTGATCATGCGCGCGTTCGACCCCGGGCAGGCGCTGGACCATGTCTCCGATCCGGCGCTGGGCATCACGCACTTTTTCGGCGTGCCGGCGCCCTACCAGTTCATGATGCAGCACCCGAAATTCCAGGGCGCCGACCTGTCGCGGCTGCGGATCGCCGGCGTCGGCGGCGCACCCTGCGCGCTGGCCATCCTGGAGGGCTGGGCGGCGCGCGGCGTGCCGCTGGTCCAAGGCTGGGGCATGACCGAGACCAGCCCGGCCGGCACGATGCTCGACGCCGCGGACGCGGTGCGCAAGGTCGGCTCGGCCGGCAAGGCGCTGATGCATACCGCCATCCGCATCGTCGACGATCAGGGCGCCGACGTGCCCAAGGGCGCCATCGGCGAGCTGTGGACCAAAGGCCCGCACATCACGCCGGGCTACTGGAACAATCCCGACGCGACCGCCAAGGCGTTCGCCGACGGCTGGCTGCACACCGGCGACGCGGCGCGCGAGGACGAGGACGGCTTCATCTTCATCGTCGACCGCTGGAAGGACATGTACATCTCCGGCGGCGAGAACGTGTATCCGGCCGAGGTGGAGAACGTGCTGTTCCAGCTGCCGCAGGTGGCCGACGCCGCGATCATCGGCGTGCCCAACGAGCGCTGGGGCGAGGTCGGCAAGGCGGTGATCGTCGCGAAGGCCGGCGAGGCCTTGACCGAGGGCGAGGTGATCGCCCACTGCCTCGAGCGGCTGGCGAAGTTCAAGGTGCCGCAATCCGTGGAGTTCGTCGACGCCCTGCCGCGCAACGCCACCGGCAAGGTGCTCAAGCGCGAGCTGCGGCTGAGATACGTCGGCGCCGGCAAGCCCGCGATCAGCTGAGCGGCGCGCCCCGGCGGGCGCCGCCTCGGCCCGCTATCCGCCCGCCTTCCGGAACACCTCGACGCCGAGATAGGGCGTCAGCTCCTCGACCGTGTCGCGGCCGGCGGGCTGCAGGTCGATCCATAGCGCGGCATCGGCCAAGGCGCGCTCGTATGCGTCCGCCGGCACGTACCAGAACTCCGCCGACAGGCGTTCGACGAGATGATCGAACGCCTCACCATAGGCGACCCGGGTCGACCACCGCAGATCGGTGGCGTCGAACGGCACCGGCGCGCACCCGTTCCCGACGAAGCACGCGGCGATGTCGTGCCGATCCTGCGTTCCGAGAAACCGCCCTTTGAAGCCCATGGCGTCGAGCCTGTCGGCGAAACGGCGCCGGACGCGGTTGCCGAAGGCGCCACGCTCGCCGATGTGCACGACGCAGCCGCCCGGCCGCACCACGCGCACCAGCTCGGCGATCGCGAGCCGCCACTGGCGCACGTGCAGGAACAGTTTCGAGACGACGACCGCGTCGACGCTTCCGTCGACCTCGGCGAGCGCGGTGACATCGCCCACCCGGTAGGCCGCGCGCCATTCCGGGCGGCACTTCGCGCGCGCCACCTCCAGCATCGCGGCGGAGATGTCGACACCGCGCACGCGGTAGCCCATCGCGGCGAGCGGCACGGAGACCTGTCCCGTGCCACACCCGGCATCGAGCACGGTTCCGGAGTCCGGCAGCAGGCCCCGCTCGCGCAGCCGCCGGTAACACGCCACGAGACTCTCCTCCGGCAACCGCCGGGTCGCGTCGTAGCGCGCGGCCACGCGCGAGTAGTCCGTGCTCGCCGGCGCCGGTGATTCCATCATGTCCGGCATGTCAGGCCGCCATCACCAGCCGGTGGACCGACGGCGAGAAGCCGAAACCGACGTAGAAGCGCTGGGCGTCGCGGTTGAAGTCGTGCACCGCGACCTCGATGTGCGTGGCGCGGCGCGCGCGCGCCCATTCCACGGCGGCGGACAGCAGCCGACGTCCGACGCGGCGGTTCCGCAGCTCCCCTCGCACGACGATGTCGTCGATCTCGAACACGCGGCGCGGCGCGGCGCCGGCGAAATCCCAGGGCGCGCGCGACTTGACCACGACGAGACCGGCGAGGCCCTCCATCGTCTGGGCGACGAGGATGGTCGAGGCCGGATCGGAGATCAGCCCGTCGACCAGCTCGCGCGAGCGCGGCGGCCCGGTGAAGGGCTGGAAATGGTCCGGCCGCGCCTCGCGATGGAGCGCGTCGAGCTCGTCGAACAGCGCGCACATGGCGGCGTGGTCCCGCACCGTGGCGGCGCGGATGCGCAGCGCCACGGGATCGGTGCTGACCACAAGCCGGGGGCGGCCCTCGGGCGCGCCGGCGTCGCGCGGCGTCGGATCTTGCGTGGAAGTTGTCTGCATATCGTCCTCCATCGGGCCGTACCGGCGGCCGGAGGACGTTCAAAAACACGAAAGCCGCCGGACCGCGGCGGCTTCGTTCAGGTCATGACCCTACGCGCCGCCCTATGTGAGGGTGGTAAAATACCAATAGTTGCGGGCGCATCTGGCGATCATGGGCGCAATTTTATCGATCCGGTCGATCCACGTCAATGCCGTCGCCCTTGGAACCCCGAGACTTACTTATGCACGCCGCAGTGTATGGGAGGACGCCATGACGAGGATCGCGACACCGCAGCTCACCCACATGGCGCTCTACGCCCGCGACTGCCGCCGGCTCGCGACGTTCTACGCTGAAGTCGTCGGTCTGGTCGTGTCCGACGAAGGGTACAGCGAACGCGCACGCGCCGATTTCGTGTTCATGACGGCCGATCCGGAGAAACACCATCAGTTCGTCGTCGTGTCGGGCCGGGGGCCCGACGCCCCGACCACTGTCAACCAGGTCTCGTTCATCGTCGACTCGCTCGCCGCCGTGCGCGCCGTCCACGACCGCGCCAGGGACGCCGGCGCCAAGGGAATCCGGCCGGTCAGCCACGGCAATGCCCTGTCGGTCTACTTCGAGGATCCAGAGGGCAACACGGTCGAGATCTACTGCGATACCCCGTGGTACGTCCCGCAGCCGTTCGGCGTGCCGATCGACCTGTCCGAAACGGACCACGCGATCATGGCGCGGACGGAGGCGCTGTGCCGCGCGACCCCGGTTTCAAGACCCGCGCCGCGTGGATCGAGGAGTTGTCGGGACGCATCAAGGCCCGGCTCGCGGCGCGCTGATCCGCGGTCGTCAGCGGAACGCGAACTCGCGGTAGCCCTCGGCCGCCACCTTGTCGACGATCCGGCGGTACTGCACGGCGCCGCCGTAGTAGCCGAGCGTGCGGCGAACGTCCCGCCCCTCCACGTTGCGGTTGATGCCGGTCTGCCAGGAGTTGACGTGGCTGAACAGCAGTCCGGAGGCGGCGTCCTCCACTTGGCGGGCCCATTCCTCGACCGCCTCCGGTCGCGGCTCGACGCGCGTCAGACCGTGCGCGCGCATGTGCCGGATCAGGCCGGTCACCCAGTCGACGATCTCCTCGATGTTGCGGGGGATGTTGCCCCTGGCGGTATGCGGCCCCAGCACCATCAGCAGATTGGGAAACCCCTCCGGCTGCACGCCCAGAAGCGTGCGTGGCGTGCCGACCCAGTCGTCCTTCAAGCGCCGCCCGTTGGGGCCCCGGATGTCGATGCGGTCGTAGGGTCCGGTGACGCCGTCGAATCCGGTGGCGTAGATCAGCAGGTCGAACGCGAAGGATTCCGCGGAGGTCTTGATGCCCTCGGGAGTGATGCGCTCGATCGGTGTCTCGTTGATGTCGACGAGGCGGACGTTGTCCTGGTTGTAGACCTCGAAGTAATTGGTCTCGAGCGGCAGGCGCCGCGTGCCGAAGCCGTGGTTCTTGGGAATCAGCTTCTCGGCGACCGCCGGATCCTTCACGCGCTGGCGGATCTTCCGGGCCATGAAGGCGCTGGCGAGGTCGTTGGCCTTCGGATCGACCAGCACGTCCTGGAAATTGCCGACCCAGATGCCGAAACCCGGCTCCGAGTAAAGCTTCTCCCAGAACGCCTCCCGCTCCTCCGCCGACACCTCCAACGCCTTGCGCGGATCGGTGTTGTGGATGAAGCAGGTGCTGGTCTGGCGGCAACGCTCGAAGATCTCGTCGTAGCTGGCTTTGATCCGCTTCTGCTCCTCGTCCGTGATGCGCCTGTTGTGCAGCGGCGCCGCCCAGTTGGGCGTGCGCTGGAACACGGTCAGGTGCCCGACATCCTTCGCGATGGTCTGGATCGTCTGGATGGCCGTGGCGCCGGTGCCGATGATGCCGACGCGCTTGCCGCGGAGATCCACGCCGTCGTGCGGCCAGCGCGCGGTGTGGTAGGCCGGCCCGCGGAAGTCGTCGCGCCCGGGGATGTTCGGCAGCGTGTGCGCCGAGAGCGGACCGAGCGCGGTCACGAGCAGGCGGGATCGCGCCGTGCGGCCGTCCTCGAAGGTGATCGTCCACGTCGTCGTCGCGTCGTCGAAGCGCGCGGCCACCACGCGGCTGTTGAACGTGATGTCCCGGCGCAGGTCGAATTTGTCGGCGACGAAGTTCAGATAGCGCAGCGTGTCGGGTTGGGCCGAGAAATGCTCGGGCCAATCCCACTCCTGAAGCAGCTCCTTCGAGAAGGAGTAGCCGTAGGACCAGCTCTCGGAATCGAAGCGCGCGCCGGGGTAGCGGTTCCAGTACCAGGTGCCGCCCACGTCGGAGCCGGCCTCGTACACCTGGACCCGCATGCCCAGCTCGCGGAGCCGGTGGAGCTGGTACAGGCCGGCGACGCCGGCGCCGATGATGATGGCGTCGGGGTCGGTGGCTCGATCCTCCTTCAAGGCGCTCACGATCCCGCTCCCCGCCGCGTCCAACCGACCGTCCGTAGGGCCGGCGTCGCCCGGCGTCCCTACTCGGCCGCCTTCGCCATCGACTGCTTGAGGCCAGGCATCGTGAAGCCCAGCGCGTCGAGCTTGGCGACGACCGCCTTGCCGTCGGCGTCCGGCGTCTCGACCATCGGCGGCCGCACGGTGCGCCACGCCGGGTCGGCCCCGTAGTGGGCCGTGACGTACTTGAGCGCCGGGATCATCACGTAGGTCGCCATGACGCCGCGCACGTCGTTGATCTTCTTCTGCAGCGCGTCGGCCTCGGCGGTGCCGACCTTGGCGTAGGTCTCGGCGATCGGGCCCGGGTTGATGTTGGCGGTGGCGCTGATGCAGCCCGCGCCGCCCGATTTCACGTTGTCGACCAGCGGCTTCTCGTTGCCCGAGAACACGTCGAAACCGTCCTTGGCGAAGGCGTCGATCATGCTCTTGGTGTGCGGCCAGTCGTCGGAGCTGTCCTTCATGCCGGCGACCTGGTCCGGATATGCCTTCAGGAGCCGCTCGACCAGCTTGTGCGTGATCGGAACCTGGGCGACCGGCGGGATGTGGTAGAGGTAGATCCGCAGCTTGGCGTCGCCGACGCGCTGGATGACCTCCGAGAAGTGCCGGAACAGGCCCTCGTCGCTGACGCCCTTGTAGTAGAATGGCGGCAGCATCAGGACGCCGGAGACACCATGCCTGGTGGCGTGCGCGGTGACCTTCGCCGTCTCGGTGATCGAGCAGGCGCCGGTGCCGGGCATCATGCGGGCGGGATCGACGCCGCCGGCGACCAGCGCGTCGAGCAGCGCCATGCGCTCGTCGGCCGACATCGAGTTGGCCTCGCTATTGGTGCCGAACACCGCCAGCCCGCAATTCTGGCTGTTCAGCCATTTGCAGTGCGCCACGAAGCGCGGCACGTCCGGGCTGAGGTCGGCCTTGAACGGCGTGACGACGGGCGACAGGACGCCCTTGATGCGCGGCTGGGCCATGGAAGCTCCTAACGAAGGGTCGCAGGCTGGATTGCCACGCCGGACGGGCGCCGTCCAGAGCGCTTGCGGTCCGGACGGACAGGCGACACGATCCGACGCGAATCCGGTCGTTTCGAGCGCCGCCGCGCTCCCGAACGGTCGCCTTCCGCGGGCGCGTACCCCACCGCGGTGGAGCGTTGTCGCCATCGAAGGAGACGGCCGTGGCTCAGAAACTCAGCTTGTCCGGGCATCCGATCCTGCCGGACGACGGCGTCGCGGGCACGCTGGTCGGCCGGGTCTGGCGCCCGGCGCACGGTGCGACGCCGGCCGGGCCGAGCGTCGTGGCCATCCGTGCGGAGGGCGTCTTCGACATCTCCCGCGCCGTGCCGACGATCGCCGATCTGCTGGCGCATACCGATTCGGCCGGGCTCGTGGCCGGCGCCGCCGGCGAGCGCGTCGGCTCGCTCGACGAGATCGTCGCCAACACCACGGCGGACCGGCCCTCGCCCGCCCTGCCCACGCTGCTCGCGCCGGTCGACCTCCAAGCCGTGAAGGCGGCCGGCGTGACCTTCGCCGTCAGCCTGCTTGAGCGTCTGATCGAGGAGCAGGCCAAGGGCGACCCGGCGCGCGCGGCGGCCGTCCGCGCCGATCTGGGCACGGCGATCGGGGGCGATATCGCGCGCGTCAAACCGGGTTCGGCCGACGCGGAGAAGCTCAAGCAGGCGTTGATCGCCAAGGGCATGTGGTCGCAGTACCTCGAGGTCGGCATCGGTCCGCACGCCGAGATCTTCACCAAGGCGCCGCCGATGGCCTCCGTTGGCTACGGCGCCGAGGTCGGCCTGCGCGACGACGCGGAATGGACCAACCCCGAACCCGAGGTGGTGCTCGTTGTCGCGCCGGACGGCCGCATCGTCGGCGCAACGCTCGGCAACGACGTCAATCTGCGCGACATCGAAGGCCGTAGCGCCCTGCTCCTGGGCAAGGCGAAGGACAACAACGGATCCTCGGCCATCGGGCCTTTCATCCGCCTGTTCGACGCCACCTACTCGCTCGACGACGTGCGCCGGGCCGAGGTCTCGCTGGAGATCACCGGCACCGACCAGTTCCGCCTCACCGGACGCAGCGATCTCACCCAGATCAGTCGGGATCCCGCCGAACTGGTGGCGCAGACCATCGGCGCCAACCATCAGTACCCCGACGGCGTCGTGCTCTACACCGGCACGCTGTTCGCGCCGACCCAGCAGCGCGGGTCCGGCGGCAAGGGCTTCACACACGAGATCGGCGACATCGTGGTGATCCGCTCGCCCAAGCTCGGCGCGCTGGTCAACCGGGTGAACCTCTGCAAGGACATTCCGCCGTGGACGTTCGGCGCCCGCGACCTGATGCGCAACCTCGCGGCCCGTGGCCTGCTGTGACATGCATCCCGTAGCCGCGGCGCTCGAGCGCGAACCGCTGCGCAACATCGTGCTGTTGAAGCATCTCGAGGCGTTTCCCGACCACACCACGGCGCACCGCGTCGAACGCGACGGACGGGCCGCGACGCTGGTGCTGCTGGAGGTCGCGGCGAGCGCCTACGACCGGCGGACCTACCCGTCGGCGCGCCACGCCGCGCTCATCTCCAGCGACCACCCCGATCTCACGCGCGCCCTGCTGGGCGCGATCCCGCGGGGCGATGGCGTGGTGTTCAAGCTGACCAGCGATGCCGACCGCGCCGCCGTCGACGCGGAATTCTCCCCGCTCCGGCGCACCACCGCCGTCCTCTCCTTCACCGCGGCTTCCCCCTACGCGCCGGACGCCCGGGCGCGCGTGACCACGGAACCGACGGAGGCGATGTACGCCATCTTCGAATCGCAGAAGCACGACCGGGACTGGCTCGAACCCCTCCTCCGTTCCGGCCGCGCATTCACCTGCGCGATCGAACGGAACGGGCGGCCACTGGCCGCGTGCTTCGCCTTCGAGAACCACCGCACGGTCTGGGAGATCGGCGGCGTTTTCACGCCACCGGAGGGGCGTGGACGGGGATACGCCGCCGGCGTGGTCCGGACGGCGCTCGCCGAGCTGGGTGCCCGCGGTCTGATCCCGCGCTACCAGGTGCACGACGACAACCTGCCCTCGATCCGCCTCGCCGAGTCCATCGGCCTCGGACGGTTCCTTGAGATCACGCACTTCCAGCACACGCCCGAGGGAGGCGCCCGATGACGTCCGAACTCTGGCGGCTGCCAGCCGACGCCCTGCGCGGCATGATCGTGCGCAAGGAGGTCTCGCCGGTCGAGGTGACGGCGGCGGTTCTCGCCCGCGCCGATGTCGCGCAGGCGAAGCTGAACTGTTTCGTGACGCTGTGCCATGAGGAGGCGATGCGCGCGGCCCGCGCGGCCGAGGCGGCGGTCATGCGGGGCGGCGCGTTACCGCCGCTGCTCGGGGTGCCCTACCACGTCAAGGACCTGGTCAACACCGCCGGCGTGCGGACGACCTACGGATCGCTGCTGCACGAGCACAACGTGCCGGCCGAGGACGCCGTGGCGGCCGCGCGGATGAAGGCGGCCGGCGGCATCCTGATCGGCAAGACCACGACGCCGGAGTTCGGACACAAGTCGCTGACCGACGGCCCTGCGTTCGGCCGCACCGCCAACGCCTGGGACCGGACGCGCACCGCCGGCGGCTCCAGCGGCGGCGCGGCGGCCGCGATCGCCGCCGGTGCGGCGCCCATCGGCATCGCCACCGACGGCGGCGGCTCGACGCGCGTCCCGGCGGCGTGCAACGGGCTGGTCGGCCTCAAGCAGAGCAACGGCGTGATACCGCACAGCCAGGTCGCGGACGCCTTCGGCAACCACACCTACGTGACGCCCCTCAGCCGCACGGTCATGGATACCGCGCTGATGCTCCAGGCGATGGCCGGCGAGGACGCCAGCGACCCCTGGTCGATCGGCGTGCCGGTGCCGGACTTCGTCGCGGCCGCGCGGCCCGAAGGCGATCTGCGCGGCCGCCGCGTGCTGTGGTCGATGACGCTCGGCAACGAGGTCGTGGCGCGCGACGTCCGCGTGGCGGTCGAACGCTCATTGCGTGTCCTCGAATCGCTGGGCGCGACGCTGGAGGAACTGCGCGAAGCGCCGCCGTCGATGTACGAGGCATGGCAGGTCATCAACCACGGCACGTGGCGGGCGCGCTTCGCCGACATGGTGGCGCGCCATGGCAACGAGATGACGCCGTCGCTGGTGCGCCAGGTGCAGCAGGCGGCCGACTGGACGGCGGAGGACTACCAGAAGGCGATGTTCACCCGCGCCGCGCTGTTCCGCTGGTTCCAGGGCAAGCTCGCGGCGTTCGACCACATCGTCACCCCGACCCTGTCGCGCACCGCCCTGCCGATCGAGCAGGACCTGTTCGATCCGATCGAGATCGACGGAAGCGTCGTCGGCGAGCTGCGCACCAGCCTGTTCCCCTACACGATGCCCTTCAACATCACCGGCCATCCCGCGATCAGCCTGCCCTGCGGCTTCGCCACCGACGGATTGCCCATCGGGCTCCACGTCGTCGGCCGCTTCCGCGACGAGCCCTCCCTCCTGCGGACGGCCGCGTTGTACGAGCGCGCCGACAGCCATCTCGACCGCTGGCCCGATCTCTGACCCGATGATCCCCGATCTGGAGACGCCGCGCCTGCGGCTGCGCGCGCTGACGCTGGACGACGCCGCCGCGACGCAGCTTCTGTTTCCGCATTGGGAGGTCGTGCGCCATCTCAACGCCCGCGTGCCATGGCCCTATCCCGACGACGGCGCGCTGAACTTCTACCTCGACGTCGAGCTGCCGGCGATGGCGCGGGGCGAGCACTGGACGTGGGCCATCCGGCTCAAAGATGGAGCTGACCACCACATCGGCGTCATCGGGCTGATGGCCGGCGAGAACGACAACCGGGCCTTCTGGCTGGCGCTGCCGTGGCATGGACAGGGATTGATGACCGAGGCCTGCGGACCGGTCACCGAATTCTGGTTCGGCGCGCTGGGCTTCGAGCGGCTGCGCATCCCCAAAGCCGTCGCCAACACGGCGTCGCGCCGCGTCTCCGTGAAGCAGGGCATGCGCGTGGTCGCGACCGAGGACCGCGACTTCGTCGAAGGCCGTCTACCGGCCGAGATCTGGGAGCTGACGCGCGGCGATTGGAACGCCGGCCGACGGGCCTAGGCCGGACGGTCGCCGGCCAGCGTGATGCGGTGGAGGACGCGCTTGAAGCCGTGATAGTCGTTGATCGGATTGTGCATGGCGCAGCGGTTGTCCCAGAACGCCAGCGACCCGGGCCGCCAGACGAACCGGCAGGTGAATTCCGGCCTGATCTGGTGGTGAAACAGGAAATCGAGCAGACCGTGGCTCTCCCTCTCCGTCCACCCTTCGAAGCGGACGGTGTGGCCGACGTTGAGGAACAGCGCCTTTCGCCCGGTTTCGGGGTGCGTGCGCACGACGGGATGCGCGGCCTCGAGCGTCTTCTGCGTCTCGCCGGCCGCCTTCAGCCGGTCCTCGCGCGTTTTGGAGGCGTCGGCTTTGAGCGACGAACTGATGCCGACGAGGCCATCGAGCATCGCCCGCATGCCCTGGGAGAGCGTCTCGTAGGCGAGGTATTGGTTGGCGAACTCCGTGTCGCCGCCGTGCGGTGGAATCTCCCGGGCCAGCAGCATGCTCGCCATCGGCGGCCGCTCCAGATAGGTCGTGTCGGAGTGCCAGACGCCGCCGAAGTTCGTCCGCTCGTGTTCCAGTTTCACCACGGGCGTGATCACCGGGCATTCCGGCAGCCCCTTGAGCTGCGGATACTCGACCGGCTCGCCGAACCGCCGCGCGAACGCCAGCTGGCGTTGCGGCGTCATCTCCTGGTCGCGGAAGAACACCACGAGGTGGTCGAGCCAGGCCTGGCGCAGCTCCGCGACCACGTCGTCGGCCAGATCGGCCGCGAGGTCGACGCCGTGGATCTCGGCGCCGAGCGCTCCGGCGACCGGCCGCACGTCGATATGACGGTAATTGCGTCGGATCGACTGGCTCATGATCGCTCTCCGGAGGCGCCGTCGCGGGCCCAAGGCGGTAGTTTCTTGTCGAGGAACGCGCGCATGCCTTGATGTGTGTCAGGGCGCCGCAGCAGCGCGACCAGCTCGTGCGCGGCGGCGTCCAGCACCTCGGAATCGCCAGCGACGGCGCAGGCGCGCGCGATGCGCTTCACGGCGGCCACGGCGGGCGGGGAATTGCGGCGCAAGTCGTCGAGCACGCCGGCCAGCGCCGCCTCCGCCTCCATGGCGCTCGCGCATAGATGCCGCCCGATCCCCAGCCGGTATGCCTCGCGCGCGTCGACCACCCGCCCGGTCACGGCCAGATCGCGCAACGGGCCGGCGCCGATGCGGCGGGCGATGAACGGCAGCACCTGCGAGGGGATGAATCCGGCGCGCGGCTCCGGCACGCCGAACCGGGCGGTCTCGCGCAGGATCACGACGTCGGAGCAGCACGCCATGCCGAACCCGCCGCCGACCGCCGGACCATCGACGATGGAGATCACCGGCACCGCCAGCGCGTCCAACTCCATCAACGTGCGGCCGAAACCGCGGTAGGGCTCGTAGAGCGGATCCGGGTCACCCGCCGCCGGCGCCGCCGGCAGATCCCGCATCGCCCCGATGTCACCGCCGGCGCAGAACGCGCCGCCGCTTCCGCGCAGCACCAGCGCCCGCACCGCGCCCGACGTCCGCACGCGCCCGAGCGCATCGGCGATCTCGCCCATCATGGCGTGGGTCAGCGCGTTGCGACGTTCCGGCCTGTTGAACGTGATCGACGCCACGTCGCCGTCCAGCGAGAAAAGAATAGAGTCGTAGCGCGGCGCTCCGGACATGGGCAGAGTATATAGCCGAGACTTCGAATCACGGGTACCCGTCCGCCGCATGACCGCCATCGCCGCCGCCCCGCGTTTCCGCCGCGCCGTCGCGGTCCTCGGCCTGCTCGCCGTCTGCGGCGTGGTGCGACCGGCCGCCGCGCAGGCGCCGTCGACCCCCGCGGCCGGCCCCCAACGCATCCACGGCATCTACATGAACGGCTGCATCGCCGGTGCCCAGCCGCTGCCCCTGGAAGGGCCTGGCTACGAGGTCATCCGCGTCAGCCGCAACCGCTACTGGGGCCACGCGCGCGCGGTGGAGTTCGTGCGCGAATTCGGCCGCGCGATCGACCGGCTCGGCCTGTCGCACGTCTATATCGGCGACATCTCGCAGCCGCGCGGCGGACGCATGAGCTTCGGCCATGCCAGCCATCAGGTCGGCCTCGACATCGACATCTGGTTCGAACAGTCCAAGCGGCCCCGCATACCGGTGGCGAAGCGCGAGGAGCCCGTCCTGCGGTCCCTCGTGCTGAAGGGCGAGGCCGGTATCGACGACGCCGTCTGGCAGCCAGCCCACGCCATCCTGCTGCGGACCGCAGCGCAGGCGCCGGAAGTCGACCGGATATTCGTCAATAAGTGGATCAAGCACCGCCTGTGCGAGACCACGACAGGCGACCGCGCGTGGCTGCGCAAGATCGTGCCGTGGTACTACCACGACGCCCATTTCCACGTCCGTCTGCACTGCCCGCCGGGCGACCGCGGCTGCGTCGCGCAGGCGCCGGTGCCTTCCGGCGACGGCTGCGGCAAGGCGCTGGCGGACTGGTTCGCCCTGCCCGATCCGAGCACGCTGCCGCAGGGACCGGCCATTCGACCGCCGAAGCCGCCAGCGGCGTGCGAAACGGTCCTGGCGGGGCCTTAGTCGGACGCCCGCCGTCAGCCGACGATCGCCTGCGGCGCCCGAGCGCGGGTTCGATCGCGGCGCGCTGGGCCGCCGACGCCGGCGGAATCGGAGCGCGCGGAACCCCGGCGTCGATCCCTTGGAGCGACTGGGCGAAACGCGCGCACGCCGGCAGATTGTCGCCGACGGCGCCGTTCCACACCGGCAGCAGCGCGCGGTGCGACGCGCGCGCCCGGGCGTGGTCGCCGGCCCTCACGGCGTCCCACAAGCGCCACGCAGGCCCCGGGCGCGGCGGTGAGGATCGCCGCGACCGGCCCATGGGCACCGAGCGCGAACACCGAGTACAGCAGGTCGTCGACGGCGCTGAAGATCAGCCGGTCGGGCGGCGCGTCGATCATCAGGTCGGCGAAGAGCTTGAGGTCGCCGCCACTCTGCTTGACCCCGGCGACGCCGGGAACCTCGCGGAAGATGCGGCACCAGAGCGCCGGCGACAGGTATGTCCACGGCACGGCGTTGTCGATGATGATCGGCACGCCGGTGTCTCGGCCGCCACGACGGGGAAATGCTCGACCATCGCGTCGTCGGTCGGCCGGATCAGGTAGTGCACCGGAGTCACCTGGAGCGCCACCGCTTTCATGTCGCGCAGCGCCTCGCCGCGGATGACGCCGCGCGCGTGCTCTCGACGATGATGCCGCCGACCACCGGCACCCGCCCGGCCGCCTAGACCTTGGCCGCGATCAGGTCGCGGCACTCGGCACCCTCCGGCGCGTGACCGTCGCCGGCGGCTACCAGCCGATCGATCTGCGCCTTGACCTTCGACAACTCGATGTCGCCCGCCGTGGTGAACGGCGTCGTGGTTGGCGCGATGATCCCCCGCAGGGTCATCGCGCTTCCGTCCCTCGTTCCTGGATGCGGAGTCTAGAGCAGATTCCCGTTAATCGCAGCCGTAGCCTGCATGGGCGAAGAAGTTTTGACAGTCCTGCGGCTTGAAGCTCCGTAGAGCGTCCGCGGTGGCGGCCTCGAGGGTGTCGATGGTCCTGGCCGCGAGCTTGCGGACGTGCGCCTTGAGCTTGGCGAAGGCGTTCTCGATGGGGTTGAGATCCGGGGAGTAGGGCGGCAGGTAGAGCGGCGTCGCGCCGCTGGCCTCGATGGCCTGCCTGACGCCGGAGACCTTGTGGGCGGCGAGGTTGTCCATCACGACGATGTCGCCCGGGCGCAGGGCCGGGGCCAGCATCCGCTCGCACCATGCCCGGAAGGCGTCGCCGTCCATCGGCCCGTCGAGGACCATCGGGGCGAGGAAGCCGGCCAGCGTCAGCCCGCCGACGAAGGTCACGGTCTTCCAGTGTCCGTGGGGGATGGCGGCGCGGCAGCGCCGGCCTCTGGGCGCCCAGCCGCGCAGGCGCGCCATCTTGGTCGACAGCCCGCTCTCGTCGATGAACACCAGCTTCGCGGCGGCGAGGCCGGGCTGGCCTTCCAGCCACGCCCGCCGGGCCTCCTTCACGTCCGGACGCTCCCGCTCGCTGGCGTGCGCGGTCTTTTTATACGTCTGGCCGCGGCGGTCGAGGAACTTCCAGACCGCCGTCCGCACCACCCTCAACCCGCGCTCCGCCGCGAGCCGCTCGACCATCTCGTCGAGCGTCGTGTCGGGCTTCTCCTCCAGCGACCCCAGGATGAAGTCCGCGTGCGCGTCCAGCACCGAACCCTTCGGCTTGCCCTGCGCCGCCGGCCGCACGTCGCCCTGCGCGCGCTTCAGCCGGCCCCACGCGCCCGCCGTCGCCTTCCCGATCGAGAACCGGACCGCCGCCTCACCCGTCGACAGCCCGGCCTCCAACGCGGCGACCACCCGTTCCCGCAGATCCTGACTGTACGCCTTGCCCATCGGCCCCTCCGACATCCGTCGAGGAATCGAATCATCTCCACCTCGCCTTGGGAATCCCCCGCGACTCGCGTTTCAGGGAATTCGCTCTAGCCGGCGTCCCGACGGGCGGGAAGCCGGCTACTCGCCCTGCTGCAGCAGCGTGCCGTCGCGGCGCGAGAGGTGGAAACACCACAGGAAGATGCGGAACCCCAGCGCCAGATAGAGCAGGCTGAGGCCGAAGGCCGGCGCCAGCAGATCCCAGCGGGCGACCTGCTGCGTCAGGATCGAGCGCATGCCCTCGAACACGTAGGCGGTCGGCACGCACCACGCCACCACCTGGAGCCATCCGGGCAGCGCCGAGACGGGATAGTAGACGCCACTGATGGGCAGCAGGATGAAGATACCGGCCCAGGCGAAGGTCTCGGCGCTCAGACCCATGCGCATGATCAGGCCGGCCATGGACAATCCGACCGACCAGCCGAACATCTGCAGGATGAGGAAGAACGCCAGCAACGCCGGGCCGATCTGGTAGATCGAGAAGCCGAAGAACGCCCATGCCAGCAGCGACACCGGGATCATGCCCAGCAGCGTGCGCAGCAGCGACACGGTGACGATGCCGGCGGCCAGCTCGATCGGCCGCAGCGGGCTGACGAAGAGATGGCCGAGGTTGCGCGACCACATCTCCTCGAGGAAGGCGATCGACAGCGAGAGGTTGCCGCGGATCAGCACCTCCCACAGCAGCAGGCCCGAGAGCAGCACGCCGAAGGCCTGGGCCACGTAGTTGGTCTGGAGCGCCAGGAACTGGCTGAGGAAGCCCCACATCACCATCTGGACGGCGGGCCAGTAGATCGAGTCGAGGATGCGCAGCCACGAGCTGCGGAACAGGTAGAGGTGCCTCAGCACGACGGCGCCGATCCGGCGGAAGGAGATGCCCGCCACCATCACGCCGCCGGCCGCTTGAGGTCGTCGAGGCCGCGCTGGCGGCCGCGGGCCATGTCGAGGAACACCTCCTCCATGTCGCTGCGCCCGAACCGCTCGATCAGCGCCGCCGGCGATCCGCGCTCGAACACGCGGCCGTTCTGCATCATGACGACATCGTCGCACATGCGCTCGACCTCCGCCATGTTGTGCGACGCCAGCAGGATCGTGGCGCCGGTCTCGGCCTGGTAGTCCTTGAGCAGCGTGCGCACCCAGTCGGCGGTGTCGGGATCCAGCGACGCCGTCGGCTCGTCGAGCAGAAGCACGTCGGGCGTGTTGATCAGCGCCTTCGCGAGCGCCACCCGGGTCTTCTGTCCGGCCGAGAGCTTGCCGGCGGGACGCTCCATCAGATCGGCGACCTGCATCCGCTCCGTGATCTCCGCCAACCGTCCGCGCACGTCGGCGACGCCGTAGAGACGGGCGTAGAAGTCGAGGTTCTGCCGCACGGTCAGGCGGTGCGGCAGGTCGACGTAAGGCGACGAGAAGTTCATCCGCGGCAGCGCGCGGTGGCGTTGCCGCCGCATGTCGACGCCGAGCACGTGGACGTCGCCGGACGTCGGCACCAGCAGGCCTAGCAGCATCGAGATGGTCGTCGTCTTGCCGGCGCCGTTGCCACCGAGCAGGCCCAGCACGGCGCCGCGCGGGACGACGAACGACAGGTCGTCGACCGCAACGAGATCCTTGTAGACCTTGCGCAGATGCGCGACCTCGATGGCGGGCGCCGCGGTCAAATCCCGTCGCCTCAACTCGCCTTGATGCCCGCTTCGATGCGGTCCATCGCGCGGCTCAACCGCTCGGCGCCCGAGGCGAAGCACAGGCGGAAATTGCCCTCGCCGCCGGCGCCGAAGGCGACGCCCGGCGCGATGCCGACCTTGTGCTCGGTCACCAGCCGCTTGGCGAAGGGCAGGCTTTCCTCGATGCCGTCGACCGAGAAGAAGGCGTAGAACGCCGCCTCCGGCCGCGCCACCTTGACGCGCGGCAACGCCGAGAGCCGCTGGAACACCAGCTCGCCGCCGGCCCGGCAGCGGTCCACCATGGTCTTGAGGAATTCCTCGCCGTGCTCGACCGCCGCCAGCGCGCCCTTCTGCAGGAAGGCCGGCGAGCCGCTGAGGTTGAACTGGATCAGCTTGGCGATCTCCTCGCCGAGGACGTGCGGCGAGGTGATCCATCCCAGGCGCCAGCCGGTCATCGCCCACGGCTTGGAGAAGCTCTGGAGCACGATCACGGGGTCGTCGGGGCCGGCGTGCTCGAGGAACGACGGCGCGTGCGGCGCGTTGTAGACGATTCGCGCGTACACCTCGTCGGCCATGATCCAGACGCCGCGGGCGCGCGCGAACTCCAACAGCGCCTTCTGCTGCGCCGACGGCATCGTCCAGCCGGTCGGATTTCCCGGCGAGTTGATGAAGATCGCGCGGGTGCGCTCGTCGACCGCCGCGAACACCTCCTCGAGGTCGAGCGATCAGTTGATTCCGTCGCGGCGGCCCAGCCCGACCGGCGCGGCGACGCCCCGCATGATGCTCAGGGCCGAGGTGATGTTGGGCCACACCGGCGAGACCACGACGATGTTGTCGCCGGGATCGATCAGCGCCTGGCAGCTCATCATGATCGCCTGCATGCCCGATCCCGTCACGGTGATACGGTCGGCGCGGCAGTCGACGCCGTAGAGGCGGCTCGTGTAGGTCGCGAGCGCCTCGCGCAGCTCGGGTATGCCGCGCTGCCAGGTGTAGAACGTCTCGCCCGCGTGCATCGCCTTGGACGCCGCCTCGCAGATGAAATCGGGCGTCTGGAGATCGCCCTCGCCGAACCACAGCGGGATCACGTCGGGATCGCCGCGGCCGAGCGCGGCGACGTCGCCGATCTTCGAGGTCGGCAGGCCGGCCACATGGCCGCTGATCGGCGTCCGCAGGCCGGGTAGAATGGTGCGCAGGTCGTTCATGTCGTGACCGTCAAACGCGACGACGCGCCGGGTCGCGGCGCGCCGTTCGGAAATGGAGCCGCATAAGGCCGGAACGGCCGGCGGAAATCAACCGTCGCGGGCGCGGGCGCGCGCCGGTTCTGGTAAAGTCGCGTCCAATGAAGCGCGTCACCTCCCGTCCGTCCACGCCGACTCCGCCGACACCAGCCTCGGCGCCGGATCATCGGCTCCAATGGGCGTTGGTGGTCGCGACCGCCGTCGCGGTGCCTGTGCTTGTCGGAGGGCGAGACGGCATCGTCCTCGGGTTGCTGAGCGACACCGACGCCTACACCCGCGTCAACCGGATCATCGCCTCGGTTGAAGCCGGCCGCGTCCTCGACCACGTCCCGCGCGACAACAGCGGCGACGCGGTTCCGCTGCATTGGACGCATCTTCTGGACGCGCTGATCATGGCGATCGCCCTTCCACTGCGGGCCTTCATGGACTGGAGCGAGGCCACCCGCCTCGCCGGCGCGGCGATCGGCCCCCTCAGCACGCTCGCGGTCGCGCTCGCGGCGGTCGGCGCCCTGCGCGCCATCCTGCCGGGCGCCGGCGCGATCCTCGCGACCGGTGCGCTCGCGGCGCTCGGGCCCCATGTGCTGGACTACGGCGCGTTCGGCCGCGCCGACCACCACGTGCTGCACGGCGCCGTGGCTCTGGCGGCGCCCGCCCTGGCCTACGCGGCCACGCGATTCGACGCGGGCGCGAGGCTCGCGATCGCCGGCGGCGCGGTCGGCGGACTGGGCGTGTGGCTCAGCCCCGAGCCGTTGCCCTTCATCCTCTTCGGGTGGGCGCTGACCTTGTTGTCCGACACCCGTCCGGTTGACCGGACCCGCCTCCGCGCCCTGTCCTTCGCCGGCGGGTACCTCGGGGCGGTCGCGCTGGGCTGGGCCGTCGATCCACCGTCGGGCGGACGTTTCGCGACCGAGATCGACCGCTTGTCGTGGCCCTACGTGGAACTCGGTCTCCTGATGGTCGCGGCGTCCGCCGCGGCGCCGCGCGCCACCCGCCGCTTCGGCGGCGCGTGGCCGGCGGCGATCGTCGCTGGCGCGGTCGCCGCCGCCGCGCTGGCGCTGTGGCTCGCGCACTATCCCGCGGTGCTACGCGGAACCGAGGGAATATTCTCGCCGGCGGGCGTCGAGCGCTTCTGGCGGCATGTCGAGGAGATGCGGCCGGTCGATTCGGTCCACAAACTCGTGTTCTACCTGCTTCTGCCCGCGCTGACCCTCGCCGCGGCCGCGGGTTGGCTCGTGCACCGCCGGCGCGACCCGGTGGCCGTGCTGGTCGCTCTCGGCGTGGTCTTCGCCCTCGCGGTATCGGCGCGCCATCTCCGGTTCGGCATCTATGCCGCGCTCGCCGCGGCGGTCGCCGCCGGGGTGGCGCTCGAGCTGTTGGTTCTACGACGACCGGTCGCGATGAGACTGCTGACCGCGACGGCCGTGGTCCTCGGCTTCGTGTTCCTGCCCGTCGTCGCCGGCAAACTCGCCGGGGCCGATCCGGTCGCGCCTGCGCATGGCGCCTGCGACGTATCGCGGCTCCGGGGCGCGCTGGCGTCCCTGGCCGGCAAGGTGGTTCTGAGCGAGTCCAGCGCCACGCCCGCGCTCGTCTTCTTCACGCCGGTCACGGTGGTCGCGGGGCCGTACCATCGCGCCGAGGCGCATCTGCTGGCGCTGATCGACGCCAACGCGGAACGCGGGTTCCGGGCGGGCATCCCGGAGTCGTTCAAGCGCACCAAGGCCGTCGCCGCGCTAGCATGCCGCCGCAGCGAGGCCGCGGACGGTACCCTCGGCGCGGCGCTGCGCGACGGCGTACCGCCGGACTGGCTGGAGGAACGTCCCATCCCGCCGGATCCCGGCTTCAGGTTGTACGTCCTGAAATGACGGTCGGCGGCGCCAACGTGCGACGTTCGCGCCGCCTACTGGATCGTCACGGCGCCGTCGCGGTCCCGCCGACGCGTCCCGGCACGAGGCGTTCGCCGAAGCCGACAGCGCTGGCGGCGCCCGCCTCGTGGTACTCGGCGTCCTGGTTGACCTGCCACACGTCCCACTTGGCGTGCCCGGCGAGGATGTTCTCCGCCGTCAGCATCGCCGTCATCATGGCGTGGTCCTGGTTGTTGTACTTGTGCATGCCGTTGCGGCCGACGAGGTGGAGGCCCGGCGCTTCCGTCTCGACCCACTTGCGGAAGGTCTCGACGTTGGCCTGGTAGTGGTCGTCGTATACCGGGTACGCCTTGGGCTGGCGGATGACGTGACCGTCGACGACCTCGTCCTCGGCGGCGAGGCCGAGATGGACCAGTTCCCTCTTCGCCAGCGCGACGAGATCCTCGTCCCTCGACGTCCAGAGGTCGTCGCCCTCGAAGCAGAAATACTCCAGCCCGTAGCAGTTCAGCGACGGATCCGGCACCAGTCCGGCGACCACGACTTGAAGTTCTGGATTCGGCCGACCTTCACGCCGGGCTCGTGGATGTAGATCCAGTTGTCGTCGAAGCGCTCGCGGTCCTTCACGACCAGCGCCACGGTGATGAAATCGCGGTAGCGCAGCGCCTTGGCGGCCGCGACCACGGCCTCCGGAGGCCGCGGCTCGATGCAGTCCGCCAGCTCGGCGATCGCCGCCGACGAGATCACATGGTCGGCCTCGATCGTGCGTTCCTCGCCGTCGACGCCGCGCGCGGTCACCGACCACGACCCGTTGCCGGCGTCGCGCGCGAGCCGCACGACATCGACGCCGCGCACCACGCTGCCGCCCTGCCGTTCGACATGGGCCGCTGCCGATTCCCACATCTGGCCCGGACCGAGCCTCGGATAGCGGAAGCTGTCGATCAACGTCTTGATCGTCTGCTCCTTGGACCGCGGCTTTTTCGGCATCAGCGCGTTCCAGACGGCGGTGCCCAGCGACAACCCCTTGATGCGCTGCGCTGCCCAATCCGCCGAGATGTCCGAGCACTTCATGCCCCACACCTTCTCGGTGTAGGTCTTGAAGAAGATGCTGAACAGCCGGTGGCCGAACTGGTTGGTCACCCACTCCTGGAAGCTGCGCGGCTTCGCGATCGGCCGCAGCCGCGCCTTGCCATACGACGCCATGCACAGCAGCGATTCGAACACGCCGAGCTTGAACAGCGCGTCGAACGCCCGCAGCGGATAGTCGAACAGCTTGCGCTGGTAGAATATCCGCGACTTGCGCGGACGGTCGATGAACTGGTCGCCGAGGATTTCGCTCCATAGCGCCTCGACCTCGCGCGATTTGGAGAAAAAGCGGTGACCGCCGATGTCGAAGCGGAACCCCTTGTAGCTCTCCGTGCGCGAGATTCCGCCGACGTTGCGCGCGTCGCGCTCGAACACCGTCACGGGCGCGCCGGCCTTGGTGAGCTGGTACGCGGCGGTCAGTCCGGCCGGGCCGGCGCCGATGCACACGGTCGAGGGCTTGAGGGCGGTCATGGGGTCGGTCCTTTCAGCGCGCGAGCGCGCGGGCGACGGCGGAGCGCAGCCCGGCGTTGAACGAGAAGGCGCTATGCGCCGCGAACGAATAGAAAGTGACGAGGCCGGTGGCGACGACGTGGGCCGCGAAGGCCGGGTCCACCGGCACGCCGGCGATGTCGAGCGCGCGGTCGTAACCGAGGGCCGCGAAGGTCCCGCGCGCCGCCTGGGCGATCACCGCCGTCAGCGCGACGCCCCCGGCCGCCACGACGATGAACGTGCGCAACTGGGCGCCGGCTGTGCGGCCGCCATAGCGGAAATTATAGGCGTAGTTCAGCCCGAAATTGACCAGCAGCCCCGCGGCGGAGCCGATCCCGACCGCCAACCAGTACGGCAGCATGCCGGCGGCGCCGCCCGACGTGCCATAGAGCAGTCGGCCGACCGCGAGATTGACGACCGCGGCCAGGCCGCCGAACACGAGGAACGTCGCGAACCGCCTGGACAGGAAGAGCCGCGCCGCGCGCTTCAGGACGGTAGTGAATCCGTTCCCTCGCGCGCCTGCAACCGACGCACCGCGAACGGTCGCCTCGCGCGTCGAAAGTGCGTCAGCCGGCGAAAGAGGGAATTCCGCTTGGAGGCTCAACGAGTTAACCTTTTAGATTAAAAATTAAATCTTCCAATTAGTTCATGTCACTAGATATAGAATTTAATCTAAAATAGCAAGAACATTGGCAACCGCAGGAACCCTCGGCTGGTGCCAAGGCGACATCTTCGGCACCGTCGCGACGAACTTCCGCCTGAAATCGCGCCCCGTCGGTTTCCCCCGGACGGGTCAGCCTCGGTCGGCGACCACGAATCCGGCCGCTTCGATCGCGCGTCGCACGACCGTGGCGTCCACTCCGTCCGGCACCGCCACGATCCCGGACGCGAGGTCGACCGAGAGCGGTTTCACGCCCGCCCGCTCGAGCGACACCGTCAGGGACCTGACGCATCCTCCGCATGTCATGCCGCGAACCTGGACCGTTTGCATCGCTTCCTCGCTTCCCGCGCCCGCCGCGACTATAGCCGCCTCGCGGGCCGAGTCGACGCGGCATGGCGCCATCCGGTATAGGAGCCGCGACCGAACGGGCGAGGAGCGGCCGGCGTGAGCGGCGACATCGACGATTTCCGGGGGCTGCTGGCCAAGGTCGGCACCGGCGCAAGCCTGACCATGGACGAGGCCGAGCGCGCCTTCGATATCATGACGGCCGGCGACGCCACCCCCGCCCAGATGGGCGCCTTCCTGATGGCGCTGCGCGTGCGTGGCGAGACCGTCGACGAGCTCGCCGGCGGCGCCCGCGTGCTGCGCGCCAAGGTCCTCAAGGTCGACGCCCCGCCGGGCGCGATGGACATCGTCGGCACCGGCGGCGACCACCACGGCACCTACAACGTTTCGACCGCGACGGCGCTGGTCGTCGCCGGCGCCGGCGTGCCGGTCGCGAAGCACGGAAACCGGGCTTTCACGTCGAAGAGCGGCGCCGGCGACGTGCTGGGCGCGCTGGGCGTGGGCATGGAGGTCCCCGTCGAGACCTTGGAGCGATCCCTGCGCGAAGCCGGAATCTGCTTCCTGATGGCGCCCCGGCACCACGGCGCGATGCGCAACGTCGCCGGTCCGCGCGTAGAGCTGGCGCCGACGCGCACCATCTTCAACATGCTCGGACCGCTCTCCAACCCCGCCCTGGTGTCGCTCCAGCTGGTCGGCGTCTATGATCGCAAATGGGTCCGTCCCGTCGCAGAGGCGCTGGGGAAGCTCGGCCTCGCGAGGGTCCTGGTGGCGCACGGCGCCGACGGCATGGACGAGATCACCACCACGACGACGACCTACGCCGCCGAGATGATCCGCGGCCCCGACGGCGCCTTCTCCGTGCGGGAGTTCGAGATCGCACCGGAGGACGCCGGGATTCCGCGAGCCACGCTGGCGTCGCTCAAGGGCGGCGATCCGGCGCACAACGCCGACGCGATCCGGGCCGTGCTGGCTGGCGCGGCGGGCGCGTTCCGCGATATCGTCCTGCTCAACGCCGCCGCCGCGCTGATGGTGGCGGGGAAGGCCGCCGATCTGAAGGCGGGCGCGGCGCTGGCGGCCGAGTCGATCGCATCCGGACGCGCCCGCGTCTGCCTCGAACGCCTCATCGCCATCTGTGGCGCGCCAAAGACCTGACACGCCACGCACGGGAAGCCCGATGCCCGCAGACCCCTCCACGCTACGGCTGATCGCCGGCTTCGCGGCCACCGGAACGGCGCTCGACAAGATCTGCGCCGACAAGGCGGAGCTGGTCGCCCAACGGAAGCGGGAAACGCCGCTGGCGACGCTCGAGGCGCGAATCCGCTCGAACGCCGACGCGCCGCGGGGGTTCGCGCGCGCCCTGCGGGCGGCGCGCGCCGCCGGCCGGTACGGGCTGATCGCCGAGATCAAGAAGGCGTCGCCGTCGAAGGGTCTGATCCGCGCCGATTTCGACCCGCCTGCGCTGGCGCGTGCCTACGCCGCCGGTGGCGCGGACTGCCTGTCGGTCCTGACCGACGGACCCTACTTCCAAGGCGACGACGCGTTCCTCGCCGCCGCCCGGGCGAGTTGCGCGCTGCCGGCCCTGCGCAAGGACTTCATGATCGACCCCTACCAGATCACCGAGAGCCGGGCGCTGGGGGCGGATTGCGTTCTCCTGATCATGGCCTGTCTGGAGGACGCGCTCGCGGCCGATCTCTGCGGCCGCGCCAAGGCATTCGGGATGGATGTTCTCGTCGAAGTTCACGATCAGCCGGAGCTTGATCGCGCACTTAAGCTAAATTCTGAATTAATCGGTATAAACAACAGAAATCTAAAGACATTATCTGTTGATTTGGCGACCACGGTCCGACTCTCCAACCTCGTTCCACCCGACCGCCTCGCGATCTCCGAGAGCGGCCTCGACTCGCCGGCCGATCTCGCCCGGATGGCGCGCGCCGGTGTCTCCTGCTTCCTGATCGGTGAGAGCTTCATGCGCAAACCGGACGTCGAGGCGGCGGTGCGGGCGCTGCTCGCCGCCCCGGCCGCGGCGTGAGCCGAGCCTGCGGGAGATCGACCCCATGAGCGACCTCACCCATTTCGACGCCGCCGGCAACGCCCGCATGGTCGATGTCGGCGACAAGGCGGCGACCGAGCGAATGGCGGTCGCCCGGGCGTCGGTGCGGATGCTGCCGGAGACGCTCCAGCTCATCCAGGACAAGGGCATGCGCAAGGGCGACGTGCTCGCCGTCGCACAGCTCGCCGGCATCATGGCGGCGAAGCGGACGCCCGATCTGATCCCGCTGTGCCATCCGCTGGCGCTGACGTCCGTGGCGGTCACGCTGTCGTGCGACGCGGCGCGATCCTCCGTGGACATCGAGGCGACCTGCAAACTGTCGGGCCGGACCGGCGTCGAAATGGAGGCGCTGACGGCGGCGTCGGTGGCGGCGCTGACCGTCTACGACATGTGCAAGGCGGTCGACCGCGCGATGACGATCACCGAAATCCGGCTGGTCCATAAATCCGGCGGCAAATCGGGCGTCTTCGACGCGCCCTGAGCGCCGCCGTCGCGGTTCACCTCGGCTTCTCGAACAACAACATGAACCTGTCGGTGTTGCCGCTGACGCTGCGGCGCCCGACCTCGTAGCGCAGCTCGTCGTCGGCGCGCGCGAACGTGTCCGCGAACGCCACCAGCCTCAGTCCCCCGGCCTGCGCCTCGAGCACGACGCGCATCGGATCGACCCGACGGCGGTTCTCGGGTCCATCGACCTCCATGTGCCGGCGGGTGTGGTCTTTCACGCAGTACAGGCCACCGGGTTTGAGCGCGTCGAACACGGCCTTGTTGAAGGCGCGGCCGCCGGCGGGATCGAACGCGTGGTATTCGCGGAAGCTGATGACGAGATCCACGCCGGTCACGCCGAGGTCGACGCGCTCCAGGATGAAGCGGCCGCGCGCCGCGTCGTACTCCATCGCTAGCGGAACCTTGCGCACCCGCGCCATCGATTCCTGCGCCAGGAACCGCTCAAGACGCGCCAGCGCGGCGGGCCGCGCCGCGATATGCAGTTCGCCCTTCTCCCGCAGCAGCGGCGCCAGGATCTCGGTATACCAGCCGGCGCCGGGGCCGAATTCGACCACGCGCATGTCCTCGCGCATGCGGCAGAACCCCAGCGCCTTGACGGGCTCCCGCTCGGCGTCGCGCGCGCGGCTCTCCGGCGCCCGCTGAGGCAGCGCCAAAGTCTCGCGGACGCGCTCCTGGAACGGCGTCAAGGCGCCCTGCCCCGCCGCCGGCGTGGTGGCCGATAGCCCGAGCAAGAGCGCGAGCGCGGCGGCATGTCCGGTCGATCCACGGTGCATCACGGCCTCCATCCAGTGTCGAGCGGCCTCAGTAGAGCGCGCGCCCGACGCCGCTGTCGAGCCGCGCCAGCGCTCGCCGCGCGGTCGCGGGCCGGCTATGCTCCGGCCGCCGACGCGGCGCGTCGGCTGAACGCAACGAGGAACGCGCACGTCATGCTCTCGGTCGATGAAGCGCTGGATCGAATTGTCTCCAAGGTCGCGCCGCTGCCGGCCGAGACCGTGTCGATCGCCGACGCCGTCGGGCGCATCCTCGCCGAGCCGGTGGTCGCGCGCCTCGACCAACCCTCCGCCGACCTCTCGGCGATGGACGGCTACGCCGTCCGCGCCGAGGACTGCGCCAAGTTGCCGGTTCAGTTTCGTGTCGTCGGCCAGGCCCCGGCCGGCGGCGCCTACGCCGGCACGCTCGGGCACGGCGAGGCGGTGCGCATCTTCACCGGCGGTCCGCTCCCGGCGGGCGCGGACACTATCGTCATCCAAGAGAACACCGCGGCCGACGCCGCGGGCGCCGTCACGATCCTCGAAGGCGCCCAGAAGGGACGCCACATCCGGCGGCGCGGATTGGATTTCTCCGCCGGCGGGGTCGGCATCGCCGCGGGCAGGCGCCTGACTCCCCGCGACATCGCGCTCGCGGCGGCGATGAACGTGCCGTGGCTGACCGTGCACAAGGCGCCGCGGGTGGCGATCCTCGCCACCGGCGACGAGCTCGTGATGCCCGGCGAGCCAGTCGGCGCCAACCAGATCGTGTCGTCGTCGGGGCTGGCCGTGGCCGCGTTGGTGCGCGGGTGGGGCGGCGAGCCGACGCTGCTGGGCATCGCGCGTGACCGCGTCGAGGAGATCGGCGCACGCGTCGCGGCCGGCGCCGGTTTCGACGTTCTCGTCACGCTGGGTGGCGCGTCGGTCGGCGACCACGACCTCGTGCAGGGCGTCCTCTCCAGCCAGGGCTTCGCGCTGGACTTCTGGCGGATCGCGATGCGGCCGGGCAAGCCGTTGATGGTGGCCGAGCGTCCCGGCTGCCTGGCCCTTGGCCTCCCCGGCAATCCGGTGTCCACGATGGTCTGCGCGCTGTTGTTCCTGAGGCCGGCGATCGACCGGTTGGCGGGGGGCGCGGGCGGCGCCGTCGCCATGAGCCCGGCCATCCTCGGGGTCGACGTCGGCGCCAACGACAACCGTCAGGACTACGTCCGGGCGCGGCTCAAACGCCGTTCCGACGGCGTTCTGGTCGCCACGCCGGCCGCGGTTCAGGACAGCTCGATGCTGTCGACGCTGGCCGCCGCCGACGGGCTGATCGTCCGCCCGGCGCACGATCCCACGCGCGCGAAGGGCGCGCCGATCGACGTTATCGACTTCGAGACGCTTGGCGCCCCGTTCTGAACGCCGCACGGACCGCGACACCATCGATCTCGAATTTCACGCCAAGCATGTCCGACGTGCGCGGCGACTTTATACATGAACTAAAATAGAACCGTTGTGGATATTCCCGTTTCGTTCTATGATGCGTTCGTAGGCGACTGGAGAGGTTCCGAACGTGCTCACCCGCAAACAGTACGAGCTGCTGGTGTTCATCAACAAGCGTCTGAGCGAGGACGGCGTGTCGCCTTCGTTCGACGAGATGAAGGAAGCCCTGAAGCTCCAGTCCAAATCGGGCATCCATCGCCTGATCACGGGGCTGGAGGAGCGCGGGTTCCTGCGCCGCCTGCCGCATCGCGCGCGGGCGCTTCAAGTGATTCGACTGCCGGAGGCGGCCGCCGTGCCGCACCTGCCTGATCCGGCCTTCCTTCCCGCCCCGAGCCGCTCGGCCACGACCATCGGCATGCGCGAGCCCGCCGGCGCGGCGTTCGTCCCACAGGTGATCAAGGGCGATTTCCGCCACGCCATGCCCGGCGCTATGGTGCCGGCGAACGAGGCCGGCGCGTTGTCGCTGCCGCTCTACGGCAAGATCGCCGCCGGCACGCCGATCGAGGCGCTACGCGACAACACCACGACCATCGACGTGCCCGCCTCGATGCTCGGCACCGGCGCCCACTACTGCTTGGAGGTAGAGGGCGATTCGATGGTCGACGCCGGCATCAGCGACGGCGACATCGCGATCATCCGCAGCGGCGACACGGCCGAGAACGGCAGCATCGTCGTGGCACTTGTCGACGACGGCGAAGCGACGCTGAAGCGCCTGCGTCGTAAGGGCGCGTCGATCGCGCTGGAGCCTGCCAACCCCCGCTACGAGACGCGCATTTTCGGTCCCGACCGGGTCAAGGTGCAGGGACGGCTGGTGGGGCTGTACCGCCGCTTCTAGCCGGCGGCGGCGCTGTCTCGCGCCGGCCTTTGAACGGGGAGGCCGCGCCCTCGGTCGTAGCCCTGGGACGTTTCTCGGGTTGGGGCACCCACGGTCGCTCACCGCGCAAGCCGCGCGCCGTCTCTATCCTGAAGGCGCCCCCGGGATCGATCCATAGCGCGTGCGATCCATGGCGCCAGAGATCGAACCTGTCGACGACCGCCACCGCGCCCGGACACCGTCGTCGGACCGGCACCAGCGACACGATGGCGTCCACCGCGCCGCAATCGTCGGCCAGCGCCTCCGTGCGGTTGACGATGGCCACGCGCCGCCCGTCACGACTGTAGAGACAGCCCAGAGAATCGCATCGCAGGCGGCCGTCCGCGCTGAGGGTGCCGACCGGCCAGAGCCCCGGCCCGTCGGCGCCCGCGCGCCGCACCCATGTCTCGCCCGCGAAGCGCTGGATCCGGGGCGAGGACAGCATCATGCCGCCATCGGCCGAACGCACCCCGACCAGACGTGCGTCCTCGCTGACCAGCACGTCGGGCGGCCGCGACCAGAGCCCCAGCGCGAAGGCCGCGACGACGGGCGCGAGCCCGAACAGCCGCCACGTCTCCCGCCACAGGCACAGCCACAGGCCGCCGATGGTCAGGAGCCACAGCGACGCGCCGGGCAGCGCCGGCGCCACGGCGGCGGCGGCTGGCCACGCCGCCGTCTGCCGGCCGACCTCGATGATCGCGTCGATCCCCCAGCCCATGGCCGCGAGCGCCCAGCCTTCGAGTCCGAACGGCATCAACAGCATGGCCGCCAGGCCGAACGGCATGACCCAGATGCCGGTCAACGGCACGGCGATGAGGTTGGCGACGACGCCGAGCAGGCTCAGGCGGTTGAAATGGTAGATGGAGAATCCCGCCGTCGCGAGGCTCACCACGATGGTCGTGAACATCGACGCCGCGACGTGGGTGCCGAGGCGCGCCGCCACGGTGTCGCGCCCTCCGGCGGCCGCGCGCGCGCGCCATCGCGCGCGCAGCGGCCGCCACGTCTCCCACGCGGCGATCAGAGCGACGACGGCCGCGAACGACAGCTGGAAGCTGGCGCCGACAAGGCTTTCGGGCAGGATCACGAGGATCACCGCCGCCGCCCAGCATACCAGCCGCATCGTCAGCGCCGAGCGGTCGACCAGCACGGCGAGCAGCACGATGGACAGCATAAGGAACGACCGCTGCGCTGGAACCGGCGCGCCCGCCAGCAGCGTGTAGAACCCGGCGCCGGCGATGCCCGCGAGCGCCGCCCACTTCTTGATGGGGTGACGCAGCGCGACGCGCGGGATCAGCGCGAGACCGTAGCGCACCAGTCCCATCACGAGCACGGCCGCGAAGCTGATGTGCAACCCGGAGATCGACAGCAGATGGGCGAGGCCGGAATCGCGCAGCGCCTGCATCGTCTCGCGCGAGATGCCGCTCTGGTCGCCGACGATCAGCGCGGCGGCCATCGCGCCGGCGTCGCCCGGCAGGGCGGCCACGATCCGCGCCGACAACCGCCTCCGCAGCTCGTCGATCCGCATGATCACGCCGTCGGGCGCGCCGCGCTGGACGACCACGGGCTGGCCCATGGCGTAACCGACGGCGCCGAGCCGCTGGTACCAGGCGAAGCGCTGGAAGTCGAAGGCGCCGGGCGCGGCCGGTCCCGGCGGCGGCGAGAGATTGCCCACGATCGATATCCGGTCGCCGGTCGCGAACGTGCCGCCGGCGCGCGGCAGCGTGAGGCGGATCCGCGCGGGCGTCGCCTCGGCGCGCACGCCCCGCAACGCGACGCGGTCGAGCACGACCCGCCTGCCCTCCGGCAACAGCGTCACCTCGACGACGCGGCCCTCGATCGGCGCCGGGCCATACGCGCGCGGCAGCACCGGCGCGGCGACGTCGTGCGTGCGCCACGTCACGACACCGAGCCCGAGACCGAAGGCGACGATGGCGAAGGCCAGCGGTCGACCCGCCACCGCCGCGAAGGCGATCGCGACACCCAGGAGCGCGATCGCCGGACCGGCCCAGAGCGGAGGCTCGACCGGCAGTTCGAAGTAGCAGGCGATGCCGGCGCCCAGCGCCACCGGAATCCAGAGCGCCCAGCGGTCGCGCTCCGCCAGCAGGCGCCCCGCGACATATGCGCGAATCCGCGCCGGCGCGGCCGCGGTGGCCGCGGTGGCCGTTGGAGCGGTGGATCCGGCGAGGCTCATCGGATCCCGGACGCCTTAACGCGCGGGCGGCGAGGTCATGGCTTATGCTAGGCGGGCTTTTGTGACAAAAGCAGGGCCGCCGGGAACGCCGCGAGCTTCCCGCCCCAGCCGACAACCCGCACGCCCCGGACCCGTTCCCGTATGACTGTCGTCACCCGTTTCGCCCCCTCGCCCACCGGCTTCCTGCACATCGGCGGCGCCCGAACGGCGCTGTTCAACTGGCTCTACGCGCGACGGCACGGCGGCAAATACCTGCTGCGGATCGAGGACACCGACCGCCAGCGCTCGACCGACGAGGCGATCAAGGCGATCCAGGAGGGTCTCGCCTGGCTCGGTCTCGACTGGGACGGCGACATCGTCTTCCAGTTCAGCCGCGCCGCGCGGCACGCCGAGATCGCGCACCGCCTGCTGGCCGAGGGTCGCGCGTACCATTGCTACGCCTCGCCGCAGGAGCTCGACGAGATGCGGGAGCGCGCCCGCGCCGAGGGCCGGCCTATGCGCTACGACGGGCGCTGGCGCGACCGCGACCCCAAGGACGCGCCGGCCGGCGTCAAGCCCGTCGTCCGCCTGAAGGCGCCGCAGACCGGGGCGACGACGGTCGTCGACCGGGTGCTCGGTGCCGTCACGATCCAGAACGAGCAGCTCGACGACATGGTCCTGCTGCGCTCCGACGGCACGCCGGTCTACATGCTCTCGGTGGTGGTCGACGACCACGACATGGACATCACCCACGTCATCCGCGGCGCCGACCACCACACGAACACCTTCCGGCAGGTCCAGCTCTACAACGCGTTGGAATGGCGGATTCCGGAGTTCGCGCACATCCCGCTGATCCACGGGCCGGACGGCGCGAAGCTGTCCAAGCGGCACGGCGCCCTCGGCGTCGACGCCTACCGGGACATGGGCTTCCTGCCGGAGGCGCTGCGCAACTACCTGCTGCGGCTGGGCTGGAGCCATGGCGACGACGAGATCATCCCGACGGCCAAGGCGATCGAGTGGTTCGACCTCGAGCATGTCGGCCAGTCGCCGGCGCGGTTCGACTTCGCCAAGCTGACCAATCTGAATGCGCAGTATCTCCGTGAGACACCGGTCGAGATTCTGCTGCCGCTGGTCCGGCCGGCGCTTGAGGCGACCATCGGAGGACCGCTCGAAGTGGTGGCCGAGGACCGTGTCCGCCGCGGTTTCGACGGGGTGCGCCAGCGCTCACGCACCGTCCCGGAACTGGCCGCCGGCCTCGCCTTCTACGCCCGCGCCGGCGCCCCGCCGATCGCCGACGACAAGGCGCGCGCGCAAATGACGACCGAAGCCAAGGCGCTCACGGGCCGGGTCGCCGACGCCATCGCCGCGACCGGCGACTGGACGGAGGGCGCGCTGGAGGCGGCCGTCAAGGCCTATGCCGAGACCGCCGGCGTCAAGCTGGGCGCCGTCGCCCAGCCGCTGCGCGTCGCGCTGACGGGCTCGACGGTTTCGCCCGGCATCTTCGAGGTGCTCGCGATCCTGGGTCGCGACGAATCGCTGGCGCGGTTGCGCGCGGCGGCGGCATAACGCTGTTCCGGCAGGATTCCTGACGTAATTGCGCGACGCGGCGCCGCTTGTTAGGGTGGCGACGGACACCATGCCGCGCGAGCGCGGCTACGCGCGCGCGGCCGATGGGCGACGGATTGTTCGAACGAAGGGTGGAGCCATGAACAGCAACAAGACGATGACCCTCACCGACGACGTGACGGGCAAGAACTGGAAGTTCCCGGTCATGAAGGGCACGACCGGTCCCGACGTCGTCGACGTGCGCTCGCTCTACGGCCAGACCGGCATGTTCACCTACGACCCCGGCTTCACGTCGACCGGATCGTGCGAATCCAAGATCACGTACATCGACGGCGAGGCGGGCGTGCTGCTGCACCGCGGCTACAACATCGCCGAGCTGGCCGAGAAGAGCGACTTCATGGAGGTCGCCTACCTGCTGCTGAACGGCGAGCTGCCGAACGCCGACCAGAAGAAGGCGTTCAACAGCGGGATCATGCGCCACACCATGGTGCACGAGCAGATCACGCGCTTCTACCAGGGCTTCCGCCGCGACGCCCATCCGATGGCCGTCTGCTGCGGCGTCGTCGGCGCGCTGTCGGCGTTCTACCACGACTCGCTCGACATCAACGATCCGCACCAGCGCATGATCGCCCAGTACCGGCTGATCGCGAAGATGCCGACGATCGCGGCCATGGCCTACAAGTATTCGATCGGCCAGCCGTTCCTGTATCCCCAGAACAACCTCAGCTACCCCGGCAACTTCCTGCGCATGCTGTTCGGCGTGCCGGCCGAGGAGTACGAGGTCAATCCGGTCGTCGAGAAGGCGATGGACCGCATCCTGATGCTGCACGCCGACCACGAGCAGAACGCCTCGACGTCGACGGTCAGGCTCGCCGGCTCGTCGGGCGCCAACCCGTTCGCCTGCATCGCGGCCGGCATCGCGTCGCTGTGGGGTCCGAGCCACGGCGGCGCCAACGAGGCCGTGCTCAACATGCTCCAGCACATCGGCGGCAAAGCCAACATCGGCCCGTTCCTGTCCCGCGTGAAGGACAAGGAGGACCACACGCGGCTGATGGGCTTCGGCCACCGCGTCTACAAGAACTTCGACCCGCGCGCGACGGTGATGCGCAAGACCTGCCACGAGGTGCTGGCGGCGCTCGGGATCAAGGGCGATCCGCTGCTCGAGCTGGCCATGGAGATGGAGGAGTTCGCGCTCAAGGACGACTACTTCATCTCGAAGAAGCTCTATCCCAACGTCGATTTCTATTCCGGCATCATCTTCCGGGCGATCGGCATCCCGGTGTCGATGTTCACCGTGCTGTTCGCGGTGGCGCGCACGGTCGGCTGGATCTCGCAGTGGCGCGAGATGGTCGAGGATCCCCAGCAGAAGATCGGCCGGCCCCGCCAGCTCTACACGGGCAAGACCGAGCGCGCCTACGTCCCCATCCACGCCCGCGGCTGACGCGGGGCGGCGCCCGTGGCCGCCCGCGGCCGGCGTTCGCGCGAGACGGCGGAGGACCACGTCCTGCGCCGCGCCACCCGCGTCGTCCGCGTCGGACGGCCGGCCAACGACAACGTCTGGGCCGGCGCGCGCTACCTGAGGCTCGCCGCGCCGGTCGCGATCATCATCGCCGTGGTGGCGGCCGGCCTGGTCTTTGGAAGGTGAACGCGCGCGGTCAACCGCGCTGGATCAGCTCGATCTTGTAGCCGTCCGGGTCCTCGACGAACGCGATCACCGTCGTGCCGAACTTGACCGGACCCGGCGCCCGGGTGATGCGGGCGCCGTCGGCGGCGAGCCGCTCGCAGACCTTGTAGACGTCGGGCACGCCGATCGCGAGATGGCCGAAGGCGTTGCCCTGGTCGTAGGGTTTGTCCTGGCCCCAGTTGAAGGTCAGCTCGACGACCGAGCTGTCCTTTTCCGATCCGTAGCCGACGAAGGCGAGGCTGTACTTGCCGTCCGGCACGTCGCGCGCGCGCAGCAGCTTCATGCCCAGCAGACGGGTGTAGAAATCGACCGACTTCTCCAGATCCATGACGCGGATCATCGTGTGGAGCATGCTGTGCCCGGGGGCCGGTTCGGAGACGGTCCTGGCGTTGAGCGCCGCCGCCGGCGCGTAGCTTCCGTCCATCGCGTCCTCCGTCCGATGTTCCCGCGCGGCGCGGTCCGGCGCCGGCGTCAGTTGTCGCGGATCATCGCCGCGAAAGTGGCCTCGGCGACGACCTTGCCGTCGACCACGGCCTTGCCTTCGAATTTCCACACGCTCTGCCGGCTCTGGAGCTTGCGGACGTGCACTTCCATCCGGTCGCCCGGCGTGACCGGGCGGCGGAAACGGGCGCCGTCGATCGACATGAAGTAGACCAGCTTGCCCTCGGCCTCGGGGCCGAGCGTCTGGACCACGAGGACGGCGGCGGTCTGCGCCATCGACTCGACGATCAGCACGCCGGGCATCACCGGCGCGGCCGGGAAATGGCCCTGGAAGAACGGCTCGTTGATCGTGACGTTCTTGATGCCGACGCAGCTCTCGCCGTGGCGGATATCCACCACGCGGTCCACCAGAAGCATCGGATAGCGGTGCGGGATCATCCGCACGATCCGCAGGATGTCCAGCGAGTCCAGCCGCCCGGCCTCCTCGCCTGTCGGTTTGTCCCTCATGTCGGTCGATCCGGGGCGGTCCATGGCGGTCTAGAAACGCGTGCCGAAACTGAAGCGGAAATTCTCGACCTTGTCGAACTTCTCCCTCCGGATCGGCAGGGCGTAGTCGACGCGGATCGGCCCGAACGGGGACACCCACTGGACACCGACGCCCGCCGTCACGCGGATGGACTTGCTGTCCTGGGTCGTGGCGTCCTTCTCCTCGGGCGCCCACAGGCTGCCGGCGTCGATGAAAGCCTTGCCGAGGATGCCGATCTCGCGCGGCAAGCCGATCGGGAAGCTGAACTCGGCCGAGGCGACGTAGAAATACTTGCCACCAAGCGCGTCGCCGCCGTCGTGCGGCCCGACGCCACCGGTCGCGAAGCCGCGGAAATTGTCGCCCCCCAGAAAGAACCGGCTGTTGATACTGACATTGTCGCCGCCGAGGCCGACGATCACGCCAGCCTGGCCGATCAGAGAGAACACGACCTCGTCGAACACCGAGTAGTGACAGGCGGCGTCGACCTTGTTGCGGACGTAGTGCTCGGTGCCGCCGGCTCCGGCGATGTCCAGGGAGTAGCGGACCAGGGTCCCCTTGGTCGGCGCCTGCCGGTTGTCGCGGGTGTCCCACGCGATCGACGTGCCGAACTCCGACGTCACGGTCGTGCCCGCCTGTTGCTTGATGATCGCGGACGCGTTCTCGCCGACGTTGCTGATCTTGTCCTGGTGGAGCGTGTACTTGACGCTCTGCCGGGTGTTCTCGGACAGGCTCCAGCCCGCGCGCAGGGCGAATCCGATCGACTTCTCGTCGTACGAACTGCTCTTCTGATTGTCGCGGGTGATGCGGAACACGTCGAACCCGGCCGCGACGTTGCGGTCGAGGAAGAAGGGCTCGGTGAAGCTGAGGTCGACCTGGGTGCTCTTGGTGCCCAGCGACAGGCTCAAGCGCAGATCCTGGCCGCGTCCGAGCAGGTTGCGCTCGCGGACCGAGATGTCGGCCAGCGGGCCGGAGGAGGTCGAGAAGCCGGCGCCGAACGAGATCTCGCCGGTGCTCTGCTCGACGACGTTGACCTCGATGACGGTCCTGTCCGGGCTCGCGCCCGCCTGGTTGGAGATGTCCACCTTCTCGAAGAAGCCGAGGTTCTGCAGGCGCTGCTGCGAGCGGCGCAGCTTGGCGGTGTTGAAGGCGTCGCCCTCGGACAGGCGGAACTCGCGCCGGATCACCTTGTCGAGCGTGCGCGTGTTGCCGGAGATGTTGATGCGCTCGACATAGACCCGCGGGCCCTCCTGGATGTCGAAGGTGACGTCGACGGTCAACGTCTCCTTGTTGCGCTTGATGTTCGGCCGGACGTCGACGAAGGCGTAGCCGAGCGTGCCGACCGCCTCCGACACCGCCGTGATCGTCTGCTCGACGCGCTCGGCGTTGTACCAATCGCCCTCGCGCGCGGTCACCAGGGCCTTGATCGCGTCGACATCGAGGCCCTCGAAGCGCGACGTGACGTCGACCTTGCCGAACTTGTAGCGCTCGCCCTCGGAGATGGTGAACGTGACGTAGAAGCCCTCGCGGTCGGGCGCCAGCTCGGCCACCGCCGACAGCACGCGGAAATCGGCGTAGCCCTCCGACAGGTAGAACTTCCGCAGCAGCTCCTTGTCGAAGTTGATGCGGTCCGGATCGTAGCGGTCGTCCGACGTGAACAGCCGGTACCACGCCGACTCGGTCGTGCGGATCTTCTCCCGCAGCGTGCCGTCCTTGAACCGCTCGTTGCCGATGAACGTGATGCGCCGGATGCCGGTGGTGTCGCCCTCGGAGATCTCGAACACGAGGTCGACGCGGTTCTGCTCGAGCTTGATGACCTTGGGTTCGATCGAGGCGTTGAACTTGCCGGACCGGCGGTACACCTCGAGGAGGCGCTTGACGTCGGCCTGGACCTTGGCGCGCGTGAACACGGTGCGCGGCTTGGTCTGGATCTCCTGCTTGAGCTGGTCGTCGTCGAGCTTCTTGTTACCTTCGAACGCGATGCGGTTGATGATCGGATTCTCGACCACCTTGACGATCAGCGTCCCGCCGTCGCGCTGGAACGTCACGTCGGAGAACAGGCCCGTCGCGAACAGCGCCTTCAGCGAACGGTCGGCCGCCTCCGGATCGAACGGCTGGCCTTCCTTCAGCGAGATGTAGGAGCGGATGGTCTCCAGCTCGACCCGGCTGGAGCCCTGGACGACGATGCTGGTGACCACGCCTCCGGGCGCCGCAGGCCCGCGCTGCGCCTGCGCCGCCGGGATTCCCGCGGCGACACCTGCGAAGATCAGGGCGCAAACCGCCAAAAAGCGCGTGAACCGATTCAAAAGGCCCCCAGCCCCGAAGGGTCTTCGCAGTCGTGACCGGTTTTTTACCCGAGCGCGGTCGCTTTATCCAAGCCCTTTATGGCGCCAGGAACCAGCGCTGGGCCAGATCCGTGATGTCGTTCCAGGTGGCGAACGCCATGAGGCTCACGACGGCCGCGAATCCGATCCGGAAACCCATGTCCTGGGCCCGGGCGGAGAGCGGCTCCCCGCGCAGCCATTCGATGGCGTACAGCAGCAGATGGCCGCCATCGAGCATCGGCATCGGGACGAGGTTGAAGACCCCGAGGGTGACCGACAGGCCGACCACGAACATGATGATCGCGGGCCAGCCGAGCTGCGCCACCTCCCCCGTCGTCTTGGCGATCCGGATCGGTCCGCCGATCTCCGACGCCGGCCGCAGCCCGAGGACGATCTGCTTGATGACGGTGTAGATCGTGCCGGACATGTACCAGACCTGCGCCACCGCGCTGGTCGTCGAGTCGACGGGGCCGAGGCGGCGCACGATCGAGACGGCGCCGTTGGTGAAGCCGAGCCGTCCCTCGACCTTGGGTTTGCCGTCGGCGTCGGTCGATTCGATCCGCCCCGGTGTGGCCACGATATCGATCATCCGCCCGTCCCGCTCGAGCCGGATCGGCGTCGGCATGTCGGGCCGGGTGCGGATGATCAGCGGGATATGGCCGAAATGCTCGATCGCCTGTCCGGCGATCTCGATGACCCGATCGCCCGGGCGGATGCCGGCGCGCTCGGCGGCGCTGTCCGGCGCGACACGGCCCACGACCGGGAGCGCGTTGACGCTGGCGACACCGAGGTCGCCGAGGCGATGCGTGTTCTTGAATCGGTCGACGTAGTCGCGCGCCACCGGCGTGACCGTTCCCGAGATCGTCTTGCCGTCGCGCGCGACGGTGTAGGTCAGCGGCACGCCGGGATTGAGCTGCGCGACGGTGATGATGTCCTCGAAACTGTCGACCGAGCGCCCGCCGATGGACAGGATGGTGTCGCCAGTCCTCATCCCGAACCGGGCGGCGGCGCCGTCGGCCTCGATCACGACGACCTGCGGCTGCGTGTAGGGCTGGCCGTGGACCAGGTTCATGATCGCCAGCACGATGACGGCAAAGATCAGGTTGGCCGCTGGGTCGGCCGCGACGACCGCCTCGCGCGCCGCGAGCGGCTGCGTATGGAAGGCCCGCTTTCGCTCCTCCGCCGACAATTTGTCGTCCGGCGCGCCGGCACCGCTGGCGTTCGCGTCGCCAAGGAATTTCACGTATCCACCCAGCGGCAGGATCGACAACCGCCAGCGCGTTCCGGTCTTGGGGCTGGTCCAACCCCAGATCTCCCGTCCGAACCCGATGGAGAAGACCTCGGCCTTGATGCCGCACTTCACGCCGACCCAGTAATGGCCGTACTCGTGCACGAACACGAGCAACGAGATGATCAGCACGAACAGGATGAAGTTGTCGCGGATCAGCGGGATGAAACTCATATGATGCGCACTCTTCTTTCGCTATCCGACCGCGATGCCACGGCAGATCGCCGTCGCCGCGACGCGCGCCCGCGCGTCGACGTCGCGAAGATCCGCCACCGTGTCCGCCGCCCCCCGGGACGCGCCACCGGCTCCGAATCGCTCAAGCGTCGCCTCGACGACCTCAGCGATATCGGTAAACCGGATGTGCAATGACAAGAAAGCTTCCACCGCTATCTCGTTGGCCGCATTGAGGATTGTGGGCCCAAACCCGCCAGTTTGCAAGGCCTCCCGGGCGAGCCGCAAGGCCGGAAACCGCACCGGATCGGGCGGCTCGAAGGTAAGCGCTCCCAAGGCGGCGAAATCGAGGCGGTTGGCGGGCGTCGCCATCCGGGCGGGCCATGCCAGCGCGTGGGCGATCGGAATGCGCATGTCGGCCGATCCGAGCTGCGCCAGCACCGAGCCGTCGGCGTAGGCGACCATCGAGTGGATCACGGATTGCGGGTGGATCACGATCTCGATCCGGTCGGCCGCCATGTCGAAGAGATGGTGGGCCTCGATCAGCTCGAGGCCCTTGTTCATCATGGTCGCGGAATCGATGGATATCTTGTCGCCCATATCCCAATTGGGATGCGCCAGCGCCTGCGCCGGCGTGGCCGCCGACATCTCGGCCAGCGTCCGGGTCCGGAACGGCCCGCCGGACGCCGTCAGGATCAACCGCTCGACGTGCCGGCGGTTGGCGGTCTCGAGGCTCTGGAAAATGGCGTTGTGCTCGCTATCGACCGGGAGCAACCGGCCACCGCCCTTGCGCACCGCGTCGAGCAACAGGCCGCCGGCGCAGACCAGCGCCTCCTTGTTGGCCAGGGCGATCGTCGCGCCGCGGGCCGCCGCCGCCAAGGTCGGCATCAATCCCGCGAAGCCGACGATGGCGGCCATCACCCACTCGGCGGGGCGGGACGCCGCCTCCTCCAGCGCCGCCGGTCCGGCGGCGGCCTCGACCTCCGAACCGGCGAGCGCGTCCTTCAGCGCCGCGTAGCGCGCCGGATCGGCGATCACCGCCAGCCGCGCGCCCAGACGCCGCGCCTGCGCCGCGAGCGAATCGACGTCACGGTGCGCCGTCAGCGCCTCGACGGCGAAGGCCTCCGGCTGGCGTCCGATCAGATCGAGCGTGCTGACGCCCACGGAACCCGTCGATCCGAGGATGGTGACGGAGCGCGGCGCGGCGTCCACGGCCGCTACCACGGGACGCTCCCGCCGCCGAGGAGCCGGGCGATCGCGACGAGCAGGAGCGCCGCGACGAGCCCGTCGACCCTGTCGAGAATGCCCCCGTGGCCGGGGATCAGCGTGCCCGAATCCTTGACCCCGAACCGCCGCTTGGCCGCCGATTCGAGCAGATCGCCGGCCTGGGCCACGACCGCGGTCGCGGCGCCCCAGAAACACAGCGACGACAGCGGGGCCGCGCTCCAGACCGAGAACACGGCCGAGGCCGCCGCCGCCGCGGCCATGCCGCCGGCCAGACCGGACCATGTCTTTCCGGGGCTGATCCTCGGCGCCAGCTTCGGCCCGCCGATCGCCCGGCCGGCGAAGAACGCGAAGATGTCGGTCGCCCATACGACGGCCAGGACCCAGAGGATCGTCAGCTGTCCCATTCGGGCGTCGTGGCGCAGCCACAACGCCGCGACCACGGCGGCGACGAGATAGAACGAGCCCGACGCCAGCCAGACCGGATGGGTGAACCCGCCGGCCATCCGTCGCCACTCCGACAGCATGGCGACGGCCGCCAGCGCCACCATCAGGTCGTACCAGGGGAACCCGAACCACACCGCCGCCAGCGCGAGCGGCGCCAGGACCGCGGCCGACACCGCCCTGATCGTGAGATCGCGAAACCGGCCGCCCGACGCGGCCTCAGCTCGAGACGGTGCCATAACGGCGTTCCCGGCCGCGGAACTCGGCGATGGCGGCCTCGAGGTCGGCCTTGCCGAAATCGGGCCAGAGCGTATCCGTGAACACGAGCTCGGCGTAGGCAGACTGCCACAGCAGGAAGTTGCTGATGCGCTGCTCCCCGCTGGTCCGGATCAGGATGTCCGGATCGGGGATCCCGTTGGTCAAGAGCCGCGCCGACAGGGCGGTCTCGTCGATCGCGGCCGGGTCGATCTCGCCCCGCCGGGCCATCTCGGCCAGCGCCCGGGCCGCCTGCGCGATATCGGCGCGGCCACCGTAGTTGAGCGCGATGGTGACGTTGATGCGGACGTTGCCGCGCGTGCGCTCCTCGGCCGTGGCGATCAGATCGACGATGTCTGTCGCGAGGCCGGCGCGGTCGCCGACGACGCGCAGCCGGGCGCCCTCCCCGGCCAGCGAGTCGAGCTCGTTGCGCAGATAGTGGCGCAGCAATCCCATCAGATAGCCGACCTCGTCGGCCGGGCGCTTCCAGTTCTCGGTCGAGAAGCCGAACAGCGTCAGGTAGGCGATGCCCAGCTCGCCGGCGGCACGCACGGTGTCGCGCACTGTCTCGACGCCGCGCCGGTGACCGGCGGTGCGCGGCAGGCCGCGCGCCTTCGCCCAGCGGCCGTTCCCGTCCATGATGATCGCGACATGCTTCGGCACCGCCGCCTGGTCGGCGGCTTGCGGCGCGGTGGCGGCTGCGAGCGACATGCCGGGCGACGATCCGACGGCCGTCAGACCGTCATGATCTCCTTCTCCTTCGCGGCGAGCGACTCGTCGACCATCTTGATGTGGCGGTCGGTGCGCTTCTGGACGTCGTCCTGCTGCTTGCGGATGTCGTCCTGCGAGATGTGTCCGTCCTTCTCGGCCTTCTTCAACGCCTCCATCGCGTCGCGGCGCACGTTGCGCACCGCGACCCGCGCCTGCTCCGCGTATTTGTGCGCGATCTTCGTGATCTCCTTGCGGCGCTCCTCGTTGAGCGGCGGGATCGGCACGCGCACCAGCGTGCCGTCGGCGGCGGGGTTGAGGCCCAGACCGGCCTCGCGGATCGCCTTCTGGACCGCGACCACGAGGCCCTTGTCCCAGACCTGGATCGACAGCATGCGCGGCTCGGGCGCGCTGACGGTGCCGCACTGGTTCAGCGGCATGCGCTGGCCGTAGGCGTCGACCATCACCGGCTCGAGCAGGCTCGGTGAGGCGCGCCCCGTGCGCAGCCCGGTGAACTCCTTCTTGAGCGCGTCGAGCGCGCCGTCCATGCGCTTGTCGAACTCCGCGAGATTGGGGGCGGCCATCTGGTCACTCCTCGTCCGTGATGATCGTGAAGGTGCCCTCGCCGCGCATGACCTCGGCGAAGCCGCCGGTCTTGTGCAGGTCGAAGACGATGATCGGGATGCGGTTCTCGCGCGCCAGCGAGATCGCCGACGCGTCCATCACCTGGAGGTCGCGCGACAGCACCTCGAGGTAGGTGAGCCGGTCGTAGCGGCGCGCCGTCGGATCCTTCCGGGGATCGGCGGAGTAGACGCCGTCGACCTGCGTCGCCTTCAGCATCGCGCCGACGCCCATCTCGGCGGCACGGAGCGCGGCGGCGGTGTCGGTGGTGAAGAACGGGTTGCCGGTGCCCGCGGCGAAGATCACCACGCGGCCCTTCTCCATGTGGCGTACCGCGCGGCGGCGGATGTACGGCTCGCACACCGTCGTCATGGGGATCGCCGACAGGACCCGCGTGCTGATACCGATCTTCTCGAGCGCGTTCTGCAACGCCAGCGAATTGATGACCGTCGCGAGCATGCCCATGTAGTCGGCGCTGGCCCGTTCCATGCCCGACGCCGCGCCGGCGACGCCGCGGAAGATGTTGCCGCCGCCGATCACGAGGCAGACCTGGACGCCCATCTCGTGCACGCGGCGGATCTCGGCGGCGATGCTGCCGAGCATCTTCGGGTCGAGACCGTACTCCCGCTCGCCCATGAGCCCTTCGCCCGAGAGCTTGAGCAGCACGCGGCGATACGCGGGTACAGCGGACATCTTCGGCCTCTGCCGGTTACCGGGCGTTGGCCCGGCGACGGCGGCGACGGGCGGCGAATATTACACCAGACGCCGGGGTGCGCACGGTATTTTGGGGCTCCGTGCGCGCCTACCAGCCAGATGCGGTAAACCCGGGCCGCGAGGCCCGGGCCGGACGTCAGACCTTCGCCTGCGCCATCACCTCGGCGGCGAAGTCGCTTTCCTTCTTTTCGATGCCCTCGCCGAGCTGGAAGCGGGCGAAGCCGGCGATCTTGATGGCGCCGCCGGCGTCCTTGCCGGCCGCCTCGACCGCCTTGGCGACCTTGCTCTCGCCGTCGATCACGTAGGTCTGCTCGCCCAGTACGACGTCCTGGTAGAACTTGCGCAGACGACCCTCGACCATCTTGGCGACGATCTCCGGCGGCTTGCCGGACTGGGCGGCGAGATCCGTCTGGACCTGGCGCTCGCGCTCGACGGCGGCGGGGTCGAGATCGGCGACCGACACGGACTGCGGATTGGCGGCGGCGATGTGCATCGCGAGCTGGCGCCCGAACGCCATCAGCTTCGCCTTGTCGCCCGTCGACTCCAGCGCGACCAGGACGCCGATCTTGCCGAGGTTCGGCGTCACGGCGGTATGGATGTACGACGCGACCACGCCCTGCCCGACCGACAGCTTGCGCGCGCGGCGCAGCGACATGTTCTCGCCGACCGTCGCGATCAGGTTGGTGAGCTCGCCCTGGACGTCGCGGCCCGCGCCCGGATACGGGGCGGCGGCGATCTTCGCCACGTCGCCGCCGGCGGCCAGCGCGATGCGGGCGACCTCGCCCACGAAGGCCTGGAACTTGTCGTTGCGGCCGACGAAATCCGTCTCCGAGTTGACCTCGACGACGGCGCCGGAGGCGCAGTCGGAGGCGACGCCGACCAGACCCTCGGCGGCGACGCGGCCGGCCTTCTTGGCGGCGGCCGACAGGCCCTTCTTGCGCAGCCAGTCGACGGCGGCCTCGATGTCGCCCGCGGTCTCGGCCAGCGCCTTCTTGCAGTCCATCATGCCTGCGCCGGTCTTCTCGCGCAGTTCCTTCACGAGGGCGGCTGTGATCTCGGCCATGTCCGTCTCTCCACGATTTCGGGGCGCGCCCGCGCGCCCGGTCTTCCGAATGGCGCCGCGTCCGGCGCGTCTGGATACGAGTCGGCCGGTCTCGCGACCGGCCGACCGACTGGGACTAGAGGGTCGACCGGCTCATTCGGCCGGCGCGGCCGTGGCCTCCGGGGCCGCGGCGGTGATGTCCGGGAGCTCCTCCGGCAGCGGCTCGGCGACCGCGCCGACATCGCCGCCCGAGGCCTTGATCTCCTCGCGGATGCCGTCCAGCACCGAACCGGCGATCAGGTCGCAGTAGAGCGACACCGCGCGGATGGCGTCGTCGTTGCCCGGCACCGGGTAGGTGATGCCATCCGGATCCGAGTTGCTGTCGAGGATGGCGATGATCGGAATGCCGCGCTTGCGCGCCTCGAGCACCGCGATCGCCTCCTTGTTGGTGTCGATCACGACCAGCAGGTCGGGCAGGCCGCCCATCTCCTTGATGCCGCCCAGCGCGCGCTCGAGCTTGTCGCGCTCGCGCGTCATGTTGAGCTGCTCCTTCTTGGTCAGGCCGACGATGTCGCCGGCCAGCTTGGCGTCGAGCTCGCGCAGGCGCTTGATCGAGGCCGAGATCGTCTGCCAGTTCGTCATCATGCCGCCGAGCCAGCGGTGGTTGACGTAGTACTGGCCGCAGCGCTTGGCGGCGTCGGCGACGCGCTCGGCGGCGGCGGGCTTGGTGCCGACGAACAGCACGCGGCCGCCGGCGGCGACGGTGTCGCGCACCACCTTCATCGCCTGCTCGAGCAGGGGCACGGTCTGCGTGAGATCGATGATGTGGACCCCGTTGCGCACCCCGAACAGGTACGGCTTCATCTTGGGGTTCCAACGGCGCGTGTGGTGGCCGAAATGGACGCCAGCCTCGAGGAGCTGACGCATCGTGAACGACGGAATCGCCATGTCCAATTTCTCCGGTTATGCCTCCGCGGGGGTCGTCCTTGCGGACACCGGAGCGGTCGTCGGGATGTCTCCCCTTCGACCGCGTCCCCGCGTGCGAGATGGGAGCGGCTTCTAACGGCGTATCAAGGGTTTGGCAAGCGCCTTTGGCCGGCGTTCCGGCCGCTCAGGCGGCCGGAACGCCGCCGATCAGCCCGATCATCGCCATGTAGAGCCGGTACAGCGACAGCGGCGCGCTGCCCTCGGCCTTGTTGTTGACGATGATCCAGACGGGATGGCCGGCGCGGAACGCGTCCGCCGCCAGCCGGGCGAGCGCGTTCCGGGTCGTCGGATCGTCGTCGACGATGCGGTCGAACGGGAAATAGCGGCTCTTGGCCTGCTCGTATTTGAAGCCGGAGTGCAAACTCCAGCGCACGACCACGGGGCCGGGCGCCATGCGCTCCAAGGCGGCGGCCTGTCGTTCCAAGGCGGGCATCCGGGCGTGCAAGCCCACGACGTAGCGCACGCCCTGCTCGTCCAGCGTCCGCACTAGCCGCGGCGTCACCAATTCGGCGTTCCGCAGCTCGACGGCATAGAGCGGCCGGCGGCCGCCGACGACGCGCGGCAGCGCGCCTAGAAACGTGGCCAACCGACCGACCCATTCCGCCGGTTCGGCGAGGATCTCCCGCGGCGCCGGCGGAAACTGGAACACCAAGGGCCCCGCCTTGTCGCCCAGCCCGGCCATCGCCGGTTCGACGAACCGCGCGATCGCGAACGCCGCGTCGAGATAGCGAGGGTTGGGGCCGCTCGATCGCCCGCCTTCGAGGCGGATCACCGCGTCCGTCACCGCCTGCGGCGCCTTCACCAGGAAGCGGAACCCGTCCCGCACCTGGCGGGCATAGGCTCCGAACGCCTCGTCGGACAGTGGCGCGTAGAACGTCCGGTCGATTCCGACCGTCTGGAACAGCCCCAGCGCGGCATAGGCGGGCAATCCGGCGCGGGCCAATGTATCGGCCGTGTAGTCGCCATCCCACACCAGCCCCTGCCAGCCCGGAAACGACCACGAAGACGTGCCGAGGAACACGTCTGGTGGCGGCGTCACGCGCAACGGCGAGCCGGCCGCCGGCGCCGGCAGCGCGCCGGCGCCGCGACGGGTGGCGGGCGTCGGACCGAGAAGCGGCAGTTCCTCGCTCACCGGCGCCTCCGCCCGGCGGACATCAGACCTCCTCGACCTGTGTGACCCCCGGCAGGTTCCAGAGGCTGTCGCGGATCCCCGGCGCGATGGCGTAGCCGCCGGGCAACGCGAGTTCCGCCTCGGTTTCGTCGCCCAGCGGCATCAGCAGACGCACCTGACCGCGCCCCTTCGGCGGGCCGATCACCTCTCGCAGACGCGCAAGGGTCGCAGGATCGGTCACCGTGATGCGCAGGCCGGCCGCCGCGTGCAGCACCGCGTCGTCGAGTTTCTCTATGCTCTGAGTCGTCAGTTTGATCTGCTCGCCGTCGAGCCTGCCGTCGCACGAGACCAGCAGCGCCATGCCGGGCTGCAGCAGATCGCGTTTGGCGCCGAGCAACTCGCTGAAGATCGTGATCTCGTAGCCGCCGCTGGCGTCGGACATCGACACGAAGGCGAAGCGGTTGCCGCGCGCCGAGGTGCGCTCCGCCTTGTCGACCACCGTGCCGGCCAGTTTGATCCGGCCGCCCCCGCCGCCCGCCAGCCGCGCCGCCAGATCGGCCGCCCGCACGACGCCGAGCCGTTCCAGGCTCTTGCCGTAGGCGTTCAGCGGATGCGACGAGAAATAGAACCCGATCGACGTCATCTCGTGCTGGAGCCGCTCCATGGCCGACCAGTCGGCGACCTTGGGCAGCGCGGGCCGGCGCGCCGCGGTGTCGTCGCCGAACAGGCTGTTCTGGTCGCTGCCGCGCGCCTCGTGGACCGCCGCCGAGTGCTTCACCAGGCTCTCGAGCGCCTGCAGCGTCTGATGCCGGTTGGGGTTGAGCGAGTCCAGCGCGCCGGCGCGGACGAGTCCTTCCAGCATGCGCTTGTTGAGCGCGCGGCCGTCGAGCCGTTCGGCGAAATCCCAGAGGTCCTTGAAGGGGCCGTTGGCGAGACGCTCCTCGACCAGCCGCTCCATCGCGTCGCGGCCGACGCCTTTGACGGCGGCCAGCGCGTAGCGCACCGCCTTGCGGCCGTCGTCGCCGGTCTCGACGATGAACTCGCCGGTCGAGCGGTTCACGTCGGGTGGCAGCAGGCCGATCCGCATGCGGTCGAGTTCGCGGCGGAAGCCGCCGAGCTTGTCGGTGTTGCCCATGTCGAGCGTCATCGACGCGGCGATGAACTCGACGGGGTAGTTCGTCTTGAGGAAGGCCGTCTGGTACGAGACCAGCGCGTAGGCCGCCGCGTGGCTCTTGTTGAAGCCGTAGCCCGCGAACTTGTCGACCTGGTCGAAGATCGACGCGGCGCGGTCGGCGGAGACGCCGTTGCGCAGCGCGCCGTCGACGAAATCCTTGCGCTGCGCCGCCATCTCCGACGCGATCTTCTTGCCCATGGCGCGGCGCAGCAGGTCGGCGCCGCCGAGCGAGTAGCCCGACAGCACCTGTGCGATCTGCATCACCTGCTCCTGGTAGATGATGATGCCGTAGGTCTCCTTGAGGATGCCCTCCAGCATCGGGTGCAGATGGTCGACCGGCTCCTCGCCCTGCTTGCGCTTGATGTAGCTGGGAATGTTCTCCATCGGGCCCGGCCGGTAGAGCGCCACCACCGCGATGATGTCCTCGAAGCGGTCGGGCTTGAGGCGCCGGAGCACGTCGCGCATGCCGCTGCCTTCGAGCTGGAACACCCCCGAGGCGTCGCCGCGCGCGAGCATGCGGTACGTCGCCTCGTCGTCAAGCGGCAGCTTCGCCAGGTCGACCGCGCCGCGGCCGATCAGCTCGATCGCCTTCTCCAGCACGGTCAGCGTCTTCAGGCCGAGGAAGTCGAACTTCACCAGCCCCGCCGTCTCGACCCACTTCATGTTGAACTGCGTCGCCGGCAGCTGCTCGGGATCGTCGGAATCGCGGTAGAGCGGCACGAGCTCGTCCAGCGGACGGTCGCCGATCACGACGCCGGCGGCGTGGGTCGAGGCGTTGCGGTAGAGGCCCTCCAGGCGTAGCGCCAGGTCGACCAACCGCTTGATGTCGGGGTCCTCGTACTGCTCCTTCAGCAGCGGCTCGCTCTGCAGCGCCTGGGCGAGCGTCACGGGTTTCGCCGGGTTGTTCGGCACCAGCTTGCAGATGCGGTCGACCTGGCCGTAGGGCATGCCGAGCACGCGGCCGACGTCGCGCAGCACGGCGCGCGCCTGCAGCTTGCCGAACGTGATGATCTGCGCGACGCGGTCGGCGCCGTACTCGTCGCGCACATACTTGATCACGCGGCCGCGCTTGTCCTGGCAGAAATCGATGTCGAAATCGGGCATCGACACGCGCTCGGGGTTCAGGAACCGCTCGAACAGCAATCCCCAGCGCAGCGGGTCGAGATCGGTGATCTTCAGCGCCCAGGCCACCAGCGAGCCGGCGCCCGAGCCGCGGCCCGGCCCGATCGGCACGTCGTGGTCCTTGCCCCACTGGATGAAGTCCGCGACGATCAGGAAGTAGCCGGAGAAACCCATGCGGTCGATCATCTCGACCTCGTAGGCGAGGCGCTTCTCGTACTCCTCGTAGGCGATCCCCGCCGCCAGGCGGCCGGCGTCGCGCAGCGCCTCCAGGCCCGCCCGCGCCATGTCGCGGATCACCTCGCCGTTGGTGCGTCCGCCGAGCTTGGTGTAGCTCGGCAGGATCGGCTTGCGCGGCTCCGGCATGTAGGCGCAGCGCCGCGCCACGACCAGCGTGTTGTCGCAGGCCTCCGGCAGGTCCGCGAACAGCCGGCGCATCGCGTCGGCCGGTTTGAACCAGTGCTCCGGCGTCAGGCGGCGGCGGTTCTGGTCCTCGATCACCGTGCCCTGCGCGATGCACATCAGCACGTCGTGCGCCTCGTACATGTCCGGCGTCGCGAAATGCGCGTCGTTGGTCGCGACCAGCGGCAGATCCTCGGCGTAGGCCAGATCGATCAGCGCCGGCTCGATCCGCCGCTGCGTCGCCTCGCCGTGTCGTTGCACCTCGACGTATAGCCTGTCGGGGAACAGCCCCTTCAGCCTTCCGAGAAGGTGCCGCGCTGCTGCGTCCTGCCCGTCGGCCAGCAGCCGGCCCAGCGCGCCGGTCGCGCCGCCAGTGAGGCAGATCAGTCCCTCTGTCCGGCCTTCGAGCTCCGACATCGGCAGAGCGGCGACCGCGCCGGTCTTGAAGCGCAGATGCGCCGCGCTGACGAGACGCAGCAAATTGAGGTAGCCCGCCTCGTTCTGCGCCAGCAGCAGCAGCCAGTCGGCGGCGACCGCGAGCCGCCCGCCCGCCGGCGCGGCCTCGTCGTCGCGGCGGATCGCCACGTCGCAGCCGATGATCGGCTGCACACCCTCCTTGGTGGCGTACTGGGCGAACTCGAGCGCGCCGAACAGATTGTCGCGGTCGGTCGCCGCGACCGCCGGCATCCCTCCGGCTTTCGCCAAGGCCACGAGCTGGTCGGGCTTGATGGCGCCCTCGGCCAGCGAATAGGCCGTGCGGGCGCGGAGATGGACGAACGCGGCGTGGGTCACTTAGGGGGTGTCCGGGCAGGCTTGTGGTTGGCGGCAGTATCCTCCCCGCCGCTGTGGATAGTCCGCGGCGATCGCGGGCCGTCGTCCGCACATCTGTGACATCCCGCGCGGGCGGCGCCATACTTGGCCGGCGATGCCCGATCCAGCCACCTCGACCGCCCTTTCGCCACGCAAGTATCCGCCGGCCGTCACGCTGATCCGGCGCTCGACCGCCGGACCGGCATCGGCGCCGGAGCGGTGCGACAGCGACGCCATCGAGGCGTGGCTGCTCGGCCCCGCGGCGCGGGAGGACGACCTGCTGGCGTTGTTCGAGTCGCTGATGTGGCGGCTCGTCGCCGCCGGACTCGCGCTCGACCGGGCGAGCCTGCATGTCGGCACGCTCCACCCGCAGGTCTTCGGCTTCGCGTGGAACTGGAACCGCGCCGATGGCGGCTGCGACGAGGTCCGCGTCGGCGAGGCGGCGCTGGCCAGCGACGCCTACCGGCGCAATCCGCTGTTCGGCGTGATCGAGAACGGCCTTGCGTTCCGCGCGCGCACGGACGATCCCCCCGTCGCGGCGCGGTATCCGCTGATGGCCGAGCTCGCGACGCAGGGGATCACCGAGTACGTGGCGGAGCCGCTCGGCGCCGGCGGCGCGGCCTACCACAACGCCGCCACCATCGCGACGAGACGGGCGGGGGGATTCACCGACGCCGAGGTCGCGGCGATCAGGCGCCTGTTCCGCGTCTTCGCGCTGCATGTCGAGCGCCATATCGCGCTGCGCATCGCCGGCAACGTGCTCGACACCTACCTCGGCGCGGCGGCCGGCCGGAAGGTCCTCGCCGGCGCCATACGGCGCGGTTCAGGCGAATCCATCCGCGCCGTGGTCTGGGCCTCCGACCTGCGCGGCTTCACCGACCTGGCCGACCGGTTGTCGCCACCCGACATGATCGCGGTGCTCAACGCCTATTTCGAGCGGATGGCGGGCGCGGTGATCGCCCGCGACGGCGAGGTGCTGAAATTCATCGGCGACGGCCTGCTGGCGGTCTTCCCGCTGGGACCGGACGGCGATGTCGCCGGGCCGGCCGCGGCGGCGTTGGCCGCCGCCGAGGACGCGCTGGCGGCTGTCGAACGGCTGAACGCCGATCCTCCCGCCGCCCTCGCCGCGGTCGACGGCTGGGCCCCGCTGCGGTCCGGCATCGCCCTGCACGAGGGCGAGGTCTTCTTCGGCAACGTCGGAGCGCCGGGACGGCTCGATTTCACCGTCATCGGGCGCGCGGTGAACACCGCCAGCCGCGTCGAGGCGCTGAGCAAGACGCTCGGCCGGCCGATCCTCCTCACCGCCGCCGTCGCCCGGCATATCGACCGGCCGATGGACCATCTCGGCGAGCACGCGCTCCGGGGCGTGTCCGGGCCGATCGCGATCCTCAGTCCGCGCCGTTGAGCGGCGGCGCGGTTCAGCCCGGTTCGAGGATGCCGTCGCGCAGGCGGACCGTCCGGTCCATCCGCGCCGCCAGTTCGGGGTTGTGCGTCGCGATCAGCGCCGCGAGGCCGGAGCCGCGCACCAGAACCATCAACTGACGGAACACGCCGTCGGAGGTGGCGTGGTCGAGATTGCCGGTGGGCTCGTCGGCGAGCAGCACACGCGGCGCGTTGGCGACGGCGCGCGCGATCGCCACGCGCTGCTGCTCGCCGCCGGAGAGGCGCGCCGGGCGGTGGCTGGCGCGCTCCGTCAGCCCGACCATCGCCAGCAGCTCCGCGGCACGCTTCCCCGCCTCGCGCTTCGACATCCCCGCCAGAAGCTGCGGCATCATCACGTTCTCCAGCGCGGAGAACTCCGGCAGCAGGTGGTGGTACTGGTAGACGAAGCCGAGGTAGCGGCCGCGCAGGGCGGTCCGCTCCGCGTCCGAGGCGGCCCCGACCGATTTGCCGTCGAGGACCACCTCGCCGGAATCCGGCCGCTCGAGGAGTCCTGCGACGTGCAGCAGCGTCGACTTTCCCGCGCCCGACGGTCCGACCAGGGCGACGATCTCGCCCGGCCGCAGGTCGAGGTCGGCGCCGCGCAGCACCTCCAGCGCCCGGTCACCCTGGCGGAAAGTGCGCCGCACGTCGCGCAGGGACAGCGCCGGTTCACTCATGGCGCAGGGCCTCCACCGGGTCGAGACGGGCGGCGCGACGCGCCGGATACACCGCCGCTGCCAGCGACAGGGCGAGCGACAGACCGAGGATCGCCGCGACCTCGCCCGGTTCCACGCGCACGGGAAGGGCGGCGATGAAATCGACCTCGCCGCTGACCAGCGGGCCGCCGGTCACCGCCGTCAGCGCCGCGCCGACAGACTTCATGTTGGCGCAGACCACGAGGCCGAGCGCCGCGCCGAGCGCGGTGCCGACCACACCGACGCTGGCGCTCGCGAGGAAAAACACGCGGACAACGGCACCGCGCGTCGCGCCCATCGTGCGCAGGATGGCGATCCCCCGCCCCTTGGTCCGCACCAGCATGGTGAAGCTGGCGACGACGTTCATCGACGCGACCAGCACGATCATGCCGAGGATGATGAACATCATCACGCGTTCCAGCTCCAGGGCGCCGACCAGCCGGGCGTTGCGCTGCCGCCAATCCTGGACGCGCAGCCCGAGGCCCGCCGTCGCGCCGCGCACCGCCCCGGCGACCGATGTCGCGGCGCGCGGATCATCGACCGTGAGCTCGAGCGCCGTGACGCCGTTGCCGAGGCTGAAATCCTCCTGGAACAGGTCGAGCGGGATGATCCCCATCGCGTTGTCGAACTCGAATCGCTTGGTGTGGAAACCTGCGACCACGACGTAGGTCACGTCGCGCGTCGCCACGTTCCCCTTGTCGTCGCGCAGATAGGCGATGACCGTCAGCTCCTGGCCGTACTGCAGCGCCAGCGCGGTCCGCAGCCGGTCGCCGAGGACGATCGGATTCGGCCGGGTCGTGAACTCCGACAGCGTGCCCCCGACGATACCCCCGGAGATCGCGCGGCGGGCCATCAGATCCTCGGTCCTCAGGCCGCGCAGCGTGATCGCCCGCGTGCCGCCGGCCGCCGCCGTCGCGGTGGTCTGCCGCTCGGCCACCGGGGTCACGCCGGTCACGCCGGGCAGCGCGGCGAGGCGCTTCGACAACGCCTCCCATCCGTTCAACGTGCCCTTCTCCGCCGCGACCTGGATGTGCCCGTTCACGCCGAGGATGCGGTCGTACAGCTCGCCGCGGAACCCGTTCATGACGCTGAGCACGACGATCAGCGTGGCCACGCCCAGCGCGACGCCGATCAGCGAGAAGACGGCGATGAAGGAGATGAACCCCTCCTGCTCGCGGGTGCGCAGGTAGCGCGACGCGATCATCCGCTCGGCGGCCGAGGGCCAGAACGCGCCGATCATGCCCGGCCCCTAGCCACGACGCAGACCCTCCAAGGGATCGAGACGGGTCGCCGCCCATGCCGGATACAAGGTGGCCGCGAACGCGAAGACGAGCGCCATGGCCGCGATCGCCCCGACCTCGCCGCCGGAGATCCGGGCCGGCAGCTCCGACAGCATGTAGAGCTGCGGATCGAACAGCGTCAGGCCGAAGCTTTTCTGCAGCGCCTGGCGGATGGATTCGATGTTGCGCGCGAACAGCAGACCGAGCGCGACGCCGAGACCCGTGCCGACCAGCCCGATCCCCATGCCGTCCATCAGGAACACGCGCAGGATCTGGCCGCGCGACGCGCCCATCGTGCGCAGGATCGCGATGTCCGGCCCCTTGGTCCGCACCAGCATCATCAGGCTCGAGACGATGTTGAACGCCGCCACGATGATGATCAGCGTCAACACCAGGAACATGACGTTGGTCTGGATGCGCACGGTGGCGAAGAACTGCGCGTTGGCCTCCAGCCAGTCGAAGGCGTAGGCCTTCCATTCCAAGGCCTCGGAGATCCGCCGCGCCAGCGGGCGGTAGTTTCCGGGATCGACGGCGAAGACCTCGATCAACGAGACGCGTCCCTCCTGGTCGAAGAACGCCTGCGCCCGCTCCATGGTCGTGTAGATGAAGTTCGAATCGTAGTCGAACATGCCGATGTCGAAGATCGCGGCGACCGTGAACCGCGCCGCCGCCGGCCGGTTGCCGAACGGCGTCTCGATCTTGCGGTAGGGCGAGACCAGCGTGATGTCGTCGCCGACCGCGACGCCCAGCGTCTCCGCCAGCCGCGCGCCGATCGCTACCGAGCGTCCGTCCGCCAGCGCGTCGAGCCCGCCGCGCTTCACGCCCGGCGGCGGTGCCTCGATCGAGCGCGCGATCGGACCCCGGCTCTTGAGGTCCTCGAGGCGCATGCCGCGGACCATGACGCCGCGCACGCCGTCGCCGGTGACGACCACGGCCTGGCCCTCGACCACCGGCGCCGCGCTGGCGACGCCCGGCACCACGCGCACCTTGTCGAGGACCGTCTGGTATTCCGTGATCGGACCGCGGCCGGTGACGACGCCGAGATGGCCATTGACGGAGGTGATCTGCTGCAGCAGCGCGATCTGGAAACCGTTCATCACGGCCATGACGACGATCAGGGTGCCGACGCCCAGCGCGATCCCGACCAGCGAGAACCACGCGATGATCGAGATGAACCCCTCCTCGCGCCGCGCCCGGAGGTAGCGGACGGCGATCAGCCGCTCGGCGACGGAGAACATGGGGTTCCGGGCCGCGACCGGCCCCTAGCCGGTCAGCCGCGCCAGCGCCGCTTCCGGCGCCAGCTCCTCACGCTGGCCGGTGCGGCGGTTCTTGAGCTCGATCTTGCCGGCGGCCACGCCTTTGGGGCCGACGATGAGCTGCCACGGCACCCCGATCAGGTCCATGTCCGCGAATTTCGCGCCGGGCCGCAGGTCGCGGTCGTCGTAGAGCGCCTCGACGCCGGCGGCGCCCAGCCGCGCGTAGAGATCGGCGCAGGTCTTCGACACCGCGCCGTCGTCCGCCTTGAGGCTGATCAATCCGACCTTGAACGGCGCCACCGATTCCGGCCACACGATGCCGGCATCGTCGTGGCTGGCCTCGATGATGGCGCCGACCAGGCGCGAGACGCCGATGCCGTAGGAGCCCATCTCGACGGTGATCTGCTCGCCGCCGGGGCCGGCGACGACGGCGTTCATCGGCGCCGAGTACTTGGTGCCGAAATAGAAGATGTGGCCGACCTCGATGCCGCGGGCGGACAGCCGCTGGTCCACCGGCACCTCGGCCTCGAACTTCGCCGCGTCGTGCTTCTCGTCGGTGGCGGCGTAGAGCGACAGCCATTCGTCGACCAGCGGCTGGAGCTCGCCGGTGTAGTCCACGCTCCGGCCGAGGATGTCCTTGTCGACCAGCCCCTTGTGGCAGAACACAGCGCTCTCGCCGGTGTCGGCGAGGATGATGAACTCGTGGCTGAGGTCGCCGCCGATCGGCCCGGTGTCGGCCCGCATCGGGATCGCCTTCAACCCCATGCGCGCGAAGGTGCGCAGATAGGCCACGAACATCCTGTTGTACGAGCGGATGGCGCCGGCCTTGTCGAGGTCGAAGGAGTAGGCGTCCTTCATCAGGAACTCGCGGCCGCGCATGACGCCGAAGCGCGGGCGCACCTCGTCGCGGAACTTCCACTGGATGTTGTAGAGGTTCTTCGGCAGGTCGCGGTAGCTCCTCACGCCCTCGCGGAAGATCGTCGTGATCATTTCCTCGTTGGTCGGTCCGAACAGCAGCTCGCGCTCGTGCCGGTCCTTGAAGCGCAGCATCTCCGGCCCGTAGGCGTCGTAGCGCCCGCTTTCGCGCCAGAGATCGGCCGACTGGATGGTCGGCATCAGCACCTCCTGGGCGCCGGACGCATCCTGCTCCTCGCGGACGATGCGCTCGATGTTGCGCAGCACGCGCAGACCCAGCGGCAGCCACGCGTAGATGCCGGCGGCCTGCTGGCGGACCAGCCCGGCGCGGAGCATCAGACGGTGGGAGACGATCTGCGCCTCGGCGGGATTCTCGCGGAGCGTGGGCAGGAAATACTGGCTGAGGCGCATGGGTTCTCTTGATTCTCGAGGCGCGCGCGACGCTGGGCCGCGATTGCGGGTGAATTTAGGCGCCGCCGCGGGTGAACGCAAACGACGGGCCCGTGCCGCCGCCAGGCCGGTCTTTTCCCCAGGAATCGGCTCTCCGCCCGCTGGCCGGCGGCGCCGCGGGCGACCGAATATCGCGGGCGGCTTGCCGACGATCCCCGCCGTACGGGGGCGCGCGGCCGAACGGGGGACACCATGCTCGAACGAGTCTTCAAGCTGGCCGAGAACCGCACGACGGTCCGGACCGAGGTCATCGCCGGCCTCACGACGTTTCTGACGATGGCCTACATCATCTTCGTGAACCCCGACATCCTGTCGAAGGCCGGCATGCCGCGCGACGCGGTGTTCGTCGCCACCTGCCTCGCCGCGGCGATCGGCACCGCGCTGATGGCGTTCCTCGCGAACTACCCGATCGCGCTGGCGCCGGGCATGGGCCTCAACGCCTACTTCGCGTTCGGGGTCGTTCTGGGCATGAAGATCAGCTGGCAGGTCGCGCTGGGCTGCGTGTTCCTGTCCGGGCTGATCTTCCTGTTGATCAGCGTCCTGCCGATCAGGGAATGGATCGTCAACGCGATCCCGAGGTCGTTGAAGATGGCGATCGCCGCCGGAATCGGGTTGTTCCTGGCGTTGATCGCGTTGAAGGAAGCCGGGATCGTCGTCGCCCACCCGGCCACGCTGGTCGGCCACGGCAAGCTCACCTCGCTGCCCGTGCTGCTCGCGGCCGCCGGTTTCGTGCTGATCATCGCGCTCGACCACTACAAGACACCCGGCGCCATCATCATCGGCATCCTCGCGATCTCCGCCGTGTCGTGGATGCTGCCCGCCAGCGGCGCGAAGTTCGCCGGCGTCATGTCGATGCCGCCGAGCGTCGCGCCGGTGTTCCTCCAGATGGATATCGCCGGCGCGCTCGGCATCGGCCTCGTCACCGTCGTGTTCACCTTCCTGCTGGTCGACATGTTCGACAATTCCGGCACGCTGATCGGTCTGGTGCACCGCGCCGGCATGCTGAGCAAGGACGGCACCGTGCCGCGGCTCGACCGCGCCCTGGTCGCCGACTCGTCGGCCGCGGCGATCGGCGCGGCGATCGGCACGTCGACCACGACCAGCTACATCGAGAGCGCCTCGGGCATCAACGCGGGCGGCCGCACCGGACTGACGGCGCTGGTCGTGGCCATCCTGTTCCTGCTGGCGTTGTTCTTCGCGCCGCTGGCGGGCTCGATCCCGCCCTTCGCGACCGCGCCGGCGCTGCTCTACGTCGCCTGCCTGATGACCAAGGCGCTGGTCGACGTCGACTGGGAGGACATCACCGAATCGGCGCCGGCCGTCGTCACGGCGCTCGCGATGCCGTTCACCTTCTCCATCGCCGAGGGCATCGGATTCGGCTTCATCGTCTACGCCGCGATCAAGATCGCGACCGGACGGATCCTCGATCTGCATCCGGCGGTTGGAATCATCGCGGTCCTGTTCGCGATACGCTTCGCGCTATGAAGTTGGGCGCCACCCGCTCAATCGGCGGGCACCGGAAATCGTATGTCTACATACGGGTCCAAAACCACGCGGCGATTTCAAAAAAAAGCGCCCGCTCGCAAGAAAACTGCTAGGCAGCGCCCGGGGGTTGCTTTAGGAGTGCCCCGTCGGTCGGCGATGGCGCAAGCCTCGCGCCCGAGTTTGAGGGAGGACAAGCCCGGCAACGGGCGCCGCGCCAAAGAGCGCGCAAGTTTGAACGACAACGACGAGCCCGGCCGGCTCGTCGTTTTCGTTTGCGGGGGCGTCTACCAGCCGTCGCGCAGCCCGAAGACGTCGCGCGCCCAAAGGACGTACCAGACCACCCACAACGCCGCGCTGATGGCCGTCGTGATCAGCGCCTTGCGCGCCAACTCGGGCCGTTCCGGCGCGCCGCGCTCGATGCCTTTGGTCGCGGAGTCGACCCGCCGTACGCCAATCGGCAGGACGGCGAACACCACCGTCCACCAGATCACGACGAAGACGAGAATGCCCGTCGCCCAGCTCATGGGCCTGCTCCACGCGCGGGGCGGGACGATGCGCAGGCTTCAGGTCGACCGTTCATGGGCTGGCTCCGGAAGCGGCGATCAGCTTCCGCCCGCTAGATGCGGACGACGTGCACTTCCGTCAACGGCTTCTTGTCGAAGCGCGTCTTGAACACGCGCCGCACCGCGCGGCGGGCCGCCTCGGCGACGGCGGCGTCGTCGCGCGACTCCGCCCGGGTCAGGTCGGCGACGGCGGCGCGCAGCGCGTCGTTGGCGGCGGTCATCGCCTCCATGGCGGCCGCGTCGTCCTGAGCGAGTCCATGGACCGTGAGCCTGGGGGGCGCCGCGAGCTTGCCCTCGCCCGTGACCACGAGCGTGGCGACGGCGGAGCCGTGCCACAGCATCTTGCGGCGGTCGCGCAGGCCGCTGTCGCCGACATGGATGAGGCGCGTGCCGTCGCGCGCCAACCGGCCGCTGGCCACGGTGTCGACCACCGCGGCCGGCCCCGGCGCCAGGCGCACCACGCTGCCGTTGGGCGCGACCAGCGCGGTCGGGACCTGGCATTGCCGGGCCAGCGCGGCGTGCTCGACCATGTGGCGCCGCTCGCCATGCACCGGCACGGCGATCCGCGGCCGGACCCACTGGTACAGGCGGGCCAGCTCGTCGCGCGCGGGATGGCCGGAGACGTGGATGTTCGAGCCGCGGTCGGCGATCACCTCGATGCCCAGCGACGCGAGCTGGTTCTGCAGGCGTCCGATCGACTTCTCGTTGCCCGGGATGACGCGCGAGGAGAACACGACGGTGTCCCCGGCCTGGAGCCCGATGTCGCGGTTGCCGCCCGAGGCCAGCGTCGACAGCGCGGCGCGCGGCTCGCCCTGGCTGCCGGTGCAGATGAGGCACACCTTCTCGCGCGGCAGCCAGCCGGCGTCGCGCGCCGAGACCGTGTCGGGGAAGTCGAGCAGGTAGCCGTTCTCCTGCGCCGCCTCGACCATGCGGTGCAACGCCCGGCCGATCAGCACGGGGTGGCGGTCGGCGGCGATCGCGGCGCGCGCCGCGCTGTCGACCCGCGCCAGGTTCGAGGCGAAGCAGGTGATCGCCACCAGCCCCGGCCGGTCGCGGATCGTCTCCGCCAGCCGGTCGCGGACGCCCGCCTCCGACCCCGACTCGCCCTCGACGAAGACGTTGGTCGAATCGCAGACCATGGCGAGCACGCCGTCGGCGCCGAGCCGGCGCAGCGCCGCCTCGTCCGTGATCCCGCCGATCAGCGGCTCGGGGTCGATCTTCCAGTCGCCGGTGTGCAGCACCACGCCGTGCGGCGTGCGGATCGCGACCGCGTTCGGCTCGGGGATGGAATGCGTCATCGTGACGAACTCCAGCTCGAACGGCGGCAGCGACAGCCGGCCGCCGAGCGGCACGATCGTCACCGGCACCTCGTCCTCGAGGCCGGCCTCGGTCAGCTTGCGCTTCAGGACCGACGCGGCGAACGGCGTGGCGTAGACCGGGCAGCGCAAGCGCGGCCACAGGTCGGGGACGGCACCGAGATGGTCCTCGTGCGCGTGGGTCAGCACGATCGCCAGCAGGTCGGCGCGGCGCTCCTCGATGAACGCCGGATCGGGCATGAGCACGTCGAGACCGGGCGTCGAATCATCGCCGAACGTGACGCCGAGATCGAGCATCAACCACTTTCCGCGGCAGCCGTAGAGATTGAGATTCATCCCGATCTCGCCGGCCCCGCCCAGCGGCAGGAACAGCAGCTCGTCGCCTGGAACCGTCATCTCAGCGCTCTCCCCGAGCGCCCCGCGCCCCCGCAGCCATCGGCACCGTTCACGCCGCCCGCGACGGGCGGTTCCGACGCCAGATCTCGATCAGCCCATGCGACATCAGGTCGGGCTCGATCGCGTCGAACAGGCCCACTTCGTCCTTGAACACCGCCGCGAGCCCGCCGGTGGCGACCACCTTCATCGGCTCGCCGTACTCCGCGCGGATGCGGCGGATCAGGCTCTCGATCAGGCCGACATAGCCCCAGAAGATGCCTGATTGCATCGCCGGGATGGTCGCCTTGCCGATCACCTTCGCGGGCTTCTCGACGCGGATGCGCGGCAGGCGCGCGGTCATCAGGTAGAACGCCTCGATCGTGAACTCGACGCCCGGCGCCAGCACGCCGCCGGCGAAATTCCCGTCCGCGTCCGAGATGTCGAAGGTCGTGGCGCTGCCGAAATCGACCGTGATCAATGGCCCGCCGTGGCGCTTGTAGCCGGCGATGACGCCGACCAGTCGGTCCGGCCCGGCGTCCTGCGGCCGGTCGATCAGCACCTTGATTCCGAGCTCGCAGTCCGGCTCGCCGACGACCAGCAGCTTGGTGTTGAAATAGGTCTCGCACAGGCGCCGGATGTTGGGGTTCACCGCCGGCGCGGTGCTGGCGAGGATGGCGCCCTCGACCGCCTGCGGATCGACGCCCTTCAGGCGCATGAGCTGCGTTATCCACGCCGCGTACTCGTCGGCGGTGCGCTTGGCCTCGGTGCGCAGGCGCCACTGCGCGACGATGGCGTCGCCGTCGCACAGCGCGAACTTGCTGTTGGTGTTCCCGACGTCGATGGCCAGCAGCATGGTATCCTCCCGATCTCAGGCCGACGGCCGGAACACTTCGCCGGCCACGATCCGCCGCGCCGCGCCGAGCGGGGGTTGCAGCAGCAGCGCCCCGTCGTCGTCAAGCCCGGCGAAGCGGCCGCTGAGCCGCTCGGTCCCGACCGTGACCTCGACGGTGTCGCCGAGCCACGCCGCCCGCGCCAGCCAATCCGCCCGGGTACCGGCGAATCCGGCGCGCCATTGCGCCACCCGCGCGGCCAGCGCCGCGATATAGGCGCCGAGCAGCTCGGCCACCGTCCGTCCGTCGCCGAGCGCGCGCAGGGCGGCGGCCGGGTATCCACCGGCCGTCACGGCGGGCCCCGCCTCGACGTTGATTCCCACGCCGACGACGACGTGCGCCACGTTTCCATCGGCGCCCATCTCCGACTCCAGCAGGATTCCCGCGACTTTCGCGCCGTCGATCAGCACGTCGTTCGGCCATTTCAGGCGGATTTCCCGCGTCGTTGGCAAGCCGGCGACGGCGGTGTCCGCGACGGCGAGCGCCACCGCGAAGCCCAGCTGGGCGGCCCGGTCGGGCCGGCAGGCGGGGCGCAGGATCGTCGAGCTATAGGCATTGCCCTCGGGCGACTCCCAGCGCCGCCCGCGGCGCCCGCGTCCGTCCTCCTGCCGCCGCGCCGTGACGACGGTGCCTTCCGGCGCGCCGGCCAGCGCGCGCGCGGCCGCCTCGTCGTTGGTGCTGCCGATGGTGTCGAACGCGGCGACGGTCCATCCCGCGGGAAGGACCGGCGCGGTCATTGCGCGAAGAACGTCAACGCCGCCTTCTGCGCGCCCTTCAGGATCGGTTCCTGGAACAGCGGGAAGACCGGGAACAGGAACAGCGCGGAGACGCCCATCACCACGCCCATTTCGCGGTCCACCGGCCGGTCGAAGGCCGCAGCGGCGTCGTCGAAGTACATCACCTTGACGATGCGCAGGTAGTAGTAGGCGCCGACGACGGAGGCCAGCACCGCGATCGCCGCCGGGATGTAGAGGCGCGCCTCGATCGCCGCCAGGAACACGTTCAGCTTGCCGAAGAAGCCGGCGAGCGGCGGGATTCCCGCCATCGAGAACATGCAGAACATCAGCGCCAGCGCCATCATCGGCTGGCGCCGGCCGAGGCCGGCGAGGTCGGAGATGGTCTCGACCATCGCGCCGCGCCGGCGCATCGAGAGGATGCACGCGAAGGTGCCGACGCTCATCACCAGGTAGATCGCCATGTAGACGATCACGGAGCGGACACCCTCCTCCGATCCGGCCGCGAGGCCCAGCAGCACGTAGCCCATGTTGCCGATCGAGGAGTAGGCCATCAGGCGCTTGATGTTCTCCTGCCGGATCGCCGCCACGGCGCCCCACACCGACGACAGCACCGCGACCGCGACGATGACCTGCTGCCACTGCGCGAACAGCGGACGGAACGGGCCCATGACGACGGAGACCAGCAGCGACAACGCAGCGATCTTCGGCGCCACCGAGAACAGCGCCGTCACCGGGGTCGGCGCGCCCTCGTACACGTCCGGCGTCCACATGTGGAACGGCGCGGCGGAGACCTTGAACACCAGGCCCGACAGCACGAACACCAGGCCGATGACGACGCCGACCGGCGGCGTGCCGCCCTGGAACGCGGCTTTCAATCCGTAGAAGTTGGTCGTGCCGGCGAAGCCGTACACCAGCGAGGCGCCGTATAGGATCATGCACGAGGCGACCGCGCCGAGGACGAAGTACTTCACGCCCGCCTCGGTCGAGCGCGCGTCGTCGCGCTGGAAAGCCGCCACGACGTAGAGCGCCAGCGACTGCAGCTCGAGGCCGAGATAGAGCGTCATGAGGTCGTTCGACGAGATCATGACCGACATGCCGAGCGTCGCCAGCAGGACGAGCACGGGGTACTCGAAGCGCCACACGCCGGCGCGGATGAAGAACGCCCGCGACATGACGATGGCGAGCGCCGCGCCGAGGAACGCCAGCAGCTTCATCGACTTGGTGAAGGCGTCGACGAGGAAGAGGCCGTTGAACGCCGTGCCGTGCCCGCGGGCGGTGAAATCGATCTCGCGGTAGACCAGGATCATCGCCACGCCGAGGGACGCGACCGAGAGGGCCGAGACGAGGTCGGCGCCCTTGTCGCCCCGGAACACGCCGAGGATCAGCAGCGCCATCGCGGCCACCGCCAGGAAGATCTCCGGCGAGGCCAGCGCCCAGTTGTCGAGTCCGTTCATCGGCATCTTCTCACCGGCCCAGCATCGCGGTCGCCTTGGCCGCCTTCAACGCCGCGTTGTAGTCGGCGATCAGCTTGCCGACCGAGGCGTCCATAACGTCGAGGAAGGAGGACGGATAGACGCCCATCCAGATCGTCACGAGGACCAGCGGCGCGAACACCGCGATCTCGCGCGGCCCCATGTCGGTCATCGCCCGCACGTCGGCGCGGGTGATCGTGCCGAACACGACGCGGCGGTAGAGCCACAGCGCGTAGGCCGCGCCGAGGATCACGCCGAGCGCGGCCACGCTCGCCACCCAGGTGTTCGCCTTGAAGGCGCCGAGCAGCACGAGGAACTCGCCGACGAAGCCCGACAGGCCGGGGAGGCCGACGCTGGCCATGGTGAAGAACATGAACACCAGCGCGTATTTCGGCATGTTCGCCGCGATGCCGCCGTAGCGCTCGATGTCGCGGGTGTGCAGCCGGTCGTAGACCACGCCGACGCAGAGGAACAGGGCGCCCGAGACGATGCCATGGCTCAGCATCTGGAAGATCGCGCCCTCGACCGCCTGGGTGTTCATCGCGAAGATGCCGATGGTCACGAAGCCCATGTGGGCGACCGACGAATAGGCGATCAGCTTCTTCATGTCCTCCTGCACCAGCGCCACCAGCGAGGTGTAGACCACCGCGACGCAGGACAGGACGAAGACGAACGGCGTGAAGTACTCCGAGGCCAGCGGCAGCATCGGCACGGAGAAGCGCAGGAAGCCGTAGGCCCCCATCTTCAGCAGCACGCCGGCCAGGATCACCGAGCCCGCGGTCGGCGCCTGCACGTGGGCGTCCGGCAGCCAGGTGTGGACCGGCCACATCGGCACCTTCACGGCGAACGACGCGAAGAACGCCAGCCACAGCCAGAACTGCCATTCGAACGGCAGCTTGGAGCCGGCCGCCATGATCGCCTGGATGTCGGTGGTCCCGCCGGCCTTGTAGTGGAGCGCGATGATCGCCAGCAGCATCAGGACCGAGCCGGCCAGCGTGTAGAGGAAGAACTTGAAGGCCGCGTAGATCTTGTCCTTGCCGCCCCAGATGCCGATGATCAGGAACATCGGGATCAGCACGGCCTCGAAGAAGATGTAGAAGACCATGAGGTCGAGCGCGCAGAACATGCCGACCATCAGCGTCTCGAGGACGAGGAAGGCGATCATGTACTCGCGCACCCGGGTCTCGATCGCGGTCCAGCTCGCGAGGATGCAGAGCGGCGTCAGGAAGGTCGACAGGATGACGAAGAACACCGAGATGCCGTCGACGCCCATGTGGTAGGCGATGCCGTAGGCCGGGATCCACTCCATCTTCTCGACGAACTGGAAGCCGGGGTTCTTGTTGTCGAACGCGGCCCAGAGCGACAGCGACACGACGAACGTCACGACCGAGGTCGACAGCGCCGCCCAGCGCGCGTTGCGGGCCACCACCTTCTCGTCGCCGCGCACCAGCAGGCAGAAGAGCGCGCCCGCCAGCGGCAGGAACGTCACCAGCGACGGGGACGCCAGATCGCGGATCATGGCGTGGCCCCCCGCGACAGCATGTACCAGGTCACGAGCAGCGCCACGCCGATCAGCATCGAGAAGGCGTAGTGGTAGAGATAGCCGCTCTGGACCCGGCCGAGCGCGCCCGAGAGCCGGCGCGTGCCGTCTGCCAGTCCGTTCGGGCCGATGCCGTCGATGATGCCGACGTCGCCCTTCTTCCAGAACTGGCTTCCGATCCAGAACGACGGCCGCACGAACAGCTTGTCGTAGAGCTCGTCGAAGAACCACTTGTTGTAGAACAGGCGGTGGATCGCCGGGAACGCGTCGACCATCATCTTCGGCAGGTTCGCCTTCGACACGACGTAGAACCAGTAGGACAGCGCGATTCCGACGACGCCGCAGACCAGCGGCGCGACCTTCACCCAGGCCGGCGCGTTGTGCGCGTCGTGCAGGGCGTGGTGCTCCGTGAGGATCAGGATCGAATTGCCCCAGAACTTCTCGAAGCCGTCGCCGACGAACGCCGTGTAGGCGACGCCGCCCGAGATCAGCGCGCCCAGCGCCAGCACGTAGAGCGGGATCAGCATGGTCGGCGGCGATTCATGGATCGCGTGGGCGCCGTGCCCGTGGGCGTCGTGCCCATGCGCGTCATGGCCGTGCGCGTGGTCGGCGTGGCCGTGTCCGTGTGCCGCCGCGCCGCGCATCTCGCCGAAGAACGTCATGAAGATCAGGCGGGCGGAGTAGAACGCCGTCATGAACGCGCCGGCGAGACCCAGCCAGAAGGCGATGAAGCCGACCGTCGAATGGGCGCTGTAGGCCGATTCGAGAATGACGTCCTTGGAGTAGAAACCGGCGAAGCCGATGCCGTGGCCGCCGACGAACGGGATGCCGATGCCCGCCAGCGCCAGGGTGCCGACCCACATCAGCCAGTAGGTCTGCGGGATCTTGTCCTTGAGCCCGCCCATGTGGCGCATGTCCTGCTCGTGGTGCATCGCGTGGATCACCGAGCCGGCCCCGAGGAACAGCAGCGCCTTGAAGAAGGCATGCGTCATCAGGTGGAACATCGCCGCCGGGTAGGCCGAGACGCCGAGCGCGAAGAACATGTAGCCGAGCTGGCTGCAGGTCGAGTAGGCGACGACGCGCTTGATGTCGAACTGTGTCAGCCCGATCGTGGCGGCGAAGAAGGCTGTCGCGGCGCCGACCAGCGTGACGACGTCGAGCGCGACCTGGCTGTGCTCGAACAGCGGCGAGCAGCGCGCCACCATGAAGACGCCGGCGGTGACCATGGTCGCGGCGTGGATCAGGGCCGAGACCGGGGTCGGGCCCTCCATGGCGTCGGGCAGCCAGGTGTGCAGGCCGAGCTGCGCCGACTTGCCCATGGCGCCCACGAAGAGCAGCAGGCACGCCGTGGTCAGCGCCGGCACCTCGCAGCCGAGGAACGGAAAGGTCAGCTTGGCCAGCTCCGGGGCCGCCTTGAACACCGCGTCGAACTGCACCGACCCCGTCAGCAGGAACAGCGCGAAGATGCCCAGCGCGAAGCCGAAATCGCCGACCCGGTTGACCACGAACGCCTTGATCGCGGCGGCGTTGGCCGACGGCCGCTCGTACCAGAAGCCGATCAGCAGGTACGACGCCAGTCCGACGCCCTCCCAGCCGAAGAAGAGCTGCACGAGGTTGTCGGCCGTCACCAGCATCAGCATGGCGAAGGTGAACAGGCTGAGATAGGCCATGAAGCGCGGGATCGACGGATCCTCGGCCATGTAGCCGATCGAATAGAGGTGGACCATCGACGACACGGTGGTCACGACGATCAGCATGACCGCCGTCAGCGTGTCGATCCGCAGCGCCCACGCCACGTCGAACGTGTCCGAGGTCATCCAGGTGGCGATGCGGTAGGTGCCGCCGGCGCCGCCGAAGCCGACCTTGAAGAACACGTACCACGACATGGCGGCGGCCGCGCCGACCGCGAGCGTGGTCACCCATTGCGCGCCGCGGTCGCCGATCGCCCGGCCCGAGAACCCGGCGATCAACGCCGCGAGCAGCGGCAGGAAGACGATGGCTTTGACGAGGAATTCCATTGCGTCCGTCCGTCGGCGGGCCCCGGGGAGCCGCCTCAGCCCTTCATCAGGTTGATGTCTTCGACGGCGATCGTGCCGCGGATGCGGAAGTAGACCACGAGGATCGCCAGCCCGATCGCCGCCTCGGCGGCGGCCACGGTCAGGACGAACATCGCGAAGATCTGGCCGACCAGGTCGCCGTGGTGGACCGAGAAGGCCACGAGGTTGATGTTGACGGCCAGCAGCATCAGCTCGACCGACATCAGGATGACGATGACGTTCTTGCGGTTCAGGAAGATGCCGAAGATCCCGAGCGTGAACAGGATCGCCGCGACCGTCAGGTAGTGGGCCAGACCGATCTCCATGTCAGACCCCTCCCCCGGTCGGCACCTTGACGACGCTGACCACGTCCTCGCGGCGGCGCGCGATCTGGTCGGCGATCTTCTGGCGCCGCACGCCCGGCCGCGACCGCAAGGTCAGCACGATGGCGCCGATCATCGCCACCAGCAGCACCATGCCGGAGGCCTGGAACAGGAACGCGTAGTCCGTGTAGACCAGCTTGCCGAGCGCCTCGGTGTTGCCGCCCTTGGGCGTGCGGGCGCGCAGCGCCTCGGCCGCGCCCGGCGACACCGACCACGCGCCCATCGCCAGCACCAGCTCGGCGAACAGCGCCAGCCCGACGGCGCCGCCGATCGGCAGGTACTTCAGGAAGCCCTGCCGCAGCTCGGCGACGTTGATGTCGAGCATCATGACGACGAACAGGAACAGGACGGCCACCGCGCCGACGTAGACGATCACCAGGATCATCGCGATGAACTCGGCGCCCAGCAGCAGGAACAGCGCCGCCGAGTTGAAGAAGGCGAGGATCAGGTAGAGGACGGAGTGCACGGGGTTGCGCGCCGCGATCACCATGAACGCGGACGTCACGGTGACGGCGGCGAACAGGTAGAACGCCAGGGTCTGGAGCAGCGCCGGGGTCATCGCTCGTCGTCTCCGCGCTCGCGCCGGGTCAACGGTAGGGCGCGTCGGCGGCGAGGTTGGCCGCGATCTCGGCCTCCCAGCGGTCGCCGTTGGCGAGCAGTTTCGCCTTGTCGTACATCAGCTCCTCGCGCGTCTCGGTCGAGAACTCGAAGTTCGGCCCGAGCACGATCGCGTCCACCGGGCACGCCTCCTGGCAGTAGCCGCAGTAGATGCACTTGGTCATGTCGATGTCGTAGCGCGTCGTGCGCCGGCTGTCGTCCTCGCGCGGCTCGGCCTCGATGGTGATCGCCAGCGCCGGGCACACCGCCTCGCACAGCTTGCACGCGATGCAGCGCTCCTCGCCGTTGGCGTAGCGGCGCAGCGCGTGCTCGCCGCGGAAGCGCGGGCTGATCGGCCCCTTCTCGAAGGGGTAGTTCACCGTCACCTTCGGCTTGAACATGTACTTGAACGTCAGCGCGAAGCCCGAGATCAGCTCGGTCAGCAGGAACGCGCGCGCGGTGCGGTCGAGGAAGGCCATCGTTCCCGCTCCCCTACTTCGGACCCCAGCCGAACGCCACGATGGCGCCGGCCGTGAGGACCACCCACAGCAACGAGAACGGCAGGAAGATCTTCCAGCCCAGACGCATGAGCTGGTCGTAGCGGTAGCGCGGCACGGTCCCCTTGGTCCACGAGAACACGAACAGCAGCGCCGCGATCTTGAGCGCGAACCACACGACGCCGGGGATCCACGTGAACGGCGCGAACGGCAGCGGCGCGTCCCAGCCGCCGAGGAACAGCACCGCGCCCATCGCCGACAGCAGGATCATGTTGGCGTACTCGCCGAGGAAGAACAGGCCGAACGTCATCGACGAGTACTCGGTGTGGAAGCCCGCGACGAGCTCGGCCTCCGACATCGGCAGGTCGAACGGCGTGCGGTTGGTCTCGGCCAGCGACGAGATGAAGAAGATCACGAACATCGGCAGCAGCGGCAGGAAGTACCAGTGCCAGAAGCCGCCGGACTGCTGGCGGACGATCTCGCTGAGGTTCAGCGAGCCGGCGCACAGAAGGACGGTGATCAGCACGAAGCCGATCGAGACCTCGTAGGACACCATCTGCGCCGCCGAGCGCAGCGCGCCGAGGAAGGCGTATTTCGAATTCGACGCCCAGCCGGCGATGATGACGCCGTAGACGCCGAGCGAGGAGATCGCGAACAGGTAGAGGATGCCGACGTTGATGTCGGCGATCACCCAGCCGTCGTCGAACGGCACCACCGCCCACGCGATCAGCGCGGTGACGAAGGTGATCATCGGCGCGATGACGAACAGCACCTTGTTGGCGCCGCTGGGGACGATGGTCTCCTTCAGCAGCAGCTTCAGCCCGTCGGCGAACGGTTGCAGCAGGCCGAACGGCCCGACCACGTTGGGGCCGCGGCGCAGCTGGATCGCGGCCCAGATCTTGCGGTCGGCGTAGGTCATGTACGCCACGGAGACGAGCAGCGGCACCGTCACGGCCAGGCACTGGACCACGATCTTGATCGTGATCCCCAGCCAGTGGGTGTTGAAGAACTCGAGCAGGGTCATCGCCTACTCCGCCGCCACGGACGCCGGCGCCCGGCGCGCCGCCACGCACGCGGCCATCGTCGGCGAGGCGCGGCTGATCGGGCAGGTCATGTGGAAATTCCCGATCGGCGAGACGAACGGCGCGTCGGTCATGCTTCCCGCGCGGCCGAACGCGCCCCAGGCGCCGGGCGCCTGCGCGTCGATGGCGCCGAACACGGGGTTGGCCGCGACCAGCCGGCGGCGGAGTTCGTCCAGGGTGTCGAAGGGCAGCGGCTTGCCGCACGCCGCCGACAGCGCCCGCAGGACGGCCCAGTCCTCGCGCGCCTCGCCCGGCGGTTGCGCGGCGCGCTTGGCGAGCTGCGCGCGGCCCTCGGTGTTGACGTAGATGCCCGGCTTCTCGGTGTAGGCGGCGCCCGGCAGGATCACGTCGGCGCGGTGCGCGCCGGCGTCGCCGTGGTGGCCCTGGTAGACCACGAACGCCTTGCCCAGCCGCTTGGTGTCGATCTCGTCGGCGGCCTGCAGATAGACGAACTCGACGTCGCCGCCGGCGCAGCCCGCGAGGATCGCCTCGACGCCGCCCTCGGTCGTCAGCCCGAGATCGAGGCCGCCGACCCGCGCCGCGGCGGTGTGCAGCACGCAGAACCCGTTCCAGTCGTCGCGCACGGCGCCGACCGATCCGGCGAGCGTCCGGATCTCGGCCAGCACGGCGGCGCCGTCGGGACGCCGCAAGGCGCCCTGCCCGACGATGATCATCGGGTTCTTGGCGTCCTTCAGCGTCGCGAGGAACGAGTGGCCGCCGGCCGCCAGCTCCGACAGCGTGGCGGCGCCGTGGCCGAGCCGCTCGACCGGGTAGGTCAGGTCGCCCGCGACATCGCCGATCAGCCCGATCTTGGCGCGGCCGGCGAGGTGGCGCTTGCGGATGCGCGCGTTCAGCACCGGCGCCTCGAGGCGCGGATTGCTCCCCACGATCAGGATCGCGTCGGCCTTGTCGATGCCGCCGATGCCGGCGTTGAACAGGTAGGCGCCGCGCGTGGCGGCATCGAGCGCCGCGCCGTCCTGGCGGCACTCCACCCGGGTCGAGCCCAGCGACGCCATCAGCTCGCGCAGCGCGAACATCGACTCCGCGTCGCACTGGTCGCCGACGACGGCCGCGATCCTCGACCCGTCCAGCCCCTTGAGCCGGGCGGCGACGGCGTCGAACGCCTCGCTCCACGACGCCGGCCGCAGTTTGCCGCCCTGGCGCACGTAGGGCCGGTCGAGCCGCTGGCGCTTCAGGCCGTCGATGGCGTGGCGCGTCTTGTCGGAGATCCACTCCTCGTTGACGTCCTCGTTGACGCGCGGCAGCACGCGCATCACCTCGGCGCCGCGGGTGTCGACCCGGATCGCGCTGCCCAGCGCGTCGAGCGCGTCGATGGTCTCGGTCTTGCGCAGCTCCCACGGGCGGGCGTTGAAGGCGTATGGCTTCGACGTCAGCGCGCCGACCGGGCACAGGTCGACGATGTTGCCCGACAGCTCCGACGACAACGTGCGGCGCACGTAGGTCGTGATCTCCATCTGCTCGCCGCGGCCGGTCGCGCCCAGCTCCTCGACGCCGGCGACCTCGCTGGCGAAGCGGACGCAGCGCGTGCACTGGATGCAGCGGTTCATCGACGTCTTGACCAGCGGTCCGAGGTCCTTGTCGGGCACGGCGCGCTTGTTCTCGAGGAACCGGCTGCGGTCGTGGCCGTAGGCCATCGCCTGGTCCTGCAGGTCGCACTCGCCGCCCTGGTCGCAGATCGGACAGTCGAGCGGATGGTTGATCAGCAGGAACTCCATCACGCCTTCGCGCGCCTTCTTGACGAGCGGCGTGTCGGTCTTGATCACCATGCCTTCCATGACCGGCATGGCGCACGACGCGATCGGCTTGGGCGCCTTCTCCTGCTCGACCAGGCACATGCGGCAGTTGCCGGCGATCGACAGGCGCTCGTGGTAGCAGAACCGCGGCACCTCGACGCCGGCCAGCTCGCAGGCCTGCAGCACCGTGATGCCGGCCGGCACCTCGATGTCGATCCCGTCGATCCTCATCTTGGGCATGTCGACGCTCCCGCGCTCACTCGGCCGCCAGCGCCGGCGCCTTCGCCGACGCCGCGCGCGCCGCGATGCGGCGCTCCATCTCCGGCCGGAAATGCCGGATCAGGCCCTGGATCGGCCACGCCGCGGCGTCGCCCAGCGCGCAGATCGTGTGGCCCTCGACCTGCTTGGAGACGTCGTACAGCGCGTCGATCTCCTCGATCTCGGCCTCGCCCTTCACCATGCGCTCCATCACCCGCCACATCCAGCCGGTGCCCTCGCGGCAGGGCGTGCACTGGCCGCAGCTCTCGTGCTTGTAGAAATAGCTCAACCGCGCGATCGCCTTCACGATGTCGGTCGACTTGTCCATCACGATGACGGCGGCCGTGCCGAGGCCGGACGTGACCGCGCGCAGCGAGTCGAAATCCATCAGGATGTCGTCGCAGATCGACTTCGGCAGAAGCGGCACCGAGGCGCCGCCGGGGATCACCGCCAGCAGGTTGTCCCAGCCGCCGCGCACGCCGCCGGCGTGGCGCTCGATCAGCTCGCGCAGCGGGATGCCCATCTCCTCTTCGACGTTGCACGGCTTGTTGACGTGGCCGGAGATGCAGAACACCTTGGTGCCGACGTTGTTCGGGCGGCCGATGCCGGCGAACCACGCCGCGCCCCGGCGCAGGATGGTCGGCGCCACCGCGATCGACTCGACGTTGTTGACGGTCGAGGGGCAGCCGTAGAGGCCGGAGCCGGCCGGGAACGGCGGCTTCAGCCGCGGCATGCCCTTCTTGCCCTCGAGGCTCTCCAGCAGCGCCGTCTCCTCGCCGCAGATGTAGGCGCCCGCGCCGCGGTGGACGAACACGTCCATCGCCCAGCCCGAGCCGCAGGCGTCCGGCCCGAGCAGGCCGGCGTCGTAGGCCTGCCGCACGGCCGCCTTGAGCCGCATGGCCTCGTCGTAGAACTCGCCGCGGACGTAGATGTAGGCGGCGTGCGCCTGCATCGCGAAGCCGGCGATCAGGCAGCCCTCGATCAGCGTGTGCGGGTCGTGGCGCAGGATGTCGCGGTCCTTGCAGGTGCCGGGCTCGGACTCGTCGGCGTTGACGACGAGGTAGTGCGGCCGCGCGCCGACTTCCTTGGGCATGAATGACCATTTCAGCCCGGTCGGGAAGCCCGCACCGCCACGGCCGCGCAAGCCCGACTTCTTCATCTCGTCGACGATCCAGTCGCTTGCCCTTGGCGAGGATCGCGGCCGTGCCGTCCCAGGCGCCGCGCCGGCGCGCGCCGTCGAGGCCCCAGTCGTGGAGCCCGTAGAGGTTCGTGAAGATCCGGTCCTCGTCGCGCAGCATCGCCCTACTCCACCGCGCCCGTCACGATCCGGACGGCGCGGCGCCGCCCGGAATCGTCGTCAACGTCGTCGGCCCGCCGACCGGCGCCGAGGTCTGCCGGTCGATCTGCGGACCGGGCTTCGGCGTCTCGCCGCGCTTGAAGGCTTCCAGCACCTTCCTCGTCGAGGCCTCGTCGAGGTCCTCGTAGAAGGTGTCGTTGATCTGGATCATCGGCGCGTTCACGCAGGCGCCGAGGCACTCGACTTCCATGGTGCTGAACAGCCCGTCGGCGCTGACCTCGCCCGGGCCGACGCCGGTGACCTCGCGGCAGGCCTTCATCACCGCGTCGGAGCCGCGCAGCCAGCACGGCGTCGTCGTGCACACCTGCAGCAGGTACTTGCCGCGCGGCTTGAGGCTGAACATCGTGTAGAAAGTCGCGACCTCGTAGACGCGGATCGGCGCCATGTCGAGGAGACCGGCGACGTGGTCCATCGCCACCCGCGGCAGCCAGCCGCCGCTCTGGCGCTGCGCGAGATCGAGACAGGCGATCACGGCGCTGGCCTGGCGGCCGGCCGGATACTGGGCGATCAGCTCCCGCGCCGCCGCGAGGTTCTCCGGCGTGAACGCGAACTCGGCGACGGCGGGCACGTCGGTCGGATCGGCGGTGATCATGGCCATGACGCGGGTCCTAGCGGTCGATCTCGCCGAACACGATGTCGAGCGAGCCGATGTTCGCCGAGAGATCGGCGAGCATGTGGCCCTTGCTCATCGCGTGCAGCGCCTGCAGGTGCGGAAATCCCGGCGCGCGGATGTGGCACCGGTACGGTTTGTTGCCGCCGTCGGACACGAGGTAGACGCCGAACTCGCCCTTCGGCGCCTCGACGGCGGCGTAGGCCTCTCCGGCCGGCACCTTGTAGCCCTCGGTGTGCAGCTTGAAATGGTGGATGAGGGCCTCCATCGAGGTCTTCATCTCGCCGCGGCGGGGCGGCGCCACCTTTCGGTCGTCGACCCGCACCGGCCCGCCGACCGTGCGCAGCGCGTCCACGCACTGGCGCATGATGCGCAGGCTCTGGCGCATCTCCTCCATGCGCACGAGGTAGCGCGCGTAGCAGTCGCCGGTCTTGCCGACGGGAACGTCGAAATCGACCTTGTCGTAGACCTCGTAGGGCTGCGACTTGCGCAGGTCCCACGCCAGGCCGGAGGCGCGCATCATCGGTCCGGAGAAGCCCCACTCGACCGCCTGCTCGGCGGTGACCACGCCGATGTCGACGGTGCGCTGCTTGAAGATGCGGTTCTCGGTCACCAGCCGCTCGAGGTCGTCGAGGAACTCCGGGAACTGGTCGCACCACTTGGCGATGGCGTCGAGCATGCCGCCGGGAAGGTCCTGGTGCACCCCGCCGGGCCGGAAATAGGCCGCGTGCATGCGCGAGCCCGAGACGCCCTCGTAGAACTCCATCAGCAGCTCGCGCTGCTCGAACCCCCACAGCGTCGGCGTCAGCGCGCCCACGTCCATCGCGAACGTCGTGACGTTCAGGATGTGGTTGAGGATGCGCGTGATCTCGGAGAACAGCACGCGGATCCACTGGCCGCGCTCCGGGACCTGGATGCCGAGCAGCTTCTCGACCGCCAGCGCGTAGGCGTGCTCCTGGCACATCGGCGAGACGTAGTCGAGGCGGTCGAAATACGGCACCGCCTGCAGGTAGGTCTTGTACTCGATCAGCTTCTCGGTGCCGCGATGGAGCAGGCCGATGTGCGGATCGGCGCGCTCGACCATCTCGCCGTCCATCTCGAGCACCAGGCGCAGCACGCCGTGGGCCGCGGGATGCTGCGGCCCGAAGTTCAGCGTCAGGTTCTTGATCTCGACGTCGGCCATTCGGCGATCGCGGCTCCGGCCTAGGCCTTGGTCGCCTTCTCGTCGCCCGGCAGGACCGGCGTCGCGCCCTCCCACGGGCTGAGGAAGTCGAAGCGGCGGAACTCCTGCGTGAGCTTCACCGGCTCGTAGACGACGCGCTTCTGCTCGTCGTCGTAGCGCACCTCGACGTAGCCGGTCAGCGGGAAGTCCTTGCGCAGCGGATGGCCCTCGAAGCCGTAGTCGGTGAGGATGCGCCGCAGGTCGGGGTGGTCGGAGAACCACACGCCGTACATGTCCCAGGTCTCGCGCTCGAACCACGGCGCCGATTCGTACACCGGAGCCGCGGACGGCACCGGCGTGTCCTCGTCGGTGGCCAGCTTCACGCGCACGCGCTGGTTCAGCCTCAGCGACAGCAGGTGGTAGACGACCTCGAAGCGCCGCGGCCGCGCCGGGTAGTCGGCGCCGCAGATCGTCACCAGCTGCGCGAAGCGGCAGCGGTCGTCCTTCTTCAGGAAGCCCAGCAGATCCAGCAGGCGCTCGGGCGTCGTCTCCAGCGTCAGCTCGCCCAGACGCACCGCGGCGCCGGTCACGGCGCCGCCGGTCGACGCGCCGACATGCGCGGCCAGTTGGTTGAGAGCTTCGCCGCGTTGGTCCGGGTCGCGCCGCTCCTCGACCGCCCGCGGATCAGCGTCCCCGTGCGCCGGATCTTCTTCTGCAGCTGCAGCACGCCGTAGAGCAGCGCCTCCGCCGTCGGCGGGCACCCCGGCACGTAGACGTCGACCGGCACGATGCGGTCGCAGCCGCGCACCACGGAGTAGCTGTAGTGGTAGTAGCCGCCGCCGTTGGCGCAGGATCCCATCGAGATCACGTAGCGCGGCTCGGCCATCTGGTCGTAGACCTTGCGCAGCGCCGGCGCCATCTTGTTGGTCAGCGTGCCGGCGACGATCATGATGTCGGCCGAGCGCGGACTCGGCATCGGCGCGACGCCGAAGCGGTCGAGGTCGTAGCGGCTCATCCAGGTGTGGATCATCTCGACGCCGCAGCAGGCGAGGCCGAACGTCAGGCCCCACAGCGAGCCCGACCGCGCCCAGGACACCAGCTTGTCGACCTGCGCGACGACGAAGCCCTTGTCGGCGAGCTCGTTCTCGAGCGCGCGCGTGAGCGCGGCGTTGCCGGCGCCGACGGCCGCGGCGGAGGTCGCGGAGGTCACTCCCATTCCAGCGCCCCCTTCTTCCACTCGTAGACGAAGCCGACGGTCAGCACGCCGAGGAAGACCATCATCGACCAGAATCCGAAGACGCCGATGTCCTTGAGCGCGACCGCCCAGGGGAACAGGAACGCGACCTCGAGATCGAAGATGATGAACAGGATGGCGACGAGATAGAAGCGCACGTCGAACTTGCCGCGGGCGTCGTCGAACGGCGCGAAACCGCATTCGAAGGGCGAGAGCTTCTCGGAATCCGGGTTCTGGCGGGCGATCAGCCAGGAGCCGCCGACCATCGCGACGACGACGCCGAGCGCTATGCCGATGAAGATGAGGATCGGCAGGTACTCGAACAACAGCGCGTTCATCGTCCTCCCCCTCGCCGCCGGCGCGGCCGCCACGGCCCGCGTCGCCGCCTCGTCGGCTCACCGATCGCGCGTCGCCGCATTCGACATGCGTGGTCGCGTACGCGGGAACGGGGCGACGTGGGAGACGAAGACGTCCCGCCCGAACATCCAACCAAGACCAGACCAATCCCCCCTTCCCCGAGGGGAAGGTGGCGCGAGCGACGGGACTCGAACCCGCGACCTCCGGCGTGACAGGCCGGCATTCTAACCAACTGAACTACGCCCGCGTGGCCTTGTTGGCGGACGGACGTTTAGACGCTCAGGGCCCGGCGTGTCAACGAAAACGGCCACAACATGTTGGGGCAAATTCGCACGGCGCGTACGCGCGGCGGCGGGAACTTGGTGGCTCGGCCGCGGCGGCGTGGTGGGCGATGACGGGCTCGAACCGCCGACCCTCTCGGTGTAAACGAGATGCTCTACCAACTGAGCTAATCGCCCGCGCCGCGCGCCGGCCGTCGATACCATGGATGGCGCGCCGGACGCCATCGGCCGGGCGTCGCCTCCGGCCTAGTTGAGCGCGTCCTTGAGGGACTGCCCCGCCTTGAATTTGGCCTGCACCGACGCGGCGATCTTGATGGCCTCGCCGGTCCGCGGATTGCGCCCCGTGGACGCCTTGCGCTTGCTGGTCGAGAACGTGCCGAAGCCCACGATCAGGACCTTTTCCTTGCGTTTGAGCGATTTGACGATGGTCTCGAACACCGCTTCGACGGCCCGCGCGGCGTCGGCTTTGGACAGATTGGCGCCGTTGGCGACGGTGACGATCAAATCGTTCTTGTTCATTGCCGGGCAACCCTCGAGCAACGTTTCCGGGCGCGACCGCGAGCGCGATCGACGGCCGGAAATCTAGGGCGCGACACGCCGCAGCGTCAACGCCGGATCACCACATCTGGTATTCAATTGCCGCATTTGACCATAAATACGCCGTTGACACCCGCGACGACCGGCTGAAACGTCGACGGCGGCGCCCCGTGAGGAGCGCCGCCGTCGATTCCCGATCCTTCTCGACGCTGATCAGTGCGTCATGATGCCTTCGACGGGCGTGCCCGGCGGCTTGGCCGGCACCTCGGCCTCGGACTCGTCCTTCCACTCGATCGGCACCAGCGGCTGCACCAGCGCCTTGGCCAGAACGTCGTCCACCGTCGTGACGGGGATGATCTTGAGCCCCTTCTTGACGTTGTCCGGGATCTCCGCGAGGTCCTTCTCGTTGTCCTTCGGGATCAGCACGGTCTTCAATCCGCCGCGCAGCGCCGCCAGCAGCTTCTCCTTGAGGCCGCCGATCGGCAGGACCCGCCCGCGCAGGCTGATCTCGCCGGTCATTGCGACGTCCTTGCGCACCGGGATGCCGGTGAGCACGGACACGATCGAGGTGCACATCGCGGCGCCGGCCGACGGGCCGTCCTTGGGCGTCGCGCCCTCCGGCACGTGGATGTGGATGTCCTTGCGCTCGAAGATCGTCGGCTTGATGCCGAACGACACCGCCCGCGAGCGGACGTAGGATTTCGCCGCCTGGATCGACTCCTGCATCACGTCGCCGAGCTTGCCGGTGAAGGTGGTCTTGCCCTTGCCCGGCACGGCCACCGCCTCGATCGACAGCAGCTCGCCGCCGACCTCGGTCCACGCCAGGCCGGTCGTGACGCCGACCAGGTTCTCGGCCTCGGCCTCGCCGTACCGGAACTTCCGGATGCCGGCGTACTTGTCGAGGTTCTTGGCGGTCACCTTCACCTTGGTGACCCCGTCCATCAGGATCTCCTTGACCGCCTTGCGGGCGAGGTTCGCCAGCTCGCGCTCGAGGTTCCGGACGCCGGCCTCGCGCGTGTAGTAGCGGATCAGGTCGCGGATCGCGTCGTCCTTGATCTGGATCTCGCCTTCCTTGAGGCCCGCCGCCTCGACCTGCTTCACCACGAGGTGCTTCTTGGCGATCTCGACCTTCTCGTCCTCGGTGTAGCCGGCCAGGCGGATGATCTCCATCCGGTCGAGCAGCGGCTGCGGCATGTTGAGGCTGTTGGCGGTCGTGATGAACATCACGTCCGACAGGTCGTAGTCGACCTCGAGGTAGTGGTCGTTGAACGTGCTGTTCTGCTCGGGGTCCAGCACCTCCAGCAGCGCCGCGCTGGGGTCGCCGCGGAAGTCGGCGCCCAGCTTGTCGATCTCGTCGAGCAGGATGAGCGGGTTCGACGTCTTGGCCTTCTTCATCGACTGGATGATCTTGCCGGGCATCGAGCCGATGTAGGTGCGCCGGTGGCCGCGGACCTCGGCCTCGTCGCGCACGCCGCCCAGCGACATGCGCACGAAGTTGCGGCCGGTGGCCTTCGCCACCGATTTGCCGAGCGACGTCTTGCCGACGCCGGGCGGGCCGACGAGGCACAGGATCGGGCCCTTCATCTTCTCGGTGCGCTGCTGCACCGCGAGGTACTCGAGGATGCGCTCCTTGACCTTCTCCAGGCCGTGGTGGTCGGCGTCGAGGATCGCCTGGGCGCCCTTGAGGTCCTTCTTGACCTTGGTGCGCTTCTTCCACGGCACGCTCAGCATCCAGTCGAGGTAGTTGCGCACCACCGTCGCCTCGGCCGACATCGGGCTCATGGTGCGCAGCTTCTTGACCTCGGCCATCGCCTTGTCGCGGGCCTCCTTCGAGAAGCGCGTCTTCTTGATGCGCTTCTCCAGCTCCGAGATCTCGTCCTTGCCGTCCTCGCCCTCGCCGAGCTCCTTCTGGATCGCCTTGAGCTGCTCGTTGAGATAGTACTCGCGCTGGGTCTTCTCCATCTGCCGCTTCACGCGGTTGCGGATCTTCTTCTCGACCTGCAGCACGCCGATCTCGCCCTCCATGACGGCGTAGATCTTCTCCAGCCGCGCCGGCACGGCGACGATCTCGAGCAGCGCCTGCTTCTCGGGGATCTTCAGCGCGAGGTGGGCGGCGATGGTGTCGGCCAGCTTGGCGGGGTCGTCGATCTTGTTGATCGACACCACGACCTCGGGCGGCACCTTCTTGTTGAGCTTGACGTACTGCTCGAACTCGCCCGACACGGTGCGCGCCAGCGCCTCGACCTCGGGACCGTCGGCCTTGTCGTCGTCCAGCGTCTCGGCGTAGGCCTCGAAGAACTCCTGGCGGTCGGTGAAGCCGGTGATGCGCGCGCGCCGGCCGCCCTCGACCAGCACCTTCACGGTGCCGTCGGGCAGCTTCAGGAGCTGCAGCACGGTGCCGATGGTGCCGACGCGGTGGATGTCCTCGGCGCCGGGATCGTCCTGGCCGGCGTTCTTCTGCGCGACCAGCAGGATCTGCTTGTCGTCGCCCATCACCTCCTCGAGCGCCTTGACGGACTTCTCGCGTCCGACGAACAGCGGCACGATCATGTGCGGGAAGACCACGATGTCGCGCAGCGGCAGCACCGGGAAAAGGGTACCTCGGGGAGTGGAACTCATAACGCCTCGCTTGTCCGTCACCGGACGTTGGTGGCCCGCCCGCCCCGTCCGCGCCGGCGCCCCTGGGGGCCGCCGACGCGCCGGCTGAACGAGCGTCCATGTGCACAAATGGCGACGCCGGCGCCGACGTCAGGCGCGGCCGTCGCGCGGCCCTTCCGCCCATGCAAAGGGCCCGGTCGGCGCCGCCTCGCTGGGCGGGCCCCCATCGACCGGTCAGGCGCCGGCCGGCGCCTCGAGCTCCTTGCGCTCGCTGTAGGTGTAGAGCGGCTGCGCCCGGCCCTCGACGACCTCGCGGCTGACGACGCACTCGTCGACGTCCTGGAGGCCGGGAAGGTCGTACATTGTGTTCAGCAGGATCGCCTCCATGATCGAGCGCAGGCCGCGGGCGCCCGGTCTTGCGCGCGATCGCCTTGCCGGCGATCGCCTTCAGCGCGTCCTCGTGGATCTCCAGGCGCACGTCTTCCATCTCGAACAGGCGCTGGAACTGCTTCACCAGCGCGTTCTTCGGCTTGGTCAGGATCTCGACCAGCGCCGCCTCGTCGAGGTCGTCCAGCGTGGCGATCACCGGCAGGCGGCCGACGAACTCCGGGATCAGGCCGAACTTCAGCAGGTCCTCGGGCTCCACGTCGGCCAGGATCTGGCCGGTGGTGCGCTCGTCGGGCGCGCGCACCTCGGCGCCGAAGCCGATCGACGTGCCCTTGCCGCGCGAGCGAGATGATCTTCTCCAGGCCGGCGAAGGCGCCGCCGCAGATGAACAGGATGTTGGTCGTGTCGACCTGCAGGAACTCCTGCTGCGGATGCTTGCGCCCGCCCTGCGGCGGCACCGAGGCGACGGTGCCCTCCATGATCTTCAGCAGCGCCTGCTGCACGCCCTCGCCCGACACGTCGCGGGTGATCGACGGGTTGTCGGACTTGCGGCTGATCTTGTCGACCTCGTCGATGTAGACGATGCCGCGCTGCGCCCGCTCGACGTTGTAGTCGGAGGCCTGCAGCAGCTTCAGGATGATGTTCTCGACGTCCTCGCCGACGTAGCCGGCCTCGGTCAGCGTCGTCGCGTCGGCCATGGTGAACGGCACGTCGAGCATGCGCGCCAGGGTCTGCGCCAGCAGCGTCTTGCCCGAGCCGGTCGGCCCGATCAGCAGGATGTTCGACTTGGCGAGCTCGACGTCGTTGTTCTTGGCGCCGTGGTTGAGCCGCTTGTAGTGGTTGTGCACCGCGACCGAGAGCACCTTCTTGGCGTAGTCCTGGCCGATCACGTAGTCGTCCAGGATCTGCCGGATCTCGCGCGGAGTCGGCACGCCGTCCTTGGATTTGACCAGCGTCGTCTTGTTCTCCTCACGGATGATATCCATGCAGAGTTCGACGCACTCGTCGCAGATGAACACCGTGGGCCCGGCGATCAGCTTGCGAACTTCATGCTGGCTCTTGCCGCAGAACGAGCAATACAGGGTGTTCCGCGAGTCCCCGCCGGCCTTCGTGGTCGCCATGGGCCCAAAATCCTCCGCGAACGCGCGACGCAACGCACGCTATAGCTATGTTACGCCCCAGTGTCGGGCGCGTACAACATCAAAATCTTGTGTTCCGATGTCGCAGCGGCCATGCGCGATCCGGCGGGGTCGCGCCCGCCGGAGCCGCCGGCCCGCCGCGGCCGCCCGGTCAGGGCCTTGGCGTCGCTCGGCGGACCGGCGCGTTTCGACGACCTCGTCGATCAGCCCGAAGTCCTTGGCCTCCTCGGGGCGAAGAACTTGTCGCGCTCCATCGAGCGCTCGATCACCTCGATCGGCTGGCCGGTGTGCTCGACGTACATCTGGTTCAGCTTGGCCCGGGTGGCCAGGATCTCCCTGGCCTGGATCTCGATGTCCGTGGCCTGGCCCTGGGCGCCGCCGGAGGGCTGGTGGATCATGACCCGGGCGTTCGGCAGCGCGTAGCGCTTGCCCTTGTCGCCCGCCATCAGCAGCAGCGAGCCGGCCGACGCGGCCTGGCCGAACACCAGGGTCGAGATCGACGGCCGGATGTAGCGCATGGTGTCGTAGATCGCGAGGCCCGACGTCACCACGCCGCCCGGCGAGTTGATGTAGAACGCGATATCCTTGGTCGGGTTCTCGGACTCGAGGTAGAGCAGCTGGGCGCACAGCAGGGTCGCCATCTGGTCCTCGATCGGACCCGACAGGAACACGATCCGCTCCTTCAGCAGGCGCGACCAGATGTCGTAGCCGCGCTCGCCGCGCGCCGACTGCTCGACCACCATGGGCACGAAATAATTGTTGTGGATGTCGATCGGATCGCGGTCGCGGATCATCTCTCTCGGTCCTTCGATGTCTGGCGCCGGAGGGGGCCGGCGGTCTCGGTGCGTATCTGGGCCGCGCGCGCGGCCGAAATCAAGCGTCGCCGGCGGGAAATGGCGCGCGGCCCCGGGCGGCGCAAGCCTCGGGCGTGAAAAAGGGGATCGGACGCCGGTCGCGATCCCCTGTTTCCGTGTCCGGACGGAACGGCGCCTAGGCGGCGGCCTTGTCGTCCTCGCCCTCGCGCGCCGCCTTCAGCAGGTCGTCCGGCGGCACGAACTTGTCGGCGACCTTGGCCAGCTCGAGCACGAAGTCGATCGTCTTGTCCTCGAAGATCGGCGCCCGCAGCCGGTCGCGCATCTCGGCGTTCTTCTGGTAGAACTCGAGCACCGCGCGCTCCTGGCCGGGATAGCGCTGCGCCTCGCGCATCACCGCCTGGTTGATCTCGGCGGCCGAGACCTCGATGTTGTTCTTGCGGCCGACCTCGGCCAGCAGCAGCCCCAGGCGCACACGGCGGTCGGCGATGCCGCGGTACTCCTCCTTGAGCTTGTCCTCGTCGCCCTCGACCTTCTGGCCCGACTTCTTCGCTTCCTCCACCTGGTTCCAGATCGCCTCGAACTCCATGTCGACGAGGCCTTGCGGCACGCCGAACTTGTTCTTCTCCGCCAGCTGGTCGAGCAGCTTGCGCTTGACCAGCGCGCGCGACACCTGGGCGTAGTCCTGCTCGATGCGCTCGCGCACCGCCGTCCGCATCTTCTCCAGCGACTCGAAGCCCGACGCCTTGGCGAGCTCCTCGTCGACCGGCTTGGCCACCGCCTCGAGGATCTCCTTGACCGCGACCTTGAACACCGCGTCCTTGCCGGCCAGCTCGGCGGCGCCGTACTCGGCCGGGAACGTCACCTTGACCTCGCGCTCCTCGCCGGCCGAGGCGCCGACCACCTGGTCCTCGAAGCCGGGGATCAGGCTGCCCGAGCCGAGCTCGATCGAGTAGTCGGTGGCGCTGCCGTTGGGGAACGCCACGCCGTCGACGTAGCCGGTGAAATCCATCTTCACGACGTCGCCCTTGGCCGCCGGCCGCGGCGTCGCCAGCGGCTTCTGGTCCTTGTTGGCGTCGGCGATGCGCTTCAGCGCGTCCTCGACGGCCTGGTCCTCGACCCTGGCCTTCAGGCGCTCCAGCTCGATGGCGCCGAAATCGACGTCGCCGATCTCCGGCATGATCTCGACCGTGACGTCGAACTCGAGGTCCTTGCCCTCGCCGATCTGCTTGACCTCGACCCTGGGCTGCAGCGCCGGGCGCAGGCCCTTCTCCTCGACGGTCTTGCCGACGCTCTCGTTGACCGACTTCTCGACCACGTCGGCGAACAGCGCCTGGCCGTACTGACGGCGCAGCAGGCTGACCGGCACCTTGCCGGGACGGAAGCCGGCCATCGACGCCGTCTTCGACATCTCGACGAGCTGGCTGTCGACCTTGCCGGACAGGTCGCCCGACGGCACGACGATCTTGAATGCGCGCTTCAGGCCTTCGGTGGCGATGTCGGTGACTTGCATGTTGGGAAAATCCGCTCGATCCGTTCAGACTGGTGGACGCGTGGGCGGCCGGACGATGGTGCGGGCGGAGGGACTTGAACCCCCATGCCGGTAAAGGCGCGAGAACCTAAATCTCGTGTGTCTGCCAATTCCACCACGCCCGCGACGCGCCGCGCGCCCGGCCGACCGGGACCCGGCGGCCAAGGGGCGCCTTCTAACGCGCGTCCCGCGACCGGTCAAAGGGTTATCCGGCGCCCCGCCCGCTCGGTCCGGCCGCGCTCAGGCGTCGGCCGGGCCGGGCTCCACGGGCCGCGACAGCGCCGCGATCACCGCCGGCACGCGCGGCGGCAGATCCTCGGCGATCAGGCCGGGGCCGGCCAGATTGGCCGCCTCGCCGTGGATCCAGACCGCCGCCGCCGCCGCCGCGAACGGCGTCATGCCCTGCGCGATCAGACCGGTCGCGATCCCGGCCAGCACGTCGCCCGAGCCCGCCGTCGCCAGGGTCGGGGGCGCGTTGTCGTTGATCACGGCCCGGCCATCGGGGGCCGCGACCACGGTGTCGGCGCCCTTGAGCAGCACCACCGCGCCGCAACGCCTGGCGGCGCGGCGCGCGCGCTCCAGCTTGCCCAGTTCCGGACCGAGCTCGGGGAACAGGCGGTTGAACTCGCCCTCGTGCGGCGTCAGCAGCGTGGGGAAGCGGATCTTCTCGAACAGGAACGCCGCGTCGCCGGCGAAACAGGTCAGCGCGTCGGCGTCGAGCACCGTGGCGCGTCCGGTGCCGAGCGCGTCGACCGCCAGCCGCCGCGTGGCGACGGTCGCGCCCGCGCCTGGCCCGACCAGGAACACGTTCTTGCGCGGATCGGCGGCCAGACGCTGGAACGCCGCGGCCGAGTCCAGCGGGACCACGAGGTTTCCCGGTTCGGCGAGCTGGTACACCAGCATCGCCCCCGGCGGCGCCGCGATCGTCACCAGGCCGGCGCCGACTCGGCGCGCCGCCAGCGCCGCCAGCCGCGCCGCGCCGGTCATCAGCTCGCCGCCGACGACGACCGCGTGGCCGCGGACGTACTTGTGGTCGGTCGCCCGGGGCGGGCGCAGCGCCGCGCGCCACAACGCCGGACCATTGCGCCACTGCCGCGGCGCGACCTCCCGCAAGGCGCCGCGGGCGACGCCGATCTCGGCGACGCGCAGCTCGCCGCACAGCGCGCGCCCTTCGATCGACAAGTGCCCGGGCTTCGGCCGGAAGAACGTGACCGTCATCTGGCAGACCGGCGCCGGGCCGAGGGCCACGCCGGTATCGCCGTTCAGCCCGCTCGGCAGATCGACCGCCACGCAGGAAAGGCGCCGCGCGTTGATCGTCTCGATGACCGCCCGCGCCTCGCCGTCGATCGCCCGCTTCAACCCGGCGCCGAACATCGCGTCGACGACCAGCGGTCGCTCCTCCAGCAACGCCGGCGACAGCGGATCGACCGCGCCGTCCCACAGGATCGCGGCCCACATCGCGTCGCCGCGCAGATCCTCGCGCCGCCCGATCAGCCCGACGCGGACCGGCCAGCCCGCCGCCGACAGGTGCCGCGCGACGACGAAGCCGTCGCCGCCGTTGTTGCCGGGCCCGCACAGCACGACGGTCGGCTGCGGCATATGCCGCTCGACGACGGCGGCGGCGACCGCGGCGCCGGCGGCCTCCATCAGTTCGGACCCGGACACGGCGGCGAAGCGCGCGCCGTCCGGGCCGGTCGCGCCGCGCATCGCGATCTTCTCGGCGGCAGCCATCTCGGCGCAGGTCAGCAGCGCCAGATCGTCGTCGCCCACGAGATCGCGCCCTTCGGCGGTGGCCGGCCCCGGCCCGCCGGAGGTCATTCGCGCGGGCTTTCCATCACGCCGAACGCCGCCGGCGGCGGCGAAGCGCGGCGAAGCGGCGCGCGATCCACCCCGATTTCGGCATCATCGAGCGCACCCACGCCTTGGCGTCGGCCACGCCGCGCTTCGCCGCCTGCCACGCCGGCAGCGAGCGGACGTAGCCGTAGAGCCTGTCGCGCAGCGCGAACACCCAGGCCTCGGCCCGCGCGAACCACGGTAGCGTCACCAGCGTCGGCCGCAGGATCTTGTAGATGCGCGCGCTGAACGCCGTGCCGACGATCTTGCCGGCGACGATCACCGCGCCGCCGAGCACGACGTGGCCCTGCGCCACCGCCCAGAGGGCGCCCAGTTTCACGGGCATCAGTATGGCGCCGGGAAGCAGGAACAGCAGCATCGCCGGGTATGGCGGCAGCCGGGCCGCGCGCGCCTCCAACGCCGCGATCCAGCGCAGCCGCGCGAACCGCGCCATCACCCATTGCAACGCGTCGATCAGCGTTTCCTCGACCACCATCACGATGGCGGCGAGCACCACGAGCGGCGGCGTCAGGAATCGCTTCAGAAAGGCCCGCATCCACGTTCTCCCCGCCCCGGCCGTCGGCGTCGGGGGCCGGTCGCATCGTCGCGCAGAATACGGCGCCGGCGCGGCGCGGCCAAGCGACGCCCGCGCGATGGTGCCGATGGAGGGGGATTGGGGCGGCCGACCGGATTTGAACCGGCGACATCTAGAATCACAATCTAGCGCTCTAACCAACTGAGCTACGGCCGCCACACGCCGGACGCTGTCCGCATCCTAAAACGCGGCCGGCTAGGTACTCCGCGCCTTCCCGAGCGTCAAGCGCCGCGCGGACGATCGCGGCGCCGCAGGCTACGGCATCGTCGCGAACACGATGGGATAGTTCGTGTCGCCGCGGTCGAAAACCACCACGACCTTGGAACCCACCCGGATCGACCGGGCCGAGCCGAAGGTCAGGAAGGCGCACATCGGCGCCCATCCGAGCGGATTCTCGGAGATCGCCGGCACGCTGATGTTCACCCGGCTCTGCCCCATCGGATCGTCGGAATCGAGGACCATGCCGGGATAGAGCTGGAGGCCGGAGAGCGGCTGGTCGTTGCGGGTGAGCGGAAACGCCATCGGATACTGCTGGTTGCCGCCTTCGAAGGTGACGTGGACACGGCCGTCGGCCACCAGAGGACCGTCGGGATGCGGCGGCTCCGCCGGCGGCGTGTACGGCTTCGCCCAGGCGCTGATTTCGTTGCCGAGCACCTGCGGAACCTGAAGCCGCATCCGTCCTTGGCGCGTCGGATCGTTCACGTCGACCACGCTCGCCCGGAACACCGCCACCCTCGTTCTCGCCATCGCTCTCTCCCCCCGAAAAAACGTCCGGCGATCCGCCGGTCCGCGTCATACCATACGCAAAAGCGAGCGCCCACATCCCCGATGTCGTAAGGCACATTTTGCATCGATACGTCGACAACGCCAAACGCCGAACGATGGCGCGCGACACCGTCGTCGACTAAACGGGTCGTCACGCGTTCAAGACGGAAAGGGTCGAGCATGTCGCGCACGCCAATGTTCCGGGCCCTTCGTCGCCATTGGCGCAACGCCGCCGCGGCGCCCTCGCCCGGCGTGACCCGGCGCGGGTTCCTGGCCGGTTCGAGCCGGCTGGCGGCGACCGCGGCGCTGGCGCCCGCCACGCTCGCAGCCTGCGCCGCGCCGATGACCGGCGGCGCCTCGACGGCGGAGCCGGTCGCCATCATCGGCGCCGGCCTCGCGGGATTGTCGGCGGCCCATGCGCTGGCGAAGGCCGGCCGCCCGTTCACCATCTACGAGGCGTCCGGCCGTGTCGGCGGACGCGTCTGGACATATGACGGCTTCAACGCCGGCGGGCAGTTCGTCGAGCTCGGCGCCGAGCTGATCGACACCGGACACGAGGACCTGCGCCGCCTCTGCGCCGAGTTGCGCGTGCCCCTGCGGAAGTTCAGCGACCCGCCGGCGGGCGTGGAACTGGAGCTGATCCACGTCGGTGGACGCGTCTACACCGGCCGGCAGTTCGAGGACGGGCTAAAGCCGCTGATCGCGGCCGTGGCGCGGGCGCGGCGCGAGATCGCCGGCGGCGCCAAGGACGTCTCGGTCACGTTCGACGCGCCGATGAACGCGGCCGCGTTCGACCGCATGACCCTGGCGGAGTTCCTCGACCAGCAGCGCGACGTCGAGCCGTGGGTGCGCACAGCCGTGCGCGTCGCCTATGTCGGCGAGATGGGGCGCGAGGCCGACGAGCAGACGTCGTTGAACCTGATCCTGCTGATGGATCCCGCGCAGCACGGACTCTACGGCGAGAGCGACGAGGCCTGGCGCATCGAAGGCGGCAACTCGCGTCTGGTGGACGCGTTGCGGCGCGCGGTTGCCGCCCGGGTCGACGGCGGTGAGGACCGCGCGATCCAGCTGCGCCACGACCTCGTCGCGATCCGCGACGACGGCCGGCGCCTCCACCTGTCGTTCGACAATGCCGGCCGCCGCGTCGAAGTCTCCGCCCGACAGGTGCTGATGACGATCCCGTTCTCGGTGCTGCGCGACGTCGACGGCGTGCGCGCGCTGGATCTCCAGCCCGCGAAGAAGCGCAGCATCGCGGAGTACGGCTACGGCACCAACACCAAGGCGATGACCGACTACCGCTCGCGCTTCTGGCGCGCGCCCGGCGCGCTGCCGCCCTTCGCCGGTTTCCTGACCACCGATTCAGGGCATCAGAATTTCTGGGAGACCAGCCGCGACCAGGCCGGCGCCAACGGCGTGCTGACGAACTTCCTCGGCGGCCGCGCCGGAGCCGCGTTCACCGCCGACGCGCACGCCGCGACCCTCAGGTTCCTCGGATCGCTCGACCCGCGCGCCGGCGCCGAGGCCACCGGCGTGCGCATGTTCATGAACTGGAGCCGTTACCGACACGCGCGCGGTTCCTACTCCTCGCCGCTGGCCGGCCAGTACACGGCGTTCTTCGGCGTCGAGGGCCGGCCCGAGTTGGGCGGCCGTCTTCTGTTCGCCGGGGAGCACGCCAGCGTCGAGCACAGCGGCTTCATGAACGGCGCCATCGAGACCGGCCTGAAGGCCGCCCGCGCCGTCCAGTCCACCGCCGCGGTGGCGTGACGGACGGCGGCGCCGTGGACTGCGACGTCCTCGTCGTCGGCCTGGGACCGGTCGGGGCGACGCTCGCGGCGCTGCTGGCGCGCGAGGGCCTGCGCGTGATCGCGATCGACCGCGACACCGCCGTCTATCCGCTGCCCCGCGCCGCGCATTTCGACCACGAGATCATGCGCGTGTTCCAGCGGCTGGGCATCGCCGACTCCGTCCTGCCGCACGTCCGCGCGTCCGACGGCTACGAGTTCCGGACCGCGCGCGGCGAGATCCTGCTGCGTTTCGACCGCACGTCGGCGCGCAGCGTCTCGGGCTGGCGCGGCAACTACATGATGCACCAGCCGGCGATCGAGACGGCGCTGCGCGCGCGCCTCGCGGCGGCGCCGCAGGTCGAGACGCGTCTCGGCACGCGGCTCGTCGGACTGGATCAAACCGCCGGCGGCGCGCGCGCCCGCGTCGTGGACGATGCCGGCGAGCGCATCGTCACGGCGCGTTTCGTGGTCGGTTGCGACGGCGCCGCGAGCGCCGTGCGCAAGGCCTGCGTGATCGAGCTCGACGACTATGGATTCGACGAGCCTTGGCTGGTGATCGACGTCCGCACCGGGCCCGGCGCGCGCCTCCCCGGCGTCAACGTCCAGTTCTGCGATCCGGCGCGGCCGACGACCTGCGTGCTGATGGGACCCGGCTGCCACCGGTGGGAGTTCATGCTCAAGCCCGGCGAGACGCCGGAGGAAGCGCTCGACGAGACGCGGATCTGGTCGTGGCTGGCGCCATGGGGCGACCGGCGGAGCCTCGAGATCGAGCGCAAGGCGGTCTACCGCTTCCATGGCCTGGTCGCGCGGCGCTGGCGCGACGGCAGCGTATTGCTCGCCGGCGACGCCGCGCACCAGATGCCGCCGTTCGCCGGCCAGGGCATGTGCTCCGGCGTCCGTGACGCCGCCAACTTGTCGTGGAAGCTGGCGCGCGTGGTGCGCGGCGAATCGACCGCGTCGCTGCTCGACACCTTTCAGCCGGAGCGCGAGCGCCAGGTCCGTGCCATCGTCGAGACCGCGATCGCCATGGGCCGCGTGGTCTGCACGCTCGATCCCGCCGCCGCCGCGGCGCGCGACGCCGACATGCTGGCGCGCCGCGCCGCCGGCCTTCCAGGTCCCGCCCTGACGTTTCCGCCGATCACCGAGGGCGTCGTGCTGACGGGCACGCCCGGCGCCGGCGGCCTGTTCCCGCAGCCGTGGAACGGCGACGACGCGGCCCCGGTCCGCTTCGACGATGTCGCCGGCGATGGATTCTGGCTGATCGCCGAGGACGCCCGTGGACCGGAAGTCGCGGGATTGCGCCGAGTCTCGCTGACCGACCCCGTGTTCGGCGCGTTCGCGGCGCCGTTGCGCGACTGGCTCGGTTCGCGCGGCGTCGAAGCGGTGCTGGTGCGGCCGGACCGCTACGTGTTCGGATCGGGAAACGCCGTGGATCTGGTCGAGAAGCTCGCCAACCTCTTAAGGTGATATCTCACCTTCTCTTAAAGTGATCTCTCAGCCGGTCGAGCGCCGCGTCGATCGTCGAGTCGTTCTTGCAGAAGCAGAACCGCGCGAAATACTTCGGCGAACCGGCGCTTTGGTAGAACGCGCTGATCGGCACCGCGGTCACGCCGGCGGCCTCGGTGATATGGCGGCAGAAATCCTCGTCGGTGCCGTTGAAGCCGAGCGGCCGGAAATCGGTGGTGATGAAGTAGGTTCCCTGCGCGTCCATGACGTCGAAGCCGATGTCGCGCAGCCCCGCGGCGAGGCGATCGCGTTTGACCTGAAGCCCCTGCGCGAGGCCGTTGAAATAGGCGTCTTCCTTGCGCAGACCGTGGGCGGTCCCCCACTGCAGGTTGGGCGGGGTCGTGAAGGTGACGAACTGGTGCGCCTTGAGGATCGGCCGCAGCACCTCCGGCGCCGCCGTGAGGTAGCCCACCTTCCAGCCGGTGACGCTGAACGTCTTACCGGACGAGCCGATCCGGACGCTACGACCGCGCATCCCCGGGAAGGTCATCAGCGGGATGTGGCGGCGGCCGTCGAAGGCGATGTGCTCGTAGACCTCGTCGCACACCGCGTAGCAGTCGTGCCTTACGCAGAGGTCGGCGATGAACGCCAGCTCGTCGGCGTCGAACACCTTCGACGCCGGGTTCATCGGCGAATTGAGCAGCAAAAGCTTGGTCCTCGGACCGAACGCCGCCGCCAGCTTGTCGCGCGGCAATTCCCAGCGTGGCGGCTCGAGCCGCACGAAGACCGGCACGCCACCGGCGCGGCGGATGATCGGCACGTAGGAATCGTAGAGCGGCTCGAGCACGACGACCTCGTCGCCCGGCTCGATCAGCCCGAACAGGCAGTCGGCCAGCGCCTCGGTCGCGCCCGAGGTCACCATGGTCTCGGTCTGCCAGTCGACGTCGATGCCGTAGAACCGCTTGTTGTGCGCGGCGACGGCCTGGCGCAGCTCCGGGATCCCCATCATCGGCGGATACTGGTTGTGGCCGGTCATCAGGTAGTCGGCGGCGGCACGACGCACGTCCTCCGGCCCCGGATCGTCGGGAAAGCCCTGTCCAAGGTTGACGGATTGATGCTTGCGCGCCAGCGCCGACATCGTCTCGAAGACGGTGTCGGCGAAACCGCCGAGAACGCTGTTGCCCTGCTTCATCGCCCCGCGTCCGCTCCGTTGCTTACCACATCCTACGGGTCACCGGCCGCTATCTACCCCGGAACCCGGGATGCCCGCCACCAGATGCGGCTCTGCCCTCGCGTTAGGCAGAGAATGATCAATGAGCAGGCGAATTTTCGCCTCGCATTCGGGCATTTAGCCCGATTATTAGTCGTTCACCGGCGGATCAAACCCGGCTCTAGCGCCTCGCCCTAAGCGCGGCGCGCCGCCGGCCCGAATGGGAGGCTGGCACGAATCGTGCTGCGGTGGCGGGTGGCCGAGGGGCAAGGCGGAGCGATGAAGAAGATCGAGGCGATCATCAAGCCGTTCAAGCTCGACGAGGTCAAGGAGGCGCTCAACGACATCGGGCTCAAGGGCATCACCGTGATCGAGGCCAAGGGGTTCGGCCGGCAGAAGGGCCACACCGAGCTCTACCGCGGCGCCGAGTACGTGGTCGACTTCCTGCCCAAGGTGAAGCTCGAGCTCGTGATCGAGGATTCGATGGTCGAGAAGGCGGTGGACGCGATCCGCGCCGCCGCCCAGACCGGACGCATCGGCGACGGCAAGATCTTCGTGTCGTCGATCGAGGACGCGGTGCGCATCCGCACCGGAGAACGCGGCGACGAGGCGGTCTGAACGAAGCCGTGGACGAGGCCGCGCGCGCCATGGGGGCGGGCCGCGGCGGGACCTGGAACGACGCGACGGCGTCGGACAACGCGAGAAAGAAAGGACAAGAGGACATGGCCGACGCCAAATCCGTTCTGCAGATGATGAAGGACAAGGACGTCAAGTTCGTCTCCTTCCGCTTCACCGACCCGCGCGGCAAGTGGCAGCACACCGCCTACACCGCGAAGTTCGTCAACGAGGGCACCTTCGTCGACGGCGTGATGTTCGACGGCTCCTCGATCGCCGGCTGGAAGGCGATCAACGAGTCCGACATGATCCTGATGCCCGACCCGGCCACCGCCGTGCTCGACCCGTTCGCGGCGCAGACCACGCTGGTGCTGTTCTGCGACGTCATCGAGCCGTCGACCATGCAGGGCTACAGCCGCTGCCCGCGCGCCACCTCGAAGCGCGCCGAGGCCTACCTCAAGCAGACCGGCATCGGCGACACCGCCTATTTCGGCCCCGAGCTCGAGTTCTTCGTGTTCGACGACGTGCGCTACGACGTGCAGATGCGCGGCTCGTTCTACAAGCTCGACTCGATCGAGGCGCCGCACAACACCGGCACCGAGTTCGACGGCGGCAACATGGGCCACCGTCCCGGCGTCAAGGGCGGCTACTTCCCGGTCCCGCCGGTCGACTCGATGTCGGACCTGCGCGCCGAGATCTGCACCGTGCTCGACGAGCTCGGCCTGGTCATGCAGCTGCACCACCACGAGGTGGCGCCCAGCCAGATGGAGCTGGGCTTCAACTTCGACACCCTGGTCGCGACCGCCGACAACGTGCAGAAGTACAAGTACGGCGTGCACAACGTCTCGGCCCAGTGGGGCAAGACGGCGACCTTCATGCCGAAGCCGCTCTACGGCGACAACGGCTCGGGCATGCACACCCACCAGTCGATCTGGAACGGCGGCAAGCCGCTGTTCGCCGGCAACGGCTACGCCGACCTGTCGGAGACCGCGCTGTACTACATCGGCGGCATCATCAAGCACGCCAAGGCGCTGAACGCGTTCTGCAACGCCAGCACCAACAGCTACAAGCGCGTCATCCCCGGCTTCGAGGCGCCCGTGCTGCTCGCCTACTCGGCGCGCAACCGCTCGGCCTCGTGCCGCATCCCCTACGCCGCCAGCCCGAAGGGCAAGCGCGTCGAGGTCCGCTTCCCCGACCCGACCGCGAACCCCTACCTCGCCTTCTCGGCGATGCTGATGGCCGGCCTCGACGGCATCCAGAACAAGACCCATCCCGGCGACGCGATGGACAAGAACCTCTACGAGCTGCCGCCTGAGGAGCTCAAGAAGGTGCCGACCGTTGCCGGCTCGCTGCGCGAGGCGCTCAACTGCCTCGACGCCGACCGCTCGTTCCTGACGAAGGGCGGCGTCTTCACCGACGACCAGATCGACGCCTACATCGAACTGAAGTGGGAAGAGGTCTACAACTGGGAACACCAGCCGGCGCCGATCGAGTACAAGATGTACTACTCGGTCTGAGCCCCGCGCTCCCGACCACCGACGCGAAGGGGCCGCCCGCCGGGCGGCCCCTTTTTCGTGCCTGGAACGCGCCGCGGAGGGCCGTCGATGGTGCTCGAATCGGGACGTGATCCGGCGCGTGTTGGACGGATTTGGACGCGTTTTGGCAGAGTTTGGCAGCCGCTAAGTGGCTCAAATGGATACAAGTTATGGAAAATAATCTCATGGCCGATAGTTGATCGAGGCAAGCATCGGCGGTATTCGCACCGGCCATAGCTGCCGGGCGCTCACGGCCAATCCGCCCGAAACATGCCCATTTTTAAGGCAAATTGGACGCAACAAAAAACCACTCGTGGATAAGCTTGTGGAGAAGACCGGGAACTCCGGTGGATAGGCGGCGGCATTGGCGGTCGCCACCCGAGCGCGACCACCCGCCGCCGGTCGAGCGACCGGCCACCGACTTGTCACAGTCCCTCCATCCTCCCCTCCCCCTCGGCAGGAAACGGGATTGACAGCCAGGACGTCCTCTACACGCGCGACTATTTTGAACGCGGCATCTGTGAGGAGCCCGAATTGACGGCCTCGATCGAGGCGCGGATCGCAGTCTGATCGCCACTCCCCTTCAGTTGATCGTCACCTCGGCAGTCCGCGCTCGTCGTAGAGCGCGTCGCCATGATCGATCTTGGCATAGGGCGCCTTGAGCCGGCGCGCGCAGTCGCGGCCGATCGCCAGCAGCTCCTCGACGCTCACAGCCGGTGTCTCGACGCGGGACAGGCGCTCGCGCAGCGCGACGGTCACGGCGTCGGTCAGAGTCTCGCCGGTCAGCGCGGCGAGGCGCCGCGCCAGTTGCTTCGCCTCGCGATTTTTGATGCTCAACGCCATCGGTGCGTCCCTTCGTCGGAGCCCGACTCCATGCCGCAATTCGTTCGTGGGCGTAAGTCGCGTTGGACCGCTCGCGACCGTCGGCAACCTTCGACGCCCCGTAAACGTTACCCGTCCCACGACAGCGGAAAGGCGTCGCATGCCCACGTCGCTCGAGCGGGATCTCCTGGCGATCGAGGAACGGCTGTGGACCGGCGGGCCGGAGGCCTACCGGCGCCATGTCGATTCGCGCTGCCTCGTGGCGTTCGCAGGCAAGGCCGGGGTGATGTCGCGCACGGCGATCGCGCGGTCGGCGAAGAAGGGCCGCTGGCGGAACGTCTCGTTCCAGCCGCGCGGCTTCATCCGGCCGTCGGGCGACACCGCGATGGTGACCTACGAATGCCGCGCCACCGGCGCCGACGGCGGGCCCTACCACGCCTTCGTCAGCAGCGGCTACGTCGAGCGCGAGGCCGGCTGGAAGCTGGCGTTCCACCAGCAGACCGCGATCCCGCCGGCGGGCGCGCAATAGCGGCGGGCGTGGCTCGGCGGCGCGCGGCTCCCCGTCACGCGTCGAGATGCGGGCGCCCCCTCACCTAACCTCTCCCCCTCCGGGGGAGAGGAACATGAGGGTGGCGACGCTGCTTGCGGACGTCGCCAGCGCTTTCATTGCCCGCTCCGCCATGGCGGCGAGGAGGTCGGGTCTCATGTTCCCGCGGGGAACGAGTCCGGATCATGTTCCTCTTCCCCGGAGGGGGAGAGGTTAGGTGAGGGGGTCGTCGCGCGCGGTTGCGTCAATCATAAAGTGAGTGTATGGTCACTTATCTTTATGCCTCATGGAGGGTGCGATGTCCTCGCTGACGATGAGCAATCCCGGCCTGCTCCTGGGGCGCGTCTATTCCGTCGGCGGCGGCGCCACCGCGCCGAACGTGCAGATCGCGATCACCAGCGTCTGGGGCCAGGGCGACGTCGGCATCGCCTACGCCGGCGGCGGCGGCGAGCGCAAGTACATCTGGGGAAAGACCGATTCGAAGGGCGAGTTCGCGATCCCCTTCGCCTGGAGCCCGACCTCGGTGGCGGACAACCTCACGCATGGATGGATCGACGTCGTTGGGCTCAACGAGGTGTCGTCGCGCGGCCACGACGGCGTCTCGTGGTCGACCACCACGCAGACCACGTCGAGGGCGTCGGGCCGGGCGCGCTCGGTGATCATCAAGGACGTCGCGAACCTGCTGCGGACCGCCGGCTCGACCTTCAACAGCGCGCCGGAGATCGCCGACGCCGGGCTCGACCTGTGGGGCGGGATCCGCAAGGTGAAGATGTACCCGGTGTGGAAGGCCGGCGCCCTGCTGACCACGGGGTCGTGGATGATCGTCGCCGGCATCGAGCTGACGCTGGCCTAGCGCCGCGGGGGATGGGACTTCCGTCCGTCGGCGGCGCCCGCGTCGCCAGCGTCGCGGAGTCGAGGTCCTTCGCCGCGCCCGGAGTCCGCGCGCTGGATCCGCCCGATCTGGCGGCATGGGCCTATCGCGGCGCACGGAACCGTATCGCCCGGGCGCCGCGACGGGATCCGAGCGAAATCGACGAGTCGATCGCCGCACTGACTAGGAAGGGTTGTCCGGGTTCACGCCGCGCCGGACGAAATGACCAAACCGCACGCGCTCGGGATGACGATGGGGCGCCTCGCGACGACGCTCGGAACCACCCGCGGCCCCGACGTCGTCGACCTCAGCCCTTCGGCCCCTCCGCCGCCGGGAACAGCATGCGGTCGTCGGTGCGGCAGTAGCGGTCGGCGAACATGCGGCCGACGGGATGGTACTTGTCCATGTGGACGCGCATCGCCTTGGGGTCCCACAGCTCGTCGCGGATGTGGAAGCGCACGCCCTCCCCGAGCACGAGCTGGCGGTCGTCCTTGACGTTGAGCACCTGGTAGACCTTGCACTCCATCGACCACGGCGCCTGCGCCAGCCTGGGTGGCGCCACGTCGACCGACGGCGCCAGACTCAGTCCCAGGTAGTTCGGCTCGCCGATCTCCGGCGGGAAGTCGCCGCTGGACTGGTGCATCCTCTCGGCCAGCGGCTCGTCGGTGAGGTTGACCACGAACTCGCCGGTGCGCTCGACGTTGATCCACGTGTCCTTCAGCCGCCCGTCCGGACGCTTGTTGACCGCGAACATGATCAGCGGCGGATCCTCCGCGAAGGCGTTGAAGAAGCTGAACGGCGCGGCGTTCACGATCCCCGTCGGCCCGAGCGTGGTCACCCACGCGATCGGCCGCGGCAGGATGAAGGAGACGAGCACCTTGTAGCGGTCGTGCGCGCTGAGCTCGCTGGCGGCGTATTGCATGCGGAGATTCCCTCGGCGTTGGACAGGTCGGCGCGGCGACTATAGCGGGCCCGTCCGCCGCGCGTGAGCCCATCGGCGCCACGACGTCGCGCGGCCCGGCCGGCGTCGTCGGCTTGCTCCGGACGGCGACTCAAACTAGCGTCGCGACCGCGCCGCGTTCGCAGGGCGCCGATCTCTATGACCACCATGCGCGTAGGGTTTTCAGGGAGGGCGTCACGCCGGTTCCCGAGCGGGAGACCGGAGGGAATGGACAGCGATGCCGGACCATAGCCACGCCGCTCCCGACTACGCCGCCATGCTCGCCGCGTCGCCACGCGCTTGCCTCGTGCTCGCGCCGGATCTGACCGCGTTGGCCGCCAGCGACGCCTATCTGCGGGCCGCCGGCGCCACGCGCGCGGCGATCGTCGGGCGGCCGGCGCGCGAGGCGTTCCGAAGCGTGCTGCGCGGCGACGAAGACCAGGTCTCGACCCTGGTGGACGCCCTGCGCGAGGCCGCCGCCAGCGGCGCCGAGGGCCGCCTCTCGCTGACGGCGCGGCTCGGCGGCGACGCCGCGGCAGCCCGGTCGTTCGACGTCGTGAACACGCCCGTCCGCGACGCCGGAGGCGCCGTCGCGTGGGTGATCCACGACATCGAGGACACCTCGGCGCGTCGCGCCATGGAGCGGGCGCTACGCGAGCGCGAGGCCCGCCTGCGGTCGATCCTCGAGACCGTGCCCGACGCCATGATCGTCATCGACGCGCGCGGGCGCATCGAATCGTTCAGCACGGCCGCCCAGCGGCTGTTCGCGTACACGGTCGAGGAAGTGGCGGGACAGAACGTCAAGATGCTGATGCCGGCGCCGTACCGCGAGCAGCACGACGGGTTCCTCCGGCGCTACCGCGAGACCGGGGAGCGCCGGATCATCGGCATCGGCCGCGTCGTCGTCGGCCAGCGGAAGGACGGCTCGACCTTCCCGATGGAGCTGTCGGTCGGCGAGGTCGTGTCCGACGGCGGCCATTTCTTCACGGGTTTCATCCGCGACCTGACGGAGCGGCAGCACACCGACGCCCGGCTGCAGGAGCTGCAGTCCGAGCTGTTCCACGTCTCGCGCTTCACGGCGCTGGGCGGGATGGCCTCGACGCTGGCGCACGAGCTCAACCAGCCGCTGACGGCCATCGCCAACTACCTCAAGGGCTGCCGGCGCCTGCTCGCGAGCGCGCATGACGGCACCAGCGCCATGGTGCGCGACGCCGTGAACAACGCGGCCGACCAGGCGCTGCGCGCCGGCCAGATCATCCGCCGCCTCCGCGAGTTCGTGGCCCGCGGCGAGAGCGAACGGCGGATCGAGAACCTGCCCAAGCTGGTCGAGGAGGCGAGCGCGCTCGCGCTGGTCGGCGCCAAGGAGAAGGGCGTGCGCGTCTCGTTCGATTTCGACCCGGCCGCCGCGGCGGTGCTCGCCGACCGCATCCAGATCCAGCAGGTGCTCCTGAACCTGATCCGCAACGGCATGGACGCCATGCATGACGCGCCCCGCCGCGAGCTGGTCGTGGCCACCGCGGCGCTCGCCGACGGCATGGTCGAGGTCGCCGTGCGCGACACCGGCGCCGGCGTCGCGCCGGAGGTGGCCGCGCAGCTCTTCCAGCCGTTCGTCACGACCAAGCGGACGGGCATGGGCGTCGGACTCTCGATCTGCCGCACCATCGTCGAGTCGCATGGCGGCAAGATCTGGGTCGATCCCGCCGGCGACGGCGGCACCACCTTCCGCTTCACGCTGCCCGGCGCCGCCGGCCCGGAGACCGCGCCATGACCGGCGACCGTATCGTGCACGTGGTCGACGACGACCTGGCCGTCCGCCAGTCGCTGGCGTTCCTGCTCAGCACGGCCGGCATCGCCGTCCGGGTCCATGAGTCGGCGCGCTCGTTCCTCGGCGCTCCCGACATCGCGAACGCCGGCTGCGTCATCACCGACATCCGGATGCCGGAGATGGACGGCATCGAGCTGCAACGCGAGCTCAACGCGCGCCCGCAGAAGGTGCCGGTGATCGTGATCACGGGCCACGGCGACGTCGCGCTCGCGGTCCAGGCCATGAAGGCCGGCGCCGTCGACTTCATCGAGAAGCCGTTCGACGACGACGCTTTGATCGGCGCCGTGCTCGCCGCGCTCGACCGCCGCGCGCGCGAGGCGGAGCGCGACGCCGCCGCCGCGGAGGCGGCCGCCCGGCTCGGGGCGCTGTCCGAGCGCGAACGCCAGGTCCTCGACGGGCTGCTGGCCGGCCAGCCGAACAAGGTCATCGCCCACGAGCTCGGCATCAGTCCGCGCACGGTCGAGATCCACCGCGCCAACCTGATGACGAAGATGCGGGCCGCGAGCCTGTCTGACCTCGTCCGGCTCGCGCTGATGGGCGGAGCGACCGGGGACGGCTGACCGGTCGCCACAATCCCGCGCCGCGACGGCGCCTTGCGGCAGATCAAGTCTCCGCCGACCGGGCCACCGTATGCTGGCCCGGCAATGCCCTCCGTCACCAACCAGGCGTCCGGTCGCGCGCGCCGGGCGCTCGTGCACATCGTCGACGACGACGCGGCGGTGCGCGACGCCCTCACCTTCGCCCTCCGGCTCGAGGGACTCGACGCGCGCGCCTACGACGGCGCGGCGGCCCTCCTGGAGGCGGGCGATCCGCCGCCCGGGGGCTGCCTGGTGGTGGATTTCGCGATGCCGGTCACGACCGGGCTCGAGCTGGTCGAGGCGCTGCGGCGTCGCGGAATCGAGCTTCCGGTGATCCTGATCGCCGGTTACGTCGACGCCGATTTGCGTCATCGCGCCGCGCTCGTCGGCGTCGCGCACGTGCTCGAGAAGCCGCTGGCCGACAGCTCGCTCGTGGAGCTCATCCGCGCCTCGCTCGCCGCCGGCGAATAGCGCGGCCGCAGGGGCGCCGCGCGCCCTACGTGGAATCCCTTAGGACTCGACCGGAATGGTGGCGGCGCGGAGGGCGCGGTACCCACGGGCCGCTCGACCCCTCTTGAACCGGAGAGTCCCATGCAGACCGCCACCGCGATCAACGTCCAGGTCCCCGCCGTCCCCGCGGCGTTCCTCGCGCGCGGCGCGCGCGACTCGGCGCGGCCGGCGGAGCGCGCCCCGGACAGGGACGCCGGCGCCCCCCGCCACCTGTCCCGGGACCAGGAGATCTACGCCGAGGGCGACGACGCGACGTGCTTCTACAAGGTGCTCAGCGGCGGCGTCCGCACCTGCAAGCTGCTCGACGACGGCCGGCGCCAGATCGACGCCTTCCACCTCGCCGGCGACATCTTCGGGCTCGAGGCCGGCGCGACGCACCGCTTCTCGGCCGAGGCCGTCGGGGACGCCGTCGTCGTCGCCGTCCGGCGCGACGCGGCGTCCGGCGACCCGGCGCTCGCCGCCGAGGTCCTGGCCTCGGCCATGCGCAGCCTCGCGCGGGCACGTGACCACATGCTGCTGCTCGGCCGCAAGAGCGCCCGCGAGAAGGTCGCCAGCTTCCTGCTGGGCATCACCGCGCGCGCATCGACCGACGACCACGTCGACCTGCCGATGTCGCGCGTCGACATCGCCGACCATCTCGGCATGACGGTCGAGACCGTGTCGCGCACGCTGACCCGGTTCGAGCGCGACGGCGTCATCGAACTGCCGTGCGACCGCCGCACCGTCGTGCTGCGCGACAAGCGCGTCCTGCGCCGCCTCGACACCTAGCCGCGGCGCCGCTACCCCTTCCGCGTCGGCGGCGGCGGCTCGGCACCGACGCGCTCGGTGATCAGCCTGTAGTGCTCCGGACGGCGGTGCTTGGCGAAGTTGAACACGTTCTGGCGGATCGACTCGCCCATCGCGAGGTCGCAGTCGTACATGATGACCTCGTCCTCCTCGCTCATCGCCTGGGCCGCGATCTCGCCGGTCGGCGCCACGATCACCGAGGCGCCGTACATGCCGAACCCGTCCTCCTTGCCGGCCTTGGCGGTGGCCACGATCCAGGTGCCGTTCTGGTAGGCGTTGGCCTGCACCGACAGCAGATGGTGGAACACGCGGCGGTAGGGCGGCTCCTCGAAGTAGATGTTGTCGGTCGGCGTGTTGTAGCCCAGCGCCACCATCTCGACGCCCTGCAGCCCCATCACCCGGAACGTCTCCGGCCAGCGCCGGTCGTTGCAGATGCACTGGCCCATGACGACGTCCTCGTCGAACATGCGCCAGACGTTGAAGCCGAGGTTCCCGACGTCGAAATAGCGCTTCTCCAGATGCTGGAACGGCGCCGCCGGGATGTGGTCGACATGGCCCGGCAGATGCACCTTGCGGTACTTGCCGACGATCCGCCCGTCGGGCGCCACGAGGATCGAGGTGTTGAAACGGCGGACCTTGCCGCCCTCCTCCGTCAGCTCGGCGTAACCGAGGTAGAACCCCACCCGCCTCTCGCGCGCCAGCTCGAACAGCGGCAGCGTCTCGGGGCTGGGCATCTGGGCCTCGAAATACGCGTCGATCTCGGCCTGGTCGGTCATCCACCAGCGCGGGAAGAACGTGGTCAGCGCCAGTTCGGGGAACACCACGAATTTGCAGCCCGAATCGGCGGCCTGCCGCAGCATCGCCGTCAGGCGTTTGACCGCCGAGGCCTTGCTGTCGGCGCGGTGGATCGGGCCGAGCTGGGCGGCGGCGACTTTCAGACGGCGGGTCATGCGGGCTCCTCGCGATCGACGGACGATCATGGCTTAGCGCCCGCCCCCGCCGCCATCAACGCCGGCGTGCGTCCGGGCCGTTCCCGGGAACCTTGCGCGCCGCCGCGCACGCCCCCATGTTGCCCGCGCAAACCACGGAGATCTCCATGAGCGGCAGCGAGGAATACGTCCCCCCCAAGGTCTGGACCTGGAACAAGGGCGGCGGCGGCCGGTTCGCCAACATCAACCGGCCGGTCGCCGGGCCCACGCACGACAAGGAGCTGCCGGTCGGGCGCCACCCGCTCCAGCTCTACTCGCTGGGCACGCCGAACGGCCAGAAGGTGACGATCCTGCTGGAGGAGCTGCTGGCGCTGGGCCATTCCGGCGCCGAGTACGACGCGTGGCTGATCAAGATCGGCGAGGGCCAGCAGTTCGGCAGCGGCTTCGTCGCCGTCAACCCCAACTCGAAGATCCCCGCGATGGTGGACCGCAGCGGTCCGACGCCGATCCGCGTGTTCGAGAGCGGCGCCATGCTGCTGCACCTCGCCGAGAAGTTCGGCGCCTTCATCCCGAAGGACGCCGCCGGCCGCGCCGAGTGCCTGTCGTGGCTGTTCTGGCAGATGGGCAGCGCGCCCTATCTCGGCGGCGGCTTCGGGCATTTCTACGCCTACGCGCCCACCAAGATCGAGTACGCCATCGACCGCTACGCGATGGAGACCAAACGGCAGCTCGACGTGCTCGACCGCCGGCTGGCCGAGGTCCCGTACCTCGCCGGACAGGACTACACCATCGCCGACATGGCGGTGTGGCCGTGGTACGGCGGCCTCGCCAAGGGCCTGCTCTACGGCGGCGGCGAGTTCCTGGCGGTGCATGAGTACAAGAACGTCCAGCGCTGGGCCGACGCGATCGGCGAGCGTCCGGCGGTCAAGCGCGGCCGCATCGTCAACCGGCTGGCCGGCGCGCCCTCGGCGCAGCTGCACGAGCGCCACGACGCCGGCGATTTCGACACCAGGACGCAGGACAAGATCGCGCCGGCGGCGGACTAGAGACCGCGTCGCCGCCGCCACGCGGCAGTGCGCCGCGTCGACCATCACAGCCGGGTGCAGCTGGCATCGCCACCGCATGCCGCGCGATGCCGGCCGCGCGGCGCGATCACATTTCCGGTTCCCTGTCGGCGACGCTGCCGGGTTTAACGTTCAAGCCGACGGCGCACCGCTCGCCGCTCGACAGGACGAGATCGCATGAGAACGGCCAAGCCGGGGACGAGAAGTTCGGATCGGAAAGACCCGAGCGCGGCGGATTTACGCGGCATTGAACCTCGCCGCCGATATGCGCCGTCCACGATGTCAGCCAGACGTATCGATTCTGCGGCTCGCGGACGTTCGGCCCGGTCTGCACCAACAGAAACCTAGCGTCACGAGGCATCGAAACGAAGCGACCAGCCGGCCACCCGCGCTCTATCGCCGCCAGGATGACAGATTCCACTCTCTCGACAGCCGTGGCTGGACGTTCCGCCGTGTCGATGTGCGCGGTAACGACCATGTGCACCGGACAGCCGCGCAGGAGTTCGCGACGGTAGGCCGCGATGAAGTTGTCGAGCACCATGTGGGATGTCCGCGTCAAGGCCGCGCTCTCAAATTCGAAGAACAGCAGATAGTCGCTGCGGGCCGCAGCGGCACCCGCCCATAGGTAGATCGCACCGACAGCGACTCTTGGTAACGCCGGCCTCCGACTCCTCATCAGCGCGCCTTCCTCGCTCCTCGAACTCAGAGACGGGCATCAATCATCGTGCCCGCTTCCGACGCCGCACGAAACCGCCGTCCCGGTTCAAAACAACGGCCGCGCGCCGAAGGCGGCCATCTTCGCCATCTCCGGCGCCGGGCGGCCGAGCGGGCGCGAGGAGTCCGGAGACTCGCAGCGCAGGAACTGGCCGCTGCCCCGCGCGGCGTCGAGCTTGCCGTCGTCGACGACCACGCGGCCGCGGCTGATGACGGTGACCGGCCAGCCGGTCAACCGCCGGCCCTCGTAGGGCGTGTAGCCGACGTTGTCGTGCAGGTCGGTCCAGCGCACCGTGACGTCCTTCTTGTCGTCCCAGATCGCGAGGTCGGCGTCGGAGCCGACGGCGATGGTGCCCTTGCGCGGATAGAGGCCGTAGAGCTTGGCGGCGTTGGTTGCCGACAGCGCCACGAACTGGTGCAGGTCGATGCGGCCCTTCTGCACGCCCTCGCTGAACAGCAGCGGCAGGCGCAGCTCGAGGCCGGGCACGCCGTTGGCCATCTCCTTGAACGTGGTCTTCAGCCCCTTCGGGATCTTGCCGCCCTCGTTGAACTGGTAGGGCGCGTGGTCGGAGGAGAACACGTCGAACGTGCCGTCCTTCAGCGCCGCCCACACCGCCTCCTGCGCGGCGGCGTCGCGCGGCGGCGGGCTGCAGCACCACATCGCGCCCTGCACGTCGGGCTTGTCCATGTCGTCGGCCGTCAGGGCGATGTACTGCGGGCAGGTCTCGGCGAAGATCTTCAGACCCTTGGCGCGCGCCTGGCGCACGGTCTCGATCGCCTCGATCTCCGACATGTGCACGATCAGCATCGGCGCGTCGACCAGCCGCGCCAGCGACACCGCCCGGTTGGTGGCCTCGGCCTCGGCGACGCGGGCGTGGGCGATGGCGTGGAATTTCGGCGCGCCGTGGCCCTGCTCGACCAGATGGTGCGCCAGCCACTGGATCATGTCGTGGTTCTCGGCGTGCACCATGACCAGGGCGCCGTCCCGCCGGGCCAGCGCCAGGATGTCGAGCATCTGGTAGTCGCTGACCTTCATCGCGTCGTAGGTCATGTAGATCTTGAACGACGTGTAGCCGTCCCTGATCAGCGCCGGCAGCTCCTGCCCCAACGCCTGCGGCGTCGGGTCGGTCACGATCAGATGGAAGGCGTAGTCGATCACCGCCTTCGGCGTGGCGGCGGCGTGGTACTCCTCGACCGCCTTGCGCAGCGACATGCCGCGGTGCTGGGCGGCGAACGGGATGATCGTGGTGGTGCCGCCGAAAGCCGCCGACACCGTGCCGCTGTGGAAATCGTCGGCGCACATGATGCCCATGCCGGATTTCTGCTCGACATGCACGTGGCTGTCGACGCCGCCGGGCAGCACGAACTTGCCGCCGGCGTCGATCTCGCGCGCGCCGGCGCCGTCGACGTTGCCCAGCGCGGCGATGAGCCCGTCCTTGACGGCGATGTCGCCGTCGAGCCGGCTGTCGGCGGTGACGATGCGGGCGTTGCGGATGACGAGGTCGTAGGCGGTCATGGGACTCACTCTCCGGGATAGGTCGTGGGCGCGGGACGGCTGCGTCACTCCGCCGCCAGCGGCAGGGCGTGGCCGGCGGCGGCGAGGCGGCGCTCCATACGGGCGATCAACTGGTCGAGCTCGGCGCGGTCGGCGGCGGTCAGCGCACCGGCCGGCGCGCGCTGGGCGGCGGAGCGGATGGCGCCGCGGCGGCGCAGCACCTCCTTGCGCAGCGCCAGGCCGATGCCGGGCTGCACCTCGTGCCGCACCAGCGGCAGGTAGATGTCGAACAGGTCCTCCGCCTCCTCCACCTTGCCGGCGGCGTGCAGGGCGTGGACCCGCACCAGCATCTCGGGGTAGGCGAAGCCCGTCATGGCGCCGTCGACGCCGCGGCGCAGCTCCTGCGGATAGTGCAGCCCGCCGTTGCCGACGAGGATCGAGACGCGGCGCTGGCCGGCGGCCTCGTCGGCGCGTATGCGCGTGATCTTGTTGAGCGCGGCGGCGTCCTCGTGCTTGAGCATGACGAGCTGCGGGAAATCCTTCACCAGCCGGCCGAACAGCGGCACAGGCAGGAACACCGACGTGGTCTGCGGATAGTCCTGGTAGACCACCGGCACGTCGGGGCCGAGCGCGGCGAAGACCTGCGCGAAGTAGCCATAGAGCCCGTCGTCGCCCTTCAACCCCGGCGTCGGCGCCACCATCACGCCGGCGGCGCCCGCCGACATGACCTCGTGCGCCAGCCGGCGGACGTTCTCGATGCCGGCGTGGCTGACGCCGACCACGATCTTGCGGCCGCCGGCGCGCGCCACGACGCGCCTCACGACGGCCAGCGACTCGTCGGGCGCCAGCTTGTGCGCCTCGCCCATCATGCCCAGCAGGGTGAAGCCGTGGACGCCGCAGCGGACGTAGAAATCCGTCAGCGAGTCGACGCTGGCGAGGTCGACGGCGCCCGAATCGGTGAACGGCGTCGCGGCGATGATGAAAACGCCCTTGGCGGTCTCGTCGAGGCGGGTGGTGGACATGCGGCGCTCCTTGCTGGCCGGCCGATCATGCCACCCCGGCGCCGGCCGGAGAAGGCGCCGCGCTGGCGCCGGCCGGCGGCCGCCCGCTAGGATCGCGGCGCCGAACACCGCACCGAGGGACGCCATGACCGCCCGCACCACGCTGATCCGCGATCTCGACCTGGTCGTCGCCTGGGACGAGGCGGACCGGCGCCACGTCTACCTCGAGCGCGCCGATCTGGCCTTCCGCGGCAACGAGATCGTCCATGTCGGGCCGGGCTACGCCGGCGACGCCGACGCGACCGTTCCGGGCCGCGGCCTCATGGCGATGCCCGGCCTGGTCAACATCCACAGCCACCCCTTCTCCGAGCCCGGCAACAAGGGCATCACCGAGGAGTTCGCCAGCGACAAGCTGGGGCAGAGCTCGCTCTACGAGTACCTGCCGGTGTTCGGCATGGAGGCCGAGGACGCCGGCGCCTCCTCGCGCGTCGCCATCTCCGAGCTGCTCAAGAGCGGCGTGACCACGATCACCGATCTGTCGATCAACCGCCCCGGCTGGATCGACGACATGGCGTCGACCGGCATCCGCGCCGTGCTGGCGCCGATGTACCGCTCCGGCCACTGGTTCACGAGGAACGGCCACGCCGTCGACTACGCCTGGGACGAGAAGACCGGCGAAAGGAACTTCGCCGACGCGCTGGCGACCATCGACGCCGCCGCCAGGCACCCCTCCGGCCGACTCTCCGGCATGGTCTGCCCGGCCCAGATCGACACCTGCACCGAAGGCCTGTTCAAGGACAGCCTGGCGGAGGCGCGCCGCCGCGGCCTGCCGGTGCAGACCCACGCCGCCCAGGCCGTCGTCGAGTTCAACGAGATGGTGCGCCGCCACGGCATGACGCCGGTCGAATGGCTGGAGCGGATCGGCGTGCTCGGCCCCGATCTGGTGATCGGCCACGGCATCTTCCTCAACGACCATCCGCAGATCCACTGGCCGCATGCCGACGATTTCGCGCGGCTGCGCGCGTCCGGGGCGGCGGTGGCGCATTGCCCGACGGTGTTCGCCCGCCGCGGCATCGCGCTCAACACCATCGGCCGCTACATGGACGCGGGCATCCCGGTCGGGCTGGGCACCGACACCTTCCCGCACAACATGATCGACGAGATGCGGCTGGCCTGCTACGCCGCGCGCCTCGTCAGCGGCAACTACAAGGCCGGCACCACGCGGCACGCCTTCGAGGCCGCCACGGTCGGCGGCGCCGCGATCCTGCGGCGGCCCGACCTCGGCCGGATCGTCGCCGGCGCCAAGGCGGATTTCTCGCTGGTCGACCTCGAGCACCCCTACATGCAGCCGGCGCAGGAGCCGCTGCGCAGCCTCGTCTACTCGGCCGGCGAGCGGCCGATCCGCGACGTCTACGTGGATGGCGCGCAGGTCGTGCGCGACGGCGCCGTGCTGACGATCGACGTCGCCGCCGAGAGCGCGCGGCTACGCGAGGGCCAGATGCGGCGGATCTCGACGGCCGCGCGGCGCGACTGGGCCGGCCGCGGCGTCGAGCAGCTCGCGCCGTCGGTCTTCACGCGCCGCGACCGGCTGCCGCAGAGCCGTCCGGTGGTCTGAGGCGCGCGTCTCAGCCCGGCGGCGCGACCGACAGGCCGACGACCTTGTGGCGGGCGATCAGGCCGGCGACGAGGCCGGACGCCTTGGCGCCTTCGACGAACTCGCGCAGGAACGCCGCGCCCGCCGCGTTGGCGCGGGCGGTGCCGACGGCCTGCTGCACGGCGGTGAACTGGCCGTCGAGGATGCGCGCGCCGGGCAGCTTCTCGACGTCGGTCAGAAGGCGCGGTTTGAGACCGGCGAGCGCGTCGAGCTTCTCGGCGACGAACTGCTCGTAGGCGCCGTCGAGGCTGGTCGAGCGCACCAGCGTGGCGTGTTTGATGTTGCGGTCGAGCCACAGGTCGTAGGCGCTGCGCGCCGTGACGGCGATGCGCACGCCGGGGCGGTCGACATCGGCGATGGACGTCAGCTTCGAGCCGGCCGGCACCAGATACGTCGCCTCGATCTCGACATAGGCGGCGGTGAACGCGATCTTCTCCGCCCGGGCGGGTTCGGCGCCGATCAAACCGATATCCCATGCGCCGGTGCCGGCGGCGTCGGCCAGCTCGCCCGGCGTCTTGTAGGGCACGTACCGCACCGGCACGCCCAGCTTGGCGGCGATCTCGGCCGCCAGATCGGGCGCCACGCCGGCGGGATCGTTCGAGGCGGTGCGCCCGGTGACCAGCAGGAAGTTGCCGAGGTTGATGGCGGCGCGCAGCGCGCCGGTCGGCGCGAGCTGGGAGACGATTTCCGATGTTGTCATGGTGTACCGATCCGGGGAACGAGGGCGCCGCCGCATCGTAGGGCCGATGGCGGCCGCGCGGCAATCGCGGCCGTCAGGCCGCGCGTCGCCGGAACAGCAGGGCCGCGCATGCCACCCCGATCACGATGGCCGCGACGGCGAGGTAGATCGCGGTGCCGTCGACGCCCGCCGCCACGGTCTCCGCGAAATGCGCCCGCGTCGGCTCCGCCGGATCGTAGACGATGCGCGTCACCTGGCCGACCTTGATCTGATCGAGGTCGAGCCGCTGCGCGAGCGGCGCCTCGACCGCCGCCCCGGCCGCGGTCTTGAACCTGACCACCGGGAAGTAGTGGACGTACTGGGCGCCGCCGACGCCCCGGCCGCTGCCGCGCACCTCCTTGTGGCCGGTGACCACCGCCTCCGCGACGACGCCGACGGCCGACATGTGGCGCCGCTCGGCCTCCCGCATCCACGCGCCGTAGGCGAAGCCGATGGCGAGCGCGAGCCCGATGGCGCAGGCGAGCCGGATCGCCCAGACGCGCGCGCGCGGGACCGGTGCTGAAGGCGGTGCGCCTGACGTGGCCATGAGGCGATCTTCGCCGGGAACCGGGGCCTCGAACAGTGCTTCGCGCGCCTCTTTCGTTGGCGCCGGCCCTCGATTCCTCCCGCCGGCCGGGACGACGGATGTCGCGCGGGCGGCTAGGAGCGCAGCTTCCCGACCACGCGCCCCAGACGCTCGATCGTCCGCATCGTCGTGGCCTGGTCGAGGCCGGGCCACTGCACGCGCAGCAGCATGTGGTCGGTGCCGGTGGTCTCCTCGTAGCGCGCGATCTTTTCGACGACCTCCTCCTCCGACCCGATGATGAAGCGGTCGGCGGCGAACTGGTCGAAATCCTGCCGGATCCTGTCGGCCGGCACGAAGCCGCTGGCGCCGCCCCAGCCGGCGTAGGCCTCGTACTTGAAGGACAGGGGCCCGCGCACCTCGTCGAACGCCCGCCCCGCGCCGGCGCCGACATGGCATTCGCGGATGACCGGGAACTCGGTGGCCGGCGGCAGGCCGGCGGCGGCGCGGGTCTCGCGGAACAGCGCGCCGAGCCGGGCGATCGACGACTGGCTGACCAGCGGGGACGGCATCCACGCGTCGGCCAGCCGCGCGGCGCTTCACGGAATCTCGACGTCGCCCGCCATCCAGATCGGCGGTCCGCCCGGCCGCTTCGGCTTCAGGCTGGCGCTGACGCCGCTGACGGTGTGGAACCGGCCGCGGTGCTCGACGACGTCGTCGCGCCACATCCTGCGGATCACCTCCACCCCCTCGACGAACCGGGGCACGCGCTCGTTGAACGGCACGCCGATGGCGTCGAATTCCTCCTTGCGGTAGCCCAGCCCCAGTCCGATGACGGCGTTACCGCCGGTCAGCCAGTCCAGGGTCGCGGTCTCCTCCGCCACCACGACGGGGTTCAGGAGCGGCAGGAGCAACAATCCCGGACCGAGCATCATGCCGTCGGCCTCGGCGGCGAGACGCGCCAGCAGCGGCATCGCCTGGAACATCTGCAGCGGCCGCGACACGAAATGCTGCCCCACCATGAGCGAGGCGAGCCCGCTGGCCTTGGCCGCCCGCGTCTGCGCGATCAGGTTGGCAAGTTCGGGGCCGAGATCGGCGCCCTCGCGCCACTGCGTCGCCATGTAGAGACCCAGTTTCATCGCGCGTCCTCCGGCGGTCCGCCGCCTCCCGACAATGTGCCGGTCCCGCCCCCGCCGCGGCAAGGCGGGCGCCCGCGGCGGACGCCCCGCGCCGAGCGCAGACGCGCCATCCGCGGATGGCGGTGCAGGACCGGCCGTCGGCGCTTGAAGCGGGCTTGAAAACCGGCGTCAATGCGCACCGTCAGCGGTTCGACATCGACCAAAACGAGAAACCGACGGGAGTGAAACGATGAAGCGTCTTCTGCTTGGATCCATGCTCTTCGGCGCCGCCGCGTGGGCGGGAAGCGCCGCCGCGCAGCTCACCGACAACGTCGTCAAGATCGGCGTGGCCACCGACATGTCGAGCCTGTACGCCGACATCAACGGACCCGGCGCGGTCCTCGCCGTGCAGATGGCGATCGACGATTTCGGCGGCGTGGTTCTCGGCCAGAAGATCGAGATGGTCTCGGCCGACATCCAGAACAAGGCGGACGTCGCCGCCACGATCGCCGGCCGCTGGTACGACAACGAGAAGGTCGACGTCATCCTCGGCGCCGGCGCGTCGTCGTCGTCGATCGCGACCTCCCGCGTCGCCGCCGACAAGCGGAAGGTCTACCTCGCCACCGACCCCGCCTCGTCGGACCTCACCGGCAAGCTCTGCAACGCCTACACCGTGCACTGGACCTACGACACCGCCGCGCTCGCCAACGGCACCGGCGCCGCCGTCGTCAAGGCCGGCGGCAAGAGCTGGTTCTTCCTCACCGCCGACTACGCCTTCGGCTACGCGCTGGAGCGCGACGTCACCGCCGTGGTGACGAGGTCCGGCGGCACCGTGCTCGGGAACGTCAAGCATCCCATCAACACCGCCGATTTCTCGTCGTTCGTTCTGCAGGCCCAGGCGTCCAAGGCGCAGATCATCGGCCTCGCCAACGCCGGCGGCGACACCATCAACGCCATCAAGCAGGCGGCGGAGTTCGGCCTGGTGAAGCGCGGCCATAAGCTCGCCGGGCTCCTGGTGTTCCTGTCCGACGTCCACTCGCTCGGCCTCGACCGCGCCCAGGGCCTCAGCCTGACGGAGGCGTTCTACTGGGACCTCAACGACAAGACCCGCGCCTTCAGCAAGCGCTTCGCGGCCAAGAACAACGGCAAGATGCCGACCTCCGTCCAGGCGGGCTTCTACTCGGCGACGCTGCAGTACCTCAACGCGGTGAAGGCCGCGGGCACCGACGGCAGCGACGCCGTGATGGCGAAGCTCAAGGAGCTGAAGTGGGACGATCCCGTGTTCGGCCCCAGCTACATCCGCCCCGACGGCCGCAAGATGCACAGCATGTACCTGTTCGAGGTGAAAGCGCCGTCGGAGTCCAAGGGCCCGTACGACTACTACAAGCTGATCGCCACGATCCCGGGCGAGGAGGCGTTCCGGCCGATGGAGCTGGGCGACTGCCCGCTGGTCGCCAAGAAGAACTGACCTGAGGGCGCGTCCGCGCGCCAGACATCCGGCTTGGCGCCATTCCGCGCGCCAGGCCGGATGCGCCACAGGAGGACGCCGCCAGCGCGCCTTCCGCCGCCGGCAACCGCTCCGACGCCGGCGCCCCGTCCCACGCCCCATCAGAACGTCGGCGGCCTGCCGCCGGCACGGAGAAGTCCATGCGCCGCCGCCTGTTGCTCGCCACCCCCGCTCTGTCGCTCACCGTCGCCTTCGCCGCGCACGACGCCGCGGCGCAGGCCCTGCCCGAAGGCACGGTGCGGATCCTGTGGGGCTATCCACCCGGCGGCGCCGGCGATTTCATCGCCCGGCTGGTGGCGGAGCATGCCAGCGCGCGGCTTGGCCGCCAGATCGTGGTGATCAACCAGCCCGGCGCCACGGGCCTGATCGCGATCGACGCCCTGCGCAACGCCAGACCCGACGGCGCGACGATCGGCATGATGGCGATGACCAACGCCGTGCTGATGCCCATGGTCAACAACCGCGCCAAGTTCGATTTCACCACCGACTTCGAGTCGATCGCGCACGGCGTCAGCTATTCCCTCGGTTTCGCCGTCAGCGCCAAGGCCGAGTTCGACTCGTGGCCCGGATTCCTCGCCTGGGCCAAGGCGAATCCATCGAAGGTCCTGTTCGGAGGCTCCGGGCTGGGCAGCATCTCGCATCTGTTCGGCGCGATGATGAAGCGCAAGCTCGGCGTCAATCTCGAGTACGTGCCGTTCCGCGGCGGCGCCGACCTCAACAACGCGCTGATCGCCGGCCAGATGCCGCTCGCGATCGGCGTCACGTCTGATTTCGCCGCCCACCACAAGGCCGGCAAGATGAAGGTGCTGGCGGTCTCGACCGCGCGCCGGGACGTCTCGGCGCCGGACGTGCCGACCTTCATCGAGCTCGGCCATGCCGATCTCGAGAGCGAGCCATGGTTCTCGTTCTTCGCGCCGCCGCGGACGCCGGCGCCGTTGCTGGCGCAGTGGAACGAGGCCATCAACCACGCGCTGGCGCTGCCGGCGGTGCGCGAGCGGATCGCGCAGGCCGGGTTCACGGTCGGCGGCGGCACGCCGGCGGCGTTGCGCGCGCGCATGGAGGCCGACAAGGCGCGCTGGCTGCCGGAGGTGCAGGCCTCCGGCATCCGCATGGAGGAGTGACGCCGCGCGATCGACCGCGCGCGCTGGCGCGGTCGGCGCTACCCGAGGACGACGCGGACCTTGTGGGTGCCGCCGCCCCGGCCGAGCGGAACGCCGGCGCCCGGATCGTCGAGCGCCACGCCGTCGACCTCGATCCGCGCCACGCCGCGGCTCACGCCGGCGGGATTCTCCACGGTGATCTCGTAGGTGCCGCCGTGGCGCTTCAGGACCACCCCGAAGCCCGGCCAGCCGCGCGGAATCACCGGGTCGATCCGGAGGATGTCGCCGTGGACGCGCACGCCGAGGATCGACTCAAGTCCGGCGCGATGGAGCCAGCCGGCCGAGCCCGTGTACCAGGTCCAGCCGCCGCGGCCGGCATGCGGCGCCACCGAATAGACGTCGGCGGCGGCGACGTAGGGCTCGACCTTGTAGCGGTTGGCGCCGGCGCGCGTGGCGGCGTGGTTGATCGGGTTGACCAGCGCGAACAGCTCGGCGGCCTTGTCGCCGTCGCCCAGCGCGGCGAAACCCATGATCGCCCAGGCCGCGGCGTGCGTGTACTGGCCGCCGTTCTCGCGGATGCCGGGCGGATACCCCTTGATGTAGCCCGGGTCGAGCGCGGTGCGGTCGAACGGCGGCGTGAACAGCAACGACAACCGCTCCTCGCGCCGCGTCAGATGCTCGTCGAGCGCCCCCATCGCCCGCGCCGCGCGCTCCGGATCGGCGGCGCCGGAGATCGCGGCCCAGGACTGCGCGATGGAATCGATCCGGCATTCCTCGCTCGTCGACGACCCCAGCGGCGTGCCGTCGTCGTAGTAGCCGCGCCGGTACCACCCGCCATCCCATCCCGCGGCGTCGAGCGCCGTGGCGAGCGCCACCATGTGCGCCGTCCACGCGTCGGCGCGCCCCGTCTCGCCGCGGGCCTTCGCCACCGGCGCGAAAGCCGCCAACGTCGTGTGCAGGAACCAGCCCAGCCAGACGCTCTCGCCCCTGCCATGGTCGCCGACCCGGTTCATGCCGTCGTTCCAGTCGCCGGTGCCGATCAATGGCAGGCCGTGCGGGCCGACCGGCAGCGCCAGGTCCAGGCCGCGCGCGCAGTGCTCGAACAGCGACGCCGACTCGTCGGCGATGGCGGGCGTGAAATACGAGTCATGGTCTCCCGGCCGCAGCGCCGGCCCCTCGACGAACGGCACGCGTTCGTCGAGGATCGACCTGTCGCCGGTCACCGCGATGTAGTGCGCGGTGGCGTGGGCCAGCCACACGCGGTCGTCGGAGATGCGCGTACGCACGCCCTGCCCGGCCGGCGGAAACCACCAATGCTGGACGTCGCCCTCGATGAACTGACGCGCGGCGGCGCGCAATATGTGCTCGCGCATGAGGCCCGGGCGCGCCAGCGCCAGCGACATCGTGTCCTGCAGCTGGTCGCGGAAGCCGTAGGCGCCGCTCGCCTGGTAGAACGCCGACCGCGCCCAGTAGCGGCAGGCCAGCGTCTGGTAGAGCAGCCAGCCGTTCAGCATGATGTCCATCGAGGGGTCTGGCGTCGTCACCTGCGTGACGCCCAGGATCTCGTCCCAGCGCTCGATCACCGAAAGGTAGACCGCCGCCAGGTCGGCGGCGCGGTAGCGTCGCACCAGCGCGCGCGCCTCGCCCGCGTCGGCCGCCTCGCCAAGCAGGAAGACGATCTCGGTGACGCCACCAGGCGCCAGCTCGATGACCGCCTGGAGCGCCGCGCAAGGATCGACACCGGCGCCGGCCCGACGCGACAGCGGGGCGCCGCCCGCCAGCGCGGCCGGATTGTCGGCGCTGCCGTTGCGGCCCAGGAACTCGCACCGGTCGGCGGTCCAGCCGGTCTGGCGGCCTCCGAGATCCGCGAACGCCACGCGCGCGCCGTGCTGCGGGTTCCAAGGATTGCGCGCGAGGATCGCGCCCGTCGCCTCGTCCAGCTCGGTCACGATGTGGGGCGCCGACGCGCCGCGCGAGAGACCGAGGGTCCATTCGGCGAAGGCGGTGACCGACAGTTTGCGCGAGCGGCGGTCGAGGTTGCGGATGGTGAGGCGCGAGATCTTGACCGGATCCTCGAGCGGCACGAACTGCGTCAATTCGAGCGCGATGCCGTTCGAGAAGTGCTCGAACTTCGAGTATCCGCGGCCATGGCGCGCGATGTAGTTCGCGGCGGGCCGGCGGATCGGCGCCGCCGTCGGCCCCCACAGTTCGCCGCTCTCCTCGTCGCGGATGTAGAGGCATTCGCCGGGGCGGTCGCTCACGGGATCGTTCGACCACGGTGTGAGCTGGTTGTCCCGGCTGTTGAGCGACCATGTGTAGCCGCTGCCCTCGGTCGCGACCTGGAATCCGAAAGCGGGATTGGCGACGACGTTTATCCACGGCGCCGGCGTCGACCTGCCCGGTCCGAGCACGGTGACGTACTCGCGCCCGTTCGGCGAGAAGCCGCCCAGCCCGTTGAAGAACTGCAAGGACGCCAGCGCCGCCACGGATGCCTCCGCGCCGGCGGGCGCGGCGCGCTCGACCAGCGGCTTGCGTCGCGGCGCCGGCTGAGCCGGCGCCACCGCCTGTATCCGCTCGAGCTGGTCCCCCAGGGTGCCGCGGCGGCCGACCAGCACGGCGCGCGCCACCGCCGGCAGCAGCGCCCGGGTCTCGGCCGAGATCAGGTCGGCGCGCAGCACGAACACCGCTCCGGGCGTACCAGCGCCGAGATGCGTGCGGGACCGGTTGGTGCGCACCAACGCCTCGAGCGCGATCTGCAGATCCTGCACGTAGGACGCGCCCCGCTCGTTGAGGATGACGAGGTCGACCTCGAGACCCTTCAGGCGCCAATACTCGTGCGCCCGCAGAAGTTCGCGGACGATGCCGATGTCCTCGATCTCGTCGATGCGCGCGAGCACGATCGGCAGATCGCCCGAGATGCCCTGCGCCCACAGCGCCGGCGGCCCGCCGGCGCCGCGCCGGATCGCGTCCGACGAGGGACGCATGGCCACGCCGGCGTAGAGCACGTGCCCGGCGAGGCGCTGGTACGTGGCGGCGTGGCCCGATTCGATGTCGAGATGGCGCAGCTGGACCTGGGCGTGGGTCCACGCCAACGTCACGGCGCGCTCATAGGCGTTGACGTCGTGGTGGCGGTCGATCGCGGCCAGCACGTCCGCGCGCGACGCCGCCGCCATCGTCCAGAACGCCACCCGCGCCGTGCCGCCGGCGGGAATCCTCACGCGGCGGCGCAGCGCGAAGACCGGATCGAGCACCGCGCCAACGGTGTTCGACAGGCTGCGGCCGTCCATCACCGACACCGGCGCCCGCGCGCCGCGGCCGCGCCCCAGGAAGCGGGCGCGGTCGGTCTCGATCTCGACCTCGCCGACCGTCTCGCCCTCCACCACGGCGAGATGCGCGGCCCAGATCTCGGGCTCGTCCGGCGCCCGGCGCCGGCGCGTCGCCAGGATGGCGCCGGAGTCCGCGAGATACTCGGTCTGCACGAACATCTTGGAGAACGCCTGATGGGCGGCGTCGGCGAGCGGCGCGGCGAGCGCGATCTCGGCGTACGATGTCAGTTCGATCGTGCGCGCCCGCGTGCCGGAGTTCGAGATGCACACGCGGCGAACCTCGGCGTCGTCCTCGGGCGAGACGACGATGTCGAGATGCGTGGTCAGCGTGCCGTCGCGGCGGATGAACTCCGCGCGGTCCTCGGCGAAGACGATGTCGCAGCTGTCGGGCTCCACGGCGGTGGGCTGGTAGGTCGCCGACCACACGCCGCCGGACTCGGCGTCGCGCAGATAGACGTAGCTGCCCCAGTCGTCGCGCGTCGAGTCCTCGCGCCAGCGCGTCACGCCGATATCGCGCCACTTGCTGTAGCCGGATCCGGCGGTCGTCAGCATCACCGAGTAGCGCCCGTTGGAGAGCAGATGCGCGCTCGGCCGCGGTCCGTGCGGCCCGCGGAACCGCCGCAGAACGGCCGGCTCGAGGTCGTCGACCGACGCCACGGTGCCCACCTCCTCCGCGCGGGGATGCGCCAGCGCGACCTCGCGCGGCGTCCTTTCCTGCAGCAGCAGTTCGGTGGCGCGCACGATGGGTTCGGAGTGGAAGCGCGTGCGCATGACCCCGTCGAACAACGCGTTGCCGATCGCGACGATGGTCATGCCCTGGTGGTGCGCCATGTAGGCCCGCACGATGGAGACGTCCCTGCCCTCGGGCAGGCGGGTCGGCGTGTAGTCCAGCGCCTCGTAGAAGCCGTACGCCCCAAGGCGCCCGCGGCGGCGAGCCGCGCGAAGTTCGCGCTGGCCGCGGCCGGGTCGACCATGGCGGCCAGGCCGGTGGCGTACGGCGCCACCACCGCGTTCTCGCTCAGCCCGCGTTTGAAGCCGAGTCCGGGCACGCCGAAATTCGAGTACTGGTAGGTCAGTTCGCGGTCGCGGGCGTTGTAGGCCGATTCCGAGATGCCCCACGGCAGTCCGAGGCCGGTGGCGTAGGCTATCTGGCGCCGCACGACCAGCAGGTTGGTGCGTTCGACGAGGCTGCCGAGCGGCGCGCGGACCACCAGCGACGGCATCAGGTACTCGAACATCGATCCCGACCACGAGATCAGCGCCGCGCCGCCGCCCAAGGGCGTGACGGCGCGGCCGAGACGGAACCAGTGCCGCGTCGGCACGTCGCCTTTGGCGATCGCCATGAAGCTGGCGAGCCGCGCCTCGGACGCCAGCAGATCGTAGCAACTCGGGTCGAGCCTCTCCTCGGCGACGCCGTAGCCGATCGACAGCAGACGCCGGTCGGCGTTGAGCAGGAACGCGAACTCCATGGCGTCCGCCATCCCGCGCGCCGTCGTCTCGATGGCCTCCAGCCGGCCCGACAACGACGGATCGACCGCGCCGGCGTCGCGCCGGTGGCTCTCGGCGCAGCGACGCGCGGCGTCGACCCAGAACAGGAGATGCGCGCCGCCGTCATCGCCGCGTTCGCCCGCGAACGTGCGCGCTAGATCGGCCGCCAGGCGCAGCCGCGGCAGGAGCGCCGCGAGGCGGTCGGCACCGCCCCCGGCCCGCGCCCTCCGGTCCGACGACGCGCACAACGCGCCGATCTCGGCCGCGATCTCGTCGCGCGTCACGGCATGGGTGCGCCGGTCGTCCGCGAGGCGCTCCAACTCGCCGCGCGCGAGGCTGAGGGCGTCGTGGATCCCGGCGAGGATGCCGGCATCGGCCGGCACGCCGGCGATCCAGCTCCGGCACGCCTGCGCGAGGGCGATCAGATGGCCGGCGAGATTGCCGCTATCGACCGAGGAGACGTAGCGTGGATCGAGCGGCCGCAGGTCGGTCGTGTCGTACCAGTTGTAGAAATGGCCCCTGAAGCGTTCCAGCCTCCGCATGGTCGCCAGCGTGGCCTCGATCCGCTCGACGGCCTCGGCACCGCCGATCCAGCCGAAATCGCGGGCGCTGACGATGGAGAGCAGGTAGAGGCCGATATTGGTAGGCGAGGTGCGGTGGGCGACCACCGGCCGCGGATCCTCCTGGAAATTGTCCGGCGGCAGCATGTTGTCGGCCGACGTCACGTGGCTTTCGAAGAAGCGCCAGGTGCGGCGGGCGACGAGCCGTAACGCGTCCGCGTCGACGGGCGACACCGTGAGGTCCGCCGCGTCGAGCGGCGAGAGGCTGGCCCAGTGCGCGATCGCCGGGGCCGCGATCCAAGCCGCGATGAACGGCGCGGCGACCAACCACGCCCCGTCGTCCGCGGCGACGACGAGGATGGCGGCGGCCAGTCCGACGGCGACGCCGCCGGCCATGTTGCGGACGGCCCCGACAGGATCGGCGCGGGCCGCCAAACCGGCCTGCGTCGCGGTGACCCAGTCCAGCAGGTTGCGGCGGCTGACGAGCAGACGGAACAGGGTCCGCCCGATGGCGTCGAGCATGAGGCAGCCTTGATGGGCGAGGAACGCGACCAGCAGTCCCGACTGCGCCGCCGCCATGAGCAGATCGTCGCGCAGCGTGCTCAGGTGGCCGCGCAACCCGACGCCGGCGTGCCGCGGCAGGAGCGACGATAGAACGGGCAGCAACGCCGGCATCGCGACCGACAACAGGACGAATCCCGTCCAGACGACGGCGCCCGCCGCCGGTAGCGTCCAACCCGCAAGCAGCGCCGCGACGGCGGCCGGAGCGGTCAGCGAGCGGCGCAGGTTGTCGAACATCTTCCAGAAGCCGATCACCGGCATGGCGCCCGCGGCGCGCCTCCCCCGGCTCCGCCGGCGCCGCGGCCGAGGATCCATGGCAGCAGCTGCCAGTCGCCCCGCGCCCAGCGGTGCTGCCGGGCGGCGGCGACGACGTAGCGGGCCGGATATTCCTCGACGACCTCGATGTCGGACACCAGACCGGACCGCGCGAACACGCCCTCGAACAGGTCGTGGCTCAGCATGGCGTTCTCGGGCACGCGCCCGTCGAGCGCGGCCTCGAAAGCGTCGACATCGTAGATGCCCTTGCCCGAGTACGACCCCTCGCCGAACAGGTCCTGGTACACGTCGGACACGGCCGACGCGTAGGGGTCGATGCCGCTGTTGCCGGAGAACACGCGCTGGAACACCGAGCCCTCGCGGCCGATCGGCAGCGAAGGGGTGACGCGCGGCTGCAGCACGCCGTAGCCTTCGACGACGCGGCCCTCGGCGGGGTCGATACGCGGCCGGTTCAGCGGGTGCGCCATCTTGCCGACGAGCTTGCGGACCGTGTCGCGCGGCAACCTGGTGTCCGAATCGAGCGTGACGACATAGCGCACGCCGCCGGGCGCCGTCGCCACGCCGGTGAAGGTCGTGTCGACCGCTCCGCGCAGCAGGCGGTTCAGCTCGTGCAGCTTGCCGCGCTTTCGCTCCCAACCCATCCACGTGCCCTGGCTCGCGTTCCAGACACGGCGGCGGTGCAACAGCAGGAACCGGTCGCTGGCCGGCATGGGTTCGTAGCGCTTGTTGAGCCGCGCCACGCCGGCCATGGCGGCGTCGAGCAGCTCGGGTCCCCTCGACGCTCGCGGTCGAGGCGTCCGCCCAGTCAGATAGAAGCGCGAAATGCACTTCGCCGCCCGGGTTGGCGAGATAGTGCTCCTCGAGCCGGTCGATCTGCTCGTCGAGCGCCGCCCGAGTCGTCAGCAGCACGGGGACGGCGACCAGCGTGCGCAGCTCCGGAGGGACGCCGCCACGCAGCTCGAGAGCCGGCAGGACCGTCGCGCCGACGGTCGTCGTCAGCCACCGGTTGACGATGGTGATCGCCATGTCGATGGCCGGCAGGAGCCCGATGATCGTGAAGGCGCCGAGCGTCGTGCCGCGCACGCCGGCGGCGGCGAGCGCGAACAGCGACGCCAGCAGCACGGCCGCGTAGACCAGCGCGATGCTGCCGACATAGCCCCCGATTCCGGCCGTCGCGAAGAACCGCCCCAGCGACAACGGGTACCCCCGGCAACCGACCGTGGCCTCGAAGGCGGCGCGGCCGCCGCCGATCAGGTGGTACCCGGGATCGCTTCGCCGAGCGTCATCCCGCGCGCGCGCGCGGCGGCCTCGACGGCCGCCCGCGCGGTCTCCAGCTCCGAGACCGGCGCACGGCGCGCGATCCGCTCGATCGCCGTGCGGTAGAGGTTGCGGGTGGCGAAATCCATCTCCGCGAACCGGCAATCCGTGCGCAGCACCGCGTCGACGAGGCTGACCCTCTCGAACAGATCGGCCCAGTCCACGTCGGAGATCAGCCGCATGCTGGTGATGATGTTGCGGACGGTGACGTTGGTGGCGCCCTGCCGCCGCAGCTCGTCACGCACCAGCTCGTCCGCGGTCGTCCCCTGCGCGGCGAGGCGCTCCTCAAGCCAGCCGAGCGCCGGCGTCTGGTTGGGGTCCTGGTCGCGCAGGCGCTGCACGAGCTGGACGGCGAATCCATCCGGCATCGCGCCGCGCTCGTAGGCCGCCAGCGCCGCGGGATCCGCCGCCTGGCCGTTCGCGCCGAGCAGCCGGTCGACGGCCGCGTCGGCATCGTCGCGCGCCGAACGACGGGCGACGATGCGCTGGGCGGCGCGCCGGAGGTTCTCGATCAGCACGATGCGCAGCGTGATCGCCACCGCCCACAGCTCGCCGATCGTCAGCGGCTGGACGTTCTGGTAGGCGCGCACGAAGCGGCAAAGCAGGTCGGAATCGAAGCGGCTGTCGGTGTGCGCGACGAACGCCCAGGCCAGGCCGAACACCCGCGGATAGCCCGCGAACGGACCATCGCTCAGCTTCGGCAATTGGCGGTAGTAGCCGGCCGGGAGGTCGGCGCGCACCTCGCGCACCTGCTCCTCGACGATGTGGTAGTTGTCGAGCAGCCACTCGGCGGCCGGCGACACGGAGCGCCCGTCGCCCACGACATTCGCGATCGAGCGGTACGCCGCCAGCAAGGCCCGTTCGTTGTCGCCCAGGCGGGCGGCCAGCGGCGCGACCCGGCGCGCCTTCGCCGTCACCGGCTGGCTGGCGGCCAGGCTTTCGGCGTGCTGCTCGAGCCGCTCGACGCTGAAAAGCTCCTGCCGGATGGGCGTGTCGTCGTCCCATGGCGGCGCGGACCGGACGCGCGCCCCGGCGCGGAGGATCGTGAAGTTCAAATAACTCTCAAGCTCAAGCCCATCCAGGATGAGGTAACGATCTAGCCGCCTCGTGGTTGCGCGCGGACGCGCGCGAACGCCCGCGCCGGCCGCCGCCCGGGCGGCGACGTCACGGCCCCGGCATGCGCGAACGGAAGCGGCGCCGACGCGCGCGCCGACGTTCACGTTGTCCATTCCGGATCGAGTCGGCATCCGCTGGCGCCGAAGCCTGCATGTGGGCAGCCAAACGGCCGGTTCACAGGTGTCGCTGAAAAGAAACCCGGAGGGTCGCGTCGCGCGCGCGGGCATTCGCGCGTCCCGGATCGAAGAAAGGCGCCCGTCTGGGCGCCTTTGGATCCGGTCGGTCTGTGGAATGGCTGCGGGGCACGCCACCACCCCACTCCAAGGCCTGGATCTGTGCCTCCGAGACGCTGGCCTACACCCACTCCTTCCGCGAATACCTCGAGACCGGCGTCGCGGGCGTCGCCATGCTCGACCTGTCGTGGCGCGGCGGCCTCTCCGAAGCGCGGGAGATCGCGGCGTTGGCCGAGGCGTGGCACGTGCCGGTGGCGCCGCACGAGCGCACCGGCCCCGTGGTCTACGCCGCGTCGTGCCATTTCTCGCTGCATGCGCGCAATGCGCTGATCCAGGAGAGCGTGCGCGCCTTCTACACCGGCTGGTACACGGAGCTGGTCACCGACATCCCACCGATCGTGCAGGGCGAGGTGACGGTCAACATGAAGCCCGGGCTCGGCCTCGAACGGCTGCCCGGCATCGAAAGGCGCGTGGCGCCATCGTGCGCACGTCCCGCGCATGACCGGGGCGTCGCCCGCCCGAGCGGCCCCTCCCCTTCCAGTATTCGCGCCAGTTCGAGAGACCTCCGGGGAATCCCGGTTGACTTGCCCCCCGCCGGTTGGCGAGCATGCGGGGAAAATCAGAGCGCGCGGCGCCCTGACGCCGCACTAGAGAAGCGAGACGCGCCATGAACCACGCCGTCGGGTCCACAGCGGCCAGCCGAAGCGTCTCACGCGCCGAGCACGCCGCCGGCATGGTCGCCTACCAGGACGCCGGGGTGAAGCTGGCTGCCGAGATCAACAACCGCGGTCCGCTGCGCCTGACCGAGGCGGGCCGGCTGCATCCCGACATCGTCGCCGCCTACTGGAAGCACGGCTATTACATCTTCGAGGGCGTGATCGACGCGGACGAGATCGCCGCGCTGCGCACCGATGCCTTGACCATGCTCGAGCGCGCGCCGGTCGGGCCTGAGGCCAAGGTCGATGCGCGGGGACGACCCGCGCTGGGACTCGACTACAAGCGCTCACCCTATCGCTACACGAAACCACTGGCCGATCCTTGGGGCGGGACCACGCTGCTCGGTGGCCGGCATCCAGCGCAGATGTCGCAGCCGAGGCCGGACGCCGACGCACCGGAGCACGTCGTCTTCCTGATGTCTTCGATGTGCCAGTCGATGCCTTCGGGGCTTCGCGTCTATGGCCATCCGAGGCTGCTGGCCGCCGCCGCCTCGATCAACGGCGACGATTTCGTGCCCTTCAACGACGCGATCTTCGTCAAGCAGGCTGGCCTCGGCGGGTCCGTCGCGTGGCACCAGGATGGTGTGACCCACTGGAACAATCCGGAATGGGACGAGGGTATCCACGGCTTCAACTTCCAGGTCCAGCTTTTCCCGACGACGCCGGCGAACTGCCTCTGGGTCATCCCTGGCTCGCACAAGCACGGCAAGGCCGACATCAAGGCGATGGTGGCCGCCAATGGCGGGTCGGAGCAGCTGCCGGGCGCGTTGCCGCTGGTCTGCGAGGCCGGCGACGTCACCATGGTGAACCGGCAATGCGTGCACGGATCCTTCGCCAATTCCTCACCCGACATCCGCGTCTCGCTGACCTTCGGCTTCCATCGCCGCAAGTCGGTGCTGGGACAGAAGGCGGCGCTCTCGGTCGAGGACGGCGTGCCCGTGCACGACGAGCAGTGAATTTTCGACCGCTCCGCCGTCATCCAAGTGGCGATCGATGCGCGCCACCAGGACCGGCCGCGGGAGACGCGCTTCCGCTACGTGCCCTTCGCTGCGCTGGAGGACGAATACCGCTTCACTCCGGAGACCCGGGAGCGCGTGATCCGCGACTACTACATCAAGGACCTGGCGATCTGACGGGACTGCGGCTGGTCGGCCCTGCCGGAGCCGCCGTTGTGGCGCCTCGCTCGCGCGACCGATGGGACGGACGGGGCGCAAGCTGGATCGCTCCAACCGGCACGCGCCGGTCGAGCGCGTTCACGGGCGTCGCGTTACTACACGCATAGGCAACAGGCGCTTTCGAGGACGAACCTATTAGCTTGAGCACCACGCCGCCGGTACCGGTCATCGTGACGACAGCGCGAGCGGCGGCACGGACGTTCAAAACGACCACGATCGAGGATTCGCTGGGACGGTCACCACGCTGTGTCGGGCCCCCGGGGGAGCCGCCCAATCAACGGATCGCTTCGGCGGGCTTCCCCGTGAATCCCGCGACGTGTCCATGCCGGGGCGTAGATCGTCGAGAGCAGACGATGGTTTGCGGCGCGTCGAGATGCGCCTGGTGGTGATCGAAGAACGACTACGCCGGGATGGGCACGGTAGCATCTGTTCCGGCGGTCGCGGGCGTCGTCCGAGGCGAAACGCCCGTGCGCTACGATGGCGTTTCCAAATCGGGAACGAAGCCCGCTGCGCGGAGGATTGGCAGCGAATCGGATCGGAGAGGCTCAGGAAAGATTCCGAAGAGCTTTGCCAGCGTCGCCGGCCCGAAGCCAGGAAGAATTCGCGCCAACCGCTTCAGCTGCTGTTCGGCCCCGGCCCTGTTGCCGCGCGCGCTTTCGGCAACGATCAGCCAAGCGTAGCTCATCGGATAGCGCGGGGGCGCTCCCTCTATCACCTTGTGCGCCCAAGCGACCGCATCGTCGTAGCGCCGCAGCTCGATGCTGGCGATCGCCAGCGCCATCTGCGCCTGGTAGCCCGCAGGATCGAGCGGGCTCAAACGCAGCGCACGGTTCGCATCCTGGATGGCGCGCTCTTGCTCGCCGGACATGGCCAGGACGGCGGCCCGGTGGCCATACGCGGTTGCCGAGTTCGGATTCAACGCCACCGCCTTGTCGAGGGCGGCGCGCGCGCCGCCAACGTCGTTCTCGACAATCAGCAGCGCAAACCCGGCGTAGGCGAGAGCGGTGGCGTCCTCGTTGGCCGTCTCCAAGGCCCGCCGGGCGTGGGTGGCCGACTTGGCCCGTGCCTCCTCCCGCTCGGGCTCTCCGGCGGCGCGGAAGATCTGGGCGTACGCCAGCGCGCGAAACGCGTGCGCCCGGGCGTAGTCGGCGTTCAAGCGCAGCGCTTCACCCAGCAGCCTGATAGCCTCGACGGCCTCGGTCGCCGAATTGGCGATGATCAGCGGCAGGGCGCGCAGCAAGTAGTCTTACGCGTCCAGATTGACCGGGGCTTTGCGTTGCGCACGCTCGATCTCGGCCCGACGTAGTGTCGGCTGAAGGGCGCCCACCACGTTCTCCGTGATGCGGTCCTGAAGTTCAAACACGTCCGCGAGATCGCCTTCGTAGCGATCCGCCCAGAGATGGGCGCGCGTGTCGGCGTCGATCAGCTGTCTGGCCGTGGTTGGCGGTGGCCATCGCCTGCTGGAACTCGATCGCGGCCGACAAGGCGTCGACCGCGCTGCCGAACTCCACCAGCGCGCCGTCACCCGTCAGTTTCACGATCCGCCCGCCGTGCCGCGCGACGACCGGCTCAAGCCGCTCCGTCCGGTGCGCCCGCAGCGCCGCCAGCGTGCCGGACTCGTCGCGGCCCATCAGCCGCGAGTAGCCGACCACGTCGGCCACGACGATCGCCGCCAATCTGCGCTGCTCGCGTACCAGAGTGGTCCCCAGATGCCTGCGTGAACGGACTGTAGGCTCCGGGCGACAGGCGCGGCAACTGGCCGGCGTCGCCATCGCAGGAGCCTGGTGGACGCAGGCCACGCGACGGATCCAATGGAGCCGCTCCGGACCGCGCGCACCACGCTGCCGCGGACGCAGGTGTTCCAAACGCAAAAGCCCGCCGCCCTTTGGGGCTGGCGGGCTTTTGGTGTGGTTGCGGGGGCAGGATTTGAACCTGCGGCCTTCAGGTTATGAGCCTGACGAGCTACCGGGCTGCTCCACCCCGCGGGGGGTGGTAAGGGGGCGTGGGTTCGTGGAGATGGTGCGACGTTTCCGGGTGTTGCGCTCTTTGAAGGCCTGGCGGCGACCTACTCTCCCGCGTCTTGAGACGCAGTACCATCGGCGCTGAGGGTTTTCACGGCCGAGTTCGGGATGGGATCGGGTGTGCACCCCTCGCCACAGCCACCAGGCCGTCGAAGAGCGCGGCCGGGGACGTGTCGACGTGTGTCGTGTCGGGCAGGGAAGCGCCCGCGCGGCGGGGGCTCGCCGTCGCACGGGACGCGGAAGAAGGATCAAGCCGGTCGAGCGATTAGTACCGGTTAGCTGCACGCGTTACCGCGCTTCCACTCCCGGCCTATCGACGTGATGGTCTATCACGGCTCTAGGGAGACCTGGTTTCGAGGAGGGTTTCGCGCTTAGATGCTTTCAGCGTTTATCCCGTCCGTACATAGCTACCCGGCGATGCGGCTGGCGCCACAACCGGTACACCAGAGGTACGTCCATCCCGGTCCTCTCGTACTAGGGACAGCGCCTCTCAAGTCTCCAACACCCACGGCAGATAGGGACCGAACTGTCTCACGACGTTCTGAACCCAGCTCACGTACCGCTTTAAATGGCGAACAGCCATACCCTTGGGACCTGCTCCAGCCCCAGGATGCGATGAGCCGACATCGAGGTGCCAAACCTCCCCGTCGATGTGGACTCTTGGGGGAGATCAGCCTGTTATCCCCGGCGTACCTTTTATCCGTTAAGCGATGGCCCTTCCACGCGGAACCACCGGATCACTATGACCGACTTTCGTCTCTGCTCGGCTTGTCGGCCTCGCAGTCAGGCGGGCTTATGCCATTGCACTCCACAGCCGATTTCCGACCGGCTTGAGCCCACCATCGCGCGCCTCCGTTACTCTTTGGGAGGCGACCGCCCCAGTCAAACTACCCACCATGCAGGGTCCCGGATCGCGTTGCACGACCTCGGTTAGACATCAGAGAACGAAAGGGCGGTATTTCAAGGGTGGCTCCACGAGAGCTGGCGCCCAGGTTTCATAGCCTCCCGCCTATCCTACACATCCTTTCCCTAATGCCACTGCAAAGTTGTAGTAAAGGTGCACGGGGTCTTTCCGTCTGACCGCGGGTACCCCGCATCTTCACGGGGAATTCAATTTCGCTGAGCCGGTGTCGGAGACAGCGGGGAAGTCGTTACGCCATTCGTGCAGGTCGGAACTTACCCGACAAGGAATTTCGCTACCTTAGGACCGTTATAGTTACGGCCGCCGTTTACCGGGGCTTCGATTCAAGGCTTGCACCTCTCCTCTTAACCTTCCGGCACCGGGCAGGCGTCAGACCCTATACGTCGCCTCTCGGCTTCGCAGAGCCCTGTGTTTTTGTTAAACAGTCGCTACCCCCTGGTCTGTGCCCCTCGACCATGGTTGCCCATGGCCGAGGCCCTCTTCTCCCGAAGTTACGAGGGCATTTTGCCTAGTTCCTTCGACACCGTTCTCTCAAACGCCTTGGTATACTCTACCAGTCCACCTGTGTCGGTTTCGGGTACGGTCTATACGCTGGAGCTATTTCCTGGAACCCCTTCGCCGCCCCCGCGCTCCCTTGCGGGACCTATCGCGGAGACGGCACACGGGATCCGTCACTACCAGCAGGTGCGGGAATATTAACCCGCTTCCCATCGACTACGCCTCTCGGCCTCGCCTTAGGGACCGACTAACCCTGCGCGGATTAACCTTGCGCAGGAACCCTTGGACTTCCGGCGGAAGCGTTTCCCACGCTTCTTATCGCTACTCATGTCAGCATTCGCGCTTCCGATACCTCCAGGACCCCTCGCGGGTATCCCTTCGCAGGCTTACGGAACGCTCCGCTACCGCTCGTCTCTCGACGAGCCCGAAGCTTCGGTGCGTGGCTTCAGCCCCGTTACATTTTCGGCGCAGGCCGGCTTATTTAGACCAGTGAGCTGTTACGCTTTCTTTAAAGGATGGCTGCTTCTAAGCCAACCTCCTGGCTGTTTTGGCCTTCCCACATCCTTTCCCACTTAGCCACGACTTGGGGACCTTAGCTGTCGGTCTGGGCTCTTTCCCTCTCGACGACGGACCTTAGCACCCGCCGTCTGTCTGCCGCGCAAGACTCGCCGGTATTCGGAGTTCGGTTGGGTTTGGTAAGGCTTTGGGCCCCCCTAGCCCATCCGGTGCTCTACCCCCGGCGGCGTTCACGCGACGCGCTACCTAAATAGCTTTCGCGGAGAACCAGCTATTTCCCAGTTTGATTGGCCTTTCACCCCTAGCCACAGGTCATCCCCTACCTTTTCAACGGGAGTGGGTTCGGTCCTCCAGCGCGCGTTACCGCGCCTTCAACCTGCCCATGGCTAGATCACTCGGTTTCGGGTCTACTCCGCGCGACTGAAACGCCCGTTTCAGACTCGCTTTCGCTGCGCCTTCGCCTATCGGCTTAAGCTCGCCGCGCAGAGTAAGTCGCTGACCCATTATACAAAAGGTACGCCGTCACCCTCGCGGGCTCCGACTGCTTGTAGGCGTCCGGTTTCAGGTCTGTTTCACTCCCCTCATCGGGGGGCTTTTCACCTTTCCCTCACGGTACTTGTCCACTATCGGTCGCCAAGGAGTACTTAGGCTTGGAGGGTGGTCCCCCCATCTTCAGACAGGATTTCACGTGTCCCGCCTTACTCTAGGATCTTCAAGAGCACTACCCGTACGGGGCTATCACCCGCTCTGGCGCGCCTTTCCAGACGCTTCCGGTTTGACACGAAAGACCACTGGCCTGATCCGCTTTCGCTCGCCACTACTAGCGGAGTCTCCGTTGATGTCCTTTCCTCCGGGTACTGAGATGTTTCAATTCCCCGGGTTCGCCTCCCGCGCCTATGGATTCAGCGCGGGATCACCTTAAAAGGTGGGGTTTCCCCATTCGGATATCTCCGGATCAACGCTCGTTCGCAACTCCCCGGAGCTTTTCGCAGCGTACCACGTCCTTCATCGCCTCTCGGCGCCAAGGCATCCACCAAACGCCCTTATCACGCTTGATTCTGCTTCGCTTCCGTCCTGGCGCGCCTTGGCGACACGCCGGACGTCGTCCCGTGCGAGGGCCAACCCCCGTCACGAGGACGCTTCTCTTACCCGCCGGCACGGAACGCCGCCCTCTCGGACGCGCCCGTACCGGACGTCAAGACTTCGTCACACCATCTTCACGATGTCATACAGCCCCGCGGGCTCGCGCCCGCCCGGCGCCCGGACCCTGCGGCCCGGCACGCGCCGTTCTCGTTGTCTTCCGGCAGGCCCCGCGGTCGGGGCGTCGCCTCCGGGCTCGCGCCCGGCGGGTCCTGGTGGAGGCGGACGGGATCGAACCGACGACCTCCTGCTTGCAAAGCAGGCGCTCTCCCGACTGAGCTACGCCCCCGTCGTCCCCGCCTTCGGGTGGTGGGCCAGGGAGGACTTGAACCTCCGACCTCACGCTTATCAAGCGCGCGCTCTAACCAACTGAGCTACTAGCCCGCGATCCCCGCGGCTCCACAGCCCTGGACCCGCCCGCCCCGGAAGGGCGCGGATCCACGGCTTCTGCCAGGAAGGGAAACGTTGGCGGCGGCGTCGATCCCCGCGCCGGCCCCCGAGGGGGCCGTCGAAGAGGCAATGTACCAAGCACGGTCCGAAGAACCGGGTCGCCCTGACCCCGGACCATCCTTAGAAAGGAGGTGATCCAGCCGCAGGTTCCCCTACGGCTACCTTGTTACGACTTCACCCCAGTCACTGATCCTACCGTGGCCGACTGCCTCCTTGCGGTTGGCGCATCGTCTTCGGGTAGAACCAACTCCCATGGTGTGACGGGCGGTGTGTACAAGGCCCGGGAACGTATTCACCGCGGCATGCTGATCCGCGATTACTAGCGATTCCACCTTCATGGGCTCGAGTTGCAGAGCCCAATCCGAACTGAGACGGCTTTTCGAGATCGGCGCGGCCTCGCGGCTTGGCACCCCTCTGTCACCGCCATTGTAGCACGTGTGTAGCCCAGCCCGTAAGGGCCATGAGGACTTGACGTCATCCCCACCTTCCTCCGGCTTGTCACCGGCAGTTTCTCCAAAGTGCCCGGCTTTACCCGATGGCAACTGGAGACGAGGGTTGCGCTCGTTGCGGGACTTAACCCAAGCCCCCGTCAATTCCTTTGAGTTTCAACCTTGCGGCCGTACTCCCCAGGCGGTGTGCTTATCGCGTTAGCTACGACACCGAATGGGTAAACCCGCCAACGTCCAGCACTCATCGTTTACGGCGTGGACTACCAGGGTATCTAATCCTGTTTGCTCCCCACGCTTTCGCGCCTCAGCGTCAGTAATGGTCCAGATGGCCGCCTTCGCCACCGGTGTTCTTCCCAATATCTACGAATTTCACCTCTACACTGGGAATTCCACCATCCTCTCCCACTCTCAAGTCCCCCAGTATCGAACGCACCTCCCAGGTTGAGCCCAGGGCTTTCACGTCCGACTAAAAGGACCGCCTACGCGCCCTTTACGCCCAGTAATTCCGAACAACGCTTGCCCCCTTCGTCTTACCGCGGCTGCTGGCACGAAGTTTGCCGGGGCTTATTCTGCGGGTACCGTCATCATCGTCCCCGCCAAAAGAGCTTTACAACCCGAAGGCCTTCATCACTCACGCGGCATGGCTGGATCAGGCTTGCGCCCATTGTCCAATATTCCCCACTGCTGCCTCCCGTAGGAGTCTGGGCCGTGTCTCAGTCCCAGTGTGGCCGATCGTCCTCTCAGACCGGCTACCGATCGTCGCCTTGGTGCGCCGTTACCACACCAACTAGCTAATCGGACGCGGGACCCTCCTTCGGCGATGAATCTTTCCCCCTCGCGGGGATCATCCGGTATTAGCCCTAGTTTCCCAGGGTTATCCCGAACCAAGGGCAGGTTCCCACGCGTTACTCACCCGTGCGCCGCTCCCGTATTGCGGGGCGCTCGACTTGCATGTGTTAGGCATGCCGCCAGCGTTCGTTCTGAGCCAGGATCAAACTCTCATGTTCAATCCACCAACCGGCTCTCACCGGTCAGCTTCATCTTTAGGGATCCCGTCACTAACCCGAACGTCAGCATCCACATCCATCCCCACTGGCGCCGCCTCGCGGCGACACCACCGGAAACAAACGCAGATCTGCGTCCTCGCTAACGACGGCATTCCATCCACCGCCGCCAGCGTTTCCCTTCCCCTATCCAACCTGTCCATACAGCGGGGAGCTTCCGCCCCCAATTCCCGCCGCCGATCCGCTCCGCTCGCGCGCTGCGTTTCCCCGTCGAGAGGCGCGCTTATAGGGACGCGATTCCGCCGTGTCAAACGTTAAAAGACAGAAACGTCACGCGACGGAAAAATCCCGGCAACCATTGCATCGGATCGATTCCAGCGCGGCCCGCGCGCACGGCGCGCGAAGCCCCACGCGACGATCAATCCAAGCGGGCCACCCCGGAGGTCGTCGAATACTCGAAATGGAGCGGCTCGTCCGGCCGCAGCGCCGCGCGGATCGCGCGCGCCGCCATCGCCGCCTCGCTGAATCCACACAGGATCAGCTTGAGCTTCCCCGCGTAGGTCGCGATGTCGCCGATCGCGAAGACGCCCGGCAGATTGGTCGCGCACGTCGCCGCGTCGACCGCGATCAGATCGCGCTCCCGCGCCAGGCCCCATGAGGCGATCGGCCCGAGGTCGGTCGACAAACCGAAGAACGGCAGCAACGCGTCGGCCTCGAGGCGCCTCGTGTCGCCGTCCAGCGTCGCCACCGTCACCGCGCGAAGCGTCCCGCCGCGGGCGTCCAAGCCGTGCAGCTGATATGGCACGACCAGGTCGAGCTTTCCGGCGGTGGCGAGCGCCTTGAGGCGCGCCTCGCTCTCCGGCGCCGCGCGGAACTTCGCCCGGCGGTGCACCACCATCACCCGCGCGGCGATCTCCGACAGCGACAGCGCCCAGTCCACCGCGGAATCGCCGCCGCCGGCGATCACCACCCGCCGTCCGCGGAAATCCTCGCGGCGCGCCACGTGGTAGAACACGGACGTCCCCTCGAGCGCCTCGATGCCGTCCAACGGCGGCCGGTTCGGACCGAAGGCGCCGACTCCGCCGGCGATCACGACGGCGGCGCCATCGATCACGACGCCACGCGAGGTCGTCGCCCGCCAGCCGCCGCCGTCGCGGCGCTCCAGCCGCGCGACGCTCTGGCCGAGGTGGTAGACGGGGTCGAACGGCGCCGCCTGCGCCACCAGATTCCGTATGAGGTCGCCGGCGTCGATCCGCGGGATTCCGGGAATGTCGTAGATCGGCTTCTCGGGATAGAGCGCGACGCATTGCCCGCCGACGTCGTCCAGCGCGTCGACGACGTGGCAGCGCAGCCGGACCATGCCGCATTCGAACACCGCGAACAGGCCCACCGGCCCCGCCCCGACGACGATCACGTCGGTGTCGTGGCGGCCACCGGCCGCCGGGCGCTGCTCGTCCATCGCCTCGCCCCCGCCGCCCGCGCGGCGCGCCGTCGCGGGTGGATCGCCTCGTCGGTTCCGGAGAAATGGTAGCTGGGGGCGGACTTGAACCGCCGACCCCGGCATTATGAGTGCCGTGCTCTAACCAGCTGAGCTACCCAGCCGTGCGCAGCGGAGTTAATCCGCATCCCACCGAAAATCAAGCGCGTTCCACCGCGGGCTCCGGCGCCGCGTCACGCCGGATGGTCCCTCCGCCGAGCACGCGATCGCCCAAGTCGGCGTCGTAGATCACGCAGGCCTGACCGGGCGCGACGCCGAACTCGGGCGCGTCGAACGCCACGGCCAGACCATCGCCGGCCGCGCGCACGACCGCCGCGCGCAGCGGCTGGCTCGACCGCAGGCGCACCAGCACGCGCATGCCTTCCACCGGCGGCCCGGCGGACGCCAGCCAATTGACGTCGCCGAGCGTGATCGTCGTCCGCCCAAGCGCCGCGCGCGGTCCGACGACGACCCGTCGGCGCGCCGGATCGAGCCGCACGACGAAGAGCGGCTCGCTGTCGGGCCCGGACCGGTCGCCGAGCCGCAGGCCGCGCCGCTGCCCGACGGTGAAGCCGATGACACCGTCGTGGCGGCCGACGACGTCGCCGGCCACCGTGACGATCTCGCCCGGCGCGACGGCGTCGGGACGCAGGCGCGCCACCACGCCGGCGTAGTCGCCGTCCGGCACGAAGCAGATATCCTGGCTGTCGGGCTTGGCCGCGACCGGCAGGTCGAGCCGGCGCGCCAGCGCGCGCGTCTCGGATTTCGGCAGCCCGCCCAGCGGGAACCGCAGGAACGCGAGCTGCTCGCGCGTCGTAGCGTAGAGGAAGTAGCTCTGGTCCTTCGCGGCGTCGGCGGCGCGGCGCAGCTCGGGCCCGTCGGGGCCGTCGACACGGCGCACGTAGTGGCCAGTCGCGAGCGCGTCGGCGCGCAGATCGCGCGCCGTCGCCAGCAGGTCGCGGAACTTGACGGTGCGGTTGCAGGTCACGCACGGCACCGGCGTCTCGCCGCGCGCGTAGGCGTCGGCGAAGGCCTCCACGACCTCGGTCTTGAACCGGCTCTCGTAGTCGAGGACGTAGTGCGGGATGCCGATGCGCTCCGCGACCCGGGCGGCGTCGTAGATGTCCTGCCCGGCGCAGCACGCGCCCTTGCGCGCGGCGGCGGCGCCCTGGTCGTAGAGCTGCAGCGTGACTCCGACGACGTCGTAGCCCTGCCCGCGCAGCAAGGCCGCCGCGACCGACAGATCGACGCCCCCGGACATCGCGACGACGACGCGGCACTCCGATGGCGGCTTGTCGATGGCGAGGAGTTCACGGGACGCTCCGGGACGGCGGCCGACCGGCCGCCTTGCCGCACTGTCTACACGACCGGCGCCGAAGGTGAAGCGGTATCGTCGGGACGGCTCAGCGCGGCGCGGGCGCCGCGGTGGCCGCGCCGGTGTCCCGCGTCAGTCGGGTCTTGCCGCCGCCGTCCACGATCAGCACGCGCTCGTTGATCTGCAGATTGGCCTCGTTGGTCTGCACCACGTTGATCAGCTGGCCGTTCTCCTGCTGGACGTAGAACCGCACGGCCTTGCCGCTGGTCACGCTACGCTCGACCGCGTTGCCCACGACGGCGCCGATGATCGCCCCGCCGACTCCGGCCAGGACGCTGCCGCGGCCGGACCCGATCGCCGATCCGGCGACCGCGCCCGCGACGCCGCCGCCGACCGTGCCGATGCCGGAGCTGCTGCCCTCGATGGGCGCCTCCTCGATCGCCACGATGCGGCCCGACGACACCGCGCCCGCGCGCTGCATCTCGGCGCGGTTGTAGGTCTCGCCGGTGTGCGACGGCCCGCACGCCGCCAGGCCCGCCAACGCGACGGCACCGAAGGCGGCGGAGGCGAAGGCACGGACGGCGCGCATGGCGGTCTCTCCAGGACGACGGAAACGGCGATCTATGGCGCCGGGATTGGGGCCGAATTCAGGCGCCGGGCGCCTCAGTCCCGCTCCTCGATCCACGCCATCTGGATGGCCTCGAGGATCTTCTCGTTCGACTTGCCGGGATCGTCCTCGAACGTCGGCAGCGCCACCACCCAGCGGTGCAGGTCCGTGAAGCGCAGGTTGACGTTGTCGACGTCGGGATGCCGCTCGTCGAGCTCGATCGCGATGTCGCGGACGTCGGTCCACCTCAGCTTGCGCATCGTCCGCCCCGCCTCACTTGTCGACCATCATGTTGCGCGTCGCGGCCGGAAGCTTGACGGTCAATCCATCGAGTTCCGGCGTGATCTTGATCTGGCAACCGAGCCGCGATGTGTGGGTGAGTCCGAAGGCGAGGTCGAGCATGTCCTCCTCGTCCTCGGTGGGTTCCGCGAGCTTGCCGAACCACGCGGGATCGACGACGACGTGGCAGGTCGAGCAGGCCAGCGACCCTCGCAGGCGCCTTCGAGGTCGACGTGGTTGCGGTGGGCGATCTCGAGCACGGACAGACCGAGCGGCGCGTCGACCTCCTTGCGGTTGCCGTTCTTCTCGACGAACACCATCTTCGGCATCTCTCAGCTCCCGATCCCCTGCGCGCCGGCCTCAGCCGACCTTCGTTTCCAGCTGGTCGAGCGACAGGCCCGACAGCGCGGCGCGCACGCCGCGGTCCATCCGCCGCTCGGCGAACGGCTTCGAACGCTCCTCCAGCGCCTGCGCCGCGGCGTTGACGGCCTCGCGGTCATCGCCGGCGACGGCGGCGCGCACGGCGGCCATCGCCGCCGCGAGTCCGGCGCGCTCGGCGTCCGACAGCAGGTCGGCATCGGCCTTCAGCGCGGCATCCAGCGCCAGCAGCAGGCGTTCCGCCTCGACCCGCGCCTCGACCAGCACCCGCCGCTCCATGTCGGCGCGCGCATGCTCGATGCCGTCGTACAGCATGTCCGCCATCTCGTCCTCGGAGATGCCGTAGCTCGGCCGGACCTCGACGCGCTGGACGGCCCCCGTCACGCGCTCCTGCGCGGAGACGGTCAGGAGGCCGTCGGCGTCCACCGCGAACGTCACGCGGATGCGCGCGGCGCCCGCCGCCATCGGCGGAATTCCCGACAGCTCGAACCGCGCCAGGCTGCGGCAATCCGCGGCCAGTTCGCGCTCGCCCTGCACCACGTGGAGCGCCATGGCCGACTGGCCGTCCTGGTACGTCGTGAACTCCTGCGCCAGCGACACCGGAATGGGGGTGTTGCGCGGGATGATCTTCTCGACGATGCCGCCCATCGTCTCCATGCCCAGCGACAGCGGCGTCACGTCGAGCAGCAACGTGTCGGAGCCGCCGGTCAGCGCCTCGGCCTGCAGCGCCGCGCCGAGCGCCACGACCTCGTCGGGATCGATGTCGGCCAGCGGCGGCCGGCCGAACGCCGCCTCGACCGCGCGACGCACCGCCGGCACGCGCGTCGAGCCGCCGACCAGCACGGTTCCCGCCACCTCCGCCGGCGCGACGCCGGCGTCGAGAGGACGCGGGCGCAGATCGCGGCGGTCCGCGCCACGAGCGGCGCGATCCAGCTCTCGAAATCCGCGCGCTTGACCGTTTCGCGCGACGGCACGCCACCGACCACGACGTCGACATCCGCGGAGTCGTGCGTCGTCAGCGCCTCCTTGGCGGAACGCGCGGCGGCGAGCGCGATCTTGGCGTCGCCCGACGACGACAGCGCCGGCAATCCCCGCGCCGCGCGCGCCGCGAGCAGGCGTTCGGCCAGCAGCCGGTCGAAGTCGTCGCCGCCGAGCGCCGCGTCGCCACCGGTCGCGAGCACCTGGAAGACGCCCTGCTCCAGCCGTAGGAGCGAGATGTCGAACGTGCCGCCGCCGAGATCGTAGATGGCGTAGACGCCCTCGACCCCCTTATCGAGGCCGTAGGCCAGCGCCGCCGCCGTGGGTTCGTTGACCAGCCGCAAGACCTCGAGACCGGCGACGCGGGCGGCGTCGCGGGTCGCCGTGCGCGCGGCGTCGTCGAAATAGGCGGGCACCGTCACGACGGCGCGGTCGACCGAACGTCCGAGCGCCGCGTCGGCGCGGGCCTTCAAGGCGCGCAGGATGTCGGCCGATATCTCGACCGGCGAGCGCGCGCGGCCGCCGACCAGAAGGCGGACCATGCCGCCGTCACCGCCAGGCACCACCGTGAACGGCAGCGTGCCGGCCAGAGCCTCCAGATCGCCGGCGCCGCGGCCCATCAGGCGCTTGACCGAGGTGACCACCCGGTCCGGCTCGGCGACGAGGCGCGCGCGGGCGGCGTCACCGACGACCACGCCGCCATCGGCGCCGTAGTGCACGACCGACGGCACCAGCGCCGCGCCATGCTCGTCGCGCAGCGCCTCCGGCCTGCCGTCGCGCGCGACCGCGACCACGGAGTTTGTCGTGCCCAGATCGATACCCACGGCGGGCGCGGCGTCACCGGCGTGCGGCAACGGCGTCTGGCCGGGTTCGTGGATATCGAGCAGCGTCATATCCGTGTCGGTTCCAGGTTGAGGCGGCGGGCGCGCGCCTCTTCGGCGAATTTGTCGAGATAGGCAAGCCTCAAGATCGCCTTGCGCAACGCCGGCTTATCGCCGCGCTCGAACAAGGGCCCGAGCGCCGCGACGCCGCGCGCCAGTTCGTCGCGCGCGCCGGCGGCCAACCGCTCGACCCGCTCCGGCGTCGACGCCTCCGCCAGCGCCTCGCGCGCGTCCATCGCCTCCATCAGCAACTCCGGGTCGTCGATGGTGCGGCCGTCGCCCGGCAGGTCGACCCCGACAAGCGCCGCCAGATAGCGGGCGCGGCGCAGAGGATGGCGCAGAGTCTCGTAGGCCTCGTTCAGCGCCGCCGCGTGGCTTTGCGACACGACGCGCTCGCGCGGCGGCTTCCGCGCGAAACGATCGGGATGCAGCCGCCGCTGCAGGCCGAAATAGCGGCCGTCCAGCGCCTTGGGATCGACGTCGAAGGAACGCTCGAACCCCAGCCGCGCGAAATGATCGACCTGTCCCGGCGGCAGCACGACGCCGCATCCGTGGCAGAACAGCGCGGTCGTGGAGAGGTCGAGGCCGCACGACCAGCAGGTCGGCGCGGCCGCGGCGGACGCGGTGTCCATGGTCATGGGGCCAAACGGGCGGCGCGCCGGGCGCGCCGCCTCAGACGTGGAAGGATTCGCCGCAGCCGCAACGGCCCTTCTCGTTCGGATTGCGGAACACGAATCCTGATTTCAGCTTCTCCTCGACGAAATCCATCTCGGTGCCGATCAGGAACAGCGTCGCCTTGGGGTCGACCAGGATGGTGACGCCCTGCGTCTCCACCACCTCGTCCTTCGGACCCTTCTCCTCGGCGTACTCCAGCGTGTACGACAGGCCGGAGCAGCCCTTGGTGCGCACCCCGATGCGCACGCCGGCCGTCGGCTTGTCGCGTTGCGCGATCAGCTCCTTGACGCGCGCCGCCGCCGCCTCGGTGACCGCCATGAGCTGCGGGCGCGGCCGCGCCGGACGCGGCGCCTTGGGCTTCGACTCCGTGGGGGGGCTGTCGACGTTCATCGCCGTGTGACTCCGCTATTCCGCCGCCGGGGCGGCTTCCTCGCGACGCCGCTCCACCTTCGCCCGGTAGTCGGCGATGGCCGCCTTGATGGCGTCCTCGGCCAGCACCGAGCAGTGGATCTTCACCGGCGGCAGCGCGAGTGCCTCGCGATCTCGGTGTTCTTGATCGTCCCGGCCTCGTCGAGGGTCTTGCCCTTGACCCACTCGGTCACCAGCGAGCTCGACGCGATCGCCGAGCCGCAGCCGAAGGTCTTGAACTTGGCGTCCTCGATGACGCCCTCCGGCGATACCTTGATCTGCAGCTTCATCACGTCGCCGCAGGCCGGCGCGCCGACCAGGCCGGTGCCGACGTCCTCGGCGGCCTTGTCCAGCGCGCCGACGTTGCGGGGGTTCTCGTAGTGGTCGACCAGTTTGTCGCTATAGGCCATGGCTGTGTTCCTCTCTCGATCCGCCGATCGTCAGTGGGCCGCCCACTCGATCGACTTCAGATCCACGCCCTCCTGGACCATCTCCCAGAGCGGGCTCATCTCTCGCAGTTTCGTCACGTGGCGCACCAGGTCCGCCACCGCGGTGTCGACCTCCTGCTCCGTCGTGAACCGTCCGAAGCCGATGCGCAGCGACGTGTGCGCCAGCTCCTCCTCGACGCCCAGCGCGCGCAGCACGTAGCTCGGCTCCAGCGACGCCGACGTGCAGGCCGAACCGGACGACACCGACAGCGACTTGATCCCCATCATCAGCGACTCGCCCTCGACGTAGGCGAAGCTGAGGTTCAGGTTGCCGGGGATCCGGCGCGTCTCGTCGCCGTTGAGGAACACGTCCGGCAGCTTGGCGCGGATGCCGGCCAGGAAACGGTCGCGCAGGCGCGTCAGCTTCTCGGCCTCGGCGCCCATCTCCTTCATGGCGATGGCGCAGGCCTCGCCGAGGCCGACGCAGAGCGGCGTCGGCAAGGTGCCCGAGCGGAAGCCGCGCTCCTGGCCGCCGCCGTCGATCAGCGCGACCAGGCGCACGCGCGGCTTGCGCCGCACGTACAGGGCGCCGATCCCCTTCGGCCCGTAGATCTTGTGGCCGGAGATCGACATCAGGTCGATCTTCATCTCCTCGACGTCGAGCGGAATCTTGCCGGCGGCCTGGGCGGCGTCGGTGTGGAAGAGCGCGCCCTTCGCGCGGCAGATCTCGCCGATCTCCTTGAGCGGCTGGATCACCCCGATCTCGTTGTTCACGGCCATGACGGAGACCAGCACCGTCCGCTCCGTGACCGCCTCGCGCAGCAGGTCGAGGTCGAGCAGGCCGTCCTTGCCGACCGGCAGGTAGGTGACCTTGAACCCCTCCTGCTCGAGGTGGCGGCAGGTGTCGAGCACGCATTTGTGCTCCGTCACGACCGTGACGATGTGGTCGCGCCTGTCCTTGTAGAAATGCGCCGCGCCCTTGATCGCGAGGTTGTTCGACTCGGTGGCGCCGGAGGTGAAGATCACCTCCTTCTCGTCGGCGCCGATCAGCGCCGCGATCTGCCCGCGCGCCGTCTCGACCGCCTCCTCGGCCTCCCAGCCGTAGCTGTGGCTGCGCGACGCCGGGTTGCCGAACTTCACGGTGAAGTACGGCATCATCGCGTCGAGCACGCGAGGATCCATCGGCGTCGTCGCCTGGTAGTCCAGGTAGATCGGCTGGTCGTTGCGCCGGATCCTGTCGAACGCGTTCATTTCAGCACTCTCCGCAATCTCAAGCCGCCGCCGCGAGGCGGGCCGCCGGCGACAGCCGCGCGAACACCTCGCGCCACGCCGCCACGAACCTGTCGATCTCGACGTCCGTCGTCGTCCATCCGACGCTCACGCGGATGGCGGAAGCCGCGTCGTCCGCGTCCACGCCCATCGCCGCCAGCACGTGCGACGGCGACACCTTGCCCGACGAGCACGCCGAGCCGGCGCCGACGGCGAAACCGGCGAGGTCGAGCGCCATCGACTGCGTCCGCGCCGCGACGCCGGGCATCGACACGCAGCTCGTGTTCGCCAGCCGCGGCGCCGACGCGCCGTGCACGACCACGGCCGGATAGACGGCGCGCAACGCCGCCTCCAGCCGGTCGCGCAGACGCGACATCCGGGCCGTGGCGTCCACGTCGTCGGCCAGCGCCCCGATCGCGGCGCCGAAGGCGGCGATCCCCGCCACGTTCTCGGTGCCGGCGCGGCGGCCGCGCTCCTGGCCGCCACCGCGCGTCAGGGGATCGAAGCCCGAAATTCCGCGCACGACGATCGCGCCGACGCCCTGCGGTCCGCCCAGCTTGTGCGCCGACAAGGTCAGAAAGTCGACATCGAGCGCCGCGACGTCGATCGCCGTCTTGCCCGCCGCCTGGACGGCGTCGCAATGCACCAGCGCCCCGGCGCGGCGCGCCAGCCGCGCGGCCTCTGCCACCGGCTGCATCACGCCGGTCTCGTTGTTCGCCAGCATCACCGACACGATCGCCGGAACGTCGGACGCCGAAAGCATCCGGTCCAGCGACGCCAGATCGACGCGACCGTCGGCGGCGACGGGAATCTCCTCGCGCGCCTCGACCGCCAGCCGCGCGCTGTCGTGCTCGATCGCCGAGACGACGACGCGCGCCCGTCCCGCGCCCCGCAGCACTGCGTTGTTCGCCTCGGTTCCGCCGGCGGTGAAGACGACGTCGCCCGGCTTGGCGCCGACCAGTTCCGCGACCCGCTCACGCGCCCGGTCGACCCGCCCCCGCATGGCGCGGCCGAAGCCGTGGGTCGACGAGGCGTTGCCCACGACGCGCGACGCCTCGACCATCGCCGCGACGGCCTCGGGGCGCATCGGCGTGGTGGCGTTGTGGTCGAGGTAGACAGGCGTCATCGCCGTCGATCCATTCCCGGGTTCCGAACTCACTCCGCCGCGACGGCGGCGGCCGCCGACGCCGGACGCGGCGACGGCGGCGCGATCGCCTCGCCGCTCGCGGCTCCGAACGGCCGCGCCACGCCGAGCACGCGCCGCTCGACAACGTCCGCCAGCGTCACCGAGCTGAGGAAGTTCTGGATCTGGTTGCCGAGTTCGGCCCACAGATCGTGCGTCAGGCAGCGCGAGCGGTCGCTGTGGCAACCGTGCGGCGAATCCGTCTTGCAGCGCGTGGCGCGGATCGGCTCGTCGACGGAGAGGATGATATCCGAGACACGCGTTTCCGCCGGCGTGAAGGCCAGCAGATAGCCGCCCCCGGGGCCGCGCACGCTCTTGACGAGGCCACCGCGGCGCAACCGCGCGAACAGCTGCTCGAGGTAGGAGAGCGAGATCTCCTGGCGCGTCGCGATGTCCGCCAGCGAAACCGGCCGCTGCGCGCCATGCCGCGCCAGATCGACCATCGCCATGACGGCGTAGCGTCCCTTGGTGCTGAGCTTCACGATCGCCTCCCGCCCCCCGCAGCCGGCCGCTCGCAAGGGCCGAATGACGACGACGTTGAAATCGCTCTTGAAATCCGGCTATCGCGCCCCGATAGTGCGTTCCCTTGGCGCAAAGCCCGACCTACCGCGTGGGATATAGAAAGTCCGACGCTGCCGGTCAAGTATTAAGCCGTAAAATCGGCAAGGTGGTTCGAAATCCCCCACCGCGCCGAAGGGGTGTCACAGGTCGCTGGCGAGCAGGCTGGCCCTAGGTGCGGAACGGCGAATGCCCGATGTGATCTATACCGGCCCCGAAGGACGACTGGAGGGCCGGTACCACCAGAGCAAGCAAAAGAACGCCCCGATCGCGCTGATGCTGCATCCGCACCCGCAGGCGGGCGGCAACATGAACAACAAGGTGGTGTTCACGCTGTTCCACGTCTTCGCCAGCCGCGGCTTCTCGGTGTTGCGCTTCAATTTCCGCGGCGTCGGCCGTTCGCAGGGCGTTTTCGACAACGGCCTCGGCGAGCTCAGCGACGCCGCCGCGTCGCTCGACTGGCTTCAGGCCATGAACCCGGACGCGAAGGCCTGCTGGGTCGCGGGGTTCTCGTTCGGCGCGTGGATCGGCATGCAGCTTCTGATGCGGCGGCCGGAGATCGACGGCTTCATCTCCGTGGCGCCGCCCGCCAACAGTTACGATTTCACCTTCCTGGCGCCCTGCCCCTCCTCCGGGCTGATCGTGCACGGCGACAAGGACGAGGTCGTGCCGGCGGCCGACATCGCGAAGCTGGTGGCCCGCCTGTCGCAGCAGAAGGGCATCACGGTCGACTCGCGCAGCGTGAAGGGCGCCAACCACTTCTTCCACGACTCCCTCGACAAGCTCGCCGTCGAGGTCGACCGGTACGTGGCGCGGTCGCAGAAGCCGGCGCCGGCCGCGACCTGATCAGGGCAGATCCAGCCGGCCGCCCGACATCGGTATCGGTACGCCGGTCGTCGTCGGAAAACTGAACGGCAGATCGCGGAGCGAACGGACGGCGAGGTAGGCGAAAGCCTGCGCTTCCAACCCTTCGCCATCCCAGCCAAGGTCGGACGCACGGCGTGTATTCAATCCTAGAACCTCATCTAACTTGCTGATTAGAAAGGGATTGTTTGCCCCACCTCCACAGACGATCCACTCGCGTGGCCGCGCGGGGAGATGCTCAAGCGCCCGGCCGATAGCCGCCGCCGTGAACATCGCAAGCGTCGCCGCCCCATCCTCCACCGATAGATCTCTTGAAAAATTAACAATAAAATCATTTCTATCTAATGACTTGGGATATTTTTTTAAGAAAAAAGATGAATTTAGAAGCCGCGTCAATTCGTCACCATCGACCGCCCCCGCGAACGCCAACGCCCCGTCGAAATCCGCCGCCAACCCATTCTTTCTCAACACCCAATCGTCGATCAACGCGTTGCCGGGGCCGGTATCGAACGCGGCAAGATCGCCCGACGGTCCGACCCACGTGACGTTGGCGACGCCGCCGATGTTGAGGACGGCGACGGGAGGCTCGTACCGGGCCGCGACCAACGCCTGGTGGAACACGGGGACGAGCGGCGCGCCCTCTCCGCCGGCCGCGACGTCGGCGCTCCCTGAAATCCGAAACCACGGGGATGCCGACCCGGGCCGCCAGCGAGGCGCCGTCGCCGATCTGCCAGGTGAGGCGGCGTTCCGGCCGATGGGTGATCGTCTGGCCGTGGAACCCGACGACGTCGAAATCGCCGCTCGAGAACCCGTTGTCCGTCAGGTAGCGCCGGACGGCGGCGACATGGGTGTCGGTGACCACCCGCCCGGCGCTCTCGGTCGCCGCCGACCGCTGCGTCGCGCCGAGCGCCGAGCGGATAGCGTCACGCGACTCCGCGTCGTAGGGCAGCGTCAGCGACGGGCCGAAGCGGCGGATCTCGACCCCGTCGGTCTCGATCGACGAGACGTCGACCCCGTCGAGCGACGTGCCGCTCATCAGGCCGATCGCGCGGACGAAGCCGCCCTGCCGCGCACGCGTCGCCACATCCATCGCTCCGCCTCCCGCGGCCGGGCGCGCGTTGTTCGCCGGCCGCCGGCCGTGCTACATCCCGCCGCCGCCGCCGTCCACGCGCGGCGGTGAAACCATGGTCGGATCGATGTCGGCATCCTTCAAGTCCGAATTCATGCGCGTCGTGCACGAGCGCGGCATGGTGCACCAGTGCAGCGAGACAGAACGTCTCGACGCGCTGCTGGCGTCGGGGGTCCGCGTCGCCTACATCGGCTTCGACTGCACGGCCGACTCGCTGCATGTCGGCCATCTGCTCCAGATCATGCTGCTGCGCTGGTGGCAGCGGTGCGGCCACAAGCCGATCGCGCTGATGGGCGGCGGCACCACGAAGGTCGGCGATCCGTCGGGCCGCGACGAGACGCGCCAGCTCCTGAGCGACGCCCAGATCGCCGCCAACATGGCCAGCATCCGCCGCAGCTTCGCCAACTACCTCGCCTTCGGCGACGGGCCGACCGACGCGCTGATGGTCGACAACGCCGAATGGCTCGACACGCTGCGCTACATCCCGCTGCTGCGCGACGTCGGCCGGCATTTCTCGGTCAACCGCATGCTGACCATGGACTCGGTGCGGCTGCGGCTCGACCGCGACCAGCCGCTCACCTTCCTCGAGTTCAACTACATGATCCTGCAGTCCTACGACTTCGTGGAACTGTGGAAGCGGCACAAATGCGTCGTGCAGATGGGCGGCTCGGACCAGTGGGGCAACATCGTCATGGGCGCCGACCTCGGCCGACGCATGGCCGGCGCCGACCTGTTCGCGCTCACCTCCCCGCTGCTCTCGACAGCGTCGGGCGCGAAGATGGGCAAGACCGCGGCGGGCGCGGTGTGGCTCAATCCGGAGCGGCTCTCGCCATACCATTACTGGCAGTTCTGGCGGAACACCGAGGACGCCGATGTCGGCCGCTTCCTGCGCCTCTTCACCGACATGCCGCTCGACGAGATCGGCCGGCTCGAGGCGCTCAAGGGCGCCGAGGTGAACGACGCCAAGAAGATCCTGGCGACGGCGGTCACCGCGCTGTGCCACGGCGCCGACGCCGCGGCGCAGGCGGCCGAGACGGCGCGCCGGACGTTCGAGCAGGGCGCGGTCGCGGCCGACCTGCCGACGATCGAGGTGGCCCGCGGCCGGCTCGACGCCGGCGTGCCGGCGTTCGAGCTGGTGTTCGAGGCCGGCCTGGCCGAGAGCAAGAGCGAGGCCCGCCGCCTGATCAAGGGCGGCGGCGCCCGGATCAACGACGCCCCGATCAAGACCGAGACGCAGCCCGTGTCGATGGCCGACGCCGGCGCCGACGGGCTGATCAAGCTCTCCGCCGGCCGCAAGCGCCACGCGCTGGTGCGCGCGGCCTGAGCGCGCCTCAGCGCTCGAGCCGCTCGCGCTGGCGCTGCTCGAGGTCGATGATCGAACGCGCCGGCGTGCGGTCGCCGGGGAGGCAGTCCGATTCCATCACCCGGCGCAGAATGCCGATCGGCACTGCGCTCAGCATGTTCACATCGCCTTTCGGATCGGCGATCGGACCGTAGATCTTGTAGTTCAACGCCACGCCCTGCGACCGCCCGCCCGTCAGGATGTCCAGCGGCTTGAAGATGATGTCGAGGAACGACGACACCCCGACCGCGCCGGCGAGGCAGATGTCGTCCTTGTCGAGGTCGTAGCCGCCCTGGAACGTCAGCGAGATGGAATCCCCGGTCGTGCGGCCCGTGCGCAGCCGCAGCTGCGGCCCGCGCTTGTCGATGGCGACGCCGAGGCTCTTGAAGACCTGCTTGGAGTCGCCGGCCTTGTCGAGCTGGTCGACCACGCCGTTCAGGCTGGGCGTCTCCCGTCCAGCGACGGGCTGGGTCTTCGCCAGACGGAAGTTCGTCAACGCGACGGTCGCCGACATCGGCGGGTCGGCCTTCGTGTCGTCGGTCCGCGCCTCGACCGAGAGCGCGCCGCCGACCAGGCCGTCGAGCCAGCCCACCGACCGCAGCACCGCGCCGGTGTCGGGCGCGGTGATCGCGATCTGCCGGCCGGGCCCGGCCGCAGCCACCACCACGCGCGCCGGTCCGGCGGCGCTGGGCGTGGTCGTCAGGTCGGCCGAGAGGGTGAGGTCGCCGCGCTGGACGAGGGTGCCCTTGACCGCCGGCAGCGCGCCCCGCTTGAAGAGGACTTGCGCCGCGTCGATCGAGAACCGCAGCACTGGACCGGTCGGCGGCGGCGCCGCCACCTCGGGACCGGGGCGCGCCTTGGGGTCCTTGTCGCCGTCGAGAAACCGCGTGATGTCGAACGCCGCGCCGCGGAAATCGAAACCGTAGCCGTCCTCCGTCCGCCGCATCGTGCCCGCGAGGTTGGTGCGTCCGAGCTCGAAGCGGCTGAACGTCGCCGTCTCGAACCGGCCATCCGAGGGGCGGACGACGAGCCGGCCGACGATCGCGGTCTGCGGCGCGCGGACGTCGAAATCGGTCGTCGGCGGCGCCGGCCCGCCGGGACCGAACCGGGCGACGACGCTGGCGGTGCCGTCGACGCCGGCCGCCTTGTCGAAGCGCAGCTCCGGCATCGTCACCTTGGCCGCCTTGAGATCGGCCTTCACCGACAGTTCGCCGGAGCCGACCAGCGGCACCTGGTACACCAGCGGCTGCAGCCCGACCGGACCCGAGATATAGGGATTCAGGAACGTGACCCCGGCCTTGGCCAGCAACGGCATCGGCGCCACGCCGCGCACCTCGTAGCGCCTGCGGAAGGCCGGCTTCGGCCCGAACAGCTCGCGCCACGTGACGTCGAACGTCTGCCCCTCGACCTTCGTCCTGCCCACCACCTTCAGCTCGCGCGGATCGACCTCGAGCTTCGCCGTCGTGTCCTGCAACGCGAGACCGAGCACGGCGTCACGCAGCCCGACGCGCGTCAGATCGGCCGTGGCGGCGTAGTCGAGCTGCGCCATCGTCAGATCCGCCAGCAGCGGGAACGAAAGCTTCAATGTCAGCGCGACATCGCCCGAGGCCTTGGCCGGATCGAACAGGAACTCCTTCGACAGGCCGAGCCGCGGCTGCGCGAGATACGCCAGCGCGTCGGCGGCGGCGGCCTCGATCCGGACCTCGATGGCCGCCGTGTGGCCGTCGGCCTTGTCGAGTCCGATCAGATCGACGGTGCCGCCGGCGAGCTTGAGCGCGCCGGCCGTCGCGGCGGCGATATCGAACCGCATGTTCACGCCGTCGAACCGCGCCGTGCCGCCGACGCCGCGCGCCGGCGGCAGCGGATCGAGGTAGCGGACGGTCAGCCCGTCGTAGACGAGATCCGCCACAGACCGCTCGACCGTGAGGTCGGCGACGTGGTCGAGATCGCCGCGCAGCGCCAGGTCGAGGGTCGCCGATCGCAGCGTGCCCCCGGAGACGTTGGCGACCGCCCATTCGCGGGCGTTCCGCGCCAGCGGCTCGAGCCAGAACTCGCCGAGCCGGGAGAGCGGGACGTCGGTGACGGCGGCCTTGCCCTCGAACCGGAACGCGCGCCCCTTCAGCTCGAGCGCGCCGGACATCCGGGCCACCGGTCCGCCGAAATCGACCGAGAACTCGCGTAGCGCGATGACGTTCGTCGCCGGCGCGAACGACATGCGCAGATCGACCCGGTCGACCGCCCGCGCCGGCTCGAGCACGCCGGGGATGCCGACCTTGCCGGCGCCGCCATGCAGGTCGATCGCCACGTGGCGGATCTCGCCCTTGCCCGACGTGGTCAGCGTGATGGCGCCGTCCATCGGCAGGTCGAGGCCCGCCAGCGGCGCCAGCTGCGGCGCCGCCGTGGCGAACGCGGCGAGCCGGACGCCGTCGGCGCGCAGCGTGATATCGAGCTGCTCGCGGGTCCTCCCGTAGAGCGCGTCGAGCTGGAACTCCGCGCGGTGGCCGCCCGCCTCCACCGTCAGCGCGCCGCGTACGCGCACGCCGGCCGCGTCGCGCGACATCGTCGCCCGCGCCGCCGGCGCCTCCCAGACGAACCCTGTGGTGCGGTCATCGACCTTGACGCGCGCGGAGCCGATCCGCACCTCCGCCAGGCTGCCGAGGACGTGGTCGCCGCCGGGCTCCGCCAGAAGCTGCTCGACCAGGACCGGGATGATGCCGCCCGAGGCGCCCTCGCCCTCCTTCGGCACGATCATCTCGATCAGCCCGTCGCGCGTGATCACGACGTCGAGCTTCACGTGGTCGACCGTGATCTCGGTCGGGGCGAAGCGGCCGGACGCGACGGTCCGCGGATTCAGGCTGATCGTCACCTCGGGCACGGTCGCAACGCGCCGGCCGCGCGCGTCCGTGGCGGCGATGTCCGCGAGGATCAGGCGCAACGGGTCGCGGGCGCCGCCCCACGCCAGCGACACGCGGTCGGCGGCGAGCGTCATCTGCCCCTCCGGCGTGTCGAACGACCGCGTCGCGTAGCCACGCAGGAAATCGAGATCGATCGGACCGGACGACAGGCGCCAGAGCGCGAGCATGCCCAGCACCACGACTCCGACGATGACGGCGGCGACGGCGTTTGCGAGGTAGCGGATCAGGCGTCTGAGAGGCGACATTCCGTATCGTCGAGCTTGACTGCGCGCGGGATCGACGACCACCGTGCGTTCGCCGATGCAACACTACCCGAACGCGCGACGGATGACATTCCCCTGGCCTCTCTCATCGCTGCCCCGTCCCCATGATCCGGGCCGGGTCGGCGTCTACCTTGAACGCTGGTCGGAACGGGCGGCCGCCGCGGAGGCCACGCTCGACACCGCGCCGGAAGCCACGTTCCTGCCGGCGATCTTCGGCAACAGCCCGTATCTCGCTGAATCGGCTCTATCCGATACGGCCTTCACGGCGCTTTTGTGGCGCGAAGGTCCCGACGCCGCGACCCGCGCGGCGGTCGAAGCGGTGCCGGACGCCGGCGCCTGCGACGAATCGGCGCTGCGCGCGGCGCTGCGGCGCGCCAAGCGCCGGATCGCGCTGGCCGTCGCCGTCGCCGACATCGCCGGAGCGTGGCCGCTGGAGAAGGTGACCGCGACCCTCAGCGACTTCGCCGAGCTGGCGCTGCGCCGCGCCACCGACCGGGCGCTGCTCGACCTCGACGCCCGCGGCCAGCTCGCCCTTGGCGGCGCGCCCGACGCCTACGGCCTGACGGTTCTGGGCATGGGCAAGCTCGGCGCGCGCGAGCTGAACTACTCCAGCGACATAGACCTGATCGTGCTCTACGACCGCGAGATGCCGGCGGTGGCCGGCGACGACGCGCTCGGCGCCAAGCTTGTGCGCGCGACCCGGGCGCTGGTCGGCACGATGATGGAGACGACGGCCGACGGCTACGTCTTCCGCACCGATCTGCGGCTGCGCCCCGATCCCGGCTCGACGCCGTTGGCGATCTCGACCATCGCGGCCGAGACCTACTACGAGAGCGTCGGACAGAACTGGGAGCGCGCCGCGATGATCAAGGCGCGCCCCGTCGCCGGCAATCTCGACGTCGGCCGCGCCTTCCTGGCGACGCTGCGGCCCTACGTCTGGCGCCGCAACCTCGACTTCGCCGCGATCCACGACATCCATTCCATCAAACGCCAGATCGACGCCCACCGCGGCACCGGCGTGGTCAAGGTGCTCGGCCACAACGTCAAGCTCGGACGCGGCGGCATCCGCGAGATCGAGTTCTTCGTGCAGACGCAGCAGCTCATCTACGGCGGACGCAACGCCGCGCTGCGCACGCTGGGAACCGTCGACGGCCTGCGCGCGCTGACCGACGCCGGCCTGATCGACGCCGCCGCCGCCGCCGAGCTGGCGCGGTGCTACGCCTTCCTGCGCCGCGTCGAGCACCGCCTGCAGATGATCGACGACAAGCAGACGCACACGCTGCCGGCCGACGAGGCGGCGTTCGCGGCCGTCTCGACGTTCATGGGGCATGACGGACCCGAGCGCTTCGCCGAGGCGCTGCTGGCGACGTTCCGCTGCGTCGAAGGCCACTACGCCCGGCTGTTTGAGGACGCGCCGAGCCTCGCCGCCCCGGGCACCGGGAATCTCGTGTTCACCGGCACGGAGCACGACCCGGAGACGCTGCGGACCCTGTCCGACATGGGATTCCGCGAACCCGGCGTCGCGTGGGACATCGTCAGCCGCTGGCATCACGGGCGCTACCGCGCGACCTACACCGCCCGCGCGCGCGAGCTGCTGACCGAGCTCAAGCCGGCGTTGCTGAGATCGCTGGCGTCCAGCGTCGACCCGGACCAGGCGCTTCGCCGCTTCGACACGATGCTGTCCAACCTCCCGGCGGGCGTGCAGCTCTTCTCGCTGTTCAAGTCGAACCCCTCGCTGCTCGACCTCGTCGCGACCATCATGGGCAGCGCGCCGCGAGTCGCGGGACATCTCGCGCGCCGTCCGATCCTGCTCGACGGCGTGCTGTCGGCCACCTTCGGCGAGGCGCTGCCCGACGCCGCGGCGCTGTCCGCGGATCTCGGCCAGGTCCTCGACTCCGCGGCCGACGAGCAGGACCTGCTCGATTTCGCGCGCCGCTGGACCAACGACCGGCGCTTCCAGGTCGGCGCGCAGCTGCTGACCGGCGGGTCGACCCCGGCCGCCGCCGCCGGCGCCTACAGCGACATCGCCACCGCCGTGGTCGGCCAGCTCACGGCGCGGGTCGAGGCGCTGTTCGCGCGCCAGCACGGCGGCTTCGGCGGCCCCGCGCTCGCCGTGGTGGCGATGGGCAAGCTCGGCAGCCGCGAGATGACCGCGACCTCCGACCTCGATCTGATGTTCGTCTACGACGTGCCGGCCGGCGCCGAGCAGTCGGATGGCCCCCGGCCGCTGGCGCCGATCCACTATTTCGCCCGCCTGTCGCAGCGCGTGCTGAACGCGCTGACGGCGCAGACCAACGACGGCGCGCTCTACGAGGTGGACATGCGGCTGCGGCCCTCGGGCAACGCCGGCCCGATCGCCTGCTCGCTCGACGCGTTCCTCGCCTACCAGAGGGACCAGGCCTGGACGTGGGAGCACATGGCGCTGTGCCGCGCCCGCGTGGTCGCCGGCCCGGCCGGCGTCATGGCGAAGGTCGACGCGGCGCTGCGCCGCACGCTGACGACGCCGCGCGATCCGGTGAGGCTGCTGCGCGACGTCGCCGACATGCGCGCGCGCGTCGCCAAGCACCGGCCCCCCCAGGGGGCGTTCGATTTCAAGCTGACGCGCGGCGGCTTCTTCGACATCGATTTCGTCGTCCAGTACCTCTGTCTGCGCCACGCCGCCGAGCATCCCGAGGTCATCGACCCGTTCCCGATCGAGGCGTTGAGGCGCCTCGCGGCGGCCGGACTGATCGAGCCGGCCGACGCCGACACCCTTTCGTCGACCTACCGCCTGTTCTCCGACCTCCAGGGATTGCTGCGGCTGGCGCTCGACGGCCCCGAATCGGCGTTCGACGAGGACACCGCGCCGGGCGGCCTGCGCCGCCTGTTGGTCCGCGCCGCCGGCGTCGCCGGCTACGAGGATGTCGAACCGGCGGTGATCCAGTCCGCCGCCAACGCGTACGAGGCGTATCGCGCGATCATCGAGACCCCCGCCGCGGCGCTGCCGCCGGTGAAAAAGGAGGAGCCGGCATGAGCGTCGAGGAAGGCAAGAAAGCCCCGGATTTCACCGCCGAGACGGATGGCGGGGGCAGGTTGAAGCTGTCGGACCTCAAGGGGAAGGCGGTGATCCTGTACTTCTACCCGAAGGACGACACCTCGGGCTGCACCAAGGAGGCCTGCGGCTTCAACGACAACCTGCCGGACTTCTCGAAGGCGAAGGCCGTCGTCGTCGGCGTGTCGCGCGACTCCGGCGCCAGCCACGACAAATTCAAGAAGAAGTACGGCCTGACGTTCCCGTTGGTGTCGGATGTCGACGGCAAGGTGTGCGAAAGTTACGGCACCTGGGTCGAGAAGAGCATGTACGGCCGCAAGTACATGGGCATCGAGCGCGCCACCTTCCTGATCGACAAGGCGGGCGTCGTGCGCGGCGTCTGGCGCAAGGTGAAGGTCGCCGGCCACGTCGAGGAGGTCCTCGCGGCCGCGAAAGCGCTGTGACGGGCGGCGCGCCGGCGCGCAATCACGGCGCGCGGTAGCGGACCACCCTGACGACCGTCCGGTTGTCGACCACGTCGATCCGCGCCACGACCGCGCCGCCGTCGACGGCCGGGGCCGCCTTCACGATGTCGCTCGGAAGGTCGAGGCGCCAGCGGACACCGCCATCCGCGGCGATCGACGCGACGTAGGCCGGGCGCGGCTTGCTCTCGACCAGACCCGTCGCCACCACCACCACGGTTGCTCCCTCGCGGCGCAGCGCGGCGCAATCGTGCGCGCCGAGGTCGAGCGAGCGCCGCCGCTTGCCGGCCGCGTCGAAGAGATCCAGCCAGGTGCGCGACAGCTCGTCCGACGACCCGCGCCGCTCGTACTCCGCCCTTCCACGGAACTGGCCGGACGCGCCGGCGAAAGCCGTGCAGCCGACGTGCTGCGTCATGTCCGGATACGCGCGCTGGGTGGCAAGCCGGCCGTCGACGCCGTAGCGGCGCAAGGTCGGCCGCTCGGTCCCGCCCTCGGCGTCGACCATCAGCAGGCTGTAGCCGCCGCCGTCGTCCTCGCGCGCGTCCTCGACGTAGTCGGGAAAGCGCCGCGACTTGGCCTCGTAGAGCAGGTTGCCGGTCGTGGAGAAGCGCGCGAACCACCAGTAGGGCGGCCCGAAATAGCCGGTGCCGTCGGCCAGCAGCGATCCGTCGCGCATCACGCGCAGCACCGCCGCCTGGCGCATGTCGATGTCGTCGCGGCTCGCGGCGATGTGGCGCGGCAGGCGGCGCTCGACCGAGACGCCGCGGCCGACGTCGACCGCCGACAGGCGCGATACGGCCGGACCCTCGTCCTCGAGGCCGCCCATGAGCCAGTCGCGAACACCCAGATCCGCCGGCCGCCTTCCGCCGTGACGGCGATGGACCGGAGGATCGGCGTGGCGCCGTTCTCCGGCGCCGGCACGGGCAGCGTCGTGGCGCCCTCCGGGCGCCCCCCGGCGTCGACGAGAATCAACTTCAATTCCGCGCCCGGGCCGGGCCTGACCACGAGCGCGGCGCCTCCCTCCGGTCGCGCCGCCAGCGCCGCCAGCCTGTCGAGCGGTCCGCGACCGGCGGGCGCGCCGGTCTCCGCCGGCACCGGCACGTCGACCACGCTCTGCCACGCCAGCGCCGGCGCCGGCGCCTTCGCGAACTCCGGTCCCACCTGCTGCGCCGCCGCGGCGCACGCGAACGCCTGCGCCGCGAGCGCCGCCCAGACCCCGAACCTGAACCGCATCGGCGGCCTCAGACGATCTGGTTGCGGAGGTCCGCCTCGCCGCGCCGCAGCCGCGCGAGGTTCTCCATCAGGAGATCGAGCACGTTGTCCTCGTACTTGCGCGTCTCGCCGGCGCTGTGCGGCGTGACCAGCACGTTGTCCATCGCCCACAGCGGCGAGGACGCCGGCAGCGGCTCCTCGACGGTGCAATCCAGACCGGCGCCGGCGATCTGGCCGACGTTCAGCGCCGCGACCAAGGCGGGCTCGTCGACGCACTTCCCGCGCGCCACGTTGATCAGGAACGCCGAGCGTTTCATCGCGCCCAGCGCGCGGGCGTCGATGATGCGCTCCGTGCGCGGCGTCAGCGGGCAGGTCAGCGCGACGAAATCCGCCGAGGGCAGGACGTCGAGCAGCCGGTCGTCGGCGACCACCTCGTCGGCCGCGCCCCGACCCGTCGACACGTCGCGCTTGGCGCCGATCACGCGCATGTCGAACGCCTTGGCCAGAGTCGCCAGCCGCTGGCCGATGCGGCCGAGGCCGACGATCACCAGCGTCTTGCCGCCGAGCTCGTCCTCGCGCCGCGACAGGTCGCCGATCATACCGCGCCAGTGGCCCTTGCGCTGGTTGTCCCGGGCGAGATGGAGCTGGCGCGTCATCGCCAGGATCAGCGAGACCGCGTGCTCCGCCACCGCGCGCTCGTTGGAGCCTTGGGCGCTGGCCAGCCGCACCCCGGCGGCGCGCAGCGCGTCCTTGTCGTACTGGTCGACGCCGGCGCTGATCGACTGGATGAAACGCAGCTTCGGCGCCTTGGCCAGCAGCTCGTTGCGCCACAGGCCGGAGACCACGACGATATCTGCGCCGGGGATGGCCGCCTCCAGCGCCTCGCGGTCACGCGCCTCGACGAAGCGGATGCCGGCGCCGCGCGCCGTGAAGCGCTCGCCCAGCCGGTACGCGACATGCGCGAAACAGATGGTCAGATCGGAATCGGCCGGCAAACCCGTCATGTCTCGTCCCCGGAAAAAACGTCAACGATCGGAGGGAAGCCCCTCATCCCTTCTTGAATTTCGGCGCGCGGTGCTCGACGAAGGCGTTGAGCGCCTCCTGCGCGTCGGGATGGTCGCGCAGCAGGCACATGCTCTCGACCACGTTCTCGATGTTGCGGCGGTAGTCCAGATCGTTGGCCCGCATCCACGCGTCGCGCATCAGCCGCATCGCCGTCGGTGACTTTTCCGCGAATTTCGCCGCGATGGCGCGCGCCTTGGGCAGCACCTCGGCCTTGGGCACGACATGGTTGACGATGCCCAGCCGGTGCATCTCCGCCGACGGCACCGGATCGCCGGTGAACAGGATCTCGAACGCGCGGTGGCGGCCGATCTGCCGCGGCAGGTGCACGAGGTGCATCGCCGGCATCACGCCGACGTTGATCTCCGGGTAGCCGAAATTGACGCCCTCGGCCGCCACGATCATGTCGCACGACACCGCCCAGGTGGTGCCCGCCGCCAGCGCGTGGCCGGTGACGGCGGCGATGGTCGGCTTGCCCATGCGGTACTGGGCCTCGTGCATCTCGAAGTAGAAGACCTCGATGAAGTCGCGCAGGCCGCGTCCGTCGACGGCGCGCGCCATCCTGAGGTCCATGCCGGCGCTGAACACCGTGTCGAGCGCGCTGCGCAGGATCACGGCCCGCACGCCGTCGTCGATCCGGGCGCGGCGGTAGCCGTCGATCACCTCGCGCGCCAGCTCCTTGGTGATCGCGTTGACCGGCGGCCGGTTCATGGTGATCTCGGCGGCCGCGCCGCGGACGGCGTACTCGATGAAGGCGTAGTCGCCCATGCGTGACCTCCCCCCGCTGTCGGCGCGCCATCATACCCGAGATCGGCGCGCCGCGGGCACGGAGACTACGCCGCGTCGGCCTTCTGGCCGACGCGCTGCGCCAGGCTCGCGGCCATGAAGCCGTCGAGGTCGCCGTCGAGCACCTTCTGCGGGTCGGTGCGCTCGACGCCGGTGCGCAGGTCCTTCACCAGCTGGTAGGGCTGCAGCACGTAGCTGCGGATCTGGTGGCCCCAGCCGATGTCGCTCTTGTTGGCCTCGACCGCCGCCCGCTCCGCCTCGCGCCGCTGCAGCTCGGCCTCGTAGAGGCGGGCCTTCAGCATCTGCATCGCCTTGGCGCGGTTCTGGTGCTGGCTGCGCTCCTGCTGGCAGGCCACGGCGATGCCGCTGGGGATGTGCGTGATGCGCACCGCCGAGTCGGTCTTGTTGACGTGCTGGCCGCCCGAGCCCGACGCGCGGTAGGTGTCGACGCGCAGGTCCTTGTCGAGGATCTCGATCTCGATGCTGTCGTCGACCTCGGGATAGACCCAGGCCGAGGCGAAGCTGGTGTGGCGCCGCGCCTGGCCGTCGTAGGGCGAGATGCGCACCAGCCGGTGCACCCCGCTCTCCGTCTTGAGCCAGCCGTAGGCGTTCGGGCCGTCGATCTTGACGGTGCAGGATTTGATCCCCGCCTCCTCGCCCGGGCTCTCCTCGAGGTAGGTGACCTTGTAGCCGCGCTTCTCGGCCCAGCGCATGTACATGCGCGCCAGCATCTCGCCCCAGTCCTGGGCCTCGGTGCCGCCGGCGCCGGCGTTGATCTCGAGATAGCAGTTGTTGGCGTCGGCCTCGCCGGACAGCAGCGACTCGAGCCGCATCTGGTGCGCCTCGGCGGCCAGCCCGCGGATGGCGGCCTCGGCCTCGTCGACCAGCGCCTGGTCGCCCTCGGCGCCGGCCAGCTCGATCATCCCGATGTTGTCGGCCAGCGCGCCCTCGATGCGCCGCACGGTGCCGACCGACTTCTCCAGCCGGTCGCGCTCGCGCATGACGGTCTGCGCGTTCTTCGAATCGTTCCAGAGGGTCGGGTCCTCGGCGCGGGCGTTCAGCTCCGCCAGCCGGTCGACGGCGCGGTCGAAGTCAAAGATGCCTCCTCAGCAGCCCTACGGACTGCTGGATCTGGTCGACGAGCGACTGGATCTCCGCGCGCATGGTCATCGTTCCCGGTACGAGGGAGCGGCGTCTTAGTAGGTCTCGCCGGAGCCCGTCAAGGTCGGGCGGCCGGACCTCGCCGGCGGCGGGATCACGCGCGGCGACGCCCCCGGCGTGGGCTCGGCGCCCGCCGGCGGCGCCTCCGTCGTCTCGGCCGGCGGCCCCGGCGGCAAAGGCGGCGAGATCACCACGACCTCGGGCTCGTCGTCTGCGGTCTGCCGGCCGCCGGCGCCCGCCACGAAGCGGGTCGAACCGTCGACGACGTAGCCGTCGTAGCCGGTCGGCTCGGTGCCCGGTTTGAACGCCTCCCAGATGGCGCCGGGATCGCCGGGCGCCGGCTGGCCGCTGGACGGATTGACGCGCATCAGGCGCAGTCCCGGCGGGATCCGGAACGGTGTCGGCGCCTTGTCCTTGAACAGTTCGCGCGCCACGCGCTCGAAGATCGGCACCGCGACCGAGCCACCGGTCTCGCGTCCGAGCGATTTCGGTTCGTCGTATCCGACATAGACGCCGATCACGATGTCGGGCGTGAAACCGATGAACCACACGTCGCGCGCGTCGTTGGTCGTGCCGGTCTTGCCGGCGATCGGGCGGCCGAGCTTTGCCAACCGCGCCGCCGTGCCGCGGACCGTCACGCCCTGCATGATGTGCGCGATCTGGTAGGTCGAGTGCGGATCGAAGAACGGCGCGCGACGGTCGATGACCTCTGGCGCGCGCTCGGCGCTGGCCTCGCCGGCGCAGCCGACGCAGGTCCGCGGATCGTGCCGGAACATCGTGCGGCCGTGGCGGTCCTGCACGCGGTCGATCAGGCTGGGCGTGATCGGCTTGGCGCCGTTGGCCAGCATCGCGTAGCCCATGGTCATGCGCAGCAGCGTCGTCTCGCCGGCGCCGAGCGCCAGCGGCAGGTAGTGCTTCATCGAATCGTCGATGCCGAACTGCTTGGCGACCGAGGCGACCTTGTCCATGCCGGCGGCGCGCGCCAGGCGCACCGTCATGAGATTGCGCGACTGCTCGATGCCTTGCCTCAGCGTCAGCGGACCCGCCGGCGCCGTGCCACCGTAGTTCTGCGGCCGCCAGATCGGCTGGCCGCCGCCGGGATTGATCTCGATCGGCGCGTCGAGGATCAACGTCGAGGGGGTCATGCCCGCGTCGAGTCCGGCGAGATACACGAACGGTTTGAACGCGGAGCCGGGCTGGCGCTGCGCCTGGGTGGCGCGGTTGTACTGGCTGCGCGCGTAGCTCCAGCCGCCGGACATCGCCATGACTCGCCCGGTCTGCACGTCCATCACCAGCACGGCGCCGTCGACCTCGGGGATCTGGCGCAGGTGGAACGTGCCCGGCGCGTTGGCGCGCGCCTCGACCGCGACGATGTCGCCGATCTGGGCCGGCCGCTGGTAGCGCGTCCAGGCCATCTCCTGGTACGGAATGCGGCCCTCGCCGCCGTCGGCGAGGCCGATGCGGGCGCCCTGCCCGTCGTAACCGAGCACCAGCGCCGGCCGCCACGTCTTGTAGCCGCCCGGAAACGGCTTCTCGGCGACGTGTTTGGCGAAGCGCGCCTTCCAGTTGTCATGCGGCGGCGAGATCTTGTCCTTCGGCGGACGCCAGCCGCGGCGGCGGTCGAACTCCACGAGACCGTCGCGCAGCGCGTTGTCAGCCATGCGCTGGATGTCGAAATCGAGCGTCGTGCGCACCGTCAGGCCGCCCTCGTACAGCCCCTTCTCGCCGTAGGCGGCCAGCAGATTGCGGCGCACCTCCTCGGTGAAGAACTCGGCGGCCGCGAACTCCGGCTCGGCCCGCTTGCGCGGCACCAGCCGCTCGGCCTTGGCGGCCTGGACCTCGGCCGCCGTGACGTAGCCGTCCTCCAGCATGCGTCCCAGCACGTAGTCGCGCCGCTCGTGCGCGCCCTTGGGGTTGCGGGTCATGCTGTAGTGGTTCGGCGCCTTGGGCAGCGCCGCGAGATACGCCATTTCCGACAGCGTCAGCTCGTCGAGCGACTTGTCGAAATAGTTCAGCGCCGCCGCGGCGACGCCGTAGTTGCCGCCACCGAGGTAGATCTCGTTGATGTAGAGTTCGAGGATGCGGTCCTTGCTGAACGCGCCCTCGATGCGGAACGCCAGGATCGCCTCGCGGATCTTGCGCTCGATCGAGCGCTCGTTGCCGACCAGGAAGTTCTTGGCGACCTGCTGCGTGATGCTCGAGGCGCCCTCCGGACGCCGCCCGCTGCGCAGGTGCTGGAGATTGCTCATCGCCGCCCGGCCGACGCCGAGGAAATCGACCCCGGGATGCGAGTAGAAACGCTGGTCCTCCGCCGCGACGAACGCCAGCAGCAGCCGCTTCGGCATCGCCGACACCGGGACGAAGACCCGCTTCTCCTTATGGTACTCGGCCAGCAGCCGCCCGTCGCCCGTGTATAGGCGGGTCGTCATGGCCGGCTGGTGGTCGACCAGCTGCTTGTGGTCGGGCAGGCCCGGCGCGTAGTGGAAATACGCGGCCGCGACGACGCCGACCGCGAGCACGATCCCGGCGAATCCCAGCCGCAGCAACCACCTGACGATACCGAGCACCGGAACACCTCGTCCGCCGACCGCTCCGGCCGAGCCTGTTTGTACGCGCGCCGCCGCCACACGGCAACGCGTCCACCGCCGCAGGGTGCCCCGCGACTAAGCCTTTTTCGGGGCCGGGGGCGCGGCGGTCCGCGGCGGCGTCCCGCCGGTCCCCGGCTTGGAGACCGCCGGCGGCGACGGCGACGGTTCCGGCGGGCGCGGGCGGCTGGCGAAAAACCGGTCGGTCGCGTCGAGCACGCTTTGCGCGATCCGCCGCTGATGCGCGGGCTGGCGCATCAGGCGCTCCTCCCGGCGGGTTGGACATGTAGCCGATCTCCAGCAGGACGGCCGGCGTGTCGGGCGCCGTCAGGACCGCGAAACCGGCGTATCGGTGGCTGCGTGGCAGCAGCGCGACGCCGCCTCGCGCCAGCGCGTCCACGAGCTGGCCGGCGAACACGCGCGACTGGTTGATCGTCTCGCGCTGCGACAGGTCGATCAGGATGCTGGCGACCTCCGGCGGTTTGCCCCGGAAATCGACGCCCGCGACGACGTCCGCCTTGTTCTCCTTCGCCGCCAGCGCCGCCGCTTCGCGGTCGGAGGCGTCCTCGGACAGCGTGTAGACCGTGGCCCCTTGAGTCCCCGAATCCGGATGCCAATCGGCGTGCAGCGACAGGAACAGGTCGGCCTTGGCGGCGCGCGCGTGCGCGACCCGGTCGCGCAGCGGCAGATAGGAATCGCGCGAGCGGGTCAGCACCGGTCGATAGCGGCCCGTCGCCTGGTACTGGCGCGCCAGCTCGACCGCGACCTGCATCACGACTGTCTTCTCGTAGGTGCCGGAGACACCGATCGTCCCCGGATCGCCACCGCCATGGCCGGGGTCGATGACGACGACGCGCGGCTTGGCGCGCGGCTTGGGTTTGGCGGCGGCGGCCGACGGGGCCTGCGCCACCGGTCCTGCAGCGGCGGCCCTCGCGGTCGCGGCGAGGCTTCCGAGCAACGCCGTGGTGCCCAGCCAGATCGCCCGCCGCCGCGGAAAGCCGTCCTTCGTTCCCATGTCTCCACCCCTTCGCCGGGGTCACGGGCATATTTTCACTTCCAAAGATCATTATACATATCATTTACTTATGGCAGAGTCTTGATCAATATTAATGGCCATCTCGGATAGCCGCGCGAAGAAATGTTTGTGAACGGGGCGTGACGGGCGTATGGTCCGAACCGCGAACAGTCGTCGTCGTTCGGCTCGCCCCTAGGGCGCGGGCGTTCCGACGGCGTCCGGCTCAGCCCCCTACGTTTCTTAACGAAACGGTGATCGATGCGGTCGCGGGGGGCGACGACGAGGCGGACGTTTTGGTGACGGCGGCTAGATGAAACCCCCGAGGTCGGCGTAGGTTCAAGACGCCTCGGGGCGCCGAATTCGTCCCCGTCCTGGTGCTCGCACCGTTCGACGGGCGGCCGCGGCGCTGCCGACCTCGCGACTGAGCGACGGACGTCCCGCCCGACGGTTCGCACGGGCGTTTCCGCGGACGTCGCGGAGTCATAACGGCCATGGCCAAGCGCATGCTGGTCGACGCCACGCATCCGGAGGAAACCCGGGTCGTCGTGGTCGACGGAACCAAGCTCGAAGAATTCGACTTCGAGACATCGACCAAGAAACAGCTCAAGGGCAGCATCTACCTCGCGAAGGTGGTGCGGATCGAGCCGTCGCTGCAGGCGGCGTTCGTGGAGTATGGCGGGAACCGGCACGGCTTCCTCGCCTTCTCCGAGATCCATCCCGACTACTACCAGATTCCGGTCGCGGACCGCGAGAAGCTGCTCGCCGAGCAGAACCGCGCGCATCGCGACTACGACGAGGACCGGCCGCGCCGCAACCGCATCGACCGCAGCGACATCGAGGATGTCGCGGAGGCGCGCGAGGCGTTGGCGCCGTCCACCGCCGAGGCGCATGTCGGCGAGTCCGGCGGCGAGGACACGCCGGTCGACGCGGCCACCGCCGCCGAGAGCGTCGAGCGCATCGACGATGCCGCGGCGCGCGACGTCCCGGCCGCGCCGGTGATCGAGGCGGCCGCCGCGCACGACGAGGACGCCGCCGGACCCGGCGCGATCCCCGCGTCGAGGGCCGTGGACGCCGTGCAGGGTCCGACCGTCGGCGACGTCGCAGAGACGATCGACGCCGCGGGCGCCGCGCCGGCCGACGGCGACGCGCCGCCGGCCTCCGATCCGGCCGACGGCGCGCAGCCGGAGATTCCGGTCGAGACGCTGGGTGGCGACGACTACGAGCGGCCTCCTCGGCGCTCGAGCCCGTCGCGCCAGTACAAGATCCAGGAGGTCATCAAGCGCCGGCAGATCCTGCTGGTGCAGGTCGTCAAGGAGGAGCGCGGCAACAAGGGCGCGGCCCTCACGACGTACCTGTCGCTGGCCGGCCGCTACGCCGTGTTGATGCCGAACGCCGGCCGTGGCGGCGGCATCTCCAGGAAGATCACGAACGCCGGCGACCGCAAGCGCATGAAGGACATGCTGGCGGAGCTCGAGGTGCCGTCGGGCATGGGCGTCATCCTGCGCACCGCCGGCCTCGAGCGCTCGCGCCCCGAGATCCGGCGCGACTACGACTACCTGATGCGCCTGTGGGACAGCATCCGCGAGCTGACCTTCCAGTCCAAGGCGCCGGCGCTGATCTACGAGGAAGGCGACATCGTCAAGCGGTCGATCCGCGACCTCTACAACGCCGACATCGAGGACGTGCTGGTCGAGGGCGAGGGCGGCCACCAGCAGGCGCAGGACTTCATGCGCCAGCTGATCCCGCAGCACGCCGCCAAGGTGAAGCTGTACCGCGATCCGATCCCGCTGTTCCACCGCTACCAGGTCGAGGCGGCGCTCGACGCCATGCATTCGCCGTCGGTGCAGCTGAGGACCGGCGCCTACATCGTCATCAATCCGACCGAGGCGCTGGTCGCCATCGACGTCAACTCCGGCCGCGCCACCAAGGAGCGGAACATCGAGGAGACGGCGCTGCGCACCAACGTCGAGGCGGCGGAGGAGATCGCCCGCCAGGTGCGCCTGCGCGATCTCGCCGGCCTCGTCGTCATCGACTTCATCGACATGGAGGAGTCGCGCCACCAGGGTCAGGTCGAGCGCCGCCTCAAGGAGGCGATGAAGAACGACCGCGCCCGGATCCAGATCGGCCGCATCAGCGCCTTCGGCCTGCTCGAGCTGTCGCGCCAGCGCCTGCGGCCGAGCCTGCTGGAGAACTCGACCGAGGTGTGCCCGCACTGCGAGGGTACCGGCCGCATCCGCTCCGTCGAATCGACCGCGCTGCACGTGCTGCGCGGCATCGAGGAGGAAGGCAACCGCCGCCGCGCCGGCGAGATCGTCGTCAAGGTGCCGGTGTCGGTCGCGCTCTACCTGCTGAACCACAAGCGGATCAACATCGCCGACATCGAGCAGCGCTACGGCTTCCGCGTGCTGGTCGCCGGCGACGACGACCTGATCCCGCCGCACTACGACATCGAGCGCACGCGTCCGCGCGGCGCGATGGAGGCCGCACCGCTCGCGCGGACGACCGCCAGCGCGCACTACGAGGAGGTCGGCGAGGACGACGAGGAGTCGGCGGTCGACGAGGCGTCGGCCGAGACGCCGGTCGATTCCGCCGCGCCCGGCGAGGAGTTGGACGGCGACGGCCGCCGCCGCCGCCGCCGCCGGCGCCGCCGTCGTGGCGACGAGCCGGGTGGCGTCGACGCGCCGCACGCCGCGGCGCTGGGCGATGAGCCCGGCAGCGCCGACGCGGCGCGGCCGGCGCCGCATGGCGCGGTCGAGGACGACGGCGCCGCCGTCGCGAACGAGGCCGAGGACGCCGACGACGCGGCCGCCGGTCCGCGCGACGCCGCCGGTGACGACGAGGACGCGCGCCGCCGCCGACGCCGCGGACGCCGCGGTGGCCGCGGTCGCCGTCGCGACGAGCCGGGTGGCGACGTGGAGACGGCCGAAGCCTCCGACGCCGACCGGTCGCCGCGCGATCCGGTCGACCCGCCGGGCGGCGACTGGCACGCGCCCGCGGAGGCCCCGATCCCGCCGCCGTTCGTGGCGGACACCGCCGCGCCCGTCGAGCCGGCGCCGGCCGTGATCGTGCCGCCACCGACGCCCCTGTCGACGCCGGTCCCGATCCCGCCGCCGGCGCCCGCCGCGGCGGTCCAAGCCGCGGCCAATGACGCGGTGGCGCCGCCGCCAGCCGCGGTCGAGCCGGCGCCGCCGCCCGCAGTGCCGGCGACCGCCGTGGACATCCCGCCGGAGAAGCCGCGTCGCGGCTGGTGGGCGGCGGGCTCGTAGACACGCGGCGATCGGGCGGCCCTGCTCTCCCATCGGAACCGGACCGCCGCGCCATGCGCGGCGGTTCTTCGTTCAACCGGGCGTCGACGACGCCCGCCGCGCCGGCCGGGTCAACGCTTCCAGGCCGCGAGCCGTCGCGCGGCCTCGGCCATGTCGGCCGTGCTGCCGGCGAACGAGAAACGAAGGGTGCCGCGGCCGCGGTCCGGATCGAAATCGACGCCGGGAGTCGCGGCGACGCCCGCCTCGCGCAGCATGCGGCGGCAGAACTCGACGCTGTCGTTGGTCAGGCGCGAGACGTCGGCGTAGAGGTAGAACGCGCCCTCGGGCACGGTCAGCCGGTCGAAACCCGCCGCCGGCAGCCGTTCGAGCAGCAGATCGCGGTTGGCGCGGTAGCGCGCGACATGCGCCTCGAGCTCGTCGCGGCAGTCGAACGCGCCCAGCGCCGCGAACTGCGACAAGGTCGGCGTCGAGATCATCAGGTTCTGCGTCAACCTCTCGATCGGCCGCACGAGGTCCGGCGGCACGACCAGCCAGCCGATGCGCCAGCCGGTCATCGAGAAGTACTTCGAGAAGCTGTTCACCACGATCGCGTCGTCGGTGACCTCGAGCGCGCTGGTGGCGCGCCCGCCGTAGGTGAGCCCGTGGTAGATCTCGTCAGAGATCAGCCGCGTGCCGGCGGCGCGGCAATGCGTCGCCAGCGCCGCGAGCTCCCCGCGCGTGACCATGGTGCCGGTCGGATTCGACGGGCTGGCGACGATCAACCCGGCCAGCGGCTCCGCGACCTTCGACAGCGCCGCGACGGTCGGCTGGTAGCGCTCCGCCTCGGACGTGACGATGTCCAGCGGCCGCATGCCGAGGGACGACAGGATGTTGCGGTACGGCGGATAGCCCGGCGCCGCCATCGCGACGGCGTCGCCGGCGTCGAACGCGGCGAGGAACGCCATCAGGAAGCCGGCCGACGATCCCGTCGTGACGATCACCCGCGCCGGATCGAGCGCCACGCCATACCACTCGCCGTAGAGCGCCGCGATGCGTTCCCGCAGGACCGGCATCCCGAGCGCCTCGACATAGCCGATCTTGTCCTTCTCCAACGCCGTCGCGGCCGCGCGCAGGGCGCCGGACGGCGCCGGCGTGCTGGGTTGGCCGACCTCGCAATGCACGACCGACTCGCCGCGCGCCTCCATCGCGTTGGCGTCGCGGATAACATCCATGACGATGAAGGGCGGCACGCCCTCGGCGCGACGCGAAATCTTGCGGCCGCCCACCGGCGCCTTCCGCGGCGTCTCGCCATCCATTCTAACGGCCCGCCACCAGAGCGAGCCCGTAGCCGCGCGGATCGGCGACGACCTGGCACAATCCGGGACTCTGCCGCAGCCCCGCCGGACACACGATCATGCCGACCTGTCCGCCGGAGGTCGCCGCGATCGCGGCGCCCAAGGGGCGGCCGTCGCCGAGCGCCAGACGCGCCGCCGTGCCGACGGCCGCCGGCCCGCCGCCGCCGGAGGCAGCGCCCGCCAGCAGGGCGTCGCCGGTGTTGGTGTTCGCCACCACCATCGCCGCCGACGCGCCGCCGCCGGAATCCGGTGGCGCCGCCATCAGGATGCCGGTGCCCGGCGCCATACGGGCGCTGCCGAACGGTCCGTTCATGCCGACGACGCAGGCCACCGCGTTGGCCTGCCGGTCGATGGCGACGAACGCCGCCTCGCCGCCGCCCGCGCCCCCTGCCGATACCGGCGCCGCGCCGGTGAACGCCGCCCGCGCCGCGACCCCGCCCTGGAATGGCGGCGACGGCGCGAAATAGACGGTGTGGCTGCCGAAGCGCGTCGTCGCGGCCGGCGTCGCGCTGGCCACCGCGGCGCGCATATCCGTCTCGCTGAGGCCGCCGCCGGCGTCGCGGACAGCGTCGGACAGACGACGCGCGAACGCGCCGGCGAAGAACTCGCCGCCGCCCCTGACGCGGATCGTCGACAGCGTCGCCGCCAGATCGATCTGCGTCAGCCGGTCGCCCTCTCCCACCGCGGCCCCGCCGCCGCGCTCGAACACGCGGCGCGCCGCCGGATCGGCCCGGAGCCGCGCGGCGCCCTCGCGCAGGTCGCGCGCCAGCGCGCGCGAGACGGGCACGCCCTCCCGCGCCATGCGCTCGGCCGGCGCGACGAGCTGCTCCCAGCGCAGCGCGCCGTGACGCGCGTGCAGAAGGGTCATGCCGCGGACCGCCGTGGGCACGGCGATGTCGAACGCCCGCGACGCCGTGGCGGGCCGCGGCGCGGCGAAGACGATCGCCTCGGCCTGGCGGGTCTTGTGCGCGTGCGCGATGCAGACTCCGTTGGCGCCGAGGCTGGCGGCCGACGGCAGGGTCACCGCCATCGCGAAGTACATGGCGACCGCGGCGTCGGCGGCGGAGCCGCCGGCGGAGACGATTTCGCGCCCGACCTCCGCCGCGTAGGGCTCGTCCGCCACAACCGCGCCCAAAAAGCCCGCCATGAAGCCGGTGGGCGTGTCGCCCGCCCGACCACCGCAGCCCGCCATGGCCGCCAGCGCGAGCGACGCGGCGACGGCGAGGCTGGCACGTTGACGCGCCGGCGCGGCGTCCGTAGCCTTTTCAATCCCGGCCGCCGGGACCCGTCCGGGAGTATCGGATTTGAGCGTTCGCCTGTTCACGTCGTTCCTCGCGATCGCCGCCGTGCTCGTGCCGGCGGCCGTCCTGCCGTCCGCCGGGGCCAGCGCCCAGCGCGAGCGCATAGAATTAGTCCGCGACGCCGAGATTGAAAACGCCATTCGCACGATGTCGCGGCCGATCTTCCAGGCCGCCGGGCTCGACGCCGGAGCGATCGAGGTCCATCTGGTCCAGGACCGCAAGATCAACGCCTTCGTCGCCGGCGGCCAGCGGATCTTCATCAACACCGGACTGATCATGCGCACCGAGAGCGCCAACCAGCTCCTGGGCGTGCTCGCCCACGAGGCAGGCCACATCCGGGGCGGACACCTCGCGATCCTCCAGGAGCAGATGCGCAACGCCACCGCCCTGGCGGTCCTCGAGATGATCCTGGCCGCCGGCGCCGCCGGCGCCGGCGGCTCGATCAACCGTTCCGGCCAGGGAACCGGCGCCGGCGGCAACGTGCCGGGCCAGCCTGGCGCGCCCTACGCTTTGAAGCAGCTCCTGGCCTACAACCGGGCACAGGAGCAGGCCGCCGACCAGGCCGGAGTCACGGCGCTCGAGCGCGCCGGAATGTCGCCGCGCGGGATGGTCGAGGTCATGCGCATGCTGCAGCAGCAGGAGCGCATCTACGTCGGCAGCGGCGCCGACCCCTATCTGCGCAGCCATCCGTCGTCGAGCGAGCGGATCGCGTTCCTCGAGGAGATGGTGTCGCGGTCGCGCACCGCGAACGTGCCCGACCCGCCGGCCTTCAAGGAGATGCACGCGCGCATGGTCGCCAAGACGCTGGGCTATTTCGAGCCGGCGCGCGCGCTGCAGAAATACCCGTCGGGCGACAACAGCGTCGCCGGCCGCTACGGCCGCGCCATGGCGCTGTTCCGCATGGGCCAGGCCGCCGCCGCCGTCGCGATGGCCGACCAGCTCATCCGCGAGAATCCGCGCGACCCCTACTTCCACGAGTTCCGGGGCGACGTGCTGCGCGACTCGGGCAGACCGGGCGACGCGGTGGCGTCCTACGCCCAGGCGGTCGCGCTGTCCCCCGGCGACGCCGCGCTGCGGTTCGGCCTCGCCCAGGCGCAGTCCGGCGCCGGCCGCCACGCCGACGCGGCGAAGACGCTGGAGCAGGTCGTGCGCGTCGAGCCGACCAACGGCGGCGCCTGGGACCTGCTCGCGCGCACCTACGCCGCGCTCGGCAACCAGCCGATGACAGATCTGGCGACGGCCGAGAAATTCTACCTCGAGGGGCCGGAGAAGCGCAGCGCCGCCCTGCACAAGGCCGACGCCGCCGCCCGCGCCCTGCCGCGCGGGTCGCCGGCGTGGCAACGCGCCACCGATCTACGCGCCGCCATCGAGGCCGACCGGCCGAGCCGGCGGTGAGGCGCTTCCGCGCGCTCTCGCGGTGTTGATCGGCGCCCCGCCGGCGCCGTGCTAAGCGACCTTCGACTTGAAATTCCCCCAGGAGTAGTCCCATGCGCCTCGCGCGTCATTCCTTCACCGCCGCGGCGGTCGCCCTCGCCATGGCCGCCCTGTCGGCGCCCGCCGCCGCGCAGCAGCCGCTCGACAAGGCCGCCGTCGAGAAGATCGTGCGCGAGTATCTGATGGCCAATCCCGAGATCATCGTCGAGGCGGTCAACGAGCTCGAGAAGCGCCAGACCGCCAGCCGCGACGCGGCCGCGCGCAAGGCCCTGACCGAGCGCAAGGCCGAGCTGCTCGAGGATCCCGGCTCCCCGGTCGGCGGCAACCCCAAGGGCGACGTCACCATCGTCGAGTTCTTCGACTACCACTGCGGCTACTGCAAGCGCGCCAAGCCGACGGTGACGGGCGTCGTCGACGCCGACACCAAGATCCGCATCGTCTACAAGGAGCTGCCCATCCTGACGCCGAACTCGCGCGTGGCGGCGACGGCGGCGCTCGCCGCGGCGAAGCAGGGCAAGTACGCCGAGCTCCACATCGCGATGATGGAGGCGCGCGGCGACCTCACCAAGGAGCGCATCCTCAAGATGGCGGCCGATCTCAAGATCGACGCCACGCGGCTGGAGAAGGAAATGGCCGATCCGGCCATCGCCAAGCAGCTCGAGCGCAACCAGGCGCTGGCGGTGGCGCTGGGCGTCAACGGCACCCCGGCCTTCGTGATCGGCGACAAGATCATCCCCGGCGCGGTCGAGGCGGAGGTTCTGCGCGAGGCGGTGGCGGCGGCGCGCAAGGGCTGAGCCCCCGCGCCATCAGCCCCGTCAATTCGGCGTCGTCGAGGACCTGAGCCCCAGGCGCTCGAGCATGCGCCCGGGGTCGGCGATCATCGACAGCGCCTCGGAGAAGGGCGCCGGCCGGCCGGGTTCAAGCGCCACCGCGATCGTCGCCGGCGCGCCGAGGTAGGTATCGATCGACCGCCCGAACTCGACGACCCGCGGCGTGGCGCCCAGCGGCAGGAGCTGGGCGGCCACGTTCTGGCGCAGGCGCTGGCGCATATCCTCGGTCTGCAGCCCCGCCGCGCGCGCCTCGGCGGCGATGATCCTGTCGGTGATGCCGTCGTCGCGCCACGAGATCTGCGCCCGGTGCAGCGTCGCGCCGCCGAAGCGCCGCATGATCTCCGCCCCTGGATCCGCGCTTCCCGCCGCCTCCGGATTGGCGAGGTCGATGCCGGTCAGCAGCACCGAGAACGTCAACCGGCCGACGCCCTGCGCGCCCAGCTCGCAGCGGCCGATCTCGGCCCGTCCGTCCTTCGGATCGACCGCCGTCTCGCACTCCACGCGCACCACGGCGCGCTCGTAGCCGAGGCGCCCGAGCGCCACGGCCAGCGGCGAGTTGGGGCGCGCGCCGCGCGACAGGTCGAGCCCGCCGACCAGCAGGCGCTGCGAGGCGCGTTGCCCGGCGCGGAACGAGCCCGAGCTCGATAGTTCGACGCTGCCCACCCGCACGCCATGCTGCTCGACAAGCGCGCCGCCGAGTTCGCGCAGACGCACGGCCGACACCTCGCCGGCGGCGGCCACGGCGGCGGGATCGCCCGTCGCGATGGCGGCGGCGAGGAAGGCCAGCGGGCTGCACCCCTCCACCGTCAGCTCCGCCAGCGTGGCGATCTTGCCGCCATCCTCCAGACGCAACGCGCGCGCGCCCAGCCGCTGCACGCGGCCGCCCTCGTAGCGGTCGACCGACAGCCGCTCGATGGCGGCGCCGGAGTCGCTCTTGCCCGGCGGGCCCAGCGTGAGATCGGCGGCGTCGAGGCGCGCCACCCGCAGGATCGCGGGCACCAGCGCCGCGACGTCGGCGGCCTTTCCGGCCACGACCCGCTCGAGATCGGCGACCGAGTCGAACTGCCGGATCGCCACCAGATCCATGGCCGCGCGGTCGACCCGCAGGCGCGCGCCGCCGTCGGCGCCGACGATCAACTCCTCGATATCGACGCTGGTCGCCAGCGGTCGCATGACGCCGTCGCCGGAGCCACCGACGTAGCGGTCGGCGCGCGCGACCCGCTCGAGCGCCGCCGGGTCGAACGCCTTCGCCACGATCCGTCGGATGGTGACGCCGGGTACCGAGCCTTCGCCGCGCAGGCGCACGCCCTCCAGCGTCGTGCGCCGGCTCCATAGGCTGAAGCTGATCCCGTCATATGCGAAGCCGGCATACGGCGCCGGCGGCGTCCTGACCCGCGCGTCGAGCTGCGCGCGCACCTCGTCCTCCATCCAGCGCTCGACAAACACGTATCCGCCGGCCACCGCTGCGACCGTCCCGACAGCCACACAGCCCGCGATCAACAATGCCTTTCTCACCGGTCCCCCCGTTCAAGCTCTTTGCCCGCCCGTCCGTCGACCCACGTCAAGCCTCGGCGTCCGGTTGCTTCTCCGGCCTCGCAAGATCGAACGCCGGCAGCGCCATGCAGGCGTCGAAGATCCTCGACACCGTCGGATAGCGCGCCATGTCGTTGCCGAACCGGCGGGCGTTGAACACCTGCGGCACCAGGCTGAGATCGGCGAGGCCGGGGGCGTCGCCGTGCGAGAACCGCCCGGTGGCGGGATGGCCGGCCACCGACTCCTCGTACGCGGTGAAACCGACGTCGATCCAGTGCCGTGCCCAGGCCTCCTTGGCGGCCGCGTCGGCGGCGAACGCGGTGCCGAGGTGGTTGAGCACGCGCAGGTTCTGGATCGGGTGGATCTCGCACGCCGGGATCATCGCCAGCGACCGCGCCCGCGCCCGCCCCGCCGGATCGGCCGGCAGCAGCGGCGGCGCCGGATGCGTCTCCTCGAGGTACTCGATGATCGCCAGCGATTGCGCCAGCACGGTGCCATCGTCGAGCTCCAGCGCCGGCACCAGCCGCTGCGGATTGAGCCGCGCGAAGGCCGGCGAGGTCTGCTCCTGGCGGCGCAGGTGGATGAAGGCCTGGTCGGGCGCGAGCCCCTTGAGGTTGAGGGCGATCCGCACGCGGAACGCCGCCGACGAGCGGAAATAGCCATGCAGCTTCACGCGGCGTCCCTCCCGACGCGCCGGCGTCCCGGCGGGGCCGCGGCGGCGCGCAAGTTAACGCAACGCCAACCCCGCCGCCATCACGCCTTGAGCACGCCCCGCCGGATCTGGTCGAGCTCGATGGATTCGAACAGCGCGCGGAAATTGCCCTCGCCGAAGCCCTCGTCGCCCTTGCGCTGGATGATCTCGAAGAAGATCGGCCCGATCACCGTCTCGGTGAAGATCTGCAGCAGGCGGCCGCCCCCTTCGGTCGGCGCGCCGTCCATCAGGATGCGGTTGCGGCGCAGCCGGTCGAGGTCCTCTCCGTGGCCGGGCAGTCGCGCGTCGATACCCTCGTAGTATGTCTCGACGGTGTCCTGGAAGACGACGCCGGCGCGCCGCAAACCTTCGACGGTGGCGTAGATGTCGTCCGATCCCAGGGCCACGTGCTGGATGCCCTCGCCGTGGTAGGCCGAGAGGTATTCCTGGATCTGCGACTTGTCGTCGGAGCTCTCGTTGATCGGAATCCGGATCTTGCCGCACGGACTGGTCATGGCCTTGGATTTCAAGCCGGTCAGCTTGCCCTCGATGTCGAAGTACTTGATCTCCCGGAACCCGAACAGGCGCTCGTAGAACGACGCCCACTCCGCCATGCGGCCGCGGTGGACGTTGTGGGTCAGGTGGTCGATGTAGGTCAGCCCGGCGCCCGGCGGATTTCGGTCGACTCCCGCGGCGAAGTCGAAATCGACGTCGTAGATCGTGCCGCGCGCGCCGTAGCGGTCGACCAGGTAGATCAGGCTGTCGCCGATGCCCTTGATCGCGGGGATGTTCAGCTCCATCGGGCCGACCTTGCCCTCGACGCCCCAGGCGCCCAGCGACAACGCCCGCTTGTAGGCGGTGGCGGCGTTGGCGACGCGGAAGGCGATGGCGCAGATGCTCGGCCCGTGCACCCGCGCGAAGCCCTGCGCGAAGCTCTCCGGCTCGCCGTTGACGATGAAGTTGACGTCGCCCTGGCGGTAAAGCGTCACGTTCTTCGAACGGTGCCGGGCGACCGCGGTGAACCCCATCGTCTCGAACAGACGTCCCAGCGCGGCGGGATCGGGCGCGGTGTACTCGACGAACTCGAAACCGTCGGTGCCCATCGGGTTGACCGGCTGGGTGGCGGCGGGCGTCGGCATGGCGGCTCTCCGGTCGCGCTCCGGGCGGTGCCCGGAATTGGTTTCACTTGAAACTATCTCCCGTGCTATCCGGTTTCAAGTGGAACCCGACCGGAGCGCCGCGCGCATGCCCGCGAACCCCGCCCCCGCCTCCCTGGCGCTGGAGGATTTCCTGCCCTACCGGCTGTCGCTGCTCAGTCAGCTCGTCAGCGCCTCGATCCACGACCTCTATTTCGAGCCCTCCGGCCTGACGATCCCGCAATGGCGGGTCATGGCGGTGCTCGGGCGCTTCGCGCCACTGTCGGCCGGCGAGGTGTGCGGCCGCACGCTGCTGGACAAGGTCTCCGTCAGCCGGGCGGTCGCGACGCTGCGCGGCGCCGGGCACCTGGAGAGCGCCGTCGACGGCGATGACCGGCGGCGCTCGGCGCTGCGCCTTTCCGCCAAGGGCCGGCGGCTGCACGACCGCATCGTGCCGCTGGCCTTGGACTACGAACGCCGGCTGCTGGCGGCGCTGTCGCCCGCCGACCGGCGGACGCTGGACCGGCTGATGGCGGCGCTGTCGGCGCGTGCCCGGACGCTGCGGGCCGCGATCTTGTCGCCCGGCGCGCCCGTGGTATAACGCCGGGAAGCCGCCACCCAGTCGGCGCGCCCCTCGATAAGCGGTTGAAATGACGGAAAAATCAAAGCCCGTCCTCGTCGTCAACGGACCCAACCTCAATATGCTCGGCAAGCGTCAGCCCGACATCTACGGGCGCGAGACGCTGGCCGACGTCGAGGCGATGTGCCGTGCGGAGGCGGCGCGGCTCGGTCTCGGCGTCGAGTTCTTCCAAAGCAACCACGAAGGCGCGATCGTCGACCGGATCCAGCAGGCGCGCGACGGCAACGCGGCCATCGTCATCAACGCCGGCGCCTACACCCACACCTCGGTGGCGATCCTCGACGCGCTCTCGGTCGCCGAGCTGCCGGTGATCGAGGTGCACATCTCGAACATCCACCGCCGCGAGGCGTTCCGGCACCACTCCTACGTCAGCCAGGCCGCGGTCGGAATGATCGCCGGCCTCGGCACGCAGGGCTACGTGCTGGCGCTCCAGGCGCTGGCCCGCATCCTGTCCACCGCCCGGGCCTGACGGCGCCACCTTCGGGGAACACCATGTCCAAGCACGAGCAAGACATCGACCTCATCCGCAAGCTCGCGGCCCTGCTCAAGGAGAGCGACCTCGGCGAGCTCGAGTACGAGGCCGACGACCGGCGCATCCGTCTCGCCAAGCCGGCGCCGGCGATGATGGCCACGCCGATGCCGATGCAGATGGCCGCGCCGGCGATGGCGGCGGCCGCGAGCGCCACGGCGGCGCCAGCGGCGGACGACGCCGGCAACCCCGGCGCCGTGAAGTCGCCGATGGTCGGCACCGCCTATCTCTCGCCCGAGCCGGGCAAGCCGGTGTTCGTGGCGGTGGGGGACAAGGTCGCGGCCGGCCAGACCCTGCTGATCATCGAGGCGATGAAGACGTTCAACCCGATCAAGGCGCCCAAGGCCGGCACGGTGTCGAAGATCATCATCTCCAACGCCCAGCCGGTCGAGTTCGGCCAGCCGCTGATGATCGTGGAATGAGGGGCGATCCCGCCCGCGCCCGCAGCCGCCCCGACACGGTGACCGCCAGATGTTCGACAAGGTCCTGATCGCGAACCGCGGCGAGATCGCGCTGCGCATCCACCGCGCCTGCCGCGAGATGGGCATCCAGACGGTCGCCGTCCATTCGACCGCGGACTCCGAGGCGATGCACGTGCGCCTCGCCGACGAATCGGTGTGCATCGGCCCGCCGCCGGCGCGCGACAGCTACCTCAACATCCCCGCGATCCTCTCGGCCGCCACCATCGCCGGCGTCGACGCCATCCATCCCGGCTACGGCTTCCTGTCGGAGAACGCGCGCTTCGCCGAGCTGGTCGAGGAGCACGGCTTCACCTTCATCGGCCCGACGCCCGACCACATCCGGATGATGGGCGACAAGATCGTCGCCAAGCAGACGGCGGCGCGGCTGGGCCTGCCGCTGGTGCCCGGTTCGACCGGACCGGTCGAGACGGTCGAGGAGGTCAGGGCGATCGGCGCGCGCATCGGCTATCCCGTCCTCGTCAAGGCGGTCGCCGGCGGCGGCGGCCGCGGCATGAAGGTGATCGAGAGCGACGACCAGGCCGAGGAGGCGTTCACCCTGGCCCGCCAGGAATCGGCGGCGGCGTTCGGCAACGGCTCGGTCTACGTCGAGAAGTACCTCGGCCGGCCGCGCCACATCGAGATCCAGATCCTGGCCGACACCCACGGCAACGTCGTGCACCTCGGCGAGCGCGACTGCTCGCTGCAGCGCCGACACCAGAAGGCGCTCGAGGAGACGCCGTCGCCGGCCCTGAACCGCGAGATGCGGGAGCGGATCGGCAACCAGGCGGCGGCGGCGATCCGCGAGATGGGCTACCGCGGCGTCGGCACGCTGGAGTTCCTGTTCCAGGACGGCGAGTTCTACTTCATCGAGATGAACACCCGCCTGCAGGTCGAGCATCCGATCACCGAGGCGATCACCGGCATCGACCTGGTGCGCGAGCAGATCCGCATCGCCGCCGGCGCGCCGCTCGACATGACGCAGGCCGACGTGAAGTTCTCGGGCCACGCCATCGAGTGCCGGATCAACGCCGAGCACCCCGAGACCTTCGTGCCCTGCCCCGGCCGCGTGACCGACTACCACACGCCCGGCGGGCTGGGCGTGCGCGTCGATTCGGCGCTCTACAGCGGCTACTCCATGCCGCCCTACTACGACAGCCTGGTGGCCAAGCTGATCGTCTCCGGCGCCAACCGCAACGAGTGCCTGATGCGCCTGCGCCGCGCGCTCGAGGAGTACGTCGTCGGCGGCATCGACACCACCATCCCGCTGCACCAGCGCATCATCGCGCAGCAGCAGTTCATCGACGGCGAGTACGACATCCACTGGCTGGAGCGGCTCGTCGGCCTGAAGAAGTAGCCGCCGGTCCGGCGGCCGCGGCGGCGCAGCGCCCGATGAGCCCCGCCCTCACGCCCGACATGCTGCTGCGCGCCTACTGCGCCGGCATCTTCCCGATGGGCGAGACGCGCGACGATCCCACGCTGTACTGGGTCGATCCCGACAAGCGCGCGATCATGCCGCTCGACGGCTTCCACGTCCCCGGCGGCTGGCGCGGACGGTGCGGGCGGAGACCTACGCGGTCGATTGCGACGTCGATTTCCGGGGCGTCATGGAGGCCTGCGCGGCGCCCCGGCCCGGCCACCGCGAGAGCTGGATCAACGGTCCCATCCTCGACCTCTACACCGAGCTGTTCCGCCGCGGCTTCGCGCACAGCGTCGAATGCCGCCTCGACGGCGAGCTGGTCGGCGGCCTCTACGGCGTGTCGATCAACGGCGCGTTCTTCGGCGAGAGCATGTTCAGCCGCGCCCGCGACGCCAGCAAGGTGGCGCTCGTGCATCTCGTCGGCCGCCTGGTCCTGGGCGGCTACGCGCTGCTCGACTGCCAGTTCATGACCGACCATCTGCGCCAGTTCGGCACCGTCGAGGTGCCGCGCGCCGAGTACCGCCGCATGCTCGAGGCGGCGGTCGCGGCCCCGGCGCGGTTTCAGCGGGTGCTGGACGGCGCCGGCGCCTGCGCGTCGGTGGCGCAGGCCACCACCCAGACGTCGTAGACGGAGTTGTCGAGCGCCGACAGCGCCGGCGCCGAGGCGAACATCCAGCCGGAGAACAGGCGCTGCTCCGGCTGTCCCGGCCGCGTGTCGACGATGGTGACGAAGGCCGCCGCCTCGGGCGCCGCCTCCGGGACGTTGACCATGCACTCCGACGCCGTGATCCGCAGCGTGCCGAACACGACCGTCGCGCCGATCGCCACGGGGAAGCGCCGGGTGCGCGTGGTCACCTTGTCGAGGCCCTGCATCAGCGCGGCGCGCCGCGCTCCGGCCGGGGCGGCGGGCGACACCTGCAGCGGTTTGAACGCCTCGAGCGGCGGCAGCTGCAGAGTCGCCGCGCCGGTGCCGCTGACAGGGGGACGCGGCGGCGGCGGCGGCGGTTCCGGCGGCGTCGTGGCGCCGGCCGGCGCCTCGCGCGTCTGGGCCGCGACGAAAACGGGCGCGACCAGCGCGCCCGAGAGAACCGCGCCGACGAAGGCGCTCCGGAGCATCGACATCACCTACCGCCGCGCGGCGAATCCAAGGCCTCGATCATGGCGCGCAATGTGGCGCGAATTTGGTCGGGGTCGCAGCCCATGATGACCGCGTCGTCGTAGGCGTCGGCGGCGAGCTGGCGGATCTCCTCGAGATTCTGGTTCAGCACCTTGATCTTCTCGGCGCACGACACCGGCTTGCCGTCCGGCTGCACCCACACCGGCGCCGATGAGGGGCCGGCGGCCACTATTTCTTCTCCGGGCCGGTCATGCCGCCGACGGCGGCGCCGAGCAGATCGGTCAGCGAGACCGCCGGCTGGGTCTTCAGGATCATGCTGCCCGCGGCGAGGAACTGGCTGCTGCCGCCGATCTCGAGGCGGATGTTGTGGCCGCCGAGCAGCGATTCGCTGACGATCATCGCGACCGTGTCGGAGGTCAGCTTGATGTCGCTGCGGATCGACATGCGCACGATCGCGTCGTAGGTCTTCGTGTCGAGGTCCATGCCGGTGACGGTGCCGATCTTGATGCCGGCCATCTGCACGTCGGCGCCGCGCTTCAGCCCGTCGACGCGCGCGAACTTGGCGGAGATCTCGTAGCCGGCGACCTTGGCGCCCTCGTTGGCGGTGAAGGCGTAGACGCCGAAGCCGACCGCCACGCACAGCACCAGCGCCCCGATGATCGTCTCGACGATGTTGCGGCCCACGACGCGCTCCCTTCGCAGCCGGCTGACGCGGCGCCGGTGATTGTACGCTCGATCCGCGGCGGCGCCGACGCCGCGCGCCGGCTCAGTCCGGCTTCCACGCCTCGTAGTCCGCGCCGGCAGCGGCGCGCCCGCCGCCGGCCAGCGTCGATCCCGCCGGCCGGTACGCCTCGGCGGTGCCCGACCGGTTGGCCTGGTGCTCGATCTGCCACGGCTTCTGCGTCTCGAGTCCACCGCGCGGCGGCGGCGTGTCGACGGTGTGGTGCAGCCAGCCGTGCCATTCTGGCGGCACGCGCGTCGCTTCCGCGACGCCGTTGTAGATCACCCAGCGCTTCTGACGCCTTCCCGCCGGCGTCCGTCGTTCGCGGTAGTAGCGGTTGCCCTGCCGGTCGTCGCCGACCTGCGTGCCGCGCAGCCACGTGAACAATCGCGTGCCGATGGTCATTGCATTGCCCTGCCTATGGTGTCGCGCTTGTAGCGTCGCCTACAGATGAACGCAACGCGCAAACGGAGCGCGCATGATCGACGCGGCGCATCACCACGATATGCGTCGAAGGTCGCGAGACTGTTGCCGAATTGCATCATGTTGTGTCGTACACAGGCCGACGTACAAAATATTGTTGCCTTCGCAAGATTTTGTCATTTATTATCAACATGTGTCTACATGTGCCTCTCGCGGTGGGGAAACGGCGAGATGGAGCGGGCACACAGGGGTCGATTTAAATCATCATGCGGATCGCGCGTCACTACACCCGGGAAGGCGAATCGCCGTACGCGCGACTGCCGTTCCGCGCGGCCGTGTCGGAGATCCGCAATCCCGACGGCTCGATCGTCTTCCGCCAGGCCGACATCGAAGTGCCCGCCGACTGGTCGCAGGTCGCGACCGATGTGCTGGCGCAAAAATATTTCCGCCGCGCCGGCGTGCCCGCCGCGCGCAAGGCGGTGCGCGAGGACGACGTGCCGTCGTGGCTGTGGCGCCACGTGCCCGACGACGACGCGCTCGCGCGCATCGACGCCGACAGGCGCTTCGGCGGCGAGACCGACGCGCGCCAGGTGTTCGACCGCCTCGCCGGCACGTGGACCTACTGGGGCTGGAAGGGCGGCTACTTCGACGCCGAGGCCGACGCCCGCGCCTTCTACGACGAGCACCGCCACATGCTGGCCGCGCAGATGTGCGCGCCGAACTCGCCGCAGTGGTTCAACACCGGCCTGCACTGGGCCTACGGCATCGATGGTCCGGGCCAGGGCCATCACTTCGTCGATTTCCGCACCGGCGAGCTGAAGCGCAGCGAGTCGTCCTACGCCCGCCCGCAGCCGCACGCCTGCTTCATCCAGAGCGTGTCCGACGATCTCGTCGGCGACGGCGGCATCATGGACCTCTGGGTCCGCGAGACGCGGCTGTTCAAGTTCGGCTCCGGCACCGGCACCAATTTCTCGCGCATCCGCGGCGAAGGCGAGAAGCTGTCCGGCGGCGGTCGCTCGTCCGGCCTGATGAGCTTCCTCAAGATCGGCGACCGCGCCGCCGGCGCCATCAAGTCGGGCGGCACGACCCGACGGGCAGCCAAGATGGTGGTTGTCGACGCCGACCATCCCGACATCGAGGCTTTCATCGACTGGAAGGTGCGCGAGGAGCAGAAAGTCGCCGCGCTCGTCGCCGGCTCCAAGCTCGCCAACCGCCACCTCAACGCGATCATGCGCGCCTGCGTCGCCGCCGCGGCGGACGGCGACGACGCCTACGACCCGGCGAGGAACGCGGCGCTGCGCCGCGAGATCGTCGCCGCGCGCCGCTCGATGATCCCCGAGAACTACGTGCAGCGGGTGATCGCGTTCGCGCGCCAGGGCTACCGCCACATCGAGTTCCCGGTGTACGACACCGACTGGGAGTCGGAGGCCTACGCCACCGTCTCGGGCCAGAACGCCAACAACACGGTGCGCGTCACCGACGATTTCCTGCGCGCCGTCGCCGAGGACCGCGACTGGGATCTGACCTGGCGCACGACCGGCGCGGTGGCGAAGACGATCAAGGCGCGCGACCTGTGGGACCGCATCGGCCACGCCGCGTGGTCGTCGGCCGATCCCGGCATCCAGTTCGACACCACGATCAACGACTGGCACACCTGCCCGAACTCGGGACGCATCGAGGCGTCGAACCCGTGCTCGGAGTACATGTTCCTCGACGACACGGCCTGCAACCTCGCGTCGCTGAACCTGATGCGCTTCCGCCGGCCCGACGGCGCCTTCGACGTCGGGTCGTTCGAGCACGCCTGCGCCCTGTGGACGGTGGTCCTCGAGATCTCCGTGCTGATGGCGCAGTACCCCTCGCCGCGCATCGCCCAGCTCAGCCACGAATACCGCACGCTCGGCCTCGGCTACGCCAATCTCGGCGCGCTGCTGATGTCGGAGGGCATCGCCTACGACAGCGACGAGGGACGCGCGCTGTGCGCCGCCATCACCGCCGTCATGACAGGCGTCGCCTACGCGACCTCGGCCGAGATGGCCGGCGAGCTCGGACCCTTCCCCGGCTTCGCCGCCAACCGCGAGCCGATGCTGCGCGTCGTCCGCAACCACCGCCGCGCGGCGCGGCGCGGCGTCGGGCTACGAGTTGCTCGAGACGCCGCCGGTGCCGCTGGTCGGCGCGCAATGCCCGCAGCCGGCCCTGGTCGCGGCCGCCGAGCGTGCGTGGGACCGCGCGCTGGCGCTCGGCGAACGCCACGGCTTCCGCAACGCCCAGGTCTCCGTCATCGCGCCCACCGGCACGATCGGGCTGGTGATGGACTGCGACACCACCGGGATCGAGCCCGATTTCGCGCTGGTGAAGTTCAAGAAGCTCTCCGGCGGCGGCTACTTCAAGATCGTCAACCAGTCCGTGCCGGCGGCGCTGGCCAGGCTCGGCTACGACGCGGCCGCGTCGCGCGCCATCGTCGCCTACGCGGTCGGCCACGGCACGCTGCGCGACGCGCCGCACATCCACCCCGACTCGCTCAAGGCCAAGGGCTTCGACGACGCGACCCTGGCCAAGGTCGAGAAGGACATGGCGGCGGCCTTCGACATCCGCTTCGTGTTCAACCGCTGGACCTTGGGCGAGGCGTTCTGCCGCGACACGCTGGGGATCGACGAGGCGAGGCTGGCCGATCCGAAGTTCGACGTGCTCGCCCATCTCGGCTTCACCAAGGCGCAGATCGACGCCGCCAACGTCCACGCCTGCGGCGCGATGACGCTCGAGGGCGCGCCCGGCCTGCGCGACGAGCATCTGCCGGTGTTCGACTGCGCCAATCCGTGCGGCCGAAACGGCAGACGGTTCCTGTCCGCCGAGTCCCACATCCGCATGATGGCCGCGGCGCAGCCCTTCATCACCGGCGCCATCTCCAAGACCATCAACATGCCGAACGCGGCCACGGTCGAGGCGTGCACGCGCGCCTACGAGCTGTCGTGGAAGCTCGGCCTGAAGGCCAACGCGCTGTACCGCGACGGCTCGAAGCTGTCGCAGCCGCTGGCCGCCATGCTGCTGCCGGACGACGCCGAGGAGGCCGACGCCGAGCCGCTGGCGGCGCGGCCGGCCGCCGAGCGCGCCACCATCGTCGCCGAGCGCATCGTCGAGCGCGTGATCGAGCGCGAGGTCTCCGGCCGCCGGCAGAGCATGCCGCAGCGGCGCAAGGGCTACACCCAGAAGGCGGTGGTCGGCGGCCACAAGGTCTATCTCCGCACCGGCGAGTACGCCGACGGCCGCATCGGCGAGATCTTCGTCGACATGCACAAGGAAGGCGCCGCCTTCCGCAGCCTGATGAACAACTTCGCGATCGCCGTGTCGATCGGCCTGCAGTACGGCGTGCCGCTCGAGGAGTTCGTCGAGGCCTACACGTTCAAGAAGGCAACGACGCCATCAAGATGTCGACGTCGGTGCTCGACTACATCTTCCGCGAGCTGGCGGTGTCGTATCTCGGACGCGACGACCTCGCGCATGTCGAGCCCGCGGATCTGAGGCCCGACGGCGTCGGCCGCGGCGAGGCGCAGACCGCCTTCACCGGCGAGGCCGGCCCCTCGGCGGAGTCGCTCAACCGGCTCGCCAGCGTCGGCTTCGTGCGCAGCAATCTCTACGTTCTTTCCGGGCGGACCGGCGGAGCGACGGCCGAGGCGGCGATGCCGCTGGCGGCCATCGTGGCCGCGCCGCCCACCGAACTGATGGACGGCCGGACCGTCGCCCATGCCGCTTCCGGCATGGGCACGGCCGTCCTCGGCGCCGCGGCGGCCCACGCCGTCTCCGGAAAGCTGGACCGGGTCCTGGAGGCCCGGCTGAAAGGCTTTGAAGGGGACGCGTGTACCGAATGCGGCAACTTCACCCTCGTGCGCAACGGGACGTGCCTCAAATGCACGACCTGCGGCGGCACGAGCGGCTGCAGTTGAACGCGATCGCGTGGTCACCGCGCGGTGGTTCTCGAGTTAGTGGAGTAGTGGCGTAGCGTCACGCGCGTTGAACGGGATCCGTCGGTCCGGATTCCATGGATAACCATAGGAGACGACAATGGCTGCCAAGAAGAAAGCCGCGAAGAAGGCCCCCGCGAAGAAGAAGGCCGCCAAGAAGAAGAAGTAGGTCTCCGACCTTCTTCGAGATTGGCCCCTCTAACGAATGCCAATCCGGCTTCCGGCCCGGCGCTCGCGCCGGCCGGAAGCGACTTCTCCACGACGGATCGGCGCGCGGCGCGTCGAGTGGAATAGAGCGCGAGTATCTCTCAGGCCGGCGTGACGCGGGGCCCCGACGCCCCCTTCCCCATCCCGACGCGCCGGCCGGCGGCAACCAGTCGAACGACCCCTCGACTGCCGCGACGAGACAAGAAGAGTACCGTGCCCGGTCCGTCATCATCTTTCCTCCACCGCGTCGAGACCGGAACGCCGGCCTTCATGGCCTGGCGCCGTTTTTGCGCGCCATCGACGCCCGGCCCGCGATGAACCTCGAGATCGTCGGCTTCATCGCCGGCACCCTGACCACGATCTCGTTCGTTCCCCAGGTCGTGAAGGCGTTGCGCACCCGCTCGGTCGACGACCTGTCGATCGGGATGCTGCTGACCTTCACCCTCGGCGTCGTCATGTGGCTGGCCTACGGCGTCGTGCTGCGCGACGCGCCGCTGCTGATCTTCAATTCCATCACGTTGGTGCTGACGTCGGTTCTGGTTTGGCTCAAGATCGGGGCGTGGCGCCGCGGACGGCGCGCCCCCGCGACCGAGCGAGACGATGGACGGCGGTGAGAAGCGCATCGAGATCGAGATCGTCGACGGCGTCGGACGCGTGTCCGCCGAGGCGTGGGATTCCTGCGCGCTGGCGCCGGACTCCGAGGGCAACCCGTTCCTGTCGCACGCCTTCCTGAAGGCGCTCGAGGACAGCCGCTGCCTCGGGCGGCGCACCGGCTGGACGCCGCAGTACCTGGTCGCCACCGACGAGGCCGGCGCCACGCTCGGTGTCGCGCCGATGTTCGTCAAATCCCATTCCCAGGGCGAGTACGTCTTCGACCACGGCTGGGCCCAGGCCTTCGAGCGCGCCGGCGGCCGCTACTACCCCAAGCTCCAGGTCTGCGCGCCGTTCACGCCGGTGCCCGGCCCGCGTCTGCTTGTGCGGCCCGGTCCGTTCGCCGAGGCGACGTTCGACGCGCTGGCCTCGTCGATGGTCGGAATCGCCGACGGCAACGGAATCTCCTCGCTGCACGTCACCTACTGCCCGGAGAAGGAGTGGACCCGGCTGTCCGAGCGCCACGGCTTCCTGCGCCGGATGGGGCGGCAGTACCACTGGCGCAACGACGGCTACGCCGATTTCGACGCCTTCCTCGCGGCGCTGAACTCGCGCAAGCGCAAGGCGATCCGCAAGGAGCGCGCCGCCGTGGCGCGCGCGGGATTGCGGCTCCATGCCCTGACCGGCGCCGAGATCAAGCCGCACCACTGGGACGCGTTCTTCGCGTTCTACATGGACACCGCCGACCGAAAATGGGGCAGCCCCTACCTCAACCGCGAGTTCTTCGCCTGCCTCGGCGAGACGCTGGCCGACAAGGTCGTGCTGATCTGCGCCGAGTCCGAGGGCCGTCTCGTCGCCGGCGCGCTCAACCTGCGCGGCGACAAGGCGCTGTTCGGCCGCAACTGGGGCAGCGTCGAGAGCTTCGCCTTCCTGCATTTCGAAGCCTGCTACTACCAGGCGATCGACTACGCCATCGCCCACGGGCTCGAACGCGTCGAGGCCGGCGCGCAGGGCGAGCACAAGATCCAGCGCGGCTACCTGCCGACCCCGACCTACTCGGCGCACTGGATCCGAGATCCCCGCTTCCGCGACGCCGTCGCGCGCTTCCTCGACGAGGAGCGGCCGGAGGTCGAGAAGTCGATCGAGGCGCTGGCCGCCTACTCGCCGTTCCGGCGGGAGGATGGCGACGCCTGAGCCGGCCGGCTCACTCCATCAGCGCGGCGTAGACCATCGATCGGAACGCCAGGCGGTAGCGCAGCCGCTCCCCGGCCGGCGCCATCGCCATCATGACGGCCACCAGCTCCTCGCGCGGATCGACCAGGAATTCCGAGCCGTGCTGGCCGCCCCAGAAGAACGTGCCCGCGCCGCCCAGCGCGCCGCCGCGGCCCTCGTCGACGCGCACCGCCACGCCGAGCCCGAAGCCGACGCCGACGTCGCGGTTGGGCCAGAGCGCGTCCCACCCCGACCGGCCCTCGTCGACGCTGGCGGACGGCGGCAGATGGTCGGCGGTCATCAGTTCGACCGTCTTGCGGCCGAGCACGCGCGCGTCCTCGAGCTCGCCGCCGGCCAGCAGCATGCGCGCGAAGCGGCCGTAGTCGGCGGCGCTCGACAGCAGACCGGCACCGCCGTCGATCCACGCCGGGCCCTCGGCGCGGCGAGCGCGGGCCCGGACGCCGGCCGGTGCGTGGGTTGGCCCGCGCCAGCGCCCTGACGCGCGCCAGCTCGGGCGTCAGCCGGAAACCCGTGCGCGCCAGCCGCAGCGGCGCCGCGACCCGCTCGGCGACGACGTCGTCGAGCGGCCGTCCGGTGACCGCCTCGACCACCAGGCCCAGCAGCTCGGTCGACGGACCGTAGCGCCATCCCGCGCCCGGCTCGAAGGCCAGCGGGGCGGCGGCCAGCCGGGCGAGGAACCCCGCGCGGTCCTCGGCGGCGGCGGCGGAGACATGCCGCCCGAACGCCAGACCCGAGGTATGGCGCATCAGGTCGTGGACCGTGATCCCGCGCGACGCCGGCATGGGCGGCGACGTCCGGCCCGGCGACACGGTCATCGCCGCCAGCTCCGGCAGGTGGCGCGCGACCGGATCGGGCAGGCTCAACGCGCCCTCCTCGACCAGCGACAGCGCCGCCACGGTGGTGACCGGCGCCGTCATCGAGGCCACGGGGAACACCGAGTCGATCATCATCGGCGCGCCCGACTCGCGGTCGCGGTAGCCGATGGCGTCGTGCAGCACGGTCTCGCCGCGGCGCGCGACGAAGAGCACGACGCCCGGCAGCGACTCGCTCTCGACCTCGCGCTCGAAGTAGGCGACGAGGTCGCGCAGCGCGCCCCACGACATGCCGACCTTCTCGGGCACGAGGCGTCGTTCGGGCAACGGTGGACGCGGCGCGGGCTGGGCGGCGGCCGGCGCCGCCGCGAGACCGCCGATGAAGGCGCGGCGGCCGAGCGCGGCCGGCCGCGCCATGGCGGGACGGCGCCTCACCAGTCCTGTTCGTTGAAGTCCGCCATGTCGAGATCGTCGGGCGGATCGGACAGCAGCGCCTGCGCGCGCGCGACGAGCGGCGACGGCACCGCGAGCTGGACGCCGCCCACGACCCCCGTGGGGATCGCCGACGACATCTCGCCGTTCATCACCAGCGACGGCAGGCCGTTGGCGTCGAGCAGCCCGCGCGCCATGTGGGCCTCGGCCAGATCCTGGAACGTCGCCACCACGACGAGGGAGGTGCCGTCGCCCGGTTCCACCGTCATCGCAAGGCCCCGCGCATCAGCCCGCGAGCGCCGGTTCGGGCGGCGACATCGGACCGGAGGGCTCGTCGGCCGGCGGCGGGAAGTCGAACGCCAGCTTGTCGCCATCGACCCGAATCTTGACGACGCCGCCCTCCTTCAGGCGGCCGAACAGCAACTCCTCGGCGAGCGGCTTCTTGATGTGCTCCTGGATGATGCGGGCCAGCGGCCGCGCGCCGAACAGGTGATCGTAGCCCTTGGTCGCCAGCCACTTGCGCGCCTCGTCGGTCAGCTCGAACAGCACCTTGCGGTCGGCGAGCTGGACCTCGAGCTCGGCGATGAACTTGTCGACCACCATGCCGACCGTCTCGGGGCCGAGATTGGCGAACTTGATGACCGCGTCGAGGCGGTTGCGGAACTCCGGCGCGAACATGCGGTTGATCGCGTCGTCGTCCTCGTCGATGCGCGTCTCGCGGCCGAACCCGACCGGCGCCTTGGCGAGATCGGCGGCGCCGGCGTTGGTCGTCATGCACAGGATGACGTTGCGGAAGTCGACCGAGCGGCCGTTGTGGTCGGTCAGCTTCCCGTAGTCCATCACCTGCAGCAGGATGTTGAACACGTCGGGATGCGCCTTCTCGATCTCGTCGAGCAGGATGACGCAGTGCGGGTGCTGGTTGACCTTGTCGGTCAGCAGGCCGCCCTGGTCGAAGCCGACGTAGCCCGGCGGCGCGCCGATCAGGCGCGAGACGGTGTGCCGCTCCATGTACTCCGACATGTCGAAGCGGATCAGCTCCAGCCCCAGCAGCTTGGCGAGCTGGCGGGTGACCTCGGTCTTGCCGACGCCGGTCGGGCCGGCCAGCAGGTAGCAGCCGATCGGCTTCTCGGGCGAGCGCAGGCCGGCGCGCGCCAGCTTGATGGCCGCGACGAGCTGCTCGACCGCCTTGTCCTGGCCGTACACCACCGTCTTGAAGTTGCGGTCGAGGTGCTTGAGCACCTCGCTGTCGTCCTTGGACACGCTCTTCGGGGGGATGCGCGCGATCTTGGCGACGATCTCCTCGATGTCGCCGACGTCGATCACCGATTTGCGCTCGGCCGCCGGCTTGAGCAGCTGCGTCGCGCCGACCTCGTCGATCACGTCGATCGCCTTGTCCGGCAGCTTGCGGTCGTTGATGTAGCGCGCCGACAGCTCGACGGCGGCCTTCACGGCGTCGTCGGTGTAGCTGACCTTGTGGTGCGCCTCGTAGACCGGCTTCAGGCCGGTCATGATCTTGATGGCGTCGGCCGGCGTCGGCTCGGGCACGTCGATCTTCTGGAACCGGCGCACCAGCGCGCGGTCCTTCTCGAAGTGGTTGCGGTATTCCTTGTAGGTGGTCGAGCCCATGCAGCGCAGCTCGCCGCTCTGCAGGCTGGGTTTCAGCAGGTTCGACGCGTCCATCGAGCCGCCGGACGTGGCGCCGGCGCCGATCACGGTGTGGATCTCGTCGATGAACAGGATCGAGCCGGGCTTCGCCTTCAGCTCCGAGAGCACCGCCTTGAGTCGCTCCTCGAAATCGCCGCGGTAGCGCGTGCCCGCGAGCAGCGCGCCCATGTCGAGCGAGTAGATGACGCAGTCCTTGAGAACGTCCGGGACGTCGCCCTCGAAGATGCGGCGCGCCAGGCCCTCGGCGATCGCGGTCTTGCCGACGCCGGGCTCGCCCACGTAGAGCGGGTTGTTCTTGGTCCGGCGCAGCAGCACCTGCATGGTGCGCTCGAGCTCGAGGTCGCGGCCGATCAGCGGATCGACCTTGCCGTCGCGGGCTTTCTGGTTGAGGTCGACGCAGTACGCCTTGAGCGCCTCGTCGCCGTCCTTGACCGGCTTCTCGCCGCCGGATTCCTCGTCGGCTCCGCGCACCCGCCTGCCCTCGCTCTTGCCCGGCGCCTTGGCGATGCCGTGGCTGATGAAGTTGACCGCGTCGAGGCGGTTCATGCCGTGCTGCTGGAGGAAGTAGACGGCGTGGCTCTCGCGCTCCGAGAAGATCGCGACCAGCACGTTGGCGCCGGTGACCTCGTCGCGGCCCGACGACTGGACGTGGATCGCCGCCCGCTGCACCACGCGCTGGAAGCCGGCGGTCGGCTGCGGGTCGCCGACGCTGTCGGTGGCGAGGCCCTTGAGCTCCTCGTCGACGTAGCGCGCGATGTCGCGGCGGATGCGCTCGAGGTCGACGCCGCAAGCCTTCATGACGGCCATGCCCTCGGGATCTTCGGCCAGCGCGAGCAGCAGGTGCTCGAGAGTCGCGTACTCGTGGCGGCGCTCGCCCGCGATGTGCAGGGCGCGATGGAGGGTCTGCTCGAGATTCTTGGACAACATGAGCTCTACTCCCGACCGCGCGCGACCGGCGCGGTCAACCGGTCATTCCTTCTCGACGGTGCATTGGAGCGGATGCTGGTTCTTCCGCGCCAGGTCCATCACCTGCGTCACTTTCGTCTCGGCCACCTCGTAGGTGTACACCCCGCACACGCCGACGCCCTTCTGGTGGACGTGCAGCATGATGCGGGTGGCCTCCTCGTGGCCCTTCTGGAAGAACCGCTCCAGAACGTGGATGACGAACTCCATCGGCGTGTAGTCGTCGTTGAGCATCAGGACCTTGTACATCGACGGCTTCTTGGTCTTGGGCCGCGTCAACGTGGTCGCGCCCGTGCCGGGGCGGCCCGCGCCGCCGCCCCCGTCGCCATCGTCGCCGTCGTCGCGACGCGGCGGTTCGCCCGTCATGACCGGCCATGCACGCCCGAAATTCCCGCCTGCCATCTACCCGTCGACTCCACCGCGTCGCACCCGCGCCAGCCACAGATAGGTACTGGCGCGCCCGGCGGAAAGGCCCCGCCCGGTGACCGCATCATAGCGCGGGTTCGGCCCGGCCCAAAACGGTTCGCGGCCGGCGGCCGGGCGGAGGTCCCGGCGGTGGAAGACGCTACGGAAGGCGGGCCGCCCCGCGCGGTGGCGGGAAGACGGCGCCGGCGCCGTGTCACCCCTCCGGCAGCAAAGCCGGGGTCGTGCCGGCGCGGCGCAGGGCGCTGCCGCGGCCGGACAGCGAGGGATTGGTCATGAAGTACGTATGCGCGCTGAACGCCGCCAGGCCGGGCGCGCGCCGGACGTAGACGCCGTCGGGTCCGAGATCCCAGCTCTGGGCCTCGTCGCGCAGGTTCACGACCATGATCTGGTCGAGCACCTGCTGGTGCACGGTGGGATTCTCGATCGGGATCAGGATCTCGACGCGGCGGTCGAGGTTGCGCGGCATCCAGTCGGCCGACGAGATGAACACGCTGGCGCGGCGCGACGGCAGGCGGTGGCCGTTGCCGAAACACACGATCCTGCTGTGCTCCAGGAACCGGCCGACGATGCTCTTGACCCGGATGTTCTCGCTGAGCCCCTTCACGCCGGGGCGCAGGCAGCAGATGCCGCGGATCACCAGCTCGATCTTCACGCCGGCCTGCGAGGCGCGGTACAGCGCCTCGACGATCCGGGGATCGACCAGCGAGTTCATCTTCGCCCAGATCCCCGCCGGCTTGCCGGCGCGGGCGTTCTCGATCTCGCGCTCGATCAGGTGCATCAGCGTATCGCGCAGCATCACCGGCGCCACCGACAGCTTCTCCATGCGGTCGGGCTGGGCGTAGCCGGTCATGTAGTTGAACATGCGCGCCGCGTCGCGGCCCATCGCCGGATCGCAGGTGAAGAACGACAGGTCGGTGTACACCCGCGCCGTCACGGGATGGTAGTTGCCGGTGCCGAAATGCACGTAGGTGCGCGTGCCGCCGCCCTCGCGGCGCACCACCATCGACACCTTGGCGTGGGTCTTCAGGTCGAGGAAGCCGTAGACGACCTGGACGCCGGCGCGCTCCATGTCCATCGCCCAGCGGATGTTGGCCTCCTCGTCGAACCGCGCCTTGAGCTCGACCAGCGCCGTCACGGTCTTGCCCGCCTCGGCCGCCTCGATCAGCGCCTTGACGATCGGCGAGTCCTTGCTGGTGCGGTACAGCGTCTGCTTGATCGCGATCACCGCCGGATCGCTCGCGGCCTGGCGCAGGAAGCGGATGACGACGTCGAAGCTCTCGTAGGGATGGTGGACGACGATGTCCTTGGCGCGGATCGCGGCGAAGCAGTCGCCGCCGAAATCGCTGATCCGCTCGGGGAAGCGCGATTCGTAGGGCGGGAACTTGAGATCGGGCCGGCCGTCGGCGATCAGCGCCGAGACGTCGCCGATGTTGAGGATGCGGTCGAGCTCGAACACGTCGACGGAACCGGTGGCGATCTCGAGCTGGTCGAACAGGAATGCGCGCAGCGTCTCCGGCATGTCGGCGTTGATCGAGATCGACACCACCTCGCCGCGCCGCCGCCGCTTCAGCGCGTCCTGGTAGACGTGCACGAGGTCCTCGGCCTCCTCGTTGATCTCGACCTCGCTGTCGCGGATCACGCGGAAGCGGCCGCGGTGCACCACCTCGTAGCCCGGGAACAGCCGGTCGAGGTAGACCGCGATCATCTCCTCCAGCGGCAGGAAACGGATCGCCGGGCCGGGCAGACGGACGAACCGGTCGACCTGCGGCGGCAGCGGCAGCAGCGCCATCATGTTGCGCCCGCCGGTGGCGCTGCGCAGCTGCAGGATCTCGCAGAAACCGAGGTTCTGGATGAACGGGAACGGATGGGAGGGATCGACCGCCAGCGGCGTCAGCACCGGGAACACGTGCTCGACGAAATAGTCGTTGAGCCACGCCCGCTCGGCGTCCGTGATCTCGGTGTCGTCGAGCACCGCGATGCCGTTCTGCCGCAGGTCCTGGCGCACCTTGTCCCAGGTCGCCTGCTGCGTGCCCATCAGTTCGGACGCCGCCGCCCGGATCGCCGCGAGCTGCTCGACCGGCGTCAGCCCGTCGTCGGACCGCTCGCCGGCGCGCTTCGGCAGCATGTCGCGCAGGCCCGCCACGCGGACCATGTAGAACTCGTCGAGGATGTTGGCGGAGATCGACAGGAAGCGGACGCGCTCCAGCAGGGGGTGGCGCGGATTGCTCGCCTCCTCCAGCACGCGGGTGTTGAACGCCAGCCACGAGAGCTCGCGGTTGATCAGCCGGCCCGGCGCTGCGGAATCGGCCCCCGGCGGCGGGGCCGCCTCGACCGGCAGGACGTTCGCTGTGGAGGGTTTCACGCGCGCTCCCCGAGACCGCGGCGACGACCGGCGGATGGCCTGGCACGCGGCGACTTTAAGGTCGAAGTATAGGGCCAACCGTGTGTCGAAGTCATGACACCGCCGCCGCCGCGAACATTCCGGCAACATCCGCGTTACCGCCCCCATACGCTGAACTTCGGGCAGTTCTCCTTCTCCCCCTCGCCCGGCGGGTCGTCGCATCAGGCGCGGCGCGTCGAATCCCAACCTCCCTTCCCTTCTCCGCCGCCTTCGGGGGAAAAGGGAAGAGAACGCCGGATGCGATAGACCTGCCGCCCGGCCGGGGAACGCGGTAAGCGTTGCGGCGGGATGGAAACCGGACGGACGGGGCGGACGACGATGCGCGACCTATTGCTGATGCGGCATGCCAAGGCCGGCCTCGGCGCCACCGCCGGGGGCGACCGGGAACGACCGCTCAATCCACGGGGGCGCCGCGCCGCGACGGCGGTCGGACGCGAACTCGCCCGCCTCGGCGCCCGGCCGGACACGATCCTGTGCTCGCCCGCGCGGCGCACGCGCGAGACCCTCGACCTCGTCACCCCGGCCTTGAAAACCGCCGCGCCGCCGGCGTTCGAGCCGGCGCTGTATCTCGCCGAGGCCGACGAGCTGCTGGCCCGCCTGCGCGGCCTCGGCGACGACACCGCCTGCGCCCTGCTGGTCGGCCACAACGACGGCATCGGCGCGCTTGCCGCCCGCCTCGCCACCATCGGCGACGAGCGCGCGATCGCCAGCCTGCGCGGCAAATTCCCGACCGGCGCGGTGGCGTGGCTGCGGCTGCCGCTCGATGATTGGGGCGCGTTGGGACGCACCCGCGGCGAGCTGTTCGCCTTCGTGCGGCCGCGCGATCTCGAAACGCGATGAGCCGTTTCAAATCGATCCTGATCACCGGCGCGTCGAGCGGGATCGGCGCGGCGCTGGCCGTCGACTACGCCGCGGCGGGCGTGCGCCTGGCCCTGACCGGGCGCGACACCGCCCGCCTCGAGGCCGTCGCCGCCACCTGCCGGGCGCGCGGCGCGACCGTCGACACGGCCACGATCGACGTCACCGACCGCGAGGCGTTCGCCGTCTGGCTCGGCGCGCAAGACGCCGCCCACCCGTTCGATCTCGTGATCGCCAACGCCGGCGTCGCGCTCGAGAAGGGCCGCGACCTCGGCGACGGGGCGGCGCTGCGCCGGACCCTGGAGATCAACGTCGACGGCGTCCTCAACACCATCCTGCCGCTGCTGCCCGCGATGCGCGCGCGCCGCGCGGGCCAGGTCGCGATCGTCAGCTCGCTGGCGGGTTTCGTCGGCCTGCCGCTGGCGCCGGGCTACAACGCGAGCAAGGCCGCCGTGCGCATCCTGGCCGAGAGCCTGCGTCTCCAGCTCCGACGCGACGGCGTCGGCGTGACGGCGGTGTGTCCGGGCTTCGTCGTCAGCCCGATGACCGACGGCAACAAGTTCCCGATGCCCTTCCTGATGCCGGTCGCGCGCGCCTCGGCGATCATCCGCCGCGGGCTCGAGCGCGACCGCGCGCGGATCGCATTCCCGTGGCCGCTGCGCGCCGGCGTGTGGCTGGCGCAGGCGTTGCCGGCCGCCCTGTCGTCGCGATTGCTCGGACGGGCCGCGTAGGCGGTCAGCGCCCGCCGAAGGCCGCGCGCGCCGCCAGCACGCGCATCACCACCGTCCACAGGCACAAGGCCGCGAACACGGCGGCCATCTCCGCGAACCATCGCGGGAAGAGGCACAGCGCGACCAGGAACGCGATCGTCTCCGTCCCCTCGATCACACCCGCGCTGTGGAAGAACGATTTACGCCCGCGCGCCTCGGTGGTGTCGCCGCGCTTCGCGGCGATCACCGCCCATCCGAGGAACGAGGCGCAGGTGCCGACGAAGCTCGCGAGCAGCACGGCCGCCCAGACGCCGTTGGCCGCCGGATCCCGCAACGCGAAGCCAAGCACGACCCCGGCGTAGAACAGCATGTCGGCGACGATGTCGAGATAGCCGCCGAAATCCGTCGGCCCGCGATGGCGCGCGACCGCGCCGTCGAGCCCGTCGATCACGCGATTGAGCGCGACGACCGCGAGCGCGCAGAGGAACCAGCCGTGGATGATCAGCGGGACCGCCAGCAGACCGACCGCGAGGCCGGCCACGGTCAGCGCGTCGGCGCCGACACCCCACGCCGCGAGGCGCCGTCCCGCCGCCTTGAGCGGCGGATCGACGAGACGACGCATGAGCGGATCGAGCATCGGCGCGCTACCGCGGCGCGCCTCAACGGCGTTCGCCGCCGTCGCCGGTGACGCTGCGCAGCTCGACGACCTCGGCCGGCGCCGCCTTGGACCGCTCGGCCTCCTCCAGCCGGCGCCGGGCGCGCCAGCTCAGCGGCAGGGTCGCCACGTAGATCATCGCCAGCGCCGGCAGCGTGACCCACGGCGCCGTCGCCAGCAGCCCGACCAGCAACGCCACGCCGAGGAACACCGGCAGCACGAGATGGTCGGGGATGCGGCCCTTCTTGAACGAGTAGGCCGGGATGCGGCTGACCATCAGGCCGCCGACGACGACGAGGAACACGCCCACCAGCAGCGGATCGCGGGTCCACGTCCAGGCGAGCTCGGGGCTCAGGCCCAGCATCAGCGGCGCCAGCACGATCAACGCGCCGGCCGGCGCCGGCACGCCGGTGAAGAACGCGCCGGCCCACATCGGCGGCTTCTCGTCGTTCTGCAGGCCGACGTTGAAGCGCGCCAGCCGCATGGCGCTGCAGATCGGGAACAGCAGCGTGGCGAGCCATCCGAAGGTGCCGGCCGAGCCCATCGTCCAGAGGTACAGCACCAGCGCCGGCGCCACGCCGAAGGCGCAGAAATCCGACAGCGAATCGAGCTCGGCGCCGAACCGGCTGGTCGTGTTGAGGCGGCGCGCGACGCGGCCGTCCAGCGCGTCGAGGATGCCGGCGACGATCACCGCGATCGCCGCGGCGCGGAAATCGCCGCCCAGCGCGAAGCGGATCGCCGTCAGTCCCGAGCACAGCGCCGTCAGCGTGATGATGTTCGGCAGCATGCGGTTGAACGACAGGCCGCGCAGCGTGCGGCCGGCGCGGCTCCCGGCCACTCTCCCGTTCCTGGACTCGTCCATGGCCCGCGCCTCCGCAGCCTAGAGTTCGCGCGCCGGTCGGGGCGCGGTGTCCGCGGCGAGCCGGTCGGCCATGACGGTCTCGCCACCGATCATCCGCTGGCCGACCTCGACCAGCGGCGCCACGCCATCGGGAAGGTAGAGGTCGGTGCGGCTGCCGAAGCGGATCAGCCCGTAGCGTTCGCCGGCGCGGACGCGCTGTCCCGGCCGCAGTTCGCAGACGATACGCCGGGCCACCAGGCCGGCGATCTGCACGACCACGGCGCGCGAGCCGTCCGGCAGCAGCAGGCCCACGCCCATGCGCTCGTTCTCGTCGCTGGCCTTGTCGTCGGCGGCGCTGAGGAATTTGCCGGGATGGTAGGCGACGACCTCGATCGTGGCGTCGGCCGGGATGCGGTTGATGTGGACGTCGAACACGCTCAGGAAGACGCTGATCCGCATCATCGGCGCGTCGCCCAGGCCGAGCTCCTTGGGCGGCACCGCCGGCCCGACGCTGCGCACCAGCCCGTCGGCCGGGGCGATGAAAAGTCCCTCGCGCTGCGGCGTCAGCCGCGGCGGGTCGCGGAAGAAGTACACGCACCACAACGTCAGCAGCAGCGCCGGCCAGAACAGAGGCGCGAAGAACAACGCCATGACCAGCGTCACGGCCGCGAAGATGGCGACGAAGCGCCATCCTTCGCGGTGCAGGGGGATCAGGAAGTCTGAGAGCATCTGCTTCCGCCGTCGGCGCCGGGCGCGCGGGTCACGGCGCCTTCGGAATCACGAAGACCTGTCCGGGATAGATCAGGTCGGGATCGCGGATCTGTCCGCGGTTGGCCTCGTAGATCGCGGTGTAGCGCGGCCCGTCGCCCAGCCGCGCGCGGGCGATGTTCCACAGGTTGTCGCCACGGGCGATGGTCACGCTGCCTCCCGACGGTAGATCGACACGCTCGAACGGAACTTCAAGACGCGACGCGACGGTCCCGCCGGGCCCCAGGCGGTCCAGGCGCAGGGCCTGGCGGCCGACCGGCAGCGTCTCCGCCGGCCGCACCTCCCACTTTCCGTCCGCGCCGGCGACCGCCTCGCCCACCGGCTTGTCGCCGAGATAGACGCGCACGGCGGCGCCGGGGGCCGCCTGGCCGGAGATCGTCGCGCGACCCCGGCCGTCGTAGTCGACCGCGCCGAGCACGAGATCGCCGGACCGCGCCAGTGAATCGCGTCCGCCCGGCGCCTGCAGCACCGTGCTCGGCCCGCTGGCGACCGGCGTCGACACCACCAGCGGCGGGGCGGCATCGGCCGCCGGCTTCGGCACGACGATGGCCACGGTGCGGTCCGAGCGCGCGACCTCGGCGCCGTCCTTGCGGATCACCAGGCGCAGCTCGTGCGCGCCCGGCGCCAGCGGCGGGTCGTTGACCAGCGCCACCCACTCGCCGCGCGAATCGATCTCGACCGTGGCGAGCTCCTTGTCGCCATCGAGCACGACCACACGGGCGCCCGGCTCGCCGCGACCGGCGATCACGGCGCGGCCGTCGGGCCCGACGCGCGCGATGTCGAAGCTCGGCGCGAGGACCGGCTTTGGCGCGGTGGTCGGCGGCGTCCCGGCGGGTGCAGTCGTGGCCGGCGCCGACGTCGTCGCAGGTGGTACGGCCGGTGCGGAGGTGGCCGCCGAAGAGGTCGTCGGCGGCGGCCGCATGTCGGCCGACGTCACCTCGGGCGGCTCGGGCGCTGGCGGCGGGAATCCGGCATCGGTCGGCGCCGCGGGCGCTGGCGGCGCGGTCGACGGCGTCGATCCGGCGGCAGCCGGCGCGGCGGCCGCGGGGTCGGTGGCGCCGGGTTGCGGGGCTGACGCCGGCGTGCTCGACGGCTGCGCCGTGGACGCGGTGGACGGGACGCTCGACGACGCCGTCGGCGGTGCGCCGGCTCCGGATGGCGCGGCGGCGCCGGGCGCCGACGATCCCGGCGCCAGCGCGGACGGCGTCGACGCCGGCTTACCCGAATCCGCCGTCGACACCCGGCCGCCGGGCGGCGACTTACCGGCGATCCAACGCGCGACATCCGGCTGACATTGCGTCAGGCCGAACGCGGCCAACGCGAGGACCACGGCGCCGCCGATCCAGAAGACCGCGCGGCCACCCTTCGCGCCGCCGGTCTTCGCGGTCGGGAAATCGCCGTGCGCGCTGGCGGGACTCGCCATCCTGCCAAGCCCCGCGGGGCTCGGCGGATTCGCCCCGTCGCTCGATCCGGCGCCCGGTGGATTCCGCCGGGTCGGGGCGTCGCCTCCGGCCGGACCGGTCGCCGGGCTCACCATCTTCGCCGGCGGCGCGCCGTCGGTCTTCCACACGTCGATCTCGGGCGGCGCCGGCGTGCGCGACACCCGCGTGACGACGGTCGGCGTCTCCCGAGCCGTCGCGCCCGCCGCCGGCGGCGCCGACGCCTGCGTGGCTGATGGCCCGAGACGCGCGGCCAGCGCCTCGACGGCGACCCGGATGGTGCGCTCGTCGGCAATGTCGGGGGGTCCGCCCGGAGGCGGAGATTTGCTGCTCATACCGGTGCCCGGAACCTCTGGACCTTATACGCGCTTCATGGGAACACATCATGGCGGCAAAGCCCCGAGGCGGGAATCGCTTTCGCCGCTTCATCCCCAACCGTGGACCCGGGTTCCGATCCCTCGATGCCTTCCGCCCCTTCCCGAACGCTCAAATCCGTCTGCGTCTTCTGCGGCTCGCGCCCCGGCAACGACCCCGCCTACGCCGTCGAGGCCGCGCGGTTCGGCCGCATGGTGGCCGAGCGCGGCCTGACGCTGGTCTACGGTGGCGGCGGCATCGGCCTGATGGGCGTCGTCGCCCGGGCCGCGCTGTCGGCCGGCGGCAGCGTGGTCGGCGTGATCCCGGACTTCCTGCGCCGGGCCGAGGCCGGCATGGACGGGCTCACCGAGATCGTCGTGGTCGAGACCATGCACGAGCGCAAGATGGCGATGTCGGAGCGCTCCGACGCCTTCGTGGTGCTGCCCGGCGGCGTCGGCACGCTGGAGGAGCTGTTCGAGATCCTGTCGTGGCGCACGCTGGGGCTGCACGACAAGCCGATGGTCGTGGTCGACCAGGCCGACTACTGGCAGCCGCTGCAGGATCTGGTCGACCGCATGGTCGACGGCGGCTTCGCCAGCGCGCCGATCCGCGACGGCATGCGCTTCGTCGACACCGTCGACGAGGTCCTGTCGACGCTGGCGGCGATGCCGCGCGGCGCCATCCAGAAGCCGCTCGACCGCACCTGAGCGCCGCTGCCGCGCCACGGCGCGGCGCGGCCGCGCGACCCACCCCCCTTGTCGCGCCGCGGCGGGCGCCCTAAAACCCGCGCGCCGGCGCGTGGGTGGTGGCGCCCCGCCGAATCCGATCCGTCCCACCGCGAAAGGTCGATTTCCATGGCGAAGATCAAGGTCAAGAACCCCGTCGTCGAGATGGACGGCGACGAGATGACCCGCATCATCTGGCAGTTCATCAAGGACAAGCTGATCCTGCCGTACCTCGACATCGACCTGAAGTACTACGACCTCGGCGTCGAGTTCCGCGACAAGACCAACGACCAGGTGACGATCGACTCCGCCAAGGCGACGCAGCAGCACGGCGTCGCGGTGAAGTGCGCGACCATCACGCCGGACGAGGGCCGCGTGAAGGAGTTCAAGCTCAAGGAGATGTGGAAGTCGCCCAACGGCACGATCCGCAACATCATCGGCGGCACCATCTTCCGCGAGCCGATCGTCTGCAAGAACGTGCCGCGCCTGGTGCCGGGCTGGACCAAGCCGATCGTCATCGGCCGTCACGCCTTCGGCGACCAGTACCGCGCCACCGACTTCCTCGTGCCCGGCAAGGGCAAGCTCACGATCAAGTTCGAGGGCGAGGACGGCAAGGTGATCGAGCACAACGTGTTCGACTTCCCCGGCTCCGGCGTCGCGATGGCGATGTACAACCTCGACGACTCGATCATCGGCTTCGCGCGCAGCTCGTTCAACTACGGCCTGATCCGCGGCTGGCCGGTGTACCTCTCGACCAAGAACACGATCCTCAAGCGCTACGACGGCCGCTTCATGGACCTGTTCCAGAAGGTGTTCGACGAGGAGTTCGCCGACAAGTTCAAGGCCAAGGGCATCGGCTACGAGCACCGCCTGATCGACGACATGGTCGCGTCGGCCCTGAAGTGGGACGGCGCCTTCATCTGGGCGTGCAAGAACTACGACGGCGACGTGCAGAGCGACACCGTGGCCCAGGGCTTCGGCTCGCTCGGCCTCATGACCTCGGTGCTGATGACGCCGGACGGCAAGACGATCGAGGCCGAGGCGGCCCACGGCACCGTCACGCGGCACTACCGCGAGCACCAGAAGGGCAAGCAGACCTCGACCAACCCGATCGCGTCGATCTACGCCTGGACGCAGGGCCTGAAGTACCGCGGCTCGTTCGACGGCACGCCCGACGTGGTGAAGTTCGCCGAGACCCTGGAGAAGGTCTGCGTCGACGCCGTCGAGGGCGGCAAGATGACCAAGGACCTCGCGCTGCTGATCGGCCCCAACGAGCCGTGGCAGACGACCCAGCAGTTCCTCGACACGCTCGACGGCATGCTCAAGGAGCGGATGGCGAAGTGGTAGCCCGCGCCGGTTTTTGATCGGCGGATCGATGGAGGGCCGGGAGCGATCCCGGCCCCTTTTTTCGTGCCCGCCGAGGGCGGCGCGCGGCGTTCGTCTCACCCCTCCAATCCGGGGTGCCGCGAATCGCGATCGGGACATTTGAGTCCCCGGATTCACGGCATCGGAGCGCTCTGCGGACGTCGCCGAAACGGGCGATTCCGATTTTGTATATTGTATTTTGTATACAATATACAAAATCACCCCTTATTCCGTATCGCGGCTCGACAACCCGCGTTCCCAGCGCGAGGGTGTTTTCCAACCGATGTCGGTTCCGGCACCCCTCCGCCGTCTTCCAATGGACGGATGGTCGAGGTCGGGGAGCGCCGACAGGAAACTCCACCACGGCTGGGTCGTCGTCGCGGCGGGCGCGCTGCTGGGCTGCGTCGCCATCGGCGCGATATTCCCGCTGGCGGTGTTCCTGCAGCCCATGTCGGACGCCACCGGCTGGTCGCACACTGGCCTCTCCGGCGCCATGACGCTCGACTTCCTGACGATCGGCGTCGCCACCTTCGCGTGGGGCGCCGCCACCGACCGGTTCGGGCCGCGGCCGGTGGTGCTGACGGGCTCGATCCTGCTGGGACTCGGCCTGGCGCTCGCCAGCCGCGCCACCACGCTGCTCGAGTTCCAGCCCGCCTGCGGCGTGCTGGTCGGGATCGCGGCCGGCGCGATCCTCGCGCCGACCATCGTCATCGTCACGGGCTGGTTCGACAAGCGCCGCGGGCTGGCCGTGTCGCTGGTCTCGGCCGGCATGGGCGCGCCGCCGCGCCATCGCGGCCGGCGCGATCCTCGCGCCGACCATCGTCATCGTCACGGGCTGGTTCGACAAGCGCCGCGGGCTGGCCGTGTCGCTGGTCTCGGCCGGCATGGGCGCGCCGCCGCGCCATCGCGGCCGGCGCGATCCTCGCGCCGACCATCGTCATCGTCACGGGCTGGTTCGACAAGCGCCGCGGGCTGGCCGTGTCGCTGGTCTCCGCCGGCATGGGGGCGGCGCGGCGCCCGCGCCGGGCGCCACCGCCCCCGCCGATCCCCGCCTAGGCGCGGGAGGCGCGCCGCGCTCGCCGCTACTCAGCGTGCCGACGCCGCCATTCCTCCGCTGCCGCACGGCGCATTCCGGGCCGCTCTTCCACGCCGTCAGCTACGCCGTCGCCCACTGCCTCCGGTCCCGCGCGGTCGCGCGCGACTGATCGACGAGGCGCGACGCCGGCAGGTCCGTATGCCGGACGGCATCAGGCCGGGTGCGCCGGCGGCCTTTGACATTCGCGCCGCGATAGCGAGGATCGCGCGGCCAAGCCCTCTCCGCACCAGGAGCCAGACCATGAAGATCGGCGTTTTCTCCACCTTCATGTCGCCTCAGGCGACGCCCGCGATGATCCGCGATTTCGGCCGGCGCGCCGAGGGCATCGGCCTCGACTCGATCTGGATGGGCGAGCACGTGGCGCTGTTCGACAAGAACACCTACGGCTATCCCGGCTCCAAGGACGGCCGCATCCCGGTGCCCGAGGGCGGCGGCATGCTCGACGTGACGGCGACCTTCGGGTTCCTCGCGGCGGCCACCACGAAGCTGCGGCTGGGCACCGGCGTGGCGCTCGTGCCGCAGCGCAACCCGATCTACACCGCCAAGGAGATGTGCACGCTCGACTGGCTGAGCGACGGGCGGATCGATTTCGGCATCGGCGTGGGCTGGAACAAGGAGGAGGTCGAGGCCTGCGGCTATCGCTGGGAGGATCGCGGCACGCGCTGCGATGAGTTCCTGACGGTGATGCGCCGGCTGTGGACCGAGCCGGTGGTCGACTTCAAGGGCAAGTGGGTGAAGTTCGAGACCATGCGAATGGATCCCAAGCCGGTCCAGAAGCCGCACGTGCCGATCATCGTCGGCGGCTACGCCGACGCCGCGTTCCGCCGCGCCGTGCGCTTCGGCGCCGGCTGGTACGGCTTCAACCTCGATCCGGCGCGCACCAAGGGCATGCTGGAGAAGCTCGACGCCGCCTTCGCCAAGGAGGGCCGCAAGCGCGGGCCGGACTACGAGATCATCGTCACGCCGCCGATGACGACGACCGCCGACGCGCTGGCGGAATACGCCGCGCTGGGCGTGCACCGGCTGGTCGTCAACCTCGGCAGCCAGCAGCCCGACCGCGTCGACCGCCGCCTCGGCGAGATCGAGAAGTTCGTGAGGGTGGCGGCGTAGGGGCGGGCGAGCGCGGCGCGCGTCTCGGCGCGCGGCGCTCGCTGGCGCAAGCGAAACTCCGCATCGCTGCGCGCTCGGCGACGACGCGCTGGTCGGCATCGGCCCCACGATCATTGACGGCTTCGTGACCGCCGCGAACCCGATCGTCGCCCCTGTCGCGTATGCCGAGAGATCCGACGCCAGAAGCAAGCAGGCGCCCGCCGGCGCGCGTTCGAGGGAGGGAGAGATGATCGACGCCGCCGGGAACGCGATGAGGATCGTCGAGGCGCTCAAGGCGACCGAGGCGGAATCGGAGTCGACGCGCGCGCTGAGCGCCCGCGCCGTGGCGCTCCTGCACGAAGCGGGGCTGACGCGGTTGGTGAGTCCGGCCGCCTACGGCGGCTACGAGCTGTCGCCGCGCGCGCTCGTCGAAGCCGAGCGGGTCGTCGCGCACGGCAGCACGGCCGCCTCCTGGGTGCTGATGGTGTGCGCCGCCCACACCTTCATCGCCGGCCGCCTGCCGCGTCGCGGCCAGGACGAGATATTCGGCGCCGACCCGGGCATGCTGATCCCGGGCGTGCCGACGCCCCGCGGCACCAGCAGGCGGACGACCGGCGGCTACATCCTCGACGGGCGCTGGCCCTACGCGAGCGGCATCGACCACGGCGACTGGGTGCTGCTCGGCTGCAAGGGCGTGCGCAACGAGCTCGATCAATCCTGCCCGTCGCTGATCGTGGTGATGCCGAAGGCGGACTGCGCCATCGACGACACATGGTTCACGCTCGGCATGCGCGGCACCGGCTCGAAGGACGTCGTGCTCGACAACGTCTTCATACCCGGCCACTACGCGGTGCCGATGGGCGACGCGCAGCTCGGCACCGTCTCCGGCGTGGATATACCGCTCTACCAGCTGCCGATCCGCCCGACCCTCGCCACGATGCTGCTCGGCACGATCGTCGGTATGGCCGAGCGGGGCTTGAAGCTCTTCGTCGAGCAGGCCCGGGGGCGCCGGGACGCGTACACCGGCCTCGAGAAGGCGCAGAGCGCCGGCACGCAGCGGCGCGTCGCGGAAGCGAGCGCGGAGATCGCCTGCGCCTGGGCGCTCACCCAGCGGAGCTGCGATCTCCTCGAGGAGGCGATGCGGCACGACCCGCCCATGCCGACGGCGGCGCGCGCGCAGGTCCGTTGGAACGCCGCCTACGCCACCGAGCTCTGCCGGCGCGCGAGCAACCGGCTGTTCGACGGCGCGGGCGCCGGCGCCGCGCAGGACGACAACGTCATGCAGGCGTTCTTCCGCGACATGAACACCGCGACCCACCATGCCATGCTCGATTTCGACACGAACATCGAGATCCAGGGAAAGAGCCTGCTGGGTGTGGAACTGAACGACGCGATGGTCTGAGCGCGGCGAAGCGCCGGCGCGCCCGCTCGCGGGCGGCGCCTAGCGGCGGCGGCCGGTCATTTTCCGCCGTCGGCCGGACAGGTGCGGATACCGAACGGCACGTAGGCCGGGCACCAGCGGAACACCGCGGTGGCGAGCGGCACCAGCCCGATCAGGCCCCACCATTTCGCGGGCCCGGACACCCAGATGAGCATCCCCAAGAGCCCGACTCCGAGGATGATGCGCAGGACGCGGTCGACGGTCCCGATATTGGTTTGCATGCGGCGGCTCCGATTCCCGAACGAGGGCGATGGTCAGATCGCACGACCCGCGTGATCGGTCGTTGACCGCGATCAATCGACGCCGCGGCCCTCCCCCGGCCCCGAGGGCTATCGCAAACGATTGGGACGCGGCCGCACGGAGCCACGGCCGGCGCCCCCTCACCTGGCCTCGCCACCGATGGCGGCGAGGAACATGAGCGCGCGGGCGCGCCGTCGTCAGACCGCCGCGGCCCGCAGCCGCCCGGCGTAGAAATCCGCCAGCCCGCGCAACGTGGCGGCGCCGTCGCCGAGGAACGAGGAGCCGTGCATCGCCGCGATGGCGCGCGGCGCGAGGTCGGCGAGCCGGCGCGTCGTGGACGGCGCGGTCGGCGTCACGCTGGTGAAGCCGAAGCTCTTCTCGACCGCCAGCGATGGATCGAGGATGTCGCCACCGGTGGTCGCGGCGGGATCGCCGGCCTGGGTGAACAGGTCGCTCGGGAACAGCGTCGCCGTCGTCTCCTCGAACACCACGCCCGCGTCCCAGCCGTGCGGCAGGTGCGGCGTCGCCAGCCAGCGCACCACCTTGCCGCCGAGGTCGAGGCGCTCGTCGTCGACCATCGCGCGCGGCGGCCGCGCCGCCCACTCGTTGAGCCAGATGTTGCAGCCCAGCCGGCTGTGCATCGCGGTCGCGGCCGGCGCCGCCGCCAGCCATTCGTTGAGCGCCCCGCATTCGTCGCTCTCGATATGGCTGAACCCGATCCAGCGCAGCCGCTCCAGCGGCATGATCCGCGCCACGGCGGCCGACACGCCCGGGAACAGGCTCCGCTGGCCGGTGTGGAACAGCATCGGCTGATCGGCGTCGATCAGGAACTGGTTGAACTGCAGCCCCGCCGGCCCGGCCGTGCCCGGCACGAAGGTCGATAGCCGGTGGATTCCGGCCGCGATCTCGTCGACGCGTGTCTCGTTCGCCATGGCGATGGCCTCCTCGGTTCGCGGGTATCGGAAAAGCATAGCCCGGGTGGCGACGCGCACTTCCCTCTCCCCCGCTTCTTGGCGGAGAGGGACATATGCGTCACCACGCGAGAGGCGTGAACACGCCGGCCGCTCGTGGGGCGGCCCGCCACTCTAGCGGCGGCGCGGGACGGTATCGCCCTTCCACGAGCAGAACGCGGCGGTGACGGTGCCGGCGGCGCGCAGCGCCTGTCCGACGCGGGTGAAATCCTCGGCCGAGATCGCCACCGGCGGCGCCGCGGGCTTGGCCTCCGTGCGCGTCATGCGCAACAGGTCGCCGACGCGGTCCAGCGGCGCCGTCGTGATGCGGCCGCGGCGCGAGGATTCGAGAATCGTCACCCCGACCAGCCGCCCGCGCGAATCGAACGTCGGTCCGCCGCTCAGGCCGCCGAGCGAGCCCTCGAAATCCGGCGACCGTTCGACCTCGACCCAGACATGCCCGGGCTCCGGCGGCAGACCGCGCGCCTTGCGCTCGATGCGCGCCTGGCCGATGTAGCGCGACCACACCTGCGCCGGCTTGCCCTGCGGGAAGCCGACATGGAACGCGTTCTGCCCCACCACGGGCGTCGCGTGCGCGCCGAACGTCACCGCGGGTCCGGTCTCGATGCCGTAGATCACCGCGACGTCGGCGGAGGGATGCAGGCGCACCGACCTGGCCGGCCGCCAGTCGTTGCCGCGCCGCACGAACACCGCCTTGCAGTCGTCGACGACGTGCGCCGCCGTCAACCACACGCCGGCCGGATCGAGCGCGAACGCGGTGCCCAGCCCGTCGGTCTGCCGCGGCCCGTCGGAGTTGACGGTGATGACGTAGTCCTGACCCGTGAGCCCCGGCAGGGGCGGCCGCGTCGATGCGCCGGGCGTCCCGCCGGGGGCAGCCTCGACGCCGGCAGTGGACCCCGGACCCGCGAGCGGCGGCGGCACCGGCATGTTGGCGTCCGGCGGTTGGACCGGCGGTCGTACGCCCGCCGATTCCGGCGGCGGTGGCGGCGGGCGCGGCTGGCTCTGCGACGGGGGCGCCGATGGACGGCGCGCGCCGCTCCGGTCCATCACGGAGTCGAGCGCCACCAGCAACGCGAGGACGACGGCCGCCCAGATGCCGAACCCGCGCAGCATCGCGGCCTCGTCAGATCGGCGTCGCGGAGGGGCGCACGGCGCTCAGCCCGCGATCGCCGCGGCGTTGATCGCCGCGACGCCGAGCTTGGTCGAGGCCACCGCGACGGCCGCCGCCATGTCGCCGCGCTCGATCCGCCGCGACAGGTCCCTGAAGATGCGGTCGACGGCGAAGAACGTCGCGATCTGCACGACCAGGCTGACCACGCCCCAGACGAGGATGTCCGGCACGCTGACGCTGCGCGCCAGGCAGATCGCCAGCGGAACCGCCATGCCGAGGACGGCGGCGCCGAACGCGGTGGCGGCGGCGACGTTGCCCTCGTCGATCAGGCGGGTCTCGTTGTGGCGCGTGATGCGGGTGTAGACCAGCACGCCCAGGATCAGGATCGCGACCGTCGCGCCGAAATGGGTCAGGAACGTCGGCAGCGCCTTCAGCGCGCTGGCCAGCACGGCGTCGAACATCGCTGATGGTCCTCCCGGCGCGCGCGGCCACCGGGCCGCGGGGCACCCTTGCGGCGGCGCCAGCATGACTCTGCCGGGCCGGGCGGATACAGTCCAGTCCGAGGGCGGAAACGACCGAAGAAAGAAGACGCGTGGAACTCTGGATTCCGATCACGGTCGCGGCGGCGCTGTTCCAGTGCGTGCGCACCGCCTTCCAGCAGAAGCTCAAGGCGCTGCTCAGCACCAACGGCGCCAATTTCGTGCGCTACGTCTACGGCGCGCCGGTGTCGATCGCGATGCTGGTCCTGCTGCTGACGGTCGGCGGCCGCGCGCTGCCGGAATGGGACTGGATCTTCGTCGGCTGGGCGGCGCTGGGCGGCGTGGCGCAGATCGTCGCCACCTCGCTGCTGATCTACACCTTCGAGCTGCGCAACTTCGCCGTCGGCACCGCCTACGCCAAGACCGAGACGGTGCAGGTCGCGCTGGTCTCCTCGCTGTTCCTCGCCGAGCCGATCGGCGCGCTGGCCTGGGCCGGCATCGTCATCAGCCTCGTGGGCGTGCTGGTGCTGTCGGTCAAGGGCGACACCAAGGGGCTGCGCAACATCGTCCTGGGCTGGACCCAGAAGGCGGCGCTGGTCGGCATCGCCGCCGGCGCGATCTTCGGCGTCGCGGCGATCTCGATCCGCCAGGGCGCGCTTCACCTGCCCTCGGGCGACTTCATGATCCGCGCGATCTTCACGCTGGCGCTGATGAACACGCTACAGACGCTGATCATGGGCGCCTGGCTGGCGGCGCGCGAGCCGGAGCAGTTCCGCAAAGTGGCCGTGACCTGGCGGTCGTCCGGCGCGGTCGGCCTGCTGAGCGTCGCGGGCTCCGCCGGCTGGGCGATGGCCATGGCGCTGCAGAGCGCCGCCCTGGTCCGGGCGCTGGGCCAGATCGAACTGGTCTTCACCTTCGTCGCCAGCCGCTACATGCTGAACGAGCGCCCGACCATGGGCGAGTTCGTCGGCAGCGTGCTCGTCGTGGCCGGCGTCGTCCTCGTTCTCCTGGGCCGGTAGGGACAATGGCAGACGCTCTCCAAGGAATCCGGGTCGTCGATTTCACCACCACGATCGCCGGTCCGCACTGCACCCGGCTGATGGCCGATCTCGGCGCCGAGGTGATCAAGATCGAGGCCGCCGACGGCGACATGATGCGTACGCGCCCGCCGCTGCGGTCCGGCGCCAGCGGCATGTTCGCCCACCTCAACGCCGGTAAGAAGAGCGTGGCGCTCGACCTCAAGAACCCGGCGGCCGTGGCCGCCGTGCGCAGGTTGATCGCCACGGCGGACATGGTGGTCGAGAACTACCGACCGGGCGTCACCAAGCGGCTCGGCCTCGATTACGAATCGCTGAGGAAGATCAAACCCGACCTGATCTACGTCGCGATCTCGGGCTACGGGCAGGACGGTCCGGGCGCCGACCGGCCGGCCTACGCGCCGGTGGTGCACGCCGCCGCCGGCTTCGATGTCGCGCACCTGACCTACCAGGAGGGCCAGCGCACCAAGCCCGACTTCAACGGCATCTTCGTGGCCGATTTCCAGGCCGGCGCCTACGCCTTCGGCGCCGCGATGGCGGCGCTGGTCCAGAGGAAGACCACCGGCGAGGGCCAGTTCGTCGACGTCGCCATGATGGACGGGATGCTGCATCTGCTGATGTCGGAGTTCCAGCGGGCGCAGAACCCGATCGAGGTGTCGTCGCGGCCGATGTTCGGGCCGGTGCTGGCCAAGGACGGCCACATCATCATCGCCACGGCGAGCGAGCGCACCTTCACCGACCTCGTGAAGGCGTCGGGCCGCGTCGACCTGCTGACCGATCCGCGCTTCGAGAAGTACGCCGACCGGCGGCTCAAATGGGCCGAGTTCATGGACGAGATCGAGGCGTGGTCCGGCACAAAGACCATCGCCGAGCTGATCCCGATCCTCGAGGCGCACAGCGTCCCCTGCTCGCCCTACCGCACCGTGAAGGAGGCGATGAGCGACGACCAGGCGCGCCACCGCGGCATCGTCGAGATGGTGCGCGACGCCGGCGGCGAGGTGGGCGTGCCCAACCCGCCGTTCCGCCTCTCCGCGTCGGGCGCGCGCGCGCGCGACTTCACCGCCAGCCTCGGGCAACACACCGCCGAGGTCCTGCGCGCCGCCGGCCTCGACGATTCCGACATCGCCGCGCTGACCGGCGCCAAGGCCTAGGACCACCGACGATGACCGAGCTCGACCCGCGCACGCCCATCCTCGTCGGCTGCGGCCAGATCACCGACACGACGTCCGCGCCGTCCGACGCGCGCTCGCCGTCGGCCTTCGTCGCCGAGGCGGCCGAACTCGCCCTGCGCGACGCCGCCCCCGCGAAAGGCGCGCCGGCGCTGGCCGCGACGCTCGACGCCATCGCGCTGCTGCGCTTCTTCAGCGATTCCAGCCCGCGGTTCGTGTCGCCCTACGGCCGCTCCAGCAACCCGCCGAAGAGCGTGGCCGACCGCATCGGCGCGGCGAACGCGCGCGACCTCTACTACACGGAGGTCGGCGGCAACATGCCGCTCTACCTCGTCCACAAATTCGCCGAGCAGATCGCCCGCGGCGAGCTGCGCGCCGCGATGGTGTGCGGCGGCGAGCTGCTGCGCACGTTCAACGCCGCCCAGCGCGCCAAGCTGACGCTGGACTGGAACGAGGACCCCGGCGGCGCCGAGCCGCTGGAGATCGGCGACAAGCGGCTGGGCTGGAGCCCGGAGGAGGCGCGCCACGGGCTGATGGCGGCGATCCACTTCTATCCGCTGATCGAGAACGCGATCCGCGCCGACCGTGGACGCACGCCGGCGGCGCACCTCGTCGCGATGGGCAAGCTGTTCGCCGGCTTCGCCGCCGTGGCGCGGGACAATCCGCTCGCGACGCGGCGCGAGGGCTACTCGGCGGAGCGGCTGTCGACCGTCGACGCCGACAACCGCTATATCGCCTTCCCCTACCCCCGCCTGATGAACTCCAACGCCTTCGTCGACCAGGCCGCCGCGGTGATCGTCACCTCGGTCGGCCAGGCGCGCGAACTGGGCATCCCCGAGAGCCGCTGGGTGTTCCTGCACGGCTGCGCCGACGGCGCCGACACCTGGGTGGTCAGCGAGCGCGCCGAGCTGCACCGCTCGCCCGCGATCCGCGCCTGCTCGACCACGGCGCTGGACATGGCCGGCCGCAAGCTTGCCGATATGTCGTTCTTCGACCTCTACAGCTGCTTCCCCTCGGCGGTGGAGATCGGCTGCCGCGAGATCGGCCTGGCCGAGGACGACCCGCGCGGCCTGACGGTGACCGGCGGGCTGCCGTTCTTCGGCGGCCCCGGGAACAACTACGTTACCCACTCCATCGCCGCGATGATGGACAAGGTCCGCGCCGCGCCGGGCAAATTCGGCATGGTGACGGGCAACGGCAGCTACGTGACCAAGCATTCGGCGTCGATCCTGTCGACGACCTCGACTCGGGGAGCGTGGACGCGCCCGGATCCGAAAGCCACCCAAGCGGCGCTCGACAAGGTTCCGGTCGTCGCCGTCGACACCGCGCCGGCCGGCGCCGGGCGGATCGAGACCTACGCCGTGGCGTTCGACCGCGACAAGCCGGTGCGCGGCTTCGTCTACGGCCGCCGCGCCGACAACGGCCACCGCTTCGTCGCCAACACGCCGGACGACCCGGCGCTGCTGGCCGACATGGTGGCGCGCGACCAGATCGGCCGCGCCGGCGTGGTCGCCGCCGGCGAGAAGCGCAACGTCTTCACGCCGGCCTAGGGCCCCGCGCACGGAGGAGGAACAGATGGACGCGCCGACGCGCATCAACGTCTCGCTGCGGGACGCGCTCAACGAGACCGAGGAGCGGTTCATCGCCGCCAACCCGCGCAGCCGCGCCCGCCAGGACGAGGCCGCCAAATCCATGCCCGGCGGCAACACCCGCTCGGTGCTGTACTACGCGCCGTTCCCGGTCGCGATCGAGAAGGCGGAGGGCCAGCGGCTGGTCGACATCGACGGCCACGCCTACACCGACCTGCTGGGGGAGTACACCGCCGGGCTCTACGGCCACTCCCACCCCGTCATCATGAAGGCGATCCGCGAGGCGACCGACCGCGGCATCGTGTTCGGCGGTCCGAACCGCGACGAGGTCGAGCTGGCCCGCATGATGTGCGATCGGTTCCCGTCGCTGGACCTCGTGCGGTTCACCAATTCCGGCACCGAGTCGAACCTGATGGCGCTGGTGACGGCGCGCGCCCACACCGGGCGCAGCCACATCATGGTGATGGAGGGCGGCTACCACGGCGGCGTGCTGACCTTCTATCACGGGCCCGATTTCCCGATCAACGCGCCGTTCCCGTTCGTGCTGGCCAAGCTCAACGAGATCGACGCCACCCGGGCGCTGATCCGCGAGAACGCCGGCAAGCTCGCGGCGATCCTGATCGAGCCGATGATGGGCTCCGGCGGCGGCATCGTCGCCGACCCCGCGTTCCTCCAGATGCTCCGGGACGAGGCCACCGCGCACGGCATCGTGCTGATCTTCGACGAGGTGATGACCTCGCGCATGTCGTCCGGCGGCATGCAGAAGCGGCTGGGGATCATCCCGGACATGACGACGTTCGGGAAGTATCTCGGCGGCGGGCTGACGTTCGGCGCGTTCGGCGGCCGCCACGATCTGATGCGCCGCTACGATCCCTCGCAGAAGGACGCCTGGCCGCACGCCGGCACCTTCAACAACAACGTCATGACCATGGCCGCCGGCGTCGCCGGCCTGCGCGACGTGTTCACGGCGGACGCCGCCGACCGGCTCTACGCCAGTGGCGACCGCCTGCGCGAGCGACTGCGCGAGGTCGGCCGACGCCATGACGTACCGCTGCAGGTCAACGGCGCCGGCTCGATCCTGGTGGCGCACTGGCAATCCAAGCCGATCGCCAAGCCGTTCGACACGCAGGACACGCCGGTGGAGGCGCGCGCGCTGTTCCACCTGAACATGCTGGAGCGCGGCTTCTACCTCGCCCGCCGCGGCTTCATGGCGCTGTCGCTGGCGCTGACCGACGCGGACCACGACGCCTTCGTCGCCGCCGTCGACGACTACTGCGGCGCCTACAAGAACGTGCTGGCCGACCTCTGATGGCGCGCCTCTCCCGCCACGATCTGCGCGGCAAGGTCCAGACCGTCACCGGCCCGATCGCGCCGGAGACGCTCGGCCGCACGTTGATGCACGAGCACGTGCTGTGGGACATCCGCCCGCCGGAGGCGCGCGGCGAGAACGACCTCGGCCCGGAGATCACGCTGGAGAACGTCTGGCAGATCAACCACGGCCACGGGATCAAACGCGCCGGGCGCAAGTACATGCTCGACCTCGAGGATGTGGCGACGCGCGAGGTCGAGGCGATGAAGCGCGACGGCGGCGACGCCATCGTCGAGCTGAGCTGCGGCGGGTTGTCGCCGGATCCGAAGGGCCTGCGCCGCATCGCCGAGGGCACCGGCGTCAACGTCGTTATGGGCTGCGGCCACTACGTCGACGCCTACCAGGACCCGCGCAACCACGGGCGCACCGTCGAGGATTTCGCGCAGGAGATGGTCGGACAGGTGCTGGAGGGCGCCTGGGGCACCGACGTGCGCGCGGGCATGATCGGCGAAATCGGCTGCCAGTCGCCATGGACCGACACCGAGAAGCGCGTCATGCGCGGCGCGCTGATCGCGATGGCGGAGACCGGGGCGGCACTCAACGTCCATCCCGGCCGCCACGAGGACCAGCCGCAAGAAGTCGCCGATTTCATCCACGCCGCCGGCCACGACACGACGCGGGTCGTCATCAGCCATATCGACCGCACGATCTTCGACGTCGATAGGCTGCTGCGTCTGGCCGAGACCGGCGTGACCCTGGAGTTCGACCTGTTCGGACAGGAGGCGGCGTACTACGGCCTGTCGGACATAGACATGCCCAACGACGGCACGCGGCTGCGCCTGATCCGGGCGCTGATCGACCACGGCCATCTCGACCGCGTCGTCATCAGCCACGACATCTGCTACATCAGCCGCCTCGGTGTTCGGCGGCCACGGCTACGGCCACATCTTCCGCAACGTCGTGCCGATGATGCTCAAGCGCGGCTACAGCGAGGACGAGGTCGACGCCATCCTGGTCCGCAACCCCCGCCGCCTGCTGACGTTCGCGTAGCGGCGCGGCCGACGCCCTCTCCGCCACGAAGTGGGGGAGAGGGCATATGGCGTCGCATGGCGCGATATGTGTACGCGTCGGCAGCCGGCCGGTGGCGGTGACCCCCTACTCCGCGGCCGGTTCGAACTCGACGAGGTCGGCGCCCTCGTTGACCTGGTCGCCGACGGCGTAGAGCACCTTGCGCACGACGCCGTCGGTCGAGGCCGACAGCGTGTGCTCCATCTTCATCGCCTCGAGCACGATCACGGCCTGGCCGCGCGACACGCTCTCGCCGTCCTTCACCTTGACGTCGATGATCTTGCCGGGCATCGGCGCCTTGAGGCCGCCGCCGGGCGCGCCGGCCGCCTCGTCGCCCGACGCGTCGCGCGGGTCGACGGCGCGCAACGCGCGGCCGCCGGCGTGCAGGCCGAACACGACGTAGTCCCGGCCGCCGTCGAGGGCGGTGGAGACGACGACGCGGGCCGACGCCACGGCACCACCTTGATCCATGCGGATCGAGCCGTTGCCGGCGCGCGACGCCACCACGGCGGCGTCCCCGCCGGGCAGGCCCAATGTGACCCGAAGGTCGCCGCCGGCGCCGGCGAGCGCCGACAATCCGCCGCCGGCATGCCGCTCGTAGGTCACGTCGACCGGCACCTCGCGCTCGCCGTCGCGCCAGCGCACGATCTCCATCGCCGCGCCGCCCGGACGCCAGCCGTCGACCCGGTTCCACGGCGAGCGCGGCTCGCGCGACGCCGCCGCCCGCGCCGCCGACAGGGCGCGCTGATCCAGCAGGCGCGCGGCCGTCGCGAACGCCACCACGCGGTCGTCGGTCTCGTCCGGCTTCGGGATCACCTCTGCCTTGTGGCGTTCGATGAAGCCGGTGTCGACGTCGCCGGCCGCGAACACGGGATGCGCCGCGATGCGCGACAGCAGCGCGGTGTTGGTGCGCACGCCGACCACCTCGGTGTGGGCCAGCGCCACCGACAGCCGGCGCAGCGCCGCGCGGCGGTCGCGGTCGTGGACCACGATCTTGGCGATCATCGGATCGTAGAACGGCGTGACCTCGTCGCCCTGCCGCACGCCGGTGTCGATGCGCACATGCGCGCTCTCGGCCGGGAATTCGAGATGCCGCAGCCGGCCGACCGACGGCAGGAAGTTGCGCGACGGATCCTCGGCGTAGAGCCGCACCTCGAAGGCGTGGCCGTCGATGCGCAGCTCCTCCTGCCGCAGCGGCAGCCTTTCGCCAGACGCCACCCGAAGCTGCCACTCCACGAGGTCCTGGCCGGTGATCATCTCGGTGACGGGATGCTCGACCTGGAGGCGCGTGTTCATCTCCATGAAGAAGAACGTGCCGTCCTGGTCGGCGATGAACTCGACCGTGCCGGCGCCGACGTAGCCGATCGCCTTGGCGGCGGCGACCGCCGCCTCGCCCATCGCCTTGCGCCGCTCCGGCGTCATCCCCGGCGCCGGCGCCTCCTCGATCACCTTCTGGTGGCGGCGCTGGATCGAGCAGTCGCGCTCGAACAGGTAGACGCAGTGGCCATGGGAATCGGCGAACACCTGGATCTCGATGTGGCGCGGCCGCTGCACGTAGCGCTCGATCAGCACGTGGTCGTCGGCGAACGCCGCCTTGGCCTCGCGCTTGGCGCCGGCCCGCGCGTCGGCGAACTGCTCCGGCTTCAGCACCGGCCGCATGCCCTTGCCGCCGCCGCCGGCCGAGGCCTTGATCAGCACGGGATAGCCGATGCGCGCCGCTTCGCGCGCCAGCAGCGCCGCGTCCTGGTCGTCGCCGTGGTAGCCAGGCACCAGCGGCACCCCGGCCGCCTCCATCAGCTTCTTGGCCTCGCTCTTGGAGCCCATGGCGCGGATGGCCGCGGGCGGCGGACCGATAAACACGATCCCGGCGGCGGCGCAGGCCTCGGCGAAGCCGGCGTTCTCCGACAGGAAGCCGTAGCCGGGATGCACCGCCTCGGCGCCGGTGGCCTTGGCGGCGGCGATCAGCCGCTCGGCGACGAGATAGCTCTCGCGCGCCGCCGACGGCCCGATATGGACGGCCTCGTCGGCCATGTCGACGTGCCGCGCGCCGCGGTCGGCGTCGGAGAACACCGCCACCGTCCGCACGCCCAGCTTGCGCGCCGTCTTGACGACCCGGCACGCGATCTCGCCGCGGTTGGCGATCAGGATCTTGGAAAACATCGTCAGGTCACCCACCGCGGTTTGCGCTTCTGGAGGAAGGCGGCCATGCCCTCCTGCGCGTCGGGAGTCAGGCATTGTTCGGCGACGTTCGACGCCACCAGCTCGACCATGCCGGCGTCGTTGGGCGCGGCGTCCATCGCCGTCACCAGCCGTTTGATCAGCGCCTGCACGCTGGGCGCGCCCAGCTTGAGCTCGGCGGCCAGCTTAGCCACCTCGATGTCGAGCGACTCCGGCGCCGCCACACGGTCGACCATGCCGATGCGCCGCGCCTCCTCGACGTCGAAGATGCCGCCATGCATCAGCAATTGGCGCGCCTTGCGCGGGCCGACGGTCTGGATCAGCACGGTGATGGCGATGCCGGCCAGCAATCCGTTGCGCACCGAGGTCAGGCCGAAGCGCGCGCGGTCGGACGCCACGACGTAGTCGCAGGCCAGCGCGACGCCGACCCCGCCGCCGACCGCGGCGCCCTGCACCCGGGCGATGGTCGGCATCGGCATGTCGTAGACAGCCTGGACGGCGCGCGTCATGACCAGCGCGCCGGCCTTGTTCTGGGCCGGGGTCTGCGACGGCCAGGTCAGCACCCAGTTGAAATCGCCGCCGGCCGAGAACGACGGCCCCTTGGCGCCGATCACGGTGACCCGCACCGCCGGATCGGCGGCGACGCGGCCGAGGACGGCGATGAACGCCTCGCCGGCCGCGGCGTCGAAGGAATTGTGCTCCTTCACGCGGTTCAGCGTGACGGTGGCGACGCCGTCGTCGACCGACAGCAGGACGGGATCGCTCATCGCCATCACATCCGGAACACGCCCCAGCGGGGCGGTTCGATCGGCGCGTTCATCGCCGCGGAAAGCCCTAGGCCGAGCGCCATGCGCGTGTCGGCGGGATCGAGGATGCCGTCGTCCCACAGGCGCGCGCTGGCGAAATAGGGATGCGCCTCGGCCTCGAGCTGGGCGCGGATCGGCGCCTTGAAAGCGGCCTCGTCCTCGGCGCTCCAGGCGCCGCCCTTGGCCTCGATGTTGTCGCGCCGCACCGTGGCCAGCACGCTGGCGGCCTGCTCGCCGCCCATTACCGAGATGCGGCCGGACGGCCACATCCACAGCATGCGCGGGCTGTAGGCGCGGCCGCACATGCCGTAGTTGCCGGCGCCGTAGCTGCCGCCGACGATCACCGTGAATTTCGGCACCGTCACGGTCGAGACCGCGGTCACCATCTTGGCGCCGTCCTTGGCGATGCCGCCGGCCTCGTACTTCTTGCCGACCATGAATCCGACGATGTTCTGGAGGAACACCAGCGGGATGCCGCGCTGGCCGCACAGCTCGATGAAATGCGCCGCCTTCAGCGCCGATTCGTTGAACAGGATGCCGTTGTTGGCGACGATGCCGACGGGATGGCCCCAGATATGGGCGAAGCCCGTGACCAGCGTGGTGCCGTAGAGCTGCTTGAACTCGTCCAGCTCGCTGCCGTCGACGATGCGGGCGATCAGCTCGCGCGCGTCGTAGGGGATGCGCGCGTCGGTCGGGATGACGCCGTAGAGCTCGTCGGCGGAATAGAGGGGATCGCGCGGCTCGACCATCGCGACGGGCGCGTTCTTGCGCCGGTTCAGATGGCCGACGATGCGGCGCGCGATGCCCAGCGCGTGGCTGTCGTTCATGGCGTAGTGGTCGGCGACGCCGGAAATGCTGGTGTGCACCTCGGCGCCTCCCAGCGACTCGGCATCGACGACCTCGCCGATGGCGGCCTTCACCAGCGGCGGCCCGCCGAGGAAGATGGTGCCCTGGTTGCGCACGATGACCGTCTCGTCGCTCATCGCCGGCACGTAGGCTCCGCCCGCCGTGCACGAGCCCATCACGACGGCGATCTGCGGGATGCCGCGGGCGCTCATGTTGGCCTGGTTGTAGAAGATGCGCCCGAAATGCGTCTTGTCGGGGAACACGCCGGACTGGTTCGGCAGGTTGGCGCCGCCGGAATCGACGAGGTAGACGCAGGGCAGATTGTTCTCGAGCGCGACCTCCTGCGCCCGGAGGTGCTTGGTGACGGTCATCGGATAGTAGGTGCCGCCCTGCACGGTGGCGTCGTTGCACACCACGACGCACTCGACGCCCGCGATCCGGCCGACGCCGGTGATGACGCCGGCCGACGGCGCCTTGCCGTCGTACATGTCCCAGGCGGCGAGCTGGGAGAACTCGAGGAACGGCGAGCCGGGATCGAGGAGCGCGCCGATCCGGTCGCGCGGCAGCAGCTTGCCGCGGCCGACATGGCGCTCGCGCGAGGCCGCGCCGCCACCCTCGCGCACCACCTCGATCTTGGCGCGCAGATCCTCGACCTGCGCCTTCATGGCAGCGTGGTTCGCCTTGTACGCGGCGGAGCGCGTGTCGAGTTTGGACTGGATGACGGGCATGGGCACCGGACCGGCGGGGACGACGGCCGGACGTCGATTCCGGCCTATGGAGCGCCCCATATCGCAGCGTCCGCCGGCCCCCGGCAATCGTTTTATGGCCGCCGCGTCCGTGACCCGCGCCACGCGCGCGGCGCCGGCCCGATGCTATGAACCGTCGGGAGCGACCGGCGCCGGCCGCCCGTCGCGCGACGAGGGAGCGAACCATGACCGACCACACCTGGAACATCACGACCGTGCGCGCGCGGCAGGCCATGCGGATCGTCCAGCAGGCGATCGGCGGCGGCGACTGGGAGACGGTCAAGATCGCCCATATCGACACCGGCTACACCAACCACTGCGTGTTCCACATGCCGCCGGAGGCGCCGTCCGGCGCCCTGCTCGCCGGGCTCGGCGTCAACTACGTCGAGGCGGGCAAGCCGCCGCTCGACCCCCTGAGCGCGGGGCTGCTGCTGTTCCCCGGCCACGGCACGCGCACATCGGGCGTGCTGTGCGGCGACAAGCCCGGCACCTTCGTCGGCATGGCGCCGGGCGTGCCGGTCGTCCCCTACCGGGTGGCGGAGACGGTGGTCCTGCACAAGGAGACGATCGTCAACGCCGCCAAGGCGCTTCGCCACGCGCTGGAGCAGCGGCAGGCGCCCGTGATCTCGATCAGCCTCGGCGTGCAGTCGGTGTTCGGCAACAAGACCCAGATGCGCCAGCTCGGCCGCGCCGTCGACGCCGCCTACGAGGCCGGCGCGATGGTGGTGGCGGCGTGCGGCCAGACGCGCCAGAACGCGCCCGACCTGATGCAGGTGCAGGTCTATCCGTCGCGCTACTCCCGCGCCGTCGCTGTGGCCGGCGTCAACCAGAAGCGGCGCATCTGCTACGACTACGAGCACGACCGCGACTGGATCGACGTGTGGGCGCCGGCCGACGAGATCCCGCGGCCGAACTCGCTGCGCGGCGGCGGCGACCGCCAGTGCCTGATCGAGCAGGGCGGCGGCGACGGCACCTCCTACGCCACGGTGCACGTCTCGGCGGCGGCGGCGATGTGGTTGCGGGTGCGCGGGCGCGAGCTCGACGACGGCGGCTACGCGGGCTGGCGCCGCATCAAGGCGTTCCGCAAACTGCTGCGCACGACGGCCCGGCCGATCCAGGGCAACGACGTGACCGGCGGCGGGCCGGTGCCCACCGACGGCCGCGGCATCCTCGACTGCGAGGCGCTGCTCAAGGCGCCGCTGCCGCCGCTCGCATCGCTGCGCAAGCAGCAGCGCCTCGCCGAGAACGAGGTGGACTGACCGCCGGCGGCGGTCAGACCTTGCCGTCGGCGAACCGGTCGATGCCGAGCGGGCCGCGCCAGCCGGCGGATTGCGTCTCGACGCGGGCGTCGAGCGGGATGCCGGTGGCGTCGGCGATCCGCGTGATCGCGTCGAAGCCGCCGACCACCGCGGCGGCGTCGACCACGGCGGCGGCGCCGATCGCCGCGGTCAGCGCCTCCCGCGCATCGGCCGTCGCGTCCGCGTCACGCCCGATGACGGCGTCAGCGAACGCCAGCAGCGCCGCGGCGTGCGGCACTCCGGTGTCGCCCCCGCCCTCCATGACGCCGGCGAGGTCGTAGTCGTCTCCGCTGAACTGGCCGCTCCCCCGGAGCAAGGCTAGGTGGCTGACGGTTCAATAGACGCAGCGGTTCAGCGCCGCCACGCGCGCGGCCAGCATCTCGATCTGCGGATGCGTGATGGCGCGGAACTCGCGGCCGAAATCGCGCATCGCCGGATTGTCGAGGTACATCGTCTCGAACATGTCCCAGAAATCGATCATCGCCTCCGGCACGAGGCTCAGCGCGCGATGCACGTTGCCGCCGATGCGGTTGCGGTAGAGGTCGGGATCGTCGGCGCCGCGATCCTCCGGCGCCACGGTCGCGACCCACGCCAGCCCGTCGCGCGCGCCGGCCGGCCGGCGGCCGCTGGGCGCGCCGTCCTCGGGCGCCGGTAGCGGCAGCGGCGACAGGCCGAGCGCGCGGCGGAACGTGTCGACGGCCGTCGTGATCGCGACGACGGACACCAGCTCGACATAGGCGCCCTCCTCCAGGCCGGCGGCGCGGACGGCGCGGTACCAGCCCTCGGACAGGCGGCCGGAATCGGTGGCGATGCGATGGACCGCCTCGACGGCCGCGTCGGGGAGACCGCCCGCGGTCTCGTGGGCGCCGGCGATCGCGGCCGGCGACAGCGCCGCCTTGCGCGTGGCGCACAGCCCGCACGCGGCGGCGGCGCGGGTCTCGGCGGCGATGGCGACGCGGTCTGCGCCCGACCACCAGACGCCGGTCTCGCCCAGCCGCATCCACGCGCGCACCTGCGCGTTCAGGAGGTCGTGGCGGATGTCCACGCGGGCGGCGGCGGTCACGCGGCCGCCGCGCAATTCGCCTTCAACGCCTGCGCGACCTTCGACGCCGGCTCCCGCCCCAGCGCGGCGCAGATCGCGCGGCCCGCCGCGGCGACGGCGTCGAGGTCGACGCCGTGTTCGACACCGAGCCCGTTCAGCATGTAGACGACGTCCTCGGTGCCGACGTTGCCCGAGGCGCCCTTGGCGTAGGGGCAGCCGCCCAGCCCGGCGACGGCGGTGTCGAACACCGTGATCCCCCGCTCCATCACCGCGAGGATGTTGGCCAGCGACTGGCCGTAGGTGTCGTGGAAATGCGCCGCGATCTTGTCGCGCGGCACTTTCGCGGCCACGGCGTCGATCATCTCTACGCACTTGCCGGGCGTGCCGACACCGATCGTGTCGCCGAGCGAGACCTCGTAGCAGCCCATGCGGAACAAACGGTCGGCGACCTCCGCCACCTTGCCCGGCGCGACGGCGCCGTCGTAGGGGCAGGCGATCACGGTCGAGATGTAGCCGCGCACGCGGATGCCGTGGTGGCGCGCCGCCTCGACCACCGGCGCGAAGCGCTCGAAGCTCTCGTCGATCGAGCAGTTGGTGTTCTTGCGGCAGAACGCCTCCGACGCCGCCGTGAACACCGCGATCTCGCCGCACCTCGCCTCGATCGCGGCGTTCATGCCCTGCTCGTTCGGCACCAGCACGGGATAGGAGACGCCGGGCCTGCGGGCGATGCCGGCCAGCACCTCGTCCGTGCTCGCCATCTGCGGCACCCATTTGGGCGACACGAAGCTGCCGGACTCGACCGTGGTGTGGCCGGCCGCCGACAACGCGTCGATCAGCGCGATCTTGGCCGCGACCGATACCGGCCGGGCCTCGTTCTGCAGACCGTCGCGGGGGCCGACCTCGACCAGTCGCGCGCGTTTGGGCAGGTTCATCGCAGCACTCCTCCCATGGCCGCCTCTATCTCACGCCGCGCCCAGCCGCGCCATGGCGCGGTCGGCGGCGGCGAGCGTCTCGTCGATCGTGGCGTCGTCGTGCGCCGCCGAGAGGAACCACGAACACCGCTGGTTCACCCGCACGCCCTCGTCCTGCAGCGCGCGGCTGAGCGCCAGCGCCCGGTCGCGGTCGGTGGCGGCGGCCTCGCGGAAATTCCGGGGCGCGGGCCCGTCGGTGACGAAGGTCTGGAAGATGGTCGGCAACCCGCGCGCCAGGATCGGCAGGCCGTGCCGCCGTCCCAGCGCCTCCAGCCCGGCCATCAACCGAAGACCGCGCCCCTCCATGGCGGCGTAGAGCGCGCCGCCATCGCGCTCCAGCTCGTCGAGCGCGGCCAGGGCCGCGGCGACGCTCTGGACGTTTCCGTTGTAGGTGCCGCCGTGCATGACGCCGCGGGTCTGCAGAACCTCCATCACGTCGCGACGGCCCGCCACCAGCGCCAGAGGAAACCCCGCCGCCACCGCCTTGGCGTAGATCGCGAGATCGGCGGCCACGCCGAAGCGGCCCTGCGCGCCGCCGAGGCCGGCGCGGAAGCCCGTGATCACCTCGTCGCATATGAACAGCGCGCCGTGGCGCCGGCACAGCGCCGCGACACCGGCGAGATAGCCGGGCTCGGCGATCACGGCGCCGCCGTTGACCATGACGGGCTCCATGATCACGGCGGCGATGTCGCGCCCCTCGCGCGCGAACAACCGGTCCAACGCCGCCAGATCGTTCCAGCCGCACACCGAGACGTCGTCGAGCGCGCCCGGCGCGATCCCCGGCGACTCCGCGACCGGTGCCGGCGCCTCCGCCGGGCCGGCCTCGTTCCCTGTCGGCCGGACGCTGATGTAGGTCTGGTCGGTCCAACCGTGGTAGTGGCCCTCGAACTTCACGATCTTGGGCCGCCCGGTGAAGGCGCGCGCGACGCGCAGCGCCATCAGCACGGCCTCCGTGCCGGAGGTCGCGAAGCGCACCAGCTCGGCGCCCGGCAGGATCCGGCACAGCCGCTCCGCGAGTTCGGCCTCGCGACGGTGCTGCGCGGCGAACACCTGGCCGTCGGCGAGGCTGTCGGCCACCGCGCGCAGCACGCCCGGCGGCGCGTGGCCGAGGATCGCCGGCCCGTTGCCGAGGACGTAGTCGATGTGGACGTTGCCATCGACGTCGTGCAGACGCGCGCCCTCGCCGCGCGCGAAGAACAGCGGCACCGGCGCGCTGGCGTAGCGCACGTTGCTGCTGACGCCGCCCGCCATGTGCCGGCGCGCGCGTTCGTAGAGCTCCTCGGATCGCCGGTATTCGCGCATGGCCCCTCCGCCGGATTTGCGCTAGCGTGGCGCATCGGCGGGCCGGCGTCGAGCGCGCCGCCCGCCCCCGTGATTCCGGAGGCCCGTATGACCGCCCTGTCGAATTCCCGCGTCGCATGGTTCAACGGCAGGATCGTGCCCGAGAACCAGGTCATGATCCCGTTCCGCGACCGCAGCTGGAAGTACGGCGACGGCGCCTTCGACATGACGCGCACCTTCGAGGGCGCCCCGTTCCGCCTGAAGGAGCACATCGACCGCTTCTACCGCTCGCTGCGCTACCTGCGCATCGATCCCGGGATCTCGCCGTCCGAGATGGTGGCGCACAGCGAGGAGGTCGTGGCGCGCAACGAGCACCTGCGCGCCGAGGCCGGCGACTGGTGGGTCGGCCAGCGCGTCAGCCGCGGCGTCGACGCGGTCGGCGACGAGGGCTGGGAGCACACCGGTCCGAACGTCGTGATCGAGGTCCTGCCGATCCCGATGGCCAAGCGCGCCAAGTATTTCCGCGACGGCGCCGACGTCATGGTCACGGCGATGCGCAGGACCGCGCCGAACATGCTGAGCCCGCGCGCCAAGACCCACAACTACCTCAACATGATCGTGGCCGAGCAGCCGGTGAAGGCGCTGAACCCCGACGCCTGGGCGATCCTGCTCGACGAGAACGGCAACCTCGCCGAGGGTCTCGGCAGCAACATCTTCATCGTCCGCGACGGCGCGCTGACCACCCCGCGCGACAAGTACGTGCTGCCCGGCGTCAGCCGGCAGATGACGATGGACCTCGCGGCGAAGCTGGGCATCGGCTGCCAGGAGGCCGACATCGACCTGTTCGACGCCGAGAACGCCGACGAGATGTTCCTGACCTCGACCAGCCTGTGCATCCTGCCGGTGCGCAGCTTCAACGGCCAAGCGGTCGGCGCCGGCAAGACGCCCGGCCCGGTGACGGCCAAGCTGACGGCCGCCTACAGCGCCGAGGTCGGCTGCGACTTCGTCAAGCAGTACCTCGACCGGCTCTAGCCTGGCTTCCAATCGGCCCGCCGGCAGCGACGCGATGCGAAGCTCCGGAGGCGGCGTATCGCGCGCCCTCCCCTCGCCGCGCGGCTGAGAGCGCGAGGTCGGCCGCGCGCCATGTCGCGGGACGCCCGCTGGCGCGGTGTGGTAACGACACCACCGCATGGAAGCGTTCCTCGTCTCGACCGGAATCGTCGCGCTGGCGGAGTGCGGCGACAAGACCCAGCTTCTGGCCGTCGCTCTGGCCGCGCGTTACCGCGCGCCGTGGCCGATCCTCGCCGGCATCTTCGCGGCGACGCTGCTGAACCACGCCGGCGCGGGATACGTCGGCAGCCTGCTGGGCCACTGGCTGGACGGGCCGTGGGCCCGCTGGATCGTCGGCGGCTCGTTCATCGCGATGGCGGTGTGGGCGCTGATCCCCGACCGTCTCGACGATGACGCCGCCGCCCGCCCCGCCCTCGGCGCGTGGGCGGTGTTCACCGCGACGACGATGGCGTTCTTCGTGATCGAGATGGGGGACAAGACGCAGGTCGCCACGGTCGCGCTGGCGGCGCGCTACGAGCAGCTCGCCGCCGTGGTCGCCGGCACGACGATCGGCATGATGCTCGCCAACGCGCCGGCGGTGTGGCTGGGCGACAGGCTGGCGCAGCGCCTGCCGCTGGCGGCGCTCAACAAGGGCGCCGCGCTGCTGTTCGCGATCCTCGGCGTGGCGACGATCGCGTTCGGCTGACCGACGCCGCGCCCGACGAAGTCCTCCGCCAACTCGTGCGCCGCCCACGTCGTCGCAAGCGTTCCCCGCGTCATCCCGAGCGCAGCGAGGGATCTTTAGGCCGCGTAAAGATCCCTCGCTGCGCTCGGGATGACGACGGAGGCGACGGGCGTCCTTGTCGAGGCGGCCGACGATGCTCGGCCGAAGCCTCACCCGACGATGTCGCTGCCGGCGAAGAAGTAGGCGATCTCGATCGCGGCGTTCTCCGGCGAGTCCGAGCCGTGCACCGAGTTGGCCTCGATCGACTCGGCGAAGTCCTTGCGGATGGTGCCGGCGGCGGCGTTGGCCGGGTTCGTCGCGCCCATGATCTCGCGGTTGCGCGCGATGGCGTTGTCGCCCTCGAGCACCTGCACGACCACCGGGCCGGACGTCATGAACTTCACGAGGTCGCCGAAGAACGGCCGCGCGCGGTGCACGCCGTAGAAATTCTCGGCCTGCTGCTGGCTCATCCAGATGCGCCGCTGGGCGACGACGCGCAGACCGGCCTCCTCGAAGCGGGCGTTGATCCTGCCCGTGAGGTTGCGGCGCGTCGCGTCCGGCTTGATGATCGAAAAGGTGCGCTCGAGCGCCATGGTCGTCTCCACGAAGGATGGCGGGGGATGGCGGGCGCCCACGCCCGGCCGCGAAAGTCGCGGGCTTATAGACTCTCCGCGTTCCTGCGGCAACCGGCGCCCCGCCGGGCGCTTTGCCGGGCGCGGCGCGCGTGGTAAACGCCGCGCCGCCATGCTGCACATCAACGACCTCACCTACCGCGTCGCCGGCCGGCCGCTGTTCGAGCGCGCCACCGTCGCGGTGCCGGCCGGGCGGCGCGCCGGGCTGGTCGGCCGCAACGGCACCGGCAAGTCGACGCTGCTGCGCCTGATCCGGAGCGAGCTCGGCGTCGACGGCGGCTCGGTGACGGTGCGCGCCAGCGCCCGCATCGGCGAGGTGGCCCAGGACGCGCCGGGCGGCGACAAATCCGTGCTCGAGACGGTGCTGGAGGCCGACCGCGAGCGCGCCGCCCTGCTGGTCGAGGCCGAGACCGCGACCGAGCCCAACCGCGTCGCCGAGATCCATATCCGCCTGGCCGACATCGGCGCCCACAACGCCCCCTCCCGCGCCGCCGCCATCCTGCACGGGCTGGGCTTCGACCACGCCGCCCAGCAGCGGCCGTGCGGCGAGTTCTCCGGCGGCTGGCGCATGCGCGTGGCGCTGGCGCAGGCGCTGTTCGCGCAGCCCGACCTGCTGCTGCTCGACGAGCCCAGCAACCACCTCGACATCGAGGCGCGGCTGTGGCTGTCGGACTACCTGCGCACCTACCCCTACACGCTGCTGCTGGTCAGCCACGACCGCGAGCTGCTGAACGCGGTGTGCGACCAGATCGTGCACATCGACCAGGGCAGGCTGGTCTCCTACACGGGCAACTTCGACCGCTTCGAGCGCACGCGCCGCGAGCAGGCCGAGCGCCAGGCGGCGCTTCAGACCCGGCAGATGGCCGAGCGCAAGCGCATCCAGGCGTTCGTCGACCGCTTCCGCGCCAAGGCGAGCAAGGCGCGCCAAGCGCAGTCGCGCATGAAGCTGCTGGAGAAGATGGAGCCGATCGTGCCGGTGGCGTCCGACTCGGCGATCGAGTTCTCGTTCCCCAACCCCGATCCGCTGTCGCCGCCGCTGATCGCCATGGACGACGCCTCGGTCGGCTACGGCGACGGGCCGCCGGTGCTGCGCAAGCTGAACCTGCGCATCGACATGGACGACCGCATCGCCCTGCTCGGCCAGAACGGCAACGGCAAGTCGACCTTCATCCGCCTGCTGGCCGGTCGGCTGGCGACGCGCGGCGGCAGCCTGCGCAAATCCGGCAAGCTGCGGGTGGGCTACTTCTCGCAGCAGCAGGAGGAGGAGCTCGACGTCGACGGCACGCCGTTCCAGCACATGCGCCGCCTGATGCCGCTGGCGACCGAGACGGCGGTGCGGTCGCAGCTCGGCCGCTTCATGTTCTCCGGCCCGCGCGCCGACCAGACCGTCAAGACGCTGTCGGGCGGCGAGCGCACGCGGCTGCTGTTCGCGCTGATGACGCGCGAGGCGCCGCACATCCTGCTGCTCGACGAGCCGACCAACCATCTCGACATGGATTCGCGCGCCGCCCTGGTCGAGGCGCTGAACGAGTACGACGGCGCCGTGATCCTGGTCAGCCACGACGCCCATCTCGTGCGTCTGGTCGCCGACCGGTTGTGGCTGGTCGCCGACGGCACCTGCGCTTCGTTCGAGGGCGACCTCGACGACTACGAGAGCCAGGTCATGTCCGACCGCGGCGCCCGGCGGGAGAAGCGCGCCCGCGTCGACGATGCGCCGGCAGCCGCCGCCGCGCCGGCAACGCCAGCGCCACCGCCCCTGCCGAAGGCCGAGCGCCGGCGCGCCGACGCCGAGCACCGCCAGCGCCTGGCGCCGCTGCGCAAGAGCATCGAGCGGGCCGAGAAGGAGCTGGAAAAGCTGAACGCCCAGCGCGTCGCGCTCGACGCCAAGCTGGCCGACCCGGACCTCTACGCCGGCCCGGCCGAGGCGGTCACGCGCCTGCAGATCGACCTCGGCTACCTGATCAAGAGCATCGCCGACGCCGAGGAGCGCTGGCTGGAGGCGCAGGCCGCGCTCGAGGCGGCCCAGAGCGAGGCGGCCTGAGCGGCCCCGCCCGCGCCGTCACGCCATCGCGGCGCGCGGCCGGCTGAAGCGGCGGATCTGGAGCACGGTCAGCACGTTGAGCAGGTAGATCGCGAAGGCGCCCCAGAACATGCCGTGCGGCATGCCGTGGTCGATCAGCCAGCCGAACACCGGCGGTCCGAGCATCGAGCCGACGTCGAGGCCCGAGTATACGAACCCGAACACCTTGCCCGACGCGCCCGGCGGCGTCGCGCCGCGCACGATCATGTCGCGCGACGGTCCGGTCACGCCGCCGGCGAACCCGGTCAACGCCATCAACGGCAGCACCAGGAGCGCGGGGATCGCGCCCGTCGCGATCACGGCGGAAAGCGCGCCGGCCGCCAGCAAGCCACCGGCGGCGATGGCGTCGTGGCGCGAGGCGCTGTCGGCCAGCCAGCCGCCGGCGACGACGCCGACCGCCGAGCCCAGCAGCAGCGCGTTGAGCGACCAGATGGCGGCATCGCGCGACAACGGGAACATGGCCTGCAGCGCCGGCACCGAGAATTGCTGCACGCCGACGACGGTGATCGCGACGAACACGAAATAGAGCATGCAGACCAGGATCGGCACGGAGAACAGCGCCGAGACGTCGAACGCGCCCGAGGCGCCCGACGCGCGGCGCGCGACGCGGTGGTCGGTCATCGCGTGGCCCTGCGACATGACGGCGGCGGCGACGAGCACGCCCACCGCCGACGCGCTCGCCGCGGCGATCCGCCAGCCGAACATCTCCGACAGGAAGTAGATCACCGACGCCGCGACCCATCCCAGCGTGCCGCCGAGTCCGTGGACGCTGTAGGCGCGTCCGAGCCGGCGGGAGTCGACGGAGGCGTTAAGGATCGCGAAATCGGCGGGATGGAACACGCAGTTGCCGATGCCGGCGATCGTCACCAGCGGCACCAGCGTCCAGAAATCGCGCCCGAGGAGCGCGATCAGTCCGAAGGCCGACGCCGCCGACAGCAGCCCGAAGGTCAGGACGGGCCGCGCGCCGAAGCGGTCGACCGCGAAGCCGGCGGCGGTCTGGCCGACGCCCGACACGGCGTAGAAGATCGCGCCGAGCACGCCGATGTCGGTGTAGCTCAGACCGAACTGCGGCCGCACGACCAGCAGCAGCGTGACCAGCGCGAGCTGGTAGAAATGGCTGAGGCCGTGGGCGACGCCGACCACGCCGATCACGCGGATATCGCGGCCGAGGGATTGTGCACCAGCGACGGACATCGGCGCTCCCGGAATGACGGACGCGCCGCCCGGCTTCTCCGGGCGACACGTCGGCATTCTACGCCAGCGGGGACCCCGGCGCGACCGGCGACGCCCTCATGGCTGGCGTGTTCCGCCGCGGGCTCGTCGAGGCGCGCGCCGATGGCCGGCTCCGGAAGCGCGAAACCATGGCCGCACCGCATCTTCTCGATATGCGGGATGGCCTCGGCCGAGCAGGCGCCGTCGCACCACGCCGGCGCCACCATGGTCTCGGTGCCGTCGCCGCCGCCGCGGCTGTCGGTCATCGAGCGGTTGGGCAGGTAGCGCTCGTGGAGCCCCTTGAGCTTCAGGCAGCAGGCCGCCTCGTCGGAGCGCAGCATGGTGCACTGCGCGGCGGCCAATTGCGGACCGAGGGCGGCGAGACCGAGCGCGAAACCGGCCGCCGCGAGAACGCCGGGACGTGACATATCGACCTCACGAGGAAAGGCAGGATTTGCGTGAGGCGCGATATCTGAACGGCGGGCCGGCGTCACGAGCCGGAGGGCGCAGGAGATTTGCGAGGCGGCGCCCGAGACAAGCTCGGGGTCCGGCTCAGCTCCGGGGCACGTTGAAGCCGTTCCGCCGGATGGCCTCCTCGAGCATGCGCAGGCCGGCCTCGTGGTCGCCCTTGCGGCAGGCGTCGTAGCCCAGCTCGCGCTCCAGCCGGCCGACCGGCATCCGCCCCTCGCCCACCCGGTCGCTGTAGCGGTCGTAATAGGCCGCGAGTTCGTCGCACCGCTTCAGGTCTCGCGCCGCGGCGGTCGACACCGTGCCGAGCGCCGCCAACGCGGCGACGATCACGGCCGCCTCCCGACACAACGACATCGCATCCTCCACCGGACCCTTGTCGACGCGACCTATACCCACGCCAAGCGTCGTCGATCGAGTCGCTTCGCTTCAACACTCCGCCAGCCGACGTGAGGACCGCGACGTCGGCCGCCGCATGGCGGATTCGCGGCGCGCGCGGCGGAAGCGGATTTGCGGTTTCGCCGGTCCGACGCCAAGCTGCCGCCCGACGGGGCGCGCGCTCCGCGAACGCATCGGAGGAACCGCATGAAGCGCTGGACGCATCGCCCGGAGGGATCGACCTGGGGCGACTGGGGCGACGACGACCAGCTCGGCCGGTTGAACCTGCTGACGCCGGAGAAGGTGCTGCAGGGGATCGCCGAGGTGAAGGCCGGCAAGGCGTTCTGCCTCAGCCTGCCGCTCGACCTGCCCGGCGGCAACGTGCTCAATCCGCGCCGCCTGCCGCCGGTGCTGTCGCCGACCGGCGATCCGAACGGCTGGCGGTTCAACTTCCTGACCAGCAAGCTCGATCCGCGCGCCACCGACGTCGTGTCCGACGACCGCGTGATCCTGACGCTCCAGTACTCGACGCAGTGGGACACGCTGGCCCATGTCGGCGGCGTGTTCGACGTCAACGGCGACGGCAAGCCCCTGCCCGTCTACTACAACGGCTGGCGCGCCGGCGAGGACGTGGTCGGTCCGGTGCCCGACGCCGGCGGCGACGGCTGCGGCCACCTCTGCTACGCCCACAAGCTCGGCGTCGAGAACATGGCCGAGAAAGCGATCCAAGGCCGCGGCGTGCTCGTCGACCTCGAGAAGCACCTCGGCCGGCCACACCTTCGTCGACTACGACACGCTGATGCGCGTCATGGCCGCCGACAAGGTCGTGGTCGAGCCCGGCGACATGCTCGTGCTGCACACCGGCTTCGCCACCATGCTGGTGGAGATGGCCGGCAAACCGGACCCCCAGAAAGTGCACGCGATGTGCGCGGTGCTCGACGGCCGCGACCAGCGGCTGCTGAAGTGGATCACCGACAGCCAGATCGCCTCGCTGATCGCCGACAACTACGGCGTCGAGGCCGTGCCGGCGCGCGACGGCGGTCCCGACGACGCGCCATCTCTGCCGCTGCACCACCACTGCATATTCCGGCTGGGCATCAACCTCGGGGAGATGTGGTACCTGCACGAGCTGGCGGCGTGGCTGCGCGCGAACGGCCGTTCGCGCTTCCTGCTGACGGCGCCGCCGTTGCGCCTGCCGGGCGCGGTCGGATCCCCGGCCAACGCCATCGCGACGGTGTGACACGGCGCCGGCCTTGCAACGCCGGTCGCGATGCCCGATACTGCGCTGGCGATGATCCCACGGATCCCCCGCCTGATCCACTCAGGAGCCCGCGCCCGACGGCCGGTCTCGACGGCGGGCCACGCCTTCATCGCCTGCGTCATCGGCGTCATGCTGCTGAGCGTTCTCGGCGACGTGGTCGACTCCGCGCTGCTCGCCGAGCTCGAGATCGACCTCCTGCTGACGGATATCGGCTTCGAGACGCTATCGTCGCTGGGTCTGTCGAACTGGAACCTGATCGAGCTGATCCTCGCCGGCGCCGTCCTCTCTTTGGGCGGCGGCGAGATCGGCCGCGCGATCTCGACGACGTCGAGGGCGCTGGTCTCCGCCATCCGCAAGCGGAACGGCAAAGTCCCCATTTGATCTCCGTAGAGACCGTCTAGCCCCGGCGCGGACGACCGCGCCGGAACGCGCACGCGCATCTTCGGAGAACCACGATGGAATTCCTGTCAGGCGGATTCATTTCCGCGCTTTTCGCGATCGTCCTGATCGACCTCGTCCTCGCCGGCGACAACGCCCTCGTCATCGGCCTCGTCGCCCGCGACCTGCCCAAGGAACAGCAGCGCAAGGTGATCCTTTGGGGCACCTTCGGCGCCATCGCGATCCGCGCGACGATGGCCATCGGCGTCGTCTGGCTGCTCATGATCCCCGGTTTCCTCGGCGCCGGCGGCCTGGCGTTGATCTGGATCGCCCGCAAGCTGCTCGAGCCGGCGCCGGAGACCGGCGACCTCCACGGCGCCGCCACGCCGGCGAAATCGCTCTACGCCGCCATCAAGACGATCGTCATCGCCGACGCGGTCATGGGCGTCGACAACGTGTTGGCGATCGGCGGCGCGGCGCACGGCAGCGTGCTGCTGATCGTGCTCGGGCTGCTCATCAGCGTGCCGATCATCGTCTGGGGCAGCCAGATCGTGATCCGGCTGGTCGACCGCTTCCCCTCGGTCATCCTGCTGGGCGGCGTGGTTCTGGCGTGGACGGCCTACGGCATGATCGTCCGCGAGCCGATGCTGAAGTCGGCCTACGAGGCCCAGCCGGCGCTGAAGTTCGTGACCGCGCTGGCGGTGTTCTCGCTGTCGGTCGCGCCGTGGCTGCGCGGCTGGCTGCCGGCGCGCCTGCGGCCGCTGGTCGTGATCCTGCCGATGATGGCGATCTGGGTCGCGGGCGCCGCCGTCGTGGCGGGCGCCATGGGCCACGACGCGCGCTACCTGGCGGCGGATTCGCCGACGGCGGCGATGTGGCAGGCGGTCCGCTGGGTCGGCTGGATCCCGTTCGCGATCGGCTGGCTGTGGTGGACGGAGCGGCGCTCGGTGGCGCGCGGCGCCGGCCTCAAGCGGGCGGCGTAGCGCGGTCGCGGCGGCCGGGGGCACGGGTCACGCCTTGCGCTCCCAGCCGCCGCGCTCGCCCTGCTGCCAGTACTGCAGGTCGTGCCCGGCCTCGCGGTACGCCGTCCAACGTTCGCGCGCGGCGGCGACGGCGTCGTCGCTGCGCCCGTCGAAGATCTCGGACACGCGCTCGTACGGGCCCAGATCGGCGCACCGCGCGCCATCCGACAGGAACAGGTAGGTGGCGTCGTTGGGCCGTTCGTCGGCCGCCGTCAGCCAGACGGGCTGGCGCGCAGCGGCGCCGTCGCGCGCCGAGCCGTGCGGCAGGAACGACCCCGGCTCGTAGGTCCAGAGATGGGCGTTGAGCGATTCGACCCGTTCGGCCGACCCCACCATCACGACGGCGCGCATGCCGCGCGCCAGCGTCGCCTCCAGCATCCGCGGCAGCACCTCCTCGAGCGCGCCGCGGGTGAGATGGTAGAAGCGGATCTCCGTCATCGCCGCGCGCGACGCCGGGGGGCCTACTCGTGGTGGTCGGCGACGAACTGGTCGACCAGCCGCACGCCGAAGGCGCTGGCGCCCTTGGGCGTCGTGGCGTCGCCCTTCAGGTGCCAGGCGACGCCGGCGATGTCGACATGCGCCCACGGCCGCTTGCCCTGGACGAAGCGCTTCAGGAACTGCGCGGCGGTGACCGAGCCGGCGGCGCGGCCCCCGACGTTCTTCATGTCGGCGATCTCGGAATCGATGTCCTTGTCGTAGCCCGATCCCAGCGGCATGCGCCACAGCTTCTCGCCGACCTTGGCGCCGGCGTCGCGCAGCTGGCGCGCCAGCTTGTCGTCGTTGCAGAACAGGCCGGCGCGCTCGTGACCGAGCGCGACCACGATGGCGCCCGTCAGCGTCGAGAACTCGACCATCAGCGCCGGATCGTACTTCTCCTGCGCGTACCACATGACGTCGCACAGCACGAGGCGGCCCTCGGCGTCGGTGTTGATGACCTCGACCGTCTGGCCGGACATCGTCTTGACGACGTCGCTGGGCCGCTGGGCGTTTCCGTCCGGCATGTTCTCGACCAGGCCGATGAGCCCGATGGCGTTGACCTTCGCCTTGCGGCCGGCCAGCGCGCGCATCGCGCCGGTGACGGCGCCGGCGCCGCCCATGTCGTACTTCATGTCCTCCATGCCGGCGGCGGGCTTGAGCGAGATGCCGCCGGTGTCGAAGCACACGCCCTTGCCGATGAACGCCACCGGACGGTCGCCCTTGCGGCCGCCGTCCCAGCGCATGACGACGAGCTGAGACTCGCGGACGCTGCCCTGGCCGACGCCGAGCAGCGCGCCCATGCCGAGCTTCCGCATCTGGGCCTCGCCCAGCACCTCGACCTTGACGCCGAGCTTGGCGAGCGACTTCGCGCGCGCGGCGAAGCTCTCCGGATGCAGGACGTTGGGCGGTTCGCTGACAAGGTCGCGGGTCATGAACACGCCGTCGGCCACCGGCCGCAGCGCCGCGAAGGCGCGTTGCGCGAACGCCGGATCCCTGACCGCGATCGCAACGGTGTCGACGGTCGGCTTCGCCTCGGCCTTCTCCCGCGTGCGGTACTTGTCGAAACGGTACGACCGCAGCAGCGCGCCGAACGCGACCCGCGCCGCCAGCTCGTCGGCCTTGACGCGGCAGCCGGCCGGCTGCTCGACCACGATCGTGAGCGACTTGGCGCCGGCGCCGTTCGCCTCGGCCAGCAGCGTCCCGCCGATCCCCTCGGCGGCGCGCTCGGTCAGCGCCGCGCCCTCGCCGGTTCCGCACAGGACGAGGCGGCCGGCGGCGACTCCGGCGGGCGCCGGGATCGCCAGGGTCTGGTGCAGCTTGCCGGTGAAGCGGCTCGCGGCGATCGCCTTGCCCAGCGTCCCGCCGGACTTCTTGTCGGCCGCCGCGGCCGCCGGCAGCAGCTTCCGGCCCGGCGCGGCGAGCATGGCGACGCTGACGGCCGGCGCTTTGGCGGGATCGACGAACACGATCTTCATGAGAGTCCCCGAAATTCATGGTCAACAGGCGGATAGCGCGCACCTTCGCACGCGATCCCCGGCGGCGGAAGCCCCACGGCGCGGCCGGCGATTCGGCGCATGACCAACCTTCCGCAGCCGCGTATATTTGGCTATCTAAACCCCTCGGATAACCGACGAAACGCCCGGAGAGGCCGCCGTGGAGACGACGCAGACGCACGGGCGCGACGCCCCGCGCGCGTATCCGCCGGGCCGTCCAGCCGGGCCGCCGCGGAACCGCGGCTAGACGCGTGCGCGCCCCGTTCCACCGTCTCTTCGCCGCGGCGCTCGCGGTCTGCGTCGCGGCCGCCGCGCCCGGCGCGGACGCCCAGACCATGGAGCGCCGCCCGGACCGGACCGACCCGGACCGGGCGAAGCCCCCGGCCGCCGTCCCGAAGCGGCCCGCGCCCGAAAAGCGCACGCCGGCGTTGTTCAACGCCGACGAAGTGACCTACGACCGCGCTGCCGACGTCGTCACGGCGACCGGACGCGTCGAGGTCTCGCAGAACGACCGGATCCTGCAGGCCGACCGGCTCGTCTACGATCGCCGCCGCGACGTGATGACGGCGACCGGTAACGTGCGGATCGTCGAGCCGACCGGCGAGGTGATCTTCGCCGACACCGCGAGCGTCACCGGCGACCTCAAGGAGGGCGCGGCGCGCGACATCCGCCTGCGCATGTCCAACGACGCCCGCGTCGCGGCCAACGGCGGCACCTTCAGCGAGGGCAACCGCACCGAGCTCGTCAAGGCCGTCTACACGCCGTGCGAATCCTGCCCGGAGAGACCCGAGCGCGCGCCGCTGTGGCAGGTCAAGGCGCGCAAGATCGTCCACGACAAGACCAAGCAGGACATCTACTTCTACGACGCGACGCTGGAGTTCTTCGGGATCCCGGTCGCCTACACGCCCTACATGGCGCACGCCGATCCGACGGTCGACCGCCGGTCCGGCTTCCTCGCCCCGGTGTTCGAACAATCCCGGCAGCTCGGGTTCGGCGTCACCGTGCCCTACTTCTGGGCGATCGATCCCTCCAGCGACCTGACGCTGTACCCGCGCGTCATGTCGGAGCGCGGCCTGCTGCTGGGCATCGAGACGCGCAAACGGTTCGACAACGGCAGCCTGCGCTTCACGGGCACCGCCACCCGCGACACGTTCCACGAGCGTCCGGGCGCCGAGACGCGCGGCCACTTCATGTCCGAGGGCCGCTTCGACATCGACGAGCACTGGCGCGCGGGCTTCCAGGGGCAGCGCGCCACCGACAAGACCTACATGCGCTTCTACGACATCGGGTCGTACGATTTCCTCACCAGCAAGGCGTACGCCGAGCGCTTCGACCGCCGCAGCTACGGGTCGGTCTTCGCCTACGCCTTCCAGGAGCTGCGGTCCGGCTACTCGTCGCGGCAGACGCCCTACGTGGTGCCCGTCGCCGCGTACAACTACGTCGGCGAGCAGATGCGGTTCGGCGGCCATTTCATCGCCGACGCCAGCGTCCGCCACCTGTTCCGCGAGGAGGGCACCGACAGCACCCGGGTGATGGCGCGCGTCGGCTACGACTTCACGCACATCACCCGCGACGGCCACGTCTTCAACGTGCTGGCGACCGTGCGGGGCGACATCTACGACATCAAGAACGCGGTCGATCCCGACGATCCGGCGGGACAGTTCACCGGCACCAAGGCGCGCGCGTTCCCGCAGATCTCGGCCGACTGGCGATATCCGATGATCCGCCGGATCGGCGAGAGCTCGTACGCGACCGTCGAGCCGATCGTCGGCTTCGTCGCGGCGCCGAACGTCGGGCGCCAGTGGCGCTACGCCAACGAGGACGCCATCGACCAGGTGTACGACGAGACGAACCTGTTCAGCCCCAACCGCTCGACGGGCGACGACCGGCTCGAGGGCGGCCAGCGTCTGAACTACGGCATGAAGCTCGGACTCAACGCCGGCCAGGGCGGCTCGAGCTGGTTCTTCGTCGGCCAGAGCTTCCGGCTGCAGCGCGACACCTCCTACCCGGCCGCCACCGGTCTGCGCTCGAAGATCTCCGATCCGGTGACCGCGCTGTCGATCAATCCCGGCCGCTACTGGGACATCTTCGCGCGCGCGCGGTTCGACAAGGAGCATCTCAGCCGCGTCCGGCAGGCCGATGCGTACATCGCGGCCGGGCCGCGCGAGTTCCGCGTGATCGGCAGCTACGCCCTGATCGACGAGGCGCAGTCGACCCTCAACGCCTTCGGCGACCGCCAGGAGGGGCGCCTCGGCTTCATCGCGCGCCCGCACGAGAACTGGAAGTTCGGCGCCTCGATCGCGCGCGACCTCGAGCGCGGCGCGACGCGCCAGATGCAGGGGCTGCTGGAGTACGAGGACGAGTGCTTCCTGTTCGGAATCCGCCTGTCGCGCCGGTACTACACGGACCGCGACGTAAAGCCGGACAACCGCGTCGCGTTCCGCTTCGTCCTCAAGCAGACGACCGACACCAACTACTGAGTCGCGCCGGCCCCGCGCCGGTTGCGGATCGACCCCCGCCGGCTATAGTCCGGCCCCAGCCCACCCCATACGATACGGAAACCGCCCGTGCGCCGAACCTCCCTGCTCCACGCCATCGCCCTGGCCCTGCCGTTGGCGTTCGCGGCGTCCGCGGCCGGCGCCCAGGAGCACTGCATCGCCGCTATGGTCAACGACCAGCCGATCACCGGGTTCGAGCACGGCCAGCGGGTGAAGTTCGTCATGCTGTCGACCCGGATGGCGGACAGCCCGGAGAACCGGCAGCGCGTCGCCCAGCAGGTGCTGCGCCAGATGACCGACGAGCGGCTGCAGCTCGACGACGCCAAGCGCGCCGGCGTCTCGGTCGCCCAGTCCGAGGTCGACGACCGGGTCGGCAAGATCGAGGACCTCAACAACATGCCCTCGGGCACGATCCGGGCGCAGATGGCCGGCTCCGGAATCGCCTATTCGGTGCTCACCGACCAGATCCGCGCCGCCATCGCCTGGGAGAAGATCGTCCGGCGCAAAGTACGCCAGGGGCTCGACGTGACGGAGCCGGAGATCGACGAGGCGCTGCGGCTGATGCGCGCCAACATCGGCAAGTCGGAGAACCGCGTCGCCGAGATATTCATCGCGGTCGACCGGCCGGACCAGGCCGACGAGGGACTGCGCAACGCGCGCCGCGTGCTCGAGCAGCTGCGCGGCGGCACGCCCTTCCCCGACGTCGCCCGCCAGTTCTCGCAAGGAGCCACGGCGTCGAACGGCGGCGACCTCGGCTGGGTCCTGCCCGGCACGCTCGATCCCGCCCTCGACGCCGCCATCGCGGCGCTGCAGCCCGGCAAGATATCCGACCCGATCCGAAGCCCCGCCGGCTGGCACATCCTCGCCCTTGTCGACCGTCGGCCGTTCGGCAAGGCATCGGGCGGTGGCGACCTCGTGCTGACGATGCTCCAGCTCCTGCTGCCGCTGCCCGCCAACTCGACCGCCGCGGAGGTCGAGCGCCAGAAGGGCGTCGCGCAGGTGGTGATGAGCCAGGCCCGGAGCTGCGCCGATCTGCGCCGCCAGTGCGACCGCACCAAGGGCTGCTCGGCGAAGGACACCGAGGTCACCACCGGCCAGCTCCGCGCGTCGTCGCCGGCGATCGCCGAGCAGGCGGCCAGCGCCGCGCTCGGCACGCCGATCGGTCCGTTCCAGGCCGGCACCGCCATCCAGATCGTCGCCGTCTGCTCGAAGGAGCAGGACACCGGCATGCCGAGCCGCGACACGATCCGGCAGGGCATCTTCGAGCGCAAACTCGAATCCGCGGCGCGGCGGTACATGCGCGACCTGCGCCGGACTTCGGTCATCGAGATGCGGAAGAACTGCAAGATATGAACGCCGGCGCGCCGATCGCCGTGACGATGGGCGAACCGGCGGGCATCGGCGGCGAGCTCACCGTCAAGGCGTGGCGGGCGCGCCGCGGACGCGGCGGCCCCGCCGCGTTCTTCGCGATAGACGATCCCGACCGCCTGCGCGCGATCGCCGGCGACGACGGCGCGGTGGTCGAGATCGCCCATCCGTCCGAGGCCGCGCCGGCGTTCGACCGCGCGCTGCCGGTGCTGCCGCAGCGACTGCCGGCTCCCGCGGTCGCCGGCCGCCCGGACGTCCGCGCCGCGGCGGCGGTGATCGCCAGCATCGAGAGGGCCGCCGGGTTGGCGCTGTCCGGCGAGGCCGGTGGCGTCGTCACCAATCCGATCCAGAAGAAGACGCTGCAGGACGCCGGTTTCGCGCATCCCGGGCACACCGAGTTCCTCGCCGCGCTCGGCGGCGGCGCCGACGTCGCGATGATGCTGGCCTGCGAAGGGCTGCGGGTGGTTCCGGTGACGATCCACGTCTCCCTGCGCCGCGCCATCGAGACGCTGACGACGGACGGCATCGTGCGCGCCGGCCGCGTCGCGGCCGCTGCGCTGCGGCGCGACTTCGGCATCGACCTCCCGCGCATCGCCGTCGCCGGCCTGAATCCGCACGCCGGCGAACAGGGCGCGATGGGCGACGAGGAGGCGCGCATCGTCGCGCCGGCCGTCGAGACGCTGCGCGGCGACGGCCTGCCGGTCGCCGGCCCGATGCCGCCCGACACGATGTTCCACCCCGCTGCGCGCGCGCGCTACGACGTCGCGGTGTGCATGTACCACGACCAGGCGCTGATCCCGGTCAAGACGCTGGACTTCGCGGGCGGCGTCAACGTGACGCTCGGCCTGCCCTTCGTGCGCACCTCGCCCGACCACGGCACCGCGCTGGACATCGCCGGCAAGGGCCTCGCCGACCCGGCCAGCTTCCTCGCCGCGCTCGACATGGCGTCGGCGATGGCCGCGCGGCGCGCCGCCGCGTGAGCCGCGCGTCGTGAGCGTCGCCACGCGCGTCGCCGCCCTGCCGCCGCCGCCCGAGACGCTCGCCCGCCCCGGGCTCGCGGCGCGCCGCTCGCTGGGCCAGCACTTCCTGCTCGACCTGAACCTGACGGACCGCATCGCCCGCGCCGCCGGCGATCTCTCGGCCGGCACGACGATCGAGATCGGCCCCGGCCCCGGCGGCCTGACGCGCTCGCTGCTGCGCGCCGGCGCCACGCGCGTGGTCGCGGTCGAGCGCGACCGGCGGGCCGTCGAGGCGCTGGCCGAGCTGGTCGCGGCCGCCGACGGACGCCTCGAGCTGCTCGACGCCGACGCCTTGACGGTCGATGTCGCGGCGTTCGCGCCCGCGCCGCGCCGGATCGTCGCCAACCTGCCCTACAACGTGTCGACCGCCCTGCTGCTGCGGTGGCTCGACGCCGCCGACGCCCTCGAATCGATGACGCTGATGTTCCAGAAGGAGGTCGTCGACCGGCTCGTCGCCGCGCCGCGCACCCCCGCCTACGGCCGGCTGTCGGTGGTCACGCAGCTCGTGTGCGAGGCGACGCGGCTGTTCGACATCGCGCCCGGCGCCTTCACGCCGCCGCCCAAGGTCGTGTCGACGGTGGTGCGCCTGGTGCCGCGCGGCGGCGCGCGCGTCGACGACGACGGGCGGCCGTTCACGCTGGCGTCACTGGCGCGCGTCACCGCGGCGGCGTTCGGCCAACGCCGCAAGATGCTGCGCGCCAGCCTCAAGGCGGTGTTTCCCGACGTCGAGGGCACGCTCGGCGGGCTGGGTATCGCCGCCACATCGCGCGCCGAGGAGCTGTCGCCGCGCCAGTTCGCGGCGCTCGCCGCGCGCCTTCCGCCGGGCGGCGGCGCTCAGCCGACGTAGGTGATCGCGTCCTTCAGGTCGAACGCGCCGGCGACCGCCGACAGGCGGCGGCCCGTGACCTCGCCCAGCAGATTGCGCAACGCGACCGGCACGACCAGTTCGACCGCCTTGTCCGAGCGCCGCAGCACGATGCGCGACAGCAGCCCCGGCGCGCCGCCGGAGAGGTTGTAGGCCAGCCGCAGAGCGGTGCCGAGCCGACGCGCGAAGGCCCGCGCGTCGCGGTCGGCCAGCGCGTGCGCCACGGCGACAACGTCGGCGTCGGGGTCGCTCTCGTAGCGCCACGCCATCGCCAGCGCCAGGGTCGCGCGCTCGGCGTGGTCCATGCCAGGCGCCGGAAGCTGCAGCACGCGCTCGCACGCCATGCGCGTGCGGTAGTCGGGATGGTCGTCCCACGCGATGTCGCTGAGGTGGCAGGCGGCGAGCCGCAGCGTGCGCTCGCTGGCGCTCTCGCCCGCGAACATCGGCGTCAGCCAGTCGAAGATCTCGACCGGCGGCAGCGCGAAGCGCCGCCACCCCGCGCCCTCGTCCTCGGCGAACGCGATCAGCGGATGGCGCGAGCGCTCGGTCTCGGGCAGCTGCGAGAAATAGAACCCCTCGCGCAGGCCGAAGGCCGAGAACACCACGCGCTTCGGCCGCAACGCGACCAGCAACCGCTCCAGCGCGAGCGCGGCCAACGGCAGGCTCTCGAGGCGCCGCTTCGAGACGCCGACCATCTTCTCCAGCGACCGCGGGCTCTGGCTGGCGATCATGTGCGCCAGCGCGCGCGCGTCCTCGCCGGGGATCGCGTAGTGGTGGATGATGTGCAGTGGATACCGGGTCTGCTCCATGTGCAGCCGCGCGAACGCTCGCCAGGCGCCGCCGACGGGATAGAGCGTCCGCCCGCGGAATCGGTCGAGCCAGCCGACGCCGGCGATCGCCTGCTCCACCGCCTTCTTCGGGTCGCGGTCGGCGGTCAGCAGCCGCAGCGGTCCGACCGGCAGCGTCGTCGAGGGCCCGAGCGAACCGCCCGACAGACCGACCAGCTCGAGGCTGCCGCCGCCGAGATCGCCCATCACGCCGTCGACGTCGGGGATGCCGCACATCACGCCGAGGCCGGAGAGCCGGGCCTCCTCCTCGCCGCTGATCACGCGCGTCGCCAGGCCGGTCAGCGCCTCGATTCGCGCCACGAACGCCGCCCCGTCGCCGGCGTCGCGCACGGCGGCCGTGGCCAGGAGGTCGACGCGCGCCACGCGCATGTTGCGGGCCAGCGCCGCGAAGCGCTCGATGTTGGCCAACGCCATCTCGACGCCCGCGGGATGCAGCCTTCCGCTGACGTCGAGGCCGCGCGCGAGGCCGCACAGCACCTTCTCGTTGAACACCGGCAGCGGCGAACGGTTGGCGCGCTCGTAGACGACGAGCCGGATCGAGTTCGATCCGATATCGATGATGGCGACGCGGCCGTCCTGCATGGCGCCGCCGGTCTAGCCGAATTCGCGGCCCGGGGCCGCGGCAAAATCGTCACGCATGGAGGGGCGCGGACGCTCAGTAGTCGCGCAGGCCGTCGCGGCCGATCGCGAGCTGCCAGTAGCCGACTCCGTTCAGGTCGCGCTCGCGGTCGCGCCGGAATTGTCCCGGCGCCATGTCGCGCGGCTGCGCGACCGGAACGGCGCCGCGCTCCAGCGCGAACAACGGCGCCGCGAAGGCGACGCGCGCGAAGCGGTCGCTGGCGTGGTCGTAGGCGGCGAACCCCCAGCGCCCGCCGACGCACGACGCCACGGTCCACCAGAACTCGTTCGACCGCAGCTCGCGCCCGGCCGGCGGCGGGCCGTAGCCGCCGCTACGTCCGAGCGCGTCGCGCAGCGACGCGGCCTCGGCGGCGGTGAGCGCGACGTCCGTCCGCCGCATGCGCCACGGATCGAGCAGGCCGTTGAGGTCCCGGACGTCGACCGACGCCACGTTCCCCTGGTCGACCATGACGCGCGCGGCCATGGACATGCCGCCGCCCGGCGCCGGCGCCAGATCGTAGGTCCGCACCTGCTCGCCCCAGACGGCGTTGTAGACGAGGCGGATGTGGTCCGGACCGCCGGCGGCGCAGCGGCGCTTGATGTCGACGCCGCCGACGTAGCGGAACCAGTAGAGGCTGCGCGTGACCGGATTCTCGAGGCGCGTCTCGAGATTCGCGGTCTCCGGGCCGCACGCCGGCAGGGCGCACAGGGCGAAGGCCGCCAAAGCCAACCGTGACCACGCCATGCCGCCGCCCTCCGCCGAAGCGTTCCGCGCTCCCTCATCGACGCGCCGCCGCGACTTTTCAAGCGAATCTTGAGGATCGGCGTGTTGCGACGCCGAATTGTTTGCACTATTCTGTGCGGTAGTGTTCGCAAGTCCTTAACGTCCAAGGGCTTTCGCCTGCGTAGTGGATTCGAGCATGTTGGCGTGGCGTCGGCTTTCCAGTTGGTTCGCGGTGTCCGTGATCGCCGCGGCCGCGTTCGCGCCTTGCGTGACCGCTCCGGCCGCCGAGGCCGCCCCCCCAAGGCAGGCCGCCCCCGCCAAACGCGTCGTGCCCGGAAAGCGCGCCATTCCCGTCCGCCCGGCGGCGCCGGTCGCGGTGAATCCCGCCGTCAGCGGCCGCGACGCGATGCTGGTGATCGACGCAGAAACCGGCCGCGAGCTCGAGGGCTTCGCCGCCGCTGACCTGCGCCATCCCGCGTCGCTGACCAAGATCATGACGCTCTACATGGCGTTCGCCGCGCTCGATTCGGGGCGGTTGCGCCTGGCCGACCGCCTGCCGGTCTCGGCCCGCGCCGGCGCCGTCCAGCCGTCGAAGATGGACGCCCCGGTCGGCGGCACGCTGGTCGTGCGCGACGCGATCATGGGACTGGTGACCCGCTCCGCCAACGACGCCGCCGTCGTGCTCGCCGAGGGCATCTCCGGCGACGAGGCCAGCTTCGCGCAGGCGATGACGCAGACGGCGCGGCGGCTCGGCATGGCGAGCTCGACCTTCCGCAACGCGTCGGGCCTGCCGGACACGCACCAGGTGACGACGGCGCGCGACCTCGCGCGTCTGGCGCAGGCGCTGCTGCGCGACTTCCCGCACTACTACCCGATCTTCTCGCAGCAGGCTTGGCACTACGCCGGCCGCACGCTGACCAACCACAACCGCATGCTCGGCTCCTACGCTGGCGCCGACGGAATCAAGACCGGCTACATCCGCGCCTCCGGCTTCAACCTCGTGATGTCGGCGACGCGCGACAACCGCCGCCTGATCGGCGTCGTGTTCGGCGGCGAGAGCCCCGGCGAGCGCGACAGCGTGATGGCCGACATGATGGACCGCGGCTTCGACCGCGCCGCGGCGCAGCGGCTGCCGGCGTGGCGCCGCCCGTCCGCGCCCGCCTCGGCGCGCTACACCGCCGCGCATTTCGCGCCCGGCTCGGCGCTGCCGGCGGAACAGGCGGTCGCGGCGCAGACCGCGCCGGCCGCCGGCGTCCCGCGGCTGGTGTCCGCCTACGAGGCCGAAAGCGCACAGGGCGGCTCCGCCGACGGTCCGGTCGCCACGCCGCGCGGCGGCGCGCGGTGGGCGATCCAGATCGGCTCCTACCGGGACCAGAAATCCGCGAACGCCGCCCTCGCCCGCGCCATCGGGCAGCTCCCCGAGCTCAAGGGCAGCGCGCGACCGACGGTCGATCCCGTGACGTCGCAGGGCCGCAAGGTCTACCGCGCGCGCCTCGCCGATCTCGACGAGCGCCGCGCCACCACGGGCTGCAAGAAGCTCGAAGGCAAGCGGATCAACTGCGCCGCCGTCGAGATCGCCGCGCCGTAGCGGCTGTTCCGGCAGGGCCGGCCGGATCGCCCCGCCTCCGGATCGGACGCTGCCGCGCCGTTGGCCCGTCCCCTGCCGTCATCGCGATCGCGGCGAGGGATCATTCCGCCGCCGAAAGATCCCCCGCTGCGCTCGCGACGACGGAAGCGAGGCTCGAAATGCGACCTACCGCGCCTCGGGGCGGCGGCGCAGGCGGGCGAGGAACGCGTCCTTGTCCTTGGCGCGCCAATCCTCCAGCGACCATTCGCCCGCGACCGGCGTGAACGCGCCGGGCGCCGGCACGAAGATCTGGACGCCGCGCGGGCCCGCGCCCGCCACGTCGGCGGTCGCGCGAACCAGCCGGTATCCCGCGCCTTCGTAGGCCGACAGCTTCGCGACGTCGGGATCCAGCAGGCGGTCGACCACCACGCCGTCGACGGTGGCGGCGCGGTCGCGCAGGACGATGGGATAGCTGACGCCGCTGGCGCGCGCGCGGCGGTAGCCGCGCAGCGTCGCCGGCACCAGCGGCGTGGCGGCGACGGGGCGCTCCAGCACCAGCGACAGCACGTCGCGGTCCATCAGCGTGCCGTAGAAAAACAGCCGCACCGGCCCGTTCCGTTCCCGCCGCGCCGCGTCAGTGCGACGCCGTCGACTCGTCGGGCATCTCGACGCCGCTGGCCGCGAGCGCCGTCTTGACCGCCGTCTTGAGCCGATCCAGACCGGCCGCGTCGCGCGCCTCGCAGCGCGCCACCAGCACGGCCTGGGTGTTCGACGCGCGCAGCAGCCACCAGCCGTCGTCGGTCGAGACGCGGACGCCGTCGACGCCGGAGTAACGCGCGCCGGCGGCGTCGAGCCGCGCCTTGACCTCGTCCACCACCTTGAACTTGCGCTCCTCCGCGCACTCGAAGCGCAGCTCCGGCGTGTTCACCGGCTGTGGCAGCGCGTCGCGCATGTCGGCCAGCGAGCGGTCCGAGGCGCCGACGATATTGAGCAGCCGGATGCCGGCGTAGAGCGCGTCGTCGAAGCCGTACCACGTGTCGGCGAAGAACACGTGGCCGGACATCTCGCCGGCCAGCGGCGACTTCGTCTCGGCCATCTTCACCTTGATCAGCGAATGGCCGGTCTTCCACATCAGAGGCACGCCGCCGGCCGAGGCGACCTCGTCGAACAGCACCTGGCTGGCCTTCACGTCGGCGATGATCGTGGCGCCGGGCCGCTCGCGCAGCACGTCGCGCGCCCAGATCGCGAGCAGCTGGTCGCCCCAGAGCACGCGGCCCTTGCCGTCGACCGCGCCGATGCGGTCGCCGTCGCCGTCGAACGCGATGCCGAGGTCCGCTCCCCGCGCCCGCACCTCGCGCTTGAGGTCCTCGAGGTTCTTCTCGACCGTCGGATCGGGATGGTGCGCGGGAAACGTGCCGTCGACCCGCTCGAACAGGATCGTGTGCTCGCCCGGCAGGCGCGAGACCACGTCGCGCAGGCAGACGCCGACGGCGCCGTGGCCGCTGTCCCACACGACCTTCAACGGCCGGCCCGGCTTGAAATCGCGCAGCACGCGCTCGACGTAGGCCGGCTTCACCGGGCGCTCCTCCAGCCCCCCGGCGCCGGACTCGACGTCGCCGGCCGCCGCCATGCGGCCGAGATTCTGGATGTCGGCGCCGTAGAACGGCTTCTTGCCGATCATCATCTTGAAGCCGTTGTAGTCGCCGGGATTGTGCGAGCCGGTGATCATGATGCCGCCGTCGGCCTCGAGCTCGTAGACGGCGAAATACAGCATCGGGGTCGCGCACAGGCCGATGCGCAGCACGTCGATCCCGGCGGCGCGCATGCCCTCGACGCAGGCCGCCTGCAGCTCGGGCGAGCTGACGCGTCCGTCGTAGCCGAAGGCGATTCGTCTGCCGCCGGCGCGGCGCACCAGCGTCGCGAAGACGCGGCCGACGGCGCGCGCGTCGTCGGCGCTCAACGTCCGGCCGACGATGCCGCGGATGTCGTACTCGCGCAGGATGGTCGGGTCGAAGCTGTGGGCGTAGGTCATTCGCAGCGGATCCTCGTCGATCAGGCGGCGTCGCGGGGGCGCGGACGGCCGACGCAGTCGTAGGTGAAGCCGTGTCCGCGCATCTCCGCGGGATTGAAGATGTTGCGCAGGTCGACGACGACCGGCCGCCGCATCGTGCTTTTCAGGCGCTTGGGATCGAGCGCGCGGAACTCCGTCCACTCGGTCAGCACGACCAGGCAGTCGGCGTCCTTGGCGGCGTCGTAGGCGCTGGCGGCGTACTCGACGTCGGTCAGCAGCTTGCGCGCCTCGTTCATCGATTCGGGGTCGAACGCCCGCACCCGGGCGCCGGCCTTGCGCAGCGCCGGCACGATGTCGAGCGACGGCGCGTCGCGCATGTCGTCGGTGTTGGGCTTGAACGCCAGGCCGAGCACGCCGACCGTGAGGCCCTCCACAGATCCGCCGCAGGCCGCGATCACCTTCTCCGCCATGCGCTTCTTGCGCCGGTCGTTGACCTCGATCACCTGCTCGACCACCGTCACCGGCGAGCCGGCCTCGCGCGCGGTGTAGGCCAGCGCCAGCGTGTCCTTGGGGAAGCACGAGCCGCCGTAGCCCGGCCCCGGATGCAGGAACTTCCGGCCGATGCGGCCGTCCAGTCCGATGCCGCGGGCCACGTCGTGCACGTCGGCGCCGACCTTCTCGCACAGGTCGGCCATCTCGTTGATGAAGGTGATCTTGGTCGCGAGGAAGGTGTTGCCCGCGTACTTGATCAGCTCCGACGTCTCGAGGTTGGTGAACACCAGCGGCGTCTCGATCAGGTAGAGCGGCCGGTAGATGGCGCGCAGCGCGTCGCGGGCGCGCTCGGTCTCGGCGCCGATCACGACGCGGTCCGGCTTCATGAAATCCTCGATCGCCGCGCCCTCGCGCAGGAACTCCGGATTCGACGCCACGTCGAACTCGGCCGACGGCCGGCGCTCGCGCACGATGCGCTCGACCTCGCGGCCGGTGCCGACCGGCACGGTCGATTTGGTGACGATCACCGTGTAGTGCGTCAGCGCGTCGGCGATCTCGGCGGCGGCCGCGTAGACGTAACTGAGGTCGGCGTGGCCGTCGCCGCGGCGCGCCGGCGTGCCGACCGCGATGAACACCGCGTCCGCCCCGCCGACCGCCGACCGCAGGTCCGTGGTGAAGGTCAGCCGGCCGGCGGCGCGGTTGTCCGCCACCAGCTTGTCGAGGCCCGGCTCGAAAATGGGAATCTTCCCCGCCTCGAGCGAGGCGATCTTGGCCGCGTCCTTGTCGACGCAGACGACGTCGAAGCCGAACTGCGAGAAGCAGGCGCCGGACACCAGTCCGACATAGCCCGTGCCGATCATGGCGATACGCATGGAATTCCACCGGATGCGCGCCCGCCGCCCGCAGGCGGCGGCGGCGCTCCAATTCAGCCCTTGAGCAGCCCCGCGAGCAACGCCCGCGACTCGGCGGCGGTGTCGGCGCGCGACAGCGACACCGCGACGTTGGCCTCGAGGAAGCCGAGGCGGTTGCCGCAATCGTAGCGCGCGCCGGAATAGCGCACGGCGTGGAACGGCGCGCCGCCGATCATCCGCGCCAGCGCGTCGGTGAGCTGGATCTCGCCGCCGGCGCCGGTCTCGTGGCGCTCGAGATGGCTGAACACTTCCGGCAGCAGCACGTAGCGGCCGATGATCGCCAGGTTCGACGGCGCCTCGGCCGGCTTCGGCTTCTCGACCATGCCGGTGACCGCGGCCATGCGGCCGTCGTCGTCGCGCGTGGCGACGATGCCGTAGCGGTTGGTCTGCTCGCGCGGCACCTCGACCACGGAGATGACGCTGCCTTTGGTCCGCTCGTGGACCTCGACCAGCTCGGCCGTGCAGGACGGCGAGGAGATCGTCAGCTCGTCAGGCAGCAGCACCGCGAAGGGCTCGTCGCCGATCCAGTGCCGGGCGCACCACACCGCGTGGCCCAGCCCCAGCGGCTTCTGCTGGCGGGTGAAGATGGCGTTGCCGGCCTTGATGGTGGCACCCCGGGTCTGGCCGAGCTCGGCCTGCTTGTTGCCGCGCCCCTCCATCGTCGCCTCGAGCTCGTAGGCGTGGTCGAAATGGTCCTCGATCACCTGCTTGTTGCGGCCGGTGACGAACACGAACTCCTCGATCCCCGCCGCCAGACACTCCTCGACGGCGTACTGGATCAGCGGCCGGTCGACGATCGTCAGCATCTCCTTGGGGATGGCCTTGGTGGCCGGCAGGAATCGGGTCCCGAGGCCAGCGACGGGAAACACGGCCTTGCGCACGCGGGGCATCAGCGGTCCATCTTAGTGTCGATTCTAATATCGACCAATTTCAATATCTTAGAGAATATTACTACTCTAAAACATTAGCATGGTCGAGCGTTCTCCTTTGACCATCAGCGTCGGGCGTGAAGATGGCGTCGGCGGGGAGGATGTGGGGCAGTCCGCCGCCGAAATCCACAACATTTAGAACGTGGTGCGGGCGTCCCGTCACTCCCCCAGCAGCACGTCTCGGGCGCGGTTGATCCGCGCCGCGAGCCAGTCCGAGCCGCCGCGGTCGGGGTGGTTGGCCTGCATCAGCCGGCGATGCGCCGCCCGGATCTCGTCCGGCGTGGCGCCGGGCTTGAGGCCGAGGATGGCGTAGGCCTCGTCCGTGGCCATGCTGGCCGCCGACACACCCTCAGCGTCTCCGGCGCCGCCCTGCCCGCCCGCCGGACGCCGCGCGCGCCACGACGGCCCGAACCGGCGGTCGAGATACGCCTCCAGAACGCGGACGGAATCGGCGTCGGCGGCGCATTCCGACAGCAGGTCGACGAGGACCGGCTCGCCGAGGTCGTCGAGGCCGCGGCCGGCGAAGGCCCCGCGCAGCACGGTCCCGTCCATCCCGCCGGAGTCGTGGTCGAGGCGCATGCGGAGCCACGAGGTCTCGACGATCGAGGCGTTGCCACCGGACGACGAGCTGGTGCCGGGATTCTGCCACCCCTTCCCGAGCCCGGCACGCGCGCGGTAGTTGCGCCAGATCCACAGCGCGATCGGCATGCCGAACATCAGCAGCGAGAACAGGAAGCCCGGGGCGCGGAACAGGATGGCGAGCAGCACGCCGATCCCCGCGACCGCGCCGGCCGCGATCAGGAGCCGCCGGATCACGCGCGCGAGCGTCGCCGGATTCGCGCGCGCCAACCAACGAAGACCGAGGACCGTGCCGATCAGGAGCAGAATGCCGAACAGGAACTGCGGCATGGCGCCCTAGCGGCGGCGGCCGTCGGTGAGGCGCGCGGCGGCGCCGCCCTCGCGCCCGGCGTAGTCGAGCATCGCCGCCTCGCCCGCCGCGGCGTAGGCCGCCACCGCGCCAAGCAGCTTGCGCAGCTCGTCGGGGCTCGACGCGTCGAACTGGCAGTGCGCGCCGTTCGTGACCTTGGCGAACTGGCTGAAGGCGCGCGCCACCGCCGGCGACAGCCCTTCCTGGAACATGAACGCCGGCACGCCGAGCAGGCCGAGTTGTCCGGCCGCCGCGCCGACGGCGTCGATCTCCTCCTCGAAGGCGTCGCCGACGAAGATCAGCGCGTCGAGCTTGCGCGCGCGCGTCTCCTCCGCGGCGAAGGTGAACAGGCGGCCGATCTGGGTGTGCCCGGTCAGGCATCTCACCTGCGCCATCAGGCGCGCAAGGGCGACGCCGTCGGACGTCCAGCGCGACGCCTTGAAATCGTCGAAGCCACGGTAGAACGCCAGCCGCACGTCGAGCCCGCCGAGCTTCTCGGCGGCGATGAACATCTCGCCCTGGATCCTGGCGGCGCGGTCCCAGGTCGGTTCGCGGCTGGCGGTGGCGTCCATGCAGAACAGTAGCCGCCCGCGGCGGCCGGCGTGGCCGGTCGTCGGCAGCGTCGCGGCGCGGCGCAGAAACTCGTCGACGGCGACGGTCCCGCCGGTTCCCAGCGGCGCCGGCGTTTGGCGCGATCCGGACATGCGCAGACCTCCCGAAGCCCCGGCGGTTCGTCCCGATAGGTCGGTGATCATATGGGGATGCCGGGGCCGCGCCGTCCAGTGCCCATGTTCGAGGCATGGTCTTGGGCGCATGGACGACGCCACGACCGCCGGCTATGACCGCCGGGACATGACTGCCCAAAATCCGGGCGCCGCGGCGCCTTCGTTCACCATCCTCGCGCTGCGCGTCTATCTGCCGTTCGCCGCCGCCTATTTTCTGTCCTATCTGTACCGGACGGTGAACGCGGTGGTCGGCCCGGTGATCGCCGACGAGCTGCATCTGTCGGCCGGCAATCTCGGCCTGATCAGCAGCGCCTATTTCATCATGTTCGCCGGCATCCAGCTCCCGCTGGGGGTGGCGCTTGACCGCTTCGGCCCCAGACGCGTGCAGGGCACGCTGTTGGTCGCCGCCGCCGCCGGCGCGGCGATGTTCGCGATGGCGGACTCCGTCGCCGGACTGGTGATCGGCCGCACGCTGATCGGCATGGGGGTCGCCGCCGGGCTGATGGGGGCGCTGAAGATCTTCACGCTATGGTTCCCGCCGGAGCGCTGGCCGCTGATGACCGGCCTGCACATGGCCGCCGGCGGTCTCGGCTCGCTGGTCGCGACCGGTCCGACCCAGGCGGCGCTGTCGATCACGACGTGGCACGGGCTGTTCTTCTGGCTGGCCGGCGCCACCCTGGCGGTCGCGGTGGTGATCTGGACGGTGGTGCCGGAAAAGCCCGGCTCGCAGGCGCCCGGCAGCCTCGCCGACCAGTTCCGCGATGTCGGCCGCATCCTGCGCGACGGGTATTTCTGGCGGCTGGTGCCGGTGTTCACGGCGCAGCAATGCGCCTACATCGGCATCCAGACGCTGTGGATCGGGCCATGGCTGCGCGATGTCGGCGGCGAGGGCGAGGCGATGCGCGCGGTGTCGATGACGTGGACGGCGGGCGCGATGGCGCTGGGTTTCCTGTCGTCGGGCTTCGTGGCCGGCGCGCTGTCGCGACGCGGCATCGGCAATTTCGCGACCGCCACCGGCGGCATCGCGCTGTTCATCGTGGCGCACGCCATCGTCACCTTCTGCCCGCCGTCGAATCCGCTGTGGATCTGGATCCCGTTCGGCTTCCTCGGCACCTTCGTGATCGTCTATTTCCCGGTGCTGACCCAGGCCTTCCCGCTGGAGCTATCGGGCCGCGTCACGACCAGCGTCAACGCCTTCATGTTCGCCAGCATCTTCGTGGCGCAATGGCTGATGGGCGTGATCCTCGACATGTGGCCGCGCACCGCCTCGGGCGGCTACGACCCGCGGGGCTACACCTACGCGTTCGGCCTGTTCGTGGTGCTCGAGGTGGTGTCGCTGGCGTGGTTGCTGGTCTCGCGGGCGCGCCCGTGGACGGAGCGCGAGAGGCGGCCGGCCGCCTGACGGCGCCGGCAGACGCTCAGAACCCGGCGTCCTCGACGGCGGCGCGCACCGCCTCGAACGGCAGGGTCACGCAGTCGCGCCGGCTCTTGTGATCCTTGACCGGCGCGAAGGCCGCGAAATCGCCCTCGCCCGGCGCCGTGCCATCGAGCACGCCGTCGATCTCGGCGCGCAGCGCGCGAATTCCGACGCCGGGCTGTCCGACCATGCGCGCGGTCAACGCGGCGGCCGACGCCTGGCACAGCGCGCAACCGCGGACCTGGTGCGCCATTTCCTCGATGCGGCCGTCCGGGGCCAACCGCAGCTCGACGGTCACGCGGTCGCCGCAGAGCGGATTGTCGCGCCGCGCCGTCGCGGTCGGCGCCGCCAGCCGGCCGGCGCCGGCCTTGCCCTTGGCCAGCGCCACGATGCGCTCGTGATAGAGACCGTCGCTCACGCGAACCGCCGGACCGCCTCGCGCACGCCCGCCAGCAGCGCGTCCACGTCGGAATCGTCGTTGTAGGGCGCGATTCCGGCGCGGGTGGTGCCGGCGATGTCGAGCTTGTCCATCAACGGCTGCGCGCAGTGGTGGCCGGCGCGCACCGCGACGCCGAACGAGTCCAGGATCTGCGCGGTGTCGTGCGGATGGACGTCGTCGAGCGTAAAGGAGATCACCGGCAGGCGTCCCTGCAACCCCGCCGGCCCGACCAGGCGCGCGCCCTTCACGTCCGCCAGGCCGTCCATCATGCGCTGCGCCAGCGCCATCTCGTGCGCGCCGGCCGCCGTCCAGTCGAGCGCCATCATCCAGCGGCAGGCGGCGCCGAGCCCGACCGCCGGACCGATCGGCGGCGTGCCGGCCTCGAAGCGGCGCGGCGACGGCGCCCAGGTGATCTCCTGCAGCGACACGCGGCCGATCATCGAGCCGCCGCCCATGAAGGGCGGCATCGACTCCAGCAGTTCGCGCCGTCCCCACAGCGCGCCGATACCGTTCGGCCCGTAGGCCTTGTGGCCGGCGAAGGCGTAGAAATCGACGCCCAGCGCCGGCAGGTCGACGGGCCCGTGCGGCGCGCGCTGCGCGCCGTCGAGCATCACCACGGCGCCGACCGCGCGAGCCGCGGCGACGATCGCGGCCACGTCGGCCACCGCGCCGGTGACGTTCGAGACGTGCGCCACCGAGACGATGCGCGTGCGTGCGTTGACGACCTCCGGCAACGCCACCACGTCGATCCGCCCGTCGGGCGTCACCGGCAGCGTCCGCAGCGCGGCGCCGGAGCGGCGCGCGAGCTGGTACCAGGGCACGATGTTGGAATGGTGCTCGAGCTCGGAGAGGACGATCTCGTCACCCGGCCGCAGGCGTTCGCCGTAGCTGTGCGCCACGAGGTTGATCGCCGCCGTGCAACCGCCGGTGAAGACGACCTCCTCGGGCGCCGCGCCGAGGAAGCGCGCCACGTCGGCGCGCGCGTTCTCGTAGAGGTCGGTCGCCGCCTCGGCCAGCGCGTGCACGCCGCGCAGCACGTTGGCGCGCGACGTCGTCTCGTAGGCGCGCACCGCGTCGAGCACGGCGTCCGGCGTCTGGGCCGAGGCGCCGTTGTCGAGGTAGTGAAGCGGCTGCCCGTTGACCGTCCGCTGGAGGATCGGGAATTGCCGGCGCACCGCGGCGACGTCGAAGCTCATGCGGCGCTCCCGGCGGGCGCCGCCGTCTTGGGCCGGGCGCGGAACGCCGCCAACGCCTCGGGCGTGTCGAGGTCGATCAGCACGCCGTCGTCCATGCCGGGGCCGGACATCTCGACCTCGCAGACGAGATCGGCGTGCTCGCCGATCAGATGCCGCGCGCCGGTATCGCCGGCGATGGCGCCCATCTCGACGAAGAAGCGCTTGTCCCACAGCACGGGATTGCCGCGCTTGCCGCCGACCGTGGGCACGCAGATGGCGCGGCCCTCGACCGGGTTGAACGCAGCGACCAGCCGGTCGAGCTGGGCCGACGACACCGCCGGCATATCGCCGAGGCACATCAGCGCGCCGTCGATGTCGGCGCCGAGCGACGCCACGCCGACCTTGAGCGAGGTGCTGAGGCCCTGCGCGAAATCCGGATTCTCGACGAACCGCACATCGGCGGCGACGGCGCCGAGCGAGGCGACGGCGGCCCGCACCTCCGGCGCCATGTGGCCGAGCACGACGGTCACCGAGACGGCCTGCGATCTCAGCGCCGCCTCGACCATGCGCGCGACCATCGGCCGGCCGTCGATGTCGGCCAGCAGCTTGTTGGGGCCGCCCATGCGGCTGGACCGTCCGGCCGCCAGCACCAGCGCGGCGATGCGCGGCGCGTGCGGCGCCGCCTCCGGTTCGACCTCGACCGCGTCGCCGCCGGCGCGTGGCACGCCGCGGGCGGCCGTCTCGGCGAGAAGGCCGCCGACGCCCATGGCCATCACCTCGCGGCGGCCCACCTGCAGGCCGGCGGCGAGACGTTGGAGCACCTGGTCGAAGCCGTTGAATTTCGGCGACTTGGCGCAGCCCGGCAGGCCGATGGCGTGGCAGCCGTCGAACGCGCCCATCAGCAGCAGATTGCCGGGATCGACGGGCATGCCGAAATGCACGACGCGGCCGCCGGCCCGCTCGATGCCGGCGGGCACCGTGTCGCGCCGGTCGACGATGGCCGAGGCGCCGGCGATCAGGAACAGGTCGCAGCCCGCCGCGCGCAATTCCTTCAGCGCGGCAGCGATCGCGTCGGCGTCGTGCGCGACGCGCCGCTCGCCGTGCAGGGCGCCGCCGATGCCGGCCATGCGCGCCCGGGTCGTCTCGACCGCCTTGTCGAGCACCTTGTCGCGGGTGCCGGGCAGACGCGTCTGCACCAGTCCCGCCTTCAGCGGGCGGAACGGCGCCACCGACACCATCGCCGGTCCATCCGCGATGGCGAGCGCCGCGTCGAGAGCCGTCCGCGGCGCGGCGAAGGGGATGACCTTGATCGTCGCCACCATCTGCTTGGGCGTCACGGCGACATACGCCGGCAGGGTGGCGATGGTGATCGACTCGTCGAGCGCGTTCAGCGCGTCGATCCGCGCGGTGTCGACGACCAGCACGCCGGCGGCCCTGGCGAACAGGTTGGCGCGGCCGGTGAACGGCGCCGTCGCCGTCAACCCGTCGCCGCCCGCCGCCCGCGCCACCGCGCGCGCCGCCTCGTCCTCGTGCACGTCGTCCGGATCCAGGGTCGCCGCGACCACGACGCGCACGCCGGCGGCCTTGAGCCGCGCGACATCCTCGGCCGACAGGCGGCGGCCCTTGGCGAAGTTCACGCCGCCGTCGCGGTGCGCGTGCGCCAGGATCGCGCCCTCGGCCGCGTCGACGGGGATGTCGCCGAACCTCATGGCGGCGGCCTAGGCCGCGCGGTCCTTGGCCGGCGCGGGCTCGCGCAGCGCGGCGCGGGTCTGCACGATCTCCGCGACGATCGAGATCGCGATCTCGGCCGGCGACTTGGCGCCGATGTTGAGGCCAACGGGACCGCGGATGCGCGCGAACTGCGCCTCTGTGATGCCGGCCTCGAGCAGCCGCGCCTTGCGCTTCTCGTGCGTGCGGCGGCTGCCCAGCGACCCGACGTAGAAAGCCGACGATCTCAGCGCGACTTCCAACGCGGGATCGTCGAGCTTGGGATCGTGCGTCAGGGTCACGACGGCGGTCGAGGAGTCCGGCGCCAGCCGTTCCATCGCCTCGTCCGGCCAGTCGCCCAGCACGGTGACGTTGGGGAAGCGGTGGTCGGCCGCGAAGGCGCGGCGCGGATCGACGACGACGACGTCGAAACCGGTCATCGCCGCCATCGGCACCAGCGCCTGCGCGATGTGCACGGCGCCGACCACGATCAGGCGCTGCGGCGGGATGAACGCGTGCACGAACAGCTTGCCGCCGGCGGCCTCGACCGTCTCGCTGCGGCCGCTCTCCAGCGCCGCGCGTCCCGCCGCCATGGCGGCGGGGTCGCCGGCCAGCGCGCCCTGCGCGCCTTCCGGCGTGACGATGGCCTCGGCGCCGTCGGCGATCCGCTTGACCAGCACGATCGGACGGCGCGCCGTGCGCGCGGCCTGGACCGCCTTGAGGGTCTCGATCTTCATCGCGATGCTTCCGCCCTACTCGAGCCGTTCGACGAACACCTGGACCTTGCCGCCGCAAGCCAGGCCGACGTCCCACGCCTGTTCGTCGGTGACGCCGAAATCCAGCAGCCGCGGCTTGCCGTCGCGGATCGCCTCGATGGCCTCGCGCACCACGGCGCCCTCGATGCAGCCGCCGGACACCGAGCCCATCATGCCGCCCTTGTCGTCGACCACGAGCTGGCTGCCGACGGGCCGGGGCGAGGAGCCCCAGGTCAGCGTCACGGTCGCCAGCGCGACGCCGCGACCCTCCGCCTTCCACGACTCGGCGACGCCGAGCACGTCTTCCGCTGCGCTCATCGCATTCTCCTCCGGCCGGACACCGATCGACGCCGGCACCTTAGCATGTCACGCGGCGCGCGCCCGCGATCGCCACGTCGAAAGCCCCTCTTCCCGCCCCGGGTTCTCGTCGCCCAGCGCGGCCACCAGGTCGGCGAGGCTCTCCAGATTGTGCACCGGGCGGAAATCGTCGACATGCGGCAGCATCGCCTTGTTGCCCTGCGATCTGGGTTCGTAGGCGTCGTAGCGCAAGAGCGGGTTCAGCCAGATCAGCCGGCGGCAGGATTTGTGCAGCCGGTCCATCTGCTCCGGCAGGCCGGCGGCGCCCTCGCGGTCGAGCCCGTCGGTGATCAGCAGGATCACCGCGCCCTGCCCCAGGACGCGGCGCGACCACAGCCGGTTGAATTCCGCCAGGGTCGCGCCGATGCGCGTGCCGCCCGACCAGTCCTCGACCTGCTCCGACGCCTTGGCCAGCGCCACGTCGACGTCTTTTTGGCGCAGCGCGCGCGTGACGTTGGTGAGGCGCGTGCCGAAGGTGAAGGCGTGCACGCGGTCGCGGTCGTTGGTCAGGGCGTGCATGAAATGCAGGAACATCCGGCTGTACTTGCTCATCGAGCCGGAGATGTCGCACAGGATCACCAGCGGCGGCCGGCGCTTGCGGCGCTCGCGCAGCGCCAGCTCGATCACGCCGTGCGGCTTGAGCGAGCGGCGGAACGTCGCGCGCATGTCGATCTTCGAACCGCGCGGCGCCGGCGCCGTCCGCCGGGTGCGGGTCTCCGGGATCGGCAGGCGCATCCGGCGGATCGCGCGTAGCGCCTGCGCGATCTCGGCCGCCGACATCTGCTCGAAATCCTTGCGTTGCAGCAGCTCGCGGTCCGAGAAGGTGAGCGTCGCCTCCATCTCGAGCTCGGGCGGCTGGTCGGCGTCGTCCGGCGACTCTCCCTTGCCCGGCTCCAGCGCCTCCTGCAGTCGTCGGCTCAGCTTCTCGCCCGGATCCGCCGCCTCGCCGGTGTCGATCTGCGGCAGCATCAGCCCCATCATCTTCTCGAGCAGCTTGGGATTGCGCCAGAAGATGTGGAACGCCTGGTCGAAGATCTCGCGCTGGTCGCGCCGGTTCACGAACACGCTGAACAGCGTCCAGTAGAGGTCGTCGCGCCGGCGCAGGCCGGCGACCTCGACGGCGCGCACCGCGTCGATCACGCGGCCCGGACCGATCGGCAGGCCGGCGGCGCGCAGGGCGCGCGCGAAATTCATCACGTTGGTCGCGAGCTTGCCCTCGACGACGGCGGGCGCGACTGACGCGGCGGCGCGGACGACCTCGGACACGGCCGCGTCCTCAGAACGCGGTGGCGCGCGGCGGGCGGCTCATCCCGCCGCCCCGGCGACCGTCATCTCGCTCTTCACCTTGTCGAGGATCCGCGCCGCCTCGCTGCCCTGGATGCGCTGGATGTCGTCCTGGTACTTCAGCAGCACGCCGAGCGTGTCGTGGATGGCGCGCGGATCGAGGTCGAGCACGTTGAGCTCGCTCAGCGCGGTGGCCCAGTCGATCGACTCGGCGACGCCCGGCGCCTTGAACAGTTCCATGCTCCGCAGCTCCTGCACGAAGCCGACGACCTGCCGCGACAGGCTCGCCGGCACGCCCGGCGCCTTGATCGCGAGGATCTCCGCCTCGCGCTTGGCGTCGGGGTAGTCGACCCAGTGGTAGAAGCAGCGCCGCTTCAGCGCGTCGTGGATCTCGCGCGTGCGGTTCGACGTGATGATGACGATCGGCGGCTCCGGCGCCTTGATGGTGCCGAGCTCGGGGATCGTGACCTGGAAGTCGGAGAGGACCTCCAGCAGGTACGCCTCGAACGGCTCGTCGGTGCGGTCGAGCTCGTCGATCAGCAGCACCGGCGGCCCCTCCGGCGAAGGCTGCAGCGCGTCCAGCAGCGGCCGGCGGATCAGGAAGCGCTCGTTGAAAACGTCGCCGCCGAGCCGGTCGCGGTCGACGTTGCCCTGCGCCTCGGCCAGCCGGATCTCGATCATCTGGCGGGCGTAGTTCCACTCGTACACCGCCGAGGCCGCGTCGAGGCCCTCGTAGCATTGCAGGCGGATCAGGCGCCGTCCGAGCGACTTCGCCAGCACCTTGGCGATCTCGGTCTTGCCGACCCCTGCCTCGCCCTCGGTGAACAGCGGCCGCCCCATCCTGAGCGCGAGGTACAGCACGGTGGCCAGGCTGCGGTCGGCGACGTATTCGCCTTGGCGGAGCAGTTCGACGGTGGCGTCGATCGAATCGGGAATGGGCGTGCGCATCAACTCGTCCGGGTCCAGAAGGGCGGCGGATACTAACCAAGACCCCGCGCCCGCGATACGCCCCCGCGCGGCCGGCACCCGCGGCGTTTTCGGCGGGGTTGGTGGCGGCGGACCCGGCCGCTAAGGTGCCTGGAACGCCATCAACGGGGGCTGTGAGCGATGTACGGCGACATGTTCAAGGGCAGAACGGCGGTGGTCACCGGGGGGGCGCGGGGCATCGGGCTGGCCTGCGCCACCGCGCTGCACGGTCTGGGCGCGCGCATCGCGCTGTGGGACCGCGATTCGACGGTCGTGGCGGCATCGGCCGCCGCCCTGCCGGGCGCGGTCGGGGTCGCGATGGACGTGACGTCCGAATCCAGCGTGGCCGGCGCGCTGGCGCGGACCGAGCGCGAGCTGGCAGCGGTCGACATCCTCGTCGCCAGCGCCGGTATCACGGGCCCGAACAAATCGGTCGCCGACTACGGCTTCGACGAATGGCGCCAGGTCGTCGACATCAATCTGAACGGGCTGTTCCTGTGCGACCGGGCCGTCGTGCCGGGGATGGTGGCGCGCAAATGGGGCCGCATCGTCAACATCGCCTCCATCGCCGGCAAGGAGGGCAACCCGAACGCCTCGGCCTACTCCGCCTCCAAGGCCGGGGTGATCGGCCTGACCAAGTCGCTGGGCAAGGAGCTCTCCGGCACCGGCGTGCTGGCCAATTGCGTCTGCCCGGCCGCGATCAAGACCGAGATGTTCCAGCAGATGACCGAACAACACATCGCCTTCATGCTGTCGAAGATCCCGATGGGCCGGTTCGCGACCGTCGAGGAGGCGGCCGCCCTGGTGACCTGGCTCTGCTCGCCGCTCTGCACGTTCAACACGGGCGCGGTGTTCGATCTGTCCGGGGGTCGGGCGACCTACTAGGCGGGCCCGCATAAAAATGACGTTCCGTTCATTTTCATCTTGAATGATGAGCATACACTCATTATACGAAGGCCACGACACCCTCACGCCCTGAAAGGGCCCGTCCCATGGCTTGGCTGCGCTCGTTGGCCTTCAACGTCTTCTACTGGATCAGCACCGTCCTGATCGCGCTGGTCTGCGTGATCGTCCTGCCGATCCCCTCGCCCCGGCCGTTGCGGGCCCTCCTGCACGCCTGGGCGCGGCTGACCGTCTGGGCGATGCGCGTCCTGGGCGGCATGCATGTCGAAGTCCGCGGCCGCGAACACATCCCCGCCGGTCCGGCGCTGATCGCCGGCAAGCACCAGAGCGAGTGCGACGGCACGCTGATGGCGGCGCTGATTCCGGGAATCGCCTTCGTGGCGATGAAGGAGCTGTTCTCCTGGCCGGTGATCGGGCCGATCCTCTACCGGCTGGACATGATGCGGGTTGACACCTGCGGCGGCGAGCGCGAGCGCCGGAACCTCGCGGCGTTCTCCAAGCGCGCGGTCGAGACGAGGCGCGTGCTGACGATCTATCCCGAGGGCCATCTGATGCCGATCGGCGACAAGGAGCGCTACCGCACCGGCATCTACTACATGTCGCGCGATCTCGATCTCGCCGTGACGCCGGTCGCGACCTGCGTCGGCCTGCTCTGGCCGCGCTGGGCGTTTTGGAAGACGCCGGGCCGCGCCGCCGTCGAGTTCCTCCCGGCGTTGCCGCCGTCGCCCGACAAGGACGGCTTCATGCGCGAGTTGGAGGACCGGATCGAGACCGCGACCGCGCTCCTGGTCGCGGAATTCACCGGCCAGCCCTTCGCGCTGGCGCGCTACGCGCCGCGCTCCGAACCGGCGACCGACCGCACCGCCGCCATCGTCGCGCCCGTCGAACCGGGAACCCCGGCCTGATCAACGCGTTGCCGGCGGTGCCGGAGGCTCGATGATGGGGGCTTTACAGCGCTCAACCGCCGTTCCTACACTCGATCGATAATTCCGGGCCCGAAACGGGTCTTCGCGCCGTCAGCCCCTCGAGCGGCGCCCCGGGAGAATCGGGTATGCTGCTCGCGACGGTTCTGCGCCGCGTGCTCCATACGGGCACGCTCACCATCGTCGACGCCGCCGGACGCGCGCACCGCGTCGTCGAGGCGCCCCCCGGCCCGCCGGTGACCATCCGGATCCACGACCGCGCGACCGAGCTGCGGATCGCCTTGTCCCCGCGGCTGGCGTTCGGCGAGGCCTACATGGCCGGCACCCTGACGGTCGACGACGGCCGGCTGTACGATTTTCTCGATCTGCTGGGCCGCAACATGGCGGCGCTCGAGCGCTCCGCCTGGCTGAAATGGTCAATCCGACTGCAGGCGGTCACGCGCTGGTTCGAGCAGCGCAATCCCGTCGGCAGGGCCCGGGCGAACGTCGCGCACCACTACGATCTGGACGGCGCGCTGTACGATCTCTTCCTCGACCACGACCGGCAATACTCCTGCGCCTATTTCGCGACGCCCGACGTTCCGCTGGAGGCGGCCCAGGCGGCCAAGAAGCGGCATCTCCTCGCCAAGCTGATGGTCGACCCGGACCACAAGGTCCTCGATATCGGCTCGGGCTGGGGCGGCATGGGGCTGTACATCGCGCGCGAGAGCGGCGCGGACGTCACGGGGGTGACCCTGTCGATCGAGCAGCATGGCGTATCGCAGCGCCGCGCCAAGGCGGAGGGCCTCGCAGACCGCGCGCGCTTCAAGCTCCAGGACTACCGCCACGAGACCGGGGTCTACGACCGCATCGTCTCGGTCGGCATGTTCGAGCACGTGGGCGCGGCGCACTACGACGAGTTCTTCGGCAAGGTCTCCTCGCTGCTCAAGGACGACGGCGTGATGCTGCTGCACGCCATCGGCCGCATGGAGCCGCCGGGCGGCACCAATCCGTGGATCCGCAAGTACATCTTCCCCGGCGGCTACTCGCCGGCGCTGTCGGAGGTGCTGGCGGCGGTCGAGCGCGCCGGGCTGTGGGTCACCGACATCGAGATCCTGCGGCTGCACTACGCCGAGACGCTGCGCCACTGGCGCGGGCGGTTCATGGCCAACCGCGACCGCGCCCTTGCGCTGCCGGGCATCGACGAGCGCTTCTGCCGCATGTGGGAGTTCTACCTCGCGTCCTGCGAGATGAGCTTCCGGCACATGAACCAGATGGTGTTCCAGATGCAGATCGCGAAACGGCAGGACGCGGTGCCACCGACGCGCGACTACATCCACGACGCCGAACGGGCGCGCAAGCTGCCCTTGCAAGTGGCGGCCGAATAGGCGTCGCGGCCGCGCCCGGCGCGTTATCCACGGGACTCACGGGATAGCGCGCGCGACGCCGCCGCCGGGCCGGATCGGACGCTCGCGCGCGCCGGTCCGGCGACCTAGTTTGCCGCCATGGACAACGCCGCTAGAGACTCCTCGAACGTCGCCCGCCTGCCCGGCGCCGACGACGGCCGCCTGCGCGAACCGCCGCACAATTTCGAGGCCGAGCGGGCGCTCCTCGGCGCCGTGCTCGTCAACAACCTCGCCTACAACCGCGTCTCGGACTTCCTGCGGCCGGAGCACTTCGCCGATCCCCTGCACGGCCGCGTCTTCGAGGCCGCCGCCAAGCTGATCGAGAAGAACCAGGTCGTCTCGGCCGATCTTCTGAAGACCTACTTCGAGTCGGACGAGGCGCTCAAGGCCGGCGGCGGCGTCGCCTACATCGCGCGCCTCGCGGCCGCCGCCGTCAGCATCATCGACGCCGGCGACTACGGCCGCCAGATCCACGACCTCTACCTGCGGCGCCAGCTCATCGACGTCGGCGAGACGATGGTGAACGGCGCTTTCGCGCCGGAGATCGACGAGCCGGCCACGTCGCAGATCGAGGTCGCCGAGAAGCGCCTCTACGAGCTCGCCTCGTCGGGCCAGATCGAGGGCGGCTTCCGGCCGTTCAAGGTGGCGCTCACCGAGGCCGTCGAGATGGCCGAGAGCGCCTACAAGCGCGAGGGCCAGCTCACCGGCGTCGCCTCGGGGCTGACGGCGCTCGACCAGTTGCTGGGCGGTCTGCACCGCAGCGACCTGCTGATCCTCGCCGGCCGGCCGTCGATGGGAAAGACGGCGCTGGCGACCAACATCGCGTTCCACGCGGCCCTCCACTACCGCGAGGAGTTCGATGAGAACCAGCGCGCCAGGGCGGCCGACGGCGCCGTGGTCGGATTCTTCTCGCTGGAGATGTCGGCCGAGCAGCTGGCGACCCGCATCCTGTCGGAGCAGGCGCTGGTGTCATCGGAGAAGATCCGCCGCGGCGAGATGAACGCGCACGATTTCGACACCGTCCTCGCCAAGAGCCGCGAGCTCGAGATGATGCCGCTGTTCATCCACGACACCCCCGGCCTCACCGTCCAGGCGCTGCGCACCCGGGCGCGCCGGCTGAAGCGGCAGCACGGGCTGGGCCTGCTGGTGGTCGACTACCTCCAGCTCCTGCAGGGCGCCGGCCGCGGACGCGAAGTCAACCGCGTGCAGGAGATCTCCGAGATCACCCGAGGCCTGAAGACGCTGGCCAAGGAGCTGGACGTGCCGGTGATCGCGCTGTCCCAGCTGAGCCGCGCCGTCGAGCAGCGCGAGGACAAGCGGCCGCAGCTCGCCGATCTGCGCGAGTCCGGCTCGATCGAGCAGGACGCCGACGTCGTGATGTTCGTGTTCCGGGAGGAGTACTACCTGACGCGCGGCGAGCCGTCGCGGCGGCCGGAGGAGAGCGACGAGCGGTTCAACGACCGCCACGACGCCTGGAAGCTGCGATGCGAGCAGTCCTATGGCAAGGCCGAGGTGATCGTCGCCAAGCAGCGCCATGGACCAACCGGTATCGTGCGGCTGAAGTTCGACGGCGCCATCACGAAGTTCGACAACCTCGCGCTCGAGGACAGCTACGGCCAGTCGAACGAGTGACGCCGCTCAGGGGCGCGCCAGCCAGCCCATCGTCGCGTCGGGAACGCTGTCCGTGCGCGGCATGTAGGGTTTTATGTCCAGCAGCGGCGTGCCGTCGACGCAGTCGAGGTAGCGCACCCGTAGGACGCCGCCGCCGTCCGGCGCGTCCGGATCGCGCCCGTCGAGCGCGACCACCGACAGGCCGACGGGGTTGGGCCGCCGCGGCGTGCGCGTCGCGAAGACGCCGCGCGGCGCGCTGTCGAACGGCGGCGTGAACACCATCTCCGGCGGGCCGGCGCGGTCGAGCGCATAGAGCAGAATGAGGTGCGAGAACGCCTCGACGCTGAGCAGGCCGGCGGCGAACTCCGGCGCCACGTGGACGCGGCACACCGGCGCCGGGTCAAGCGCGCGGCCGTTGCGCGGACAGTCCTTGGTCGTCGCGAACGGCGTCTCGACGCGCCCGATCGGACGAAAGCTGAAGCCGGCTTCCATGACACCACCATAGGCTGGACGGACACGCCGCCCGCCGCCGGCGGATCATAGCGTCGGCGGCCGCCGCTTGGCGACGTGCCCCCGCCGCGGCCGATGGCCGGCGGTTCCCGACCTGGCCCGCGCCCGGCGGCGCGCCTGACGGGCCCGCGGCGACGATCGCCCGCGAAGACATATCGTATTGATATAAATGGATCATTGGCCCATAGGTGGCGTCGACCTTGCGTGCGTCGAGGGCCGCCACCGGCGGGCCGCGATGCCGTCGGGTTCCATCAGATCGAGCCTGTAGCGCCCCTCCGCGAAGCATGCCCTTGACCCCCGAAGCCCGCCGCGCCGGCGCCGATCCTGACCGTCGACCTCGACGCGATCGCCGCGAACTGGCGTGCGTTGCGCGATCGCGGCCGCGCCGCCGGCCGCCCGGTCGACTGCGCCGCCGTCGTCAAGGCCGACGCCTACGGCCTCGGCGCCGCGCCGGTCGGCCGCCGCCTGCACGCCGAGGGCTGCCGCCACTTCTTCGTCGCCCATGTCGACGAAGGCATCGCGCTACGCGCCGCCCTGCCCGACGCCTGGATATGCGTGCTGAACGGCGTGCCGCCGGGCGCCGACGTCGATCTGGTCGAGCACGAGCTGACCCCGGCCTTGAACGATCTCGGCGATGTCTCGGGCTGGCGCTCGACCGCACAGCGGCTCGGTCGGCCGCTCGACGCCGTCATCCATTTCGACACCGGCCTGAACCGGCTCGGCCTGACCGCCGAGGAGGCCGCGCTGCTGGCGAACGACCGCATGCGGCTGCGCGGCCTGCGCCTGGCGCTGCTGATGAGCCATCTCGTGTCGTCCGAGAAGCCGGCCGATCCCGTGAACCGCGAGCAGCTGGCCCGGTTCCGCACCTTCGTCGAGCGCATGCCCGGCGCCCCGGCGTCGTTGGCGAACTCCTCGGGCATCCTGCTCGGTCCCGACTACCACTTCGACCTGCTGCGGCCCGGGGCGGCGCTGTACGGAATCAACCCCGCCCCGGGGACCGCGAACCCGATGGCCAACGTCGCCACCTTGCGCGCGCGCGTCATCCAGCTCCGGCAAATTGATGCCCTGTCCGGGGTCGGCTACAATCATGAATGGCGGGCGGCGCGGCCGAGCAGGATCGCGGTGGTCGCCGCCGGCTACGCCGACGGATACATGCGGACGTTGACCAACCGCGGCGAGGCCGCCATCGACGGAGCGATCGTGAAGGTGGTCGGACGCATCTCGATGGACCTGATCGCGCTCGACGTCACCGACCTGCCGGAATCGGCGGTCGAACCCGGCGTCGCCGTCGAGCTGATCGGCGCGCACCAGCCGCCCGACCTGGTCGGCGAGCGCGCCCGCACCAACGGATACGAGATCCTCACCTCGCTGGGCGGGCGCTACCACCGCGAATATCTCGGGGCCGTCGCGTGACCATACCGCTGCTGACGGTCCTCGGCCGCGTCACCCTGGCCTTCCTGACGGCGGCCGGCTCGGTCACGATGTTCGCCGGCCGCGCCGTTTGGAACTGCGTGCGGCCGCCGATCTACCACCGCCAGATCCTCCGGCAGATGCTGGAGATCGGCTACTACTCGCTGCCCGTGGTCGGCCTGACGGCGATCTTCACCGGCATGGTGCTGGCGCTGCAGAGCTACACGGGTTTCGCGCGGTTCTCGGCCGAGAGCGCCATCCCCAACGTCGTCGTGGTGTCGCTGACCCGCGAGCTCGGGCCGGTGCTGGCGGGCCTGATGGTCGCCGGACGCGTCGGCGCGGCGATGGCGGCCGAGATCGGCACGATGCGCGTCACCGAGCAGATCGACGCCCTGACCACGCTGTCGACCGACCCGTTCAAGTACCTCGTCGCGCCGCGCCTGATCGCGGCCATCGTCACCCTGCCGATCCTCGTCATGGTCGCCGATTCGATCGGCATCCTCGGCGGCTACGTGGTCGGCGTCTACAAGCTCGACTTCAACTCGGCGACGTACATCCGCAACACGATCGACTTCCTCCAGTTCCAGGACGTGTTCTCGGGCCTCGTGAAGGCGGCGGTGTTCGGCTTCCTGATCGCGCTGATGGGCTGCTACCACGGCTACCACTCCAAAGGCGGTGCGCAGGGCGTCGGCGCGGCGACCACGGCCGCGGTGGTCTCGGCCTCGATCCTGATCCTGACCTTCAACTACTTCATCACCGAGCTGTTCTTCGCGCGCGCGCCATGACCACGACGCCGACCGATCCCGCCGCGCCGGCGGAACCCAAGATCAGCCTGCGCGGCGTGCGCAAGGCGTTCGGCGCCAAGAAGGTGCTCGACGGGATCGACGTCGACGTGCCGCGCGGCCAGTCGCTGGTCATCATCGGCGGCTCCGGCAGCGGCAAATCGGTGCTGATCAAGTGCGTGCTCGGCCTGATCGCTCCCGACGCCGGTTCGATCAAGATCGACGGCATGGAGACCGTCGGGATATCGGGCGGCGAGCGCACCGAGGTCATGCGCAAGTTCGGCATGCTGTTCCAGGGCGGCGCGCTGTTCGATTCGCTGTCGGTCTGGGAGAACGTGGCGTTCGGCCCGATCCAGAGCGACGGCGTCGCCCCGGCGGCCGCGAAGGAGATCGCGCTCGCCAAGCTGGCGGCGGTGGGACTGCCTCCCGAGGTCGGCGAACTGCGCCCCTCGGAGCTGTCCGGCGGCATGCAGAAGCGCGTCTCGCTGGCCCGCGCCATCGCCCGCGAGCCGGAGATCATCTTCTTCGACGAGCCGACCACCGGGCTCGATCCGATCATGTCGGACGTCATCAACGACCTGATCGTCAAATGCGTGCGCGAGCTGGGCGCGACCACGATCTCGATCACCCACGACATGCACAGCGCCCGCAAGATCGGCGACCGCATCGCCATGATCTACGAGGGCAAGCTGATCTGGCAGGGGCCGGTCGGCGACATCGACCGGTCGGGCAATCCCTACGTCGAGCAGTTCATCCACGGCAGCGCCGAGGGTCCGATCAAGATGGCGGTGCGCAAGGGCTAGGGTACGCCGGCCGGTCGATCCGCCGGCGCCGGGAATAACGGCGGCGGGGCGGTGTTCATATCGGCGGGACCGGGGCCGATGATGGCGCCGCCCGCCACGGGGGACCTTCGGCCATGCCCGCTGACAACGCCTTCCTCGCGCGACGACCGGCCGCCAAGCAGTCCAGCCTGATCAAGATTCCGGGCATCGACGAGCTGATCAAGCGGTTCATGGAGCGCGGCGCGACCGCGATCTGGAGCTTCGTCGACAAGACGGCCTTCGCCGACGATCTCCGCGCCATCGCCCGCAATCCCCATTTCATCAACCAGGGCGACCATACGCCGACCTGCGGGCCGGCGGCGTTCCTGTTCAGCCTGATCCAGGCCGACCCTGAAGCCTACGTCCGCTTCGCGATCGCGCTGTACGAGAAGGGCGAGGCGACGATCGGCACGCTCGAGATCAAGCCGAGGCGGCACCTGTTCAAGGTCGCGCCGCCGCCCGACGTGTCGCCGGCGGACTGGGTGACGATGGCGTCGATCCGCAACTCGGAGAACGCCTTCTTCCGCTTCGCCAGCATGGACGACAACGTCGCGGCGTCGGTCGCGAAGGGTTTCCTGCGGACGACGATCCGCACGGTGCTCGCGGTCGACGACAACATCGCCGGCATCACGATGCCGCGCGAGGTGTCCCGCTGGTTCAGGCGGACCGGCTTCCGCGAGGTGGTCGAACGCACCAGCGTGCTGCGCGACCGGAGCTGGAACGACGCGCTCGACGCCAGCCGCCTGCTGCAGCAGGGCCACCAGGTCGTGCTGTTCATCAACGCCAAGATGATCCAGGGCGACGCCACCAAGGGCTCGCTGATCCCCAACCACTGGGTCGGCCTCACCTCGCCCATCGCGCAGGGCCCCAACGAGACCGTGCGGTTCACGATCTTCACATGGGGCGACGGCGCCCGGGCGGTGCCGTCCGGCACGGGCCGGCTGGCGAAGAAGGACTTCCTCAACCATTTCTACGGCTTCATCGCCGCCAAGCTCTGATCCCGGCGGCGCGCTTGCCGCGGCGGCACCGGATTGGCCATAAGGGGCCATGGCCAAACCCCAGAAGCTCTTCGCCTGCCAGAGCTGCGGCGCCGTCCACACGAAATGGGCGGGCAAGTGCGAGTCCTGCGGCGCGTGGAATTCCATCGCCGAGGAGACCGGCGGCGCGGCGGCGGCCCCCGGCAGTCCGCTGGCGCGGTCGGGCGGCGGCAAGGGACGGCGCATCGACTTCGCCGGCCTGACCGGCGTCTCCGAGCGCCAGCCGCGCCATCTCACCGGCACCGCCGAGTTCGACCGCGTGTGCGGCGGCGGCCTGGTGCAGGGTTCGGCGCTGTTGATCGGCGGCGATCCCGGCATCGGCAAATCGACGCTGCTGCTGCAGGTCGCGGCCGCCCTGGCGAAGAGCGGCGTGGGCTGCGCCTACATCTCCGGCGAGGAGGCGCTCGACCAGGTGCGCCTGCGGGCGGCGCGGCTGGGGCTGGCCGACGCGCCGGTGCAGCTCGCGACCGCGACGTCGGTGCGCGACATCGTCGCCACGCTGGAGGCGCGCGACGCGCCGCAGGTCGCGGTCATCGACTCGATCCAGACGATGTGGCTGGACACCGTCGACAGCACGCCGGGCACCGTCACCCAGGTCCGGGCCAGCGCCCAGGCGCTGATCGAGCTGGCCAAACGCCGCGGCGTGACCGTGCTGCTGGTCGGCCACGTCACCAAGGAGGGCACCATCGCCGGGCCGCGCGTGCTCGAGCACATGGTCGACACCGTCCTCTATTTCGAGGGCGAGCGCGGCCACCAGTTCCGCATCCTGCGCACCGTGAAGAACCGCTTCGGGCCGACCGACGAGATCGGCGTGTTCGAGATGTCCGACCGCGGCCTGACCGACGTCGCCAATCCCTCCGCCCTGTTCCTCGCCGAGCGCCGCGGCGCGGTGTCGGGCGCCTGCGTGTTCGCCGGCGTCGAGGGCACGCGCCCGCTGCTGGTCGAGATCCAGGCGCTGGTGTCGCCCTCCTCCTTCGCGACGCCGCGCCACGCCGTGGTCGGCTGGGACAACAACCGCCTGTCGATGGTGCTCGCGGTGCTGGAGGCGCGCTGCGGCGTCTCGATCGGCCCCAACGACGTGTATCTCAACGTCGCCGGCGGCCTGAGGATCGGCGAGCCGGCGGCCGATCTGGCGGTCGCCGCGGCGCTGCTGTCGTCGCTGGCCGACGAGCCGGTGCCGGGCGACATGGTGGTGTTCGGCGAGATCGGGCTCGGCGGCGAGGTCCGGGCCGTCAGCCAGCGCGACGCCCGCCTCAAGGAGGCCGCCAAGCTGGGCTTCGCGCGCGCGCTGGCGCCGCCGGCGCGCCCCGCCGGCGCCGGCGCCGCGCCGCGGGCGGCCACCGGCATCGACGTTGACGAAATCTCGCATCTATCCGACCTTGTGGCCCGACTCCGGCCGCCCGGCCGGGTGCCGCAGCGGCGGACGGAGGCGGGCGACGGCCGCCGCGCCGGAGCGCCGGCGACCCGTCGGTCCGCCGACAACGACTGACGGACCATGGAATCGTTCGGCCTGACCCCTCTCGACATCGTCGCCTTCGGCGTCCTGATCTTCGCGGGCCTCATGGGCCTGTCGAGCGGGCTGGTGCACGCCGTCCTGTTCATCGGCGCCTGGGTCGGCGCCGGGGTGGCCGCCTGGCAGCTGACCCCGGTGCTCCAACCGGAGGTCGAGAAGTTCGTCTCCGGGCCGCAGGTCGCGTACTTCGCCACCCTGCTCGGGGTGTTCGTGCTGGCGCTCATGGCGTTCACGATGATCGCCGGCACGATCGGCAAGTTCGTGCGCGGCAGCGCGCTGAAGACCCCCGACAAGATCCTCGGACTGGGCTTCGGCGCCGGCTGCGGCGTGCTGGTGCTGTCGACCGCGTTCCTGCTCTACACCTACATCGTGCGGCCCGATCCCCTGCCGCGGATCGTCTCCGAGGCGATGACCTTCCCGATCGTCCGCGAGGGCGCCGCGCTGATCGAGCCCCGGCTGCCGGAGAGCTTCAAGACCCGGGCCCGGTCGATCTCGGTCAAACCCCAGGCGCCGGCCACGCCCGGCGCCGGCGAGCCGGGCGCTCCGCCGGCCGGCGCGGGACCCGCCGTGGCCCCCCCGGCCGGTGCGCCGCCGGCGCTCGCGACGCCCCCCGCCGGCGCCCCGAATCCCGCTGGCACGACGCCGCGATAGGAGTATAAGGGGCCGCCTTCGGGCCCCCACCGAAGCGCGCGTACATGCGGAGGGTGATCGTGGATCCCGGCACGTTTTCCGGCACGAATCCGCTCGACGACGACAAATTGCGCGAAGAATGCGCGATCTTCGGAATCTACGGCACGGTCGACGCCGCCGCCCACACCGCGCTCGGGCTGCACGCGCTGCAGCACCGCGGCCAGGAGGCCTCCGGCATCGTCGCCTTCGACGGCGCGACCTTCCCCAGCCACCGCGGACTGGGGCTCGTCGGCGACATCTTCGGCGAAGAAGCCGTCATGCGGAAGCTCAAGGGCCAGTCCGCCATCGGCCACAACCGCTACGCCACGACCGGCGAGACCATGCTGCGCAACGTGCAGCCGATCTACGCCGATTTCGACTTCGGCGGCTTCGCCATCGCCCATAACGGCAATCTGACCAACGCCGTGCAGCTCCGGCGGGAACTCGTGCGGCGCGGCTGCCTGTTCCAGTCGACGATGGACACCGAGGTCGTCAACCACCTGATCTCGCGCTCGACCTACCACACCGTCGTCGACCGGCTGATCGACGCCCTGCAGCAGGTCAAGGGCGCCTACTCGCTGGTCATGCTCACGGCCGATGGCCTGATGGGCGTGCGCGATCCGCACGGCGTGCGGCCGCTGGTGCTGGGGCGCCTCGACGGCGCGTGGATCCTGTGCTCCGAGACGGTCGGCCTCGACATCATCGGCGCCACCTTCGTGCGCGACGTCGAGCCGGGCGAGCTGGTGATCGTCGGCAAGGACGGCGTGAAGTCGATCAAGCCGTTCAACAAGGCCTCGCGCCGCTTCTGCGTGTTCGAGCACATCTACTTCGCCCGTCCGGATTCGAGCGTCGAGGGCCTGGGCGTCTACGAAGTGCGCAAACGCATCGGCGTCGAGCTGGCGCGCGAGAGCCACGTCGACGCCGACGTCGTCGTGCCGGTGCCGGATTCGGGCGTGCCCGCCGCGATGGGCTACGCCGCCCAGGCGGACCTGCCGTTCGAGCTCGGCATCATCCGCAACCACTACGTCGGCCGCACCTTCATCGAGCCGGCCGACCACATCCGCCATCTCGGCGTGAAGCTGAAGCACAACGCCAACCGCGCCACACTGGCGGGACGGCGCGTCATCCTGGTCGACGACTTCGATCGTGCGCGGCACGACCTCGGTCAAGATCGTCGCCATGGTGCGCGCCGCCGGCGCGCGCGAGGTCCACATGCGCATCGCCGCGCCGCCGACCACGCACTCCTGCTACTACGGCGTCGACACGCCGGAGCGCGACAAGCTGCTGGCCGCGCGGATGGACGTCGCCGGCATGGCCCGGTTCATCGGCGTCGATTCCCTCGCCTTCGTCTCGATCGACGGGCTCTACCGCGCCGTCGGCCTGGCGCGGCGCGACGCCGCGGATCCGAAATTCTGCGACGCCTGCTTCACCGGCGACTACCCGATCAGCCTCGACGACCACGAGGATCCGGACCAGCGCCAGCTGTCGCTGCTCAAAGAGACGGCCTGACACGATGGACAGGACGGCGGAACGGTCCGGCGCCGGCCGGCTCGCGGGCCGCGTCGCGCTCGTGACGGGCGCGTCGCGCGGCATCGGCGCCGCCGTGGCGCGGCGTTTCGCGGCCGAGGGCGCGCACATCGTCGCGGTGGCACGCACCACCGGCGGCCTCGAGGAGCTCGACGACGCCATCCAAGCGGCCGGCGGCAGCGCCACGCTGGTGCCGCTCGACATCACCGACGGTCCGGCGATCGACCGCATGGCCGAGGCGCTGCACGGCCGTTTCGGGCGCCTCGACGTGCTGGTCGGCAACGCCGGCGTGCTCGGCGCGTTGTCGCCGGTCGGCCATGTCGAGCCGAAGCAGTTCGACCGCATCCTCGCCGTCAACGTCACCGCCAACTGGCGGCTGATCCGCGCGTTCGATCCGCTGCTGCGCGTCGCGCCGGCCGGGCGCGCGATCTTCGTCACCTCCGGCGTCACGGCGCGCAGCGTGCCCTACTGGGGCCCGTACGCGGCCAGTAAATCGGCGCTCGAGACGCTGGTGCGGACCTACGCCGCCGAGATCGCGCACACCGCCGTGCGCGCCAACCTGGTCAACCCCGGCCCGACGCGCACCAAGCTGCGCGCCGAGGTGTTTCCCGGCGAGGATCCCGCGACGCTGCCGTCGCCCGACGATGTCGCGGAGGCGTTCGTGCCGTTGGCGGAGGAGGCCTGCGCGCTCAACGGCGCCTGGGTGGCGGCCGACGAATGGCTGGCGGCGCGCGGCGCGGCGCGGCACTGACGGCGCTCAGCCGGCGTCGGCGTACGGATTCTTGGGCTTGCGCGTGACGACGCGGATCGGCGTGCCGGGCATGCCGAAATCGTCGCGCAGCGCGTTGATCAGATAGCGCAGGTAGCTGTCGGGCAGCTCCGCCGGCTTCGAGACGAACAGCGCGAAAGTCGGCGGCCGCGTCTTCACCTGGGCGCCGAAGCGGATCCGGATGCGGCGGCCGTCGACCATCGGCGGCGGGTTGCGCTCGAGCATGACGCCGAGCCAGCGGTTGAACGCCGGCGTCGGCACGCGCTTGTTCCAGACCTCGTAGATCGACATGACGGCCGGCATCAGCTTCTCGACGCCGCGGCCGGTGCGGGCCGAGAAGCCGACGATCGGCACGCCCTTGACCTGCGCGAACGACGCCTCGAGCCGGTCCGTCAGCCGCTTCCACGCCTGCGTGCGGGCCTTCGGTCCGCCGGCGTCGAGCAGGTCGACCTTGTTGACGGCGATGACCAGCGCGCGGCCTTCCTCGACGACCATGCGGGCGATGGAGAGATCCTGCTTCTCCAGCATCTGCTCGGCGTCGAGCGTGACGACGACGACGTCGGCGTAGCGCACGGTCTCCAGCGTGTCGCGCGCCGACATGCTCTCCAGCTTGGCCGAGATGTTGGCGCGGCGGCGCAGGCCGGCGGTGTCGACCAGCCGGATCGGCCGGCCGCGGAAGCTCCAGTCCACGGCGATCGCGTCGCGCGTGATGCCGGCCTCCGGACCCGTCAGCACGCGCTCCTCGCCGAGCAGACGGTTGAGCAGCGTCGACTTGCCGACGTTCGGCCGTCCGATGATGGCGAGCTGCAGCGGCCGGTCGGGGGCGTCCTCGACGCCGCCGCCCTCCCACGCGACGGCCTCGGCGGCGTCGACGTCGACATCGAGCCCGGCGACGGAGCCGTCATCGCCGTCCTCGTCGGGCGCCTCGTCGTCTTGCGGCGTCGATTCGGGATCGCGCAGCAGCGGCTCGAGCGCGTCGTGCAGCTCGCCCATGCCCTGCCCGTGCGCGCCGGAGATCGCGACCGGATCGCCCAGCCCCAGCGCGAACGCCTCGCCGATGCCGGCGGCCGCCTCGGCGCTCTCGCACTTGTTGACCACCAGCACGGTCTTGCGGGCGTGCGCGCGCAGCCAGTTGGCGAAGCTCTTGTCGAGCGCCGTGATGCCGGCGCGGCCGTCGACCACGAACATCACCGCGTCGGCCGCCGCGACGGCCTTCTCGGTCTGGTGGCGCATGCGCGCCTCCAGAGCGTCGCCCTTGGCCTCGTCCCAGCCGGCGGTGTCGACGACGCCGAAGGTCAGGTCCGCGAGCCGGCCGACGCCCTCGCGGCGGTCGCGCGTGGTGCCGGGCTCATCGGCGACGATGGCGGTGCGGCGGCCGACCAGGCGGTTGAACAGCGTCGACTTGCCGACGTTCGGGCGCCCGACAAGCGCCAGGGTGCGCGTCGGTGTCGCGGGACGGTCGCGGCGGTGCCGTTTGTTCTTCGCCGGGCCGCGTGAGGCCGGCCGGCCGGCGCGGGCGTCGCTCACCGGATGGCGATCAGGCGGCCGCTGTCGGTGAGGACGTAGGCCGTCCTGTCGGCGACGATCGGTGCGATGAGAACCGGGGAGCCGATCACGATCTTGCCGAGCGGCTTGCCGTCGTACGGGGAGAGCGACAGCAGCTCGCCGTTGGAGCCGGCGACCAGCAGCCGGTCGCCGGCGAGCACCGGCCCCGACCACAGCAGCGGATCTTTCTTCTTCTTCTCGTCCTTGAACGCGGTCAGGGGCGTGACCCAGCGGATCTTGCCGTCCTCGCGGTTGAGGCAGATGACCTCGGCGGCGCCGCTGATGATGAAGATGAACCCGCCGGCCACCCACGGGGTCTGCGCGCCGGCGATCTGGCGGTCCCACAGGCGCGTGCCGCTGCGCAGGTCCACGGCCGCGATCTGTCCGGCGCTACCGATCGCGATGGCGCGGTCGCCGTCGATCACCGGGCGGCTGCGGATATCGGTCAGCGCCGCGACGGCGCCGGCACCGCGGCGCGAGCCGACCAGCGATTCGTTCCAGGCCTGCCGGCCGTTGTCGAGGCGCAACGCGACCAGTTCGCCCGAGCTGAACGGGGCGACCACGACCTCCCCGGCCGCCGCCGCGCTCGCGCCGGCCATGAACGCGGCGCTCTCGGACAGCGCCGAGTAGTCCCAGAGCGGCGAGCCGTCGACCGCGGCCAGCGCCTGGAGGCGGCTGTCGATGCTGATCGACAGCACCCGGTCCTGGAAGACCGTCGGCGCGCCGCGGACCGGCGCGCTCGCCGGCGCGCGCCAGATCTCGTCGCCCGTCGCCGGATTGAGCGCGAACACGTCGGCGAAGCCGGTCGTGACGAAAAGGCGGCCGCCGTAGAAGGCCAAACCTCCCCCGAACTCGTCGGCGTCGCGGCTCTTCTTGGGTTCCAGACGCTTGCGCCACACCAGCGCGCCGGTGGCGGCGTCGAACGCCGAGACGCTGCTGAGCGCGTCCTTCACGAACACCCGGCCCTCGGCGACGATCGGGGGCGCCAGCAACTGCCGCTCGTACGTCGAGCCGGCGCCGACGCTGGCGGTCCACGCGATCTGCGGAGCGTCCGCCAACGCGAGATGCTGCATCGAATAGTGCGCGAAACCGCCGGATTGGGGCCACGAATCGTTGGAGACGGGCTTCGGCAGCGTCAGCGGGCCGGACGCGCCGGCATCGGGATCCGGCTTGGCATCGGTGTCCTGGCTGGACACCGCCACACGCTCGCCCGGCAGCGGCGGCTTCGACGATCCGAACAGGTCGCAGCCCGTCAGCGCGACCAGCATGGCGGCGAGCGCGAACGCGCCGCCGGAGCGCGCGAAGGATTGCTTCGTCATGGTGTCGGTTCCGATTCTCGGCGCGCGGCCGTCGTCGTCGATCATGGCTTGGCGGGGGTCGGCGCCGGCGTGGGCGGCTCGCCGCCGGCCGCCGCCAGCAGCTCGCGCACGCGGTCGCGCAGCGTCGTGGGCGCGCCCGGATCGGCGGCGATCTCGATCCACAAGGTCCGCGCCCGGGCGGTGTCGCCGGCCTTCAGCGCCAGCGCCGCCGTCAATTCCATCGCCGATGGACGCAACGGCCGGCCGGCCGCCGTCAGCGGCTGCAGGCGGGCGATCAACTCGTCGGAAGGCGCCGTGTCGAACGCCTGCATGGCGCCCAGCAGGATGGCGACGTCGCGGAGATCCTCGCTCGCCGCGGCTTTGGCGGCGGCGTCGTACGCGGCGGCGGCGGCGGGTTTGTCACCCGACTCGGCTTTCAATTGCGCGATCTTGAGGCGGGCGAATCCGGCATAGGGCTCCACCCCGCCGGCCGCGATCCGCTCAAGCGCGGGAATGGCCGTTTTCGCGTCCTTGCCGGCGTCGGCCACGGCGACCGAGAAGGCGGCGCCCGCCGCCCCTCGCTGGTCGTCCCGGTAGACGCTCCAGCCCTGCCATGCGGCGACCGCGACCACGACCCCGACGCAGGCGCCCACGACCCAGTTTCCGTAGCGGTTCCACCACTCCCGGGCCTGGTCCTGGCGTACCGCCTCGTCGACTTCGCGGATTATGTCGCTCACACGCGTGTTCCCAACATCTTGCGCGGCATTCCCGCGCCGGGTTCTAGCCCGGGGCCCCAGGTTTGGCAAACCGCGCCCGGCTTTACCGTCCGGCGCGATTCTGCAAGACTTGCGGGGTCGTTCAGACCGTTCCGGGGCGCCGCGCCGACGCATGACGAATCTGCTGAATCTCGCCGACGCCCGCGCCCGCCGCCGCGTCGTGACCTTCGACCGACGGGAGTTGACCGAGCTTCTGAACCTCTACAGCCGCCGGGTCGCCTCCGGCGAGTGGCGGGACTACGCCATCGATTTCCGCCCCGGCATGGCGGTATTCTCGATCTTCCGGCACGCCGCCGAGCAGCCGCTATTCGCCATCGCCAAGGTCGCCGGCGGGCACCGTGACGGCCGCTTCCAGGTCTTCAACGGCCCCCGGCGGCTGGCGTCCGGCGACACGTTGCCGGACGCGCTGCGGATCTTCGACCGTCAACTCCGCCTGCTCGGCTCCTGACGCCGCTTGATTCCGGCGCGGCGCGCCCCTATATCGCGCGAATGAATACTGACCAGTCAGTCAATATCGATCCGGCGAACGGACCGATCAACCTGCCCCGCCCGCGACGGATCCGACGCCCGGAGGATCGGCGCCGGGAAATCGTCCATGCGGCCATGCTGCTGTTCACCGAGCGTGGCTTCGCCGCCACCAAGTTGCATGACGTCGCCAAAGCCGCCGGCGTCAGCAAGGGCCTCCCCTACCTGTATTTCCGCAGCAAGGAGGAGCTGTTCAAGGCGGTGATCGCCGAGGCCATCCTCGGCCCGCTGAACTCCGGCGCCGACCTGGTCGCCACCTTTTCCGGCACCACCGCGGCGCTACTGCGCGAGCTCGTCGCCCGGTTCCGGGTGTTCGACGACAGCCCGGCCGGAGGTGTCCTCAAGTTGGTGGTCTCCGAGGCCGGCAACTTCCCGGACGTGGCGCGCTACTTCGTCGACGAGATCGAGAAGCGCGGCCTGAAAGTGTTCGTCGACGTGCTCCACCGTGGCATGGCGCGCGGCGAGGTGCGCCCGCTGGCGGATGTCGAAGCCACCGCCGTGGCGCTGCGGTCACCGCTGGGGATGTACTCGATGTGGCGCCGCTCCCTGCTGCCGCACGATCCGTCCTCGCCATCCTGCGATGGCTTCTTCGACGCCTATCTCGATCTCATGCTCGCGGGGCTACGGCCATGAGGACGCGCGACATGTTCCTCCTCGGCATCGCCGTGCTGGCCGCGGCGGGCGGCATCGGCGCGTACATCGCCGGCCAGCGCCAGGCGCGGCCGCCGGCCCTGGCCGGCGCGGCGGCCGGCCGGCCGCTCGAGTTGTCGCCGGTCGAGATCGCCACCATCGCGCCGCGCGACCTGCGCGAGATCGTGCGCTTCACCGGCTCGACCCAGCCGGTCGACCAGACCGTCGTGAAATCACGCGTCGCCGCCAAGCTGGCGGAGGTGCTGGTGCGCGAAGGCGACCGCGTCGTGATCGGCCAGGTGCTCGCGCGGTTCGAGACGACCGACGCGACCACCCGGCTCAACGAGCGGCTGTCGGCGCTGGAGGCGGCGCGCGCCGAGGCGCGCTGGGCCGAGAAGGACCGCTCCGACAAGGAGCGCCTGTTCGAGCAGAAGGTCGTGGCCCAGACGGCGCTGGCGCAGGCCACCGCCGTCGCCGACGCCAAGAAGTCGATGGTCGCCGTCAACGAGGCCCAGGTCGAGCTCGCGCGCAAGGCGCTGGCCGACGCCGAGGTGCGCGCGCCGATGGCCGGGATCGTCGGCGAGCGTCTGGCCAATCCCGGCGAGTCGCTGCCGGTCGACGGCAGGATCCTGACCCTGCTCGACACCACGCGGGTCGAGATCGCGGCCCAGGTGCCGGCGGCCGACGTCGTGCGCCTGAAGGTCGACCAGCCGGTGGCGGCCTCGGTCGAGGGCTTCCCGGAGCGCGTCTTCCGCGCCCGCGTCGCGCGCATCAGCCCGACCACGCAGGCCGGCTCGCGCTCGGTGCTGGTGTTCGTCGAGATCCTCGACGGCGATCCGGCGCTGCGCGGCGGGTTGTTCGGCACCGGCGAGGCCGTGGTGGCGGAGAAGCTCGGCGCCATCGCGCTGCCGGTCGCGGCCCTGCGCCGCGACGCGGGCGGCGACCACGTGCTGGCGCTGCGCGACGGCGGGCTGACGCGCGTCGCGGTGAGGGCCGGCGCGCGCTGGGACCGCGGCGAGCTGGTCGAGGTCGAGGGCGTCGCGGCCGGCGAGCGCGTCGTGGTCGCCCCCCTGCCCGGCCTCAAGGCGGGACAGGCCGTCAAGGTCGAGGGCGCGAAGTAATCCCGGCCGCCGACGGAGCCGATCGATGAGACTGACCCGCATCGCCGTCGACAACCCCGTCTTCGCCGTCATGATGATGCTGGCGCTGACGGTGCTCGGGCTGTTCTCGTACCGCCAGCTCGGCGTCGAGCAGTTCCCCAACGTCGACTTCCCTGTCGTCGTGGTCAGCGTCGAGTACCCGGGCGCCTCGCCGGAGACGGTCGAGACCGAGATCTCGCGCAAGGTCGAGGAGGCGGTCAACGCCATCGCCGGCCTGAAGACTCTGACCTCGCGTTCCTACGAGGGCCGCTCCGTCGTCATCGCCGAGTTCGAGCTGTCGGTGCCCTCGACGCAGGCGACGCAGGACGTGCGCGAGAAGGTGCAGCAGATCCGCGCCCAGTTCCGCGACGAGGTCAAGGAGCCGGTCATCCAGCGCTTCAACCCCGACGACCAGCCGATCGTCTCGATCGCGGTGCGCTCGGAGCTGCGCGCGGCGCGCGACCTCACGACCATCGTCGACAAGACGATCGTCAAGCGGCTGGAGAACGTGCGCGGCGTCGGGCGCGTCACCATCGTCGGCGGCGTCAAGCGGCAGATCAACATCCAGCTCAACCCCGAGCGGCTGCAGGCGCTGCGCGTCGGCGTCAACGAGGTGATCCGCGCCGTGCGCGAGGAGAACCAGAACTTCCCGGCCGGCAGCGTCACCCGCGGCAACGACGACCGCACCATCGAGATCGACGGCCGGGTCGGCGACGCCCGGCGCTTCGCCGAGCTGATCGTCGCCCGCCGCGGCGGCGCGCCGGTCTATCTCGGCCAGGTCGCCGACATCGTCGACGGCGAGCAGGAGCTCGACAGCGTGGCTCTGCTCGACGGCAGGCGCGCGCTTGCGGTCGACATCGTCAAGGTCCAGGGCAGCAACACCATCGACGTCGCCGACGGCACGCGCCGCGCGGTCGAGGAGCTGCGCCGGTCGCTGCCGGCGGACGTGTCGCTGGAGATCGTGCGCGACACCTCGCGCGGCATCCGCAACTCGGTCGCCAACGTGCAGCGCACGATGATCGAGGGCGGCCTGCTGACCATCGCCATCGTGTTCCTGTTCCTGCATTCGTGGCGCAGCACGGTGATCACCGGGCTGGCCCTGCCGGTGTCGGTGATGGGCGCGTTCATGGTGATCGCCGCCTTCGCCTTCACGCTCAACGTGCTGACCCTGATGGCGCTCAGCCTCGCCATCGGCATCCTGATCGACGACGCCATCGTGGTGCGCGAGAACATCATGCGCCACCTCGGGATGGGCAAGTCGCACCGCGACGCCGCCATCGACGGCACCGAGGAGATCGGGCTGGCGGTGCTGGCGACCACCTTCACCATCGTCGCGGTGTTCCTGCCGGTGGCGTTCATGGGCGGCATCATCGGCCGCTTCTTCTTCCAGTTCGGCATCGTGGTGTCGGCCGCCGTGCTGCTGTCGCTGTTCGTGTCGTTCACCCTGGACCCGATGCTGTCGAGCGTGTGGTACGACCCGCAGGCGCATGGCGGCGGCCGCATGGCGCGCGCGCTGGAGCGCGTCCAGGACCGGCTCAACGCCGGCTACCGCGCCCTGCTGCTGGTGGCGCTGCGCTGGCGCAAGACCACGCTGCTGGTGGCGCTGCTGGCCTTCGTCGGCTCGTTCGGGCTGGCGCGCTTCGTCGGCGTCGAGTTCGTGCCGCAGGCCGATCTCGGCGAGCAGGTCGTCAGCGTCGAGACGCCGGTCGGCTCGTCGCTGGAGTACACCACCGCCAAGCTGCGCCAGGTCGAGGCCGCGATCCGCGAGTTCCCCGAGATCGCCTACACCTACGGCACCGTCAACACCGGCGCGGTGCAGGGCAAGAACCAGGCGAGCCTGTACCTGCGCTACGTCGAGGTGCTCAAGCGCAAGCGCACGCCCGAGCAGATGGCGCAGCCGATCCGCGACCGGCTGGCCTCGATCCCCGGCATCCTCGTCTCCGTCAACATCCCCGGCGGGCCCGGCGGCGGCGTCCAGAAGCAGATCCAGATCTCGCTGCAGGGCCCCGACATGGCGACGCTCGACCGGATCTCGACCGACGTCATGGCGCGGCTGGCGGCCGTGCCCGGCGCCGTCGACATCGACCGCAACCTGAAATCCGCCCGCCCCATCCTCTCGGTGCTGGTGAACCGGGACGCGGCCTCCGACCTCGGCCTGGGCACGGCGCAGATCGCCGCCACGCTGCGGCCGCTCTTCGCCGGCGACGAGACCAGCGTGTGGCGCGCGCCCGACGGCGAGAACTACGGCGTGCTGGTGCGTCTGCCCGCCACCGACCGCTCCGGCCGCGCCGACCTCGACCGCATCTGGATCGCCGCCGGCGCCGATCTGTCGGGCGCGCCGCGCATGGTGCAGCTCGGCCAGGTGGCGGAGATCGTCGAGACCACCGGCGCCTCGCAGATCAACCGCCGCGACCTGCAGCGCGAGGTGCAGATCACCGCCAACGCGTCCGGCCGCTCGACCGGCGACGTCGGCCGCGACGCGCAGGAGATCCTGAAATCCATCCAGCTGCCGCCGGGCTACCGCTTCGTGGTCGGCGGCTCGAGCAAGGATATCGCCGAGAGCATGTCTTACGCCGGCCAGGCGCTGGGACTGGCGGTGATCCTGATCTACCTGATCCTCGCCTCGCAGTTCGGCAGCTTCCTGCAGCCGCTGGCCATCATGCTGTCGCTGCCGCTGTCGCTGATCGGCGTGTTCCTCGGCCTGCTGATCGCCGGCTCGACGCTCAACATCTTCAGCATCATCGGCTTCATCATGCTGATGGGCCTGGTGACCAAGAACGCCATCCTGCTGGTCGATTTCGCCAACCAGGCCATGCGCCGCGGCGCCTCGATCCAGGACGCGCTGCTGGAGGCCGGCGTCATCCGCCTGCGGCCGATCGTCATGACCACGCTGGCGATGATCTTCGGCATGCTGCCGCTGGCGCTGGGTCTGGGCGAAGGCGCCCAGCAGCGCGCGCCGATGGCCCACGCGGTGATCGGCGGGCTGATCAGCTCGACCCTGCTGACCCTGGTCGTGGTGCCGGTGGCGCTGGTCTACGTCGACCGGCTGTCGCGCTGGGGCAAGCGCCGGTTCGGCCGCAGCGCCGACGAGATGGCCGGCCACGCCATCCCGGCCGCGCCGATCGCCGCCCCGGGGCCGAAGCCGGCGGAGTGAGGGGCCGGCGGACGCGCCTTGACATCGCGGCGTTCGCGGCTATTTTCCCGGCACTTCCAAGGATTTCCGGGCCCCAGCGGCCCTAGAACGGAACAAGACCATGGCCAAGCCGACCGCTATCCTGATCAAGATGATCTCGACCGCCGACACGGGCTACTTCTACGTCACCAAGAAGAACCCCCGCACCAAGACCGAGAAGATGGAGCTCAAGCGCTACGACCCCGTCGCGCGCAAGCACGTCGCCTTCAAGGAATCCAAGATCAAGTAGGCCGCTCCCCCGAGCGCCCGCCCGAAAGGCCGCCCCACCGGGCGGCCTTTTCCGTTTCACGCCCTCTCCCCCGCTGCGCGGCGGAGAGGGCAAATAGCGCGGGCCCGAAGGGCGCTCCGCCTCCCCGCTTCCGCGATTCCATCCGCCCCGGAAACGCTCTAGTCTCCGGCCCGCATTCGCACGGACACGCACCTGGAGGAGACGACGATGAACGCCCCGCTCAGCAAGGACGACTGGAAGGCTCGCGCCACGGCGCTGGATTTCCGCGCGCAGGCCTTCATCGGCGGCAAGTACGTGGCCTCGGTCTCCGGCAAGACCTTCGACCGCGTCAACCCCGCCACCGGCCAGGTGATCGCCAAGGTCGCGGAGTGCGATGCCGCCGACGTCGATCTCGCCGTGAAGGCCGCGCGCGCGGCGTTCGAGAAGGGAACGTGGGCCAACATGCCGCCCGCCAACCGCAAGCGCGTCATGCTCAAGCTGGCCGACCTGATCCTCAAGAACCGCGAGGAGCTGGCCCTGCTCGAGACGCTCGACATGGGCAAGCCCATCGCCTTCTCGACCACGGTCGACGCGCCCGGCTCGGCCAACACCTTCCAGTGGTTCGGCGAGGCGATCGACAAGATCTACGACGAGATCGCGCCGACCCCCGGCAACGTCGTCGCCATGATCACGCGCGAGGCCGCCGGCGTCGTGGCCGCCGTGGTGCCGTGGAACTTCCCGCTGCTGATGGCGTCGTGGAAGATCGCGCCGGCGCTGGCCGCCGGCAACTCCGTGATCCTCAAGCCGGCCGAGCAGTCGCCGCTCACGGCCATCCGCCTGGCCGAGCTGGCGGCCGAGGCCGGCATCCCCGAGGGCGTGTTCAACGTGCTGCCGGGCTTCGGCGAGACCGCCGGCCAGGCGCTGGGCCGCCACATGGACGTCGACGTGCTGGCCTTCACCGGCTCGACCGAGGTGGCGAAGTACTTCCTGAAGTACTCCGGCGAATCCAACATGAAGCAGGTCTGGCTCGAGGCCGGCGGCAAGTCGCCCAACATCGTGCTGGCCGACGCGCCCAACCTCGACGTCGCCGCCCGCCGCGCCGCCTTCGGCATCTGGTTCAACCAGGGCGAGGTCTGCACCGCCGGCTCGCGCCTGATCGTCGAGGACAAGATCAAGGACCAGTTCCTCGAGAAGGTGATGGCGGTCGGCCAGAAGATGCAGCCCGGCGATCCGCTCGACCCCAAGACCCAGATGGGCGCCATGGTCGACGAGACGCAGACCAAGCGGGTGATGGGCTACATCGAGGCCGGCAAGAAGGAAGGCGCCGAGCTGCGCATGGGCGGCAAGCAGGTGCACATCGAGAACGCCGGCAACTTCATCGAGCCGACGGTGTTCGACAAGGTCGACAATAAAATGAAGATCGCCCAGGAGGAGATCTTCGGCCCGGTGCTGTCGGTGATCTCCGTCAAGGACGCCGAGGAGGCGGTGCGCGTCGGCAACGACACGATCTACGGGCTGGCGTCGGCGGTGTTCACCTCGGACATCAACAAGGCGTTCAAGATCGCCAAGGGCCTGCGCACCGGCTCGGTGTGGGTCAACACCTACGACGGCGGCGACATCACCACGCCGTTCGGCGGCTACAAGCAGAGCGGCATCGGCCGCGACAAGTCGCTGCACGCCTTCGACAAGTTCACCCAGATCAAGACGACATGGATCCAGCTGGGGTGAGCGGCTGACGCGATTGCGAGACTCACGCGGGGCGGCCGAAAGGCCGCCCCGCTTCGCTCTTGCCCCCTCTCCCCGCGCAGGCGGGGAGAGGGTTGGGGTGAGGGGCTTCGTCCCACTGCTCAGGTCCCATCGACGCCGAGCGACGCACGTCGCGACGTTGCGCAATAGTACCATATATGTTACCACCGCACTCGTGATCGAACTCCTCGAATATCAGACCGAGGATACCAAGCGACCGTTCGGCGATTGGTTTGATTCGCTCGACGCCATCGCCGCCGTCAGGATCAACACCGCGTTGACGCGGCTGGCGGCGGGCAATCTCTCGAACGTCGAACCGGTCGGCGCCGGCGTCGCGGAGTGCAAGATCGACTGGGGGCCGGGCTACCGTATCTATTTCGGCAAGGATGGCGAGCGGATCGTCATCCTGCTGACCGGCGGAACCAAGAAGCGGCAATCCGCCGACATCGCGAAGGCGAAGCGGTTCTGGGATGACTACAAACGACGCAAGCGACTATCGCGGGCGCCGTGACGGTGAGGCCGGTGGAGGGTCGTATGGGACTGACGCGCGACTTCAAGGAAACGGTTCGGGCCCGCGTGGTACGCGATCCGGCGTTCCGCGCCGCCCTGCTGCGCGAGGGCATCGACACCATGCTCGCCGGCGACGTCGATACCGGCAAGGCGATCCTGCGCGACTACATCAAGGCGACGGTGGGATTCGAGAAGCTCGCCGCCGGCACCGGCACGCAGGCCAAGAGCCTGATGCGCATGTTCGGCCCGACGGGAAACCCCCAGGCCCGCAACCTGCTGAACGTGATCGGCTATCTGCAGCGCGACGCGGGCGTCCGGCTGCAGGTCGCCGTGACCCAACCGAGCGCCAAAGCGCGCGTCCTCCGTCCGAAGCCGTCGCGCATCGCGGCGTAGCGCCCGCTCCGCCGTCGTTGCCGCGACGCACGCCGCCAACCTACCCCGCCTCCGGCCCCGTGTACGTCACGCCCTCCTGCGGCACGTGCCGCCATTTCACGCCCTGCGCCTTCTCCTCGATGTAGTGCGCCAGCGTGCTGAAGCTGCGCGGGATCATCACGAAGGCGGCGGCGCATTCCGGCGGCAGGCGCACACTATCGTAGCGGATGACTGTAGCGCGTTTCCCGCGTAGCGTGTAAATAGTGGGTAATCTTTCGATCAACATGCCCGGCGCTTCCGCGGCGTGAGTTGAAACACCCACGAGGCAGCCCATTGGCCGGCCACTCTACAATACGGATTTCTGACCTTACTCTTGATGAGGTCGTCCTGCATCTTATCGCCGGCCACACGTTGCAAGCTTCTGGCGGCGAAGAGTTCTCACTATCGCTACCGGACAGTCGGGCGATTCTTGCCTTTTACAATCAGGACCGCCGAACCTATTGGAATCCTGAAAAAGACCCGACCATCCAGGACGGCGAAATCGACCGGGTGCTCGATGCCCTGGACACGTTGCCCAAGGCGGCGACCGCTGCCGCTCGGCCGGCGGCGACGCTCCAGAAGTGGCGTCTTGTGAGAGTTGTGGCCCACCGTTTTCGCGGCCTGCACCGCCATTGCGCTGAGGCAGGCGCCGATCCGCATCCTTTCGAGCTCGAGCTTGCCGCCCATGCTTCGTTGTTCCGCGGCTTCAATGGCGCCGGCAAGACGTCGCTCGTCAGCGCGATCTGTTGGTGCCTGACCGGCTACGGTCATCGCTCGCAAGGTCTGCCGTCCGTTCTACACGAACCGATTCAAGTTCAGGTTCGAGCCGACGACGGCAACGGAGATGGCGAAGCGAAGGACAAGAGTTTTCCGCTGCCGGTGATCGTTCCCATTCCCACCGAAGCCGAGCTGGTCGCCGTGGACGGTGTTCCGAAAGTGGATACCTGGGTCCGCTTGACGTTTCGTTCTCTGATTGATGGGCGCGAAGTCGACGTCGAACGCCGGCTCGAACGGGACGGCAAACGTGCCTTCAAGACAACGGCGACAGGACTGGACAAGCTCGGCCTGCCGGATTTAGCACTTCAGGTCGGGACATTGATGCCCGGCATTGCGGCCGCAACTCGTTTCGACGACAAAACGACGCTATCGCAGGCGGTCTCGACCTTGACAGGCCTGCGGCCGCTCGCGCATTTCGGCAAGCGGAGCGAACGTCTGCATGATCGCCTGACCGACAAATATCCCAAGCAAGCGAATGACGAAAAGACGGGATGTGAGATCACGGTGGGGAAGCAACTGCAAACGCTGGCCGATCTGCTGAAGGATGGCGAGGGTCTGCCGAATCTCGATTGCGTGGTCGCCCCAACCGATGCGAAGCCCGATGCTTGGAAGGCTGGGCTTGAGGAAGCGGAAAACCGCCTCAAAACCGTCGAGACGAAGGCTGCCGCTGATGCGCTCCTGATTCTCGACACCTTGCCGCCGCTGACCGCGGAAACCGATGTGACGCGCTTCAGCACCGTCCTGACGGCGGCGGCCAACTGTTTCAGTCCGGCGGCGCTCAAGGGGCTGCCGTCGATGCAGCTTTCATCGAAGATCGGTGAAATGACCGCCGAGCACATGACCGACGCTGAGCTCGTATTGCAGGCAATCGAGGCCGAAGCGGCGGCCTTGGTTGCCCATTTGTCCGACACCGCCCGCGCCGATCGGCTGCGTCTCTATGGTCTGGTCGCCAAGTGGCACGATGCCATCCATCCCGGCAAACCGCTGACCGACTGTCCGGTGTGTGCGCGGGACCTCAATCGACCTGGCGCGATTCCACAGGATGCACTCCTGGACCGCTCTGTCGCGGAAGCATTGAACCAAGCGCGGACGGCCGATGCGGCAATGCTGAAGACTGCTGCCGAATGGGAGCACGACGCGAAACAGGCGTTGCGTGGCCGCTTGCCGGCCACGGTACAGTTGTTCGTCGAGCAAGAGGTGCCGGACGATCTCGCGGCGCTCTATGAAGCCGCGCTGTCGAAGGAAGTCTTCGCGCTGACAGAATTTCCCGCCATGCTCAAGAAGATGGCACCTGGCATCGCGGCGCTTTGCCGGGCTGCGTGGAAGGACGCGCCACAACGCGATCCACTGCCCGGCGTCAGCCTTCCACCGGAGATCCCCGACAATGAAGGTCTGCGCGCGGCAATCAAGAACGTCCGTCGCGCCGTCCAGCTTGCCCGGTATCGCGCCGCGCATGCCGAGTTCGCGAAGAGGGCGATGACCGGCGTTCTGCGCGCGGACAAGGACGAGACCAACCTTGCTGCCAATTGCCGGTCCATCGACGGCAAATTGGCGGTCCTCAAGGCGTATCGCGACGCCGCGACGGTCTTTGCCGGCATCCGGCGTCAGCTCGCGCAGATCAAAGAGACCTGTGAGAAATGGGCCAAGCTGAGGCTCCGGATCGCGAAGCTGGCGCGCGCCGCCAAGGCAGTCGAGCCGTTCGTCCGGTTCCCGGCCTTGGTGCATGACCAGGTGGCGGGTCTGATCGCCGATCTCGACGCCCAGGTCAGCGCGTGGGCGCAACGTATGTACAAAGCGCAGTTTCTCCAGGCTCCTGCCTATGCCGGCCTCGATCCGGCAAAGTCCGACGGCCTCGGCCTGCTGGCATCTCAGGGCAAACACCTGGTCGAGGCGCATCACGTTATGAACGCTTCGGCGTTGCGGGCCTATCTCGCGGCGTTCGTTCTGGCCCTCCGGCAACAGATTTGGAGTCGCACCGGCGGTCTTTCGACCATTCTAATGGATGACCCGCAAGATCTGTTCGATCCCGGCAACGTCGCGAATCTCGCTGCCACAGTGTCGGCTTTACTGGCGGTGGATATGCACCCAGTGATCGTTAGCAACGATTTCGGCTTCATCCCGACAATCGAAGCATTTGTCGCGGCGCATCAAGCCACCGGCGGTCCCTATCGCTCGGAAACTTGGGAATTTTCCGCGATCTCGACCTCGAAATGCACCGCCAGTCTTGCGCCTGTGGCCGATGAAGCGCGAACTCGCTGCGACCGTTGGCAAAAGACCAATCCAAACGACCCGGCGCTGGCGCGTGCTTTCGTCGATCCAGTGCGCGTCCGAATTGAAACTAAGCTTTGGGACCTTCTGGCTTCCGATCCCTCGGTCCTGAGAGCTCCGACCTTGAATGATCTCCTAGGCCGGATCGCCAAAGCGCGCAATCGTGGCGAAAGGCCGTTCAACGAAGAACCGTTCCAGCGCCTTCTCAATCTGCCACTGTTGCGTGCGGGAGCACCGTTTCGCGAAGTCATCAACAAAGCACATCACGGCCGGGCGGACCAGGTTTCGCCAACGGAAGCTGATGACGTCCGGCAAGGATATGAAGATGTCTTCTCTGCAATCGACGCCTGTTGGTTGGCCTATGCGCGCTTCATGGGACGGCTGCCAGCAGAGCAGCGTGTGGCGGAGGTCAGCAGGACGTCCTCCACGCTGACCGTCGTTTCCCTGCCTGCGAGACCGATTCCGATCGTCAGCCGGCTGGCGGCGCGCGATGTCGGTGCCGCGCTGACCAGCGTAGAGGACGCCACCGAGACATTCGATCTTGCGTCCCTTGGCGAGGTTTCGCTGTTCACGCTCCGCGCTCCGACGCTTGGGATTGTCGCCTTCACTGGACAGACATTGATCGTCTCGACGTCGGCGGAGGTGAGGAACGGCGACTTCGCGGTTATTCAAACGCCCGGCAAAATCTATGCCCGCCGTGTTGGCATCGCCAAAGGCGATTTGTCGTATATCTCGCTGGAGACGATGCCGTCAGCCAATTCAGGCGGACCGCCGACGCATTTCGTGCAACGCAGCAGCGCGAGATTGAGCAAGGTCGTCGGAGTCCTGTTCGACGAAGCCACACCGGCTAAATCGCAGGATGAAGCCGTCTTCGTCGCCAGTTCGCCGGTACTCGATCAGGTCGTGGCGACGGGTCGCGTCGCCGGCGACAGCGCATTTCCCGTCGCTTTGGACCGGGGTCACGTGCTGTTGGGGCAACCGCCCGCTCTCTCCCTCCTGAACGGACGTATACTTGCAGTGGTTGCGCAGGCGAATGAACGGGCGACCGAGTACTTCGCCTACCTCAAGCGCCTCGGCAAGCCGATGCCGGGTGCGGCGTCGGTGTTCTATCTGGAGAATGTCGGGCAGAGCGGAGAAGGAGAGTATGTGCAGTTTGTTGCAGGCGGCGTAGCGCCGGTTTCTGGTGTTCCAGTGGTGCAGCAGTACTGGAAGGTTCTGGGGACTATTTTTCCGTAGTCCTATCCGCCGTTTCTCTTGTTGCCTCCGTCCTACGCTCCGCCACAAAGTATCAAGGCATCGTTGCAGTACGCGGTCCAGGAGCCGCCTCCGGCCCCGTGTACGTCACCTCCTCCTGCGGCACGTGCCGCCATTTCGTGCCCTGCGCCTTCTCCTCGATGTAGTGCGCCAGCGTGCTGAAGCTGCGCGGGATCATCACGAAGGCGGCGGCGCATTCCGGCGGCAGGCCGAGGTCGAGCGTCACGGCGGCGACGATGCCGTCGATGTTCATGGCGAAGCGGCGGCCCTTCACCCGGGCCAGCTCGTTCTCCATCGCCACCAGCAGATCGCAGTACGCGCCGGCCGCGCCCTGCCCGCGCGCCACGGCCAGCAGCGCCGGCGCGCGCGGATCGACGGCGTGGGCCGGGATGCCGAAGCCCGGCACGCGACCTCCATCGCGCAAGCCGTCGGCCACGACGCGCGCCGCCGCCTTGGCGATGGTCGCGGCGGCGACGGGGCTTTGGCCGGCGGGGCTCGTGGAGTCGCCGGCGCCCTCCGCCGCGATGGCCTCGCGCAGCGCCGCGACCATGGCGCGGGCCATCGGGTCGCCGGCGCCGCCGGCGATGTCGCCAAACATCAGGATGCCGCCGGCCACCGCCGCCGTGGTCGAGGTGCCGTAGGACGCGAAGGCGCGCCCGATCATCGCCGCCGGGGTGACGGCGTGGTCGACGCAGGCCGTCCACAGCGCGTCGAGCGTGCGCGCCTGGCCCGGCGTCGGCGTGCGGCCGGTGAGCATCAGCAGCACCGACTCCGCGAAGCTCGCCGTGGCGATCAGGTCGGTCAGCCGCCGCCCGCGCAGGATCAGATCCTCGTCCCCGCCCCCGCTCACGATCTTCGAGATCGCCGTGACGTAGTGGTGCATGTCGTTCATCGCGGGCTCCGTGGGTTGGGTCGCGCCGCCATTGTCCGCCCGCGCGCGCCACCGGGAAAGCGGTGCGCGCGTCGACGGAAGCGGAACGCGCCGGCCGCGGTTCCGCGCACCCTCATCGTATCCGGGTCGGTCGCGGGCGGTGTCGCCCCCGTGCGCTTGACACCACCACCGCACCCACCGAAGCATCACCGCGCGCGCCGCTTCGTCCGCGCGAACGCCGCCACGCCCGGAGGATCTCGCCATGACCGAGACAGCCCGTCACGACGCCTGGCAGGCCGGCGACAGCTACGACGCCTACATGGGACGGTGGAGCCGGCTGGTGGCGCCGCGCTTCCTCGACTGGCTCGCCGCGCCCGCGGGCAAGGCGTGGCTGGAGGTCGGCTGCGGCACCGGCGCGCTGTCGGCGGCGATCCTGGCGCGATGCGCGCCCGCCGGCCTGCTCGCGATCGACGCCTCGGCCGGCTTCGTCGGCGCGGCCCGCGCCGCCATCGCCGATCCACGCGCCACGTTCGAGACCGGCGACGCGGCGGACGGAGCGGAGCTGGCGTCCGCAGGGCGACGATCTGGGGACGGGCGAGCGTCCGAACGACGTGTGGTGCGTGGACTTCAAGGGCTGGTGGCGGACGCGCGACGCGCGGCGGCTGGATCCGCTGAGCCTGAGCGACCACCGCAGCCGCTACGTGCTGCGGCTGGTGGCGGTGGAGCGCTGCGACTTCGCGACGGTGCGGACGGTGCTGTCGGGGGCGTTCCGCGAGCACGGGCTGCCGCTGTCGCTGCGCTCGGACAACGGGCCGCCGTTCGCGGCCGCGGGATGGGCGGGATCGGGCGCCTGGCGGTGTGGCTGGTGCGGGCCGGGGTCCGGCCGGAGCGGATCGCGCCGGGCCGGCCGCAGCAGAACGGCCGGCACGAGCGGCTGCATCTGACGGTGCAGCAGGACACGGTGCTGCCGGTGGCGCGGGACCGGCGCGAGCAGCAGCGCCGGTTCGCGGCGTTCACGCGGATGTTCAACGAGGAGCGGCCGCACGAGGCGCTGGACATGGCGACGCCGTCGAAGGTGTGGAGCCCGAGCCCGCGTCCGTGGGACGGCGAGCTGCGCGCGCCGGAGTATCCGGCCGGATGGGAGGCGCGGGCGGTCAGGAGCAACGGCGAGGTTCGCTGGGGCGGGGAGATGGTGTTCCTGAGCGAGACGCTGGCCGGCGAGACGGTCGGCTTCGAGCCGACCGCGCGCGACGGCGTGTGGGTGGTGCGCTATGGTCCGATGCGTCTGGCGGCGATCGACGCCAAAGGAAAAGTGAGCCGCCTGCGCCGGGGGGTTAACCCCCCGGCGCAGGCGCGGCCCGGCCCTCCAGCCGGGTGATGTGTTACCCATCCGCCCGGACGCTTCTGTTACCCATCCGCCAGTTCGCACAGAGGGAGGGGCCCGCGCGTAGCGCGGGAGGGTGAGGTGGTTGTCGTATCGGTGAAAATGGTCGCTGGATGAACGGCGCGCGTCGATATCAGACGCGACCACCTCCACGGCGACCCACCTCACCCTTCCCATCGCGCTGCGCGCGACGGGCCCCTTCCCTCTCCCCCCACTTCGTGGGCGGAGAGGGTGCAATACGCGCGAACAGCACACGCCGTGCCACCGCGCCGGATCGCCGGCGCATGGCTGTACCGGTTTTCGAATCGCCGATAACCGGCACCACTTCTTCCACGCGGCGCCCCGCGTCCGGCGGAGACGGCATGGACGTCAGGGCAGGACGCGCCGCGGGTCTTGTGGGACCGGTTGCAGCGCGACAGTGGCCGCCGCGCAACACCCGCTACAAGACCGCTACCGCGCGCGTCACCGCGCTTACAACCGGGGTGCCGCGGCTACTTGAACGACCGGATCACGACGGCCATCAGCAGCAGGATGCCGATCATGCTGACCACCGCCTGGGTGCCGTAGGTGCGCGCCACCAGCACGCAGCCGACCAGGAACAGGCACGCGACGACGAACGCTCTGACCCGCGGCGGCATCGCCCCTCTCGGCTCCCAGCTCAGGCCGCGGGACCGGCCCCGCGCGCCGCCGGCAAACTGCACGTCCGGCCGCCGGGCGGCAAGCGCGACGCACCGGGCGGCGCGTGGACCGGCGGCATCGCATCGCCGACCCGGCCCCGGCACGAAACGCGGAAGCGCGCGGGCCGGGGATTCGGAGCGCGGCGTCGATCAACACCACGCGCGGCCCGCCAACCGGCGGCTTCGCATCGCCGGCCGGGCCGGTTACGGTGCGCGTTCCAGCGGCGGCGCGGACCCTCGGCATGCGCATCGGCATCGACCTCGGCGGCACCAAGATCGAAGGCATCGCGCTCGACGATTCCGGCCGCGAGACCGCGCGCCGCCGGGTGCCGACGCCGCAAGGCGCCTACGACGACACGGTGGCGGCGATCCGCGACATGGTGGCGGCGCTCGACGCCGCCGCCGGCGCGCGCTGCACCGTCGGCGTGGCGACGCCGGGCGCGATCTCGCCGGCCACCGGGCTGATCAAGAACGCCAACTCGACGCGGCTCAACGGCCATCCGCTGGACCGCGACCTCGCCGCCGCGCTGGGCCGCGAGGCGCGGCTGGCCAACGACGCCAATTGCTTCGCGCTGTCGGAGGCGGTCGACGGCGCGGCGGCCGGCGCCCACGTGGTGTTCGGCGTGATCATCGGCACCGGCGTCGGCGGCGGCATCGCGATCGACGGCCGCGCCTTGACCGGCGCGCAGGCCATCGCCGGCGAATGGGGCCACAATCCGCTGCCGGCGCCGTTCGACGACGAGCGGCCGGGACGGCTGTGCTATTGCGGCCGCGCGGGCTGCCTGGAGACGTGGCTGTCGGGGCCAGGATTGTCGGCCCAGTACCGCGCCCTGACCGGCGTCGACGTGGCGGCGGTGGAGATCGCGGCGGCGGCGGAGGCGTACGCGGCCCGTGGCGGTGGCGGTGATCGGCGTGTCGACGGCCGGATCGCGACGGCCACGGTAGGCGGAGCCGGCGCGGATGGCGGCACGCGCGGCCCGACGACGGATCGTGGCGGTGTGGACGGCGGACCGGCGGTCGACGGGCGGATCGCGGCGACGTTGCTGGAGCGCTACGCGCACCGGCTGGCCCGCGCGCTGGGCGGCGTGGTCAATCTGCTCGATCCCGACGTCATCGTGCTCGGTGGCGGACTGTCGAACGTCGCGTCGCTGTACCGCCGCGTGCCCGAGCTGTGGGGACCGTTCGTGTTCACCGAGGCGGGCCGCATCCGCACCCGGCTGGCCGCGCCCCTGCACGGCGATTCGTCGGGCGTGCGCGGCGCGGCGTGGCTGTGGCCGCCGGTGCGCCGCTAGACGGGCGCGGTTCTAGAGCGATCCCGGGCGGATGGGATCCACCGCCATTCCGAAGCGAAGCGGCGGATCGTTCCACGGATGGGGATCCCTCGCCGCGGTTCGGGATGACGGAGCGGAACGGCGACTCCGCCCCACCGGAACGCGCGTCGGCGGCCGGCGGTCCCTACGGGCATTTCGGCGCCTCGATCGCCTCGATGCGGATCAGGCGGTACTCCATCCGCAGGTCGCCTTCCTCGTGGGTGCCCCAGATCTCGATGCCGTTGTCGAGCGTGACGCTGCTCTGCTCCTGGGTCGGCTCGTCCGCGATCCGGCCGCCCTCGCCGACCGCGCGGAACGACGCGCGGAAGTAGAAGCGCTCCCTGCCCTCCAGCAGGCGCGTGTCGCCCTCCGGCGCGGGCAGCTCCTCCGTGCGCTTCGGCGGCTTCCCGAACAGCGCGCTGACCGCCATCGCCGATTTCTCCTCGGCGCCGAAGAAGAAGCGGGCCTCGTAGCCGGTCTCGCCGGCCTTCCACGCACCGACCATGCCGCGCACGATCGACACGGGGAAGCGCGTGTCGGCGGGGATCTCGATCGGCGCCGCCTTCGATCCCCTGAACACGGCGCGGCGCGCGCCATCGCGGGTCTCGACCACGCCTTTCGTCGTCGACATGCGGCGGCCGTCGACCGAGGACTGGTGCTCGAACTCGTAGCGCGCGCCGTCGCGCGACTCGCCGCCGGTCGAGACCTGGTCGATCAGCGTCGCGGCGCCGTCCTTGCGCATCTCGAAGCGCAGGCGCTGCTGGAAGGCGTGGCCCGTGCAGGTCGCCTGCAGCCGGTAGACGTAGGTGCCCTTGACCTGCGGCGCCGACGCGCCGGCCGGCGCGCGGCCGGTCGCCACCTCGTAGACGGCGAGATGCGGGGTCAGCTCCGGCGCCTGGGCGCGCGACGGCGTCGCCGCGGCGACCAGCGCGAGGACGGCGAGAAGCGGCGCCGCCGCCGCCGGGATCATCCGCATTTCGGTCTCGGCAGCGCGTCGATGCGCTGCAGCTTCGCGTCGAGGGCGAAATCGCCGTAGTCGAGCGTCATCGAGCGCGCGACGCCGTTGGCCAGCAGTTCCATCGACACCTCGTACTCGGGCTGGCTCTCCTGTCCGTCGGCCGGGAAGAACGCCAGCGTCACCTGCCACGATGGCTGGTTGCGCAGCAGCGCGGTGTCGCCGCGCGGCACCGGCGCGAGGCCGCCGCGCTGCGGCTTGCGGATCACCGCGTTGACCTTGAACGCGCCGTCCAGCCGGGCGCCGTCGAACACGTTGTAGGCGACCACGTTCTCGCCCTGGCGGGCGTGCTCGATCAGCTGCGAGAGATGCGCCATCGGGAACGTGGTGCCGGCCGGCAGGTCGAACGCCCGCGGCTCGGGCAGGTTGAAGCTGGCCTTGCCGGCGCCGTCGCGGCCGATCTCGGCGCGCCCGCGCAGCTCCTCCTCGACCTCGCCGTTCTGCGTGTTGCGCACGCTGAACTGGAGCGTCGATCCATCCTTCGATTCGAAGCTGACGAAGCTGGAATCGGTCACGAACTCGTCGGTGTCGGTGCGCAGGAAGGTCAGCTTGATGCGCTGCTTGGTCTCCCAGGAATCGCAGGCGTCGATCGATTCCATGACCATCAGGCCGCGCACGTCGACCACCCCCTGGGCCTTACCGACAAATCCGTACGCCGGATGTTGAGGTGCGCGCTGTCTCTGCTAGGGTAGGCTGCGCCGGCCAAAAGTCGAGTCGTATCGCACCGCCGAACGCACAGAGGCGCCATGACGAAGCCAAAACCGGTCGTGCTCGCGACCCGTCTGTTCCCGCCCGCCGTCGAGGCCCGGCTCTCGGCCGGCTTCGCGCCCATCCTGAATCCGACCGACGCCATCTACGATGGCGCCCGCCTGGTGGCCGCCGCCGAGGGGTGCGCCGGCGTGATGTGCGCCGCCGGCGACGCCCTGGACGCCGCGACCATAGGCCGGCTGCCGGCGAGCGTGCGGATCATCTCGACCTTCTCGGTCGGCTACGAGCACATCGACGTGGCCGCCGCCGCCGCGCGCGGCATCGTGGTCACCAACACCCCCGACGTGCTCACCGACGCCACGGCCGACATCGCCCTGCTCTGCCTGCTGGGCGCCTCGCGGCGCGCGCAGGAGGGCATCGACATGCTGCGCCGGCGCGAATGGGTGGGCTGGGCGCCGACCCAGCTCATGGGCACGCAGCTCACCGGCAAACGGCTGGGCATCCTCGGCATGGGGCGCATCGGCCAGGCAGTCGCCGACCGCGCGCGGGCCTTCGGCATGACGATCCACTACAACAACCGCAACCGGCTGCCGCCGGCGCTCGAGAAGGGCGCGGTTTTCCACAGCGACCCCGAGGCGATGCTGCCGTTGTGCGACTTCCTGTCGATCAACTGCCCGCTGACGGCGCAGACGCGCCATTGGCTGAACGCCGCGCGCATCGCGAAGCTGCCCGACGGCGCCATCGTGGTGAACACCGCGCGCGGCCCCGTGGTCGAGGACGCGGCGCTGATCGCGGCCGTGAAAAGCGGCAAGCTGGCGTCGGTCGGGCTGGACGTGTTCGAGGGCGAACCGAATCTGAACGCCGGCTACCACGAGCGGCCCAACGCGTTCCTGCTGCGGCACATGGGCTCGGCGACTCTGGAGACGCGCAACGCCATGGGCTTCCGGGCGCTCGACAACCTCGAGGCGTTCCTGCTGCGCGACGAAACGCCGCCCGATCCGGTGCGGCCCGCCTGAGGACGACCGCCTAGTAGAGGATCAGCGGCGGCTCGGCGCGGCTGGTGGCGACGCGCGTGCCGGCCGGACGCTGCGACACCGTGACCACCGCGGGCGACACCGGCGGCTTGCGCGGGGCGGCCCGCGCCGTCTGCGTCGGCTTGGCGGGCGACGGCTTCGCGGCGACGGCCGCTGGCGGCGCGGTCGATGGCTTGCCGGCGACCGCCGGCGGCCGGCGTGCCGCGGCGACGGCGGGTTCCCGCGGCTTGGCGGCGGCGGCTTTCGGCGCGGTCGCCCGCGTCGGCGCCGATGCCATGGCGGGCTGCGACCTAGCCTCGGCGACCGGAGTCGCGGCGGCAGGCCGGGAACCGACCTCGGCGGGGGCCGGTAGCGCGGCGGTCTCGACGGCCGCGGGCGCCGCCGTCGACGTGCCCGGCGGTTTGCGTGGCGCCATCGCTTCGCGCGCCTGCGCGTCCAGCAGCAGGGCGCCGCCCTGGCTCGACGGCGCGTACAGTTGGGCGATGCCGCTCTCATCGACCGTACGGTGCGGCGCGTCGCGGTCGACCTGGTAGGGATTCTCGCCGGGTGGCCGGTCGACGCAGATCTCCTTGCCTTTGACGACCCGCCAAGTAGCGCAGTCCTTGTCCGACACCATCGAGATCAGGTGGTCGGAGCCGGATTTGCCGGTGGTGAGGTAGAGCGCGCCATCGGTCGCGTAACTGGCGATGGCGACGCCGATCGGCAGCGCGCAGCCACCGAGCAGCAGGGGCGAGGACAACACGAGCACCAGCGCGAGGGGTCGCATGGGAGCTCCGATCTATTCTTGATCTTATTCAAGAGCATCATAGCATCGCCACAAGCGACGGAAACAGAAAAAGAATCACGGGTCTCCGCTCATCCTGGACCGCGTCCGGGCGCTCATCTCCGGCACTGACGCCTCGTCGGGGACATGCCGGCCTGCCGCCTTCCCACCGGCCTAGATGAACTCCGCCCCGGTCCAATTGTAGCCGTTGTTGGCGCTGAGGGTGAACGTGGTCACGCCGCCATCGGCCGACAGGATCGCGACGTCCGCCGTCGCCCCGTTGCCGATGTAGGAGATTCCCGTCAGATCGACGCGGTCCCCGTCGGCGAAGTTGAAGTCGACGATGATGTCGTCGCCGTCGCCAAGCGAATACGCGAACGTGTCCGCCCCGCCACCGCCGATCAGGATGTCGCGGCCGGCGCCGCCAGCGAGCACGTCCGCCCCGTCGTAGGCGATCAGCGTGTCGTTGCCGCCCGCGCCGGACAACGTGTTCAGGGCATCGTTTCCCTGGATCAGGTTGTCCAGACCGTTGCCGGTGAGATTGAGGGCCGTGCCGATGTTGGCGGCCAGGTTCTCGATCCCGTCCGGCGCGACGTAGTCGACGGTGACGGAGACCCACACCGTGTCGATTCCGGAACCGCCAACCTCGCTGACCACGTCGCCGGCCGCGTCGACCCGGTAGAAGTCGTCGCCAACGCCGCCGAAGTAGGTGTTGCCCGCGCCGCCGCCGCCGATGAACGCGTCGTTGCCGGACCCGCCATAGAGCGTGTCGGCGTCGAGCCCGCCCTGGAGCACGTCGTCGCCGTCCTCGCCGTGCAGCGCGTCGATGCCGGCGTAGCCGAGAAGGTTGTCGTTGCCGCCGCCGCCCATCAGCGTGTTGACGCCGTCCGTGCCGTAGAGGGTGTTGTCGATGGCGTTGCCGGTGAGGTCGCCCGCCGTGTCGAAGTTCAGCACGCCCCATTCGATGTTGGCCTGCAGCGTGTGGCCGGAGAAGTTGACCCATACCTGGTCAATCCCCTCGCCCACCGCCTCGACGATGGTGTCGGCGCCACCGTCGTCGAGGCGGTAGTAGTCGTTGTCCTCGCCGCCGACGAGCGTGTCGTTGCCCGAGCCGCCGTAGAGGAAGTCGGGACCGAGGCCGCCGTAGAGCGTGTCGTCGGCGCCGAAGCCGTAGAGGTAGTCGGATCCACCCAGTCCGAACAGGGTGTCCTGCGAGGCCTCGCCGAACAGGGTGTTGCGGTCGCCCTCGCCCGTCAGAATCGCCGGTCCGGCGAAATTCACCGCGCCGACCTCGGTTCCGGTCGTCAGCGTGTAGTCGGTGAACGACACCCACACCGTGTCGAGTCCGGCGGTGCCGGGCGAGTTCTCGTCGACGATCTCGCCGGCCTCGCGCAGGATGTAGAAATCGTCGCCATAGCCGCCGTTCATCGTGTCGGCGGCGCCGTCGGCCGCCTCGTCGAAGCGGTCGTTGCCCTCGCCGCCGTATAGCGAATCGGCGCCCCCTCCGCCCTTCATTGTGTCGTTGCCGGTATCGCCGGACAAGACGTCGACATACGGCGTTCCGAAGTACTGATCGACTTCCGTGGAGCCCGGCAACGTCACGCCGGCAGTCCGGGGATCAAAAATACGAGCCCGGACGGCGTAGTCTGCGCTGCCATTTCCGACGTCGAATGCGACGACGAACCGCCCGTCCGGCAGCACCGCGATCACGGAATTCCGGGACGCTTGTTCGGTTTCGGCATCGAACTCGGCGCCGACGCGGGCGCCGGCCGAATCGAAGACCTGTCCACGTATCGTCGCGATGCCGCCCGGCGTCCACCCGGACGCGTAGTCGAACCACGTCACGACGAAGCCGCCGCCGTCGAGCGCCGCGACGAACGGGATCTCCTGCCGCCCCGTCGTCGTGGTGTTGACGAGGAACTCCGGCCCCCACGTGCCGCTCGCGAGGTCGTAGACGCGGCCCTTCACCGAACTGAAGCTTCCGTCGCCGCCGGACCCTTCGAAATCGGTCCACACAGCGACGAGGCGGCCACCCGTCAACGTTGCGAGCCGGACATAGGCCTGCGAACCAACGGTCTCCGCGTTGACCACCAGCTCCGCGCCGGAAGGCAATCCGTCCGCACCGAACACCTGCGCGCCGATGTCGCCGCCTCCCAATCCGCGCCATGCGACCGCGAAGCCACCGTCGTCGAGCGCCGCGATGGCAGGTTCGCGGGTCGAATCATCCTCCGGTCCGACGACGAACTCGGTCCCGATTCGCGCGCCATCCGGTCCGAACAGCTGCGCGGCGATGACCGACCCGGACTCGCCGTCGGTCGACCAGGCCGCGACGAAATTGCCGTCGGCAAGTCCGACCACGGCCGGGTCAACGTTGCCGCCGCGCGGCGCCGGCGCGGCGCCGAGGAGAAACTCGCCGCCCCGCGGCGTGCCGTCGGCGTTGAATATTTGGCCGTAGGCGTTGTCGTAGCGGCCCGTTGCGTCGCGCCAGACCGCCACCCAACCGCCATCCTCAAGCGCCGACACGGCAGGGTAGCCCTGCGCGCCCGCGACGGTCGTGTTGACGGCGAACCCGGCGCCCGCGGCGGAGCCATCGGACCTGAACAGCTGCGCCCGGATGCCCGCAGTACCCGCCTCGGCCCCGGCGCCGCTATAGTCCTGGTGCACGACGACGAAATCGCCATTGGAAAGCGCCGCGATCGACGGCCACACGGGAATCGCCCCGGGCGTCTCGCCGACACCGAACTCCGGGCCCCACGCCTGGAGCGGCGGCACCACCGTCAACGTGACGATCTCGGTATGGCCGAGCCCGCCGGCGTCGGCGACCGCGATCGTCACGTCCCATTCCGCGCCGGCGGCGAGGTCGACGACCGCCCCGGCCCTTACGCGCAGCGCGTCGCCGACGATCTCGAAATACCCTGATGGATCGTCGACCAACGTGTAGGTCAGCGCGTCGAGGGTATTTGGATCATTCGACGACAGCCGGCCCACCAGCGTCCCGCCGCCCGCCCGATCGACGACGGCGGTGCCGGTCAGCGCGAGGTCGGTGGCCGCGAAATTGATGAGTTGACCGGCGGTCAGCGTGCCGTCGGCGAAGCGGAAGCGTTCGACGGATTCCACGTGGTCCAGACCGTCGGGCGCGCCGCCGCGCCGGTCTGCCAAGGTGAAGCCGGCGCCGGAGTCGCCAGTGATCGTGTAGTCCCGCCAGTTCCCGGCGTAGATCGCGAGATCGTCGCCCCCGCCGCCCGCTACCGTGTCGTCGCCCGCACCGCCCGTGGCAGTGTCGTTCCCGCCGGCGCCGTCGACGACGTCGTTGCCACCGCCGCCGACGAACGTGTCGCCGAAGCCCTGCCCCGATAGAACGTCGGGGCCGGCCGCGCCGACGAAGCGGTAGCCGAAGTCGTCGAAGATCGCTCGCAGCGGCAGGAGGTCGCCGCCCGCGGCGGCGGAGGCCGCGGCGACGAGGGCGTCGACGTCCATGGTCATGTTCGAGCCGATGGCGACCTGGACGCCGTCGACGACCATGCGGAAATTCGTGACCGTGCCCGACGCCGGTGTGTCCCCCGCGTACGTCACGCCGTACCCGTAGAAAGTGACCACCGTCGTCCCGGCGGTCACCGTGAACCTGCCGCTCGTGCCCGCGGCGAAAGCGCCCGCGCCGAGCGTCGCCTCGAGACCGCCGACGACGTCGACGCCAGCGGCGCCAGTCACCTGGACCAGCGCCGCGCCGGCCTGGACGCCGCCGCGCGGATCGCCGATGGCGAGGTGGATGCCGTAGCCGCTGATATCCGATACGCCGCTGCCGTCCTGCCACGCGACGATGAAGCGTCCGTCGGACAGAAGGGCGGAATCCGCGTTCGATTGCGCGTTGTCGGTGAAGGTGTTCACACGGAATTCGACGCCGACGGGGTTGCCGGCGGCGTCGAAGCGCCGGGCGAGGGTGTCCGTGTTGTTGGTGTCGAACAGGCTCTGGTCGGACCACGACACCACGAATCCGCCATCGGCGAGCGCTGTCACGTCCGCCCGGTTCTGCGCGCCCGCGGTCGACGTGTTGACGAGGAACTCGTCTCCGACAGGCACGCCGCTCCAGTTGAACAACTGCCCGCGGATCGCCCAGGACGCGGTGTCCCCTCCGGTCTGGCTACCGTCGGTCCAGACCACGACGAAGCCGGCGGCGCCGAGCGAGGCGACAGCAGGCTGGTACTGGTAGCCGGCGGTCGTCGTGTTCACGATGATCGCGGGTTCGTAGTTCCAGTCGAATCCGGTGATCCGCCGCAGTTTGACCGACCACAGCGCGCCATCGCCGGTCGCCTCGTCCATCTCGGTCCACACGGCCATGACGGTTCCGGTGGGCGAGATCGCGAGCGCCACCTGGAAATCGGCGCGCGGAAACTCGCCGCCCTCGATCAACTGGCTGATCAAGCTGCCTGAAATGATCCGGGTTCCAGACGATGTGAAGTGAGAGACGTAGACCGACGAGCTTTCATCTGAGAGGAGCGGGAACGCGACGGTGAATCCACCGTCAGGTCGAGCGACGACGTCCGGTTCAAACTGATCGATGTTCGAGCCGCCCCAGACGAGGATTTCATCGCCGATCGGCGTGCCTTCGGGCGTGAAAATCTGGGCTCGAACAGCGAACCTAGAGTCGCCAGCGAGACTAGCGCTGCCATCGGCCCATGTGACGACAAAATTGCCGTCGGCGAGCACGGTGACGCGGGCGGCGACCTGATCCCCGGCCGTCGTCGTATTGACGAGGAAGTCGCCAACGGCCGCGTTGCCATTGGCGGCGCAGACGATCGCGCGGATGGACGTTCCACTGCCGTCGCTGGCGGCGTCGGTCCAGACGACGACGTAGCCGCCGTCGTGGAGGGCCGCCACCGCGGGCGACGTCTGGTCGCCCGTCCTCGTCGTGTTGACGATGAACTCTCCGCGCCAACCCACTGGTGTCGTGGTCATTCACGCCCCCCGCGATCTGGACGAACACCTAGACTTGGCTACGCTACCCAACGCGCGCTAACCGAGCGGACGCGCCGAGCGACGCCGGCATCGGCGATGCTTGGAATCAGATAAACTCCGCCCCCGTCCAGTTGTAGCCATTGTTGGCGGATAGCGTGAAGGTCGTCACCCCCCCATCGGCCGACAGGATGGCGACGTCCGCCGTCGCGCCGTTGCCGATGTAGACGATGCCGCTCAGGTCGACCCGGTCGCCGGCCGCGAAATCGAAGTCGACGATGATGTCGTCGCCGTCGCCCAGCGTGTAGGCGAAGATGTCGGCGCCCGAGCCGCCGGAGAGCACGTCGCGGCCGGCGCCGCCGACCAGCGTGTCGAGGCCGCCGAAGCCCTGCAGCGTGTCGTCGCCGCCGGCCCCCGACAGGACGTTCACCGCGTCGTTGCCCTGGATCAGGTTGTCGGTGGCGTTGCCGGTCAGGTCCATGTCGATCGTCGCGTTCGCCGCGATCACCTCGACCCCGGCCGTGGCGACGTAGTCGATGTCGAGCGACACCCAGACCGTGTCGACGCCGGAGCCGCCGGTCTCGTCGACCATGTCGCCGGCCGCGTCGATCCGGTAGAAATCGTCGCCGGCGCCGCCGAGATAGGTGTTGGCCGCGCCGCCGCCGCCGATGAACGCGTCGTTGCCGATGCCGCCGTAGAGCGTGTCGGAGCCGAGGCCGCCCTGCAGCACGTCGTCGCCGGCGTCGCCGTGCAGCGCGTCGGCGCCGGCGTAGCCCAGCAGGTTGTCGTTGCCGCCGCCGCCGTAGAGCGTGTTGATCCCGTCGGTGCCGTAGAGCGTGTTGTCGATCGCGTTGCCGGCCAGGTCGCCGTCGCCGTCGAAGTTCAGGATCCCCCATTCGACGTTTGCCGACATGGTGTGGCCGGAGAAACCCACCCAGACCTGGTCGACGCCGTCGTCGAACGCCTCGATGACGGTGTCGGCGCCGCCGTCGTCGAGCCGGTAGTAGTCGTTGCCGGCGCCGCCCGCGAGCGTGTCGCCGCCCGTGCCGCCGAACAGGAAGTCGTCGCCAAGCCCGCCGTACAGCGAGTCGCCGCCCGCGAAGCCGTAGAGGTAGTCGCTGCCGCCCAGGCCGAACAGCGTGTCCTGCGACACGTCGCCGAACAGGGTGTTGCGGTCGCCCTCGCCCGTGAGGATGGCCGGCCCCGCGAAATTCACCGCGCCGACCTCGACGCCCGACGGCAGGGTGTAGTCGGTGAACGACACCCACACGGTGTCGAGGCCCGCGGTGCCCGGCGACGTCTCGTCGACGATGTCGGCGTCGTCGAGCCGGTAGAAGTCGTCGCCGGCGCCGCCGACCAGCGTGTCGAGGCCGGCGCCGCCGAACAGGCGGTCGTCGCCGTCGCCGCCGCGCAGGGTGTCGTTGCCGCCGGCGCCGACGAGCTGGTCGTCGCCGCCGCCGCCGTCGAAGGTGTCGTTCTGGTCGCCGCCGGTGAAGCGGTCGATCTCGTCGCCGCCCGCCAGCGCCTCGATGCCCGCGAACACGTCGAGGCCGGCCGCGCCCGTGGCCGAGCCGGCGCCGCCGGCGATCGTGACCTCGACGATGTCCAGCGTCGTCAGGGCGGCGTCGGCGAAGCGGACCGTGTCGTTGCCGTCGCCGCCGTAGATGGAATCGTCGTCCAGGCCGCCGTCGAGCACGTCGTCGCCGTCGAACCCGAACAGCGTGTCGGCGCCGTCCAGTCCGCGCAGCGTCTCGTCGCCCACGAGGAATCCCGGGAACGAGTAGTTGATGCCCTGGATCTCGTTGTCGTTGGAATTGCCGGTCAGCGTGAAGTCGCCGAACGCGGCGGCCCGCAGGTCCTCCAGCGCGATATCGAGCGTGTGGTCGAACGCCACCAGCGCCGTGTCGTGGCCCTCGCCGGGAAGCTCGACCACGACGTCGTTGGGATCGTCGAGCACGTAGACGTCGTCGCCGTAGCCGCCGGTCAGCGTGTCGACGCCGGAGCCGCCGTCGAGCACGTCGCTGCCGTAGCCGCCGGTCAACGTGTCGGCGCCGGAGCCGCCGTCGAGCACGTCGCTGCCGTCGCCGCCGGTCAGCGTGTCGTCGCCGTCGAGGCCGAAGAACTGGACGTCGAACCAGATCGACGACAGCGGGCCGGGCATGCCCAGGTCGATGATGTCGGGTCCGACGCCGCTCATCGTGTCGTTGTAGGCCGAGCCCACGTAGTAGTAGAGGTTCGACAGCGTGTCGGTCGCGCCGTAGCCGTCGACCGCCGTGCCCTCCCAGACGTCGATCGTGACGGAGCCGGGATCGTACTGGTAGCTGACGGCGTCGAAGCCGCCCGGGCGGCCGTCGATGACGTCCGCGCCGGCGCCGCCGACGAAGGTCTCGAAGGTGAAGCCGGAGGCGCCGAGCAGGGTGTCGTCGTAGTCGGAGCCGAACACCGCCTCGAAATCGCCAAGCACGTCGAACTCGCCGCTGTCGACGATCGTCGTCTCACCGATCCCGAGATCGACGGTGACGGCGTAGAACGCGCCGCGGTAGTCGACCCAATCGGTCCAGCCGCCGCCACCGTAAAGGGAGTCGTTCCCCAAGCCGCCGGCGATGGTGTCGTCGTCCTCGCCGCCGTAGATCGTGTTCTCGAGGGCGTCGGCGGCGATCGTGTCGCGGCCCCAGCGGCCCTCGATCACGCGCACGTCGAACCCGTCCCAGAACGTGTCGTCGTAGTCGGAGCCGATCACGGTCTCGATGGCGATGAGCGAGTCGATGTCGCCGAACACCTCGGTGACGATGTTGGTCGAGCCGCCGTAGAGCACCGCGAAGATGGACCCGACCACGGGGCCCCACTCGCCGCTGTAGTCGACCACGTCCTCGTCGGCGCCGCCGTCGATGTAGTCGGAGCCGAAACCGCTGACGAAATAGTCGTCGCCGTCGCCACCCTCCAGCTGGTCCCAGCCGTCGTCGCCGTAGACGCTGTCGTTCCCGGTCCCGCCGTAGACGGAATCGTCCTCTCCGCCGCCGTACAGGACATCGTCCAGATCGTCGCCGTACAGGGTGTCGCGGTCGGCGCCGCCGTATCCGAGGTCGAAGCCGTCGCCGCCGGACAGCGTGTCGTCGCCGGTCCCCCCGTCGAGGGTGTCGTCCTCGGCGCCGCCGTCGAGCGAATCGGCGCCGTCGTCGCCGGCGAGATGGTCGTAGCCGGCGCCGCCCGAGGCGGTGTCGTCCTCGCCGCCGCCGTAGATCGAATCGTCGCCGTCGTCGCCGAACAGCTGGTCGTAGCCGGCGCCGCCCGAGACGGTGTCGTTGTCGTAACCGCCATAGGCGGTGTCGTCGTCGTCAGCGCCGTCGAGGGAGTCGTCCCCGTCGTCGCCGTACAGCGCGTCGTAGCCGCGCCCGCCGTCGAGGCTGTCGGCCTCACCACCGCCGGAGAGCTCATCGTCGTCGTCGCCGCCGGACAGCGTGTCGAGGCCGTTCCCGCCCCACAGGCCGTCCCGGCCGCTATCGCCGTGCAGCGTGTCGTCGCCCTCCTCGCCGAGCACGGAGTCGTCGCCGTCCCCGCCGTAGGCCGCGTCGGCGTTGTCGCCGCCATGGAGGGTGTCGGCGTCCCCCTCGCCGCTGAGCGAATCGTCGCCTTCGCCGCCGTCGAGGGAATCGTCGCCCAGGCCGCCCGCGAGCGTGTCGTTCTCGGTGCCGCCGTCGAGCGAATCGCCGCCGCCGCCGCCGCTCAGCGTGTCGTCGCCCGAGCCGCCGGAGAGGGAGTCGTCGTCCCCGCCTCCGTCGAGCGAGTCCGCCCCGCCGCCGCCGGCCAGTGAATCGAGGCCGTCGTCGCCGGCGATCGAATCGTCGCCCTCGTCGCCGTGCAGCGAATCGTCGCCGCCGCCGCCGGCGACGACGTCGTTGTCGTCGCCGCCATACACGGTGTCGGCCCCGCCACCGCCGGTCGCGGTGTCGTCGCCCGTGTCGCCCTCGATGTAGGCGCCGGTCGAGGCCGTGGCGTCGAGCATGTCGTCGCCGATACCGCCGTAGAGCTGGTCGAATCCAGGGCCGGAACCGAGGCTGTCGTCGCCATCCTCACCATGGAGCGTGTCGTTGGCCCCGTCCCCGGCGAGACGGTCGTTCTCGCTCCCGCCGTAAAGCGTGTCGTAGCCGTCGCCGCCCGCGAGGTCGTCGTGGCCGGCACCGCCGTAGAACGTGTTGTCGAGGTAGACCGAGGAGACCGTGTCGTCGCCGGCGCCGCCGTAGACGACGCGCAGATCGAAGCCGCTATCGAGCGTGTCGTCGTAGTCGGTCGCGAACAGGGTCTCGACGGCGATGAGGGTGTCGACGTCGCCGAACGCCTCGGTGACGATGTTCGTCGATCCGCCGTACAGGGCCGGGACGCCGGTGCCGACGAGCCGGTCGGCGTTGGCGCGGTAGTCGACCACGTCCTCGTCGGCGCCGCCGTCGATGTAGTCCGAGCCCGGGCCGCCGTAGAGGGTGTCGCTGCCGGCGCCGCCGTCGAGCGAATCGTCGCCGTCGCCGCCGGCCAGCGTGTCGTCGCCGCCGGCGCCGGCGAGCGTGTCGCCGCCGCCGGCGCCGCGGAACACGTCGCCGTCGAGGGCGCCGCGCATCGTGTCGGCGAAGCCCGAGCCCTCGTACTCCTCGATCCCGGCGTAGGTGTCGACGCCACCGGAGCCGTCGCGGTTCTGCGACTGGTCGGCGAGGTCGACGACCACGCCGGCGGCGTCGCTGAAGAACGACACGATGTCGCGGCCGCCCATGCCGTCGATCAGGTCGCCGCCACCGCCGCCGACGAAGAACTCGTAGGCCGCGGCGGAGCCGCCGCGCAGCGTGTCGTCGAAGCGCGAACCGTGGGCCGCCTCGATGTCGACGAGGACGTCGGTACCCGTCGAGGCGCCACCCGAGGCGCTTCCCGCCCCGAGGTCGACCACCACGCCTTCGGCGGCCCTGCCGTAGTGGGCCATGTCGACGCCGTCGCCACCGTCGATATGGTCGTCCCCGCCATTGCCGGCGAAGTACTCGAAATAGCCGACATCCGGGCCGGACGGATCGTCGCTGCCGAAGAAGGTGTCGTCGAAATCGGAGCCGAGGACGCCCTGGACCCCGGTGAACGCGTCGGCGCCGGTGCGGTAGTCGCCGCTCGATCCACCTCGCCGGCGGCGGTGAACGTGACGGTCACCCCGGAGCCGGCGTTAACGTAGGAGATCGCGGTGAATCCATTGCCGACGACGGTGTCGTCGCCGGCCATGCCCTCGAACACGTTGAACCGCGGGTCGACCGCGGTGCCCGGTCCATTGGCCGCGCCGTCGCCGCCGGCGAATCCGGTGGCGTCGAACAGGTCGTCGACGATCGTGCCGCGCACGGCCTCGACCGAGATCAGCGTGTCGGTGCCGCTGGTCGCGGGGTCGCCGACGACGATGCCGGCGGCGAGATCGACGGAGATGCCGGCCGCGGGTACGCCGTCGAGGCTGTAGATCGCCTCGTCGAAGCCGGAGCGGCCGTCGATGCGGTCGTTCCCCCCGCGGCCCTCGAAGCCCTCGTAGTCGTCGTCGACGCCGCCGCTCAAAGTGTCGGCGAAACCCGATCCGCGGACCTGGTTGACGCCGTGGAAGCTGTCGACGCCCCCCAGACCGTCGCCGGCCGAGCCGACCACGAGGTCGACGGTGACTCCGATCGTGGCCGAGCGGTAGTCGATCCGCGTGTTGCCGTTGCCGACGACGGTGTCGTTACCGGCATCGCCCTGGAAATGGTTGAAATCGCCGCCGCCGACCCCGTTGGCGAAGGCCGAGGCGTCGAAGCGGTCGGCGAAGGACGAGCCGCGGAAGAAATTGACGTCGAACAGCGCGTCCGTGCCGACGCCGGCGCCGCTCGCGGTCCCGTCGCCGCCCGCGTCCAGCACGATCGTGACCGCGCCGGCCGCGTCCCAGTACTCGGCGCGGGTGTTGGTGACGCCGTCGCCGTGGATCCGGTCGTCGCCTCCGCCGCCGACGAAGCCCTCGAAATCCGCGCCGGAGCCGCCGTAGAAGGTGTCTGCGAAGGACGAGCCGCGGGCGCTTTCGATCCCGATCAGCACGTCGTTGCCGGCGCCGGCGCCGCCATACACCGTGCCGTTCGCGAGATCGACGACGACGCCGTTGGCGGTGCCCCGGTAGTCGGCGAAATCGTACTCGGCGAAGGCGTTGGGATCGTCGAGGTCGAATAGACCGCCGCCGATCAGCACGTCGTCGCCGCCGCCGCCGCGCAGGCCGTCGTCGCCGTAGCGGGCGTTGAGCGTGTCGGCGCCGTCCTCGCCGTCGAGGTAGTTGTAGCCCTCGTCGCCGCGGATGACGTCGTCGAGGAAGGAGCCGCGGACGTGCTCGATGGCGATCAGCCGGTCGATGTCGGCCCAGCCGTCGCGCGCCGTGCCGGCGTCGATGTCGACGTCGACGCCGGCGGTGTCGTCGATGTAGTCGACGAAATCGAAGCCGTCACCGCCGTCCAGCGTGTCGGCGCCCTGGCTGCTGACCAGCGAATCCGCGCCGCCGAACGCCTCGATCGTGTCGACCGCAGCCGTTCCCGGGAGCGTGTCCGCGCCCGCGCCACCCGTGATGATCGCCATAGCAGCCGCCGGCGGCCGCGCGGCCACCGCTCCCTCTCGGCGCGTTCCGACCCCCAAGTCGACACGCCACCCCACCCGATATTCTGAGTGAATAATCCCCTGCGGAGCAAATAGAATCCACGCGAGCGCCGCTCCTCCTCCGGCACCGACACGGACGCGACCGCGCTGTCGTCCACCGCGCCGGCCGGCGGCCACCGCAAAATCCCCTTGCAACGCTCGGAAACGTCTGCAAAAAACCGCGCGCTCGGACGGCACACGCCGGCCGTTCCGCCGATCCGGAGTAGCTCAGCGGTAGAGCAGGCGACTGTTAATCGCCTGGCCGGGGGTTCGAATCCCTCCTCCGGAGCCAATTCAAGGGCCGCTTCCCGCTGGAAGCGGCCCTTTTCCGTCCCGCCATCACGAACGGAGCGAAGCCATGCCGGGCCCGGAGACCAGCGAACGCATCGTCGCCGTCAACCGCCGGGTGGCGTTCCAAGGCCATTTCCGCATCGCCGAATACCGCTTCCGCCACTCGCTGTTCGGCGGCGGCGCAAGTGGCGAGATCAAGCGGGAGGTGTTCGAGCGCGGCCACGCCGCCGCCGTGCTGCCCTACGACCCGGCGCGCGACCACGTGGTGCTGATCCGCCAATTCCGCGCCGGCGCCCACGCCGCTGGACGCCACGCCTGGGTGTGGGAGACGGTCGCGGGCATCATCGAGGACGGCGAGACCGGCGCCGACGTGGCCCGCCGCGAGGCCCGCGAGGAGGCCGATCTGGAGATCGGCGAGCTGGTCGCGATGTGCGATTTCCTCGTCAGCCCCGGCGGCACGTCCGAGACCTGCGCGATGTTCTGCGGCCGGGTCGACGCCTCGGCGGCCGGCGGAGTGCACGGGCTGGCCAGCGAGGGCGAGGACATCCTCGTGCGCGCCTTCGATCTGGCGGAAGCCCGCGCGATGCTGGAGCGCGGCGAGATCGCCAGCGCCACCGGCGTGATCGGCCTGCAATGGCTCCTGCTGCACCGCGACGAGCTGCGCGCCCGCTGGCGGTGACGGCGTCGGTTTGCGTCCCCCTCCCTGCGCCGCTACCGTCGCGCTCATGCCCCGCATCGTCGTCGTCGGAAGCCTCAACATGGACCTGATCGTCCGCGCGCCGCGCCATCCCGCGCGCGGCGAGACGGTCATGGGCGACGATCTGCGCGTGCTGCCGGGCGGCAAGGGCCTCAACCAAGCGGTGGCGGCGGCGCGGCTCGGGGCCGAGGTCGAGATGGCGGGCCGGGTCGGCGACGACGATTTCGGCCGCCGCTTCCTCGCCTTCCTCGACGCCGAGAGGATCGTCCGCGACGGCGTGTCGGTGTCGCCGACGGCGCCAACCGGGGTCGGCATCGTCACCATCGCCGGCGGCGACAACGCCATCGTCGTGGCGCCCGGCGCCAACATGGAGCTGGCGCCGGCGCTGGTGGCGGCCACACGCTTCTCGGCCGGCGACATCTGCCTCGGCCAGTTCGAGGTGCCCGTGGAGACGACCGCCGCCGCCTTCGCCCGCGCCCGCGACGCGGCGCCACGACCATCCTCAACGCCGCGCCGGCGCGGGCGCTGCCGGAGGGGCTGCTGACGCTGATCGACACGCTGATCGTCAACGAAACCGAGCTGGCCGCGCTCTCGGGCGCCGCCGTCGCGGGCGACAGCGCGATGGCCGATATCGCCGCCGCCGCGCAACGCCTCGCCGACGGCCGCCGCGTGGTGGCCACGCTGGGCGCGCGCGGCGCGCTGGTGGTCGACCGCGAAGGCGTGCGCGCGTTTGAAGCGCGGCGTGTCGAGGTCGTCGATCCTACCGGCGCCGGCGACTGCTTCGTCGGCGCCTTCGCGGCTGGAATCGCGGCCGGGCTGGATTCCGGCGCCGCGCTGCGTCGCGCCAACGCCGCCGCCGCGCTGTCGGTGACGCGTCCCGGCGCCGCGCCGGCCATGCCGACGCCGGCCGAGCTCGACCGCTTCATGGCGGCCGTCGCTTGACGCGCGCCGCCCGTTCTCCCAGATCGTGACATCGACCAGGTTCCAGCGGAGCGCATGATGGACGTCCGGCGCGGATTTCTCGAGAGCATCGGCAACACGCCGCTGATCCGCCTGAAGGCGGCGTCGGAGGCGACGGGCTGCGACATCTACGGCAAGGCCGAGTTCCTCAACCCCGGCGGATCGGTCAAGGACCGCGCCGCGCTGGCGATCGTCGAGGACGCCGAGCGCAAGGGCCTGCTGCGCCCCGGCGGCACGATCGTCGAGGGCACCGCCGGCAACACCGGCATCGGCCTGTCGCTGGTCGGCAACGCCAAGGGCTACCGCGCGGTCATCGTGATGCCCGACACGCAGAGCCAGGAGAAGAAGGACATGCTGCGGCTATGCGGCGCCGACCTGCGCCTCGTGCCCGCCGTGCCCTACGCAAACCCAAACAACTACGTCCGCTATTCCGGCGCGCTGGCGGCCGAGCTGGCGAAGAGCGAGCCCAACGGCGCGATCTGGGCCAACCAGTTCGACAACACCGCCAACCGCGACGGCCACTACCGCACCACCGGCCCGGAGATCTGGACCCAGACCGACGGCAAGGTCGACGGTTTCACCTGCTCGGTCGGCAGCGGCGGCACCCTCGCGGGCGTCGGCATGGCGCTGAAGGAGCGCAGCGCGAAGGTCGTCGTGGCGCTGAGCGACCCGATGGGGTCGGCGCTGCACGGGTGGTACGCCCGCAAGGAGCTCAAGGCCGAGGGCAATTCGATCACCGAGGGCATCGGTCAGGGCCGCGTGACCGCCAATCTCGAGGGCGCGCCGATCGACATGTCGTTCCAGATCACCGACGAGGAGGCGCTGCCGATCCTCTACGACATGATCCAGGGCGAGGGCCTCGTGCTCGGTGGCTCGTCGGCGATCAACGTCGCCGGCGCCATGCGGCTGGCGCGCCATCTCGGCCCCGGCAAGACCATCGTCACGATCCTGTGCGACGGTGGCCAGCGCTACCAGTCCAAGCTCTTCAACCCCGAGTTCCTGCGCTCGAAGAACCTGCCGGTGCCCAAATGGATGGCGTGACCGCGAAGACCGAGGAGCTGTTCCGCGAGGACGCGTACCTGAAGATGTGCGAGGCCGCCGTCATCGCGATCGAGGACGGCGCCTACGTGCTGGATCGCACGGTGTTCTACGCCACCAGCGGCGGCCAGCCCGGCGACACCGGCTCGCTGAGCACCGCCGACGGCCGCATGGTCGTGGTGCGCGACGCCACCAAGGGCGCCGCCGGCGTGCGCCACGTGCCGGCGCCGGATTCGCCGGCGCTGGCGCCTGGCGAGATCGTCACCGCCGTCATCGACTGGGACCGCCGGCACCGGCACATGCGCATGCACACCGCGCTGCACCTCGTCTCGGCCGCCGTCGCGGGCGACATCACCGGCGCGCAGGTCGGCGCCGAGCGCAGCCGCGTCGACTTCAACCTCGCCGGCGAGGTGCCGACCAAGGAATCGGTGACCGAGGCCGTCAACAAGATGATCGCACTGGACCGCGCGGTGACCCCGCGCTGGGTCACGGACGAGGAGCTGGCGGCGCGGCCGGAGCTGGTGCGCAGCATGAGCGTGCGGCCACCGACCGGCATGGGCCGCGTGCGGCTGCTCGACATCGAGGGCATCGACCTCCAGGCCTGCGGCGGCACCCATGTCGCGCGGATCGGCGAGATCGGCCGCTTCGAGGTCGTGAAGATCGAGAACAAGGGCAAGAGCAACCGGCGCTTCATCGTCGCGCTGGCCTGAGACCGAGGAGACGACCGATGAGCCATACCCGCCCCGACGCGCTGGTGAGCACCGAATGGCTGGCGACGCGGCTGGACGCGCCCGACGTGCGCGTGGTCGACGGATCGTTCTACCTGCCGGCGCAGAAGCGCGACGCCAAGGCCGAGTACGCCGAGCGCCACATCCCCGGCGCGGTGTTCTTCGACATCGACGAGATATCGGACACATCGAGCGCGCTGCCGCACATGATGCCGCCGCCGGAGAAATTCGCGTCGCGGGTCCGCAAGTTGGGGCTCGGCGACGGCAACCGGATCGTGGTCTACGACGGCGGCCCGATGCCCGGCGCCGCGCGCGTGTGGTGGATGTTCCGCGCCTTCGGCCACAAGGACGTCGCGGTGCTCGACGGCGGGCTGCCGAAATGGCTGGCCGAGGGTCGGCCCGTCACCGACGATCCGCCGGCGCCGCGCGAGCGGCATTTCACCGCCCGGCTGGATTCCACGCTGATCCGCGACGTCGAGCAGGTGAAGCGCCTGGTCGAGGGCGGCGGCGAGCAGAGCGTCGACGCGCGCGCCGCGCCGCGCTTCCGCGGCGAGGTGCCCGAGCCGCGCCCGAACCTGCGGCTCGGCCACATGCCGGGCGCGCTGAACCTGCCGTACAACGAGCTGATCGATCCGAAGACCGGCTGCATGCTGCCGGACGCTGCCCTGCGCGCGCGCATCGCCGCCGCCGGCATCGATCCCGCGAAGAAGGTCACGGCGAGTTGCGGCTCGGGCGTCAGCGCCTGCGTCGTCGCGCTGGGCCTCTACCTCACGGGCGGGCGCGAGGCGGCGATCTACGACGGCTCGTGGACCGAGTGGGGCTCGCGCGAGGACACCCCGATCGTGACGAGCGGCTAAGTCGCCTAGAGCGACCTGGCCCTTGTCGGGCGGCCTTGTCGCGAACAAGTCGACGCGACCGCAGCCGGAGCATCGCCACGCGTCAATCGCCAGGACGTCCGCCCCCGCGTACCGGACGCCCGCCGGCGAGGCGACGCGCTGGGCCAAGGTCTTGCCGTCTCTGGTCGCGTCGCCGGGATGCCAGACAGAGACGAAGAAGCCGCCTAGCGTGGCCTCGGGCACGAACCCGATCTGCATCTCCGTCCCGCAAGCCGAACAGGTTGGTGTCGCCATCCCCAACAATCCTCCTCGCCGACCATGTGCAAGACTCTTGCGACCGGCGTTCGGCTACCACAGACGACGCTACTGTTGCGCCGCCATCGACGTCAACCGGTCGCCGGCCGACTGTTGGCGCCTCGACGGGCGGGTGACATATTGCGCGTCCGGCGGAAACACGGAGCGCGCAAGGCGATGAACACGAGAGTGACGGCGGCCCGCCACGGAGCCCGCCCGGCAGGTTTCTGATGCCGCTACGCGTCGACCACCACCCGCCGCCGCGCGCCGACGGCAAGTTGCCGACGGTCCTGACGTTCCTCGAGATGCGGACGCCGCCGTCCCGGCCGGCCGCGCCGGAGCGCCCGGCGCCGGAAGCCGAGCTGCGGCGGATCGTCGACGCCGACGTGGCGCTCAACCGCTACCTCTACGACGTCGTCGGCCGTCCGTGGCTCTGGTACGAGCGCAAGCTGAAGTCCGACGCCGAGCTGCGCGCCTATCTCGCCGATCCCGCCGTCGAGATGCGCGTGCTGTTCGTGGGCGGCCATGTCGCCGCCTACGCCGAGCTCGACTCGCGGTCCTGGCCGGATATCGAGCTGGCGTATTTCGGGGTGCTGCCGGACTTCATCGGCAAGGGCTACGGGCCGTGGATGCTCGACCGGCTCGCCGACATCGCCTGGTCGCGCAAACCCTCACGCTACTGGGTCTACACCAATCTGCTCGACCATCCCAAGGCGCTCGACCGCTATCTGCGTTCGGGCTTCGCGATCACCAGGCGCGAGGACGCGCTCTACGACGATCCGCGCGTGCGCTGGCCGGAGCAGTATCCATGGACGCCGCCGGTAGCCGGTGGAACCCGCAGCTGGCGGATGCCATAGTGCCCGCGACGCGCATTCGAGGACATCACGGACGATGAGCAGGAAGAAGAAGTTCACGCGGCTCGACACCATCATGGCCGTCGCCGGCCGCGACCCCGAGGGCAATTTCGGCATCGTCAACCCGCCCGTCTACCACGCCTCGACGGTGGTGTTCCCGACGGTGGCCAAGCTGCACGACCGCGTGCCGTTCGAGGGCGTCAGCTACGGCCGCAACGGCACGCCGACGCAGTTCGCCCTCGAGGACGCCTTCGCCGAGCTGGAGGGCGCGCACCGCTGCGTCGCCGTGCAGTCGGGGCTGGCGGCCGTCACCGGCGGCATCAGCGGCTTCCTGAAGGCCGGCGACCATATGCTGGTCACCGACAACGCCTACGGGCCGACCCGCAAATACGCCGACGGCTTCCTCGCCCGCTTCGGCGTCGAGACGACGTACTACGATCCGATGATCGGCGCCGGCATCGCGGCGCTGATCCGGCCGAACACCAAGGTGGTGTTCGTCGAGGCGCCAGGCTCGCAGACCTTCGAGGTCCAGGACATCCCCGCGATCGCGGCCGCGGCGCACAAGGCGGGCGCGGTCGTGATCATGGACAACACCTGGGCGACGCCGCTGTTCTTCCGGCCGTTCGAGAAGGGCGTCGACGTCACGGTGCATGCGGGCACGAAATACGTCGTCGGCCATTCCGACGCCATGCTCGGGCTGATCAACTGCAAGGACCGCGCGACGTTCGAGACGGTCAAGAACGCCTGCATGCTGTTCGGTTTCCACTGCGCGCCGGACGACACCTATCTCGGCCTGCGCGGCCTGCGCACCATGGGCGTGCGCCTGCGCCATCACGAGAGGAGCGGCCTCGAGCTGGCGCGCTGGCTCAAGACGCGGCCGGAGGTCGACAAGGTGCTGCACCCGGCCCTGCCGGACTGCCCCGGCCACGAGATATGGAAGCGCGACTTCACCGGCTCGTCCGGGCTGTTCGCGTTCACGCTGAAGGGCGAGTGGAGCGACGAGGCCGAGGCGCGCATGCTCGACGGTCTCGCCATCTTCGGCATGGGCTACAGCTGGGGCGGCTACGAGAGCCTGATGATCCCCGGCCATCCCGGCCAGTTCCGCTCGGCCGTGCCGTGGGACGACAGGAAGCGCATCTACCGCGTCCATATCGGCCTCGAGGATGTCGAGGATCTGCGCCAGGACCTCGCCGAGGCGCTGGACCGGCTGAAGGCGAATGCCTGACGCGGACGGCATCCGCATCGAGATCGAGGATCCCGGCCGGCCGGACGTCGTCGCCGCGTTGCGCGCCGCCGATTCCTGGTACGCCACGCTCTATCCGGCCGAGAGCAACCATCTGGTCGATGTCGAGACGCTGCGGACGGTGGACGTAACGTTCCTCGCCGCACGAGACGGCGACGGCGCTCTGCTCGGCTTCGGCGCCATCGCCGCGCGCGGCGGCTACGCCGAGATCAAGCGCATGTACGTCGATCCCGCCGCCCGCGGCCTCAAGCTCGGCCGCCGCCTGCTGGAGCGCCTCGAACGCCACGCCGTCGACGGCGGGTTCGCCATCGTCCGGCTGGAGACCGGGATCAGCCAGCCCGAGGCGATCGGTCTCTACCGGAGCGCGGGCTACCGCGACATCGCCCCGTTCGGCGAGTACCGACCCGATCCGTTGAGCCTGTTCATGGAGAAGTGGCTGACGTAGACGCCCGCCGCCCCGCCTACGCCCGCCCGGCGGCTAGGCAGGGACCGCAGGTGCCGGCGATCTCCAGCGTCATGTGGGCCGGCGCGAAGCCGTGGGCGCGGGCGCCCGCCGCGATGCTCTCGGCCAACGAGTCGTCGTGCAGCTCGCGCGCGTCGCCGCAGCGGTGGCAGATCAGGAAGAAGCCGCGGTGCGCCTCGCCGGGATGGGCGCAGCCGACGAAGGCGTTCAGCGACTCGACGCGGTGGACGAGTCCGTTCTCGAGCAGGAAGTCGAGCGCGCGGTAGACGGTCGGTGGCGCCGACCCCAGCCCCTCGGTGCGCAGCGTCTCGAGAATGGCGTAGGCGCCGACCGGCTTGTGGCTGGCCCACACCAGCTCGAACACGCGCCGGCGCAGATCGGTGAACCGCGCGCCGCGCTCGCGGCAGACCCGGTCGGCCAGCGCCAGCGCGTCCTCGACGCAATGCGCGTGGTCGTGCGGCGCGCCCTGCGGATGGCGCGCGGCGCCGCCGGCCGGCGTCGCGGCGACGCGCTTGGCCCGGCGGGCGGGCGTGGCCATGGTGGAATGCCGCGTCGACGCGCGCCGTCAGCGCCGTGGCGGCAGGGAGGCGCCGTCGTCGAGCCGCAAGCGGCAGCCGCAAGCGGGGCAGTCGACCACCGCGAGGGCCGGCGGTGGCGCCTTGCCGTCGAGCGCGGCGCGGGCGTCGGCCAGGATGCGCTCGTGGTCGGCGTTGGCGCCGCAGGCGGCGTTCAGAAGCTCGCGGGTCTTGGCGTCGGGCTCGACCAGCGTGATCGCGGCGGCTCGGCGGCCGAACGCGGCCAATCCGGCCGCGGCCAGCAGCGCGCCCCCGCCCCAGACGAGCGTCCGGCGGCGCGTCGCGGACGACGGATCGGCCGATGTGGTCGCGGCCACGGCGACGGCGGGACGACGGCGCATGGGCGCCTCCTCGTTGTCATTCGCTGATGGCGGGACTATACGCCGGGCCACCGGCGGCGCCAATGGCGACCGGCGGCCCATCCACCGGCGTTCCGCCCGGCTCCGTCCGGCCGGCCGACGCGGGAGCGCCCGACATGACCGCGACCACGACGACACCCGCGACCGATTCCGCCATCGCCGAGGCGCTGGTGGCGATCCGTTTCGACGCCCAGGGGCTGGTCGCCTGCGTCGCGCAGCAGCACGACACGGGCGAGGTGCTGATGATGGCGTGGATGAACCGCGACGCGGTTGAGGAGACACTGCGCACGGGCCGCGTCTGCTACTGGTCGCGCTCGCGCGGCAAGCTGTGGCGCAAGGGCGAGGAGTCGGGCCACGTCCAGACCCTGCGCGACCTGCGGATCGACTGCGACGGCGACACGCTGCTGGCGCTGGTCGAGCAGGAGGGCGTCGCCTGCCACACCGGACGGCACAACTGCTTCTTCCGGGCGTTGCGCGGCGGAAATCTGGCCGAGATCGCACCGGTGCTGGTGCCGCCGGAGAAGATGTATGGCGGCTGAGGCACGGGCGCCATCGTTCAACGACCGCCGCCGGGCGCTGCGCGCGCTCGTATCGGCGCCGGGCGCGACGCCGGCGATGGGCGCCACCGATGCGTTGAGCGCGCGGCTGATCGAGGCGGCCGGCTTCGGCTGCGTCTACATCGGCAGCTACGCTACCGCCGCCAGCCGCTTTGGCCTGGCCGACACCGGCCTGCTGACGCTCGACGACATGGTGGCGCAGGCCCGCACCATCGTCGACGCCACGACGCTGCCGGTGGTCGCCGACGCCGAGGGCGGCTTCAACGACGCGGCCAATATCTGGCGCACGGTGCGCGCGTTCGAGCGCGCCGGCGTCGCCGCGATCCACATCGAGGATCATGCCTTCGGCAAGCACGCCGACGTGCCGCAACGGCTGCACACCGCCACCGCCGTGGCCGGCCGCATCCGCGCCGCCGTCGACGCGCGCGAGGATCCCGACATGTTGATCGTGGCGCGCAGCGACGCGGCGTGGGCGACCGGCGACATCGACGAGACCGTGCGGCGCCTGGCGCTCTACGCCGACGCCGGCGCCGACATGGTGTTCCCCACCATGGTGCCGCCGCCGGCGCTCAAGGCGATCCGGAATCGACTGACGCGGCCGGTGATGGTGGTCGACTCGCCGGGTTTCACATTGGCGGACGAGACCGCGGCCGGCGCCGACATCGTGCTGTACTACGGCTTCGCCGCGCTGATTCACTACGACGCATTGACGCGGGCGCTGGCGCGCTTCAAGAGCGTCGGCGACGCGGGAGCGGTGCCGGGCGCGCGCGACCGCACCGCCGAATTCGAAGAGTCCCTGGGTTACGCCGCGTTCGCCGGGCGCGCGCGCAAGTACGGTGCGGAAGAAGAATGAACGAAGCTTTGACGCGACGGTCCGGCCCCTCCCCGGACCCTCGCGGCGCGGTCTCAGGCGCGATGGCGCGACGGACGATGCTGTTCGCCGGAATCGCCACCACGGTCGCGGCCTGCGAGAGCATGCCGCCCTGGCTGGGCGGCCGGCGCGGTCCCCGCCCGATCGTCGCGCCGCCGCAGGTCGAAAAGCTGCTCGCGTGGCTGCGCGCCGAGGGCCGCGACACGGTGCTCGATCCGTCGGCGCCGCGAATCATGGGCTTCGACAACGGCAACCAGGACATCCCCGTCAAACAGCTCGCGGCGGAGGGGCCTGACGGACGCTACGTCGTCAGCCTGTTCCGCGCCCGCGGCCGCGAGCAGCTGATCTTCCACCGCCGCCAGCGCGACACGCTATATTTCCATCTCGCGGCGGTCGATCTCACCCGCGCAGGCAGCGCCTCCTTTCCGCGCAACGGCGCCCCGAGCCGCATGGCCGACTCGATGGCGCCGCTCGATTTCGACCTCCAGACCCGTTTCTGGATCGACGCCGCGGCCCGCCGCTAGCCGTCGCCACTCGACCCCGGGCGCCGCGCGTGTGATCCTGCGGGGCGTCGTCAAACCGAGGGAGCGCGTGGTGGCCGGCGGAATCTCGATCCATGTCGTCGACGTCAGCCGCGGCGTGCCGGCGCACGGCCTCCGGGTGGCGCTGCGCCGGTTGTCGGACGGCGCCGTCGCGACGCTGTTCGAGGGCGCGGTCGACGCCCGCGGCCTGCTGCCGATGCCGCCCTCGATCGGCGACACGCCGCAGCCCGCCGGTGTCTACGAGGCGGTGTTCGCGATCGGCGCCTACTACCGCGCGCGCGATCCCGCGGCGGCGACGCCGGCCTTCGTCGAGGACGCGACGTTCCGCTTCGGCATCGCCGAGCCGTCGCAGCACTACCATCTGCCTCTCAAGATGACGGCGTGGGGCTATTCGCTGTTCCGCGGCGGCGCCTAGGTCCGCCCTCGCGCCGATGTGAACCGCCGGACGCTGACGCCGGGATCGCCGCGTGCGAGATTCCAAGGCGCCGCCGGCCGCTCCGGCCGGCCTCGACAGGAGATCGCGCGATGCCGGTTCCCGCGGGCCGTTTCGTCTGGTTCGAACTGATGACCACCGACCAGGCGGCCGCGAAGGCGTTCTACGCCGCGGTCGTCGGCTGGGGCGCGATGGACGCGCCGATGCCGGGCATGACCTACACCATGTTCACCGCCGGCGGGACGCCGATCGGCGGGCTGATGGACCTGCCCGAGGACGCGCGCAAGGCCGGCGCGCCGCCGTCGTGGAGCGGCTACGTCGCGGTCGACGACGTCGACGCGGCGGCCGCGAAGGCCGCGTCGCTCGGCGGCGCCGTGCACGTGCCGCCGACCGACATCCCCGAGGTCGGGCGCTTCGCCGTCGTCGCCGACCCGCACGGCGCGGCGCTGGCGATGATCAAGCTGTCGAGCCCGGACCAGCCGCCACCGCCGCCGGGCACCGCCGGCCGCGTCGGCTGGCACGAGCTGCTGGCCGGAGACCGCGAGACGGCGTTCGCGTTCTACGCCGCCATGTTCGGCTGGACGAAAGCCGACGCCATCGACATGGGCGAGATGGGCATCTACCAGCTGTTCGCGGCCGGCGGCGAGGTGATCGGCGGCATGTTCACCAAGCCGCCGATGATTCCCGTCCCCTTCTGGCTCTACTACGTCAACACCGGCGACATCGACGCCGCCGCCAAGCGCGTCGGCGAGGCCGGCGGCAAGATCATGATGGGGCCGATGGAGGTGCCTGGCGGCGACTGGATCGTCCAGGGCATGGACCCGCAGGGCGCCGCCTTCGCGCTGGTCGGCAAGCGCGGGTGACGATCAGGCGTGGATTCCGATGGATCGCCCGCGCCCGTCATCCCTGGCGGCGCTCGGGATGACAGGAGCGGCCGGCGCGCGTCGGGTCGAGGGTCTAGTTGAGCTTGGCGCCCGACGCGATCACCGCCGGCTTGAAGTCGGCGACCTGCCGCGTGACGAAGGTCGTGAACTCGGCCGGCGTCATCTTCGACGACACGATTCCAAGCTCGTTGAACCGCGCCGCCACTTTCGAATCGGCCAGCGTCTCAAGCACGGCCTTGTTGAGCCTGGCGACGGCGGCGGCCGGCATACCGGCGGGTCCGGAGACGCCGATGAAGTTCTCGGCCACCAGCTTCGGATAGCCGAGGTCGCCGACCAGCGGCACGTCGGGCGCGATCGCCGGCCGCGTCGTCGAGGTCAGCGCCAGCACCCGCAGCTTGCCGTCCTTGGCCAGCGTCCACACCTCGGGGAACGCGTTGATGGCGATGCCCAGCTGGCCCGCCATCATGTCCTGGAACATCGGCGCGGCTCCCTTGTAGGCGATGTGCTCCATGTCGAGGCCGAGCTGGCTCTTGAACATCTCGCCGACGATGTGGCCGATCGAGCCGGCGCCGCCGGAGCCGAACGGCACCGGCTTGCCCTGCGCCTTGATCCACGCCACCAGCTCCTTCATCGACGTCACCGGCATCGAAGGGCTTACCGCGAAGGCGTTGGCCATCGACGCCAGATGGGCGACGTGGGTGAAATCCTTCACCGGGTCGTAGGGCGGCGTGTCGAACAGGAACGGCGCGATCGAGATCGGCGCGCTGTTGGCGATCAGCAACGTGTGGGCGTCGTCGCGCGCCGACAGCATCGAGCGCACGCCGATCGTGGTGCCACCCCCGGGCCGGTTGTCGACGATCACCGTCTGGCCGAGCCGCTCCGTCAGACCGGGCGCCACCAGCCGCGCGACGACGTCGCTGATACCGCCGGGCGGGAACGTGACCACCAGCTTGAGCGGCCGGGCCGGCCATTCCTGCGCCCGCGCCGCGCCCGGCGCGACGGCCAGCGCGCCCGCCGCCGCGATGATGCTCCGACGTCCATACATAGGGTATCCTCCTTGGTGGTCAGAACGCCGCGCGGAACTCCGCACCGTCGCGACAAGCGAGATTCGTGCCAATGCCGCGCCATTACGCGGTCGAAGCCGTATCAGCTCCCGCGATAGGTGGCGTAGCTCCACGGCGTCGCCAGAAGCGGCACGTGGTAGTGGCCCTCGGCCTCGGCGACGCCGAACCGCAGCGGCACGACGTCGAGGAACGGCGGCTCCGGCAGTTCCAGGCCGCGCGCGGCGAAATAGGCGCCGATCGCGAAAGTCACCTCGTAGCGGCCGATCGGCAGCGGCCGGCCGCCGATCAGCGGCGCGTCCGTCCGTCCATCGGCGTTGGTCTCCATCCGCGCGACCACCCGCGGCGCGCCCGAGTCGGACAGCTCGCGCAGTTCGACCGCCACGCCGGGCGCGGGCTGGCCGAGATGGGTGTCGAGCACGTGGGTCGAGAGCCGCCCATGGACCCCGGTCACACCCTCGACGCGGGTGTCCAGACGCAGCGCCACGATGCGGTCGATCTCGCCCAGCGCGGTGTCGAACTCGACCGGCGCGGATTGCGCGAGGCGCCGCTCGAACGTCGCGAGGATCGAATCGCGGCTATGGCGGCGGACGCAGACGATGAAAGGGAAGCCGAATTTACGCCGGTAGGCGTCGTTGAGGGCGTGGAACCGCGCGTAGCCGGCCTCGGTCAGCGAATCGAGCCCGGCGCCGGCCTGCTCGGCGACCGAATCGTCCGTCATGTCCCCGGCGCGCGCGGCCTTCCCGGCGAGATCGGGATGGCCGGCGACGAACGCGGTCTGTCGTTCCACCGGCGCGGCGCGGATCGCGGCCCGCAGCGCCGCCCGCAACGCGTCGACCGACGCGAACGGCCGTCGCGCCGCGGCCGCCGAGACGATCCACGTGGCGTTCTCGCACACCTCGCCCAGCGCCGCCGTGAAGGCGGCGGCGTCCATCGAGTTGAGTTCGGCAAGCGTCAGCTTCCGTGCGGATTCCATGGCCGCCTCCCCCCGACTAGGCGCGCACCGGCCCCATCGGCCGCAATCGGACGCCCGACCGCAGCAGCTTGTAGTCGAGCTCGACCGGATCCGTGATGTGCGCGCCGGGCGACTGGACGACCAGGATCACCTCGGCGATCGGCTGGAAATCGGCGCGGAAATGCACCGTCGATTTGAGCCCGAGGATCGGGACCTTGGCGGGCTCGACGCCGACGTGGCGGAACATCTCCTTGTCGGCCGCCTGCACGCGCTTGGTCGCGAGCACGACCGACACGCCGGACTCGTCGTCGGTGAGCAGCGCCATCGGACCGATCTGGAACTTGGCGCCGCCGTAGAACGGGCCGGTGCCCGTGAACACGCCGGTGCCGACGCGCGCGACGCGCCAGTCCGCCTCGACCGGGGCTTCGCCGGCGTAGCCGACCACGGCGCCGATGCCGCGCCGGATGATCGCCCCCTCGCCCGCGGCCGCCGCCGCGTTGGCCGACGCCTCGTCGATCAGCATGCCGATCACCGCCCCACGCGCCTTGTGGCGCATCAGCGCGCGCAGCAGGCCGACCGTGTCCGACGTGCCGCCGGCGCCGGGATTGTCCTGCACATCCGCCAGCACCACAGGCTTCGTCGCGGTACGCGACAGACGGATCGCCTCCTCCGCGGCCTCGTCCGGCGTCCACAGCCTGCCGGCGAAATCGGCCTCGCGCGCCCGCACGGCGGCGGCGAGGCGGTCGGCCGCCGCCTCTGCCGACGCCTGGTCGTGGGCGTAGACCACCAGCGCGGGGCCGCACTGCGCGATGTCGGCCGGCGGGAAGCCCGGCGTATGGGTCAGCGACACGATGCCCATGTTGTGGCCCGCCGACGGCGCGCCGGCGGCGTCGGTGCCGCGCTCGATCTCCTCCAGCAGCGAGAATATCCCCCTGGCGGGATCTAGGTCGGTGCACTGCCAGACCAGCGGGATGAGGAAGTCGAAGCTGCGGTAGGCCTTGAACAGCGGCCGGCCGTCGCGCAGAAGGCGGTCGAGCAGCCTCGCGGCGCGCGCGCCGGTGTCGGCCATGTCGACATGCGGATAGGTGCGGTAGCCGATCATCGCCGTGCTACGGGCCACCATCTCGCGCGTCATGTTGGTGTGGTAGTCGAGACTGGCGACCAGCGGGATGGTCTCGCCGACGACCGCGCGGACGCGGCGCATCAGCTCGCCCTCGCCGTCCTCGTGGTGTTCGGCCACCATCGCGCCGTGCAGGTCGAGGTAGATCGCGTCGAACGGCCCGAGCCTCTCCAAGTCCTCGACCATCCAGCCCGCGACCTTCTCGTAGGCGTCGCGCGTCACGTGCGCGCTGGGCGGCGCCGAGCACCAGCACAGCGGCACGACCTCGTGGCCGCGCGCCGTGAGCTCCTTCACGGCGCCGGCGATCGGGATGTTGAAGCCCTCGACGGCGGCGATCATCTCCGGCCCGCGCACGAAGGGCGGCCAGGCGTCGGCACGCGCGAAATCCTCCCAGGTCGCCTGCTGCGGCGCGAACGTGTTGGTCTCGTGCTGAAAACCGCCGACGGCGATGCGGGCCATGCGTCTTCCTTTCGTTGCGATCTCGACTGTCGCGCCGACCCTATCAAGCGGCGGCGCCATCCGTCGACCGTCACCGGAAGCTTCACAATTCCGCCATGGCGCGGGAGGATACGCCGCCGCGGGCGCGCGCCACCGCGCGCCGTCGTCCGGAGCCGGGGATCGCCATGCGCCGCCCAAGTATCGCCACCGCCCTGTCGGGCCTCTGCGCCGCCGCCGCGCTGTCGGCCTGCGCGTCGAACTACACGTGGGAGCGGTCGGGCGCGAGCAGCGAGACGATGCGCGCGGACTACGCCGACTGCCGCAAACAGGCCGGGCAGGAGGCGTTCCGCGAGTTCGCCTTCAATCGCGGTTTCATCACGATGGGCCCGGGCTACTGGGGATACCCCGGCCGGCCCGAGTACTGGATGTGGCAGCAGCGGCTCCAATCCGACCGGTTCTACTACGAGAACCGGCTCACGCATTTCTGCATGCGCAACAAGGGCTACGAGCTGGTGCAGGTCGAGCAGGACATGCGTGCGGTCCCGCCAGCCGCCCCGGCGCCCGCGCGCTGATTGCCCGCGCGCTGACGGGCGGCGCGGCGGCCGTCAGCTGAAGATGAAGTCGCCGGCGGCCCAGCCGCCACCGTACCCCAGCACGACGATGGTCGTGCCGTCCGGCAGCACGATTTGCGAATCGGCGCCGCCGTTGATCGAGGAGATCGAGAGCGCGCCGAAGCTCGTGCCGTGGCCGATGACCTCGATCCGGTCCTGGCCGTGGCCGAAGCCGTTGACCGTGTCCGTGCCGGCGCCCGGGCCGAACCCGATCGTGTCCGCCGCGCCGTCGCCGGCCCCGACGTCGAGCCAGTCGTCGCCGTCGCCGCCGCGCAGCGTGTCGGCGCCGGTACCGCCATCGAGGCTGTCGTTGCCGGCGCCCGCCACCAGCCAGTCGGCCGAGGCGCCGCCGCTGAGGAAGTCGTCGCCGCTGCCGCCGAACAGCGTGTCCAGCCCGTTCTGGCCGGCGAGGCTGTCGACGCCGTCGTAGCCGTAGAGCAGGTCGTTGCCGTCACCGCCGAGCAGCGTGTTGGCGGCGTCGTTGCCCTGGATCAGGTTGTCGAGCGCGTTACCGGAGATATCCATCGCGTGGTACGCGTTCACCGCCAACGCCTCGACCCCGGCGGTGGCGGCGTAGGTCGTGCCGACCGAGATCCAGACGGTGTCGACGCCGGAGCCGCCGGTCTCGTCGACCACGTCGCCGATCGCGTCGATACGGTAGAAATCGTCGCCCGAGCCGCCGAAATACGTGTTCGCCGAGCCGCCGCCGCCGATGAAGGCGTCGTTGCCGGCGCCGCCGAACAGCGTGTCCTCGTCGAGGCCGCCCTGCAGCACGTCGTCGCCGTCGTCGCCGAACAGCACGTCGATGCCGGCGTAGCCGAGCAGGTTGTCGACGCCGCCGCCGCCGCGCAGCGTGTTGACGCCGTCGGTGCCGTACAGGGTGTTGTCCGACCCGTTGCCGGTCATGTCGCCCGGCGTATCGTCCTCGAGATTGATGATGCCCCACTCGACGTTGTCGTCGAGGGTGTGCCCGGAGAACGCCACCCAGACCTGGTCGGTGCCCTCGCCGGCGCTCTCGACCACGACGTCGGCGCCGGGATCGTCGATCCGGTAGTGGTCGTTGCCGATGCCGCCGATCAGCGTGTCGTCGCCGACGCTGGCGTGCAGGAAATCGTCGCCGGAGCCGCCGTAGAGCGTGTCGTCGCCCTCGCCGCCGAAGATGCGGTCGTGTCCGCCGACGCCGTAGATCGTGTCGGCGAAGATATCGCCGAACAGGAAGTTCACGTCCTCCTCGCCTGTCAGGATCGCCGGGCCGGCGAAGTTGATGGCGCCGACCTCGACGGCGGGCGCCAGCGTGTAGTCGGTGAACGAGACCCAGACAGTGTCGAAGCCGGCCGTGCCCGCGGAGAACTCGTCGACCACGTCCATCGGATCGCGCAGGCGGTAGAAGTCGTTACCGTAGCCGCCGTTGAGCGTATCGACGACGCCGTCCGGCGCCTCGTCGAACAGGTCGTCGCCGTCGCCGCCATAGAGCGAATCCGCGCCATCGCCGCCGGTCAACGTGTCGTTCGCGCCCTGGCCGACGATGGTGTCGTCGCCGCCCTGGCCCTGCACGACGTAGATCGAGCCTGCCGCGCCGAGCCCGTACTGGAAGCCGCCGAGCACGAGGTAGGCGCCGCCCGCCCCGCCGAGGCCGCCCGCCCCGACCATGAAATCGTCGTAGCCGTCGCCGTTGACGTCGCCGGCCGAGGACACCGCGACGCCGACGTCGTCGCCCGAGACGACGCCGTCGAGGCGCATGCCCGTGAACGTCGTCAGCGCCGCCAGCGAGACCGAGCCGAACGTCTCGAACCACTGCCGCTGGCCGTAGACGACGTAGGCGTGGCCGGCGCCGGCGCCGCCGTCCGGATCCTCGCCGGGCGCGCCGATGACGAGGTCGTCGTAGCCGTCGCCGTTGATATCGCCGCCGAACGCCACGGAGTAGCCGACCTCCTCGCCCGGCACCGCGCCCTCGAACGCCACGCCGTCGTTGCCGTCGAGGACCGTGAGCAGCAGGTTGACGGAGCGCTCGCCGCCGTGTCCGAAGACCACGTAGGCGACGCCGGCGCCGCCGTTCGAGCCACGTTCACCGATCACGAAATCGTCGTAGCCGTCGCCATTGATGTCGCCGCCGCCGGCGACGACCATTTCCGACGTCCCGTCGCTGGTCAGCCGCTGGCCATCGAGCACGGTCATCCCCGGCAGCGCCAGGTTCGGCACCAGCGTCCAATGCGCGCTCTCGGCGCCGAACACCAGATAGGCGCGGCCCGCCCCGGGCGTGCCGACCAGCACGTCGTCGTAACCGTCGCCGTTGACGTCGCCGGCGGACGCCACCGACGTCCCGGCCTGGTCACCCACGTCCGCAGACAGCCGGACACCGTTGCCGCCGTTGATCGCCGCGAGGTCGAACGTCGCGGCCCAGCTCGACTGGCCGAACAGGATGTAGGCGCCGCCGTCGCCGCCGGCCAGGCCCGTGGCGCCGATGATCACGTCGGCGTAGCCGTCGGCGTTCACGTCGCCGGCAGAGGACACGGCCGCGCCGGCGGCGTCGCCCGCGGACGCGCCGTCGATCCGGAATCCATCGGCCCCGGTCAGCGCGGAGACGTCGAGCTCGGGCGTCCAGCCACCACCATGGCCGAACACGACGTAGGCGGCGCCGGCGCCGCCGCCGGCGCCCGGCGCGCCGATCACGAAGTCGTCGATGCCGTCGCCGTTGACGTCGCCGGCGGACTGGATCGAGGTGCCGCTCAAGGCGCCGGCGTCCGCGCCGGAGACGCGGAAGAAGCCGGAGCCGTCCGGCGTGTCGAGGGAGAGGGTCGCCGGCAGGCCGGCGGCCGTCCCGAACACGACGTAGCTGGCGCCGGCGTCGCCGGCGCCGTGGCCGGGCGCGCCGACGGCGTAGTCGCCGTAGCCGTCGCCGTTGATGTCGCCGAGCGCCGCGACGCTGCGGCCGGCCTGGTCGCCGGAAACGTCGCCGTCGATCCTGACGCCGTTCGAGCCGTCGAGATTCTCCAGACCCAGCGCCACGTCGCTCCAGATCGTCGCCGACACCGGCGCGAACACGTCGTTGCCACCACCGAGCTGGAACTGCTCGGCGACGAGGTCGATCAGCCCGTCGACGACGTCGGCGCCGTTGCCGTAGAAGACCGTGTCGTAGCCGGAGCCGCCGACGATGCGGACATCGTCGCCGTCGGCGTGGACGGTGTCGTCGCCGGCGCCACCCGTCAGACTGTCGGCGCCTTCGCCACCGTCGAGGGTGTCGTCGCCGGCCAGACCCTGGAGGACGTCCTCGCCCTCAAGCCCGAACAGTGTATCCGCGCCGAGCCGTCCATCGACGAAATCCGACCCGCTGCCGCCGGCGAGCGAGTCGTCCGTATTGGTGCCGATAAATGTGGGCATTTCAACTATGTAAAGGTTGAATTTGGAGTCAGAATAGCAATAGATGCGAGGTGCGTCCACGAAACTATTAAATCAGGTCGTATTTTTACTATAATTATCTGATTTTATTATATATTATTAATATTCACAAGAGCGCATATTGACCCTTCCAAACGACACCCCGTCGTCGAGCTTGAGAATAGGCGTCCGCGACGCATGGCGCGCGTCGGCGAGGCGGTGGCGGGTCCCACCAGGTCGCGCACCGTGGACGATGCCGCCCACGTAGGCGCGGACATGGGCGCTTCACGATACGCCGGCCCGATCCCCGCCCCTCTATCGCGACACCACGACAATTCCGAGCGGCGCCGGGCGGGCCAGCCCTGCGCGGCGGCTATAGCGGCGCGGCGGCGTTGCGATACACTTCACGCGACAGAACGCCGACGCACCGGAGTCGCCGCATGAACGCCCCTGCCAAGATCGACGGCCAGCAGCTTCTCGACAACTACACGTTGGAGGACCGCTACGTGCGCGAGCGCGGGCGGGTCTACATGACCGGCGTGCAGGCGCTGGTGCGCCTGCCGATGATGCAGCGCCAGCGCGACCTCGCGGCGGGCCTGAACACCGGCGGCTTCATCTCGGGCTACCGTGGTTCGCCGCTGGGCATGTACGACCACGCGCTGTGGGGCGCCAAGAAGCACCTCAAGGCCAACAACATCCACTTCCAGCCCGGCCTCAACGAGGACCTCGCGGCGACCGCCGTGTGGGGCACGCAGCAGACGACGTTGTTCGCCGAGGCGACCGTCGATGGCGTATTCGCCATCTGGTACGGCAAGGGCCCCGGCGTCGACCGCTCGATGGACCCGATCAAGCACGGCAACGCCGCCGGCACCGCCAAACATGGTGGCGTGATCGTGCTGGCCGGCGACGACCACGGCTGCCAGTCCTCGACCCTGCCGCACCAGTCCGAGCAGGTGTTCCAGGCCGCGATGGTGCCGGTGCTCAACCCGGCGACCGTGCAGGAATACGTCGATTTCGGCCTGCTCGGCTTCGCCATGTCGCGCTACTCCGGCTGCTGGATCGGTTTCAAGGCGATCTCCGAGACGGTCGAGAGCGGCGCGTCGGTCGACATCGACCCCGATCGCGTCAAGGTCGTGATCCCGCCGGATTTCGAGATGCCGGAGGGCGGCCTCAACATCCGCAATCCCGATCCGCCGATGGAGCAGGAGAAGCGCCTGCACCTCTACAAGCTGGACGCGGTCAAGGCGTTCGTGCGCGCCAACGGCATCGACCGGCGCGTGTTCGACCCGCCGAAGGCGCGGGTCGGCATCATGACCACGGGCAAGGCCTATCTCGACACGCGCCAGGCGCTCGAGGATCTCGGCATCGACGAGGACAAGGCGCTGCAGCTCGGCATCCGGCTCTACAAGGTCGGCATGACGTGGCCGCTCGAGCCGGTCGGCGCGCGCGCCTTCGCCGACGGCCTCGAGGAGGTGATCGTCGTCGAGGAGAAGCGCGAGATCCTCGAGGACCAGCTGGTCAAGCTGCTCTACAACATGCCGGCCGACCGCCGGCCCGCGATCATCGGCAAATACGACGAGACCGGCCGGCGCGTGCAGCCGACCGAGGGTGAACTAACGCCGACCGGCGTGGCGCGCCTCGTCGCCGAGCGTCTGATGAAGCACGGCGGCGACAGCCCGGAGATGCGCCAGCGCCTGGCCCGCATCGAGGGCAAGGAGAAGCTGCTGCAGGCGCCGCCGCCGAAGACCGTGCGCACGCCGTTCTTCTGCTCCGGCTGTCCGCACAACACCTCGACCCGCGTGCCGGACGGCAGCCGCGCCATGGCCGGCATCGGCTGCCACGGCATGGCGATGCTGATGCCGCACCGCCGCACGTCGCTGATCTCGCACATGGGCGGCGAGGGCGTGGCCTGGGTCGGACAGGCGCCGTTCACCAGCGAGAAGCACGTCTTCCAGAACCTCGGGGACGGCACCTACCACCACTCCGGCCTGATGGCGATCCGCGCCGCGTCGGCGGCGGGCGTCAACATCACCTACAAGATCCTGTTCAACGACGCCGTCGCCATGACCGGCGGGCAGCCGCACGACGGGCCGCTGACCGTGCCGCAGATCACGCGCCAGGTCTCGGCCGAGGGCGCCAAGCGCGTCGTCGTCGTCACCGACGAGCCGGACAAGTATCCGATGGGCAGCGACTTCGCGCCCGGCGTCACGATCCGCCACCGCGACGACCTCGACCAGATCCAGAAGGAGCTGCGCGAGGTCGAGGGCCTGACCGTGCTGGTCTACGACCAGACCTGCGCCGCCGAGAAGCGCCGCCGCCGCAAGCGCGGCACCTTCCCCGATCCGCAGAAGCGCGCCTTCATCAACGACGCGGTGTGCGAGGGCTGCGGCGACTGCTCGGAGCAGTCCAACTGCGTGTCGGTGCGGCCGCTGGAGACCGAGCTCGGCCGCAAGCGCCAAATCGACCAGTCCAACTGCAACAAGGACTTCTCCTGTGTGAAGGGCTTCTGCCCGAGCTTCGTGACGGTCCATGGCGGCCGCCTCAAGCGCAACCGCAAGGCCGGCGCCGACGCGGTCGCGGCCGATCCGTTCGCGGCCCTGCCGATGCCGGCGATCAGGCCGCTGTCGGAGCCCTACGGCATCCTCGTCACCGGCATCGGCGGCACCGGCGTCATCACCGTCGGCGCGCTGATCGCGATGGCTGCGCATCTCGAGGGCAAGGGCTGCACCTCGCTCGACTTCACCGGCCTCGCCCAGAAGAACGGCGCGGTGATGAGCCACATCCGCCTGGCGCCGACGCCGGAGGACATCCACGCCGTGCGCATCGCCGCCGGCGGCGCGCATCTGGTGCTGGGCTGCGACATGGTCGTGGCGGCCTCGCCGGCGGCGCTGTCGCGCCTCGAGCAGGGCGTCACCCGCGCGGTGATCAACGGCCACGTGGCGCCGACGGCCTCGTTCGTGATCGACAACGACATCGATTTCGGCGCCCAGGTGATGATGCGCTCGATCCGCGAGGCCACCGGCCGCGACGGCGCGACCTTCATCGACGCCACCGGCATCGCCACCGCGATCCTCGGCGACTCGATCGCCACCAACCTGTTCATGGTCGGCTACGCCTGGCAGAAGGGCCTGATCCCGCTCTCGCTGCAGGCGCTGCGCCGCGCCATCGAGCTCAACGGCGTGGCGGTCGACACCAACATCCGCACCTTCAACTGGGGCAGGCTGGCGGCCCACGACATGGCCGCCGTCGAAGCGGTCGCGCGTCCGCAGATGCGCGAGGAGACGCCGCCGACGCCGGGCTTCGACGAGATCGTCGCCACCCGCGTGGCCGCGCTCACCGCCTACCAGGACGCCGCCTACGCCGCCCGCTACAAGACCTTCGTCGACAAGGTCGCGGCCGCCGAGGCGGACAAGGCGCGCGGCCGCACGGGCCTCGCCGAGGCGGTGGCGAAGTCGCTGCACAAGCTGATGGCCTACAAGGACGAGTACGAGGTCGCCCGCCTCTACACCGACGGCGGCTTCGAGAGGAAGCTGCGGCAGCAGTTCGAGGGCGACTTCAAGCTCAAGTTCAACCTGGCGCCGCCGCTGATCGCCGACCGCGATCCGGTCACCGGCGAGCTGAAAAAGGGCGAGTACGGGCCGTGGGTGTTCACCGCGTTCCGCTTCCTCGCCCGGCTCAAGCGCCTGCGCGGCACCGCGTTCGACGTGTTCGGCCGCACCGAGGAGCGGCGCACCGAACGCCGCCTGATCGGCGAGTACATGGCGACGATCGAGAGCGTGGTCGCGGCGCTCACGCGGGCGAACCACGCCTTGGCCGTCCAGATCGCCGCGCTGCCCGAGCAGATCCGCGGCTTCGGCCACGTCAAGGAGCGCAACCTCGCAAAGGTCCGCGAGCGCGAGGCCAATCTGCTAGCGACGTTCCGCCGGCCCGACGCGCCGGCGGCGATGGCGGCGGAATAGCCCTCAGCCCTTGGCCGGCGCCGCCTCGGCGCGCCGGCGCATCGCCTCGGCGAGCACCGGCCAGTATTTGGCGCCGTCGCCGTCGGCGATGGCGTTCTCCAGCCAGCGCCGCGCGGTCTCGGCGCCCTCGGCCGCGAAGCCCGACGCGCGCGCCAGGTCGAGCGCGTAGGCCACGTCCTTCAGCATGTATTCGGCCGAGAACGCGCGCTCCGGATAAACGCCGGGCAGCATCGCCTTCATGCCGTGGTTGCGCAGCGCGAAGCTGTCGGCCGAACCCTTGGTCAGCGTCCCGAACAGGCGGCCGGCATCCATGCCGGCGGCGCGCGCGATGCCCAGCGCCTCGGCCAGCGCCACGACGGTCTGCGCAAGCACCATGTTGTTCATGATCTTGGCGATCTGTCCGGCGCCGACCTCGCCGCAGTGGCTGACCTCGCTGGCCATGGTGCGCAGCAGCGGCTCGACGCGCGCGAACACCGGATCCGGGCAGCCGACCATGATGCTGAGCGTGCCGGCGATCGCCGCCTCGCGCGTGCGCGCGACCGGCGCGTCGGCGTAGGCGACGCCCCTCGCGCCGAAGGCGGCGGCGAGCTCCCGCGTCAGCGGCACCGGCGACGTCCCGAGATCGACGACGGTCTGGCCGGCGCGCCCAAGCGCCAGCAGACCGCCGTCCCCACGGCACACCGCTTCGAGCTGCCGGCCGCCGGGCAACGACAGGAACACGATGTCGGCGGCGGCCGCGACGCCGGCGATGGAGCCGGCATCGGCCACGCCGGCGTCGGCGAGCCGCGCCAACGGCTCCGGCGCGATGTCGCTCGCCACCGTCCGGTGGCCGGACTTGGTCGCGAGGTTGCGGCACATCGGCTCGCCCATGGTGCCAAGTCCGATGAATCCGAGTGTCGCCGTGGTCATGGTCTGGTTCCGCGCTGGGGTGTCGCCGCACCATATCGACTGCGGCGCCGGCGACAACCCGCCGCCACCGGCGCGGCGTCAGAGTTTCGACGGCCGGCTGTCGCGCGAGCGGAGATAGACGAGCAGGCCGCTGGCGAGGCTGGCGGCGACGAACCCGAACACGACGCGGTAGGCGGTCTCGGGCGCCGCCCCGGCGCCCGACGACAGGCCGCCGAGGATGTAGCCGGTCGCGGCCGGCAGCGCCGCCGAGCCGATCACCTGCGCCATGTTGACGGTGGTCACGCCACGGCCGGCGAGCGCGTCGGGAAACAGCGCGCGGCCCTGGGCGACGATGGCGATCGAGTACGACGACACGAACGGCAGCGCGATCATCAGGAAAACCGCGAGATGGAACGACGGCCCGGCAATGGCGCCGAGCGCCGCCAGGGTCGACACCGCCAGGCCGGCGCCGATCAACACGACCTTCTTGCGTGAATCGAGGATGCGGTCCATCGGGCCGCAGACCAGCAGGCCGACGATCTGCGCCGCGCCCATCGCCAGCATGACGTTGCCGCGGCCGACCGCGTCGAGCCCGTGGACGTCGTGCAGGTACGGCCCGGCCCAGACGCCCAGCACGGTCACCATCGCGGCGTAGGCGAAGGTGTGCATCGCAAGCACCGGGACCAGCCCCGGCGTCCGCCACACCGCCAGCAGCCCGTCGACGACCTCGCGGAAGGTCTCCGGCCGCGCCGGCCGCGGCGGCGCCTTGCCGGGCGGGTAGTCGCGCACGACCAGGAGGAACGCCGCCGCGATGACGACCGTGACCCCTGCCAGCGCGAGGAAGGCGCCGCGCCAGCCGATCGTCGCGCTCGCCCAGGCCAGCGGCGTCGCGGCGCCCAGCGTGCCGATGTTGCTGGCCGCGAACACCCAGCTCAGCACCGTGGTGTAGCGCGCGCCGGGGAACCAGCGCGAGCACAGCAGCACCGCCGACATGAAGCTGGCGGCGCATCCCAGCCCGACCAGCCCGCGGGCGGCGATCAGCGACGTGGCGTCGCTGGCCCGCGACAGCAGGATCGCGCCGGCGATCGCCAGCAGCGACATCGTGGCCACGACGCGGCGCGGTCCGTAGCGGTCGAACCACATGCCGACGGGATCTGCGCCACCAGCAGCGCGAGGAAGAACGCGCCGCCAGCCCAGCCGAGGTCGCTCTTGGTCAGGCCGAGGTCGCGCGTCAGTTCCGGCGCGATGACGCTGTTCGACACGCGGTAGAACTGGCTCAGCGCGGTGGCCGCCGACAGCAGCAGCAGCAGGGCCGCGCGCCGCGCGGCCAGCGACGGGCCGGTCTCGCTCTCGGTCTGGGTCATCGAATCGTTCCGGCGCCGCCCTCGCCCGCCTCGCCGGCTTCCATCTTCGTCTCCCCGCCGGACCGTCCGGCGGCGGCGATTGAACGCGGCGGGCGCGGGCTTGTCGATCTGGAAAACGCCCTCACGCGCCGGCGTCGAGAAACTCCGCGAGCTGACGGCGGTCGCGGTACAGGAACGCGCGCCAGCCGCAGGTCCGCGCCGCGTCGACGCTGTCGCGGTCGGCGTCGAAACAGGCGATCGCGCGGCCCGCCGCGACACCCATGCGGGCCTGAGCGTTGGTGAAGAACACGCGGTCCGGCTTGCACACCCCGAGCGCGGCCGAGTACAGGATCTCGTCGACATGGTCGTCGATGCCGCCGCTGCGGCGCAGATGGTCGATCCGGTGGTGCTCCTGGTTCGCGATGACGAAGACGCGCCCGCCGGTGGCGCGGCGCCACGCGTCGATACGGGTCAACAGCCCCGAATCCGGAACCGGCGCGCGATCGAACCACCACGTCACGAACTCGACGGCGCGTCCGTCGACGCCCACGCCGGATAGATACTCGTCGACGGCCTGGTAGAGGTCGAGACGTCCGCGCAACGCCTCGCGGAACGACGCGCGCAGGAAGCCGTCGGCGAACGCTTCCGGCGCGATTCCCCAGTCGCGCTCGAGGTCCGCGCGCCATGATTCCACTGGAGGCATCAGCACGCTGTCGAGGTCGATCGCGAGCACGGCCCCCGTCATCGCCCCTTCCCCGCTCAGGCGAACGCGAGCATGGCGCGCTCGGTCAACAGCCAATCAAGGCGGCCGTCGCCGGGCCCGCGCGGCACGGCATCGACGCGCTGCGCCTCGAAGCCGACGCCGATCGCGGTGACCGCGCGGCGCGCGCGCAGCGCCGCCAGCGTGCGGTCGTAGTATCCGCCGCCGTAGCCCAACCGGTAGCCGTCGTCGTCGAACGCCAGCAGCGGCACGAGCAGCGCGTCCGGTTCGACGATGGCGGCCTCGGGACCGGGCTGCGACGTGCCCATCGGTCCACGTAGAAGTGCGGCGCCGGGACTCCACGCGCGGAAGGTCAGCGGCGCGCCGCGCGCCGGCGTCACCGGCAACGCGATGGCGTAGCCCTCCGCCGACAGCCGCGCGAGCAGCGGGCGGACGTCGATCTCGTCGCCCATCGACCAGAAACCGGCCATCACCGTGGCGGCGCCGTCGTCGCGGCGCGTCGGCACCGGGCGCTCCCGGTCCCAGATCGCAATTAACGCGGCGGCGGCGGAGGCGCGCGCATCCGGCGCGAACGCGGCGCGGCGCGCCAGCATCGTGGCGCGCATCACCCGCTTGCCGTCATCGAGCGCCGACAGCGCCACGACTCCGCCGTCGCGCGCGCCCGCCGCCATCTCAGGCCAGCCGGTACACGCGGCTGGCGGTGCCGCTGAACAGCGCCGTCTTCTCCGCGGTCGACGCGCCCGCGGCCAGCCGCTTGAAGGCGTTCCACTGCACCGTGTAGTTGCAGGTGATCTTATCGACCGGGAAGTTGCTCTCGAACATGCAGCGATCGGCGCCGAAGGCCTCGATGCACGCGTCCATCCACGGCTTCCAGCCGGCCGCCAGCTCCTCCGACGACGCCGGCTCGGCGCGCTTTTGGAAATCGAAGACTCCGATGCGCATGCCCAACCCGCCGAGCTTGACCGTCACGTTCGGGCATTTGGCCAGCTCCATGATCGAGGTCTTCCAGGTCTTGAACGTCTCCTCCCCCTTCCCGGCGTAGGGGCCGATGCCCAGCGGCCCGCCAAGATGGTCGAGGATGATGGAGGTTTCCGGGAACGCGCGCGCCAACGCCGTGAGCTCGGGGATCTGCGGATGGTACAGCCAGGCGTCGAACGACAGGTTCAGCGGCGCCAGCCGCGCGAAGCCGGCGCGGAAGGTGGCGTCGCCCAGCAGCCCCTTGGGCGGATTGGTGTGGCTGTTGCGGATGTCGTCGCTGGCGTCCCAGCCGGCGGCGTGGCGGATGCCGCGGAAGCGGTCGCCGCCGACGCGTACGTGCGCCTCCAGGATCTCGGCGACGCGGTCTCCGAGCGACAGGTCGGCGAAGCCAACGATGCCGGCGCAAGCGCGCGTCGCGCCGTAGACACCGCTGGCGGCCATCGCCGCGACGCCGTTGATGAACTCCGTCTCGCCCAGCGAACGGCGCTCCGGCGGGCCATCGGCGCGGTACATCGCCATCGCCTCGACGAACACCGTGGCGCGGATGTCGTGGCCGCCGCCGGTGTCGGCCAGCAGGTCGGGCAGCAGGTAGCGGTGGTTCGAGCGTTCCCAGAGGTGGTGGTGCGGATCGACGATCGGCAGCTCCGGCTCCAGCGCCGTCTCGACACGCCGCGCCACCCAGGCGTCGTCCGGCATCTGCACGTTGCCCAGCGGTCGTTCGGTTTTCGCGTCCGTCATCGCTTCCCACTCCCCTCGTCCGGCTGGCGCCGGATCAGCCGCCGCCGATCGCGACGGTGGTCATCGCGCGGCGGAAATCGTCCGCCGGCGCCGCTATTCCAGTCTCGCCGAAGATGTCGGCGGTCAGCGACCCGATGGTGCGCGCGTCGACGCGCACGCCGTTGCTCTCCAAGAAGCGCCGCGCCGCCGCGACGGCCTCTGCCATGTCGCCGCCGCTCTTGTACTGCTTGTAGTAGTCGGCGCGGCCGCCCTTGCCGACCGCCTCCGCCAGCACGTCGGTGAAGTTCACGACCTCGAAGGGATGCGACGCGCCGGCGCCGGCCAGCGCGCGGTGGCAGGAATGGTACATCGTGACCACGAGGTCCGCGCCGGCGGCGCGCGCGCCCTCGGCGACGGCGGCGTGGATCGCCCGCTCGCGGTCCTTGTACTTCGCCGCGACGCCGCCGCAGGCGTACGAGAAGCCGCTGTCCTGCGGGAAATCGACGACGGTGAGGTTCGGCACCGCCCCCATCAATGCCCGCACGCTCTCCAGCGACGCGCCGATCCCCTGATGCTCGTGGATCACGGCGCGGCGCGGCGGCAGGTCGACGAACGCCGGCCGCAGGCGGTCGAGGCTGGCGGCGAGGAACTCGCTGATATGGGCGAGATCGAAGGACGGCGGCGCCGGATCGGCCTCTAGCTCGTCGAAATTCTTGGTGCAGGTCGGACACCACGTCAGCACCTGCTTCGCCCCGGATTTGCCGAAGCGCTCGAAGGTGCGGTGGCCGACGCGCTCGTAGGTCGGCAGATCGGCCTCGAGGAACTGGTAGACGCCGCAGCAATGCGACGGGCCGCCGACGACGTCGAAATCGACGCCGAGCGTGTCGAGGATGTCCATGACGTTGAGCACGATGTGCGGCGTGCGCAGCACGTTGCAGCCCGTATAGAAAAGGACCTCGGCGTGGCGGGTCTCGACCGGCGCCAGCACGCGCGACAGCGTCTCCGACGGCAGCTGCATGGCGCCGAGCAGACGCACGGCCTGCGACATCGAGCGGAACCGCTTCGCCTGGGCGGCGCGGCGCGCCTCCTCCGGCCGCGCCGCCGAGACCGCCTTCATCCGCGAGACCGCGATCCACTGCCGGACGTTGATGTTCTCCGGACAGGCGTCGACGCAGCGGCCGCTGCCGTCGCAGGCGTCGAGCCAGCGCGTCAGCTCCGGTGCCGCCGCCTCCCCGGCCGCCAGCGCCTTCAGCTCGCCGACGCGCGCGACCGCGCCGTCGCGCGCCATGCCGATCTCTCGCGCCGTCGGACAGGCCTCGAAGCAGGCGCCGCACGACACGCACGCGGACGCGGCGCGCGCGACGACGGAATCGAGCTGGTCGGCGTAGGCGGTCATCGACAGCGGCGCTCCGGGAGCCCTCGGAAGGATCGGTGGCGATTATGCGCCACGCGGGAGCGTTGTCGATGCGTGTCCGAGCGGCGCCGGCGGGGCGCGGCGGTCCGGACGGAAGGTGAAGCGGGGCGGCACCACGTCGGCCGTGGACCTGGCGCAACCTCTGTGGCCTGCTTGCGCAGGTGGGCGCCGTGTGGCCAGGACCAGGATCTAGGCCAGGGACAGCTCCCTAGAGGAGAGCATTGGCCCCAGGGTTAGTGCGGTCCACGAACCACGCAGAAATCCGCCCCGTCCGCAATGTAGGGAGCGCAGGGCCCCGCGGCAACCTCTCCGCCGGGGCGGCACGTCGTCAGGCGGCGGCGACCTTGCGCGTGATGGTCTCGATCCGCGTCTCGACCGCCGAGAACAGCTCGTGCAGCGAGATCAACTCGCCCTCCGGCCGCTCGGCGCGCGGCGCTTCGATCGCGGCGCGGGCGGCGTCGGCCTGCACGCGCGCCTCGCGCGCGCGGTCCGCCAGCATCAGCGCCGCCAGCACCAGCAGGCGCGCCTCCGGCGAGTTCGGGCTCTGCGTCCGCAACTCGGTCAGCACGTCGTCGACGTCGGCCGCGAGCGAGTGGAGGCGGTCCTCCTGGCCATCGCCGCACGCGAGGTCGAAACTACGCGCGCCGATGCGAACGGAAACTTGGGGCATGGTGAACTCTCGAGGGGGGCTAACGTTCTTGTTTGATTGACGTGTCGAATAGTCGGCCAAGGCGTCTCCGCGGTCAACGCGTCCGATACGGCGATGTCAGCGCGTCTCGTCGGTCAGCAGGGCGCGGATCTGGTCCATGGCGCGTTCGAGCCGCGCCTCGACATCCATCGCGACCCGCTTGAGATCCTCGTGCTGGGACTCAAGTTGAGCCAGACGCTCGGCCAAAGCGTCGGCGCGCGCCGTCTCGTCGCGCAGCCGTTCCTCAACCATTCTCTCAAGGCGGCTCAGGGCGCTGTTAACCTTGCCCTTGACCTCGTCCAGTCTCGTCATCGGCAGTTCTCTCCCCCGCCGTCGCGCTCGGCTTTTCCGCAATTAGAATGAGCGCGGCGCGTCGATCCGTCAATATCTCGCGGGCCTTCGGGGCGGATATCCCCCATATCTGGCATGTTGTCCACATCCGACTTATCCCGGGCGAGCGGGCGTTCACGCCGGACCGCCGCGTTGCCCCGACGCTGGATTCCCGCCGCCGCGTCCGTCGCGCCGCGCACCCCTGACAGACGCGCGGACGCGCCAATCGCGCATTGACGCGCCCCGGACCAGTCGGCATTTTGCCGCGCGCTTCCCCACCCCCGCGTCCGCCGGCCCGCGCCGCGCGCCGGCGCCAACCGCCCATCGCCGGCTTCCGGACCCAAATGCCCGATCAAACCGCCTCGGCCGCCCCGGCGACGACGACCGTTTCCCACGCCGACATGGCCAACGCGATCCGGGCGCTCGCGATGGACGCCGTCGAGCAGGCGAAGTCGGGCCATCCCGGGATGCCGATGGGCATGGCCGACGTCGCCACGGTGCTGTTCACGAAGCACCTCAAGTTCGATGCCGCCGGCCCCGGGCTGGGCCGACCGCGACCGCTTCGTGCTGTCGGCCGGCCACGGCTCGATGCTGCTCTACGCGCTGCTGTATCTGACGGGCTATCCCGACATCACGCTCGACGAGATCAAGCGCTTCCGCCAGCTCGGGGCGAAGACCGCCGGCCACCCGGAGTACGGCCACGCCGCCGGCATCGAGACCACGACCGGCCCGCTCGGCCAGGGCATCGCCAACGCCGTCGGCATGGCGATGGCCGAGCGCCATCTCGCGGCGGCGTTCGGCGACGCGGTGGTCGACCATTTCACCTACGCCATCGCCGGCGACGGCTGCCTGATGGAGGGCGTCGGCCAGGAGGCGGTCACGCTGGCCGGCCATCTCGGCCTCGGTCGCCTGATCGTGCTGTTCGACGACAACGGCATCTCGATCGACGGCGCCACCTCGCTGTCGACGTCGGAGGACCACCTCAACCGCTTCGCCGCCGCCGGCTGGCACGTGCTGCCGTGCGACGGCCATGACCCGGCCGAGATCGAGCGCGCCATCGCCTTCGCGCGCACCGTCCTCGACCGGCCGTCGCTGATCGCGTGCAGGACGGTGATCGGTTTCGGCGCGCCGAAGAAGGCGGGCACCGCCGCCACGCACGGCTCGCCGCTGGGCATGGACGAGGTCGCCGGCGCGCGCGCGAAGCTGGGCTGGCCGCACGCGCCGTTCGAGATCCCCGCGCCGGTCCTCGCGGCGTGGCGCGCCGCCGGCGCGCGCGGCGCCAGCGCCCGCGCCGCCTGGCAGACGCGGCTCGCGGCGCTGCCCGCCGACGCCAAGGCCGAGTTCGAACGGCGCCAGAAAGGCAAGCTGCCTGCCGGCATCGGCCAGGCCATCGCCGCCTTCAAGGCGAAGATGGCGGCCGACAAGCCGTCCTGGGCGACGCGGAAATCCAGCCAGGAAGTGCTGGAGGTGGTCAACCCGTTGGTCGTCGAGACGCTGGGCGGGTCGGCCGATCTGACCGGCTCCAACAACACCAAGACCGCCACGCTCGCGCCGTTCCAGAAGGGCGCCTACGGCGGCCGCTACGTCTACTACGGCATCCGCGAGCACGCGATGGCCGCCGCCATGAACGGCATCGCGCTGCATGGCGGAGTCATCCCCTACGGCGGCACCTTCATGGTGTTCACCGACTACTGCCGCCCGGCCATCCGCCTGTCGGCGCTGATGGGCGTGCGCGTGATCTACGTCATGACGCACGACTCCATCGGCCTGGGCGAGGACGGACCGACGCACCAGCCGGTCGAGCACCTCGCGGCGCTGCGCGCGATCCCCAACCTGCTGGTGATGCGCCCCGCCGACGCCATCGAGACGGCGGAGTGCTGGGAGATCGCTCTGAAGTCCGACAAGACGCCGAGTGTGATCGCGCTGACGCGCCAGAATCTGCCGACCGTGCGCGACGCGAGCGACGGAAACCGCTGCGCCAAAGGCGCCTACATCCTCGCCGGCGCCGCCGGCGATGGCGTGCGCCTGATCGCGTCGGGCTCGGAGGTCGAGATCGCTCTCGCCGCCCGCGCCCTGCTGGCGAAGGACGGGATCGCCGCCGCCGTGGTGTCGATGCCCTCGTGGGAGCTGTTCGCGCGCCAGCCCGACGCCTACCGCGCCGAGGTGCTCGGCGCCCCCGGCACGCCGCGCGTCGCCTGCGAGGCGGCCGTCGGATTCGGCTGGGAGCGCTGGCTGGGCGAGCGCGGCGCTTTCGTCGGCATGACCGGCTTCGGCGCGTCGGCCAAGGCCAGCGACCTCTACCGCCATTTCGGCATCACCGCCGAGGCCGTCGCCGCCGCCGCGCGGTCGCTCGCCAACAAATGACCACGATCGGACCGCAGGAAGCCGCCCGCCAACGCCACTTCGAGGAGGAACAGGGAAAATGACCGTCCGCGTCGCCATCAACGGCTTCGGCCGCATCGGCCGCAACGTGCTGCGCGCCATCATCGAGTCCGGCCGCAAGGACATCGAGGTCGTCGGCATCAACGATCTCGGCCCGGTCGAGACGAACGCGCATCTGATGCGCTTCGACTCGGTGCACGGCCGCTTCCCCGGCGAGGTCAAGGTCGACGGCGACTCGATCGACGTCGGCCGCGGCAAGATAAAGGTCACCGCCGAGCGCGATCCCTCCAAGCTGCCGCACAAGGCGCTGGGCGTCGAGATCGCGCTGGAGTGCACCGGCTTCTTCACGTCGAAGGACGCCGCCTCGGCGCACCTGACGGCCGGCGCCAAGCGCGCGCTGGTGTCGGCGCCCGCCGACGGCGCCGACCTCACGGTGGTCTACGGCGTCAACCACGACAAGCTGACCAAGGACCACTTCGTGGTCTCCAACGCCTCGTGCACGACCAACTGCCTGGCGCCGGTCGCCAAGGTGCTGAACGACCTCGTCGGCATCGAGAACGGCTTCATGACCACGATCCACGCCTACACCGGCGACCAGCCGACGCTCGACACGCTGCACAAGGATCTCTACCGCGCCCGCGCCGCCGGCCTGTCGATGATCCCGACCTCGACCGGCGCCGCCAAGGCCGTCGGCCTCGTGCTGCCGGATCTCAACGGCAAGCTCGACGGCTTGTCGATCCGCGTGCCGACCCCGAACGTCTCGGTGATCGACCTGAAGTTCGTCGCCAAGCGCAAGACGGACGTGAAGGAGATCAACGAGGCGGTGCGGCTCGCCGCGGCGAACCAGCTCAAGGGCGTCCTCGGCTGGACCGACGCGCCGAACGTCTCGATCGACTTCAACCACGATCCGCACTCCGCGACCTTCCACATGGACCAGACCAAGGTCATGGACGGCACCTTCGTGCGCGTGATGGCCTGGTACGACAACGAGTGGGGCTTCTCCAACCGCATGAGCGACACCGCCGTCGCCATGGGCAAGCTGGGCTGACGCGTCCGCCCGCGCCGACCGACGAGGGCCCCGTCCGCTGGACGGGGCCCTTTTTCGTGGCCGCGGCCGCCGTGCTAGGCTGGCGGCGCGCGCCCGGACCGGGCGCGAGGGAGCATCGATGCCGCGCAGCCCCGACACCGTGCGTGCGACGCGCCATGGCTAGGTCGCCGGCCCGGCGCCTGACGCTGGTCGGCGCCGCGGCGCCCGCCGCCGAGCCGCCGCCCCCCGTCGTGCGCGTGCATGGCTGGAAGCACGTTGCCGCCGCGCTGATGGCGGCGCGCGAGCACGGCCGGGCGGTCACGCTGTTGTCGCCACCGAACGCCTCCTACGCCGGCGGCGTCGGCTTCTGGCACGCGATCGACCGGCGAGTCGCCGAGCTGTTCCCCGACGTGCGCGCCACCTTGATCGTCGATTGCGACGGCGCGCCGGGGCATGTGCTGGCGGCCTTTCGCACCGGACTTCGCGCTATCGTGTTCGACGGCAACGCCGCCGCACGCCGCCGCCTCGAGGACATCGCCGCCGCCCACGGCGCGGCGCTGGTGCCGCGTCCGGACGCCGCGCTCGATCTCGTACACGAGAAGGATCCATTGCGCGCGTGCCGGCTGGCGCTGGCGCCCGTCGCGGTGGAAAAGGGAGAGGACGCATGACATCCGGCATCCAACGCGACTTCGTCGGCTACGGCGCGAACCCGCCCGATCCGAAATGGCCCGGCGGCGCGCGCGTCGCGCTGAACTTCGTCGTCAACTACGAGGAGGGCTCGGAGGCCTCGATCGACGACGGCGACGGACACACCGAGACGGCTCTGACCGAGGCCAGTACCTCGGCCGCCGGCATGAAGGGCCGCGACCTCGGCGGCGAGAGCATGTTCGAGTACGGCAGCCGCGTCGGATTTTGGCGCCTGCACCGCGCCTTCGTCGACCGCGGCCTGCCGCTGACGATGTTCGCCTGCGCGCTGGCGCTGGAGCGCAATCCCGAGGCCGCGGCGGCGATCCGCGACGCCGGCTTCGACATCTGCGGCCACGGCTGGCGCTGGGTGCGCCATTTCGCGCTGACCCCCGACGAGGAACGCGAGCACATCCGCAAGGCCGTGGAGTCCTTCAAGCGCACCGTCGGCCAGGCGCCCGCCGGCTGGTACTGCCGCTACGCGCCCAGCGTCGACACCCGCCGCCTGCTGGTCGAGCATGGCGGCTTCCTCTACGATTCCGACTCCTACGCCGACGAACTGCCGTACTGGCGCACCGTGTCGGGCAGACCGCACCTGGTGGTGCCCTACACGATCACCAACAACGACACGAAATTCGCCCACAACGTCGCCAACGGCGAGCAGTGGTTCGGCTTCGTTCGCGACGCCTTCGACACGCTCTACCAGGAGGGCGCGACGCGGCCGAAGATGATGTCGATCGGCCTGCACATGCGCATCGCCGGCCACCCCGCCCGCTTCGCCGGCCTGCGGCGCTTCCTCGACCACGTCGCGCGCCACGACGGCGTCTGGATCGCCTCCCGCGTCGACATCGCGCGCCATTGGATCGCCACCCACCCCTACCCGGGCAAGGGCCTGAACGAATGACGCCGCCGCGAAGCCGGCCGGCCCGCGTCGATGGACAACCCAACGGCCCGACGCTAAGAAATCGCCGCATTTCCGGCGTCCAAGAGCGCCGGCAGCCACCCGCGAACCAGGGAAGGAACGCAACCCGTGAAGATCACCCGCGCCGTCAAGAAGATCCTCGACAACTACGAGAGCGACAACCCCGGCACCAAGGCGAACCTCGCCCGGATCCTGATGCACGGCCGTCTCGGCGGCACCGGCAAGATGGTGATCCTGCCGGTCGACCAGGGCTTCGAGCACGGCCCGGCCCGCTCCTTCGCGCCGAACCCCGACGCCTACGATCCGCACTACCACTACCAGCTCGCGATCGACGCCGGGCTGAACGCCTACGCCGCCCCGCTCGGCCCGCTCGAGGCCGGCGCCGACAGCTTCGCCGGCGCCATCCCGACCATCCTCAAGGTCAACAGCGCCAACAGCCTGTCGACCAACAAGGACCAGGCGGTGACGGCCTCGGTGCGCGACGCGCTGCGGCTCGGCTGCTCGGCGATCGGCTTCACGATCTACCCCGGCTCCGAGGACCAGTTCGAGATGATGGAGGAGATCCGCGAGATGGCCGAGGAGGCCAAATCGTACGGTCTCGCGGTGGTCATGTGGTCCTATCCGCGCGGCGGCAAGCTCGACAAGGCCGGCGAGACGGCGATGGACGTCTGCGCCTACGCCGCCCACCTCGCCGCCCTGCTCGGCGCGCACATCATCAAGGTCAAGCCGCCGACCGACGTGTTGTGGCAGCCCGAAGCCAAGGCGGCCTACGAGAAGGCCAAGGTCGACATCTCGACGCTGTCGAAGCGCGTCGCGCACGTCATGCAGTCGTCGTTCAACGGCCGCCGCATCGTTGTGTTCTCCGGCGGCGAGGCCAAGGACCTCGACGGCCTGTTCAACGAGATCCGCGGCCTGCGCGACGGCGGCGCCAACGGCTCGATCATCGGCCGCAACACCTTCCAGCGGCCGCGCGCCGAGGCGCTCGACATGCTCGACAAGATCATCGCCATCTACCAGGGCAAGATGTAGGTTCCGCCATTCCGTCGGGCGCGACGGCGCCGGTCCTCCGGGACCGGCGCCGCCGTCGTTTCGGGGCGCGCCACGGCGCCGCCCGCCCGTCGATCCGGAGGAGATCGCCATGATCGGCTACGTCACGCTGGGCACCAACGACATCGCGCGCGCCGCGGCGTTCTACGACGAGCTGCTGAAGGAGCTGGGCGCGACGCGCGGCATGGAGTCCGACAGCTTCGTCGCCTGGTCGGTGAAGCCGGGCACGCCGATGGTCAGCGTCATCAAGCCGTTCGACGGCAAGCCGGCGACCGCCGGCAACGGCGCGATGGTCGCGATCGCCGCCGGCGCGCCGGCCAAGGTCGACGCGCTCCACGCCAGGGCGCTGGCGCTGGGTGGCACCGACGAGGGCGCGCCCGGCCCGCGCGGCGGCACCTTCTACGCCGCGTACTGCCGCGACCTCGACGGCAACAAGCTGGCCTTCTTCCACATGTGAGCGGCGGGCGCCGACGCCCGCGCGGAGAGCATCGACATGCCGGCCGACGCGCCGTCCCGCTGCCGACTGTACCTGATCACCCCGCCGCGGCTGGAGCATCCCGCCGTGTTCGCCGACCAGTTTCGCGCCGCGCTCGACGGCGGCGACGTGGCGGTGCTGCAGCTGCGGCTCAAGGACGTCCCCGACGACGCCATCGCGCGCGCCGCGGACACGCTGCGCCCGATCTGCCAGCAGCGCGACGTTGCGCTGGTCATGAACGACCGCCCCGATCTCGCCGCGCGGCTGGATTGCGACGGCGTCCATGTCGGGCAGGACGACGCCTCCTACGCCGAGGCCCGGCGCATCGTCGGGCCGGACCGCATCGTCGGCGTCACCTGCAAGGCGTCGCGCCACCTCGCGATGGACGCGGCCGAGGCCGGCGCCGACTACGTCGCGTTCGGCGCGTTCTTCCCGTCCAGCACCAAGGACGTCACCACCCCGGCGCCGGTCGACGTGCTGACGTGGTGGAGCGACATCATGACGGTCCCCTGCGTCGCCATCGGCGGCATCACCGTCGACAATTGCGCGCCGCTGGTCGAGGCCGGCGCCGACTTCCTCGCCGTCGCAAACGGCGTCTGGGGCCATCCCGACGGGCCGGCCGAGGCGGTGAGGCGGTTCAACGCCGTGTTCGACGGCCGGTAGCCGTCAGATCGCGGCCAGTCCGCGGCCGATGATCAGCCGCTGGATGTCGCTGGTGCCCTCGTAGATCTGCGCCACCCGCACGTCGCGCCAGATCTTCTCGACGATGAAATCGGCCACGTAGCCATAGCCGCCGTGGATCTGGATCGCGTCGGAGCAGACCTTCTCGGCCATCTCCGAGGCGAACAGCTTGGCCATCGCCGCCTCGGTCAGGCACGCCTCGCCGGCGTCGCGCAGCCCGGCGGCGTGCAGCAGCAGCTGGCGCGCGGCGGCGATGCGGGTCGCCATGTCGGCGAGCCGGAACTGCACGGCCTGGTGGTTGATGATCTCCGTGCCGAACGACCGGCGCTCCCCGGCGTAGGCCCGCGCCGCCTCGAACGCCGCGCGCGCCATGCCGATCGACTGCGCGGCGATGCCCAGCCGGCCGATCTCCAGATTGCCGAGCGCGATGCGGTAGCCCTCGCCCTCGGCGCCGAGCATCGCGTCGTCGGGCACGACGCAGCCTTCGAGCGCGATCTGGCAGGTGTCCGAGGCGCGCTGGCCGAGCTTCGTCTCGGTCGACGCCACGCGGTAGCCCGCCGCCGCGGTCGGCACGATGAAGCAGGAGATGCCGCGCTTGGCCGACGCCGGATCGGTCACCGCGAACACCAGCGCGACGTCGGCGGTCCGCCCGGAGGTGATGAACTGCTTGATGCCGTCGATCACCCAGGCGCCGTCGCGGCGCACCGCGCGGGTCTTGAGCGCCGAGGCGTCCGACCCGGCCTGCGGCTCGGTCAGGCAGAACGCGCCCAGCATCCCGCCCGTCGCCAGCGGCCGCAGCCAGCGCTCCTTCTGCGCGTCGGTGCCGTAGGCCAGCAGCGCGGCGCAATCCGGCGAGTTGTTGACGCTCATCATCGTCGAGACCGCGCCGTCGGCGGCGGCGATCTCCTCCAGCGCCGTCACGTACGACACGTAGTCGGCGCCGGCGCCGCCCCAGCGCTCCGGCACGCACATGCCCATGAGGCCCAGCCGTCCCATCTCCAGCCGCGTCTCCCGAGGGATCTCGCCCGCCGCCTCCCACGCCCGCGCGAACGGCGCGATGCGCTCGCGCGCGAAGTCGCGGGCCATGTCGCGGATCATCCGCTGGGTCTCGGACAGGATCATGCGTTCGCTCCCGCGCCGGCGCCCCGCCGGCGCCTCACCACGGCAGCTCGGCGCCGGAGAAGTCGAAGAACTTGCCGGTATCCGCCGGCGTCAGTCGGTCGATGACGGCGGCCATGCCGGCGATGCTCTGCGGAATGCCGACGGGGGCCTGCGCGCCGCCCATGTCGGTGCGCACCCAGCCGGGATGCAGCACGGCGCAGGTCGTGCCGCGGCCGCGCGTGTCCTTGGCGAGGCTCGACCAGCCCATGTTCAACGCCGCCTTGCTGGAGCGGTAGGCGTAGCGTCCGCCGTCGTTCAGCGCGATCGAGCCGAGGCGGCTGGAGATCGCCACCATCCGCTTCCCGGTCGAGGACGCCACGTGCTCGAGGAACGCCTCGGCCAGCTTCACCGGGCCGAGCGCGTTGACGACGAAGGTCCGCGTCCACACCTCGGGATCGATCGAGCCGAGATCGCCCGCCTCGCGCCCGGCGATGCCCGCGTTGGCCAGCAGCAGGTCGACGGACTGCCCTTCGAGCCGCGCCGCCAGCGCCGTGATGCCGGCCCAGTCGGCCGCGTCGAGCGCGTGGCGGACGACGTCGCCGCCGACCGCCTTGAGTGCCGCCGCCTCGGGGTCGCGGGCGCAGGCGTGCACGCGCCAGCCGGCGCCTGCGTAGTGCTTGACGAACTCCAGCCCGAGGCCGCGGTTGGCGCCGGTGATCAGCAGCGTCGGCATGTCCGTTCTCCTCCGGTGCGATGGACGGCGTCGCGGGCGCTCAGCCGCCCTTGAGCAGGCGCTGGCGCTGGCGCTGCCAGTCGCGCGCCTTGGTCGTCGCCCTCTTGTCGTGCAGCTTCTTGCCCTTGGCGAGTCCGAGGTTCAGCTTCGCCCGCCCCTTGGCGTTGAACTCGATCGTCAGCGGCACCAGCGTGTAGCCCTGACGCTCGACCGCGCCCATCAGGCGGTTGATCTGGCGCCGGTGCAGCAGCACCTTGCGCCGCCGCCTGGGCTCGTGGTTGTTGCGGTTGCCCTGCGCGTACTCCGGGATGTGGGCGTTGACCAGCCAGATCTCGCCGTCGGTCACCTCGGCGTAGGCGTCGGCGATGTTGCTGCGCCCGCCGCGCAGCGACTTCACCTCGGTGCCCGTCAGCTCCAGGCCCGCCTCGAAGCGCTCCTCGATGAAATACTCGTGCGACGCCTTGCGGTTCTGCGCCGCGATGCGTCCCTCGATCAGCGCCGCGCGCGCCATGTCCTTGGTCCTCTGACGGAACGGGCCGCGCCGACGAAGCCGGCGCGGCCCGCGTTATGGATCGGGGCGTCAGTTCAGCAATCCGGCGAACTGCATCGCCTCCTTGTCCTGCTTCTTGGTGCCCGCGGCGCACTCGACCAGCGGCAGCCGCAGCTCGGCCGAGCTCTTGCCGATCAGCTCGCAGGCGTACTTCACCGGCGCCGGGCTGGTCTCGACGAACAGCGCCTTGTGCAGCGGCATCAGGCGCTCGTTGAGCTCGCGGGCCTTGTCGAAGTCGCGCGCCTTCCAGGCGTCGTGCATGTCGCCGAGCATGCGCGGCGCGCAGTTGGCCGTGACCGAGATGCAGCCGTCGCCGCTCTGCGCCAGGAAGCCGAGCGCGCTGGCGTCCTCGCCGGAGAGCTGCACGAACGCGTTGCCGGCCTTCAGCCGCGTCAGCGTCGGGCGCGCCATGTCGTAGCTGGCGTCCTTGATGCCGACGATGCCCTTGACCTTCGACAGACGGACCACGGTGTCGACCTGCATGTCGCCGCCGGTGCGCGGCGGCACGTTGTAGAGCAGGATCGGGATGTCGACCGCCTCGGCCACCGCCTTGAAGTGCTGGTACAGGCCTTCCTGGGTCGGCTTGTTGTAGTACGGCACCACCAGCATGGCGGCGTCGGCGCCGGCCTTCTTGGCGTAGGCGGTCAGCTCGATCGCCTCGGCGGTGGAGTTGGACCCGGTGCCGGCGATCACCGGCACGCCGCTGCCCTTGGCGGTCTGCACGCACACGTCGATCAGACGCTTGTGCTCGTCGTAGTCGATGGTCGGCGACTCGCCGGTGGTGCCGCACGGCACCAGCCCGTCGGTCCCCTCCTCGATCTGCCACCGCACGAATTTCTCGAACGCCTTCTCGTCCACCTTGCCGCCGCTCATGGGCGTGATGAGGGCGACGAGCGACCCGCTGAACATCATGGTTCCCTCCCGGCCGCGCGGTTGACCGCTGTCGGCGACGGCGCACCCTACAGCCGCGCCCGCGGAGCGGCAACCCGGCCGCCGACTTCCGCGAAGCGCCGCGCGCGCGATGGACAGTCCGCGCTCTCGCGGTTACGATTCAATGGTGTACCGACGCCCGCTCAAACCTCCACGTGAAGCCGTGACGACGGCGCGCGCGGCCCTGTTGGCCGGATTGTCGGCGGTCGCGCTGGCCGCCGCGCCGGCCGCGCTCGCCCAGGTCACGATCCTCAAGGGCACGCCGCCCGCCGCGCCGGCGCCGGGCCCGGCGGCCCGCGAGCCGACCTCGCCCGGCCCCGCGATCCACACGCCCGGCGGCGGCGCGTCCGGACCGGGGATCGCCACGCCGCCCAGCCAGCCCGGCATGGGCGCGATTCCCGGTGGACCGCTGCGGCCGCTCGGCGGCGGCGCGCTCCCGCCCGGCGGCGGCACCGCCGCGCCGAAGGACGGCACGACCGTGGCCGAGGCGCTGGCCCAGGTCGCGCCGCTGGCGGCCGACGCCGCCGGCGCCCTGGCCGCCGCGCTCAAGGCCTCGGACGAACAGCGCTGGGACGAGGCGCGCGCCGCCGCCAAGGCGACCCGGGTCGCGATCCTGGCGAAATACGTCGAGTGGTCGATCCTGCGGCAGCCGAAGAACGACGCGGGCTTCGCCGAGGCCGCCGCGTTCCTGCGCGGGAACCCGGACTGGCCCGACGACCTGGCGATCCGCCGGGCGGCGGAGGACAAGCTCGGCGTCGAGACCGCGCCGCGCGACCAGCTCGCATGGTTCGAGGCGTTCCCGCCGCTCACCAGCGCGGGGATAATGCGCCGCATGGAGGCCGCCGAGGCGGCCGCGCCGGCCAAGGTCGCGGCGTTCGCGCAGGAGAGCTGGCGCGTCGGCACGTTCCGCAACGCCGACGAGATCTCCTTCCTCGCCCGCTACGGCCAGCACTTGCGGCCGGACGACCACCTCCAGCGTTTCAACCGCCTGCTGCGCGAGGGCAAGGACAAGGTCGCGCGCGATCTCGTGCCCAAGCTGGCTGAGGACGACCGCAAGGTCGCCGAGGCGCGGCTGGCGCTGCAGCAGCGCGCGCCCGAGGCCACCGTCGTGCTGCGCGCCGTGCCGGCGGCGCGCCAGGGCGACGGCCGCCTGCTGCTCGACCGCGTCCGCTTCCTGCGCCGGTCCAACGACCTGGCCGGCGCGCGCGCGCTGCTGCTGTCGCTGCCCGCCGATCTGCGTCAGGACGACGACTGGTGGACGGAGCGCCAGAGCGCCGCGCGCGACTCGCTGCAGGCCAACCGCGCCGAGGAGGCCTACAGGCTGGTGTCCGCGCACGGGCTGACGCCGCGCGGCATCGCGTTCGCCGAGGCCGAATTCCTCGCCGGCTGGATCGCGCTGCGCTGGCTGAAGAAGCCCGACGAGGCGCTGAAGCGGTTCCAGACGCTCGAGGAGAACGTCGCGACCGCGCTGTCGAAGAGCCGGGCCGCCTACTGGATCGGCCGCGCCCACGAGGCCGCGAAGCGCGCCCGCGAGGCGCAGGCCGCCTACGAGAAGGGCGCCCAGTTCAGCCACACCTTCTACGGCCAGCTCGCGGCCCGCAAACTGCCGGGCGGCGCGCTGCGCTACACGCCGGACCCGGTGCCGACCGCGCTGGAGCGCGACTCCGTCGAGAAGCGCGAGATCGTCGCGGTCGCGCGCTGGCTGCGGCAGATCGGCGAGGACGAGCGCGCGCGCCCGTTCCTGCTGCGCGTCGGCCGCCTGTCGCAGAGCGCCGGCGAGATCGGTCTCAGCGCGACCATCGCCCTCGACATGGGCCGGCCCGACGTCGCGCTGGCGATCGCCCGCCGCGGCGCGGAGGCCGGCATCGTCTTGACGGAGGCGGCGTTCCCCGTCGTCGACATGGGCTCGACCGGCTCGGTCGAGCGCGCGCTGGCGCTGGGCCTGGCGCGGCAGGAGAGCGCGTTCAGCACGTCCGTCGTATCGCCCGCCGGTGCGATGGGCCTGATGCAGCTCATGCCCGGTACGGCGCGGCAGGTGGCGCAGAAGCTGGGCCAGCCCTACGACCAGGACCGCCTGCTGCGCGACCCCGCCTACAACGTCGCGCTGGGCTCGCACTATTTCTCGGAGATGCTGGAGAAGTTTGGCGGCTCCTACGAGCTGGCGCTATCGGCCTACAACGCCGGTCCCGCGCGCACGGCGCGCTGGCTCGACACGATCGGCGATCCACGCACCGGCGCCATCGACATGGTCGACTGGATCGAGCTGATCCCGTTCCGCGAGACCCGCAACTACGTGCAGCGCGTGATGGAGGCGGTGGTCGTCTACCGCGACCGCCTCAACGGACCGTTCCGCGCCGTGCCGGCGCCGCGGCCGCGCTGACCGGAGATGGACGCGCCCCCCGCCCTCCCCGGAATCCGCGTCTGCGTGTTCGACGCCTACGGCACGCTGTTCGACTTCAACTCGGCGGTCGCCCGCCACCGCGACGAGATCGGCCCGCAGGCCGACCGGCTGTCGGAGATGTGGCGGACGAAGCAGCTGAGCTACACGTGGCTGCGCAGCCTGATGGGCGCCTACGCGCCGTTCTCGCAGGTGACCGCCGAGGCGCTGGACCACTGCCTCGCGGCCTGCGGCGTCGACAAGCCCGGGCTGCGCGGACGGCTGATGGACGCCTACCGCGCGCTGTCGCCGTTTCCGGAGGTGGTGGCGACGCTGCGCGCGCTGAAGGCGGCGGGCATGCCGACGGCGATCCTGTCGAACGGCGATCCCGCCATGCTCGACGCCGCCGTCCGAAGCGCCGGCATCGCCGAGCTGCTCGACGCCGTGCTCAGCGTCGATTCGATCAAGGTGTTCAAGACCGACCCGCGCTGCTACCGGCTGCCGACCGACCGTTTCGGCGTGGCCCCGCGCGAGGTCTGCTTCCTGTCGTCGAACTGCTGGGACGCGCACGCCGGCGCCCATTTCGGCTACCGCGCGCTGTGGGTGAACCGCGCCGGCGCGCCCGACGACAACCTGCCGGGCGAGATCGCCGGCCAGTTGTCGACGCTCGCCGGGCTGCCGGCGCTGGTCGCCTGAGCGGGCCTAGGCCCGATCGCGCCAGCCGTAGTTGAAGCTGACGGAGATCCGTTCGCCGGCGTGCCGCGTGGCCGGCACCTCGTGGCGCAGCCAGCTCTCGAACAGCGTGGCCATGCCCGCCCGCGCCGGCACCGTGACGAACGACCGCCGCCGGGGTGGCAGGTCGCTTCGGCGCGGCGGCGCCGCCATCAGCATCGACAGCCGCGGATCCTCGAACTTCAACCCGGCGGCGCCGCGCGGCGTCGCCACGTAGTAGGTGCCGCTGATGAACGACAGGGGATGCAGGTGCGAGCCGTGCGCGACGCCGGCCGGCATCACGTTGGCCCAGCAATCCGTCATCTCGAGCCGGCGGCCGCGCAGCTCGTAGCCCAGCGCGTCGGCGAAGTCGCGCACCACCTTCGCCAGCCGGCGTTCCAGATCGGTGAACGGCGCCGACACGCGGTGGAGCTTCGACAGCGTCGCGTACGAGGTGTAGCCGCCGACGTAGTTGACGTCCGACCATGCCCGGCCCGGCGCGTCGTGCAGGCGCAGCGCGTCGATCGCGTCGCGCAGCCGTCCGTTGAAGCCGGCGACGTCGCGGCCGCCCAGCGGCGCGCGGTGGATCAGCGTGGGAAATAGCTTCAGATCGGGCATCGCCGCCCTTCTAGCCGACGGCGCGACGGCCGGCGAGGCCGCCGCGCGCGGCCTCAAGACGGGAAGAGCCGCCGGAGGCGTTCCGGCGGCTCTTGGAATTCCACGGACAGGCCCGGCGCCACGGCGCCCGGCCGTCCTCGATCGCTAGCGCTGCGGCGTGGTCGCCGCGCCGACGCCGGCGCCAATCGCGCCGCCGACCAGTGCGCCACCGACCACCGACAGGCCGCCCGTCGCCGCGCCCACCGCGGCGCCCGCGGCCGCGCCCATGGCGCCGCCAGTCACGGCGCGCTGGCCCCAGGTCTCGCCGCACGCCGACAGCGACAGCGTCGCGAGCGCCAATCCCGCGATCGTCGCGGCAGTCTTCGATTTCATGACCATACGCTCCTCCACAATTCCATCTGTGTGCCGTCGGGCAGGATCTCCCCCCGCGCGCTGGACGGACCAAGGTTGAGCCCCGGGCGTGGCGACAATATGGCGGTCGCGAGGCGCGGCGTCGACCGGATCGGGACGCGCGATCAACGGCTTATCCCCCGTCACGCGAAGCGGCCGCGCCCAGAGGACGCGGCCGCTTCCACGTTACGCTACGCCACTCGAAACCCTAGCTGCCGCCCTCTTTCTTTGGCATCGTCAGCACGCCGACGCCGGCGCCGAGAGCGCCACCGATCAGCGCGCCGCCAAGCAACGACAAACCGCCTGTCGCCGCGCCGACCGCCAGACCCGCCGCCGCGCCGATGCCGCCACCCGACGCCGCGCGCTCTCCCCATGTGTCGCCGCAGGCGCCCAGGACGAGCCCCGCCGCGACGAGAAGAGCCAATGCCCTTTTCGTCATTCCATTCTCCGGAAAATTCTTAAAAGGGCGGCAATCACGCGCCGCCGAATGCTGAGGGGTACGCGGGCCCCGAGTACTTTGGGGGAAGGAGGGGCCCATACTACGCTTTGTTCTGAACGCTCCCACAATTGAGGGGGGTGGGGTTCGGGAGCGTTCTGTTTATGACTCGAAGATAGCGCCTTAGAGTCTTGGAATCAATACATTTTTTTGGAATCAATTCCGAGTCGAATTTGAATCTGATTTCAATGGGTTAGCCGATTTCGCGCGTTTCCATCGCCGCGCGCCCGCGCCAGCGAATTCCCCGTCAGCGCACGCACCACGGAATCGCTACGCCGGCGCGTCCCGGCCGCCACCGACATCCGGCAGTTCGAGGGCCGACCGCAGGCGTCCAGCGCCGCGGCGGTAGAGCGTCGACTCCGCGACGCCGGCCAGCAACCCGGGATCGGGCGCGAAATCCGGCACGCGCTTGTTGAACGCGATGGCGCCGCAGCCCGGCACCCTGCAGGGTGGCTTGTCCTTCGGGCACGAGGCGAACGAGCAGAGACGGCCGAGGTAGCGGTCGGTGCCGGGCTCGAACAGGAAGACGTCGAGCTGGTGGCCGACCACGCTGACGCCCTTGCCCGCCTCGTAGGCCGCGCGCAGGGCGCGGTCCGTGGCGCGGCGCAATTCGCCGAGCCGCCGCTGCGACGAGATCCAGACCGCCATGTCGAGGTCGCCGCATTCGTGCCAGATCTCGACGCGGGCGCGGCGGAACTCGCTGAACCGCGGGACCTCCTTCCACAACGCCTTGGCGACGGCGCCGATCACCGCCACCGCGTCGATCTCCGGGAACGCCATCCAGGCATCCGTCACGACATCGGCGGCGCGGCGGAATTCGCGCTGGCGCTCGACCATGCGGCGGTCCTCGGCGTCGATGGCGGCGCGGCGCATCCCTACTCCAGCAGCTTCATGAAGTTGCGCTTGCGCGCAAAGCGGAGCTTGAGCGACGCGATATGCTCGGCGTGCTCGGCCGCGCTCCGCAACGTCGCCATGCGGGCCAGCAGTCTCGCCGCCTGGGCGTAGGCGCTGTCGCCACCGACCGTCGCGAAGAACTCGACCTCCGGCGCGTAGACCGCAAGCGCCTCGCGCGGATGCGTCGTCTCGGTCGCGCGGGCGAGATCGGCCACCGACGCCTTCGACGCGCCGTGGGCGTGCGCCACCTCCCACGCCGCGTCGAACATCCGCTCCCGCTTCAGGATCTCGACGACGACGTCGACGAGACGGCCCGCGCGACCGGGGCCGTCCTCCACGAGCCTCGCGCGGAGAAGCGCGATCGCCCACGCGCCCGCCTCCTTGCCGCCTGTCTTGCGCAGGCGCTCGTACAGCTCGGTGTTCGGCGACTTCTCGAACGCCCGCCGCAGGAGCGCGACGGCGTCGGACTTCCGCCGGGCCTTCGCCAGCAGGTCGGCGGTGAACAGCACGAGCCGGTGGTTCGGCGGGCCGTCCTCGAACATCCACAGCCCTTCCTCGGCGCGCCGCAGCGCCTCGTCGGCGCGTCCCTGCGACAGGCAGAACTCGGCCAGCGCCTGATAGTTCGACGGCGTCGACAAATCCTTGGCGCGCAAGGCGATGCGCAGGTCGACATCGCCGTCGCGCTCGGCGAAGGCGTCGAGGATGTCGATCGAGGCGTGCGGTACCTCGAAGGCGTCGTCCGCCGGATGCCGCCCCGCGCCGCGCCCGCCGGCGCGCGCCGGCAGCTTCTCCCACGCCTCGGTGGCCAGGCGGCGGTACTCGGCCAGCCCTTTCGCGCCCAGGATCTCGGCGTAGACCCACGCGGCGCGGTGGAAGACGTCGCCGGCACCCTCCGTCTCGAGCCGGTATAAGGTCGCGCGAGCGCCACCGGATCCGGCCGCGCGACCCCCGCGGCGGCGAGGTGGATGTCGCGCGCCCGGGCCAGCGACGCGCCGCAATAGCCGTCGGAATCGTCGACCGACTCGATCGCCGCGGCGATCCGGTCGATCGCCCGCTGCGCCAGCGCGAGCGCCACGCCGGCGCGTCCGGCCGCCGCCAGCTCGGCGACGGCGTCGAGCGCTGCGTCCACGCCGGCGGCCCAAGCCGGCACGGCGTGGTACTCGACGTAGCTCCGCACGCGCGTCGCGTCGTCGATCGCCTTCCGCAGCCGCGCCTCGACGGTCTTGTCGTCGCCGGCCAGCGCCGCCGCCGCGAGGTCGAGCTTGCGGAAAAGGGCCCGGTCCCGCTCGGCGAAGCCGACGACCATGTCGACCAGCGCGTCCACGCCCTTCGCCTTCAGATGCGCGCGGATGCGCGGCAACGCGTCGACGGTCGCCCCGGCATCGCCGCCAGCGGCGTTCGCGGCCAGCGCGACCGCGACCATGTGCTTGCAGAAACCGCGCTCGAAGGCGGGGCACGAGCACTCGCCGCCGATGCCGGCGCCCCGACCGGTGACCTCCGTGCGGTAGTCCTCGCCGCCCGCGACCACGGCCAGCACGCGCCCGGGTTCGATGGCCAGTATCTCGACCTGGCCGCGTTCGACATAGGCCTCGCCCCGCGCGAACACCTTGTCGCCGGCGAACCGCCGCAGCGCCGCCACGTCGAACCGGGGCTTGCCCTTGCTCCTCATGGCGGGCGCGACCGCCCGTCGGTCTCGATCAGCCGGGGCGCGTCCTCGAACGGGACGTCGGCGTGCAGGCGCCACCACTGGCCGGTATGCCGCCGCCACATGACGTCGAACCGGACCTCCGCCGGGTGCGCCTCGGCGTGGTCGAGGCGCGCGAACGGCTCGTCGAACTCCTCGCGGGCGTTGTCGGCGAAGCCCGAGCGGTAGCGGGTGATGAAGCTGTATTTGCTTCCCCGCCACCGGCCGAGGATGCCGACGGGATCGTTGAGCGTGGTGGGTTTGATCTCGGGCAGGAACCGCGGCTTCAGGACGTCGACGATGAAACGCTCGCAGGCCGCGGTAAAGGCGGCCTTCTTCTCCGTGGTCAGAGCATTATCCCACGCCCGTTGCGTCACCGGTTTCACCACACCTGCACCCGCTCCACGCGGCGTCGCGCCGACCGCGGGTTCAACGTGCCTCCGGCACCGGCGGGATTCAATCCCGGGGCTGTGGGCGGCCCGCCGGCGTCCGACGTCGTCTCAGGCCGGGAAGGCCGCCGCGTAGACTCCGGCTTGAAGCCGACGAGGACGCGGCCGCCGGCGACCAGCACCGGCCGCTTGATCATCGAGGGCTGCGCCAGCATCAACGCGATGGCCCTGGCCTCGGTGAGCCCGGCCTTGTCGGAATCCGGCAGCTTGCGGAACGTCGTGCCGGCGCGGTTGAGCAGCGTCTCCCAGCCGACGGCGCGCACCCAGCGCGCCAATGTCGCGCGGTCGATGCCCGCCGCCTTGTAGTCGTGGAAAGCGTAGGCGACACCGCGCGCGTCGAGCCAAGCCCGCGCCTTCTTCATGGTGTCGCAGTTCTTGATGCCGTGGATGGTGGTCGTACCGGCCATCTTTCCCTCGTCGACGCGACGCCCGGCGCGCGTTTCAGCCGAAACTCGCGCGGTGGGCGAGCGATTTTGTACCCGACCTTGCCGGCAGCGACGACGCCCAGGAGCGGACCGGCGTCCAAGTCTTGGTGGTCGGCCCACCTCAGGACGTCCGCCAAGCTGAAAAACTCAACCAACGGGTTGACAATAGGTGATCATGATTTCACTCTCAACCAAATGGTTGAATTAGAAACCACCCGGCTCGACGCCGTCTTCCACGCGCTCGGTGACGCCACCCGCCGCCGGATGCTCCGCGACCTGACCGACGGCGAGCGCAGCGTCGGCGAGCTGGCGGCGCCGTTCGACATGTCGCTGGCGGCGGCCTCCAAGCACGTCAAGGCGCTGGAGCGTGCCGGGCTGGTGCGGCGTACCGTCAAGGGCCGCACCCATCTCTGCCGCCTCGACGCCGCGCGTCTGGCGGAGGCGCACCGATGGATCGAGTTCTACCGCCGGTTCTGGGAGCGCCGCCTCGACGTGCTCGAGGATCTCCTGCGCCGGGAAGACGCCGCCGATACCGATGGACCCAAAGGAGACGAGCATGACTGACACCGCCACCCTCGCCGCCTACGGCGTCGTGACCGAACCCATGGCGGTGCGCATCGAGCGCATGCTGCCCGGCCCGATCGAGCGGGTCTGGTCGTATCTGACCGACAGCGAGTTGCGCGGCCGCTGGCTGGCGAAGGGCGAGATGGACCTCCGCGTCGGCGGCCGGGTCGAGCTGATCTGGCGCAACGCCGAGCTCACGCCGCACAACGAGACGCCGCCGGAGGGACACAGCGCCGAGCACCGGATGGAGAGCGTGATCACCCGCCTCGACCCGCCGCGCCTTCTGGCCTTCGGCTGGCAAGGCGGCGCCGAGGTCACGTTCGCGCTGGAACCGGTCGGCGACCAAGTTCGTCTTGTGATCGACCACCCCAAAAACTCCCGGCCCCGCATGCTGCTGCGCCGGGGCGTCGGCGGGCTGGCACGCCCCCCTCGAGCGGGGCGGGCCCCTGGGGAGCGGGCGCGTGCCGGGCCCGTTCTGGCCCGCGTGGCAGCGCCTGCGCGACGAATACGACCGGCGCCTGCCGCGCTCAGCGTTCGATGCCCCCGCCGCGGGCCCGGCCGGCGCGCCCGCCGCCGCCCCGCGGCGCCGCCCTCCCACTCTCGATCGTGCCCGGCGGCTTGCTGGTGATGTCGTAGGTCACGCGGTTGACGCCGCGGACCTCGTTGATGATGCGGGTCGCCACCCGGCCGAGGAAGGCGTGCTCGAACGGGTAGTAGTCGGCGGTCATGCCGTCGGTCGAGGTCACGGCGCGCAGCGCGCAGACGTGGTCGTAGGTGCGGCCGTCGCCCATCACGCCGACGGTGCGCACCGGCAGCAGCACGGCGAAGGCCTGCCAGATCTCGTCGTAGAGGCCGGCCTTCCTGATCTCGTCGAGATAGACGGCGTCGACCCGGCGCAGCAGGTCGAGCTTCTCGCGCGTGATGTCGCCGGGGATGCGGATCGCGAGGCCGGGTCCGGGGAACGGATGGCGGCCGACCATGTCGGCGGGCAGGCCGAGCTCGCGGCCCAGCGCGCGCACCTCGTCCTTGAACAGCTCGCGCAGCGGCTCGACCAGCTTCATGTTCATGCGCTCGGGCAGGCCGCCGACGTTGTGGTGGCTCTTGATCGTCACCGACGGCCCGCCGGTGAAGCTCACCGACTCGATCACGTCGGGATAGAGCGTGCCCTGGGCGAGGAAGCCGGCGCCGCCGATCTTCTTGGCCTCCTCGTCGAACACGTCGATGAACAGCCGGCCGATGGTCTTGCGCTTGATCTCGGGATCGACCACGCCGGCCAGCTCCTTGAGGAACAGGTCGCTGGCGTCGCGGTGGATCAGCGGGATGTTGTAGTGGTCGCGGAACAGCGTCACGACCTGCTCCGCCTCGCCCATGCGCAGCAGGCCGTGGTCGACGAACACGCACTGGAGCTGGTCGCCGATCGCCTCGTGCAGCAGCACGGCCACGACCGACGAATCGACGCCGCCGCTGAGGCCGCAGATCACCTTCTGCTTGCCCACCTTCCGGCGGATATCGGCGATGGCGCGCGCCTTGAACGCGCCCATGGTCCAGTCGCCGGCGCAGCCCGCGATGGTGCGCGCGAAGTTGCGCAGCAGCTTGGCGCCGTCCGGCGTGTGCATCACCTCGGGATGGAACTGCACGCCGTAGAAGCGGCGCGCCTCGTCGGCGACGGCGGCGAACGGCGCGTTCTCGCTGGTGGCGATCACCTTGAAGCCGTCCGGCAGCCGCGTGACGCGGTCGCCGTGGCTCATCCACACCGGCTTGTGGTCGCCGGGCTTCCAGACCCCGTCGAACAGCGCGCTGTCGGCCTTGACGTCGATCTCGGCGCGGCCGAACTCGCGGTGGTGGCCGCTTTCGACGGCGCCACCGAGCTGGGCAGCCATCGCCTGCTCGCCGTAGCAGATGCCCAGCACCGGCACGCCCGAGGTGAACACCGCCTGCGGCGCCCGCGGCGTGTGGGTCTCGGTCACCGACGCCGGCCCGCCGGACAGGATGATCGCCTTGGGATCGAAGGCCTTGAGCTTGGCGTCGTCGAGCGCGTTGAACGGGTGGATCTCGCAATAGACGCCGGCCTCGCGCACACGTCGGGCGATGAGCTGCGTGACCTGCGAGCCGAAATCGACGATCAGGATGCGATCGGACATGGGCGCCTTCTCCGGGGCGCGCGACATCGGCCGCGCCAACGAGGGAGCGGGTTGTTAGCAAACGCGGGCGCCGGGCTCAACGCGGGCCGGGACCCGCGCTGGGGAGAACCGCCGGGGAGCGCCCCCAGCCCCGCCCCCAAAAGGCCCCTACTTGACCGACGAGAAGGGGGGGGGCCCGCGGTTTGGGGACAGAGGCTAGCGACTGGCCGTCGGCCTCGGTCTCGGCCCGCTTGGCCAACCACTCCGGATCGGTCGCAGATCCGGCCCATTTCTTCTCGCGGTCGGCCAGCGAGTCCCAGGCCAGCAGGTAGTACAGCTCCTGGTTGGATTCGCCGATCGCGGTGGTCCAGAAGCCGGCCTGCTTGATGCCGTGCTTCTCCCACAGCTTCAGCGTGATGGTGTCGAAGCGCTTAAGCAGCGCCGGCAGCCGGCCCGGCAGGCAGCGGTAGATTCGCAGCTCGTAGATCATCGCGTTTCCCTTCCCTCTCGATCGATGTCGTTGGATTCGTTCGCGTCGCTACGCCAGCCCGAGGCGCTGGCGGAACGCCTGATCGCGCAGCGACGCCTCCGTGCCCGCGAGGTCGTCGGCCGCGGGCGCGCAGAGATAGACCACGGCCCGCGCGGGATGGTCGACCGGCGCCAGATCGCCGCGCGGGATCTGGCTGACCCGGTTGACGCCCGAGGCGCGGATGGAGACCTGCATGTCAGTGTCGACCGTGCCCGGCGACAGGCCGAACACGCGGATGCCGGCGGCGCCGTGCTCGAGCGCCAGCGACGTCGTCAGCATCGCCAGCCCGGCCTTGCCGGCGCAATAGGCGCTCCAGCCCTCCAGCGCGTGGTGCGCCGCGCCGGAGGAGACGTTGATGATCGTGCCGCCGCCGCCCGCCAGCATGCCCGGCAGCGCGGCGTGGATCACGTGGTAGGCGCCGACGAGGTTGATCTGGATGTTGCGCGCCCACGCCGCCGGATCGGTCGCGGCGATGGCCGCGATCGGCTCGATGACGCCGGCGTTGTTGACGACGATGTCGAGGCCGCCGAAGCGCGCGCGCGTCTCGGCCACCATGCGCTCGACCGACGCGTGGTCCGCGACGTCGCAGGCGGTGGCCGCCGCCTTGCCGCCGGAGGCCACGATGTCAGCCGCGACCTTGCTTGCCAGCGCGCCATCCCGCGCCGCCAGCATCACGCCGGCGCCGGCCTTGGCCAGCGCCGCCGCGACGGCCGCGCCGATCCCGCGGCTGGCGCCGGTCACCAGCGCCGTCTTGCCGTTCAAACCCATACGATCAGATCCCCCCGTCTGCGTTCCGCCGCGCTCCACCGTACGACGCCGAACCACGGCGACGATAGTGCTTCCGTCACCGGCGACGGCGGAGGCGAAGCCGGGTCGCGACACCGGCGCGGGCCGCCCGCCTTGACCCGGCCGGTCGAAGCGGCATAGCCTTTTGCATCCTGGTTTTCCTCCACGCGTGCGTCCGAGCGTTCCGCGGCAACCGCGGCGAGGAACAGTCCATGGCGACTTTCGCCGGTTCCGAGAAATTCGACGCCACCGGCGCGCGTCGCGACGCGATGACGCTCCGGCACACGTCGCGTCCCGGACGGAAGACGTAGGCGTAGCGCATCGCGGTCGCAGGGCGGGTCCAGTCGATCCGCCGACGGGGAGAGCGGAGCATGGCCAGCATCGGTGGCGGCGCGGGCGACGACGTCCTGACGGACTCGACGCTCCCCGAAGGCAACGACAGCTTCTTCGGGTTCGGCGGCGCCGACACCATGACCGCCACCTCGGGCCACGACACGATGTACGGTGGCGCCCAAAACGACACGATGGACGGCGGTGCCGACATCGACACGCTGTACGGCGACAACCAAGACGACCTCCTCTACGGTAGTTCAGGCTTCGACGCGCTGTACGGCGGCGACAACGACGACGACCTGTTCGGCGGCTCGGGCAACGACACGATGTACGGAGGAACGTCCGAGGACTACCTCCACGGCGCCGGCGACGGCGACACCATGTACGGAGACCAGGGCAACGATTCGCTCGACGGCGTCGACGGCGACGACATCCTGTTCGGCGGCGACAACGCCGATATCCTCGAGGGCGGCACCGAGAACGACACGCTCTACGGCGGCGATTTCTCCGACAGCCTGTTCGGCAGCGACGGCGCCGACATCCTCTACGGCGACCTCGACCTCGATTCGCTCATGGGCCAGGGCGGCGACGACACCGCCTATGGCGGTGGCGCGCTCGACCGCATCCAGGGCGATTCCGGGAACGACACGCTGTTCGGTGACGACGGCGACGACGACATCTCCGGCAGCGGCGACGAGGACTGGCTGTTCGGCGGCACCGGCGACGACAAGATCGAGGGCGGCGACGCGAACGACCGGATCGAGGGCGGCGCCGACAACGACACCGTCACCGGCGACGCGGGCGACGACATCCTCGAGCTGGACACCGGCGACGACACCGCCGCCGGCTACGAGGACGACGACAGGATCGGCGGCTGGGACGGCGACGATCTGCTGTTCGGCGACCAGCCGCTGGGCGACACCCTGGAAGGCGTGGCCGGCGACGACACCATGGTCGGCGAAGGCGGCGCCGACACGATGTTCGGCGGCGGCGGCAACGACACGATGGCCGGCCACACCGACGAGCCGACCGAGGAGGCCGATCAGGCGGACACGATGTTCGGTGAGGCCGGCGACGACCTCCAGATTGGCGGCGATGCCGGCGACACGCTCTACGGCGGCGACGCCAACGACACCCTGGTCGGCGGCGGTGTTCCGGAGGTACCGCTCATCCTCGCCGACGGTGACGACGCCCTGTTCGGCGGCCTCGGCGACGACACGATGCGCGGCGATGGAGCCAACGACTTGCTGGACGGCGGCGCCGGCAACGATCTGGCGGACTACAGCACCATCACCGGCCCGCTGGTCGCCACGCTGAGCGGTGGCGGGACGGTGACGCTCGCGGTCGATGGCGTCGACACGTTGATCGGCGTCGAGGGATTGGCGGGCGGCGCATTCGACGACACGCTGACCGGCGACGGCGTCGCAAACGTGCTCGGCGGCAACGGCGGGGACGACACGCTCGACGGCGCCGCTGGAAGCGACACTCTCTACGGCGGGCTGAACGCCGATCTGTTGTTCGGCGGAGGCGAGGACGACACGCTCGTGGGTGATGGCGGCGCCGACGCTCTGTTCGGCGGCGAGGGCAACGACCGGTTCGACGAGGCGGCCGACGGCGCCGCTGACACGATGAACGGCGGCTACGGCGACGATTTCTACATCCTTCGCGAGGCCGGCGAGATCGTCGACGAGAACTCCCCCGGCACCGCAGGCCTGGACACCGTCTGGGTGTCCTTCACCAACTACACGCTGACCACCGGCACCGAGGTCGGCGCCGTGAACTTCTCCGGCCCCGCCATCCTCACCGGCGAGGGCGACCGCAACACGCTGTTCGGCGAGGCCTCGCAGGACACCCTGTTCGGGCTGGGCGGGTCGGACTACCTCTACGGCTTCGGCGCCGACGACACGCTGTACGGCGGGCTGGGGCCGGACTTCCTCTACGGCGGCTCCGGCAACGACACGCTCGTGGGCGGCGAGGACAACGACTACTACCGCCTCGACGATGGCGGGGCGGACACCATCGTCGAGGTGGCGGATGGCGGCGTCGACCAGGTGTGGGTCAATTTCTCCGGCCACACCATGCAGGCCAACGTCGAATGGGGCGTGCTCAACTTCGATACCGCAGGCGACCTGACGGGCAACGCCATCGACAACACGCTCTACGGCACCGACGGCGTCAACACGCTGATGGGCGGCGGCGGCAACGACAATCTGCTGGGCTACGCCGGCATCGACGTGTTGCACGGCGAGGACGGCGACGACGTGCTCCAAGGCGGGCTCGACGCCGACACGCTGTACGGCGGGGCCGGCAACGACGCCTTCATCGGCGGCGGTGGCGCGGGCAACACCTATTTCGGCGGGACCGGCGACGATTTCTTCAGGGTGGACGCCGCCGGCGACGTGGTCAGCGAAACCGGCGGCTCCGGCATCGACACCGTGTGGGTCTCCGTCACCGTCGACTACGTCGCCCCGGACGGGATCGAGAACCTCGCCGCGAACATCGGCACGGCGCTCAACCTCACCGGCAACGGGCTGGACAATCTCATCCAGGGCAACGACGCGGTGAACACGCTCAGCGGCGCGGCCGGCAACGACACGCTGCAGGGCTTCGACGGCGCCGACCGGCTGATCGGCGGGGCGGACCGCGACATCCTCAGCGGCGGCGCCGGCGCCGATGTGTTCGCCTATGCGCTGGGCGACGGCAACGATGTCATCGTGGACTTCAACTTCGCAGACGGCGACCGCGTCGACCTGACGGGAATCTCCTACATCGGCAACGGCGCGACGGCGGACGTCGCGATCCTGTCGGCCGACGGCGGCGCGACCACGTTCACGCTCTCCGCCAACAACGGCTACAACTGGACCGGCGCGGAGTTCATCTGACGGCGGCGCGCAGATCGCGCCATCCATAGGCGATCTCGCGGATGTCGGCGCCGCCGAACCGCTCCGGACGCTCGCCGAGCCGGACGCCGCCGAGCGCCTCGTAGAAGAACCGCGCCGGATTGCCGTCCAGCACCCAGACGATCGCCGCGCCGTGGCCGCGCCGCGCCATCCAGGCGAACGAGGCCTCCATCAGCGCCCTGCCCGCACCCTCGTTCTGGCGACCGGGCTCGACGTAGAGCCGGTAGATCTCGCCGCCCTCGAGGAACGCCTTCGACGCGGCGCGCGCCGGACCGACGGTCGAGAGTCCGAACACGCCGCTTTCGTCCTCCGCGACCAGCGTCGCGCCGGCCGACTCGTGCTGGAGTTCCCGCGCCCACGCCGCGGCCTGGCGGACGTCGGACATCCCGACCAGGACCATATCCGGCAGCAGGCCGGCGTAGGCGTCGCGCCAGGAGTCGACATAGACCCGCGCCAGCGCCGCGGCGTCCTCGACTACGGCCGGACGGATGCGCACGGTCCGCTCCGGCCTACGCCGCCGCGGCTTTGGTGGCGGCCCGCTCCAGCACCGCGACGAAGAAGCCGTCCGTCCCGTGCCGCGCCGGCGTCAGCCGCAGATACGGTCCCGAGGTGCCGTCCGCCGGCAGCGGCGTGCCGACCGTTCCGCCCCAGAGGTTGGCGACCGGCAGCGGCGTGAATTCCGGATGCGCGGCGAGGAACGCGGCGACCACGTCCTCGTTCTCGTCCGGCAGCAGCGAGCACGTCGCGTACACCAGCCGGCCGCCGGGTTTCACGAGCTTGGCGGCCGTCGCCAGGATCTCGCCCTGCTTCGGCGGCAGCTCGGCCAGATCGAGCGGCGTCAGCGACCAGCGTCCATCGGGATTGCGCCGCCATGTCCCGGTGCCGGTGCAGGGCGCGTCGACCAGAACCCGGTCGAAGCCGCCGGCGTGGCGCTTGATCCATTTGCGGCCGTCGGCGTCGAGCACGCGCCGTTCGACGTTGTGCACGCCGGCGCGGCGCAGGCGCTGGCCGGAGCGGTCGAGCCGGAACGCCGCCACGTCGCAGGCCACGACCCGGCCCTTGTTCTCCATGCCGGCGGCGATCGCCAGCGTCTTGCCGCCGGCGCCGGCGCAGTAGTCGACGACTTGCATGCCGGGACGCGCGTCGACCAGGAACGCCACGATCTGCGAGCCCTCATCCTGGACCTCGACCAGCCCGTCGCGGAACGCCGGCGACGTCACGACCGAGGGCCGTCCTTTGAGGCGCAACCCCAGCGGCGACAGCTTGGTCGGCGCGCCGTCGACACCCTGCTCGCGCAGCAGGCGTTGGGCGTCGCTACGCACGCCCTTCAGTGGATTGACCCGCAGGTCCACCGGCGCGGCCTCGTCGAGCGCCCGCACCTCGGGTTCGAAGCGGTCGCCGAACGCCTTGGCGAAATGCGGCGCGATCCACTCCGGCAGATTCAGCCGCACATGGTCGGGCTGCTTCGGATGGTCGAGCGTGTGGCCCTCGAGCCGCCGCAGGGTCGCCCGCTCCTTCTCGGTCAACGACGGCGCGCGGTAGAGCCCGACGTCGATCGTCTTCTCCATGCGGTCGACCTGGAGGCCCTCGGTCAGCACGCCGTCGGCGAACACGCGCATGCGCGCGCTGGGCGCGCCCTCGTGGCGAGCGTGGTCGAGCCACCAGTCGAGCTGGGCGCGGCGGCGCAACACGCCGTAGAGACGCTCCGTGATCGCCCGCCTGTCGCCGCCACCGATGAATTTGCGCGAGCGCAGATAGTCGCCGACGACGGCGTCGGCCGGTTTGCGCGGCGAGGCCTGGATCGCGTCGAGAATCTCGATCGCCGCGGCGAGTCGCGCGGACGGACTCACGGCCGGGCTCCCGAGTCCGCGGCGCGGCCGGAATTTGAATCCGCGTCGATTTGATGATACGAACCAGACACTTAACCGTTCTTTCTTGTGACGCGTGGGGGCCGGAAGATGGAGCCATCGGCGGACAGCGCCGTTCCTTCCACCCCGGCAGGCGAAAGTCAACGCGCGCCCGGCCGCGCGGCCAGCCGCCTCCGCGACGCCGCGACCGGACTGGCGCTGACATTGGCGACGCTGGTCGTCTGTTTCATCGTCCTGGAGGCGGCCGGTCGGATGATCGCGGCGCGCGCCTCGCTGTTCCGGTTCCAGAACTACATCACGGACTACCGCACCGCGCTGGGTCGCGGCCATCCCATGCAGTACGACGCGGAGCTCGGCTACGTCCCGCGTCCCAACTACAGCGGCAAGGAGAACCTCGACGGCGTCCAGTTCACCTACTCCGCCGACGGGCTGCGCCTGCACCACATCGGCGCGCCGCCGCGGGTCGAGACGCCGGCGATCCTCGCGGTCGGCGATTCCTTCGTGCAGGGCGCCGAGGTCGAGGACAACTCGTCGTGGCCCGCCCATCTGCAGCGCGCGCTCGACCGGCGGGTGCACAACGGTGGCGTCGGCGGCTACGGGCTGGACCAGATCACGCTGCGGGCCGAGCGGCTCGTGCCCTCGCTCAAACCGGCGGTGCTGCTGCTGGGATTCATCCCCGACGACATCGACCGCACCGAGCTCAACACCCGCAACGGCGTCGCCAAGCCCTACTTCCGCATCGTCGACGGCGGGCTGCGGCGCTTCAACGCGCCGGTGCCGCCGCCCGATCCCGCCGCCGGCAAGCTCGATCCCGTGCGCCAGATCCTCGGCTATTCCTATCTCGTCGACTTCACGATGCGCCGCCTCGGCTTCCTCGACTACTGGTACGGTGGCGTGGCCGGCGAGCACCGCGCCCATAGCGACGGCCCGGCGGTGGCCTGCCTGCTGATGAAACGCGCCGCGGCGCTGAAGGCGGCGCACGATGTGCGCGTGATCGTCGTCGCCCAGTACCCGCCGCAGGTCTGGACGCAACCACCGTTCCAGCGCGAGCAGACCCGCCGCGCCGCCGACGTGCTCGACTGCGCCCGCAAAGCAGGGCTGGAGACGCTGGACACGTTCGAGGGCGTACGCGCGGTCGTCGCGCGCGACGGCCACGGCCCCTACTACATCAACGGCCACATGAACGGCGCCGGCAACAAGCTCGTGGCCGGTCTGATCGCGGACTATCTCAAGCGCTGAGCGGCGGGCGTCCAACGCGCGATCGCACGCCGCGGCCCTCCGTCCGTTCCACCTCAACCCGAGCGCAGCGAGGGGTCTTGACGTGGCGGACGGCCCCCTCGCTGCGCTCGGGTTGAGGTGGAGAGGGACGGACGTGAGGTCCGCCCCCTACCCGTTCTGACGGTAGTTCGGCGCCTCGCGCATGATGTCGACGTCGTGCACGTGGCTCTCGCGCAGGCCGGCGCCGGAGATGCGCACGAACTCGCGGGTGGTCTGCATCGCCGCGATGTCGCCGTTGCCGGTGTAGCCCATCGCCGCGCGCAGGCCGCCGACGAGCTGGTGAATGACGTTGCCGACCGGGCCCTTGTAGGGCACCCGGCCCTCGATGCCCTCCGGCACCAGCTTCAACGTGCTCGCCACCTCCTGCTGGAAGTAGCGGTCGGCCGACCCGCGCGCCATGGCGCCGATCGAGCCCATGCCGCGGTAGGATTTGTACGAGCGGCCCTGGTAGAGCATGACCTCGCCCGGCGCCTCGTCGGTGCCGGCCAGCAGCGAGCCGATCATCGCGCAGTCGGCGCCGGCGGCGATCGCCTTGGCGAGATCTCCCGAGAATTTGATGCCGCCGTCGGCGATCGCCGGCACCCCCGCCCTATGGCATTCGTCGGCGGCTTCGAGGATGGCGGTGAGCTGCGGCACGCCGACGCCCGCGACGACGCGGGTGGTGCAGATCGAACCCGGCCCGATGCCGATCTTCACCGCGTCGGCGCCGGCGTCGATCAGCGCCTTGGCGCCCTCGCGCGTGGCGATGTTGCCACCGATGATCTGGGCGTAGTTGCTGAGCTTCTTGATGCGCGCGACCTGCCCCAGCACGCCGGCGGAATGGCCGTGCGCGGTGTCGACGACGATGACGTCGACGTCGGCGTCGAGCAGCGCCTCGGCGCGTCGGTAGTCGGTGTCGCCGACGCCGGTCGCGGCCGCCACGCGCAGGCGACCCTTGGGATCCTTGTTGGCGCCGGGGTGCTTGTTGGCCTTCTCGATGTCCTTGACCGTGATCAGGCCGACGCAGCGGTAGGCGTCGTCGACCACCAGCAGCTTCTCGATGCGGTGGGCGTGCAGCAGCCGGCGCGCCTCGGCGGCGCTGACGCCCTCGCGCACGGTGACGAGCTTGTCCTTGGTCATCAGCGTGTAGACGGGGGACGTGGGCTCGGTCGCGAAGCGCACGTCGCGGTTGGTCAGGATGCCGGCCAGCTTGCCGCCGCCGCGCTCGACCACGGGGATGCCGGAGATCTGGTGGTCGGCCATCAGCCGCAGCGCGTCGGCCAGCGTCTGGTCGGGATGGATGGTGACGGGATTGATCACCATGCCGCTCTCGAACTTCTTGACCCGGCGCACCTCGTTGGCCTGCGCCTCGATGTCGAGGTTCTTGTGGATCACGCCGATGCCGCCGAACTGCGCCATGGCGATCGCCATCGCCGCCTCGGTCACAGTGTCCATCGCGGCGGACATCACGGGGATGCCCAGTTCGACGGTGCGGGTCAGCCGGGTGCGGGTGTCGACCTGGTTGGGCAGGACTGAGGACGCGGCCGGCTTCAGGAGGACGTCGTCGAACGAAAGGGCTTCCTGAAACATGGCCATCTCCGGCGGTTGGGATGGCGGCCCGCGCCATCCTCGGGGGTCCCTAGGGGTGGCGCGGCATCATACACATCGCGGCCGCGATGTGAAGCGGACAACAAGATATTGTGTCGACGTGGAAAATCGAGTGATTCCAGCCCGTTGCCACAAATTCATACGGTGGCGACGAACCGGGCGCCGCCCAGCCGCCCGGACACGACGAGATCGACGAAGCGCTCGTAGAACCGCACGTAGTTCGCATGGGGATCCGCTCCAGACCCGCGCCGCGCCTCCTCGCGCAGGCCCCGGTACATCTCCAGGCGGGCCCGCAGGATCGGCTTCCATAGGACCGAGACGTCCTCGTGCGCGATCGAGTCAAACCCCGCGGCCGACAGCAGCGCGCCGTACTCGGCCGGCGTATGGATCGCCTTCGCGGCGATGCCCGTCGACATCAGCGCGCGATCGTCGGTCGTCAGCCCCGGCCCCGCCGTCCAGTCGGTGAACGCCAGACGGCCGCCGGTGCGCAGCGCCCGCCGCGCCGCCGCCAGCAGCCGCGGCTTGTCGGCGATGTGGAGAAACGCCTCCTGGCTCCACGCGATGTCGAACGCGCCGTCCGGCACCGGCGGCGCCGTGACGTCGGCTTCGATCACCGCGATCCGGCCGGCGAGTCCGACCCGCGCGTTGAGGTCCCGCGCGCCGGCGCAGCGTTTGGCGTTGAGGTCGACCGCCGTGACCTCGACGCCACGGACGACGACGTTGTGCCGCGCCGGGCCGCACAACCCGGCGCAGAGATCGAGCACGCGGTCGCCGGGCCGCATGCCGGCGGCCGCGGCCAGCGCGTCGTTGGCGTCGAGGCCGCCGTAGTGGTCCTGGTCGTGCGGCCATAGATCGGCGGCCGACAGGCCGTCGGGGTTCCACGCGCGGCTTGGACCTTCTCGAGGACCTGCGCCGCGGTGATCGGATGGTCGTCGTAGAACTGGACGACGTGGCGGTCCGCCATCGGCCGACCTTTCAGAGGCCGCCGATGAAATCGCGCTTGCCGATCTCGACGCCGCAATGGCGCAGGATCGCGTAGGCCGTGGTGCAGTGGAAATAGAAGTTCGGCATCGCGAAATGCAGGAGATAGATCTCGCCCGTGAAGGTCATCGGACTGCCGCCGATCTGCCGCGTGATCTCGCGCGCATCGCCGCCGTCGATCTGCTCCGGCTTGAAGGTCGCGAGATGCGCCAGCGTCCGCGCGACGCGCGCCTGGACGTCGGCGAAATTCGCCTCTGAATCCTCGAATTTCGGCGGTTCGACGCCGGCCAGCAGCGCCGACGTGTTCTTGGCGAAATCGGCGGCGATCTGCACCTGGCGCACCAGCGGCAGCATGTCGGGGAAGAGCCGCGTCTGCAGCAGCACGCCCTCGTCCATCTTCCTGGCGGCGGCGTGCGCGGCGGCCTTCTCGAACACCTTGCCGACCGCCGCGAGCTGCCGTCGGAACACCGGCACCGAGGCCGAGTACATCGAGATCGCCATGTCGTTTCCTCGCCCATCGGGGGATACCGGCCGATGTCCGGCCGGATGCGCGCGCAGGCAACGCCGAAACGACCGGCCCGTCAACCGCCGGCGCCGGCGCTCCCGCGGAATCCGGTGGCGACGACGAACATCTCCGCCGAATCGGCGCGGCTCGACGGCGGCTTCACATGCCGCACGCTGGCGAAGTCGCGCTTCAGCAGATCGAGCAGGCCGCGCTCCGTGCCGCCGCGCAGCACCTTTGCGACAAACGTCCCGCCGGGCTTCAGCACCTCGCGCGCGAAATCGTGCGCCGTCTCGGCCAGCGCCATGATGCGCATGTGGTCGGTCTGCGTGTGCCCCGTGGCCGGCGCCGCCATGTCGCTGAGAACCGCGTCGGCGGGCCCGCCCAGCGCCGCCTTCAGCATCGCCGGCGCGTCGTCGAGCATGAAATCGTGGTGCAGCAGCTCGACGCCGGCGAGCGGCTCGACCGGCGTGACGTCGATGCCGACGATGCGCCCGCCGGTGCGGTCAGGCGCGACGCGCTCGACCGCCACCTGGCACCAGCCGCCGGGGGCGCAGCCGAGGTCGACGATGCGCGCGCCGGGCTTGAGGAAATGGAACTGGTCGTCGAGCTCGCGGATCTTGAACGCGGCGCGCGAACGGTAGCCGCGGCGCCTGGCCTCGTGCACGTAGGGATCGTTGAGCTGGCGCTCCAGCCACAGCGTCGAGGAGATCTTGCGGCCCTTGGCGGTCTTGACGCGGACCGCCGCGTCGCGGCCGGTGAACGCGGTGCCGCCCTTCACGCCGCCGCCCTTCGATGCCCTGGCCATGTCGCGCCGTCAGCCCGCGGACGCGGCGGTGTCGTCGTCGAACCGGCGCAGCGGATCGCAGTCGCGGTCCGCCTGGCGCATCAGATCGGCCAGCACCCCCTCGCGCAGGCCGCGGTCGGCGACGACGATCCGCGGCACCGGCCAGCGCCGGCAGACCGCCTCGAGGATGGCGCCGCCGGCCAGCGCCAGCTCGGCCCGCTCCTCGCCGATGCACGGCTCCTGCGTCAGCGACGCCACCGACATGCCGGACAGCCGCGCGCAGATCCGCATGACGGCGTCGCGCGCGATCACGGTGCCGTCCACGGCGTTGCGCGCGTAGCGCCTCAGACCCATGTTGTGCGCCGCCATCGTCGTGACGGTGCCCGAGGCGCCGATCATCTGGACGCGGTCGGCCTCGATCTCCCGGCGGACGCCGTTGCGGGCGCAGAACGGCGCCAAGGCGTCGTCGATCTGGCGCAGCATCGCCTCGTAGACGCCTTCCGGCAGCGCCGCGTCGCGCGCCAGGCCGGTGGTGCGGGCCTCGGTCAGCGTGACCACGCCCCACGGGATCGACACCATGTCGCGGATCGCCGGATCGACGCCGCAGACGGTCGGCGGCCGGTCGTCGAGCGCGATCCACACGACCTCGGTCGAGCCGCCGCCGATGTCGACCAGCAGCGCCCTGGGCCGCGTCGGATCGAGCAGCTGCTGGCAGCTCGAGACCGCCAGGCGGGCCTCCTCGCGCGCCGAGATGACGTCGAACACGAGGCCTGTGCGCTCGCGGACGATGTCGAGGAAGGCCTGCCCGTTGGTGGCGCGCCGGCAGGCCTCGGTCGCGATATGCCGCGACCGCGTGACGCGGCCGCGGCGCATCTTCTCGGCGCAGACCTCCAGCGCCGCCAAGGTGCGGCCGATGGCGTCATCGCACAGCGCGCCGGTGTCGGTCAGGCGCTCCCCGAGCCGGACGGGGCGCGAGAACGAGTCCGTCACGTCGAAGCCGGTGGCCGACGCGTTGGCGACGAGTAGACGGCAGTTGTTGGTACCGAGATCGATGGCCGCGAACGTGTGCGCGAACCGCCCACGACGCCAGCCGCCGACATCGGCCGCCCCTTCCGACATGAAGCTTTCTCCTCGGGGCGATGGTACCGAAGCGCCCGCCATCGGGCGAGCGAATTTCCGGCCGAGGTGCCGCCCGGCGCTTGCCAAGCGGGGGCGCCCTCGCTAAATCATCGCCCGCGCGGCCCCCAGGCCCAAGCGCGTCCCGTTGGGGGATAGTTTAACGGTAGAACACTCGGCTCTGACCCGTGTAGTCTAGGTTCGAATCCTAGTCCCCCAGCCAACAACCTTTTCGTCACTGAAAACGAGCGTTTGCGCGCGGTAGGCACGTCAGCCGCCGCGGCGTCGCGGGCACGCCTCCGCGCCTCCGGCCCCCGGGGCCGGGAGCGGAGCGTGGACGACGGGATCGGTGGTATCGGGCGGTGGATCAGGGCCGCATGAAGGAGATCGGCGCGTCCTCGTCGAGGTTCTCGGCGGTCGCCACCAGTTCGGCCGCGATGTCGGCGGGCGACCGGCCGGCCTCCTTGAAGACGCGGACCGCCTCGGCGATCAGGTTGCGGGCGACCACGTCCTTGTCGAACGACTGCGTGCCCGCCTCGACCAGCGCGGCGGCGACGTGCTTGGCCACGATGGTGTAGGCGCTCATCGCGTGCCTCCTCCTTCGCCGCGCTCGACCGCGTCGAAATGGCGCTTCAGAAGCCAGAAATCGAACGCCACGCCGAACACCAGCAGGCCGAAGCCGAACACGGCCATGCCGAGGTCGACGGAGCGCGCCCACAAGAACAGCCCCACCACCGCGCCCAGCGTCGCCAGCGTCGCGACCACCGCGGCCGATATCTCCTCTTCCCTCATCGTCCTCTCCCTTCCTCGCCGCCGCGGCGCGCCGGACGGTCGTCGTCGAACAGCAGACGCGCACCGTCGCCATCCGGATCCTCGAACTGGCCCGACCGGAGCGCCCACAGGAACGCCAGCAGACCGGCGAAACCGAGCGCCAGCGCCAGCGGCAACAGGAACAGCATCGCGTTCATCGAGACGCCTCCCCGGACGGCGCGCGCCCCGCGCGTATCGCGTTGAGCACCACCAGCAGCGACGAGCCGGACATCGCCGCCGCCGCGACCGGCGGCGTCAGCCCACCGGCCATCGCCAACGGCACGGCGACGACATTGTACACCAGCGCCAACGCCAGATTGACACGCATCGCCCGCGTGGCGCGTTGCGCCAGGTCAACCGTCGCCGACACGACCCGCAGCGACCGCCCCTGGAACAGCGCGTCGGCGGCGGCCGTGGCGACATCGGTGGCGTCGCCGGGCGACAGCGAAGCGTGCGCCGCGGCCAGCGCCGGCGCGTCGTTGATGCCGTCGCCCACCATCAGCACGCGGCGGCCGGCGTGCGTCAGCGTCCGGATCCGCTCGAGCTTGTCCTCGGGCGTCGCCCCCGCCGTCCAGTCACGGATGCCCGCCGCCGCCGCGACGCGGGCGACCGCCGGCGCGCGATCGCCCGACAGCAAAGCGACCCGCAGCCCTCGCGCCTCCAGCGCCGCGACCGTGGCCGCCGCGTCCGGACGCAGCGGATCGGCGAAGGCGAACCGGACCGGCTCCCGGCCCGGTCGCGCCAGCCACAGTTCCGCCTGGTCGCCGCCGGCCGATTCCGGCACGCCGCAGAACCGGCGCGATCCGAGCCGTCGATCGCCGGACCGCAGTCCCCGGCCCGCCACCTCCTCCACGCCGTCGGCCGCCGCCACGTCCGGCGCGGCGGCCGCGAGCGCCCTCGCCAGAGGGTGCCGCGACACCGCCGCGAGCGACGCCGCCTCGCGCAGATCGTCGGCCTCCCACGCGCCGTCGCGCAGCAGCTCCGGCCGGCCGATCGTCAAGGTGCCGGTCTTGTCGAACACCACCGTGTCGACGGCGCCGATCCGCTCGAGCGCCGTGGGCGACACAACGAGCACGCCCATGCGCGACAACGCGCCGACGGCGGCGGTCGCCACCGCCGGCTGCGCCAGGGCCAACGCGCAGGGACAGGTGACGATCAGCACCGAGATCGCGGCCAGCAGCCCCTCGCGCGCCGAGGCGTCGAGGACCGCCGTCCACGCGACGAACGTCGCGGCCGCGAGCACGTGCACGAAGGGCGCGTAGTAGCGCGCGATCCGGTCGGCCAGCGCCTGGTAGCGGGAGCGGCCCTGCTCGGCGGCCTCGAGCAGGCGCGCGACGCGCGCGAGCGTGGTGTCGTCGCCGGTCGCCGTCACGCGGACGCGCGCCGGCGCGCCCATGTTGATCGCGCCCGCCGCGACGCGGCCGCCGACCGCGACCTCGACCGGATCGGTCTCGCCGGTGACGATCGAGTTGTCGACCCGGATCGCCGCGTCGAGCGCGTCTCCGTCCGCCGCGAAGCGCTCGCCGACCGCGACCCGGAGGACGTCGCCGGCACGCACATCGGGCGGCGCGACCGTCCGGAGCGCGCCGTCTCCGCCCTCGACCACGGCGACTCCGGCCGCGAGGCTCAGGAGGTTCGCGGCGGCAGACCGCGCCCGTCCCCGCGCCCGGCGCTCGACGTAGCGCCCTGTCAGCAGGAAGAACACCAGCATCAGCGCCGATTCGAAATAGGCGTGCGGACCGGACCGCAGCGTCTCGGCAAGGCTGATGCCCGCCGTCAGCGCGACGCCGACCACGATCGGCACGTCCATGTTGGAGCGCCCGTGCCGCAGCGCGCCGAAGGCCGAGCGCGCGAACGGGCGCGCGGCGTAGAGCAGCGCCGGCAGCGCGATCAACGCGGACACGGCGTGCAGCAGGTCGCGCGTCGCGGAGCCCATCCCCACCGCGCCCGACCACACGGACAACGACAGCATCATCACGTTGGCGGCCGCGAACCCGGAGACCGCCAGGCACCGCAGCAGGAACCGCTCCTCGTCGTCGGCGAGCCGGGCGGCGGCGCCCGGCACGAACGGCGCCACCCTGTAGCCGAGACGCCGGACCAGTGCCGCGAACGCGACGGCCTTCGACGGTTCGCCGTTCCACGCCAGGCGCAGGCGCCGGGTGGTCGCGTTGAGGCGGGCCTCGACCACGGCCGGGTCGCGGCCGACCGCGCTTTCGATCAACCAGACGCATGCCGCGCAATGGAGTCCGTCGACCGCGAGATCGACCGACGCCCGGCCACCCTGTACGCGGACATACGGCGTCGGATCGACCGGCAACGCCTCGGTCGCCGGCGCGTCGACCCGGACGGGACGCCGGGCGTAGTAGGCGTCGAGTCCGAGTTCGCGCACCAACGCGTAGGCGCCGGCGCAGCCGGCGCAGCAGAACCCGCCGGCGCCCGCGACATCCGCGCCGCAATGGGCACACGCCGTCGCGGCGGCGCCATGGCGCGGCGCGTCGACCGCCGCGAGGGAGAGCGATGTCACGGCGCCATCACCCGCGCGACCGCCTCGTGCGCGCCGGCGGTGAGACGGACCGCCCAGACGCCGCGCAGCGGCAGCGCCACGGCCGCGCGGTAGACGCCCGGCTCGGTCTCCGACAAAGCCACCTCCAGCGACGCGCGCTCGCCGACCGGCCGCGTGAACACCGCTCTCGGCGTCAACGCCGCCACCGGCGCGCCGTCGCGCCCGACATAGACGGCCTCGACCGCGCCGCCGGAATCCACGACGCGGACGGTCGTCCGCCACCCCAGCTCCGCGATTCCGGCGTCGCGGGCGATCACGCGGTTGTAGGCGCGCCCCTCCTCGTAGGCGTTGCGCGTCGCGACGCCCGGAAAGGTCGTCAGCGCGAACCACAGCATCACCATGTTGACGGCGACGACGAGGCCGAGCCCGGCGGGAAACAGCCAGGGGACGATCGAGCCGCGCGCTCTGGCGGCCGGTGTGGCGATGTCCATTCCGCTTCCTCCTACCGTGCCGCCGGTCCGGCGAAGACCGTCGTCCGCCGCGCGACCACCCTGCCCGACCCGTCGAGCACCCTGAACGTGACGTCGGTGAACGCGCCGGGCAGCCCCGCGCGCGGGGCGCGCGCGTAGATCGTGAACGTGCCGACGGCGTCCGACCGCACCGCCAGCTCGAGCGCGCCGGTGGTCGGCGCCCCGTCCGCCAGCGCGACGCTGCTGCCCGGCGGCCCGTCGAAGCGCAGCGTGTAGGTCGCCGGTGAGCGCGTCTTGTTGAGCACCTTGACGGTGTAGCCGTTGCGGATCGCGCCGTCGGCGAGGGTGACGAATTGCGGACTGCGGTCGCGCTGCACGTTCACCTCGACCGTGGCGCGCAGCAGAAGTCCCGCCGCCATGACGCCGGCGACGATCGCCAGCAGGCCGGCGTAGATCAGCGTCCGCGGCCGCAAGAGGCGGTGGACCGGCTTCTCCTTCCGCGCGGCGGCCGCGTCGGCGGCGAAGGTCGTCCACGCGATCAGGCCGCGCGGGCGGTCGATGCGGTCCATGATGTCGTCGCACGCGTCGACGCACAACGCGCACCCGATGCATTGAAGCTGCGGGCCGTTGCGGATGTCGATGCCCGTCGGGCAGACCTGGACGCAGGCCTTGCAGTCGATGCAGTCGCCGCGCCCTCCCACGGCTGGTCCTTGCGCTTGGCGCCGCGCGGCTCGCCGCGCCACGCGCGGTAGGTCACGGTGAAGCTGTGCTCGTCGAACATCGCCGCCTGGAAGCGCGGCCACGGGCACATGTAGGTGCACACCTGCTCGCGCGCCCAGCCCGCGAAGGTGTACGTCGTGACCGTGAACAGGCCGACGAAGAAGTAGACGCCGAGGCCGGCGTCGCCGGCGAGGAAGGCGCGCGTGACCGTCGGGGCGTCGTTGAAGTACCACACCCACGCGCCGCCGGTCGCCAGCGAGATCAGCAGCCACGCGGCGTGCTTCACGGCCTTGCGCGCGACCTTGCCGGCCGTCCGCGGTCCCTTGTCGCGCCGGATGCGCTCGTTGCGGTCGCCTTCGATCCAGCGTTCGACCAGCATGAAGAGGTCGGTCCACACCGTCTGCGGACAGGCGTAGCCGCACCACACCCGCCCGAACAGGCTCGTCGCCAGGAACAGCCCGATGGCGCCGAGGATCAGCAGGCCGGTTATGTAGTAGACCTCCTGAGGCCAGATCTCGAGGTCGAAGAAATAGGCGCGGCGGCCGACCATGTCGATCAGCAGCGCCTGGCCCGGCGCCTCCGGGCCGCGGTCCCAGCGCAGCCAAGCGCCGGCGTAGTAGATTCCGAGACACGCGACCAGCAGCGCCCATTTGACGGTCCGCCACCGGCCGGAGACGCTGCGCGGATAGACGCGCACGCGCGAGGCGTAGAGCGACTCCGCGCCGGATGGAGCCGCCTCCCGCGACGAACGCGCGGACCGTCCCGGCTCGGCGCCCATGTCGCTCACTCCGCGGCCGCGGCGGCTACTTGCCGCCGCCGAGCCCGTGCACGTAGAGGGAGAGCATCTTGATCGTCGCCTCGTCGAGGCGGCCCTCCCAGGCCGGCATGGCGCCGGCGCGCGACGCGTGGACGCTGGCGCGGATCGAAGCGCGGTCGCCGCCGTACAGCCAGATGGCGTCGTTCAGCGCCGGCGCTCCGACCTCGCGGTTGCCCTTGCCGCCCTCGAGATGGCAGGCGACGCACTGCTCCGCGTAGACCTTGGCGCCACGCGCCGCCTTCGCCGGGTCGTGCTGGGCCTTCGACAGCGACAGCACGTGTTCGACCACATCGTCGATCTGGGCCGGCGTCAGCGCGCCGTCGAGCCCGAAGCGCGGCATCTGCGACTGGCGCCCCTTGTCGTGGTCCGAGCGGATGCCGAAGCGGATCGTGTGCTCGATCTCCGCCATCGAACCGCCCCACAGCCACTCGTCGTCGGCCAGGTTGGGGTAGCCCTTGATCCCGGCGCCGCCGGACTGGTGGCACGGCGCGCAGTTGATGTTGAACGCGATCCGGCCGCCCGTCCGGGCGACGCTCAGCAGCTGGGGGTCCTTGCGGATGTCGTCGAGCGACGCGCCGCGGATCCTGTCGAGGTAGGGCTTCTGGACGTCAGCCGCCCGCGACAGCGTCGCGGCCACGTCCTTGCGCTCGGTGTGGCCGAGGATTCCCGTCATGCCGGGGAACCAAGGATAGAAGACGCACCACGCCACCGCCCAGACGATCGTCGCGTAGAACGTGTATATCCACCATCGCGGCAGCGGCGTGTTCAGCTCCTTGATGCCGTCCCACTCGTGACCCGTGGTCTCGGTGCCGCTGACGGCGTCGCGCTCGACGTTACCGGCCATCGCGGCCTCCATTGGCGGGGTTGTCTTCCTCGAGCGGGATGCGGGCCTGCGCCTCGAGATCTCCGCGCCGGCGCGGCCACATGGTCCAGACGATGATCACGGCGAACATCGTGAAGAACCACAGCGTCCACAGCGGCTTGATCTGCGGCAGGAGCTCGTTGAGAGTCATCGCGGATCCCCTACTGCCTGAGTTGCTCGGGCTTGACGTCGCTGAACTTCACGAGCGTCCCGAGCATCTGGAGATAGGCCAGCAACGCGTCCATCTCGGTGATCCGGGCGGGATCGCCGTCGAACGCCGCGACCACGGCCTTCGGATAGCGCTCGAGCAGTCCCTTCGTGCTGGCGTCGGGGTTGCTCTGCGCCTCGAGGTCGGCGACGGCGTTGGCGATCATCGCCTCGGTGTAGGGCACGCCGACGGTCCGGTTCGCCTTGAGGTGGCCGGCGATCGAGGCGTAGTCGAGCGGCCGGTCGAGGAACGGATAGGACGGCATGATCGACTCCGGCACGACGGAGCGCGGCGCCACCATGTGCGCGACGTGCCATTCGTTCGAGTACTTGCCGCCGACGCGCGCGAGATCCGGCCCGGTGCGCTTCGAGCCCCACTGGAACGGGTGGTCGTACATGCTCTCGGCGGCGAGGCTGTAGTGTCCGTAGCGCTCGACCTCGTCGCGCAACGGCCGCACCATCTGGCTGTGGCAGACGTAGCAGCCCTCGCGGATGTAGATGTTGCGGCCCATCAGCTCGAGCGGCGTGTAGGGCCGGACGCCGGCGACGCGCTCGATGGTGGTCTCGACGGCGAACAGCGGCACGATCTCGACCAGACCGCCGATCGCGACGGTGACCAGGGTGAGCGCCAGCAGCAGCACGCTGTTGCGCTCGATGGTGGCGTGACGGAAGGCCATGATCCCCTCTCCCTACGCGGCCGCGCGGGCGGCCGGGGCGGCGGCGGGCACGCCGTGCGTCACCGTGCGCCACAGGTTGAACACCATGATCACCGCGCCGCCGAGGAACAGGAGGCCGCCCAGCGCGCGGATCAGGTACGAGGGGTGCTTCGCCTCGACGGTCTCGATGAACGAGTACTGCAGGAAGCCGAGCTCGTCGTAGGCGCGCCACATCAGGCCCTCCATGATGCCGCTGACCCACATCGACGTGATGTAGAGGACGATGCCGATGGTCGCGACCCAGAAGTGCCATGCGACCAGCCGCTGCGACCACACGGCCTGGCGGTTCCACAGGACCGGGACGAGGTAGTAGAGCGTCCCGAACACCACGAGGGCGTTCCAGCCGAGCGCGCCGGAATGCACGTGGCCGATCGTCCAGTCCGTGTAGTGGCTGAGCGCGTTGACCTGCTTGATCGACATCATCGGCCCCTCGAACGTGGACATGCCGTAGAAGCCGACCGCCGTGACGTTGAAGCGCAGGGAGGGATCCGTGCGCAGCTTCTCCCACGCGCCGGACAGCGTCATGACGCCGTTGATCATGCCGCCCCATGACGGCATCCAGAGCATGATGGAGAACACCATGCCGAGCGTCTGCGCCCAGTCCGGCAGCGCGGTGTAGAGCAGATGGTGCGGGCCGGCCCAGATGTAGAGGAACACCAGCGCCCAGAAGTGGATGATCGACAGGCGGTAGGAGTACACCGGGCGCCCCGCCGCCTTGGGGATGAAGTAGTACATCATCCCGAGGAAGCCGGCCGTCAGGAAGAAGCCGACGGCGTTGTGGCCGTACCACCACTGCGTCATCGCGTCCTGGACGCCGGCGAACAGCGAGTAGCTCTTCGCGCCGGCGGCGGACACCGGGACCGCGAGGTTGTTGACGATGTGCAGCATCGCCACCGTGACGATGAACGCAAGGTAGAACCAGTTCGCGACATAGATGTGCGGCTCCCGCCGCTTCATCAGCGTGCCGACGAACGCCACGAGGTAGACGACCCAGAGGGCCGTCAGGAACAGGTCGATGTACCACTCAGGCTCGGCGTACTCCTTGCTCTGCGAGTAGCCGAGCACGTACGACAGGGCCGCCATGACGATGAAGAACTGGTAGCCCCAGAAGATGAACCACGCGACCGGCGCGCCGCCGAACAGGCGGGCGTGGCAGGTGCGCTGGACGACGTAGATCGACGTCCCGAGCATGGCGCTGCCGCCGAACGCGAAGATCGCCGCCGACGTGTGCACCGGCCGCAGGCGGCCGAAGGTCGTCCACTCGAGCCCGAGGTTCAGGGCCGGATAGGCGAGTTGCAGGGCGATGTAGACGCCGGCCGCGAACGCGACCACGCCCCAGAAGCAGATCGCGATCACGAAGGCGCGGACGACGTCCTCGACGTAGTCCTCCCGCGCCACCGCGCGTGGCGCGGCCAACGGTATCGCCGGAGCGGCGGCGGCGCTTGTCATGGTTCCCCCGATCGACGCTTGAAGGTGAGCGCTTGATAGTCCAGCCGCCGGCGTGATCCATTGACGAGGATCAAGGTCGTGGCGCGCGGCGTCGGTGAAGGATGCCGCTAGCGGCCTTCGAGGCGGCGGTCCTGGCGTCCGGGGCCGCGGCCGCTGGCCGCACGGACGGAAGAGGCGATTGATGTCGAAGCCGACCGAGATCGACGAGGAACCACCCGTCGTCCCCGCCGACGGGTCGCTGCCGCTGGACCGGCCGTGGCTGTGGATGGAGCGCGGCTGGGCGGATTTCAAGCGCGCGCCGGCCATCGGCCTGCTCTACGGAATGGGCTTCGTCGGCGCGAGCTGGACGCTGGTCACCCTGCTCGCCATCGTCGGCGACATCCATATGCTGCTGCCGTTGACCGGCGGCTTCTTCATCCTCGCGCCCCTGCTCGTGGCCGGCCTGTACGAGACCAGCCGGCGCCTGGAACTCGGCCGCACGGCGACGGTCGGCGGCGCCTTCCTCGCGTGGCGGGCGCCGGGGCAGCTCGCGCTGATGGGCGTCGTGCTCCTCCTGATCCACCTGGTGTGGGTGCGGATCGCGCTGCTGCTCTACCCGCTCTTCTTCCACGCCCGCGCCCCGACGTGGGAGACGCTGATCCCGCAGCTGCTCGGCACGCCCACCGGGATCGGGTTGCTGATCACCGGCGGATTGATCGGCGGCGCCTTGGCCGTGCTGTCGTTCTGCGTCTCGGCCGTCTCGATCCCGATGCTCGTCGACCGCGACGTCTCGTTCGCCGAGGCGATCGTCGCCAGCCTCAAGGTCGTGGCCCGCCACCCGCGGACGATGCTGTTCTGGGGGGCGGTCATCGTCGTCTTCACGGCGATGGGGCTGGCGACGATGTTCTTCGGCCTCGCGCTGGTCATCCCCGTCGTCGGGCATGCCACGTGGCACGCCTACCGCGACACGGTGCCGCCGGCCGGGTGACGCCCCCGGACGTCAGTGGCCGCCCGCCACCCACATGGCGAGGGCGCCGATGTTGAGGATCGCGATCGGCACCGTGAGGCGGGCGACGGCGTCGCGCCAGCGGCGGCCAGAGGCGGCGCCGAGAGCGCCGACGACGAACAGGCCGGGCCACGTGCCGGCGGCGAACGACGCCATCGTCAGCGCCCCTTCGACCGGGCCGCCCGCCCCCGCGGCGGCGGCCAGCGCGGCGTAGATCATGCCGCAGGGCAGGAAGCCGAGCGCGACCCCGAGACCGAGATCGCCAAGCGGGCCGGGCGCGCGCGAGAACACTCCCGCCACCCGGGCCACCGTGCGTCCGACCGGGCCCATGGATGCGGCCGCCGGCGGCCGTGCTCCGACCAAGACGGGCCAGAGGAAAAGGATCACGGCGGCGGCGACGAAGGCGTACCGGGGCCACCCCATCTCGACGACGGCCGCGAAGCCGGACCCGAACGCCCCGGCCACCGCGCCGAAGGCGGAATACGAGATGGCGCGCCCGAGATGGTAGGACGGCAAGGCGCCGGCACGGATCCGCGACCAGCCGGTCACCTCGGCGAGCGGCGTGCGCACGCCGGCGCGGATGGCGCGCGACACGACGAACGGGCCGCACATGCCGACGCAATGCGTCGCGCCGGCGACGATTCCCGCCAGGAAGAGGGCCGCGAACAGCGAAACGGGCCCGAACATCCCCGGCAGCGCCGAGAGCAGGTCGAGTACGCCGGCGCCGTGGTGTTCGTGCATGCCCGATGGTCCGTCTCAGTTCCGCAGGACGAGCGCGCCCGCCGTGTCAGCTCGCGTCGGCCGCCGCCCGCAGCTTGGCCTCGGACGCCATGCGCACGACGTTGATGTCGTCGAGCTCGATGGCGCCGGCCTTGCGCAGCTTCGTCATCGTCCGGCTCACCGTCTCGATCGTGAGCCCGAGGTAGTCGCCGATCTCGCCGCGGGTCATCGGCAGCGGGATCGGATTGCCCGGACGCCCGTGCGCGACAGCGCGGTCCGACAGGTTCAGCAGGAAGCTGGCGACCCGCTCCATCGCCGTCTTGCGGCCGAGCAGCAGCATCTGGTCCTGGGCGGACGCCAGCTCGGTCGACGCGATCCTCAACAGGCGCCGCTCCATGTGGGGATGCTCGGACATGTAGTTCTCGAACCGTTCCCGCGTGAAGCGGCAGACCTCGACCGGCGTCAACGCCTCGGCCGTGTAGGCGCAGGTCGCGCCGTGCGCCAAGCCGATGAAATCGCCATCGAACAGGAAGCCGGTGATCTGGCGGCGGCCATCGGCAAGCGCCTTGTAGAGGCTCACCGCGCCCTGCGAGATGGCGAAAACGTGCGTGGCCGCGTCGCCCTCCTCGAACAGCGACCGGCCGGGCTCGATGCGCGCTTTCGAGGCCAACGCGTAGAAGCCCGGCAGCTCGGCGTCGGTCAGGGGCGCGCAGACGGAGTACTCGCGAGAGGCGCAGTGGCTGCACGGCTCGAATCCGCAACCCGCGCCACGTGGGCCGGGAACCGCCGAGGGCCGGGTCTTTCCATCCGGAACGGTGGTCGGAACGCTCGGCATCGCTTTCATCCCCCCAGTGAAACGGTCGCGCGCCCGAACCTACGGTGCGGGCATCGCGTCACCTTGATCCACATCATGGCCCGCGACCCTCGATCAAGGCGACAGATGAGCGCGGTGACTATCGGAGGCCTGCCATGAGCGGATGGCGTATCGTTCCCCTGCCGGACTCGCGGATTCCAGAGGCGTGGCCGTTGGTGCGGCTGCGCTATCCGTGTTGGACCCTCGACACTTGGTTGGGCGAGGCTCGAACCCTGCTGGACGACGACGAGCCGTCGGGTATCCTCTGCGCCGAGACCGGCGGCGGCTACATCTACGCGTTGTGCGCCTACGCGAAGCGCGGCTGCGCGCGCGGTGGCGACCAGATGGCCCTGCCGATCGTGGCCAATGTCCGCTGGAATCTCACCGACGATCCGCTGGAGCGGATTCTGTCAGAGGTGGAAACGATCGCTCGCTCCGAAGGGTGCGGTTGCATCGCGACAGCCGGAGGTGCCATTGCTGCGGCCACCGATACCGCCCGCTGGGAGCAGCTTGGCTACCGATGGCTCGGCGAGGTGTTCCGCAAGAAGCTTCCAGCCGCCGGACAGTTGCCGGCGGCCCGTGATCCGAGGTGTTCGATATGCCTATGAAGACGATACGACTTGAACTCGCGCGCAATCCGGGCCACCCCGACGGCGACGCCGCGTGCGGCTACGAGATCAAGGCGCCGCTCGACCGCGACCACCACATCGACGTCGCGGCCTTTCGCGGCGCGCGCAAGGCGTGCGTCGTGCGCCGTTTCTGGCGCGGCGAGGACGACCAGACAGGCGAGCTGCACCACACCCGGCACGGCACTTGGGCGTTTTCGTACGCGCCGGGCGAGGAGGACGACGAGCCTTTGTTCCGCCTCGATACGCACCCTCTCAAGGTCGGAGAGTACGTGACGGTGCGCGAGCGCGATGGCGAGGCGCTGACGTTCCGCGTCGCACGCGTCGCCTGAGCGCGGCCGCGTCCGCGGATTGACGGCGGTCAAGGCGCCACCGTCGCATCGGGCGCAATGGATGATGCGTTAAACCGACTTCCGCCAGAACAGGGAGGGAATCATGCCCTACAAGACGCTTCTCGTGCATGCCGACGCCGACGACCGCCTCGCGGCGCGCATCACGCTCGCCGCGTCGCTCGCCCGCGCCCAGGACGCGCGCGCGCTCTTCGTCTACGCGCTCCAGGCGCCCACCGTCATGGCGCTCTACGGCGAGCACGTGCCCGCCTCGGTGATCGAGATGCAGATCGAATCCGAGCGCCAGACCGCGGCCGGGGTCCACGCCAAGGTCGAGGAGCAGTGCCGGCGGGAAGGCCTGCGGATGGAATGGCGCCAGGTCGAGGGCTCCGCCTCGCAGGTGCTGCCGCCGGCCGGCGCCGTCGCCGACCTGATCGTGATGGGGCAGGATCCCGCCGATTCCGACGGATCCGTCGTCGCCGAGGTCGCGCTCACCGCAGGCCGGCCAATTCTGTGCGTGCCGCACAGCGGCACTTTCACCTCCGTCGGCCGCCGCGTGCTGCTTGCGTGGAACGGATCGCGCAGATCCGCCCGCGCGGCGCACGACGCCATTCCGCTGATGCGCGGCGCCGAGCGCGTGGTGCTGTTCGCGGCGGAGGAGGATGACGGCGTCGCGACGGCGACGGACGCCGCCGCGCATCTGGCCGCGCACGGCGTCAAGGTCGAGCTGCGCCGCGCCCATCTCGGCGATCTGGACGCCGGCACGGCGTTGCTCAACGCCGTGACCGACGATGGCGTGGACCTGCTGGTGATGGGCGCCTACGGCCACAGCCGGTTCCGCGAGTTCGTGTTCGGCGGCGCCACCCGCACGGTCCTCGGATCGATGACGGTTCCGACGCTGTTGTCGCACTGAGCGTCGGGACCGCGCGGTCCCCCGGCGGCGGCGGTCAGCCCGCCGCCACCGCCCCGCCCGCGACCAGCGCGTCGATCTCCGTCTCGGCGTAGCCCGCCTCGCGCAGCACCTCGCGGGTGTGCTCGCCGAGGCCCGGCGCCAGGCGCCGCACGGCGGCGGGAGTGGCGGAGAAGCGCGCGGGCGGCCGCGCCTGGCGGATCCGGCCCTCGGTGGGATGGTCGAGGTCCTCGAACATGCCGACCGCCTTGAGGTGCGGCTGCTCGGCGATCTCCGTCAGCTTCGCGAACGAGGTGTGCGGCACGTCGATGCGCAGCAGCAGCGCCTCCCATTCGGCCGTGGTGCGCGACGGCGCGATGTCGCGCATCCGGTCGTATATGCGGTCGATGTTGCGCGCCCGCGCCACCGGATCGCGCACCGCGAACTCCTCGACGCATTCCGGATGGCCGACGGCCTCGAAGAACGCGCACCAGTTGTCGCCGGAATACGGCAGCATCGTCAGCCAGCCATCCTTGGTCCGCACCGGCCGCCGCGCCTTCATGCGGTTGTAGCCGGCAGGACCGATGGGCGGCACGAAGGCGTGGCCACCGAACATCTCGATGCTGTTGAACGCCGCCAGCGTCTCCAGCATCGGCACCTCGACCATCTGGCCCTCGCCGGTGCGCTCGCGATGCAGCAGCGCCGCCGTCACGGCCGATGTCAGCGCCATGCCGCAGATCTTGTCGCCGATCAGGCTGGGCACGAACGCCGGCTCGTCGTCCGTGCCCATCGCCGACGCGAAGCCGGAGGCCGCTTGGATGATCTCGTCGAAGGCCGGCCGGGCGCGCCACGGACCGTCCTGTCCGAACCCGGTCGCCGCCGCGTAGACGATTCCCGGGTTGAGCGCCTTGCACGCCTCGTAGCCGAAGCCGAGCCGCTCCATGCCGGCGGGCCTGATGTTGGTGACCAGCGCGTGGACGCCGGGGATCAGACGGCGCAGCACCGCCTTGCCGTCGGGATGCTTCAGGTCGAGCGCGAGGCTGCGCTTGTTGCGGTTCGCGGCCATGAACTGCCCGCTCATGCCGCGGTTGCGGAACTGGCCGGAGTTCCGCCAGGTGTCGCCGGTGAGCGACTCGACCTTGATGATCTCCGCGCCCCAGTCGCCGAGCGTCTGCGTGCCGAACGGGCCGAAAAGCACGTTCGTCAAATCGAGGATTCGGATCCCTTTGAGCGGTCCGGCGGATTCGGTCATGGCGTTCCGTTCCCTGAGAGGCGGCCGCAGGATAGGCGATGCGTCGTCGCGTGGCGACCATGCGCGCGGCGCCGTGGGCCGCCGTCGGCGCCATGCTATATTCGCGGCACCGCTCCCCAATCCCGCCAGGATGACCGATGAACGCCCCGTTCGACGCCAGCAAACTTGATTCACTGAAGTTCGGGATCGGCCAACCCGTGCCGCGCCGCGAAGATCCGACGCTCCTCCGCGGCGAAGGCCGCTACACCGACGACCTCAGACTGCCGGACCAGGTCCACGCGGTGATGGTGCGCAGCCAGGTCGCGCACGGCGTCATCAAGGCGATCGACACCGCGGCGGCCAAAGCCATGCCCGGCGTGCTGGGCGTGTGGACCGGCGACGACCTCAACGCCGCCGGCTACGGCGCGCTCAAGACCCTGATCCCCGTGCCCAACCGCGACGGCTCCGCGATGAAGACGCCGGAACGCCGCTCGCTGGCGACCGGCAAGGTGCGCTTCGTGGGCGATCCCGTCGCCTTCGTCGTCGCCGGGACGATCGAGCAGGCCAAGGACGCTGCCGAGGCCGTCGTGGTCGACATCGACGCCCTTCCGGCCGTGACCGACGCGCGCGCCGGCGCCGCCGACGGCGCGCCATTGTTGTTCGACGACGCGCCCGGCAATATCTGCCTCGACTTCCACAGTGGCGACGAGGCCAGGGTCGCCGCGGCATTCGCCGCCGCGGCCCATGTCGCGCGGCTGCGCCTGGTCAGCAACCGCATCGTGGTCTGCGCCATGGAGCCGCGTTCCGTGGTCGCCGTCCACGACGCCGCGACCGACCGCTACACGATGCACGCCGGCAACCAGGGCGCCTTCGGCCTGAAGCACCAGATGGCCGCGCTGCTGGGGATCAAACCGGCCCAGATGCGCATCCTGACCGGCAATGTCGGCGGCTCGTTCGGCATGAAGGGCTCGCCCTATCCCGAGTACGCCGGCCTGTTCCACGCCTCGAAGATCCTTGGCCGGCCGGTGAAGTGGACCGACGACCGCTCCGGCAGCTTCCTGTCCGACCAGCACGGCCGCGACCACGATTTCGACGGCGAACTGGCGCTCGACAAGGACGGCAACTTCCTCGCGGTCCGCCTGACCGGCTTCGCCAACGTCGGCGGCTACCTCGCCAATGTCGGCCCGTTGATGGGCTCGATGGGGGTCACCCGCAATCTCGCCGCCGTCTACCGCACGCCGCTGATCGAGGTCTCGACCAAGGTGGTGTTCACCAACACCTCGCCGGTCGGCGCCTACCGCGGCGCGGGGCGGCCCGAGGCGAACTATTTCATGGAGCGCCTGATCGACACCGCCGCCCGCGGGATGGGCGTCGACCGGCTGGAGCTGCGCCGGCGCAACCACATCAGGCCGGAGGAGATGCCCTACAAGACGGCGTCGGGCACCACCTACGACAGCGGCGAGTTCACCGCGCTGCTCGACAAGGCGCTCAAGCTGGCGGACGTCGACGGCTTCGCCACCCGCAAGGCGGCGAGCGCGAAGCGCGGCCGGCTGCGCGGATTGGGGATCGGCGACTTCCTCGAGGTCACGGCGCCGCCGATGAAGGAGATGGGCGGCCTGCGCTTCGAGGCGGACGGCGACGTCACCATCGTCACGGGCACGCTCGACTACGGCCAGGGCCATTGGTCGGCGTTCGCCCAGGTGCTGCACGAGAGGCTCGGCGTGCCGTTCGAGCGCATCCGCCTCGCGCAGGGCGACAGCGACCGGCTCATCGCCGGCGGCGGCACCGGCGGCTCCAAGTCGATCATGGCCAGCGGCGCGGCGATCGTGGAGGCGTCGGCGAAGGTGGTCGAGAAGGGCAAGCTGATCGCCGGCGTGGCGCTGGAGGCCTCGGCCGCCGACATCGAGTTCAAGGCCGGACGGTTCGCCATCGTCGGCACCGACCGCTCGATCGGAATCATGGAGCTGGCGGCGCGCCTGCGCGGCGGCCTCAAGCTGCCGGAGGGCGTGCCCGACACGCTGGACGTCGACCACGTGCACGAGGCCGCGCCGTCGGCCTACCCCAACGGCGCCCATGTCGCCGAGGTCGAAGTCGATCCCGAGACCGGTGTCGTCGAGGTCGTGAAGTACACGATGGTCAACGACTTCGGCACGGTCATCAATCCGCTGCTGGTCGAGGGCCAGTGCCACGGCGGCGTGGTCCAGGGCATCGCCCAGGCCCTGTTCGAGCGGACGGTCTACAGCGAGGACGGCCAGCTCATGACCGGCTCCTTCATGGACTACGCGCTGCCGCGCGCCTCCGACGTGCCGTCGTTCGAGATCGGTTACCACTCCGTGCCCGCGACCACGAATCCGCTCGGCGCCAAAGGCTGCGGCGAGGCCGGCTGCGCGGGCTCCCTGCCCTCGGTGATGAACGCGCTGTCGGACGCGCTGGGCGGCCGCCACATCGACATGCCGGCGACGCCCGAGCGGGTGTGGGCGGCGCTGCGGTCGTAGGCTCCGGCCCACCGCGCCTCCACCATTGATCTTCACGCCGCGACGGGTTCTGATCGTCCGGTGAGCTAGACATCCCCACCGAACGCGACAGGACACCAGCGATGCCCGACGGCAGCACGAACAACAAGTGGATCGGCAAGCGGACCCTCCGGCCCGACGGTCTGGACAAGGTCACAGGACGCGCGGCGTACGCCGCCGACACCCAGATGCCCGGCATGATCTGGGGCAAGGTGCTGCGCAGCCCGCATCCACACGCCCGAATCAAGTCGATCGACACCTCGAAAGCCGCCGCGCTCCCGGGCGTGAAGGCCGTCATGACGGCCAAGGACCTCGTCGAGTTCCCGATCGACAAGTCGGTGATGCTCGGCATCCAGGACATGCGCTGGATGTCGCGCAACGTGATGGCGCGCGACAAGGCGCTGTTCCCCGGCCATCCCGTCGCGGCGGTCGCCGCGACCACCCAGGCGATCGCCGCCGCGGCGGTGAAGCTGATCGAGGTCGAATACGAGGTGCTGCCCTGGGTGATCGACGTCGACGAGGCGCGCAAGCCCGGCGCCCCGATCCTGCACGACCACATCCGCTTCGACGGCCAGCCCTCCAACATCGCCGGCAAGCTCGAGGTCAAGCTGGGCGACATCGAGGCCGGCTTCGCCCAGGCCGAAGTGGTGGTCGAACGCAGCTTCAAGACCAAGCCCGTGCACCAGGGCTACATCGAGCCGCACGCATGCCTCGTCAGCGTCATGCCCGACGGCAAGGCGACGATCTGGAGCTCGAGCCAGGGCCAGTTCATGGTGCGGGCGATGTGCTCGTACCTGACCGGCATCCCGCAGAGCGACATCCGCGCCATCCCGGCCGAGATCGGCGGCGGCTTCGGCGGCAAGACCATCGTCTATCTCGAACCCTTGGCGCTGACGCTGGCGCGCATGTCCGGCCGGCCGGTCAAGATGGCGATGACGCGCGAGGAGGTGTTCCGCGCCTCCGGGCCGACCTCGGGATCGTCGAGCACGGTCAGGATCGGCGCGAAAAAGGACGGCACCATCGTCGCCGGCCAGGGAACGTTCTACCTCCAGGCGGGCGCCCTGCCCGGCTCGCCGATCCGCGGCGCCGTGGGCTGCGCCTTCGCGCCCTACGACATCCCCAACGTCCTGTCGCAGGGCTTCGACGTCGTCTCGAACCGCTCCAAGGTCGCGGCCTACCGGGCGCCCGGCGCCCCGATCGGCGCCTACGCCGTGGAATGCGTGCTCGACGAGCTGGCGCAGAAGCTGGGGATGGATCCGCTGGAACTGCGCCTGAAGAACGCCGCCAAGCAGGGCACCAAGGCGGCGCACGGCCCGGTGTTCCCGGTGATCGGGTACCAGGAGACGCTCAAGGCCGCGATGGCGCATCCTCACTACAAGGCGCCGCTCGGCCCCAACCAGGGCCGCGGCGTGGCCAGCGGCTTCTGGTTCAACGCCGGCGGGGAGTCGACCGCCCAGATCAACATCAACGAGGACGGCACGGTGGTCGTGATCACCGGTCATCCCGACATCGGCGGCTCGCGCGCCTCGACCGCCAACATCACCGCCGAGCTGCTGGGCATCGACTACCGCAAGGTCAACGTGCTGATCGGCGACACCAGCACGATCGGCTTCAGCAACCTCACCGGCGGCAGCCGCGTCACCTACGCCTCGGCGATGGTCGTCACGCAATCGGCCGAGAAGGTCATCACGACGCTGCGCGAACGCGCCGCGAAGATCTGGAAGATCGATCCCGACGCGGTCGTCTGGGAGGACGGCGAGGCGCGCCCCGCCGGCGACAACGCCGGCAAGTTCGAGCCGCTGTCGCTCGCCCAGATCGCGGCCAGGGCCAGCGAGACCGGCGGTCCGATCGGCGGCGGCGTGGCGTTGAACACGACCGGCGCCGAGGGCGGCTTCGCGACGCACATCTGCGACGTCGAGGTCGACCCGGCGACCGGCGAGGTCCGGGTCACGCGCTACACCTCGTTCCAGGACGTCGGCCGTGCGATCCACCCCGACTACGTCGAGGGCCAGATGCAGGGCGGCGTCGCGCAGGGCATCGGCTGGGCGCTCAACGAGGAGTACATCTACGATAAGAACGGGCACGTCGATAACCCGAGCTTCCTCGACTACCGGATGCCCGTCGCCTCGGACCTGCCGATGCTCGACACGGTCATGATCGAGGTGCCGAACCCGAAGCATCCGCAGGGCGTGCGCGGCGTCGGCGAGGTGCCGCTGGTGCCGGCGCTGGCCGCCGTCGCCAACGCCCTCCATGGCGCCGTGAAGCACCGCTTCGACAGCCTGCCGATGTCGCCGCCGAAGGTGCTGGCGGCGCTCGACCCGTGACGGCGGCGGCGCGGCGGGGTCGCTACTCCGCCGCGCGCCCCACGCCCTCGGCGGCGGTCGAGCCCGCCGGGCCGCCGCCAAACGCGAGGCCCTCGTAGCCCTTGGCCGCGACCTCGTTGATCGTGTTCACGTATTTAGGCGCGCCACCGTTGTAGACGAAGTAGCGGATGCTGCCCTGCTCGTGGCCGGGCACGTTCGAGTTGTACCCCGTGAACCACGACTTCGCCTTCCGCATCAGCATCATCGCGTACATCTTGGTGACGTGGTCGGTCCATCGCGCCTCGGCCGCGCGCGTGGGTTCGGCCCGGACGAGGCCGCGCTCGCGCATGTGGCTCAGGAGCGTGGTGCACCAGTCGACGCCGGTCTCGATGCCGCGCGGATAGTTCGTCGACGCCGATCCGCTTTGCGGGCCGGCCGGCATGAACAGGTTCGGGAAGCCGTGGATCATCATGCCGAGGAAGGTCGACGGGCCGTCGCGCCACTTGTCGCGCAGCCGCTCGCCGCCCACGCCGCGGATGTCGATCTGGTCGAAGGCGCCGGTGATGGCGTCGAATCCGGTGGCGTAGACGATGATGTCGAACTCGTAGTCGCGCTCCGAGGTGCGCAGACCGTTCTCGGTGATCCGCACGATCGGCGTCTCGCTGATGTCGACCAGCCGCACGTTGTCCCGGTTGTAGGCCTCGAAGTAGTTGGTCTCCATCGGCACGCGCTGGACGCCGAAACCGTGGTCCCGGGGGATCAGTTTCTCGGCGACGGCCGGATCCTTGACACGGCGGCGGATGCGGTCGGCGATGTAGGCCGAGAACTCGGCGTTCGCCTCGTCGTTCGTGAAGATCTCCCGGAAGTTCCGCAGCCAGATGCCGAATCCCGGCTCGTCGTAGAGCTTGTCCCAGAGCGCCACCCGTTCCTCGCGGGTGACCTCGTAGAAGCCACGCCGGTCGGGCTCGTGCTCGAAGCCGCCGGGCGTGCGCGCGCAGGCCGCGAAGATCTCGTCGTAGCGCGCGCGGATGTCGGCCATCTCTGCGTCCGAGATCGGTCCATTGTTGAGCGGCGCGCTCCAGTTCGGCCGCCGCTGGAACACGGTGAGATGGCCGACCTTGTCGGCGATCTCGCCGATCACCTGGATGCCAGTGGCGCCGGTGCCGATGACGGCGACCCTCTTGCCCGCCAGATCGACCGGCTCGTGCGGCCAGTGGAAGGTGTGGAACGAGCGGCCCTTGAACGCCTCCATCCCGTCGAGCCGGGGCGGCGTCGGCGTCGAGAGCAGGCCGAGCGCCATGATGACGAAGCGGCACGTCACCTCTGGCCGTCGTCGATACCCAGACGCCACAGGTCCAGCGCCTCGTCGAACGCCGCCGACACGACCTTGCGATTGAAACTCATGTGCCGGCGCAGATCGAACTTGTCGGCGACGTAGTTGAGATAGCGAAGGTTCTCGGGCTGGCCGGAGAAGCGCTCCTTCCAGTGCCACTCGTCCAGAAGCTCGCGGGAAAACGAGTAGCCGTACGTGTAGCTCTCCGAGTCGAACCTGGCGCCGGGATAGCGGTTCCAGTACCAGGTGCCGCCGAGGTCCGGCGCGGCGTCGAGCACCACTGCGTCCACGCCCATGTCGACCAGGCGCTTGATCTGGTAGATGCCGGCCACGCCGGCGCCGATGACGACCACCTCGTGGTCAGGTCCGGTCCTCGCGTTCATGTTCCGCTCCCGCTTCCAAATGTCGACGACCTGCCGTCCGGATGTATGGCCGCTTGTCGCGCGCCGGTACAGATGGCAAACGGCAGGTCTCCTCCGCGGGACTCTCCGACCTCGGGCCACCGGCCCGCGGCTTGCAGCGCCGCCAACGGCGATACGCGGTGCGGCCCCGGCGCCCGCGCTGCTACACTGCGCTCGGGAGGCGGAGACCGGGAACATGCCGACACCGGACGGGAGATCGAGCGACATCGGCGGCGGCGACGCGCCGGCCACGCGGTCGGAGAGCATCCGCCGGCTGTTGGCCGACGAGATCATCACGGGGCGCCTGCCGCCGGGGACCCGGCTCGACGAGGTGTCGACGGCCGAACGCTTCGCCGTGTCGCGCACGCCCGTGCGCGAGGCCTTGAACCAGCTCGTCGGCATCGGCCTGGCGCAGCGCCAGGGCCGCGGGCTGGTCGTGTCGGCGATGACGCCGGAAATCGTCACCGAGTCGTTCGAGTTGATGGCCGACCTCGAGGCGCTGTGCGCCCGCTACGCCGCGCAGCGGATGACGCCGGCGGAGCGCCGCGCGTTGTCGCTCCTGCACGAGCGCTGCGGCGCGGCGATGCGGCAGGGCTCGCGCGAGATCTACGACGCGCTCAACAGCGAATTCCACGCCGTCATCTACCGCGGCGCCCACAACCGGCCCCTCGAGGAGGCCGCCCTGACCGCGCGCCGCCGGGTCGCGCCCTACCGCACCGGCCAGTTCAACGTCGCCGGTCGGCTGGCGAAATCGTTCGGCGAGCACGCGCTGGTGGTCGAGGCGATCCTGCGCGGCGAGGCGGCTTCGGCCGCCGCCCACATCCGCGCCCATGTCCACACCGTCGGCGACGCCTCGGCGAGCTACGTCGGGGCCGCGCGCGCCAAGTAGCCGCGCCAGCCGCCGCAGTCCGAGATGTCCTCGGCGGCCGCGGCGGCGGTCGCCTCGCACAGGAAGCCCTTGAGGGATCGTCCATCGTCGAGCGCGACGTCGCCGAGGCCCAGCGGCGCGGGAATGCGCGCCAGCAACGCACCGATAGCGGCCGAGGGCACCCGCCAGATCTCGCCGGCGATGGCGACGCCGCCCTCGGCCACGCGCACCAGGCCGGGCCGCGCGACGCCGGCGCCCGGCAGCCGGTAGAACCGGTACATCGGCGCGGTCCGGCATTCCGAGTCGAAGCGCGCGCCGAGCGCTAGAAGCTGGCCGTTGAGCGGCAGATCGCGCATGTGCGCACCGACCACGACCAGCGGCATGTCCGGCCACACAGCCGCCGGCGCCGCCGGTCCGGCCTCCGGCAGCGTCGCCGAAGTGGCGCCCAGCGTGCCGCCGACCGCGCGGTGCAATGCGTCGCCCAGCGCCGCCAGCCGCGCCTCGCCGAACGCCGGCGCCACCAGCGTCACTCCTGCCGGCAGACCGTCGCCGCGGAATCCCGCCGGCACCGCCAGCGCCGCCAGATCGAGTTGGTTCACAAAGTTGGTGTAATGGCCGAGGTTGCTGTTCAGCTTGACCGGGTCGGCCAGGACGTCGGCGACGCGGTAGATCGTCCCGGAGGTCGGCAGCGCGAGCACGTCGCAATCGGCGAACACCGCCTCGGCGTGGCGGCGCAACGCGCGCAGGCGGTCGCGCGCGCGGTAGACGTCGACGCCGGTCGCGCCGCGCCCGCTCTCGATGATCGCGCGCGTGACGGGGTGCATCTCCGTCGCGCGGGTGGCGAGGAAGGCGTCGATCGCGGTGGTGCGCTCGGCCGCGCCAGCCGGGCTGTAGAGCACCGCCGCCGCCTCGGCGAGCGGCGCGTAGTCGACCTCGATCAGCGTGGCGCCGAGACCTTCCAATCGCGCGAGCGCGCGCTTGTAGTTCGCCGCGGCCTCGGCGTCGCCGAAGAACTCGCGCTGGTCCGGCCGAGGCACGGCGCAACGGAACGCCGCCGGCGGCGCCTCGAGCGCGGCGCCGAAGCCGGCGGGCGCGGCGCGCGAATAGATGTCGGCTGGATCGAATCCGGCGCCGGCGCGCAGCACCGTGAGCGCGTCGGAGACCGTCAACGCGAAGATCGACACGACGTCCAGCGCGCGGCACGCCGGCACGACGCCGGTCGCCGGCATCAAACCGACGGTCGGTTTGAGCCCGACGAGGTTGTTGAAGCCGGCCGGCACCCGGCCTGAGCCAGCCGTGTCGGTGCCGAGCGCGAAGCTCACCAGCCCGGCCGAGACGGCCACCGCCGAACCTGAACTCGACCCCCCCGGCAGATACGCGGCGTCGAACGGATTGCGAGCCACGCCATAGGGCGTGCGCACACCGACGAGCCCGGTGGCGAATTGGTCGAGATTGGTCTTGCCGATGACGACGGCGCCGGCGGCGCACAGCCGCTCGACGACGGTGGCCGAGCGCTCCGGCATGTAGGCATAGGCGGGACACGCCGCCGTCGTGGCCAGCCCCGCGACGTCGATGTTGTCCTTCACCGCGAACGGCACGCCGAACAGCGGCTGTCGATCGAGGATCGCCGGATCGGCGGCGAGCGCGGCGTCCAGCGCTGCGGCGCGCGTGCGGAGCGCCTGTTCGGGCACGCGGCAGATCCACACGCCGTCGTCGCCGGCCTCGGCGATGCGCGCGAGCACGGCGGCAAAGACCTCCGAAGGCCGACGACGCCCGGCGCGGTAGTCCCCGATCAGGCGCGCCAAATCGAGGCTGGATTTGGGATCAGTCATCGAACCTCCAGAACTGCTCAACCTTCTATCAAGCGACGTGCCAATCCAATCTGGCCCACTTCTCGTCCAAGAACGGCTCCTATGCCTCTTTTATGGGCATTTTTTCTGTAGTGTATGCAAATTGATCGGCTGAAATCACGAACTCCGCTGGGAGCGACCTCGCCCGGCGGCAAATCCACGCAATTCCGGCCGCAGCGGCGCTGGCACGGCGCTTGCTGCCACTCGATTCAGGTGACGGCGGAGCGCGTCGCCAGCAAAGGCCCGGGCTACGGGTCGATCGGGGGCCACACCATGAAGCGCCGGAATTTCCTCGGGACCACGGCCGCGGCCGCGACCGCCGTCACCACGCCCGCCATCTGGTCGCCGCTGCAGGCCCAGTCGCGGCAGGAGACGCTGCTGATCGTCGCCGAGAACACGCCGAACATGATCGACATCCACGGCGTCGGCGCCAACCGGCCGTCCTACGAGGTGTCCTGGAACACCCACGACCGCTTGATGACCTACGGCGTGAAGAAGGACGCCAACGGCCAGGACCACTACGACTACTCCAAACTCGAGCCAGAGCTCGCCACGGACTGGAACGTCACCCCGACCTCGGCGACCTTCAAGCTGCGCAAGGACGCCAAGTTCCACGACGGCACGCCGATCACCGCCAAGGACGTGAAGTGGTCGTTCGACCGCGCCGTCACGGTCGGCGGCTTCCCGACCTTCCAGATGGCGGCCGGCTCGCTCCAGAAGCGCGAGCAGTTCGTCGCCGTCGACGACCACACGTTCCGCGTCGATTTCCTGCGCGCGGACAAGCTGACCATGCCGGACCTCGCGGTGCCGGTGCCGGTGGTCATGAACTCCGAGCTCGTCAAGAAGAACGCGACCGCGACCGACCCATGGGCGATGGAGTGGTGCAAGAACAACCTCGCCGGCGGCGGCGCCTACAAGATCGAGCGCTGGCAGCCCGGCCAGGAGGTCGTCTACACGCGCAACGACGACTGGAAGAACGGCCCGATGCCGAAGATCCGACGCGTCATCCTGCGCATCATCCCGTCGGCCGGCAACCGCCGCGCGCTGCTGGAGCGCGGAGACGCCGACATCTCGTTCGACCTCGGGTCCAAGGATTTCGCCGAGCTTAAATCCTCGCCGAAACTGACCATCGTCGGCACGCCGGTCGAGAACGCCGCCCAGTACATCGGCATGAACGTCAAGCAGAAGCCGTTCGACAATGTGAAAGTCCGCCAGGCGGTGGCCTACGCCATCCCCTACCAGAAGATCATGGACGCGGTGATGTACGGCCAGGCGATCCCGCTCTACGGCGGCGCCGACAACAAGGCAAAAGGGACGAACTGGCCCCAGAAGCACGGCTACACCACGGATATCGCCAAGGCCAAGGCGCTGATGGCCGAGGCAGGATTCCCCAACGGTTTCGAGACGACGCTGTCGTTCGATCTCGGCCTCGCCGGCATCAACGAGCCGCTCTGCATCCTGGTGCAGGAGAGCCTCGCGCAGATCGGCATCAAGGCGTCGATCAACAAGATTCCCGGCGCCAACTGGCGCGCCGAGCTGCTCAAAAAGAGCATGCCGCTGATCACCAACACCTTCGGCGGCTGGCTGAACTACGCGGAGTACTTCTTTTTCTGGTGCTACCACGGCCAGAACGCCGTCTTCAACACGATGAGCTACCAGAACCCGGCGATGGACGCGCTCATCGACAAGGCGCGCTTCGCGACCGGTCCGGAGTACGACGCGGCGGTGAAGGGCTTCGTCGACACGGCGTTCGAGGAGGTGCCCCGGGTGCCGCTGTTCCAGCCCCTGCTCAACGTGGCGATGCAGAAGAACGTCACCGGCTACCGCTACTGGTTCCACCGGCAGCTCGACTACCGGCAGCTCGCGAAGGGCTGACGCGGAGGCCGCCGCGATGCTCGGCCGGATCCTCGCGCGCCTCGGCACGGCGATCCCCAGCGTCGTCGGCGTCGTCGCCGTCACGTTCCTGCTGACCCGGCTGCTGCCGGGCGACCCGGCCGCCTACTTCGCCGGCCAGGCCGCGACGCCGCAAGCCGTGGCCGAGATACGGACCAAGCTCGGGCTCGACCGGTCGCTGCCGGAGCAGTTCGCGTTCTATGTCCGCGACCTCGCGAGGGGCGATCTCGGCACCTCGCTGTCGACCGGCCAGCCGGTCGTGAAGGAGATCACCACCCGCCTGCCCGCCTCGGCCGAGCTCACGCTGGTCGCGTTGATCGTGTCGGCGCTGATCGCCATTCCGCTGGGCGTTCTGGCGGCGGTCAAGCAGGGCTCGTGGATCGACCATCTCTGCCGCGTCGTCACGACCGCGGGGGTGTCGCTGCCGGTGTTCTTCACCGGCCTGCTGTTCGCGTACATCTTCTACTACCTGCTCCAGATCGCGCCGGCGCCGACCGGAAGGCTGGACATATTCCTGTCGCCGCCGCGGCACATCACCGGCTTCTACCTGATCGACAGCGCGCTGACCGGCGACGGCGCCGTCTTCCTCGGCGCGCTGCGGCAGCTCGCGCTGCCGGCGTCGGCGATGGCCATATTCTCGCTGGCGCCGCTGGCGCGCATGACCCGCGGCTCGATGCTGGCGGTGCTGGGCAGCGATTTCATGCGCACGGCGCGGGCGAGCGGCCTGTCGCCGGGCACGATCGTGTTCACCTACGCCTTCCGCAACGCCGTGCTGCCGGTCATCACCACCCTGGGCATGGTGTTCTCGTTCCTCCTCGGCGCCAACGTGCTGGTCGAGACGGTGTTCGCGTGGCCCGGCATCGGCCTCTACGCCGTCAACGCGCTGATCACGTCCGACTACGCCCCCGTGCAGGGCTTCGTGCTGACCATGGCGGTGCTCTACATCGTCCTGAACCTCGTGATCGACATCCTCTACGGCCTGGTCGATCCGCGCGTGCGGCTGGGGTCCTGACCATGCTGCCGCTGCTGCGCCACACCCGCTACGTGCTGTCGGAGAACCCCGTCACCGGACTGGCCTTCGGCCTGTTCACGATGTTCGTGCTGGCCGCCCTGCTCGGCCCGGCGCTGGCGCCCTACGATCCGCTCGCGACCAACACCGCGCTGGCTCTGAAGCCGCCCTCGGCGGCGCACTGGTTCGGCACCGACCAGCTCGGCCGCGACATCTTCAGCCGCGTGCTGGTGGCGACCCGCCTCGACCTCGCCATCGCGCTGTCGTCGGTGGCGCTGGCGTTCATGCTCGGCGCGGTCTCCGGCGTCGCCGCCGGCTACTTCGGCGGCTGGACCGACCGGATCGTCGGCCGCCTCGCCGACACGATCATGGCCTTCCCGCTATTCGTGCTGGCGATGGGCATCGTCGCCGCGCTGGGTAACAAGGTCACCAACATCGTGATCGCCACGGCGATCATCAACTTCCCGCTCTACGTCCGCGTCGCGCGGGCCGAGGCCAACATCCGCCGCGAGTCCGGCTTCGTGGAGGCCGCCCGCCTGTCCGGCAACGGCGAGGCGCGCGTGCTGCTGACGCACATCCTGCCGAACATCATGCCGATCATGATGGTGCAGATGTCGTTGACGATGGGCTACGCCATCCTCAACGCCGCCGGCCTGTCCTTCATCGGTCTCGGCGTGCGCCCGCCGGATCCGGAATGGGGCATCATGGTCGCGGAGGGCGCTAACTTCATCCAGTCCGGCGAGTGGTGGATCGCGCTGTTCCCCGGCGCGACCCTCATGCTCGCGGTGTTCTGCTTCAACCTGCTGGGCGACGGGCTGCGCGACATCATCGACCCGAGGAAGCGGACATGAGCGCCGTCCCGGCGCTGGCCGTCGACGGACTCAGCGTCGAGTTCCGCACGCGGAACGGCGTGGTCAAGGTGCTCGACCAGGTCGGCTTCAGCATCGCCAAGGGCGAAACCGTGGCGCTGGTCGGCGAGAGCGGTTCGGGCAAGTCGGTCACCGCCTTCGCCGTCATGGGCATCCTCGACGCCGCCGGCCGCGTCTCATCGGGCACCGCGGCGTTCGGCGGCGCCGATCTGCTGGCTCTGCGCGAGCGCGACCTCGCCGATCTGCGCGGTCGCGAGCTGTCGATGATCTTCCAGAATCCGCGCACCGCGCTGAACCCGATCCGACGCGTCGGCGACCAGATCGCCGACGTGCTGATCCGTCACGGGGGCGCCACGCGCGCCAAGGCGCCGACGCTCGCCATCGAGATGCTCAAGAAGGTGCGCATCCCCGATCCGGAGCGGCGGGCGCGGGCCTATCCGTTCGAGCTGTCCGGCGGCATGTGCCAACGCGTGATGATCGCCATCGCCATCGCCTGCCGGCCGGCGCTGCTGATCGCCGACGAGCCGACGACCGGCCTCGACGTCACCACCCAGGCCGTGATCATGGACCTGATCGCCGAACTGGGCCGTGAATCCGGCATGGCGACGTTGTTCATCACCCACGACCTGACGCTGGCGGCGGAGTACTGCGACCGCATCGTCGTCATGCACGCCGGCCACGTGGTCGAAGCCGCGCCGAGCGCGACGCTGTTCAGCGGCGCGCGCCACCCCTACTCCGCGCGCCTGCTGGCGGCGACGCCGGGCGAGCGCGACGCGCTGGAGTCGCTGACCTCGATCCCCGGCGCCCTGCCCGACCTGCGGCGCGACGACCTGCCGACCTGCCGCTACAGCGCGCGCTGCGAGCGCCGCCTCGACGTCTGCGCCGGTCCGCTGCCGCGCCGCGCCATCGCCGAGGCGCACGACGTCGCCTGTTGGAACCCGCTATGACCGCGCCGCTCCTCGACATCGCCGAGCTCCACAAGCGCTTCAACGTCGGCGCGCGCGCGGCGCCTGGCGGCGCCTGCGCGATGCGGCTGCGCGGCGAGGAGGCGCCGCGCCGCCGGTGCACGCGGTCGACGATGTGAGCCTGACCATCGGCGCGGCGAGACGGTCGGACTGGTCGGAGAGTCGGGCTGCGGCAAGTCCACGCTGGTGCGGCTGATCAACCGCCTGCTCGACCCGACCGACGGCGTCATCCGGCTCGGCGGCACGGATCTGGCGATCTTCCGCGCCAGCGATTTCGCCGCCAACGACAACCGCGTCCGCATCCAGATGGTGTTCCAGGACGCCGGCGACTCGCTCAACCCGCGCTACACCGCTTTCGACGCCATCGCCGACCCGCTGCGGCGCCTGCGGCGGCTGGGCGGCGAGGCGCTGACGGCCCGGGTGGACGCGCTCGCCGACATGACCGGCCTGCCGCGCGAGCTGCTGGCGCGCTTCCCGCACCAGCTCTCCGGCGGCCAGAAGGCGCGCGTCGGCATCGCCCGCGCCATCGCCGTCGAGCCCGAGCTGCTGATCCTCGACGAGCCGACGGCCGCGCTCGACGTCTCGGTCCAGGTCGTGATCCTGCAGCTGCTCGAGGACCTCAAGAAGCGGCTGGGCATGAGCTATCTCTTCGTCAGCCACGATCTCAACGTCGTGCGCCTTCTATGCGACCGGGTGCTCGTGATGTATCTCGGCCGCATCGTCGAATCCGGCCCGGCCGCCGAGGTGTTCGCCAATCCGCTGCATCCCTACACCCGCGCGCTGATCTCGGCGATCCCGCAGGCCGATCCCGCCCGCCGCGCCGGCCGGCTGCGGTTGTCGGGCGAACCGCGCAGCCCGATCGACCCCGATCCCGAGGTATGCCGCTTCCACGGCCGCTGCCCGATCGGCACGGAACGTTGCGCCACGGCGGCGCCGGTTCTGCGCCGTCTCGCGCCCGGCCGCGAGGTCGCCTGCCATTTCGCCGAAGCGCCGGCCCAATAGTGTCGGCGCGTGTTGTAGGATGCGGCCCTCCGCGAGCGCTCAGGAGATCGGACGATGACCAATGACGAGGACATCGCGGCCTACGTGGACGCGGCGGCGAAGGCGATCGGCCTGCCGATCGATCCCGCCTACCGCGCGGCGGTGATCGCCAACGTCACGATCGCCAAGCGCATCGCCGACGCGGCGTTGGTGGGTCCGCTGCCCGATGCGACCGAGAACGCGCCGGTGTTCGAGCCATGACAGTCGATCCCCTCGGCGCAGGCGACGGCGTCGGACATCGCGCAGGCGGTGAAAGCGAAGCGCGTGACGGCGTTGGCCGTCACCGAGGCGGCGCTGAAGCGGATCGCTGAGCGCGACGGCGTGTTCAATGCCTTCACCACCGTGACCGCGGATCGCGCCCGCAGAAGGCGGCGGCAGTCGACGCGACCATCGCCGCCGGCGGCGATCCCGGTCCGCTCGCCGGTGCCCCGTTCGCCGCCAAGAACCTGTTCGATATCGCCGGCGTGTCCACGCTGGCCGGCGCGAAGATCAACGCCGAGCTGCCGCCGGCGGCGCGCGACGCGACGCTGATCGAGCGCATGGAGGCGGCCGGCGCGGTGCTGCTGGGCGGTCTCAACATGGGCGAGTACGCCTACGACTTCACCGGCGAGAACGGCCATTTCGGCCCGTCACGCAATCCGCGCGATCCCGCCCGCATGACCGGCGGCTCGTCGGGCGGCTCCGGCGCGGCCGCCGCCGGCGGGCTGGTGCCGATCACGCTGGGGTCGGACACCAACGGCTCGATCCGCGTGCCGTCCTCGCTATGCGGCACGTTCGGCCTGAAGCCGACCTACGGCCGCCTCAGCCGGGCGCGCAGCTTTCCGTTCGTCGACAGTCTCGACCACCTGGGACCGCTGGCCCGCTCGGTCGCCGATCTGGCGGTGTCGTTCGACGCCATGCAGGGGCCGGACACCGACGACCCCGTCTGCAGCGGACGTCCGGTCGCGCCGACCAGGCCACGCCTCGCCGAGGGCATCGGCGGGCTGCGCATCGCCATCGCCGGCGGCTATTTCGAGGCGCCGCTCGACCCGGCGCTGGCGGCGGCGGTCGCCACTGTCGCGAAGGCGCTGGGCGCAGCCCGCAGGATCGAGATCGCAGACGCCGCCCGCGCCCGCGGGTGCGCCTACATCATCACCGCGTCCGAAGGCGCGGCGCTGCATCTTGACAGGTTGCGGACGCGGCCCGGCGATTTCGACCCCGACACGCGCGACCGTTTCTTGGCGGGCGCGCTTTTGCCGGCGGCCTGGTACATCCGCGCCCAGCGTTTCCGGCGGATCTACCGCGCGAACACCATGAAGCTGTTCGACGAGGTCGACGTGATCCTCGCGCCGGCGACGCCGACCACCGCGCCCTCGCTGGGCCAGAAGACGATGACCATCGCGGGGACCGAGATGCCGGTGCGGGCCAATCTTGGGCTGTTCACGCAGCCGATCTCGTTCATCGGCTTGCCGGTTGTCGCCGTGCCGGTCCAGACTCCGGGCGGATTGCCGATCGGCGTGCAGGTCATCGCACGCCCCTACGACGAGCAGGCGGCGCTGCGCGTCGCGGCGTGGCTGGAACGCGAGGGTGTCTGCGCCGCGCCGCCGGCGTGAGGGCGCGCATCGAGGGCGGAGGAAGCATGGCTCTTGAGATCAACATTCCGGAGATCGTCGCCGAGGTGACGGAGGCGTTCCAGCGCTACGAGAAGGCGCTGAACACCAACGACGTCGCCACCTTGGACGCGCTGTTCTGGAAAAGTCCGCAGACGCTGCGCTACGGCATCGGCGAGCAGCTTTACGGCCACGACGAGATCGCCGCGTTCCGCGCCGGCCGCGATCCGGGCTCGGTCGTCGATCGCGATCTGCTCAAGCTGTGGGTCGTCACCTACGGCCGGGACTTCGGCACCGCCAACTGCGAGTTCCGCCGCCACGGCTCGACGCGCCACGGCCGTCAGAGCCACACCTGGATGCGCACCCCCGATGGCTGGCGCATTGTGGCGGCGCACGTCTCGTTCCTCGGCGACTCGACGCCGATGAAGCCGGCCTGACCCGCGCCGCCGCGTGAGGCTGCTCCTGACGCATACGCCGCTGGCGCGCGCGACGTACTACGGCGCGCGGCCGCTGGAGCTGTTGCGCGGTCTCGTCGATCTGCGCCTGCACGAGGCCGACGCGCCGCTCTCGCCTGATGGGCTGATCGCCGCCGCGCGCGAGGTCGATCTGGTGATCGCCGACCGGGCGACCCCGGTGCCCGGCGCGGTGTTCGCGGGGCTTCCCGCGCTGCGGGCGCTGATGCGCACCGCCGTCGACATCCGCAACATCGACGTCGAGGCGGCGTCGGCGGCCGGCGTGCTCGTCACCCACGCCGAGCCGGGCTTCGTGGAGGCCGTCGTCGAGCTGGCGCTGGGCTTCCTCGTCGACCTCTCCCGCGGCATCTCGCGCGCCGTCTCGGACTACCATGACGGCCGGACACCCGAGATCCGGATGGGCCGGCAGTTGAGCGGCGCCGCCGTCGGAATCATCGGCTACGGCCGCATCGCCCGCCACCTCGCGCCGGTCCTCGCCGCCATGGGCGTGACCGTGCTGGTCTCCGATCCCTACGCGCAGGTCGACGATCCGCGCTTCATCAAGCTGCCGATGGACGACCTGCTGGCCCGCGCCGACTACGTCGTCTGCCTCGCCGTCGCCACCGAGGAGACCGAGAACCTGCTCGACGCGGCGGCTTTCGCGCGGATGCGGCGGGACGCGTTCTTCATCAACCTCTCGCGCGGCAACCTCGTCGACGAGGCGGCGCTGGCCGCCGCGCTGACGGAAGGCCGGATCGCCGGCGCCGCCATGGACGTCGGCCGCGCGCCCGACCAGATGCCGTCGCCCGGACTGGCCCGCCTGCCCAACGTCATCGCGACGCCGCACATCGGTGGATTGACGCCCTCGGCCGCCGAGAGCCAAGCGATGGACACCGTCCGGCAGGTCCAGGCGATCCTGAAGGGGGAGGTGCCGCCGGGCGCCGTCAACGCCGGAACGTGGCACCGGCGACCGTGATGTCCAAAGCACGGCGGGTTGCCGGGAAACTTTGCATACATTGAACGATATCGGCCTAATTTTTAGGCACAACGGCTTGTGAACCGCGCTCAGAGTTTGGCCCGCGCTTTGCTGTGTCTTCCCGCAGAGGTGTCGACGACGTCGCCGACCCGACGTTCCCGGGGGAATCACTCATGCGCTCAATTAGCTCGCTGTCCCGCCGCCAGCTGATGGCGGGCACCGCCGTCTCGGCCGCCGCCCTCGCCAGCGGCGGCGCGCTTGCCCAAGGCAAGCCGCTCACCGTCGGCTTCATCTATGTCGGACCGCGCGACGACTACGGCTACAACCAGGCCCATGCCGAGGGCGCCGCGGCGCTGAAGAAGATGGCCGGCGTGAAGGTGCTCGAGGAGGAGAAGGTGCCGGAGACGGTCGCCGTCGAGAAATCGATGGAGAGCATGATCAACCTCGACGGCGCCACGCTCGTGTTCCCGACTTCGTTCGGCTACTTCGACCCGCACATGCTGAAATCGGCGGCCAAGTATCCGAACGTCCAGTTCCGCCACTGCGGCGGCATGTGGACCCAGGGCAAGCACCCCGCCAACACCGGCAGCTACTTCGGCTACATCGACGAGTGCCAGTACCTCAACGGCGTCGTCGCCGGCCACGCCAGCAAGAGCGGCAAGCTGGGCTTCATCGCCGCCAAGCCGATCCCCCAGGTGCTGCGCAACATCAACGCCTTCACGCTGGGCGCGCGCTCGGTCAATCCCGCCGCGACGACGCAGCTCATCATCACCGGCGACTGGTCGCTGCCGGTCAAGGAGGCCGAGGCGACGAACAGCCTGATCGCCCAGGGCGTCGACGTCGTCACTTGCCACGTCGACAGCCCGAAGGTCGTGGTCGAGACGGCCGAGCGCCGCGGCATCATGACCTGCGGCTACCACGCCAACCAGGCGAAGCTGGCGCCCAAGGGCTACCTCACCGGCGCGGAGTGGAACTGGCACAAGGTCTACACCGACTTCGTCACCGACATGAAGGCCGGCAAGGCGCCGGGCAACTTCGTGCGCGGCGGCCTCAAGGAAGGGTTCGTGAAGACCTCGCCCTACGGCGCGGCCGTCACCGAGAAGGCGCGCGCGATGGCCGACGGCATCAAGGCGCAGATGCTCGGCGGCACGTTCACGATCTTCAAGGGCGCCATGAAGGACAACAAGGGCGGCGTCGTGATCGCCGCCGGCAAGAGCTACGCGCAGACCGATCCGTGGCTGGAGCAGATGAACTGGCTGGTCGAGGGCGTGGCGGGCTCGCTCGCCTAGGCCCGTCGCCGTGAGCGTCGCGACCGCGGCCACGGCCGCCGAGGACGCGCCTCCGTCGGCCGGCGCGCGGCTGCGCGCGTTCGCCGAGGCCGCGGCGCCGACGGCGATAGCGCTCGCCGTCACGGCGCCGCTGTTCGCGCTGTTCCTGCTCGCGGCCGGCGCCAATCCGCTGGAGGTGTTCGGCCTGATCTGGACCGGCGCCTTCGCGAGCTGGTTCTCGCTCCAGAACACGCTGCTGCGCGCGGCGCCGCTGCTTCTGGTGGCGCTGTGCACGGCGCTGCCGGCGCGGCTCGGCCTCGTCATCATCGGCGGCGAGGGCGCCATCGTGCTCGGCGGACTGGCGGCGGCGGCGATGGGCGTCGCGATGTCGGGCGCGCCCTACGTGCCGGCGCTCGTCTTGATGGCGTTGGCGGCGGCGATCACCGGCGCTCTGCTGATCGCGTTCGCCGGCTGGCTGCGCCACGCCCGCGGTGTCAACGAGACGATCTCCAGCCTGCTCCTGACCTACATCGCGGTGGCGGTGTTCAACCATCTCGTCGAGGGTCCGCTGCGCGATCCCGCCAGCCTCAACAAGCCCTCGACTTCCGGCATCGGCGAGCACCACATGATCGGCGCCATCCCCGGCACCGACGTGCATTGGGGACTCGCGATCGGCGTCGTCGCCTGCGTCGCGATGGCCGTGCTGATGCGCAAGACCACGGTCGGCTTCGCCGCGCGAATGATCGGCGGCAACGTGCGCGCGGCGCGGATGGCCGGGCTGCCGATCGGCAGGCTGGTGGTGGGGATCTGCGCCCTGGCCGGCGCCGCCGGCGGGCTGGCCGGGATGATCGAGGTCGCCGCCGTGCACGGCCGCGCCAACGCCTCGCTCAACGCCGGCTACGGCTACACCGGGATCCTGGTCGCGTTCCTCGCGCGCCATGAGCCCGCCGCCGTCATCCCGGTGGCCATCCTGTTCGGCGGCATCAACGCCGCCGGCGGACTGCTGCAACGGCGCCTCGACCTGCCCGACGCCACCGTGCTGGTGCTGCAGGGCATCCTGTTCCTCGTGCTGCTGGCGAGCGAGACGCTGCGCGGCCGCAGCCTGCTCGGCAAGTAGGAGGCGCGGCGTGGGCGGCGACCTCGGACTCTGGGCGGTGCCGATCGCGATGCTCGGCGGGGCGATCCGCGTCAGCACGCCCTACATCTTCGTCAGCCTCGGCGAATGCCTGACGGAACGCTCCGGCCGCATCAACCTCGGCCTCGAGGGCACGCTGGTGCTGGGCGCGATGGGCGCCTACGGCGTCGCCTATCTGACCGGATCGCCTTGGCTAGGGGTCCTCGTTGCCGCCGCCGCCGGGGCGTCGCTCGGCGCGCTGCATGGCGCCCTGTGCGGCCTGCCGCGCGTCAACGACATCGCCGTCGGCATCGCGCTGATGCTGTTTGGCACCGGCATCGCGTTCTTCGTCGGCAAGCCGTTCGTGCAGCCCAAGGCCCCCAACCTGCCGTCGATCCCGCTCGGCTGGTGGATCGAGCAGCCCGAGCTGCGCGCGGCGCTGGAGATCAATCCACTGTTCGTGCTGGGCATCGCGCTGGCGTTGGCGCTGACCTGGTTCCTCAACCGCACGCGCTGGGGGATGATCCTGCGCGCCGCCGGCGACAGCGCCGACGCCGTCCGCGCCATGGGCTACTCGGCCGGCGCCACGCGCCTGGCCGCGACCACGGCCGGTGGCGCGCTCGCCGGCATCGGCGGCGCGTTCCTGTCTCTGTTCTACCCCGGGAGCTGGAACGAAGGTCTGTCGAGCGGACAGGGCCTGATGGCGATCGCGCTTGTGATCTTCGCGCGCTGGCAGCCGATCCGCTGCATCTGGGCGTCGCTGCTGTTCGGCGCCGCCGGCGCGCTCGGACCGTCGCTACAGTCCGTCGGGGTGACCTGGGGCTACTACCTGTTCGGCGCGGCACCCTACATCCTGACGCTGGGCATCATGATCGCCACGTGCTCGCCCACCCGCTCGCTCCGGGGGGCGCCGGCCGAGCTGGGCGTCGCGCGCTAGCGGGCGCCGGCTGAAGGAGGACGACGCCATGACCGCCACCCACGTGCCGTCCGACCCCTATCCGTGGCCATACAACGGCGACCTGCGGCCGGCCAACACCGCGCTGGTCGTGATCGACATGCAGACCGACTTCTGCGGCGAGGGCGGCTATGTCGACTCGATGGGCTACGACCTGTCGCTGACGCGCGCCCCGATCGAGCCGATCCGCCGCGTGCTGGCCGCGATGCGCGCCGGCGGCTACCACGTCATCCACACGCGCGAGGGCCATCGCCCCGACCTGTCGGACCTGCCGGCCAACAAGCGCTGGCGCAGCCCGGCGCATCGGCGCCGGCATCGGCGACCCGGGCCCCTGCGGCCGCATCCTCGTGCGCGGCGAGCCGGGCTGGGAGATCATCCCCGAGCTGGCCCCGCTGCCGGGCGAGCCGGTGATCGACAAGCCCGGCAAGGGCAGCTTCTGCGCCACCGACCTCGAGCTGCTGCTGCGCACGCGCGGCATCGAGAACCTGGTGCTGACCGGAATCACGACGGACGTGTGCGTGCACACCACCATGCGCGAGGCCAACGACCGCGGCTTCGAGTGCCTGCTGCTGGCCGATTGCTGCGGCGCCACCGACCACGCCAACCATCTGGCGGCCATCTCGATGGTCAAGATGCAGGGCGGCGTGTTCGGCGCGGTCTCCGACAGCGCCGCCTTCACCGGAGCGCTGGCGTGACCGGCGACGCGATCGGCGCGCCACGGCGTCCGCATAACCTGCCGCGCGCGCTGGCGCTCGAGGTGCTGGGCATGGGCAAGCGCTTCGGCGCGCTGCGGGCGCTCGACGACGTGTCGCTCAAGGTCGAGGCCGGCGAGCTGCACGCTCTGCTGGGCGAGAACGGCGCCGGCAAGAGCACGCTGGTGAAGTGCGTGATGGGCTACTACGCGCCCGACGACGGCCAGCTCATGATCGACGGCCGCGAGCAGGTGGTCGACGGCCCGCGCGCCGCCCAGGCGCTGGGCATCGGCATGGTCTACCAGCACTTCACGCTGGTGCCGGGCATGACGGTGCTGGAGAATTTCGCGATGTCGCGCGCCGATCTGCCGGCCGTGATCGACTGGAAGGCGGAGCGCGCGCGGGTCGAGGCGTTCCTCGAGCGGATGCCGTTCCGGGTGCCGCTCGACGCTTTCGCGGGCGACCTCGCCGCCGGCGACAAGCAGAAGACCGAGATCCTGCGCCAGCTCTACCTCGACAACCGCTTCCTCATCCTCGACGAGCCGACCTCGGTGCTGACGCCGGACGAGGCGACCGAGGTGCTCGGCTTGCTGCGCGCCATGACGCGCGAGAAGGCGATCACCGTGATGATGATCACCCACAAGATGCGCGAGGTGATGTCGTTCGCCGACCGCGTCACCGTGCTGCGCCAGGGACGGTTGGTCGGCAGCGCCGACGTGGCCACCGGCTCGCCGGAGCGTTTCGCCGCCATGATGATCGGCGAGGGCGAGATCGCGCCGCCGGCCGCCCGCTCGCCCCGCGCCGCCGGCGAGATCCGTCTCGGCGTCGCCGATCTGGCGGTCGTCAACGAGGCCGGCAAGCGCATGCTGCGCGGCGCGACCCTCGATGTGCGGGCCGGCGAGATCGTCGGCGTCGCCGGGGTCTCCGGCAACGGCCAGCGGGAACTGGTCGAGATCATCGCCGGCCAGCGCGCGGCCGATTCCGGCGGCGTCACGGTCGATGGCAAGCCGTATGGCGCGACGCGCGCCGAGGCCGGCGCGCTCGGCGTCGCCTGCCTGCCGGAGGAGCCGCTACGCAACGCCTGCGTCGGCGCCATGAGCGTCGCCGAGAACATGGCGTTCCGCGATTTCGACCAGCCGCCCTACGCCGCCGGCGGCTGGTGGCTGCGGCCCGACGCGGCGCGGCGGCGCGCGCGGGCACTGATCTCGGCCTTCAACGTGCGCACGCCGGGACCGGACGCGCCGATCGGCGCGCTGTCGGGCGGCAACGTGCAGCGCGCCGTGCTCGGCCGCGAGCTCGGCCGCACGGCCCGCGTGCTGGTGGTCGCCAATCCCTGCTTCGGCCTCGACTTCAAGGCGGTGGCCGAGACGCGCCGGCGCATCGTCGAGGCGCGCGACGCCGGCACCGCCGTGCTGCTGGTCAGCGAGGATCTCGACGAGATCTTCGAGCTGTCCGACCGCGTGCTGGTGATGTTCGAGGGCCGCGTCGCCTACGACGCGCCGATCGCCGAGGCCCGCCCCGACATCGTCGGCCGCCACATGGCGGGCCACTGACGCGCGGCGGTGGCGCTGGAGAGGACCGGAGGCCGACATGCCCGTGATCGACGCCCTGCCATACGCCTATGAATTCCCGCCGGGGAAGCTGGCGCTGATCGTCATCGACATGCAGCGCGACTTCATCGAGCCCGGCGGCTTCGGAGCCACATTGGGCAACGACGTGCGGCCGCTGGCCGCCATCGTGCCGGTCGTGCGCCGGCTGCTGGACGCGGCGCGCGCCGCCGGACTGCCGGTCATCCACACGCGCGAGTGCCACCGGCCCGACCTGTCCGACTGCCCGCCGGCGAAGCGCGCGCGCGGCGCGCCCAGCCTCCGCATCGGCGATCCCGGTCCGATGGGTCGCGTGCTCATCGCGGGCGAGCCTGGCGCCGACATCGTGCCGGAGCTGGCGGCGCTGCCCGGCGAGATCGTGCTCGACAAGCCCGGCAAGGGCGCTTTCCACGCGACGCCGCTCGACGCGACGCTGCGGGCCCGCGGCATCACGCATCTGCTGTTCGCCGGCGTCACCACCGAGGTCTGCGTGCACACCACCGTGCGCGAGGCCAACGACCGCGGCTACGACTGCCTTCTGGTCGAGGACTGCACCGAGAGCTACTTCCCCGAGTTCAAGCGCGCCGCGCTCGACATGATCCGCGCCCAGGGCGGCATCGTCGGATGGACGGCGCCGCTGGCGAAGGTGGCGGCCGCCCTCACCTGAAGTCGCTTCCGGCCGGTCGTTCGGAAGCGAGCGTCCGCCGCGCGCCTCCGCCGCGCCGGCCCGGGGAGTCTTGGCAGCCCGGCGAAGGCTGATATGGTCGCTCCAGCCAGATGTGTGGAGCGCGCGGCCGGCTATGAACGAGATCGTCCCTGACCGCGGCCGCCGCGACGGCGCCGAGTCCGCCGCCGCCAAGCCGGAGGAGCGCCGCCTGCCGCGGGATTTCGTGTGGGGCGTGTCCACCTCGAGCTATCAGATCGAGGGCGCGGTCGCCGTCGATGGACGTGGACCGAGCATTTGGGACGCGCATTGCCGGATTCCCGGCCGGGTGGCGAACGCGGACACCGGCGACGTCGCCTGCGACCACTACCACCGCTACGCCGAGGACGTCGCCCTGATGCGCGACCTCGGCGTCGGCGCGTACCGCTTCTCCGTGGCGTGGCCACGGGTGCTGCCCACCGGACGGGGCGACGCGAACGAGGCCGGCCTGCGCTTCTACGACCGCCTGATCGACGCGCTGCTCGCCGCCGGGATCGAGCCTTGGCTGTGCCTGTATCACTGGGACTTGCCCCAGGCGCTGGAGGATCTCGGCGGGTGGACGGCGCGCGACAGCGCCGGATGGTTCGCCGACTACGCCGCGCTGCTCGGCCGCCGGTACGGCGACCGCGTGCGCAGGTTCGCCACCTTCAACGAACCGTCGGTCTTCAGTCTGTTCGGATACGGGTTCGGCTGGAACGCTCCGGGAATCGCGGACCGCGACAAGCTGCTCAAGGCGATCCACCACGTCAATCTGGCGCACGGCGCGGCGGTGGACGCGCTGCGGAGCGTGGCGCCGGCGGCGTCGATTGGCGCGATCCACAACGTCCAACCGTGCCGCCCCGCGGGGCGGGACCCGGCCGACGCCGAGGCGGCGAGGGCGCTCGACGAGATATGGAACGAGGCGTTTCCCGGTCCCCAGCTCCACGGCGCCTATCCTTCGCGGCTCTCCCGCGCCATCGAACCACACCAGCGCGCGGGCGACATGGCGCTGATCCAGCGGCCCGGCGACGGGTTCGGGCTGAACCACTACGGGCCGATCTACGCCCGCGCCGACGCGGGAGCGGCCCTGGGATTCTCCTGGGCGGACCCGCCGGCGGACGTGCCCCGCTCCAAGATCGGATGGCAGATAGATCCCGACGCCTTCCGCGACACCCTGCTCGACGTGCACCGCCGCCACCAGCTGCCGATCTACGTGATGGAGAACGGCGCCGGCGCCCAGGAGGCGCCTGACGCGTCCGGCCGGATCGTCGACGACGAGCGCATCGCCTATCTCTCCGCCTACATCGAGGCGCTCCGCGAAGCCCGCGCCGCCGGCGCCGACGTCCGAGGCTACTTCGTGTGGTCCCTCCTCGACAATTTCGAATGGGGTTCGGGCTACGCCAACCGGTTCGGTCTGGTCTACGTCGACTACGCCACGCAGCGGCGGATGCCGAAATCCTCCGCGCGCTGGTACGCCGACCTGATCGGCCGCGAGCGCGCGGGACGCGGCGGGTGACCCGGATACTGCTCGGCGACATCGGCGGCACCAACGCGCGCTTCGCGGCGCTCACCGACGGCGCGCCCGGCCCGATCCAGCGCCTGCGCGTCGCCGACCATGCGACGCCGGACGCCGCCCTCCAGCGATTCATCGCGGGCGACGGCGTCCCGCACCGGTTCGACGGCGCCATCCTCGCGGTCGCGGGACACGTCGACGATGGACGCTGCGCCCTGACAAACGGAGCCTGGACGTTGGACGCCAGCACCCTCGGCAAAGCGCTCGGCGGCGCTCCGGTCCATCTGATCAACGACCACGAGGCGATCGCGTGGGCGCTGCCGCGCCTGACGGAGGCGGAGACGCTGCGCCTCGGGACCGGTGGATCCGGCGGCATCGGCCCGATGGTCGTCGTCGGCCCGGGGACCGGCCTCGGCGTCGCCTGCATCGCGCGCGACGGCGCGGGCCGGCCCGCCCACGCCCTCCCGTCCGAGGGCGGGCATGCGACTCTGGCGCCGGTGAACGAGCGGGAGGACGCCATCGTCGGCGCGCTTCGACGTCGGTTCGGGCACGTCTCCGCCGAGCGGGTCCTATCCGGGCCGGGCCTAGTGAACCTCTACGACGTCCTGGCGCGGCTCGACGGCGTGGATGCGCCGCGCCGGACGGCCCCGGAGATCACCGAGGCCGCCGTCGCCGACGCGTGCGCCGCGAGCCGCGCGGCGCTCGACGCGTTCTGCGGCTTCCTCGGCGCGGTCGCGGGGGACTTCGCGCTGACGTTCGGCGCGCGCGGCGGCGTCTACATCGCCGGCGGCATCGTGCCACGCTTGGCGGGCTACGTGGCGGCCTCCACCTTCCGCCAGCGCTTCGAGGACAAGGGTAGGCTCAGGCCGTACCTCGCCGCGATCCCGACCCGCGTCGTCCTGCGCCCGGACCCGGCGTTTCGGGCTCGCGGCCCTCGCGGCGCGATTGCCGGGGGGAGCGCGATGAAGCCGCCGCGCACCCCGGTCCGGGACGCCGGCGGAGGGAATGGACGCCCATGATAGCGATCACCATCGACGGCCAGGCGCTCGAGATCGAGCCGGACGCCACGGTGCTCGACGCGATGACGCGGCTGGGCATCGCCGTGCCCGCGCTGTGCCATGACGACCGGTTGCGGCCGGCGGGCGACTGCCGCCTCTGCATGGTGGAGATCGACGGCGCGCCGCATCCGATGACGGCGTGCACCACCACCGTCGCGGACGGCATGCGCGTGACGACGCGCTCGGCGGAACTGCTTCATTTCCGCGAAACGCTCCTCGGATGGATGGCGGGCAAGGCTTCGCCGGGCGACGTCGAGCGCTTCCCCGAAAAGCCGCTGCACCGGGCGATGACGGAGGCCGGAATCGCGCCGGCCGCGGCCGAGACGCCGGATGCCGCCTGCGACCTCTCGCATCCCTATATCCGCGTGGACATGTCGCGCTGCGTCACGTGCCTGCGGTGCGTGCGCATCTGCGACGAGGTCCAGGGGCAATCCGTGTGGCACGCCGTGAACCGCGGCGCCGACACGCACATCGTTCCCGACTCCGGAACGACCCTCGGCGCGAGCACGTGCGTGGGCTGCGGCGCCTGCGTCGACACCTGCCCCACCGCCGCGCTCACGGACCGGCGGGCCCGACCTGCATCCGCGCGTCCGACCCGGACGGTCTGCGTCTACTGCGGCGTCGGCTGCGAGATCGAGGTCGCCACCGCCGGCGGCCGCATCGTCGGCGCCCGGCCGGCGGCCGACGCCCCGGTGAACAAGGGACATCTCTGCGTCAAGGGGCGCTACGCGTTCGGGTTCGAGGGCGCGGACGACCGGCAACTGCACCCCATGCTGCGCAACGCGGCCGGAGGCTGGCGGCGGGCGTCCTGGGACGACGCGCTGGACCGCGTCGCCGCCGAGCTGCGGCGTATCACCGACGCCCACGGCCCCCACGCCGTCGGGATCCTCGGCTCGGCGCGCGCGACCAACGAGGACAACTACGTCGCCCAGAAATTCGCCAGGGTCGCGATCGGCACGCACAACGTCGACTCCTGCGCCAGGGTCTGCCACACCCCCACGGCGGCGGCGATGAAGGCCATGCTCGGCACCGGCGCGGCGACGAACTCGTTCGACGACATCGAGCGCGCCGCCACGATCCTCGTCGTCGGCGCCAATCCAACCGACAACCACCCCGTCGTCGGCGCCCGGATACGGCAGCGGGCCGGCCGCGGCGGCGCCAATCTGATCGTCGTCGACCCCCGGCGCACCGAGCTCGCGGCGGTCGCGACGATCCACCTGGCCCCCCGGCCCGGCACCAACATCCCGCTATTCAACGCGCTGGCCCACGTGGTCGTGGCGGAGGATCTCGCCGACGGCGACTTCGTCCACGAGCGCGTCACCGAATGGGACGAGTTCCAGGCCCATGTCTCAGGCTGGACACCGGAGCGCGCCGCCGCGATCTGCGGCGTGCCGGCCGACGCCATCCGCGCCGCCGCCCGTCTCTACGCGACGGCGACGCCGTCGATGTGCCTGCACGGGCTCGGCGTCACCGAGCACGTCCAGGGGACGGAGGGCGTCATGACGCTCGTCAACCTGGCGCTGATCACCGGCAACATCGGAAGGCCGGGAACGGGCATCAATCCCCTGCGCGGCCAGAACAACGTCCAAGGCGCGGCGCACATGGGCTGCGATCCGTCCATCCTCACCGGCTCGGTCGCGATTCCCGAGCGCCGCGGGCTTTTCGAGCGCGTCTGGGGCACGACGTTGTCGGACGTCCACGGCCTCAACCTGCTCGCGATGGTCGACGCGGCGGCGGCGGGCGATCTCAAGGCGTTGTGGGTCGTCGGATACGACATCTACCTCACGCTCGCCAACGAGCCGGCCACGCGGCGGGCGCTCGAGCGTCTCGAGCTGGTGGTCGTGCAGGACCTGTTCCTCACCGAGACCGCCGACGCGTTCGGCCACGTGTTCCTGCCGGCGACGTCGGTGTTCGAAAAGGACGGGACGTTCATGAACGCCGAGCGCCGCGTCCAGCGCGTGCGCGCGGCGCTGCCGCCGGCCGGCGAGGCGCGCCACGACTGGCGGATCCTCGCCGATGTCGCCGCCCGCCTCGGCCGCGGCGACGCCTTCGCGTTCACCTCGGCCGAGGACATCTGGAACGAGATCCGCCAAGTGTGGCCGGAGGGCGCCGGCATCGACTACCGCCGCCTCGACGAGCGCGGCCTCCAGTGGCCCTGCCGTGACGCCGCCGACCCCGGCACGACGATCCTCCACGCCGCCTCGTTCGCCCGCGGCCGGACGGCCGCGCTGCGCCGCATCGACTACGCGCCGACGACGGAGACGACGGACGCGGCGTTTCCGTTCATGCTGACGACCGGCCGCGACCTCTACCAGTTCAACGCCGGGACGATGACGATGCGGACCCGGAACGTCGAGCTGCGCCCGTCGGACACGATCGACGTGGCGCCGGTGGACGCGGAGCGCCTCGGCATCGGCACCGGCGACCGCGTGCGGGTCCGCAGCCGGCACGGCGTCGCGATCCTGCCCGCGCGCGTGACGGACGCCGTGAAGCCCGGCGAGGCGTTCGCCACGTTCCACGTCGCGGCGACGTTCCTGAACCGGATCACCGGGCCGCGACGCGACCGCATCACGCTGGCGCCCGAGTACAAAGTGACTGCGGTCGCGCTGGAGCCGGCCTAGCGCCCGCCCCGGCGCGGCGGCCTACGACAGCGCGACAGCTCGCGGTAGCCGTCGGCCGCGACGGCGTCGCAGCGCGCGCGGTAGGCCGGCGCGCTGCCGCTGTAGCGCGCGATCGTGCGCACCTGCTTGCCGTCGACGTTGGTGTTGATGCCGGTCATCCACGAGTTGACCTCGTTGGACAGCAGCCCGACGCCCAGGGACTTGACGTGGTCGGTCCACGACTGCACGCCGGCCGGGGTCGCCTCCAGGCAGGTCAGACCGTGGTCGCGCGCGTGGCGCAGCAGGCCCGTGACCCAGTCGACATTGTACTCGATGCTGCGCGGAATGTTGCCCAGCGCGGTGTGCGGCCCCACCAGCATCATCATGTTGGGGAAGTCCTCGACCATCACGCCCAGATAGGTGCGCGGCCCGCCCTTCCATTTGTCCTTCAACCGCAGGCCGCCGGCGCCGCGCAGATCGATGCGGTCGAAGCTGCCGGTGACGGCGTCGAAGCCGGTCGCGTAGATGATGATGTCGAAATCGTACGCGGCTTCGCTGGTCTCGATGCCGGCTGGCGTGATCCGTTCGATCGGCGTCTCGTTGATGTCGACCAGCTTCACGTTGGGCTGGTTGTAGACCTCGTAGTAGCGCGTCTCCAGCGGCACGCGCCGCGTCCCGAATCCGTGGTTCTTCGGAATCAGCTTCTCGGCCACGGCCTGGTCCTTCACCCGCTGACGGATCTTGCGGGCGACGAAATCCGAGACGGCGGCGTTGGCCTTCCGGTCGGTCAGTATGTCGCGGAAATTGCCCTGCCAGATGCCGAATCCGGGCGAGGCGTAGAGATGCTCGAAGAACGCCTCGCGCTCGGCGTCCGACACCTCGAACGTGCCGCGCGGATCGGGCGTGTGCAGGAAGCAGGCGAACGTCTCCTGGCAGCGCTTGAACATCTCGGGATAGCCGGCCCGTATCCGCGCCATCTCCTCCTTGTCGATCTTCGCGTTGTGCAGCGGCGCGCACCAGTTCGGCGTGCGCTGGAAGATCGTCAGGTGCCCGGCGGTCTTGGCCACCTCCTGGATGGTCTGCACTCCCGTGGCGCCCGTTCCGATCACCGCCACCCGCTTGCCCTCGAAGCTCACGGGCTCGTGCGGCCACAGGGCGGTATGGAAGGACCGGCCCTTGAACGACTCCACCCCCGCGATGCGCGGCATGGTCGGTGCCGACAGCGGCCCGATGGCGGTGATCAGGAAGCGCGAACGGAAGCTGTCGCCGCCCTCCAGCGTCACCTTCCACGTCCGGGTCGCGTCGTCGTAGTGCGCCGCCGCGACGCGGCTGCGGAACTGGATGTCCCGGCGGAGGTCGAACTTGTCGGCGACGTGGTTGAGGTAGCGCAGCGTCTCGGGCTGGCCGGCGAAATGTTCGGACCAGTCCCACTCGTCGAGCAGCTCCCGCGAGAACGAGTAGCCGTAGGAGTAGCTCTCCGAGTCGAATCGCGCGCCGGGATAGCGGTTCCAGTACCAGGTGCCGCCGACGCCGGTGCCGGCCTCGAACACGCGCACGCGCAGCCCCAGCTCGCGCAGCCGCAGGAGCTGGTACATCCCGGAGATGCCGGCGCCGACGATGATCGCGTCGTAGTCGAGGTCCGACGCCGCTTGCGCGGCCGCCCGGGTTTCAGACGAGGTTGTCATCTATCGTCGCTCCTCACGCTCCAGACGCCCGCGGCCGGCGCGCGCGGCTCAGGACACGGTGTTGCGCGGCACGTCCCGGAATGGCCGGTCGGTGTCGACGCTCGGTTCCTTCGGCATGCGCAGCACGCGCTCGGCGATGATGTTGCGCTGGATCTCGTCGGTGCCACCGGCGATCGACACCGCCGGCACCGAGACCAGGATCTCGGCGATGACGCCGTCCATCGGGCTGTCCTCTCCGGTCAGCATCGAATCGGCGCCCGAAAGCAGCGTGTGCACCCGCGCCGCCGAACGCGCCACATGGCTGGCCACCAGCTTGCCGAGCGAGCCTTCCGGGCCCGGCGGCCGGCCGAGCGCCTGCGCCGCGCGCGCGCGCCGCGCCGTCCACTCCGCCGCCTTCGACATCGTGAACAGCTTCGCGATCTCCTGCCGCGCCACCGGATCGTCGAGCTTGCCGGCGGCCCGGGCGCGCTCCATGACGAGGTCGACGCGGCCGGCGCGCTGCGGATACCACTTGTAGGGCTCCATCGTCGTCGCGATCTCGACGCGCTCCTCGTCGTAGGCGCGGCCCTTCCGCTCGCCGCCCATCCTTCCGCCGCGCAGCCCGTCGGCGCCGCGGCGTTCGTTCATCAGGGTCGTGGTCGCGACCTCCCACCCTTGCCGACGTCCTCGACCAGGAACTCCGGCTCGACGATGGCGTCGGTGAAGAACACCTGGTTGAACGAGGCGTGCCCGTTCATCTGCCTCAGCGGATGCACCTGCACGCCGGGCTGGCGCATGTTGATGATGAAGTACGACAGGCCCTTGTGCTTGACCGCGTCCCAGTCGGTGCGGGCCAGCAGCAGGCCCCAGTCGGCCTTGTGCGCGCTGGTGTTCCACACCTTCTGGCCGTTGATCACCCAGACGTTGCCCTTGCGCTCGGCGCGCGTGACGGCGCCGGCGAGGTCGGAACCGCTGCCGGGCTCGCTGAAGAGCTGGCACCACGTGTCCTCGCCGGTGAGGATGCGGCGCAGGTACTTCTGCTTATGCAGGTCGGTGCCGTGGGCAAGGATCGTCGCGGCGGCCAGCGTGCGGATGCCGGCCTTGGCGACGCCGATGGCGCCGACGCGGTCGAACTCCTCCTCGATCGCCGGCACGAGCCCGACCGGCAGGCCGCGGCCGTACCATTCCTTCGGCCAGTGGGGCACGCCCCAGCCCGAATCGGCCAGCTTGTTGCGCCACTCCACCAGCCCGAGCGCCGGGTTCCAATTGGCCTCGAGCCAGGCGCGGGCATCGGCGCGGACTGAGTCTTCGGTATGTTCGGTCATCTTCCGCTCCCCCGCCCTCAAGCCGCCCAGTTCCGCATCATCAGCTCGCGATGATGCGTGGCGTCGCCGAGGAACGCCTCCGAGCTCTTCGCCCGCTTGAACCAGAGATGCGTGTCGTTGTCCCAGGTGAAGCCGATGCCGCCGTGGATCTGGATGGCGTGGATCGCCGTCTGGAGATAGGCGTCCGAGGCGCACGCCTTCGCCAGCGACGCGACCGCCGGGAGGTCGTCGTCGCCCTCGTCCACGGCCGCCGCGGCGTAGTACGCCGCCGACTTCGCCAGCTCGACGTCGACCAGCATGTCGGCGGCCTTGTGCTTCAACGACTGGAACGAGGCGATCGGCCGGCCGAACTGCATGCGCATCTTGGCGTAGTCGATGGCCGCCTCGCGCAGCTTCTCGGCGCCACCCGCCATCTCGTTGGCCAGCAGCACCGACGCCTGGATCATCGTCCGCGCGAAGGGCGCCGCGGCGGCGCCGACCTCGCCCAGCGGCGTCGCCACGACGCCATCGAACCGCAGCCGCGCCAGCCGGCGGGTCGCGTCCATCGATTTCAACCGCTTGCGCTCGAGGCCCGCGGCGTCGCCCTGGACGGTGAACAGCGACAACCCCGCCTCGCCGGTCGAGCCGGGCTTGCGCGCCAGCACGACGATCAGGTCGGCCGTGTGCCCGTCGAGGACGAAGCTCTTCACGCCATCCAGCTTGTACGCGCCGCCGGCCTCCGTCGCCGTCGTCGCCACGGCGCCGGCGTCCCAGCGTCCGTCATCCTCGGTGAACGCCAGGGTCGCGATGGTGTCGCCGGCGGCGATTCCCGGCAGCAGATCGGCCTTCTGGGCCTCGGTGCCGGCGTTGAGGACCGCGTTGGTCGCGAGCGCCGCGGTGGCGAAATACGGCGCGCACAGCAGCGCCCGGCCCGCCTCCTCCATCACGATCGCCAGTTCGGCGCAGCCGAACCCCTGGCCGCCATAGGCCTCGGGGATATGGACAGCGGTCAGGCCAAGCTCCTGGTTGAGCTTTTTCCAACCTTCGCGCTCCCAGCCGGCGTCGGTCTCGATCAGGCGTCTGACCTCCGTGGTCGGCGACCGGCCTTCCAGGAACCGGCGGAGCCCCGTCCGGAACTCCTCCTGCTCGCTCGTGAAACTGAACCGCATTCCATTGTCCTCCCGCCGGTCACTCTAGGCCGGATGGATTCGGCTCGGGAAGCCGCCGCGCGGCATGGCGGGGCGCAGCCGACGCATGGCGCGGTCCCGTCCGCTCACCCCTCGGCCAGACGCCGGTCCTCCTCGGTCTGGTACTGCGGCGTCGTGTCCCGCGGCATCCGGGTGTCGCCGCCGTCGGACGCCATCGCCGAGGCGCGCCACGCGCCATCGGAGTCCCAGCTTCCGGGAAGCGCCACCATCGCGCCCGGCGTGGTGACGCCGTGCAGCGCCTCCAGCGCGGCGCGGACGACGCGGTACTGGTCCGCCCGGTCGCGCGGCTTGCCGGCGCTGTGACCGAGCGGATAGTCGACGAACACGGCGCGCGGCGGCGCGCCAGCCTCGAGGATGTCGCGGGCGCTGCCGAGGCAGACCGTCGCGATGCCCCGCGCTTCGAGATGACGTGCGGCCAGACTCACGGTCTGGTGGCAGACCGGTCACATGGGCAAGAGCAGCGCGACGTCCACGCCTTGAGCGACGAACGCCGTCTCGATGGCCGGTATCAGTTCCTCGCGCACCCGTCGCTGCGAGTAGATGCCGCCCATGCACGAGACGAACTCGTCGGCCAGCGCGCCGACCACGTCCTCCTCGCGCAGCCGGCGCAGCGCCCCGACCGGTACGAGGCAGTCCGGATCCCGCCGCGCGTCGACGAGGTAGTTCTCGGTGATGTGCGCGAAGCGCAGGCGCGCCGGGTCGACGTCGGCCGGAACCAGCCGGATCGACGCGTCGTCCTTGTAGTGGAACGCCTTCTGGCCGGCGACGTAGCAGCCCGACGTCGTCAGCACGCCCAGCCGCGATTCGGCGAGCGGCTTGCGCGGCGATGTGAGCGTCGGCTCGTCATCGGCGGCGTACCATCGGTACGGCGCGTAGCCCAGACTTGCGTAGCGCCTCGTGATCGCGTCGATATAGCGGACGCCGTCACCCGTGCCCTCCATTGAACCCTCCTGCGAAACAACCCGTCGGCCGGCCGGTTCGACATATACACCACCGGGCGAATGGACGTATGGTGTCGGCGCGCCGACGAACATTCGATGCCGGCGCGACGCGACCGGAGCGACCCGCGAGGATAGCGGCCCGTTCCCAGCGTTTATTCCAGAGACGTGCAGACGACGGCCCCGCCGACGGCGCCCGCGGATCGCATCCGTGGCGCGGCACGCGCGCGCGCCGGTCCATCGTCCCGTCGGTATCCCGCAGGAGAGCCCTATGGCGAGCACCAAAACCACCACGAGCATGTGGAACACGCATAAGCCCCGCATCTACGCCCTGGCCGTCGGCCTGGTCGCCGGCCCCCTGATCAGCAACATGCTCGGCTGGCAGGTCACGGCGAGCGCCGCCAAGGCGCAGACCGCCAAGGGCCTCGTCGAGCAGCACGCCACCTACTGCGCGGCGCGCGCCCGCGCCGAGGTGCCCGAAACGGCAAAGTTGGACTGGAACGCGCGCGACGCGCTCGCCAAGAAGTGGGCCAAGCTGCCGGGCGCCACCGAGGAGCCCAGCTACGACGTGACGAGCACCTGCGCCCAGAAGCTCGCGGGCTAAGCGACGGCGCTCGCCGGCCGCCGGTCGACGCCGGCGGCCGGCGTGGCGCGCTTCGTAGCGCGAGGGCGCCTTGCGGAGCGAAATCCGCACGCCCGGTACGCGGTCGGCGCCGCCTTCCGTCCCCGTTCAGCCTTGGCGTTTGCCCGCCGGCTGGCATAATCGCGCCGCCGCGGCGTCGCCGCGCGACCGACGGGCGACGGGAGACGCGGAATGACGGACGCCGAGTTTGAACAGGCCATCGCCGCGCTCGCGCCGTGGATCGGCCGCAAGCGTATCGTCGAGGACGAGATCGGCCTGACGGCGGTGCGGCGGATCGCGGGCATGCTCGACCTCGACCCGGACTCCTTCAAGGCCGGCACGACGCTGCCGCCGCACTGGTTCACGATGTTCTTCGCCGACATCGCGAAGCAGTCGCAGATCGGGCCGGACGGCCACGCCGTGAAGGGTCTGTTCCTGCCGCCGATCCCGCTGCCGCGCCGGATGGGGGCCGGCCGCCGCGTCCGCGTCGACGGCCGGCTGCGCGCCGCCGAGCCGGCTCGCAAGATCGCCGAGGCGATCGCGATCACCCCGAAGATCGGACGCAGCGGCCGCATCGCCGTGCTGACCATGCGGCACACCATCGAGGCCGGCGGACGGACGATCGCCGTCGACGAGTTCGACGCGATCTACCGCGACGCCGTGCCGGCCGGTCAGAAGACCACGGCGACGGTGCCGACCCCCGCGCCCGACGACCACGAGTGGGAGGACGCGGTCGAGCTGTCGGAGGTCCTCGTGTTCCGCTACTCGGCGGTCACGTGGAACGCGCACCGCATCCACTACGACGCCGACTACACGCGCGGCGACGAGGGCTACGCCCACACGGTGCAGAACGGCGGCCTGACGATGCAGCTCATGGTCGACGCCGCGCTCAAGCGCGCGCCCGGCGAGCTGCGCGCCTACACCACGCGGCTGACCCTGCCGCTGTGGGTCGGCGACACCGCGCGGTTCCGCGGCAAGAGGACCGGCGACGGCCGCGTGAAGGTCTGGGTGGCCGACAAGAACGGCCACCTCAACGGCGAGATGGATCTGGAGTTCGCGACGTGACGGGCGGACCGCTCGACGGCGTCCGCGTCGTCGACCTGACGACGGTCGTGGTCGGCCCGATCTGCACGCGCACGCTGGCCGACCAGGGCGCCGACGTCGTCAAGGTCGAGGCGCCCGGCGGCGACCTGCTGCGCACCATGGCGCACGGCAGCCGCAACCCCGGCATGTCCGGCAAGTTCATCAATTTCAACCGCAACAAGCGCTCGATCGCGCTCGACCTGAAGACCGACGGCGGCCTCGGGGCGATGCGGCGCCTGGTCGCGCGCGCCGACGTGTTCGTCAGCAACGTCCGGCCCGAGGCGCTGGCGCGCGCCGGTCTCGACCACGCCGGCCTCGCGAAGGACAATCCCCGGCTGATCCATTGCTCGATCCTCGCCTTCGGCCGCGGCGGCCGCTACTACAACCGCCCGGCCTACGATCCGATCGTGCAGAGCCTGTCCGGAGTCGCCGGCACCTTCGAGCGCGCGACCGGCGAGCCGCGCTTCGTGCCGATGGTGATGACCGACCACACGACCGGCCTCATCGCGGCTCAGGCGATCGGCTTCGCCCTCTACCGCCGGGAGAAGACCGGCGTCGGCGAAGCCATCGACGTGCCCATGTTCGAGAACATGGCCTCGTTCGTGATGAGCGAGCACCTCGCCGCCGCCACGTTCGACCCGCCCGTCGGGCCGACCGGCGACGGGCGGCTGCTGAGCCCCGACTACCGCCCGCTGCCGACGCTCGACGGCTACATCACCGTCGGACCCAACACCAATCCGCAGGCCTTCGCGTTCTTCGACGCCATCGGCCGGCCCGAGCTCAAGACCGATCCGCGCTTCGACAGCGCCGCGGCGCGCACCGCCAACGCCGCCGCCTACTTCAAGGTCCGCATGGAGGGACTGGCGAAGCGGACCACCGCCGAATGGCTCGAGGTCTTCGAGCGGCTCGACGTGCCGGCGGCGCGCTACAACTCGATCGACGACCTGCTGACCGACCCGCACCTAGCCGATATCGAGTTCTTCCGGCCGGAGGAGCATCCCAGCGAGGGCCGCATCCGGCGCACCCGCGTCGCCAACCGCTTCAGCGGCGGCATGCGGGTCGACGAGGGCCACGCGCCGCGGCTGGGCGAGCACACGCGCGAGATCCTCGCCGAGGCGGGCTACGCCGGCGCCGAGATCGACCGGCTGATCGCCGATGGCGCCGCCCGCGCCGCCTGAGCCCCCGACCGGAGAGCACGCCATGTCCGCCGATCCGCGCCCGTCGACCTGGCGCTCCCTGATGTTCGTGCCGGCGACGGCCGAGCGCTTCGTCGCCAAGGCGCACACCCGCGGCGCCGATGTCGTCATCCTCGATCTCGAGGATTCGATCCCGCCGGCCGGAAAGGACGCCGCGCGCGCCGCGCTCGCCGGGGCGGTCGCCACCGTCGGCCAGGCCGGGGCCGAGGTCTGCGTGCGGATCAACCGGCCGCTCGAACTGGCGGTGCCGGACATCGCCGCCGCGATCATGCCGGCGGTCGGGGCGCTGATGCTGCCCAAGGTGATGGGGCCGGAGCACGTGAAGCTGCTGTCCGAGGTCGTGGCGGCGCGCGAGGCGGCCGTCGGCGTCCCCGTCGGCCGCACGCGCTTCATCGGCATCGTCGAGACGCCGCAGGCGCTGCCGCAGCTCTACGCCATCGCCGGCGCCGATCCGCGCATGGCGGCGCTGGGCATCGGCTCGGAGGATTTCTCGACCGAGATCGAGGCCGTGCCGGGCGCCGACAGCCTCTACGTCTATTCGATGATGGCGGTGGCGGCGGCGCGGTCGGCCGGCATCCAGCCGCTGGGCTCGGTCGGCCGCTTCGCGGATTTCAGCGACCTCGACGGCTACCGCGCGGGACTCAAGCGCTCGCGCGGCCTGGGCTTCACCTGCACCGCCTGCATCCATCCCGCCCATGTGCCGATCATCAACGAGGAGTACGGCGTGGAGCCCGCCGACGCCGACCGCGCGCGACGACTGATCGCGGCGTTCGACGACGGTGTGGCGAAGGGTCTGGGCGCCGTCGCCTTCGAGGGCGCGATGATCGACCTGCCGGTGGTCGAGCGCGCCCGGCGCCTGCTGGCGCGCGTACGCCCCTCCTGACCGCAGCCGGATCCACGACCGACCATCGAGAGAGCCATGAAATTCGGAATCTTCTACGAGCACCAGCTGCCGCGTCCGTGGACGGAGGGCGCCGAGCAGCGCTTGTTCCAGGAGGCGCTCGACCAGATCGAGCTCGCCGACCGCTTGGGTATCGATTACGCATGGGAGGTCGAGCACCACTTCCTGGAGGAGTATTCGCACTCCTCGGCGCCGGAGGTGTTCCTCGCGGCGTGCTCGCAGCGGACGAAGCGCATCCGCCTCGGCCACGGCATCGTGCTGATGCCGCCGAAATACAACCATCCCGCCCGCGTCGCCGAGCGCGTCGCCACGCTCGACCTGGTGTCGAACGGACGTGTCGAGTTCGGCACGGGCGAGAGCGCCTCGCTGATGGAGCTCGGCGGCTTCGGCGTCGGCCTCGACGTCGCGGAGAAACGCCGGATGTGGACGGAGTCCGTCGAGCAGTGCCTCGACATGATGGCGTTGTCGCCCTACCCCGGCTTCAAGGGCGAGTTCTTCGAGATGCCCTGCCGAAACGTGCTGCCCAAGCCGGTCCAACGGCCGCACCCGCCGGTCTGGGTCGCGTGCTCCAACCGCGAGACCATCCACATGGCGGCGCGGCTGGGCATCGGCGCGCTGACCTTCGCCTTCGTCGATCCGCGCGAGGCGAAACAGTGGGTCGACGATTACTACCGCATCTTCAAGGAGGAATGCGTCCCGATCGGCCACGCGGTCAATCCGAACGTGGCGATGGTGACGGGGTTCTCGATCCATCCCGACGCCGAGGAGGCGCGCCGGCGCGGCGAGGACGGGCTGCGCTTCTTCCGCTACGGACTGGCGCACCACTACATCTTCGGCGAGCACAAACCCGGTCGCACCGACATATGGGCGAACTTCGAGAAGGCCCGCCACGCCCTGCCGCCGGCCGGTCCGGAGCACGGCATCGGCACGCCCGAGCAACTTCGCGTCCACCTCCGCCATTTCGAGGAGTCCGGCGTCGACCAGGCCGTGTTCATCCAGCAGGGCGGCCGCAACCGGCACGACCACATCTGCCAGTCGCTGGAGCTGTTCGCGCGCGAGGTCCTGCCGGAGTTCAAGGCGCGCGAGGCCGCACGCGCCGCGGCGAAGGCCGAGGCGCTGGCCCCGTACGTCGCCAAGGCGTTGGCGCGCAGGAAGCCCCGCCCACCGCTGGCCGACGCCGACATCCCGGTCTACGTCGCGCTGGGACGCCGGATCGCGGAGAGCGGCGGCGGCACGGAGCGCCAGCGCCAGAACGCCAAGGCATGGGAGGACGCGGCCAAGGTGACGCTCGCCGACCCGGCGCGGCACGGACCCGCGGGCGCCGCAGAATAGAGACCGCCCGACGACGGGCCATCAGGAGGAAGCGACATGGATCCGTTTGAAATCAAAGGCAAGGTCGCGGTCGTCACCGGCGGCAACGGCGGCATCGGCCTCGGCATGGCGCGCGGCCTGGCCCGTGCCGGCGCCGCCATCGTCGTGGCGGCGCGCGACGCCGCGAAATCCGAGGCGGCGGTGAAGGAGCTGCGCGGGCTGGGCGTCGAGGCCGGCTTCGTCGCGGTCGACGTGCGCGACGAGGCCTCCGTCCGGGCGATGGTGGCGGAGACGGTCCGCCGCCACGGCAGGCTCGACATCCTGATCAACAACGCCGGCATCAACGTGCGCAAGCCCCCGCAGGAGCTGTCGCTGTCGGAGTGGAACGACGTGATCGCGACGAACCTGACCAGCGCCTACCTGTGCAGCCACGCCGCCTATCCGGAACTCAAGAAGACCGGCGCCGGCAAGGTCGTGAACATCGGCTCGATGATGTCGATCTTCGGCGCGCCGTTCACGCCGGCCTACGCCGCCAGCAAGGGCGGCATCGTGCAGTTCACGCGCGTCTGCGCCACGGCCTGGGCGCGCGACAACATCCAGGTCAACGCCGTCCTGCCGGGCTGGATCGAGACGGCCCTGACGACGAGGGCGCGCCAGGAAGTGCCCGGCCTGCACGAGCGCGTGCTGGCGCGGACGCCGGCGGGCCGCTGGGGCACGCCCGACGACCACGCCGGCATCGCGGTGTTCCTGTGCTCGAAGGCGTCCGACTTCGTCACCGGGACGGCGATCCCGGTGGATGGCGGCTTCTCGATCTCGGGATAGTTCCGTCGATGGCGGATGGGCGCGCCTCAGCGGCGCGCCGCCGCCGGCCGCGGGAAGTATTCAGGATTGGCCCGGATCGACTCCGTGCGGACCTCCGGCGTGGCCGAGCGCAGCCGCCCGAAGTAGATGAGATAGCGCTGCACGCTGGGCTCGTCCAAATCGGCGCGCAGCCAGCGCGCGGCGTTCGCCATATCGCCCTGCAGGCCGTAGGCCAACGCCAGGTTGCCGCGCGTCCGCGGCGTGCCACCAGCTCCACCCACGGCGCCGGTCAGCGGCGACAGCGTCGCGATCGCGGCGGCGTAGTCGCCGGACACCGCCTGCGACAGCCCGAGGTTGTTGCGCGCCGAGACATAGCCCTGGTCGCGCTCCAGCGCCGCCTGATACTTGCCTTGCGCCTCGGCGTGGCGCCCGAGCAGGTCGAGCGCGACGCCGGCGCCGTTCAGGGCGCGGATGTCGGTCGGATCCATCGTCGTCGCGAGGTCGAACTGGGCCAGCGCCAGCGCCGGCTGGTCCATCGCGATCAGCGCGGCGCCGAGGCCGCGCAGCGCCTCGCCATTGCCCGGCTTCAGCTTGAGCGCTTCCTGGAACGCGGCGGCGGCCTCGGCGTTGCCGCCGGCGGCCAGCATCGACTGCCCGATCCGGATCGGCGGATCGGGCGACTTGGGATTGAGCGCCTGGGCCTTGCGGTAGACGTTGACGGCGCCCATCGGATCGTCGTTGGCACGCTGGCCGTCACCGATCCGCATCAGCGAGTCGTAGTTCTCCAGTCCCGCGCCGGGTGTATCCCAGGACGAGCAGGCGGTCGCCACCATCAAGGTCAAGAAGGCGGCCGCCAAGCGCGCGCGACGCATACTGAATTGCACGATCCTACGCCCTCCGCGACCAGCCCCCGAGGTGACGGCAAGTCTCAGAACGACCACTCTCAAGGCGTATGATTACAAGATATTGGGGAAAGTCACAACGATATTCCCCCATTTGGGGGCATCCTGGGGGAGTGGCCCCGGCCACACCCTAGGAGGTCGGCGGCATCGGCACCCGGGTCACGGCGCTCAGGGGAAGCGTGGTGCTGGGCAGCATGTTGCTCAGAAGATTGAACGTCGCGGTCGCCGTGATCTTCTTGAACGTCGTCGTGCCGACCGTCTCGTTGACGACGACGACGGTGACCGACGTGGTGGGAATGCCGGTGACGTTGTTGCGCACTTGGGTGGTGATCGTGCTTGACGACGCGGTCGGATTGAGGACGTGGTAGCGCCCCGCCTCGTACACGGCGTTCTGCAGGTTCGACCGGACATAGAAGAACCGGCCGAACTCGACGATGCCGACCAGGGCCGCGATGACGATCGGGGCCGTCAGCGCGAACTCGATCGCGGTGACGCCGCGGAGGTCGGCGGAGAGACGGCTGAGGATGTTGCGCACGGGACGCCTCACGAGGTCGGGACGCTGACGGCGGTCGAGACCCTGATGATGGCCGGCCTGTATCCGACCAGCATCGAGCCGATCACCAATGGCGGCTGGCTGGCGGTCAGGAGGATCAGCTTGCGGGCGACGCCGGTCGAACAGGTGCCGATCGGCGGGCCGCAGGACACGGTGGTTCCGTTGTTGCACTCGCAAGCGAAGGTCGGCGTCGACACCGTGGCGCCGTGTCCGGCCGGCAGCGCCGCCTCGACCACCGCCTTGATGCCGTTGAGATCGTTGGGGTTGTTCATGGCGTACTGCGTGGCGGCCGATAGCGCCGCCTGCAGATTGTGCTTACGGCCGATATTGAGGCCATATTCGCCGACGACGGCCAGCGCCAAGGCCAGCACCGGGATGACGAACGCCGATTCGAGGATCGAGATGCCGCGCTGGTCGGAGCGGAGGCGGCGGAGTGTTCGAAGCACGAAGGACACGGGCACCATCCTTGAAAGACACCATTCCGGACCTTGTCGAACGACCTGCCGTCGGCGCGCTGGCACCACGTACGGCCGGCAGACCTCTCGGTCGTCGGCGTTCGATGCCTCACGCGCCGTCGACGGCATGGCCGGCGACGCAAACTCAAAGTCGAGCACGAGACGGGTTGACGGAGATTACGCTCCATCCGATTTGAACAACGATTTGATTTTGCTAATGAATCTTAAAATACTTCATCAATACTATCAAACACAGTCAATTTGTCAATATTTATCAATATCTTCATCGATAGAACGACTTCGGATTCAAATAGCCACTACATCTTGGCGGTATTGTCGAGGACGCTCAGGATGCCGGGGCCGATAATGACGATGAACAGCGTCGGCAGGATGAACACCATCATCGGCACCGTCATGAGCGCCGGCAGCCGCGCGCCCTTCTCCTCGGCTTTCATCAGGCGTTCGTTGCGGAACTCCGCCGACAGCACCTTGAGCGACTGCGACAGCGGGGTGCCGTATTTCTCGGTCTGCCGCAGCGTGTTCACGAGGCCGTGGATACCCGGCAGATCGACGCGCAGCGCCAGATTGTCGAACGCCATCTGGCGGTCGGGCAGGAACGTCAGCTCGATCGCCGTCATTTGTAGCTCGAAGGCGAAGTCGACCGACAGACCCTGGAGCTCCTTCGACACGCGGGTCAGCGCGGCGTCGAGGCTGAGGCCGGCCTCGACGCAGATCGTCAACAGGTCCAGGCCCTCGGGCAGCGCCTTGTTGATGATCGCGCGGCGCCGCTCGGCGGCGTTCTTGACGTACAGGTCGGGGCCGACGAACCCGATGATGACGCCGCCGAACGCCACGACGGGTTTGACCATGTCCGGCAGCGGCAGGATCTTGAGCACGTAGACGACGACGACCCCGAACAGTCCGAGCACCATCGGCAGGCAGAGCTTCAGGAACAGGTAGTAGACGAGCGCGTCCTTGCCGCGGAAGCCGGCGGCGGCCAGCTTGTCCTGCGCGTTGTCGGACGATTCACCCTTCAGCGCGTTGAACTTGGCCAGCATGTCCCGGATCGCGCCGGTCGACCTCTGGCCGCGCTGGCGGCGCTTGCCGCGCATCATCCCCTCGCGCAGGCGGACACGTCGGCCGTCCAGGGCCTTCATCCGCGTGCCGAAATCCTCGGGCGGCAGCAGCGCGCGCCACGCCGCGATGACGACGGCGGCGGCCATGCAGGCCATCAGCGCGACGATCAGATCCTCGCCGGTGAATCCACCGGGAAGCCGCAGCGCCATCAAGCCTTCCACCGCCCGCCTCCCTCAGATCTCGAAAGTGGCCATGCGCTTCATGATGAAGATGCCGGTGGACATCATGCCGCCGGCGATCAGGAGCATCATCAAGCCGCGGGGGTCCGTGAACAGGGACGAGATGTATTCGGGGTTCATCAGGTAGATCACGCCGCCGATCACGAACGGCAGCGACCCCATGATGATCGACGTGGTGCGCGCCTCGGAACTGAAGGCCTTGATCTTCAGCCTCATCTGGCGCCGGTCGCGCAGCAGCTTGCCGAGGTTGTAGAGCGTCTCGCCGAGGTTGCCGCCGGTCTCGCGCTGGATCGACATGCTGATGATCAGGAAGTTGAACTCCTGCGCGCGGATCGATTCGGCGACCCGCCAGAACGCGTCCTCGAGCGTCACGCCCAGCTTCATCTCGTTCATGATCTGCCGGAACAGCGCGCCGGTCGGATCGCCGACCTCGCGGCTGACCGAGGCGATCGCCTCCTGGATCGGGATGCCCGACCGCAGCGCCCGCACGATCAGATCGATCGCGTCGGGGAACTGCGCGTTGAAGCGCTCGACCCGCTTGTCGCCCATGCGGCCGACCACGATGTGGGGGATGCCGATGCCGGCGGCCGCGCCGATCGCGGGCGCCACCAGCAGCGACAGGCCGATGACGAAGTAGGCGATCGCGGTGACGACGATGCACACGCCGGCGCAGGCCAGCACGTAGTCGCCGACCGAGAAGGTCCGGCCGGTCCGCATCAACCGCGCCGCCAGCAGCTCGCGGTTCGGCAGGTAGCGCCTCACGAGGCGGTCCATCAGCCCGTTGGCGCCTGGAGCGTCGGCCTTGCGGAGCTGCGCGGTCGCCTTCTTGACCTCCTTGAGGCCGGTGCCGCCGAGGCGCTCGGGCAGGCCGGCGAGGCGCTCGCGGGTGCGCCGCCCGTCGGCGTCGGCGACGAACACCATCCACGCGACCGTTGGCACGCCGACGATGAAGCCGACGACCGCCATCAGGACGACGGGATCTGCCTGGGCGATGAATTCGACGAGCTCGCTCACCCCATCGCCTCCATCAAGGTCCGGTCCAGCCCGTAGTACTGGGCCTTCGGCAGGAAGTGCGGCCGCAGGCCCGAGCTCTTGAAGGTGCCCAGCAGCTTGCCGTCCGGCCCCTCCCCCTTGAACTCGTAGGTGAACAGGTCCTGCGTCGTGATGACGTCGCCCTCCATCCCGGTGATCTCCGTGATGTGGGTGAGGCGCCGCATGCCGTCGCGCATACGGCTGATCTGGACGATCAGGTGGACCGCGCCGGCTATCTGGTTGCGCATCGCCTTGTTGGGGATGTTCAGGTTGGCCATCGCCAGCATGTTCTCGAGGCGGGTCAACGCCTCGCGCGGCCGGTTGGCGTGCAGCGTGCCCATCGAGCCGTCGTGGCCGGTGTTCATCGCCTGCAGCAGGTCGACGGCCTCGGCGCCGCGGACCTCGCCGAGGATGATGCGTTCCGGCCGCATTCGCAGGGCGTTCTTCACGAGGTCGCGCATCGAGATCGCGCCGCCGCCCTCGAGGTTGGCCGGCCGCGTCTCCAGGCGCACGACGTGCGGCTGCTGCAGCCGCAGCTCGGCGGCGTCCTCGATCGTCACCACGCGCTCGTCGTGGCCGATCATGCCCGACAGCGCGTTGAGCAGCGTCGTCTTGCCCGAGCCGGTGCCGCCGGAGATCACGACGTTGAGGCGGCAGCGCGATGCGATGCGGAGCACGGTCGCCATCTGCGGCGACATGTTCCCCTGCGTCGCCATCTGCTCGAAGCCGATCGACTTCTTGCTGAACTTGCGGATCGAGACGCTCGCCCCGTCGAGCGCCAGGGGCGGGATGATGATGTTGACGCGGCTGCCGTCGAGCAGGCGGGCGTCGGCGATCGGGCTCGACTCGTCGACCCGGCGCCCGACCTTGCTGACGATGCGGTTGCAGATGTTCATCAGGTGGGCGTTGTCGTCGAACACGACCTCGGTGAGCTCGAGCTTGCCGCGCCGCTCGACGTAGGTCTGCTTGGGGCCGTTGATCAGGATGTCGGTGACCGTCTCGTCGCGGATCAGCGGCTCGATCGGACCGAGCCCCATCATGTCGTCGAGCAGGATGGTGATCAGCTCGGTCTGCTCGGCGCGGTTCAGCTGGATCTTGGCCTCGGTCAGCACGTCGCGCACGAGGTCGTCGAGCTGCAGCTCGAGCTCGTGGCGCGGCAGCTCGGCCGCCGCCGCGACGTCCATGCGCCGCAGGAGGATCGGTTGCAGCGTGCGCTTGGCGGAGTCGATGCGCGCGCGGGTCGCCTGGCGCGCCGGATCGGACGTCGGCATGACCGTGACGTCGGCGGTCAGGGTCTTCTCGGGCTTCTGGCCGGCCGCCGCCGGAGGCGACGCGGGCTGGCGCGGCGGCATCGGCGTCGGGCGCGGCGGCGCGGCAGTGGTGGCGGATGGCGCCGGGCGCGGCGCGGTGGCGGGCGCGGGGGTCGGCGCGGCCGCGGGCGCGGCGGCGCCCAGCAGACGGTTGACGTGGTTGCGCAGCTCGAGCACCGAAAGCGTCACGCCGCCAGCCCGGAAATGGGCCTGAACCGCCTCGCCGGCGACGCGCGCGATTTCGCCCGGCGGTCGTCCCGCCGCGCGCTCGGTGGCGATGCGCTCGCCGGCGGCGGCGTCGAGCGTCGACAGCAGCCGTTCCATCCGCGCGGCGCGGTCGGCGGCGGGATCGGCGGCGGTCGCCGTCTCGGCGCCGGGCACGCGGCGTCCGCCGCGTTCGGCCGCGGCCGGTTCGCCGTCCTGCGGCCCCTTCTTGTTCCCGAGCCCGAACATGGTCTAAGCGCCCTGCGCGGCCGGCCGGGCCGGCGGCGCCTTCGGCTTGCCGCCGAACAGCTTGGCGAAAATGCCCGCGCCCGACGGCGCGCCGCCCTTCCGCGTCTGCGCGCCGTCGCCGATGATCGTCTTGACCAGTGGCTCCAGCGATTTGGCGAGCAGGCCGCGCGCGGCCATGTCGGGGACGGGCTTGCCCGCGCCGATCGCCGAGGCCACCGACTTGTCGTCGAACGCGATGCGGGCGTCGAGCTTCTGCTTCAGGCTCTTCTCGAGCTCGGCGAGCTTCACGGTGGCGCGCTTCGGATCGACGGCGCCGCTGCAGGTCAGCAGCAGCTTGGCCGACGGCGCCACGCTGTGGACGTGGTCCATCAGGCGCATGCCGTCGCGCGCGCCGGCCAGCGACGGCTCGACCACCAGCACGACGTGGGTGGCGGCCTCCAGCGCCTGGCGTTGCAGCACGGGGTCGCCGCGCGGCACGTCGATGACGATCGTGCGGAAGCGGCGCTGGAATTTCGTCATCAGCTGCGAGACGATGCCTTGCTCGTAGCGCGGGGGCTCGCCGGTCGGGGGCGCGTCCTCGGCGCCGAGCGCGAACAGCCGCTCGCCCTTGCGTTGGACGGCCTGGTCGATGAACAGGTTGTCGACGCGCTCCGGCATCGCCAGCGCGTCGCGCAGCGCGTCGGTCGGATCGAGGTCGAGCGCCAGCATGACCGAGCCGAAATGCAGGTCGAGGTCGAGCACCAGCGTCTCGTGCGCCTCCGCCTTGGCCATCATCGCGGCGAGCGAGACGGCGACCGTGGTGCAGCCGACGCCGCCGCGGGCGCCGACGCAGGCGATCACCTTGGCCGGCGTGGCGTCCTGGTCCTGGACGGCGAGCGCGCCGCTGGCGACGAGGCTGAGCTTCTCCTTGGCCTCGCGCAGCTCCCACTCGCGGGCCTTGGCCGCCAGCGCCGCGTCGACCGATTTGCGGACGACGCCGTCGCCGAGCGGACGGACCATGTAGTCGGCCATGCCGGCGCCGAGCAGGTCGCGGTACAGGGTGACGTCGTTGGCGTCGCCGACGCAGATCGCCACGGCGCGGGGCGGCAGCGACATCGCGAGCGCGGCCGCGTCCTCCACCGGCGACGTGGAGTCGGCGATGTCCACGATCACCACGCCCAGGTCGGCGGGCCATTCGGCCACCGCGAGCGCGGCCTGCGTGCCGCCCTCGACCGCGGTCAGCGGCGCATCGGACAGCTCGGCCTCGATGCGCTCGCGGGTGTCGGCGTCCCCGACGAACGCCAGGACCGCGCCGATGGCGGCGGCGTTCGTCGCGTCGGTGTTGCTGTCGGGCATGGCGTTCGGTCCCTCTTCGGTTCGTTCGGGCGCTATTCGGTCGTCGGCCCGCCGCCACCGGCGCCCGGCCCGCCCGGCGCCGCGCCGGCCGCCGACGTGGTCTGCGACACCGGCTGCTTGACCTTGTCGCGATAGACGCGGTCGATCGCGTCGGCGGCGGTGCGGCCGCTCGCCGGGCCCGGCGTGCGGCCGATCTCGAGATCCCGCGGATTGACGATCATGCTGGAGAGGTTGCGCGCCGTGGCGCAGCCGAAATTGCTGTGCGGCGTGTTGTTCGGGTCGTAGCCCGTTGTCTTGCTCCAGTCCGAGCAGTTGTGGGCCCGCGCGATGTAGCGCTCAGCCGATACGACCACGGCGTTGGGCGACACCGCCATGCCGTCGGCCGGAGTCACGGCGACGACGCGCACGCCGGCGCCCTGGACGGCGTCGCGCACGGCGGCGGCGCGCAGCGCCTGCAGGCTCGGCTCCTCGCGCGACGTCACCACGGTGATCGAGGTCAGTTCGGCCGGGCTCTCGCGCGCGAACGCCATGAGCTGGGCCCGCTCGCCGGGTGCCATCGCCGCCTGGCCGGGCGCGAAGGTGACGCCGTGCAGCGCCACCGAGCGGTCCGCGCGGGCGTATTTCGGCGTGTAGGTCGACGCCGCCTCGGGGTTGTCGCCGCAGGCCGCCAGCGCGGCGGCCGCGACGGCGGTGGCGATCAGGTTCCGCAGACTACGCATGCTCATCCTCCGGTCGTTCAATCGACCATGAATCCGCCGGTCGCCGCCGACCTGGAGCCACGCGGCATGGCCGATCCGGCGCCCTGGACGCGGTGGGTGCGGCCGTAGAGGTAGCGGTCGGCGTCGGTCGGCGGCACGAAGCCCTCGGCCGGGGTCGACAGCTGTTTGTTGGAAGGCTGCACCAGGTACGGCGTGACGATCACGACCAGCTCGGACTCGTTGCGCCGGAACGCGTCGGACTTGAACAGCATGCCGAGGATCGGGATGTCGCCCAGGCCCGGCAGCTTGTTGATGTCCTGCTGCGTGTTGTTCTGGATCAGGCCGGCGATGGCGAAGCTCTGGCCGCTGCCGAGCTCGACGGTGGTGTCGACGCGCCGCGTCGTCAGGCCCGGCACGGTGAAGCCGTTCAGGTTGACCGAGCCCGTGGCGCTGAGCTGGCTGACCTCCGGCTTCACGCGCATGTGGATGCGGCCGCCGCCCATGATGGTCGGGGTGAACGCGAGGCTGACGCCGAACTGCTTGAACTGGATCGAGTAGGCGCCGTTGCCGGTCGAGATGATGATCGGGAATTCGCCGCCCGCCAGGAAGCTCGCGGTCTCGCCGCTCACCGCCGTCAGGTTGGGCTCGGCCAGCACCGTCAGCATGTTCTCCTGCGCCAGCGCGTCGACCAGCGAGTAGATGTCGGTGCCGCCCTTGAGGTAGCGGCCGAACAGCACGCCGCCGGCCGGCGAGCCGAGGCGGGCGCCCGTGCCGATGAGGTCCTGCGGCGTGCTCAGGCCGCCGACGACCTTTCCGGGAAGGTTGAACACCGTCTCCCAGTTGATTCCGAGCCGCTTGAACGACTCGCGCTGCGCCTCGACGATCTTGACGCGCAGCATCACCTGGTTGGAGCCCGAGAGCATGGCGCGGTTGATCACCGTGCCGCCCGGACCGGCCGTCATCATGGCCAGCCGGCGCGCCTCGTCGATCGCGCCGGGATCGGTGGCCCGGCCGGTCAGCACGACGGCGCTGCCGACGGTGCTCGCCTGCACGCTGCCGGCGCCGGGCAGCGACGCAGTCGCGGCGTTGGCGCGGCCGTGCTGGTGGGTGACGGTCACGTTGCTGTTGAGCAGCACGCGCTCGCGGTCGTCGACGGCGTAGAGGACGGTCTCGCCCGCCTTCTTGCCGAAGATGTAGATCGTGTTGGCGGACCGCACCTGCACGTCGGCGATGTCCGGATTGGCGATGAACACGGTCGACGCCGGCGACTTCAGCTTGATGATCGTTCCCTTGCCGACCTCGACCTGCAGCGTCGGGCTCTCGGTCGGCACGGCGGAGTTGCGGCCGAAGGTGCGCGGACGCGCCTCCTCGACCGGCGCGGCCGTCGACGCCGGCGGGGCGGCGGGCGGCGGCACGAGGACGGTCGAGCCGCCGGGCGCCGTCGGCGCGGCCGGTGGCTGGATCACCGGGCCGGCGCCGGGCGCGCCGCTGGAGCCGCCGGCCGGCGGCACGGCGCCGGGACGCGGCGGCAGCGGCACCGGCAGCGCCGACGGCGGGCTCGTGGGGGTCTGCGCGATCTGCGGACCGCTGGGCGGCGCGGCGCGGCCGGGACGGTTGGCGGTGCGCGCGGCCTCGGCGGCGCGCTGCTCGGGCGTCGGCACGGAGGCGACCGAACGGCCGCTCTCCGGATCCACGGTGGCCTCGGCCGGGGTCGGGACCGGCGCTGCGGGCGCCGCGGTCGGCGCCGGCGTAGAGGTCGGCGGCGAACCGGAACCGAACAGGCGGCCGAAGAAGCCGGGCTGGGCCGGCTCGGGCGGCTTCGGCTGGGCCTGCGCCTCGGCCTCGCTGCGCGCCTGCGCCTCGAGCTCCATGGCGCGGCGGCGGTTCAACTCGTCGGCAGACGTGTCGGACGGATCGACCGGGCGCGCGCGGGGCGCCTGGCGGCCGGGCGCCTGGGCCTCCTGCGGCCGGTTGACGCTCATGCCCGGCGACTGCTGGGCCGAGGCGTCGCGGCCGACCGACAGGCCCGCCAGCGCGATGAGGGCGAGCGTCGCGACCGCGCGCGGCAGGCTCCGTCCGTCGTTCGAGGCGGCGAGCGTCATGGTTTTACTCCTACTATCGGGCTTCCGCCCATGCCGGGGATGCTGGCGCCGGCGCCCTGGGGCGCCGCGCCCGCCGACGCGGCGGCGCCACGGATGATGGTGACCGCGCCCTCGCCCTGGACGGGCGGCGGCGGCGCGCTCGGGCCGGCCGGCGCCGCGATCACGGGCGTCGGTCCGCGCGAGCCCTCCTTGGCGCCGAGCAGCTGGCTGACCTCGTTGTCGCGCGTGAAGGTGCGCTCCTCCTGCTTCTCGCCCTCCGGCTCCTGGAGGCTGCGCAGGCTGAGCGACAGCTTGCCCATGTCCTGGGCCAGCGTGATGATCTCGCTCTGCTTCGGCGTGACCTCGAGCGTCGCGGTCTTGGCGATCTGCGGCGGCTCGCCCGGCCGCGACTCGAGCCGCTGGTCCATGGCGATGACCCGGATGTCGCTGAGGATGGTCTCGCTGGCGTAGCGTTCCTTCTCGCCGTCCTTGGACGGGGTGATGGTGTGGGTCAGCAGCAGGTCGACGCGGTCGCCGGCGAACACGAAGCCGGAGATGCCCGACGTCGCCGTCACCGGCACCGACACGGCGCGCGTGCCCGGCTGCAGCACGGCGGCCATGAACCCGCGGGTTCCCGGCAGCACGACGCGGCCCTCGGTGATCGGCTCGCCGGCCGAGACCGGCGCGCGCGCCACGGCGCCGACGAAATCCGACAGCGGCCGGCGGCCCTCGACGATGTAGCTTGGCGACAGCGTGCCTTCCGGCCAGGGCTGCCAGCGCAGGTCGTCCGGCTTGACGATCTGCCCGGTGCGGATGTCGGTGCGCGCCACCAGCACCTGGAGCGCGGGCTTGACCGCTTCGGAGGTCGCGGGACGCGAGGTCGCAAGCCGCTCCGCCGCGGCGCGCTCGGCGCCGAGGTAGGATTTGAGGAACATGACCGTGCCGCCCGCGACCGCGAGCGCCAGGACGAGCATCAGGATGCGCTTGGGATCCACGCTATCCTCCGTGGTTCAGCAGGTTGAGGGCGACGGCCACCGATCCGACGGCGATGGCGAGTCCGTAGGGCATCCGGCGGCCCAGCGCGCCGCGCGTCGGCGGCGCCGCCTCAGCGGCCGTGTCGTCGGCGGGCGTATCGACCGGCGCCGGACCGGTCGCCGGCACGCCGTCGCCGCCGCTCTGGTTGGCGATGCCGGGGATCAGGAACGCGGCGCCGAGCAGCGCGCCGGCGACCGTGGTGATGAGGACGAACTCGAGGCCGTAGGCCGGCCCGGCCCACAGCGCGGCGCCGGACATCAGCTTGACGTCGCCGCCGCCGAGCAGGCCGCCGGCGAACAGGCCGAAGCCGACCGCGAACATCGCCAGACCGCAGGCGATCGACCACAGCAGCCACGATACAGGCTGGCCGAGCGCGAGCGACAGCGCGGCGTGCGCGACGAACAGGCCGGCGACGGAGAGGCTGATCCGGTTGGAGATGCGGAACCGAGTCCAGTCGCTCAGCGCGGCGAGCAACGCCAACACGGCGAATCCAACGACGACCGCCTGGTCTATGAGCAGGAGCGCCTGCGACATGGCGCCGAATCCCTTCTAATTTTACGCTACGCCACGCCACCGTTCGAAATCAGCGGGCCTGTGACCCGACCCGCGCGGCCGACCCGGCCGTGATTCCGATAAATGCCTTGGACCGTCTCAGAACTTGCTCGCCGTCGAACTCATGGACGCGTCGATGCTGGAACCCACCGCCGTGTACGCCGCGACCGCCGCCACCGAGATGAAAGCCGCGATCAAGGCGTATTCAATCGCCGTGGCGCCTTCGTCGTCGCTTGCCAGCTCGCGGAGAATCGACAGCATCACTTGGCCCCATCATCGCATCCCGAAATCCGACCCCGGGTGGCGGTCCATCGGGGTCTCCGGTCCCCGAAGGCGTCATCCCTTGGTCGAAGCCGCGTCGCCGCAGCCGGAACGCCCGTGAATCAACAACTAGAATCTCACCTTAAATTTTATTTGAGAGATTACTTTAAGTCAACGAATATCAATTCAATTTATGAGATAAATATTCTAATTAATTGATTAATAAACGTTTTATTTCTTTCAAATTTTTTATGCGCAAACGCTTTCGCATGCCGCCCGGATCCAGAACGCCAAAGGCGCGCGGCCGAGGGATGGTCCCTCTTCCGCGCGCCTTCGGTGGGAAGGCGGTGGGCGGCCAGGCCGCCCACCGGATTCCGATGTTCGCTTAGAGCTTGGTCGAGACGTTCGTCATCGTGCCCGAGATGCCGGTGCCGACGGCGGTGAACGCCACGATGCCAGCCACCGAGACCAGGGCCGCGATCAGGCCGTACTCGATCGCCGTGGCGCCGGCGTCATCCTTGACGAGCTTGCGGAACATGGACAGCATTGTCGTATCTCCATCAATCTATGTTCGATGCCCGACCCGCGGCTCCACTTGGGCTTGGGATGCCCGGGTCTCTGAGGTCATCGTTGCGTCTGAAGCCGAAATTGGCCGCCGGTCCGACCGGCCTCCAAGACGCTCTTGGCTTCGTGATGAACGTCTTATCGTCAAAATACTTAAAGTGAATCGTTAAGTCAACAGAAGTTCTATTAATTAATTAGATAGAGTTCTCAGAACGTTGATTTTAAATGAAAAACTACTTAATTATTTTCTCTATTTCAATTCTTACCGGCACAGCCTGTCAAAATTTTCGGTGCCGTTTCCTATTCGAGCGCCGCGACCACCCCCATCGCCTCAGCGCGCCGCGAGCTGTGGGCAGGACCCAGAACGCCGAAGGCGCGCGGCCGAGGGATGGTCCCTCTTCCGCGCGCCTTCGGTGGGAAGGCGGTGGGCGGCTAGGCCGCCCACCGGATTCCGATGTTCGCTTAGAGCTTGGTCGAGACGTTCGTCATCGTGCCGGTGATGCCGGTGCCGACGGCGGTGAACGCCACGATGCCAGCCACCGAGACCAGGGCCGCGATCAGGCCGTACTCGATCGCCGTGGCGCCGGCGTCATCCTTGACGAGCTTGCGGAACATGGACAGCATTGTCGTATCTCCATCAATCTATGTTCGATGCCCGACCTGCGGCTCCACTTGGGCTTGGGACGCCCGGGTCTCTGTGGTCATCGTTGCGTCTGAAGCCGAAATTGACCGCCGGTCCGACCGGCGCCCAAGACGCTCTTGGCTTCGTGATGAACGTCTTGGGAGGAATATACTTAATGTTAAATATTAACTCAACAGTTGTTTAAGTATTCATTTAGAGTAACTTTATAGCGAATTGATATATATAATAAAAATGGCAAAATTATTTTTTCAGCATGCGGCTTTCAGGCGATTTTGAACGTGCATTGGCGGTGAAAACGACGCGAAAGGCGGCCGCTCACAAACGCCCATGAACGACGTTGGAACGCCTCAGACCGCGCCGAAAATCACGGAGGCGTTGGTGCCGCCGAAGCCGAAGGAATTCGACAGCGCGCGGCGCACCGGCCGTTCCTTGGCCACGTGGGGCACCAGATCCAAGTCGCAACCCTCGGACGGGTCGTCCAGGTTGAGGGTCGGCGGCACGGTCTGCTCGACGATCGACTTGATGGCGAAGATCGCCTCGATCGCGCCGGCGGCGCCCAGCAGGTGGCCGGTGGCCGACTTGGTGGACGACATCGACAGCTTGTAGGCATCGGCGCCGAACAGCCGCTTGACCGCGCCCAGCTCGATCTCGTCGCCCAACGGCGTGCTGGTGCCGTGCGCGTTGATGTAGTCGATGCCGTCGACGCCGATCCCCGCCCGCTTCAGCGCCGCCCGCATGGCCCGGAAACCGCCGTCGCCGTCCTCGGCCGGAGCCGTGATGTGGTGGGCGTCGCCCGACAGGCCGTAGCCGATCACCTCGGCGTAGATGCGCGCGCCGCGCTTGCGGGCGTGCTCGTACTCCTCGAGCACGACGGCGCCGGCGCCCTCGCCCATCACGAAGCCGTCGCGGCCCTTGTCCCACGGCCGCGACGCCTTGGTCGGCGTCTCGTTGAAGCCCGTCGACATGGCGCGGCAGGCGTTGAAGCCGGCGTAGCCCAGCCGGCAGATCGCCGCCTCGGCGCCGCCGGCCACCATGACGTCGGCGTCGTCCAGCGCGATCAGGCGGGCGGCGTCGCCGATGGCGTGCGCCCCGGTCGAGCAGGCCGTGACCACGGCGTGGTTGGGGCCCTTGAGGCCGTACTTGATCGAGACCTGGCCGGACGCGAGGTTGATCAGGGCCGAGGGGATGAAGAACGGCGAGAGCCGGCGCGGGCCCTTCTCCTTGATCGTCAGCGAGCCCTCGTAGATCGTCTGCAGGCCGCCGATGCCCGAGCCGATCATGACGCCGGCGCGCTCGCGGTCCTCGTCGGTGGCCGCCGTCCAGCCGGAATCCTCGATCGCCTGGCTGGCCGCCGAGACTCCGAACACGATGAACGGGTCGACCTTCCGCTGGTCCTTGGGCGGCATGTAGAGGTCGGCGTTGAAGTGGCCGTTGGCCTTGTCGCCGCGCGGCACCTCGCCGCCGATCTTGGTCGGCAGATCCGAAACGTCGAACGACTGGATGCCGCGGATGCCGGATTCACCGGCGATCAGGCGCTTCCACGTGGTGTCCACCCCGTCGCCGAGCGGAGTCACCATACCCATGCCGGTCACGACCACACGCCGCATCGATCCGCCCCGTGTCACGCGCGCGGCGCCAGTGCCGCGTCGACGATGGCGCCGGCCCGCCCGGCCCGGACGGCCGGCGCGCCGGCGATGGCGCCGGTCCGCCCGCCGCGGGCGGCCGGCGCGGCGCCAGTCAGCTGTGGGATTCGATGAACTTCACGGCGTCGCCGACGGTCTGGATCTTCTCGGCCGCGTCGTCCGGGATCTCGATGCCGAACTCCTCCTCGAACGCCATGACCAGCTCGACCGTGTCGAGGCTGTCGGCGCCGAGATCGTCGATGAACTTGGCCTCGCCCTTGACCTGGGCGTCCTCCACGCCGAGGTGCTCGATGACGATCTTCTTCACGCGGTCGGCGACATCGCTCATGTTCCGTTCCTCTGTGGTTCTTCTCGTCGTGCCGGACGCGCCCGCACGCTCTCCCGCCGACGGGGAGCCGGCCAAAGGTCGGCTTACCTAACACGTTTCATTTTTCCCCGCCAGCCGCCGAAAAGCGAGGAAAAACAAGGCGATTCAGTGTTCCCGCGCATTCCGCGCACAGCCCCGGGGAGCGTCTGCGCGCGCGCTGGACGGTCCACGATCTGTCTTCCCTTCTCCCTCGTCTCCTGGGCAGAAGGTCACAAACTCCCTCCCCCCTTGTGGGGGAGGGCTGGGGTGGGGGGTGTCTCAGGTTGCGATGATCGCGATCGAGCGGCGACGCTGAAGCGGGGCGCGAAGCGAATTCCCTGCGATAGCCCCCCCCCACCCCAACCCTTCCCCGTAAGGGGGGCGAGGGAGAAAAAGGAAGCGCGCCGCCTCAAACTGCATGAACTCGCCGGCCCCGCGTCGGGGATGGCGCGGATACGTCGAAATCCGCCCCGCACCCCCGCCATCCCGTCAGATCATCGCCATGCCGCCGTTGATGTGCAGGGTCTGGCCGGTGACGTAGGCGGCCTCGTCGGAGGCGAGGTAGACGACGCCGGCGGCGATCTCGGCCGGCGTGCCCAGTCGGTCGGCCGGCACGCGGGCGAGGATGCCTTTTTTCTGCTCGTCGGTGAGCACGTCGGTCATCGGCGTGGCGATGAAGCCGGGGGCGACGCAGTTGACCGTGATGTTGCGCGACGCCAGCTCCTGGGCCAGCGACTTCGACATGCCGATCAGGCCGGCCTTGGCGGCGGCGTAGTTCGCCTGCCCGGGATTGCCGGTCACGCCGACGACGGAGGTGATGTTCACGACGCGGCCGAAGCGGCGCTTCATCATCCCGCGCATCGCGGCGCGGATCAGGCGGAACGTGCCGGTGAGATTCACCCGCAGCACCGCCTCCCACTCCTCGTCCTTCATGCGCATCGAGATGTTGTCGCGCGTGATGCCCGCGTTGTTGACGAGGATGTCGAGCCGGCCCATCGCCGCCTCCGACTCCTTGGCCAGCCGCTCGATGTCGGCGGCGTCGTCCATTCTCGCGGCGACGACATGGGCGCGCTCGCCCAGCGACGCCTTCAGCGCCGCCAGCGCCTCCGCCCGCGTGCCCGACAGCGTGACCGTGGCGCCCCTGGCGTGCAGCGCCGTGGCGATGGCGCCGCCGATACCGCCCGAGGCGCCGGTCACCAGCGCCGCCTTGCCCGTGAGATCGAACATCGCCCCGCTCCCTGAAATCCGGTCGGCCGCGCCGGCGGCCGCGCTCACAGCGTCTTGAGGAAGGCCTCGACGTCGGCGGGACCGTTGACCGCCAGCCCGGCGATGTCCTTGTCGATGCGCTTGAGCATGCCCGTGAGGATCTTGCCGGCGCCGATCTCGACCTCGGTGTCGACGCCGCGCGCCTTCATCGCCAGCACGCATTCGCGCCAGCGCACGCGGCCGGTGACCTGCTCGACCAGCAGGGCGCGGATGCGCGCCGGATCGCTGGTCTCGTCGGCCGTGACGTTGGCGATCAGCGGCACCTTCGGCGGCGCCATGGTCACCGCCGCCAGCGCGTCGGCCATCGCGTCGGCCGCCGGCTGCATCAGCGCGCAGTGGAACGGCGCGCTGACCGGCAACGGCATGGCGCGCTTCACGCCCTTGGCCTTGGCGACCTCGATGGCGCGCGCGACGGCGTCCTTGTGGCCCGAGATCACGACCTGGCCGCCGCCGTTGTCGTTGGCGACGCCGACGATCTCGCCCTGCGCCGCCTCGGCGCACACCGCCTCGGCCTGCTCGACCTCGGCGCCGAGCAGCGCCGCCATGGCGCCGACCCCGACCGGCACCGCCTTCTGCATCGACCGGCCGCGCAGCTTCAACAGCCGCGCGGTGTCGGCCAGCGACAGCGCGCCGGCCGCCGCCAGCGCCGAGTACTCGCCCAGCGAGTGGCCGGCGACGTAGGCGCACATCGCGGGCAGCGCGCGGCCGCCCTCGCGCTCCAGAACCCGCACGGCGGCGACACTCACCGCCATCAGCGCCGGCTGCGCGTTCTCGGTCAGCGTCAGATCGGATTCCGGTCCCTCGAGCATCAGCTTGAACAGCTTCTGCTCCAGCGCGTCGTCGACCTCCTGGAAGACCTCGCGCGCGGCGGTGAAGGCCTCGGCCAGGTCCTTGCCCATGCCGACGGCCTGCGATCCCTGCCCGGGAAACACGAACGCCCTGCTCATCCCGTCACGTCCCTCCGATTCATCGCGCGGTCATACCGGCCGCGCGCCCCGCCGTCCACCGGCGCCGCGGACCACGCCCCGGCCCGCGTCGCCGCGCGTCTCACGGGCAGCGGGGCTTGCCGACGACGACCGTGCGGGCCGGACGCGCGCCCGGCATCGGCGGCGTGGACGCGGACGACGCGTACTCGAAATGGACGTCGACGAGGCAACGTCCGGCCACCACGCGGTAGGCGCCGCCGGGCACCCACTCGATCCGGCTGACCGGGTCCTCGAGAGCGCGGGCGATCTCGTTGGTCGCGACGACCGTGCCGAACTCGCCCCACCGCTCGTATTTCGGCGGCAGCGCGGCGTGGCCGCCCTGCATCGTCGCCAGCGTCCATCCCGCGACGCCCGCCACCGTGGCCACCGCCACAACAGTCCGCATCGACATCGCCATCCTCCACGGCCATGCAGGCGCGCAGCCTCGCAAACGCGCACGTCGCTGTCGAGCCGCGGCCTAGGACGCGCGCCCGCCGGCGAGGCGCCGCGCCAGCGCGATGAACCCGAGCACCGCCGCCGAGGCCTCGCGCCGCCGCGCCGCCAGCGCCAGCGGCGCGCGCACAGCCGGCCGGCCGTCGAGCCGCAGATAGGCGACTCCGTCGAGCCGCAGCCGCGCCAGAGATTCCGGCACCAGGGTCACGCCCAGCCCGGCGGCCACGAGATTCAACGTCGAGACGATGCGCGGCGCCTCCTGCGCCACCTGGGGCACGAAGCCGGCCTTGCTGCAGGCCGCGATGATGGCGTCGTGCAGACCCGGACCGGCCGGCCGGCGGTAGAGGATGAACGGCTCCGCCGCCAACGCCCGCAGCGCGACCGGGGGCGCCGCGCGGCGGCCGGCGGCGCGCGCCAGCGGATGCGCCGACGGCGCCGCCACGACCATCTCCTCGTCGGCCAGCGCGTGCAGGCGCAGGCCCTCGGCGTCGGCCACCGCCGACCGGATGAAGGCGACGTCGAGCCGCTCGCCGCGCACGGCGGCGACGAGATCGCCGGTGCTGGCCTCCTCCAGCGCCAGCGCGACGCCGGCGTGGTTTTCGCGGAACCGGCGCAGCGTCCCCGGCACCAGCGGATGGAACGGCGCCGAGCTGGTGAAGCCGACCGCGACGCTGCCGATCTCGCCGCGCGCCGCCCGCCGCGCCCGGGTCGCGGCGCGCTCGACCTGCGCGAGCGCCGCGCGCGCGTCGTCGAGGAAGGCGCGGCCGGAATCGGTCAGCGCGACGCCGCGCGGCAGCCGCGTGAACAGCCGCGCGCCGAGCTCGCGCTCGAGCGCGGCGATCTGCTGGCTGAGCGGCGGCTGGCGGATGCCCAGCCGCTCGGCCGCCCGGGTGACGTGGCCCTCCTCGGCGACGGCCACGAAGTAGCGGAGATGGCGCAGTTCCATATCCATATCTCCATCATATCGATATTGCGTCAATCATATATTTTACAGACTGGCATGTCCGCCCTACCCTGCGACCGCCCGGCCCGCTCGCTGACTGTGGCGCCGAGAGGTGGATTGAGAGATGGCCATCGCCCTGCCCGCCGCGCTGTTCGTCGCCATGGTCGCGACGGCGTTCCTGTCGGGTATCTTCGGCATGGCCGGCGGTCTGGTGCTGATGGGCATCCTGCTGGCGCTGCTGCCGCTGCCGGCGGCGATGGTGCTGCACGCCGTCACGCAGATGGCCTCGAACGGCTGGCGCGCGTGGCTGTGGCGGCGCCACATCCGCTGGAGCACGGCCGGCTGGTACGTGTCGGGCTGCCTCGCCACGCTGGGCGCGTGGACGCTTGTCAGCTACGTGCCGGACAAGCCGGTGGCGATGCTGCTGCTGGGCGTCACCCCGTTCATGGTGCGCGCGATCCCCGAACGGTTCATGCCGGCGGCGCTGACCCGGGTCCAGACCGTGGCCTCGGGAGTCGTCTGCATGAGCCTGCTGCTGCTGACCGGCGTCACGGGCCCGCTGCTCGACACGCTGTTCCTGCGCACCGGCATGGACCGGCGCGACATCGTCGCCACCAAGGCGTTCTGCCAGATCTTCGGCCACCTGCTGAAGCTGGTGTATTTCGGCGCCCTCATCGAGCAGGCCGGCGCGCTCGATCCCGTCCTGGCCGGACTCGGCATCGCCGCGTCGCTGATCGGCACGTCGCTGGGCAAGACCGTGCTCGACCGGCTCAGCGACGCGCAGTTCCGGCGCTGGTCCAACCACATCATCACGCTGATCTGCGCCTATTTCATCGGCCACGGCCTGCTGCTGCTCGCGGCCGGCGCCGGCTACGTGTGAGCGCCGCCGCGGCGGCGATTGCCATGTGGCCGTGAAGCCGGTTCAATCCGCCGTAATCAACAACGGAGGACCGACCACGATGCCCGACCTCGCGCGTACCACGCCGCCGTTCCGCGCCGACCATGTCGGCAGCCTGCTGCGCCCCGAGGCGCTGGCCGACGCGCGCCGGGCGTGGAAGCGCGGCGCGCTGCCGGCGGAGCGCCTGCGCGAGATCGAGGGATTCCGCGATCCGCGAGGTGGTGGCGCTGCAGGAGAGCGTCGGCCTGCAGAGCGTCACCGACGGCGAGTTCCGCCGCGACTACTGGCACCTCGACTTCATGTGGGGCTTCGACGGCGTCGAGCCGAGCGAGGAGGAGTTCGTCGTGCCGTTCTCCGGCGGCCAGAGCTTCGTGGCGCCGGCGGCCACCGTCGTCGGCAAGGTGCGCTATCCCGCCGGCGGCATCATGCGGGACCACTTCACGTTCCTGAAGGCCGCGACCAAGGCGACGCCGAAATTCACCATGCCCGCGCCGACCATGTTCCGCCACCGCTCCGGCGCCAAGGTGATCAGCGGCGAGATCTATCCCGACGTGGCGGAATTCTGGGCCGACATCGGCGCCGCCTACAACGCCGCCATCAAGGACCTGGCCTCCCAGGGCTGCCGCTACGTGCAGATGGACGACGTCAACTCGTGCTCGCTGTGCGACGCGGGGATGCGCGCGCGCATCGTCGAGCAGGGCGACGATCCCGACCGCGTGCTCGGACGCTACATCGGCGCCCTCAACGCGGCGACGGCCGGCCGGCCGGCGGGAATGACCGTCACGACGCACATGTGCCGCGGGAATTTCCGTAGCGAGCATATCGGCAGCGGCGGCTACGAGGCGATCGCCGACCGGCTGCTGTCGCAAGTGGACGTCGACGGCTTCTTCATGGAGTACGACGACGAGCGCTCCGGCGGATTCGCGCCGCTGCGCTTCCTGCCGAAGGGCAAATTCGCGGTGCTCGGCATCGTGACGTCGAAGACACCCGCGCTGGAGAGCAAGGATTCGCTCAAGCGCCGCATCGACGAGGCCGCGAAGTTCGCCGATCTCGACCAGCTCTGCCTCAGCCCGCAATGCGGCTTCTCGAGCACGCACCACGGCAACAACCTCACGACAGACGAGCAGCGCCGCAAGCTCGCGCTGATCGTCGAGGTCGCCGACGAGGTGTGGGGTAGCGCTTAGCGCGACGCCGGAACGGAAGAACCCCGGCTCCGCGAGGAGACCGGGGTTCGGGGCGTCAGCCCTGCTGATCCGCGAGGGATCCTGTTTCGGACACCGCCTCGCCGCCAGCGATGACGGCCGGTCGTCCGACGGGTGGACCTATTCGATTGTGGGTGAGCGGCGTGGCGCCGGGGGGGCCCGCGTCAAGGGTCCGCCACCGCGCCGTGGCCCCGCTTTTCAACGGGGCCGGTACCGGTGACCCGGTGGAGCATCTGCGACCATCGCATCCTCCCGCCTGTGTTGTCGGTCGCTCCGGAAGGCCGCGCGGTGCGCGGGGCGTTCGCTTGCGGCCTCGCTTGGCCTCGACGAAACATCGATCCGGAGCTTTCAAAAAGCTGGTCCTCCGCGGCCGCGCCGTCAAGGGCCGACATGGAGCTATCGACGCGAGGATACTTGCGCGCCAGTGACTCGACACGCCGGCGCGCGCCCCCTGTGTTTGCGGCGGCGACGCCCGTGCCGGTAGAGTGCCGCGAAGTCCCGCACGTCAGGCGGGCTGGAGGCCTCCGCCATGATCCGCTTCGTCCACGCGATGCTGTCCGCGCTCGTCGCCATCACTGTCGCCACCGCGGCGCGCGCGCAGACGCCGGCGGCGCCCGCGCCGGCGTCGACGGTTGAGCCGGACCGCTTCATCGTGTTCGGCGGCGCCCTCGTTCGCGCCGCGCAGCTGGTACACCTACGCGGGCGTCGCCGCCGCGCCGGTCGGCACGCTCCACCAGGACGGCTTCCGCCTGCGCGCGTCGAGCGCCGTCAGCGGTTACCGCTACGGCGGCGGCGGACGCGCCTCGGAGCGCGCGAGCTACACGGTCGGCGATCTCATGGTCGGCTACCGCGTCGCGCTCGACCGCGGCACCGCCGTCACGGCCTACGCCGGCGGCGCGGTGCAGTCCTTCACCAACCGCGACTCGATCACGCGCGCGCGCGGCACGCGCTTCGGCGGCGCGGCGCAGCTCGAGCTGCTCTCGTTCATCGACCGCGACTGGACCGTGTTCGCGATGGCCGGCTACCGCACGACGTGGAACACGTATTTCGCGCTGCTGCGCCCCGGCTACGAGATCGCGCCCGGACTGCGCTTCGGACCGGAGATCGCGATCGGCGGCAAGGACGAGCATCGCGGCGCCCGCTTCGGCGCCTGCTTCTGCCTCGACCTGTCGCCCCATGTCGGCCTGTCGTTGTCCGGCGGCTACCAGGACGACCTGCGTGACCGCGCCGGCAGGCGGTTCAACGGCGTCTACGGCGCGCTCGACGCGCGTCTGGCGTTCTGACCGGCGGAACCGCCGGCTTCCGGCGTCCGCGCAGCCCGGTCTATGCTCGCGGTGAAAAGTGATCGCGGGAGGAAGACATGCGGTTGAAGGACAAGGTCGCGCTGGTCACCGGCGCGGCGTCGGGCATGGGCGAAAGCACGGCGCGGCTGTTCGCGCGCGAGGGCGCCAAGGTCGTGGTCGCCGATCTGCTCGAGGCGGAGGGCGGCAAGATCGCGGCCGACATCCGCGCCGGCGGCGGCCAGGCGGTCTTCCAGCGCCTCGACGTCTCGGACGAGGCCGGATGGGCCGCCGCCGTCGGCGCCGCCGTGTCGAACTACGGCCGCCTCGACATCCTGATCAACAACGCGGGACTCAGCGGCAGCGATCCCGACCTGTTCAGCACGGCGATCTGGGACAAGCTGATGGACGTCAACGCGCGCGGCTGCTTCCTCGGCATGCGCGCCGCCATCCCGCAGATGCTCAAGAACGATCCCGACGACGACGGCGGCGGCCGCGGCTCGATCGTCAACGTCTCGTCGATCTCCGGCTTCGTCGGCCAGAAGGTCGTGCACATGGCCTACAACGCCTCGAAGGGCGCCGTGCGCATCATGACGAAGTCGGCCGCGGTGCAGTTCGCGGCCGAGGGCGTGCGCGTCAACTCCGTGCATCCCGGCGTCATGCCGCCGATGCGCAGCTCGAAGCTGACGGCGGACCCGGCGATCCGCCAGCGCCTGATCCGCGCCATCCCGATGGGCCGCGCCGGCCGCATCGAGGAGGTCGCCAAGGCGTCGCTGTTCCTCGCCTCCGACGACGCGTCCTACGTCACCGGCACCGAGCTGGTCGTCGACGGCGGCTTCCTCGCGATGTGAGGTGGCGCGTAGCCGGTTCCTGATCCCGCGGAACCCGCCCACGCGGTCGACGTCTCGGATCGTCCGCCCCCGCAGCGACAGAGGTAGCGCCATGACCACGCATCCAGCCATCGCACCGGGCCGCGCCGCGGTGATCACGGGCGGCGCCAGCGGTATCGGGCTGGCGGCCGCGAAGCGCTTCGTGGCGGCGGGCATGAAGGTCTGCGTCGCCGATCTCGACCCGGCCGCGCTCGACAAGGCGGTGACGGAGATCGCCGCGCCGGCGGGCACGGTGCTCGCCGTGCCGACCGACGTGTCGAAGATCGAGGACATGCGGCGGCTGAAGGAGAAGGCGTACGACGCCTTCGGCGAGGTCGCGGTGTTGATGAACAACGCCGGTACCGCGCCAGGCGGCGGTCCTTGGGACCACTACGAGCGCTGGCGCAGGGTGCTCGAGGTGAACCTGTGGGGCGTGATCAACGGCGTGCACACCTTCGCGGAGGCGATGATCGCGCAGGGTACGCCCGGCGCGATCGTCAACACCGGATCCAAGCAGGGCATCACGACGCCGCCGGGCGACACCGCCGACAACGTCAGCAAGGCCGGCGTGAAGGTCGTCACCGAGTCGCTGGCGCACGGCCTGCGCAACGTGCCGGCCTGCCGGATCACCGCGCATCTGCTGGTGCCCGGATTCACCTACACCGGCATCACCCGGCCGGCGCGTGCCGAGAAGCCGGCGGGCGCATGGTGGCCCGACCAGGTCGTCGACATGTTGCTGGAACGCATGGGCCGCGGCGATTTCTACATCATCTGCCCGGACAACGACGTCACCACGGAGATGGACAACAAGCGCATCGCCTGGGCGGCGCAGGATATCGTCGAGAACCGCCCCGCCCTGTCGCGCTGGCACCCCGACCACGCCGAGGCGTTCGCGGCGCACATGAAGAGGTAGCCGCCGGGGGCACGGGAGCGATCGTCACGCGCGGGACGCGCCCGCGACAGTCCATCCGCGTCGCGCGATGGCGCCATGCCTCGTGGCATGGCGCCGCTGCCGGGGTGGCGGATCGGGAGGCCGCGGTCGAGGCGTCGACCGCGGGACGGCGCTACTGGAACAGCAGCCGGATGTCGTAGTCGGAGACGACGCGGCCATTGTAGCCGCGGATGGTGACGGTCTGGCGCAGCCGGTCGCCCTCCATCGCCTGCTCGACCTTCATCGAGTAGCGGCGGTTCCCGAAATACCCGGTGCCCTCGCCACGCAGCGCGCCGCAGCAGGCGCCGTAGGACGCGCGGTGGACGCCGGCCGGCTGCATGTCGATCGTGGTCGAACGCAGCGTCAGGATGCGCGAGATGTAGAAGTATTCCTGGACGTTCTCGGCCGGCACGTGGTCCGACAACTGCGTCACCACGAGTTCGCGGCGGTCGCCGGTCCACGTGATGACGGTGCGCTGGATGTGCCCGCTGGGGGTCCGGATTCCGAACTGGATCGGCCCGCCCTGGTACGATTGGGCCCAAGCGGTCGTGGAGACCACCAGACCCAGAACCACGCCGAGCGCGGCCGCGAAAAATCTATTACTCATGGCAATACGCCCCCCCGACCACAAAATATATGGAAATATCGAAAACTCAACTACTTAAATCGTACTAACGCTTTATAAACTGAGGATATCAGATCAACCCACGGACAACAACGGACTTCGCGCCGGAGGGCTCGGATCACCCGTCGATCGCATTCGAGATGCCCTCAGGGTCCGCGACCGGGCGCGCGGTTGCGCCGGCGGCCAAAAGCTGTATAACCCGCGCCTTCCGGCGGGGACCAAAGCCCCGTCGGCTCCTTGCCGGCGCCGCTCGATCGCGGGGCCGGCTAGATCCGGGCGGTCGTCGGCATGCCTCGCGGCATTGCGGACTCCGGGTCGCCAACAGCCGTAAGGAGCTTAAATTGCCATTGTACGAGACGATTTTCGTCGTGCGCCAGGACGTGGCGCAGACGCAGGTCGAGGCGCTGGGTACCCAGATGTCCGACCTGGTGACGAGCATGGGCGGCGCCGTTCCGAAGAAGGAATACTGGGGCCTTCGCCAGCTCGCCTACCGGATCAAGAAGAACCGGAAGGCCCACTACATGATGATGAACCTCGACGCTCCCCCGGCCGCCGTGCAGGAGATGGAGCGCCAGATGTCGATCAACGAGGACGTCGTGCGCTACCTCACGGTGCGGGTCGACGAGCTCGAGGCCGGCCCGTCGGCGATGATGCGCAAGAGTGACCGCGACGAGCGTGGCGACCGCGGCGACCGTGGCGAGCGACGCTTCCGCGACCGCGGCGAGCGTGGCGACCGGGGTGACCGTGGCGATCGCGGCGGCGACCGTGGCGAGCGTCCGCGCTTCCGCGACCAGCCGCCGGCCGCGCCGGTCGAGGGAGGCGCGTCGTGAGCGCCCCCGCCGCCGGCGGCCAGCGCCGCCCCTTCGTCCGCCGCCGCAAGTCGTGCCCGTTCTCCGGCGCCAACGCGCCGAAGATCGACTACAAGGACGTGCGGCTGCTGCAGCGCTTCATCTCGGAGCGCGGAAAGATCGTGCCGAGCCGCATCTCGGCGGTGTCGACCAAGAAGCAGCGCGAACTGGCCAACGCCATCAAGCGCGCGCGCTTCCTCGGTCTGATCCCCTACGTGCTGCGCTAGGCCCGGGGGAACCACCATGGCGAATATGGAACTGATCCTGCTCGAGCGCGTCGCGAAGCTCGGGCAGATGGGCGATCTGGTGAAGGTGAAGCCCGGCTTCGCCCGCAACTTCCTCCTGCCGCAGAAGAAGGCCCTGCGCGCCACGGAGGAGAACAAGAAGTACTTCGAGGGCAAGCGCAAGGACCTCGAGGCCAACAACCTCGTGCGCAAGCAGGAGGCCGACGCCGCCGCCGAGAAGCTCAAGGGCTACACCGTCAGCCTGGTCCGCCAGGCGTCGGAGAGCCTGCAGCTCTACGGCTCGGTCACCGCGCGCGACATCGCCGACGCCGCCGGCGCGACGGGCGTGAAGATCGAGCGCCGCCAGGTCGAGCTGCCGAAGCCGATCAAGACGCTCGGCAAGCACGTCGTCGAGATCCACCTCCATCCCGAGGTGATCGTCGAGATCGGCGCCGTGGTGGCGCGCTCGGCCGAGGAGGCGGAGTTCCTGGTCAAGGGCGGCACGCTGGTCGCCGAGACCGACCGCCGCGCCTACGAGCTGGCCGCCGAGGCCGCCGCCGCCGAGCAGGCCGCGGCCCTGCTCGACGCGCCGGCCGCCGAGGAAGCGGCTCCGGCCGAGGCCACGGACGAAGCCGAGAAGAAGTAGCCGGCGCCCGCGAAGGACGCCGACGACGAAAGCCCCGGTCGCGAGACCGGGGCTTTTCTCATGCCGCCGCGCCGCCGGCGCTCAGAGCGCGATCGTGCCGTCGACGCAGGTCACGCAGTCGCCGCCCAGCGTGATCGCGCCGTCGGCCGCCACCGCCACGCGCACGCGGCCGTCGCGGCCGACGCAGCCGCCCTGCGCCGCCACGTACGACCGGCCATAGGTCGACAACAAACCGCCATCGCGCGCGAACACCGCGACGCAGCCGTTGCCGCTGCCGCACACCGGATCCTCGCGCACGCCGCACGACGGCGCGAAGGAGCGCACCTCGATCGCCGCCGGTCCGCCGGGTGGATGGGCGCCGAACACGGTCACGCCGGTGCGGCCCATGCCGGCATCGAACACCGCCATCCGGTCGAAGTCCGGCGTCAGCGCGCGCACCGAGGCGGCGTCCTTCAGACGGGCGACCAGCCATTTCGGCCCGACATCGACCACGGCCGGCGCCGGGGCGCGCTCGACCGCCGCGTCGAGGCACGCCTCCAGCTCGTCGAGCTGCGCCGTCGTCAGGCCCGTGCTCTTCGACGGCGGCAGGTCGAGCGCCAGCGAACGGCGGCCGCCGGCTTCGGTCACCGACAACCCGACCAGGCCGACGCCGCACTCCTGCGTCAGCCGGCCGCCGCGCGGCGTCACGATCCCGGCCTCCAGCGCCGCGTGCGCGGTGCCCAGCGTCGGATGGCCGGCGAACGGCAGCTCGCTGCCCGGCGTGAAGATGCGCACGCGGTAGTCGGCGCCGGCCGTGGTCGGCTTCAGCACGAAGGTCGTCTCCGACAGGTTGGTCCAGTTCGCGACGCCCTGCATCGCTGCGGTGTCGAGCGCGTCGGCGCCCAGCACGACGGCGACGGGATTGCCGAGGAAAGGCTTGTCGGTGAAGACGTCGACTTGCTTGAAGCGCAGGCTCATGGCGGACTCCCTCGCGCGATGGACCGCCGCTCTACGCGCCGCGCCGGCGTCCGGCAACGACGAGGTTGTCTCCCGACAATATGTATGGAGACAATCGCCGCGCGACGCGGCGGCCAAGACGCGCGCGCACTCCCATGTTCCCCTTCCCCATCAAGGGCTGGCGCCTTCACACCTCTCGGGTCGCGACGCCTTTTCCCTCTCCGCAGTGCAGTGGAGGAGAGGGCGGGGCCCGCGCCGGAGGCGTGGAAGGGTGAAGTGATCGTCGTATCAGTCGTGACGTCGACGGCAATTGCAGGTGCGCCGATATCAAGCGCCGGTGGCTCCACGACCGCCCACCTCACCCTTCCCGCGCTGCGCGCGGGCCCCTTCCCTCTCCCCCCGCAAGCGGGCGGAGAGGGAGAAAACGCCGATGCGCCAGCACTTATCTGCCTTCCAACGCGACGCGGCGACGGCCGAGATGCGTGAATCCCCTGGCCCATCGGAGGAGAGGTTAAGTGAGGGGGCCGCACGCCGCCACCGCCGACCGCCACCCCGGATGGACGGCATCGGCGCGCGCGGTTAGCATCGCCACGACACCAACACCGGTCGCCCCCATGCCCTCCCCGTTCGCGCTCTCCGTCGTCTGGCCGTGGCTGCTGATCGCCTTCGGAATCGGCTACGTGTTCGGCTCGATCCCGTTCGGGCTGCTGTTCACGCGGCTCGGCGGCGCCGGCGACATCCGCGCCATCGGCTCGGGCAACATCGGCGCCACCAACGTGCTGCGCACCGGCCGCAAGGGCATCGCGGCGGCGACGCTGGTGGCCGACGCCGCCAAGGGCGCGGCGGCGGTCCTGCTGGTCGCCGCCGTGGTCGCCTATCCGCTGGGCTCCGTGGCGTTCTTTCCGCCGTCGCTCGCGGCCGGCCTCGGCGCCGTCGTCGGCCATTGCTTCCCGGTGTGGCTCAACTTCAAGGGCGGCAAGGGCGTGGCGACGACCTTGGGCTGCCTGTTGGCGTGGTCGTGGCCGCTGGGGCTGGCGGCCTGCCTGCTGTGGCTGGCGCTGGCGGCGGCGTTCCGCATCTCCTCGCTCTCCGCGCTGCTCGGGCTGGCGCTGACCGCTGCGCTGACGTGGGCGCTGGCGTTCACCCTGCCGTTCGGCCGCACCTACGCGACAGTGCCGCTGGCCATCACCGTGACGCTGGTCGTGGCGCTGGTGCTGGCGACGCACCACGAGAACATCCGGCGCCTGCTGGCCGGCACGGAGCCGCGCATCGGCGCCACGAAATCGGGCTGAGCGCGGACGGCGCGCGTCAGCGCGCCGCGTGGTACCGCCGCGCCGCCTTCCAACCCAACGCCACGAACACCGCCAGCAGGACGAGCTGGACGCCGCCGAACACAGGGCCACCGCCACCCGGCGCCAGCCGCGCGAGCGCCGGCACCTTGTTGAAGAGCTGCGCCACCAGCACGAAGGCGTCGAGATAGAACGAGACCACGAGGCCGACCGGCCACACCCAGCGCCAGAGTCCGGCGAGGCTGTAGACGTACCGCGCTAGGATCATCGCCGCGATCACCAGCGACGCCAGAATCCCGGTGGCGTGCGCCGGGGTGAAACCGGCGGCGGGGATCACGAAGCCGGTCGCGGTGGTGGAGATCGTGGTGGCGAGGAACACGTCGGTCCAGCGGCCGGCGTCGCGCCCCGCCAGCAACCCGCGCGCCACCGGCACGCCGGCGACCAGCGGCACGAGGCTGACCAGCAGGTGGATCCAGACCAGCGGCGTGAAATTCAAGGCCATCGTGTCGTCCCCTCCGACCGATCGGCCGCCGGCCGGGCCCTGCCGGCCCAGATGATCGCCGACCATAGCCGATCGCCGCGGGTGCGTCCCGCAGCGACGCGGCGTCCCCGCGGCCGAGCCGGGCGCCCGTTGACTCCCGCGCCGCCGCACGCGCTAATCCGCCATCAAGAACGACCAGGGGTGCCGCTATGCGACTCTCACGTCTATTCATCGCCGCCGCCGCGGCGATCGCCCTCGCCGCGCCGGCGTCGGCCAAGACCCTGCGCTGGGCCAGCCAGGGCGACGCGCTGACGCTCGATCCGCACTCGCAGAACGAGGGACCGACCTCGGCGATGGCGCAGCACATCTACGACCCGCTGATCCAGCGCGACCCGACGTTGAAGAAGGTTCCGAACCTCGCGCTCTCGTGGCGCGCGGTCGACGCCACGACCTGGGAGTTCAAGCTGCGCCCCGGCGTGACTTTCAGCGACGGCTCGCCATTCACCGCCGCCGACGTCGTGTTCTCGATCGAGCGCGTCAAGGCGCCGAGCTCGGACTTCAAGACGTACCTGGCGTCGGTCAAGGAGGCCAAGGCGGTCGATCCTCTGACGGTGCACCTGGTCACCGACGGCCCGAACCCGATCCTGCCCGACCAGCTCACCAACATCTTCATCATGTCCAAGGCGTGGTCGGAGAAGAACAACGTCGTGAAGCCGCAGAGCTTCAAGGACAAGGAGGAGACCTTCGCCGTCCGCAACGCCATGGGCACCGGCCCGTTCATGGTCAAGCAGCGCGACCCGGACGTGAAGACCGTGCTGGTCAAGAATCCCAACTACTGGGGCAAGGACCAGTGGAAGGACTATCCCGACGAGGTCGTCTACACGCCGATCAAGGAGCCGGCCACGCGCGTCGCCGCCCTGATCTCCGGCCAGCTCGACTTCGTGCTCGACATCCCGCTGCAGGACATCGGCCGCATCAAGTCGACGGCGGGGCTGAAGACGCTGGAGACGGCGCAGATCCGCTCGATCTTCCTCGGCCTCGACGTCGGCTCGCCGGAGCTCAAGTACAGCGACGTCAAGGGCAAGAACCCGTTCGCCGACAAGCGCGTGCGCGAGGCGATGTACAAGGCGGTCGACATCAACGCGATCCGCGCCAAGGTGATGCGCAACTTCGCCGCGCCGGCCGGGCTGATCACGCCCGACGGCGTCGCCGGCTGGACCAAGGCGCTCGACGCGCGCCTGCCGTTCGACCTCGCCGGCGCGAAGAAGCTGATGGCCGAGGCGGGCTACCCGAACGGCTTCAAGGTCACGCTGGACTGCCCCAACGACCGCTACAACAACGACGAGGCGATCTGCCAGGCCGTCGTCGCCATGCTGGCGCAGATCGGCGTCCAGATCGACCTGCAGGCCCGCTCCAAGACGCTGCACTTCCCCAAGCTGCAGAAGAAGGACAGCAGCTTCTACCTGCTGGGCTGGGGCGTGCCGACGCTCGACTCGCACTACGTGTTCTCGTTCCTCTACCAGACCAACGACGGCAAGAACGGCACGTGGAACTTCACCGGCCTGAGCGACAAGCGGCTCGACGAGCTGACCGTCGCCATGTCGCGCGAGGTCGACGCCGCCAAGCGCGAGGCGATGGTCGCCGAGGCGTGGAAGATCGCCAAGGACAGCGTCGCCTACCTGCCGCTGCACCACCAGGTGATCGTCTGGTCGATGAGCGACAAGGTCGACATGCCGATCTTCGCCACCGACTCCCCCAACCTGCGCTACGCGAAGATGAAGTAGCGGCCGCCTCCGCCGGGTCCGCGCATCCAACCTGCCCCTCTCCGCCGCGTAGCGGGGGAGAGGGAGGCGCCCATGCGGCGCATGGGAGGGTGAGGTGGTCGAGGGGTCGTCGGCGCCGCTGGACCGACGGCGACGGACTTCCGCATCGAACACCCCCCTTCTTCAGCGCCGACCCACCTCACCCCGACCCTCTCCCCCCGCATGCGGGCGGAGAGGGAGGAAGACCCGATGCTGAGCTTCGTCGTCTCCCGCCTGCTGCAGGCCGCCGCCGTCATGACGGCGGTGTCGTTCCTGTGCTTCGTGCTGTTCAACTTCGTCGGCGACCCGGTCAGCAACATGGTCGGCCAGGAGGCCTCGCCGCAGGAGCGCGAGGAGCTGCGCCGCGACCTCGGGCTGGACGATCCCGTGCCGCTGCAGTTCGTGCGCTTCCTCGGCAACGCCGCGACCGGCAATTTCGGCCGCAGCTACCGCATGGCACGGCCGGTCGGACAACTGATCGTCGAGCGTCTGCCGGCGACGCTCGAGCTGGTGTTCTGCGGCGCGCTGGTGGCGCTGGCGCTGGGCATCCCGCTGGGCGTGCTGACGGCGCTGCGGCGCGACACCTGGGACACGCGCATGGTCATGACGCTGTCGCTGGCCGGTGTCGCCATGCCGACCTTCGTCAGCGGCATCCTGCTGATCTACGTGTTCTCGGTGGAGTGCAAGAGCTGGGTCGACTGGCTCGGCCTGACCGCGGACCTCTGCTTCCCCTCGTTCGGACGCGGCGAGACCGTCAGGCTGGGCTGGTGGACCACCGGATTGCTGACCGGCAGCGGGATCAAGGCGATCGTGCTGCCGGCCGTCACGCTGTCGCTGTTCCAGATGACGCTGGTGCTGCGCCTGATCCGCTCGGAGATGCTGGAGGTGCTGCGCACCGACTACATCAAGTTCGCGCGCGCCCGCGGGCTGACCAACCGCGCCGTGCATTTCCGCCACGCGCTCAAGAACACGCTGCTGCCGGTGATCACCGTGATCGGCCTGCAGATCGGCGGCCTGATCGCGTTCTCGATCATCACCGAGACGGTGTTCCAGTGGCCCGGCATGGGCCAGCTCTTCATCCAGTCCGTGCAGTTCGCCGACATCCCGGTGATGGCCGCCTACCTCGTGCTGGTGTCGTTCTTCTTCGTCGTCATCAACCTCGTGGTCGACCTGACCTACGCCGTGATCGACCCCCGCCTGCGCGTCGACCGCGCCAAGGCCGTCGGCAACGCGCACTGACCCTTCACCGCGCCGCCCTGCGGATGTAGCCTTCCCGGATCGACCTGCCGGCACCAGACCGGCGGCGGGAGGGAACCATGGCGAACTACGTCTACGCCGGCGCCGCGCCGGTGGTGTCCTCGGGCGGCAGATCCGGTGCGACCGCCGGCGGGCTGTTCCGCATCGATCCCGCGACCAGCGCATGCGCGGCGCTGGCCGGCGGCCTGCCCGCCGACGTCGAGGTCCGCGCCGTGGTGGTGGTGCCGGGCGATCCGCGCACCGTCTACGCCGGGACCCAGGCCGGGCTCTACGTCAGCCGCGACGCCGGCGACACGTGGACGTCGCTCGGCCTGCCCGGCGACGACAAGGTCGTGTGGTCGATCCTGCTGCACCCCAAGGACCCGCGGACGATCTACGTCGGCACGCAGGGCACCACCGTTCACCGCAGCCGCGACGGCGGCGCCACCTGGCGCGAGCTCGACATCCCCGAGCCCGCCGGCATGGTGCGCATGGCCTTCGCCTGCCGCGTCATCCGCCTCGCCATCGATCCGGGGAGCCCCGACACGCTCTACGCCGCTTTCGAGGTCGGCGGCCTGTCGCGCAGCCTCGACGGCGGCGACACCTGGGAAGGCTGCAATTCGAGCCTGCTGGAGTTCACCAAGGAGCCGAGGCTGCGCAGCCGCATCGTCAGCGACACCGAGACCGAGGGCATGATGGACAGCCACGCGCTGGCGGTCAGCCCGAAGCATCCCGGCACGGTCTACCTCGCCAACCGCATGGGCCTGTTCCGCAGCGACGACCGCGCCGGCCGGTTCGGCGAGGTCGGCATCGGCCGCTTCTCGCCGCTGACCTACGCGCGCGACGTCGTGGTCTCGCCGCACGATCCCGACACGCTCTACGCCGCGCTGAGCGTCGCGGCCATCAGCGACGAGGGCTCGCTCTACCGCAGCCGCGATTTCGGCGCCTCGTGGACGCGCTTCGACTCCGGCGTGGCGATGGAGAGCACGCTGATGACCATCGCGCCCAGCGCCGCACATCCGGCGCGGGTCTACTGCGCCACCCGCCGCGGCCAGGTGTTCGGCACGGAGGACGGCGGCGCCTCGTGGCGCGAGTTCCGCCTGCCGCCCACCGCGCAGGGCGTCTACGCCGTCGCCACCGCCTAACGCCGCGGCGCCTTGAGGAAGCGCCATGGACACCGCCATCGCGCCGGCCGCGGCCGGGCACGTCGTCGTCACCCCCATTTCCGGCAACATCGGCGCCGAGATCGCGGGCGTCCATCTCGGGCGCCTGACCGACGCGGAGTTCCGCGTCGTCCACGACGCGCTGGCGGCGTACGAGGTGCTGGTGTTCCGCGACCAGGACATCACGCTCGACGAGCAGATGGCGTTCGGCCGCCGCTTCGGCGAGCTGTCGATCCATCCCTTCTCGCCCAACCTCGACGACAGGCGCGAGGTGATCGTGCTGGACTACCACGCGGACAATCCGCCCAGGCTCACCGACCAGTGGCACGCCGACGAGACCTTCCGGGCGCGGCCGCCGCTGGGCACCATCCTGCGCGCGCGGGTGGTGCCGGAGCACGGCGGCGACACGCTGTTCGCCAGCATGACCGCCGCCTACCGCGGCCTGTCCGAGCCGATGAAACGCTACATCCACGGGCTGGAGGCGCTGCACGATTTCAAGCCCTGGCGGACGCTGTTCACCAGCGGCGAGGCGCACCAGACCAAGCTGCGGGAGATCGAGGCGAAGTATCCGAACCAGTGGCATCCCGTGGTGCGCGTGCACCCCGTCAACGGACGCCGCATCCTCAACGTCAGCGCCCAGTTCTGCGTCCGCCTCAAGGGCGTGGCCGACGACGAGCGAGCTGGTGCTGAAATACCTCTACGCGCGCGCCGCCATCCCCGAGTACCAGATGCGCGTGCGCTGGAAGCCGAACACCGTCGTGATGTGGGACAACCGCGCCGTCCAGCACTACGCCGCCCACGACTACTATCCCGCCCGCCGCACGATGGAGCGCGTCACCGTCGCCGGCGACGAGGTGGTCGGCGTCTCCGGCCCCTACACGCCGCAGGACGCCGCGCCGCTGCCCGACGGCAAGGGCGCCGTCGTCGCTCCGCCCGGCAAGCGCCCGATCCGCGAGTTCGAGCGCGGCGCGTACTGAGGGTCGCCGCCCCCGATGCGACCCCGAGCGCGGCGAGGGATCTTTCGACCGCGCCGGTGTCCCTCGCCGCGCCCGCGATGGCGGCGGAATCAGGGCGGCCGCGGACCTCCCGCGCGACCGGCGGCGCATGCCCGCCACGCGGGCGCCGCCGTCGCGAATCGTTCGTAGACCGTCGATCCATCCTGTAGGATCGCCGCCGATGTCCGTGAACTCCGCCGGCGACGGCGCCCGCGTCCCCTCGACCGCGCCCCCTGCGAGCGCCACCGCCACCCCGGCCGTCGCGGCGATGCCGTGGCTGCTGCTGGCCGCCGGTTGCCTCGGCGCCTTCGCCGCCACCGCCAGCGGCACGACCCGGGCGCCGTTCCTGCTCTCGATGTCGGCGGATCTCCAGGTCAGTTTGGTCCTGATCGCCAACCTCGTGTCGATGACCGCCACGGCCTGGGGCGTGACCTCGCTGCTGGCCGGCATCGCCGCCGACCGCTGGGGCCGCCGCCCGTTCCTGATCGGCGGACCGCTGGCGCTGGGCCTGTGCATGGTGGCCGTGGCGCAGGCCGACGATTATCTCCGCGTCGCCATCTGGGCGACCCTGGGCGGCGCGTGCAGCGGCCTCTACATGGGCACGATCTTCGCCGAGGTCGCGGCGCGCGCGCCGTCGACCCACCGCGGCCGGGCGCTGAGCTGGGTGATGAGCGGCCAGTCCCTCACCCTGGTGGTTGGCGTGCCGCTGGCGGCCTGGGTCGGCGCATCGCTGGGCTGGCGCGGCTGGCACGTGTGCCTCGCCGCGCTGGCGATCGCCGGATCGCTGACGCTGTGGGCCAGCACGCGCGGCGGCGCCACAGGCCGCGGACACGGCGGCGCGCCGGCGGGATCGTTCCGCGGCGCCTTCTCGGCGCCCGTGATCTCGCTGCTGTCCATGGGGATCGCCGAGCGCATCTGCTACGGCCTCGTGGTCATCTACTTCGCCACCTTCCTGCAGCAGGAATACAAGGCGTCCCTGCACGACGTCGCCATCCCGCTGGTGCTGATCGCCATGGGCAACGTCATCGGCACCGCCGCCGGCGGCCCGCTGGCCGACCGCACGCGCGACCGCCTCGGCGCCTTCGGGCTGTGCATGGCGATCACCGCCTTCGCCAGCCTGGCGCTGTTCGCGTGGCGGCCCGACATGGTCACGACCGTGGCGTTGGGTTTCGTCTACTCGTTCATCAACGCGCTCGGCCGGCCGTCCCTGATGGCGGCGTTGGCCGACGTGCCCGAGGACGTGCGCGGCACGGTGATGGGCCTCAACGGCACCTGCGCCAGCATCGGCTGGGTCGGCGCCGCCGCGCTGGGCGGATGGATGTTCGCCACGCAGGGCTTCGCCGGCTTCGGCCCCCTCTCGGCGGCGCTGGCGCTGCTGGGCGCCGCGCTGGCGTTCATGCGGCGCGGCCGCTAGCCGGCGTCCGGCGCCGGCGCCGACTCAGCGCGCGGCGGATCGCGATCTCCACCGGTGAATAGGCGCCGTCGTCGCGGCGCAGGCGCAGCGGTTCGGCCGGACCCAACGCCGCCTGCGCCATGAAGCGCGGCGTCGATCCCCGGTGCCGCTGCGCCGCGTGGACGATGAATGGATGGCACAGGTAGACCGTGCCGGCCGCGCCGGTCGCCAGCGCCTCCGGCAAGCCGGCGCCGGTGTCGCCGAACGCCGTCGCCGGCAGCCCCGCGTCGCCCGCCGCCTTCAGCCGCCGCGCCGCGTCCATGTGCGAGCCGACGCGGATCCGCGTCGGCGCGTCGTCGACGCCGACATCGGAGAACAGGAACAGCATCAGCAGCGCCCGCCCGCGCGACGTCACGTTCACCCGCCAATCCGAGAAATCGTGGCGTTCCTCGGGATCGGCGCCCACGCCGGGGAAGCTGACGTCGAGATGCCAGCCCTCGTCGCCGGGGCTGGCGGCGCTCGGAAACCGCACGGGGATGCCGCCGAGGTCGCGGCGCGGGCGCCACCGCCCCGCGCCGACGAGCTGGTCGTAGGCCGCGCGCAGCACCGCCGTGTTGGCGGCGCGCTGGAACGGTCGCTGGCCGTAGGCGCCCAATCGGATCAGCGGCCGCGTCCAGGTGGCGCGGTCGCGCGGATCGCAGCCGGTGGCACGCCACAGGATCCGCAGCATCTGGTCGGCCAGCGTGCGCGAGAAGGCGCCGTCGATCCGCGCGTAGCCGTCGCGGACGAACGCCCGCACCTGGGCGTCGCTCAGCCCGCGCGCCCGGCCGCCGCCCGTGGACGCCATGGTGGATCCCCGCACCGCGGAGCCCATCGCCCCGCCGCCGCGACGTAGTGCGCGCGGGCCGCGTTGTCCAGACGGTGACGCCATTCCCTCTCCGCCGCGCAGCGGGGGAGAGGGCGGGGCCCGTCGCGGAGCGACGGGAGGGTGAGGTGGTCGTTGTATCGGTCGGAATGTCATTTCGAGAGGCGACGCGCGCCGATATCGGCCCCGGCGGACTCCACAACGACCCACCTCACCCTTCCCGCGCTGCGCGCGGGCCCCTTCCCTCTCCCCCCGCAAGCGGGCGGCGAGGGAGGAGTTCGGCGCACGCCGTCCCGCTTCCACCCGCGCCTGCGACCCGGCATGATCGGGGGATGGCCCAAGCCTCCGCCCTCGCGCGCTTCCGCGACTCAGATCTCTGGCACAGCTTCACGCGCTCGCCGCTGACCGTCACGGCCGCCATCGTCACGGTGGTCTTCGTGCTCGGCGCCGTGTTCGCCCCGTGGCTGGCGCCGCACGATCCGTTCGACCCGAAATCGCTGAACCTGATGGACGCCTTCACCAAGCCGATCTGGACGGCGGAGGGCCGCGAGGCGGCACAGGGCGGCAAGGTGTTCCCGCTGGGCACCGACAACCAGGGCCGCGACGTGCTGTCCGCCATCATGTACGGCTGCCGCGTGTCGCTGCTGGTCAGCGCCGCCGCTATCGGCTTCGCGGTGACGCTGGGCGTCGGGCTCGGCCTCACCGCCGGCTTCCGCGGCGGCTGGGCCGACAACCTGATCATGCGCGTGGCCGATATCCAGCTCACCGTGCCGGCGATCCTGATCGCCCTGACCTTGGACGGCGTGGCGCGCGCCGCCCTGCCCAAGGATTTCCACGACCGGTTCGCGATCTGGGTGCTGATCCTCGCCATCGGTTTCGCCAACTGGCCGCAATTCGCCCGCGTCACCCGCGCCACGACCCTGGCCGAGAAAGGCAAGGACTACGTCAGCGCCGCGCGCATCATCGGCATCCCCGGCGTCAAGATCGCGCTCAAGCACGTGCTGCCCAACGCCATCGGCCCGGTGCTGGTGATCGCCACCATCGGTCTGGCGCTGGCGATCATCGCCGAGGCCTCGCTGTCGTTCCTCGGTGTCGGCATGCCGCCGACCCAGCCGTCGCTCGGCACCCTGATCCGCATCGGCAACGCGTTCCTGTTCTCCGGCGAATGGTGGATCGTGATCTTCCCGGCCTTGGCGCTGGTGGTGCTGTCGCTGGCCGTGAACCTGCTCGGCGACTGGCTGCGCGACGCGCTCAATCCGAAGCTGCGGTGACGCGGCCGGGTCGGCCCGCGGCCGAATCGGCTTGACGCCGCGGCGCCGACCGCGCGTTGATCGGCGGTGGATACCACCTCGGGGGCGGTGGCGATGGACGTCACGGCGTGGCTGGAGAAGCTCGGGCTCGGCGCCTATGCGGCGGCGTTCGCCGGTAACGACGTCGACGGCGACACGCTGCGGCGCCTGACAGCCGACGATCTGCGCGACCTCGGCGTCACCTCGGTCGGCCACCGCCGCCGTCTGCTCGACGCCATCGCCGCGCTCGACGCCCCCGCCGCGGCACCCGCTCCGGCGGCGGCGCCCGCCGCTCCGATCCAAGCCGCGGCGCCGGCTGTGGACGCGCAACGGCGGCCGGTGACGGTGCTGTTCGCCGATCTGTGCGGCTTCACGGCGATGTCGCGCGAGCTCAGCGACGAGAGCGTGCACGCCCTGCTCGACCGCTACCTCGCGGCCGCCGACGAGATCGTGGTGCGCCACGGCGGCACCGTCGACAAGCACATCGGCGACGCCGTGATGGCGCTGTTCGGCGCGCCGGTGGCGCACGACGACGACGCGATGCGGGCGGTGCGCGCCGCCATCGAGCTGCGCGACCGGATGCCGGCGCTGTCGCGCGAGCTGGGCCGCGCCCTCGACGTGCACGCCGGCATCGCCGCCGGCGAGGTGATCGTCGGCGGCTCCGGCGGCGGCTACACCGCCATCGGCGACACGGTGAACCTCGCGGCGCGGCTGACGGGCCTCGCCCCGCCGGGCGGGGTGCTGGTCTCCGGCGCGACCCGCGACGCGCTCGCCGGCGGCGCCGTGCTCGAGGCGATGGGCCGGCAGGAGATCAAAGGCTACGCCGAGCCCGTCGACGCGTGGCGCGTCGTGGACCTGGCGGCGCCCGGCGAGGGCGCGCCGATGACGCCGTTCGTCGGCCGCGGACCGCAGGTCGCGCAGATCGCGGCGCTGCTCGACGGCGCGGCCGCCGACGGCGCCGGCGCGCTGGTCTACGTGCGCGGCGAGCCCGGCATCGGCAAGAGCCGGCTGGTCGGCGAGGCGCGCCGGATGGCCGCCGAGCGCGGCATCGCCACGCACGCCTGCCACGTGCTCGATTTCGGCGCCGGCCTCGAGCGCGATCCCCTGCGCCGGCTGGCCGACAGTCTGCTGGGCCTGGCGCCGGACGCCGCGCCCGAGGCACGTGCCGCCGCCGTCGCGTCCGCCGCCGTGGACGCGTCCGCTGACACACGTCAGCGCGCCTTCCTGCGCGAACTGGCCGACGCGCCCCTGACACCGGACCTACGCGCCGTGATCGACGCCTCGGACGAGGCCAGCCGGCGCGCCGGACGCCACGACGCCGTCGTCCTGCTGGTCCGCCGCGCGCTCACCCGCGGGCCGGCGCTGGTGGTCGTCGAGGACGTGCACTGGGCCGACGAGGCGCTGATCGAGGCGCTGGTGCGGCTGGCGGGCGTCGCCGACGACGCGGCGCTGGTCGTGCTCCTCGCCTCTCGGCCGGAGAACGAGCGCCTTCTGGAGGCCCTGCGCGTGCGTCCGGCCGGCGCGCCGCTCGTCGCCCTCGACCTGGGTCCGCTGCGGGCGCAGGACGCGGCGGCGATCGTCGGCCACGTGTCGCGCCTGCCCGAGGAGACCGTGCGCGCCTGCGTCGAGCGCGCCGGCGGCAACCCGTTGTTCCTCGAGCAGCTTCTGCGCAACGCCACCGAGGCCAGCGGCGAGCTACCGCCGTCGTTGCGCGGCATCGTCGTGGCGCGCGTCGACCGGTTGCGGCCCGCCGACCGGGCCGCCATCCACGCCGCGGCCGTGCTGGGGCAGCGTTTCGACCGCGAGGCGCTGCGCGCTCTGCTAGGAGATCCCGCCTACGACGCCGCCGCCCTGCTCGCTGCCGGGCTGCTTCGCGTCGACGGCGTCGACCTGATGTTCGCGCACGCGCTGATCCGCGAAGGGGTGCTGCGCTCGCTGCTGGCCGAGCCGCGCCGCGCCCTGCACCTGCGCGCCGGCGGCTGGTTCGAGGGCCGCGATCCGCTGATGCGCGCCTCCCACCTCGACCACGCCGGGTCGCCCGACGCCGGCGACGCCTACCGGCAGGCGGCCGAGGACCGTTTGCGGCGGTACCGGCCCAGCGAGGCGCTGCCGCTGGTCGACCGCGGCCCCGAACTGGCCGGCGACGGTCCAGCGCGCGCGGCGTTGCTGACTCTGAAGGGCGACACGCTGCTCGACGGCGGCCGCGCGCGCGAGGCGCTGGCCGCCTACCAGGAGGCGCTCGCGGCCGGCGGCGATGCGCGCGGTCGCAGCCTCGCGCTGCTGGGCAGCGCCTCGGCGCGGCGCATCCTCGACCAGCTTCCGGCGGCGTTCGAGGACGTGGCGGCGGCGCAGGCGCTGGCGGAGGAAGGCGGCTGGCTGGACATCCAGACCCGCTGCCGCTTCACGCGCGGCAACCTCCTGTTCCCGCTGGGGCGCGTCGAGGAGTGCCTCGCCGAGCACCGGGCGGCGCTCGAGCTGGCCGAGCGTGCCGGCGACGCCGAGGCGCGGGCGCGGGCGCTGGGCGGGCTGGGCGACGCGGAGTACGCGCGCGGCAACATCGCGCGCTGCGCCCGCCATTTCGGCGAGTGCGTCGAGGAGAGCCGGCGGATCGGACTCGGCCGTGTCGAGGTCTCCAACCGGCCGATGTTCGCGTTCACCACCTTCTACGCGTTGCGACTGGAGGAGGCGCTTGCCGCGGCGCACGAGAGCGTGGCGCTGGCGATCTCCGTCGGCCAGAAGCGGGCCGAGCTGATCTCGCGGCATATGTGCGTCTTCGCGCTTCTCGAACTCGGACGCGCGGAGGAGTCCCGCCCGCACATAGACCGCGCGCGCGCCATCGTCGCCGAGCTGGAGGCCTGGCGGTTCGAGCCCGAGAACCTCGCCTTCCTCGCCGACATCGAGATCGACGCCGGCCGTCCCGAGGCCGCCCGCCCGCACCTGGTGGAAGGCCTGCGGATCGCGCGCGACACGACGATGAGCTATTGGGGGCCGGCCGCGCTCAGCCAGAACGCCTTGCTGGAGGCGGATCCCGCCGCGCGCGCCGCGCTCGTCGACGAGGCCGAGACGCTGCTGGCCGGAAAGGTGCTGGCGCACAACCACGTCGTCGCCCGCCGCAACCTGATAGAGCTGGCCCGCAGGCTCGGCGATCCGGACATGGTCGAGGACCAGTGCGCGAAGCTGGCGGCGTTCTACAGCGAAGAGCCGATGCCGATGGCCGACTTCCTCGTCCGCCGCGGCCGCGTTCTCGCGGCCGCGATGCGTGGCGCGCTGTCGGCCGAGATGACGGCGGAGGGCCACGCGCTACTCGACCTGTCGGCGCGTACCGGGGCGGTCCGTCTGCGCGAGGGTCTGGACGACGCCCTGCGCGCCGCCGGCGCATGAAAAAGCCGCGGACGGGTCTCCCCGTCCGCGCCCGTCGCGCCCGGCGTTAGCGGTCGCGGTCCGTGCGGTAGCGGCGGTAGTCGCCCGACGAGCTGCCGCTGTAGCCGCCCTCGCCGCTGAGGGGTGAACGAGCCCGAACCGCGGTTGGAGCCCTGGTAGCCGCGGCTGCCGGTGACGCAGGCCGAGGCGAGGAACGCGACGCCGACAAGGACAAAAGCGAGCTTGAACATGGAGGTCCCCCATCTCCGGAGCCCGGCGCCCACATGGGTCGCTTCCTCCGGCGCGGCGGATATTCGTCGGCGCTTGCGTTTGAAATTCGGACCAATTGCGACGGCGCCGCGACGCAGGTCACATCGCTGTGACCCCGGCCACAAGCATTGGTGTCCGGCGCCGAAACACACAACAGTTTGAGTCGGACGCCAATCGACCCCGCGCGCCTCTTCGGCTGGAAGACTATATGCAACCTACGGTTTATTTATCTATCAAAGACTATCGCTTATAGAACATTCCATGAACCTGTCGCTGCGCTTGCCGTTCATCGCGTCCGCGCCCGAGGCGGCCGCGCGGCCGGCGGGGCCGCCGCTGACGGGCGAGCGCATGGCACGGGCCCGGCTGGCGCGCACGCCGCGCATCGGGCCGGTCACCTTCCACGAGATGGTCGGCCACTACGGCTCGGCCGCCGCCGCGCTCGACGCGCTGCCGTCGCTGGCCAAGCGCGCGGGGTTCCAATCGGCGCCGCGGCCGCCCGGCGCCGCGGCGCTACGCGACGAGGCGGACGCGCTGGCGGCGCTCGGAGGCCGCTTCGTGATCGCGGGTGACGCCGACTATCCCGCCGCGCTGACCCAGCTCGGCGACGCGCCGCCGGTGCTGTCGGTGATCGGCGACGCCGCGCTTCTGTCGCGGTCCGCCATCGCCGTGGTCGGCGCGCGCAACGCCTCCGTCGGCGGGCGCCGGCTGGCGACGGATTTCGCGGCCGGACTCGGCGGGCGCGGCTTCGTCGTGGTCTCCGGCCTGGCGCGCGGCGTCGACACCGCGGCGCACCGGGCGGCGCTGCCGACCGGCACGGTCGCGGTGCTGGCGGGTGGGGTCGACGTCGTCTATCCCCCGGAGAACGATGACCTCTACCGCGAGATCGCGGCGGCCGGCGCCATCGTGTCGGAGGCGCCGCTGGGCGCCGTGCCGCAGGCCCGCCATTTCCCGCGCCGCAACCGCATCGTGTCGGGCCTGTCGCTGGGCGTGCTGGTGGTCGAGGCGGCGCTGCAATCCGGCTCGCTGATCACCGCCCGCCAGGCCGCCGACCAGGGCCGCGAGGTGTTCGCGATCCCCGGATCGCCGCTCGATCCCCGCGCCCGCGGCTGCAACCGCCTGATCCGAGATGGCGCCCATCTGGTCGAGGAGATCGCCGATATCGCCGCGATCCTGCCCGATCCCGCCGCCGCGCCCGCGCCGCCGCCACGACCGCTCGCCCCCCCGGCGCCGGCCCCGAAGCGGCGCCGGACCCGGCCTGCAGAGCCCGCCCCCATGCCGCTTGGCGGTGGACAGTCCGGCCATGACGACCCGTCGCCAACGCCGGGCGTGGACGCTCAACCTATTGAATTCATGGAAACTTCAGACCCGGAGGCGGTCGCCGAGCGGATCGCCGCCGCGCTCACCCGGGCGCCCACCCCGGTTGACGAAATCATCCGCTGCTGCCATGTCTCGCCCGCCGCCGCGACGGCCGCGCTGCTCGATCTGGAGCTGGCCGGCCGGATCGAGCGGCGCCCGGGAAACATGATCGCCCTGATCTAACGCGTTGGTTTCGCGGCAGATTCGGGCGATTCCGGATGCCCGGACGAATGCGGGCCAGCGGGTATTCATGACCAACGTCGTCGTCGTCGAGTCGCCGGCCAAAGCCAAGACCATCGGCAAGTACCTCGGGCCCGGCTACCGCGTGCTGGCCAGCTTCGGCCATGTCCGCGACCTGCCGGCCAAGGACGGCTCGGTGCGTCCGGACGAGGATTTCGCCATGGACTGGGAGATCGATCCCAAGTCCCAGAAGCGCGTGTCCGACATCGCCGACGCCGTGCGCGGCGCCAAGATCCTCTACCTCGCCACCGACCCCGACCGCGAGGGCGAGGCGATCAGCTGGCACGTGCGCGACATCCTCGCCCGGCGCAAGGCGCTGGGCGGCGTCGTGGTCAAGCGCGTCGCCTTCAACGCCATCACCAAGCAGGCCGTCCAGGACGCCGTCGCCAACCCGCGCGAGATCGACCAGCCGCTGGTCGACGCCTATCTGGCGCGCCGCGCGCTCGACTACCTCGTCGGCTTCACGCTCTCGCCGGTGCTGTGGCGCAAGCTGCCGGGCAGCCGCTCGGCCGGCCGCGTGCAGTCCGTGGCGCTGCGCCTGATCTGCGAGCGCGAGGCCGAGATCGAGGCGTTCAAGGCGCGCGAGTACTGGACGCTCGACACCGAGTTCACGACGCCGCGCGGCCAGACCTTCAAGGCGCGCCTGACCCATCTCAACGGCCAGAAGCTCGAAAAGTTCGACCTCGGCACCGAGGCCGAGGCGATGGCGGCCAAGGCGCAGATCGAGCACCGCGCCTTCACGGTCGGCGGCGTCGACCGCCGCCAGGTGCGGCGCAACCCGCCGCCGCCGTTCATCACCTCGAGCCTGCAGATGGAGGCGTCGCGAAAGCTCGGCTTCGGCGCCGCCCACACCATGCGCGTGGCGCAGCGGCTCTACGAAGGCGTCGACGTCGACGGCGAGACCGTCGGCCTGATCACCTACATGCGCACCGACGGCGTCGACCTCGCGCCGGAGGCCCGCGCCCAGACCCGCAAGCTGATCGAGACGCGCTACGGCGCCGCGTACCTGCCGGAGAAGCCGCGCTTCTACACCTCGAAGGCCAAGAACGCGCAGGAGGCCCACGAGGCGATCCGGCCGACCGACCTGTTCCGCACGCCCGACAGCGTGGCGCGCCATCTCGACCGCGACCAGCTCAGGCTCTACGAGCTGATCTGGAAGCGCACGGTGGCGTGCCAGATGGAGAGCGCGGTGTTCGACCAGGTCACGGTCGACATCGACTCCGGCGACCACAACGTGCGCCTGCGCGCCACCGGCTCCGTGCTGAAATTCGACGGCTTCCTCACCCTCTACGAGGAGGGCCGCGACGACGAGGAGGACGAGGCCGCCGCCCGCCTGCCGGACGTCAGCGAGACCGAGGCGCTGAAGCGCGGCGCCGTCGTTCCCGAGCAGCACTTCACCGAGCCGCCGCCGCGCTACAGCGAGGCGTCGCTGGTCAAGCGGCTGGAGGAACTCGGCATCGGCCGGCCCTCGACCTACGCCAGCATCATCGAGGTGCTGCAGAACCGGAACTACGTGAAGCTCGACCGCAAGCGCTTCGTGCCTGAGGACCGCGGCCGGATCGTCGTGTCGTTCCTCTCGTCCTACTTCCCGCGCTACGTCGGCTACGACTTCACCGCCGGCCTCGAGGAGCAGCTCGACGACATCTCCGGCGGCCGCGCCGACTGGCGCGCCGTGCTGCGCGACTTCTGGCGCGACTTCAAGGGCGCGGTCGACGAGACCACGGAGCTGCGGGTCAAGGACGTGCTCGACACGGTCGACGCCGCGCTCGGCCCGCACTTTTTCCCCGAGCGCGCCGACGGCAAGGATCCGCGCGGCTGCCCGGCCTGCAACGAGGGCCGCCTCAACCTCAAGCTCGGCAAGTTCGGCGGCTTCATCGGCTGCTCGAACTACCCGACCTGCCGCTACACCCGCCGGCTGGCGATCGCCGCCAACGACGATTCCGCCGAGGGCGCGCTCGACGGTCCGCGCGAGCTCGGCCCCGATCCCGACACCGGCAAGGTGGTCTCGGCGCGCCAGGGCCCCTACGGCGCCTACGTCCAGCTCGGCGAGGCCGAGGGCAAGGACAAGCCCAAGCGCGCCTCGCTGCCCAAGGGCCACAACGCCGCCGACGTCACGCTCGAGACCGCGCTGGCGATCCTCGCCCTGCCGCGCACGCTCGGCCCGCATCCCGAGACCGGCGTGCCGATCCTCGCCGGCATCGGCCGCTTCGGCCCCTACGTGAAGCATGGCACCGCCTACAAATCGATCCCCGCCGACGAGGACGTGCTGGCCATCGGCATGAACCGCGCCGTGGCGCTGCTGGCCGAGGCCAAGGGTCCCGGCCGCGGCCGCGCGGCGGCGACGCCGCTGCGCACCCTCGGCGACCATCCCGATGGCGGCCCGGTCGAGGTCTTCGCCGGCCGCTACGGCCCCTACGTCAAGCACGGCAAGGTCAACGCCACGCTGCCCAAGGGCCTGGCGCCGGAGAGCGTGACGCTCGAGGAGGCGCTGCCGCTGATCGCCGCCCGCGCCAGCGTCGCCGGCACCGGCGGCAGACGCGGCGGCGCCCGCAAGGCCGCGCCGAAAGCCGCCAAGGCCGCGAAGCCCGCCGCGGACGGCGCGGCCGCCGCCGCCAAGAAGCCCGCCGCCAAGAAGAAGCCCGCCGCGAAAAAGAAAGCCGCCGCCCCGAAGAAGCCCGCCCCCGACAAGGAAGCGGCCTAGATTTCGCGCGATGCGTCGGCCGGCCGCCAGATCCTCGACATCTCGTGACCGGAACGAAGCCCCTCATCCGGCGCTCCGCGCCACCTTCTCCCCCTCGTCAGGGGGAGAAGGGAAAAGCGTTCTCCTCCCTTCTCGCCTCGAAGGAGGGGAGAAGGTCCCGGTTTGCTTCGCCGTGTCGGCGCTGATGCTCTTCCCTTCTCCCCCTGACGAGGGGGAGAAGGTGCCCGAAGGGCGGATGAGGGGCTTCGCGTCGGCCGCACGCGCTCGTTCGCTCCCACGCCGCCCCGCGCGACACATCCCGTCAGGACCCCGCCCTTGAGCAGACCGAAGAAGCCCGCGCCCGCGCTGCCGACGAAGGAGAAGATCCTGGCCTTCATCCGCGAAAGTCCGGTGCCGGTGGGCAAGCGCGAGATCGCCAAGGCGTTCAACGTCAAGGGCGCCGACCGGGTGCCGCTGAAGGCGCTGCTGCGCGAGCTGCGCGCCGACGGCGAGGTGGCGCGCGGCAACCGCCGCGAGCTGATGGATCCCGGCGCCCTGCCCGAGCATCTCGTGGTCGAGATCACGGGCCCCGATTCCGACGGCGACCTTCTCGCCCGTCCCGTGCGCTGGGATTCCGATGACGGCGCGCCGCCGCCGGAGATCGTCGTGCTGCCGTCCTCCGACCACGCCGCGCCCGGCCCCGGCGACCGGCTGCTGGTGTCGCTGCGCCGCCGCGGCGAGGCCCGCTACGAGGCGCGCATCGTGCGCAAGGTCGGACACGGCGCGCGCCGCGTGCTGGGCGTGGTCGAGACCATCGGCGGCCCGCGCGGCGCCGCCATCGTGCGGCCGACCGACCGCAAGCTGCGCTTCGAGATCGAGGTCGCGGCCGACGCCACCGACGGCGCCGCCACCGGCGACGTGGTGTGGATCGAGCAGATCGGCGGACCGCTGGCCCGCCGCGGCCGCGTCGTCGAGAAGGTCGGCACCTTGCGCGAGCCGCGCGCCGTCAGCCTGATCGCCATCGCCGCCAACGACATCCCCGTGGAGTTCCCCGAGGACGCGCTGGAGCAGGCGCGCCGCGCCAAGGCCGCGCCCGTCGCCCACCGCCACGACCTGCGCGCCGTGCCCTTCGTCACCATCGACGGCGAGGACGCGCGCGATTTCGACGACGCGGTGTTCGCGGAGCCCGATCCAGCCGCCGACAACGCCGGCGGCTGGCGCCTGATGGTGGCGATCGCCGACGTCGCCTGGTACGTGCGCCCCGACGACGCGCTGGACCGCTGCGCCTACCGCCGCGGCAACTCCGTCTACTTCCCCGACCGCGTCGTGCCGATGCTGCCGGAGGAGCTCAGCAACGGCTGGTGCTCGCTGCGCCCGCGCGAGGACCGCCCGACCCTGGTCGCCGAGATGTGGGTCGACGCCGACGGCGAGCTCAAGCGCCACCGCTTCCACCGCGCCCTCATCCACTCCGCCGCGCGGCTGACCTACACGCGCACGCAGCGCGCCCGCGACGGCTTCCCCGACGACGAGCTGGCGCCGCTGATGGACGGCGTCGTCGCCCCGCTCTACGGCGCCTTCGCCTCGCTGCTCAAGGCGCGGCGCGCCCGCGGCACCATCGATCTCGACCTGCCGGAGCGCATGGTGCGGCTGGCCGACGACGGCCGCATCGCCGACATCAGCCCGCGCGAGCGCTACGACAGCCACCGGCTGATCGAGGAGTTCATGATCCTCGCCAACGTCGCGGCGGCCGAGACCTTGGAGGAGCGGCGCATGCCCTGCATGTACCGCGTCCACGCGCCGCCCGACGCCGCCAAGATCGAATCGCTGCGCGGCTTCCTCAAGACGCTGGGCGTCGGCATGCCGCCGGGCGTCAACCTCAAGCCGCGCGATTTCGAGAACGTGCTGAAGAAGGTCGCCGGCCAACCGTTCGAGCGCGTCGTGCACGAGACCATCCTGCGCAGCCAGAGCCAGGCCGTGTACAGCCCGGAGAACGTCGGCCATTTCGGCCTGGCGCTGCGGCGCTACGCGCATTTCACCTCGCCGATCCGCCGCTATTCCGACCTGCTGGTGCACCGCGCGCTGATCGCCGGTCTCGGCCTCGGCGAGGGCCGCCTGCCCGAGGTCGCCGGCGCGACGTTCCCCGAGGCCGGCGAGCACATCTCGATGTGCGAGCGCCGCGCCATCGCCGCCGAGCGCGCCGCGATGGACCGCTACATGGCCGCCTACATGGCGGACCGCGTCGGCGCCTCGTTCAACGGCCGCATCACCGGCGTCACGCGCTTCGGCCTGTTCGTCGAGCTCGACGAGACCGGCGCCAACGGCCTGATCCCGATCAAGACGCTGGGCGCCGAATACTTCAACCACGACGAACCGGGACAGGCGCTGGTCGGCAGCCGCACCGGCACCACCTTCCGCCTCGGCGAGAAGGTCCGCGTGCGCGTGCGCGAGGCCGACGTCGCCACCGGTGGCCTGCTGTTCGAGCTGATGGAGGTGATCGGCGGCGACCAGCCGCAGCGCCCGCAGCGCCCCGACGCGCGCCCCGAACGCCGCTTCCCGGGCAAGCCCGCGCGCCCGAAGCTGCCGCGGCGGGGCGGGCAGAAGCGCCGGTAAGCAGGCCTCGGCCAGCGACGTGCCTGCCTTCACCCCGTCGTAGGGCGGCGCTCTGGTACTTTTTTCGTATTCTCCCCCCCTCTCCTCCGCCATCGCGGGAGAAGGGGGCGCGCAGCGCCGGATGAGAAGCGCAGCGCCGCCGCGACGCAGTATCGCCGTTATGGCGATTGCATCCACCGAGCGCGTGACGACAACGGCGAAGGCCCCTCATCCGCCCTTCGGGCACCTTCTCCCCCGATGACGGGGGAGAAGGGATGCAAACGCGAGGTCAGATGCGCCGCGCCTCCCGCCTTGCGTCGCCGACCGCGAGCAGCCGCTCGCGGTCCTCGGGGCGCACGCGGTTGTAGCGGGCGCGCCACTCCGGGTCGGGCTTCCACTCGAACGGCGCGCGCAGCGTCGTGCGCGGCGCGGTCGCGGTGTCGAGCAGCGACACGGCTGATCGAACGATCTCCGTCTGCATCGCCGGGTTCCACGGATGGCCGCAGGGATTGCCCAGCGGGAAGTCGCTGAAGACGAAGCGCGGCACGGCGCAATGCTCGACGATGTCCTTCGCCGAGCCGATGACGACGGTCGGGATGCCGTTGGCTTCGAGATGACGCGCGGCCAGACTCACGGTCTGGTGGCAGACGGGTCAAAGGGCGGTGAGGATCGCGGCGTCGACGCCGTCCTCGCGCAGCCGCCGCAGGAGTTCCGGCGCGTCGTGCTCGTTGGTCTTGCGGTGGCTGTAGTCCGTCGGCGCGCCGTGGAAGCGCGGCGCGAGCCGGCCGATCACGCCCTTCGCGGCCAGCCTGCGCATCGCGTCGATCGGCAGGAACGTCTCGCGGTCGTCGACGTGCGTCGCCTCCTTGTCCCAGGCGAGATCGGTGTCGAACCCGGCGGGCGGGTTGGCGACGTCGCCCGACCAGACGTGCTTGCGGTTGCGCGCATCGCGGTTGGAGCGGTCGGGCGGGCCGGCCGTCGTGATCAGCGCGATGGTAGCCTCGCGCATCGGCTTGGCGGGGCGCGTGAACGGGGCGTCGTCGTGGCGCGCCCACACGTAGTCGGTCGGGTAGCCGAGCGCCCGGTAGTAGTACCGCGTGCGCTCCATGTACGGCACCGGCGTCGGCCCGGACTGGTCGTTCATCGTCATCCCTCCTCTTGTCGCGACACGCTGCGCCGTCCGGTCGCGCAGTAATGGTCGATCCACGGCGTGCGGTGGCCGTGCCGGCTCCACAGTATCGGGAAATAGCTCTCGTCGAGCGTGGGGTCGTCGGTGCGCTGGTAGCGCCGGTAGATATAGCCTCCGTGCCGGTCGGAGAACCGCGCGTCCGCCTGGGTCATGTGGATGCCGATCGACCGCCGCATCCGGTCGGCCGACCCGTTGGCCGCGGAGCCGTGCCAGATCTCGCCGGCGTGGAACACGCAGGAGCCGGCCGGCACCTCGATGAAGAAGGGCTCGGGGTCCGCGACGCCGGCGCCGCGGGCCGCCAGCTTCATGCCGGCGCGGTGATCATCCGGCGCGTGGAAGCCCTCCGGGATCGGGGTCAACGGCCAACGGTGCGAGCCGGGCACGTATTCCAGCGTGCCGGCGTCGCGGTGCGTGTCGTCGAGCGTCACCCAGCAGGTGACGGTGAGCGGCGGATCGAGGAAATCCATGAACGAGCTGTCCTGGTGCAGCGTGACCGCCTTCGTCTTCGGCGGCTTCCACCAGATCGTGTCCTGTCCGAGTCGCACGCCGGGCCAGCCGGTCAGCGCTCCGGCGGCGCGTCCGATCTCGGCCGACAGCGCCAGCTTGGCGACGGTGAGATCGGCCTTCCACGCGTTGCCCATGTGGCGCGTGACGTCGGGCAGGCTCATGCCCTCGCGCCAGTACCATTCGTCGGGGTAGACGCCCGTGTCGAACTTGCCGGCGAACAGCTTGGGGAAGCTCTCGCGTAGCGCCGCGACGCGCTCGGTCGAGAGCACGCCCTCGACCACGAGGAAACCGTCCCTGCGGAACCGCTCGACGTCGTCGCCGGTGATCTCGGCGAGCCGGGACAGGACGAAGCTCATGGGTTGCCCTCGCCACGTTGCAGCGACGGCCTGAACGTAGTGTTCTCGGCGCGTTCTAGGCAATCGAAGAGTTTTCGGCTAAAGGGCGGCGATGACGACGCTAGACCGAACTGACTTCGCCATTCTGGCGATTTTACAGAATGATGCCCGCGTCCCGAACAAGGACCTCGCAGCCCGGGTGGGCCTCGCGCCGTCGAGTTGCCACGAGCGGGTCAAGCGGCTGTGGAGCGAGGGCGTGCTGACGGGCGCGCACGCCGTCGTCGACGCGAAACACATGGGCGTCGGCATCGAGGCCCTGCTGTTCATCGAACTCGCCAAGCACGAGCGCGCGACCGTCGACACGCTCATGGCCGATGTCGTCTCGATCCCCGAGGTGCGGTCGGCCTACCTCATCACCGGGCGCCACGACCTCGTCGTCCATGTCGTGGCGCGCGACATGGCGCATCTGAAGGACCTCGCGCTCGACAGCTTCACCAACCGGCCGGGTGTCACCCGGATCGAGACCTCGATCATCTTCGACCAGCGCAGCCGTCCCGAGATCGCGCGGCTGTCGGAGTGAACGCTCCGGGTGTCGAAAGGGGCCGTTTTGTATATTGTATACAAAATACAATATACAAAACGCGAATCCGCCCTCCGGCGGCACGTCCCGAATCGGAGAAACCGCTGCGGCACAAGAAAATCATTTTCCGCGGAGGTGCCGCGCGCACGGCGTATTGAGCGTGTCGTGGAAACGCGGATCGCGATGGTCTAGCGTGCCCCGCCCCGCCCCGTCAGGAGCCCCCGCGTGCGCGTTTTCATCGCCTGTCTCGGCACCGAGACCAACACCTTCGTGCCCTTCCCCACCGGCCGCCGCACCTTCGAGGAGCGCGCCTTCTACCGCGGCGACGCCACCAAGCACACGCCCAACCTGTTCTCCGCGCCGCTGCATGTCTGGCGCAAGCGCGCGGAGGAGCGCGGCTGGGAGGTGGTCGAGAGCCTGTGCGCCTTCGCCGAGCCGTCGGGCATCACGGTGCGCTCGGTCTACGAGGCCTACCGCGACGAGATCCTCGCCGACCTCGCGAAGGCGATGCCGGTCGACATCGCGCTGATCAACATGCACGGCGCGATGGTCGCCGACGGCTACGACGATTGCGAGGGCGACCTGCTGGCGCGCGTGCGCGCCGTCGTCGGTCCGAAGGCCGTCGTGGCCGGCGAGCTCGACCTGCACTGCCATCTGACCGAGGCGATGCTGGCCAGCGCCGACGCGCTGGTGACGTTCAAGGAATATCCGCACGTCGATTCGATGGACCGCGCCGAGGAGGTGTTCCGCATCGCCGCCGACGCCGCGGAGGGCAAGACCAAACCCGTGATGGCGATGTGGGACTGCCGCATGGTGTCGATGTACCGCACGCCGATCGCGCCGATGCGCGGCTTCGTCGACCGCATGAAATCGTTCGAGGGCAAGGACGGCATCCTCTCGGTGTCGCTGGGCCACGGCTTCCCATGGGGCGACGTCGCGGAGACCGGCGCGCGCACGCTCGTGGTCGCCGACCGCGACAAGGCCAAGGCGCTGGCGCTGGCGGAGAAGCTCGGCCGCGAGCTGTTCGACATGCGCGAGAGCACGCGCACCGACTACTGGACGCCGGAGGGACTGGCGGAGCGCGCCGCCACGAGGACTCCGTCGAAGCCGCTGGTCGCGGCGGAGACGGCCCACAACGCCGGCGGCGGCTCGCCCAGCGACGCCACGCACGTGCTCAAGGCGCTGCTCGACCGCGGCGCGAAGGACGCGCTGGTCTGCCTGCTGTGGGATCCGATGGCCTTCGCCATCGCCGAGGAGGCGGGCGAGGGCGCGACGCTGGAGATGCGGCTGGGCGGCAAGTCCGGGCCGATCAGCGGCCAGCCCGTCGACATGGTCGTGACCGTGCGCAAGCTGGCCTACGACTGCAAGCAGAGCTTCGGCGACAGCGGCGTGAAGAGCAACGTCGGCAACCTCGCGTGGCTGCAAGGCGACGGCGTCGACGTGATCGTCAACACGCGGCGCACGCAGGTGCTGAACCCCGACGTGTTCGAGCCGCTAGGGCTCGATCCCGCCGCCTACAAGCTGATCGTCGTGAAATCGTCGCAGCATTTCTACGCCGGCTTCGCGCCGATCGCGTCGGAGGTCGTGTACGTCACGACGCCGGGCGGCATCGAGCCGGACTTCGCCAACATCCGCTACGTCAAGCGCACGGCGGCCTACTGGCCGCGGGTCGACGATCCGTTCGCCGCCAGCAACCATTGATCCGACCGGCGGGTGCGCGTCGTCTTCCCGCGCCGCCCTCCGGTGTGCTAGGCCGCCGCGCCGCGGCCCCGTCCGGTCTGGCCGCCAACCATTGGAGCGCCTGAATGAACCGTCTGCCCCGCGCCGCCGCCCTCGCGTCCGCTCTGCTTTTCGGTGCCCCGGCGGCGCACGGCCAAGCCTCGCCCTACTGGGTGACATACGCCTACGACGCCGGCAGTGGCGCGTGGGGCCTGGGATGGGGCCGGACGGATCGCGACCTGACGATGAGCGAGGCCCTGTCGCGCTGCGGACGTCCCGGCTGCAAGCTCGGCAACGTCACGCTGGCGCGCTGCATCGCGGTCGCGACCGGCACGTCTCGGGGCGCGGGATTCGGCGCCGCCAACGACGCCGAGAGCGCGAAGGCGCACGCGCTGCGCTTCTGCCGAAGCGGGGCTTCGGGCTCGACCTGCGAAGTCAGCGCCGTGCGTTGCGGCGGCTGAGGTATCCATCGCGCCGCCAGGCGGGCGTCCGCCGGCGGACTCAGGAGGGCACAAATGATGCGCATCGCGATCGTCGGACTCGGTGGCGTCGGCGGCTACTTCGGGGGATTGCTCGCGAAGGGCGGCGAGGACGTCGCGGCGGTGGCGCGCGGCGCGCATCTCGCGGCGGTCCGGGCCGGCGGCCTGCGCGTCGAGGGACCGCGCGGCGACTTCACCGTCCGCATCGACGCGAGCGACGACGCCGCGAAACTCGGCGTCGCCGACGTCGTGGTCTTCGCGGTCAAGCTCTACCAGGTCGAGGACGCCGCGCGCGCCGCCGCGCCGATGTTCGGGCCGGCGACGCTGGCGGTCTCGCTGCTCAACGGCATCGGCGGACCCGAGACGATCGCGCGTGTCCTGCCATCGGCCACGGTGCTGCCGGGCTGCGCCTACGTCTCCGGCGTGATCGCCGCGCCGGGACACGTGCGCTACACTGGCGCGATGTCGTCGATCGTGTTCGGCGCGCCGGAGGGGGACGCCGCCGCGCGCGCCAAGGCCGCCGATTTCGCCGCGCGCTGCGCCAGGGCCGGCTTCGCCGCCGAGATGACCGACGACGTGCGCGGCGCGCTGTGGAGCAAGCTGATCGGGTTGTGCACCAACGCCGCGCTGACCTCGGCGGCGCGACTGCCGGCCGGTCCGCTCTATTCCGATCCCGACGTGCTCGAGGTCGCCGCCGCGTTGATCGCGGAGGCGACGGCCGTGGCGCGCGCGCAGGGCGTGGCGCTGCCCGACGACATCGAGGCCTCGACGCTGGCGCGGCTCAAGGGATTCCCGCCGGGCATGTACGCCTCGATGTACCATGACATCGCGCGGGGCGGTCCGATCGAGGTCGAGGGCCTGTCCGGCCACATCGTGCGCGAAGGGCGCCGGCTGGGGGTCGCGACGCCGCACCACCTCGCGATCTACGCCGTGCTGAAGCCGCACCGCGCGGGCCTGCCGAAGCCGGTGTGACGCTCCGTCGCGGCGCGCGGGCCGGTCCGCCGCCGTTCCGACACGCGCCGCCGCCGCGGCGCCGCATTCCCGCCCCCAAAGGCGCCACGCTGAAGGCCGATACCCACGGCCATGAGCATCGCGTATCCTGATCCCGGCCCGGCTCCCGGCGCCGTTCCCTTCGCGGCGCCGTCGCGTCTCGGCGGCCGCATCGGCCGCCGCGCGCTGGCCGGCGTCGCCGTCCTCGTCGCCATCGCCGCGCTCGCGCTCGGCCGCGGCGCCGGCCCCGCCGGCGCGCAGACATTCGGGTTCAAAATGTGGGAAGGCTCGCGCTCCGGCGCCGCCCAGGCGGGCACGAAGGTCGCGACCACGGTGTCCGAATGGGAGACGCTGTGGCGCCAGCTCCGCGTCGAGCCGCCGCCGGCCTTCGATCCGGCGCGCCAGACCGGCGTGGCGATCTACCTCGGCACGCGGCCGACTCCGGGCTACGGCGTGCACGTCGTCGCCACGGAGCGTCGCGGCGACCGGCTGGTGGTCGTCATCGAGGAGACGCGGCCGGCGCCCGGCAGCAAGCTGCCGCAGATGATCACCTCGCCCTACGCGCTGCTGTTGCTGGAGGGTGCCGGCGGCACCGTCACCATCGAACGCCGCATCCGCGATTGAACGGCGGCGGCGCATTCGGACCACGCGCCACCGAGAGCCCCTTTGTCGTCCCGAGCGCAGCGAGGAATCTTTCAGCGGCGGAAAGATCCCTCGCTGCGCTCGGGATGACGGAAGGGCCGGCGTCGCTGGAATGTCCGGCGTCGATTGACGAGCTTCTCCCGTCTCCCGCCTACCGCGCGCCACCCGTGAGCCGGCCGACCAGCGCGTCGAGGGCGTCCACCGGCACGTCGTCGTCGCTACGCGGCAATCCGCCGGTCGGAGTCAGGCCATCCACGAGCTGCGGCAGGATCGTCGAGAGGTGGCCGGCCGTCTCGTGCTCGGACACGCCGGCGTGGCGCGCGAGCTGGCCGAGCGCGTTGGGGCCGAAGATGCGCCCGACATCGTCCGACGACAGCTCCTTGTTCTCGCCGGTAGAGACCCAGGACTTCATGTGCTCGCCGTAGCCGGCCTGCTCGAAGACCTGGCCGAGCCCGCCGAGGCCGCCGCCCAGCATCCCGCCGAGTCCGCCCATGCCGCCGCCAGACGGCTGGCCACCGCCGCCGCCCAGCGCGCCGCCAAGCATCCCGCCGAGGCCGCCCATGCCGCCACCGCCACCCGGCGCGCCGCCGCCCTGCTGGCCGCCCAGAAGCCCGCCGAGGATGGCGCCGAGGTCGAGACCGCCGGGTCCGGCGCCACCGGCCCCGCCGCCGCGGTTGAGGCCGCCGTTCATCAGCATGCCGAGCACGGCCTGCAGGATCATGGTTTGCGCGCCACCACCACCACCCGCGCCGCGCCCGCCAAGCGCGCCCCCGAGGATCGAATCGAGCAGGCCCATGAGATCGCTCCATGTCCGGAAGACCGAGGCGCACGCTAGCACGGGACCCTCCCGCCGGGGGCGCGAAGGTGGGCGCGTTTCCCACCGCGAGGACACCTGCGAACCGCCGCCGGCTTGTGCTATGGTCGTGATGGAAGCTGAGGGCGGTACGGGATCCAGGGGTGGGTTCCGTGCCGGATAGGTCCGGGGTGCAATCAGATCAATCCGCCGCCGCGCGTCGCCAGCGACGCGCATCGGATTTGTGGGTGTTCGGCCGCGCGTTGGCGATCCTCGTGGGCGCCGCGGCGATCGCGTCGTGCCTGACGACCGAGGGGCCGACCACCGGCGTCGCGCGCGATCCGTCGATGGGACGCACGCTGATCCGCGGCTACGCCGCGATCTCGGACCGCTACATCTCGGAGGTCGCCGATTTCGGAGCGCTGTCCAGCGAGGCGCTGCGCTCGGTCGCGACGCTCGATCCGCAAGTGCGCGCCGAGGAGGCCGATGGACGGCTGCGCATGTTCGTCGCCGAGCGAATGGTCGCCGATCGTCCGGCCCCGATGGCCCGCGGCGACGGCCCCGGCTGGGGCGAGGCCACGGCCGAGCTGGTCGAAGCCGCGTACCAGGCGTCGACGGCGCTGCGCGCCGCCGGCAAGGACAAGGTGCTGAAGGCGGCGCTCGACGGCACGACGCGCAAACTCGACCGCAACTCCCGCTACGCCGATCCGAGCGAGGCGCGCGACAACCGCTTCAACCGCGAGGGCGACGGCGGCATCGGCGTCACCGTCGAGAACGAGAACAGCCAGACCGTGATCCGCAGCGTCCAGCCGGGCGCGCCGGCCGACATCGCCGGCGTCAGGGCGGGCGACCGCATCGTGTCGGTCGCCGGCGCGTCAGTCGCCGGACAGCCGATGCGCGAGATCGTGCGGGCGCTGCGCGGACGGGTGGGCGCCGACGTCGCGATGGGCGTGTTCCGGCCGTCGGAGAACCGCGAGATCGTGTTCACGCTGCGCCGGGCGTACGTCATCCCGACCACGGCGACCTACGAGCGGCGCGGCGACATCGCCCATATCCGCCTGACGGGCTTCAACAAGAGCACGCCGGAGACGCTGCGGTCGACGCTCGAGAAGGCCGCCGCCGACATCGGCCCCGGCATGGCCGGCGTCATCCTCGACATGCGCGACAATCCCGGCGGCCTGCTGGACCGCGCGATCTCCGTCGCCGACCTGCTTCTCGACGGCGGCATCGTTCTGTCGACCGAGGGCCGCCATCCCGACAGCCGCACGGCGTTCCGCTCCAGCGGTGGCGCGGTGCTGCAGGGCGTGCCGATGGTGGTCGTCATGAACGGCCGTTCCGCCTCGGCCGCCGAGATCGTCGGCGCCGCGCTGCAGGACCGCGGCCGCGCCGTGCTGGTCGGCAGCACCTCCTACGGCAAGGGCACCGTGCAGACCGTCGTGCCGCTGCCCAACGACGGCGAGCTGACGCTGACCTGGTCGCGCATGCTGGCGCCGTCGGGCTACGCCTGGAACGAGATCGGCGTGCTGCCGACGGTGTGCACGGCGCGCTTCGGCGACGCCAAACTGCTCGCCGCCGAACTCGACGCCAGCGCGCAGGCCGTGCGCCGCGCCCAGGCCGACTGGCTCACGGTGCGCGAACGCGCGCCGCCGGAGCGGATCGCGGCGCTGCGCTCGATCTGCCCGCCCAGCGACCAGGCGCCGGTCAAGGATCTGGAACTGGCGGACCGCATCCTGCGCGACCGCGCGCTCTACGCCCGCGCCCTCACCTACGTCGCGCCCAGCACCGCCGAGCGGCGCTGAGCCGGTGGCGGCCGCCTACTCGGCGGCCAGGCGCGAGGACGCGCCTTCCTTCGCGAGCTGGCGCTCCACGAGCGAGACCCAGTACGACGCGCCCAGCGGCAGCACCTCGTCGTTGAAGTCGTAGCCGGGGTTGTGGACCATGCAGCTGCCCTCGCCGTCGCCGTTGCCGATCCAGATGTAGGCGCCGGGACGCGCCAGCAGCATCCACGCGAAATCCTCCGAGCCCATCGCCGGCGTCGGATCGAGGTTGACGTTGCCGTCGCCGACCAGCGCCGCCGCCGCGCGCGCGGCGTACGCCGTCTCGGCCTCGGCGTTCACCGTCGCGGGATAGCGCCGCTCGTAGCGGAACCTGGTCGTGGCGCCGAACGCGGCGGCGACGTTGCGCGCGACATCCGCGATACGCCGCTCGATCTGGTCCTGGACGTGCTTCTTGAAGGTCCGCACCGTGCCGCGCAGCATCGCCGTCTGCGGGATGACGTTCCACGTGTCGCCGGAATGGATCTGGGTCGTGGAGACGACGGCGGTCTCCATCGGATCGACGTTGCGCGCCACGATCGACTGCAGCGCCGTCACGATGTGCGAAGCCACGACCACCGGATCGATACCGTGGTGCGGCATGGCGCCGTGCGCGCCCTTGCCGTCGACGATCACCTCGAACACGTCGTAGGCGGCCATCATCGGGCCGGGCCGGATCGCGAACTTGCCCACGGGGATGCCGGGGATGTTGTGCATGCCGTAGACGCCGTCGCACGGGAACTTGTCGAACAGCCCCTCCTCGACCATCACGCGGCCGCCGCCCTCGTTCTCCTCGGCCGGCTGGAAGATGAAGTGCACGGTGCCGTCGAAATTGCGCGTCTCCGCGAGATAGCGCGCGGCGCCCAGCAGCATGCAGGTGTGCCCGTCGTGGCCGCAGGCGTGCATCTTGCCGTGGTGTTTCGACACGTGGTCGAAGGTGTTGGTCTCGTGCACGTCGAGCGCGTCCATGTCGGCGCGCAGGCCGATGGTGCGTTTGCCGGTGCCGCCGCGCAGAACGCCGACCACGCCCGTCTTCGCGAGCCCGCGGTGGACCTCGATGCCGAACGACTCCAGCTTCTTCGCCACGACGTCGGCGGTGCGGACCTCCTCGAACGCGGTCTCGGGATGCATGTGCAGGTCGCGCCGCCAGGCGGTCATGTCGTCGTGGAACTCGGCGATGCGGTTGATGACGGGCATGGAAAAGGCTCCGTTGCGGGGATGGCGCGATCCTAGAGCGATTCGGCGCTCGCTGGGAACAGCCGGGTTGGAGGGTTCCGCCACCTGCCGCGCGGCTCTTGAATCCGCCGACCCCGACGCGGGGAGGCGCCTACGTCCGCGCGCGGTCGAAATCGACGACGATCTTGCCCATCATCCGGCGGCCGGCCATGCGCCGGAGCGCGTCCGGGATGGCGTCGGCGCCGATGGTCTCGGTCACCGGCAGCCGCAGCTCCCCGGCCGCGATCCAGGCGGCGAGATCGTCGAGATCGCGCCAGTTGCTCTCCGGCTCGAAGCGCGAGAACTCGCCCCAGTTGGCGCCGATCACCGACGCGCCGCGCAGGAGGGCGAGATTGGCCGGCACCTTCGGGATCGGGCCGGCGGCGAAACCCACCACCAGCAAGCGGCCGCGCCAGGCCATGCTCCGTAACGCCTGCTCGGTGTGCTCGCCACCGACCGGATCGAAGACCACGTCGACACCGCGTCCATCGGTCAGCGCCCGCAGACGCTCGCGCAGGTTCTCGCGGGTGTAGTCGATCGTGGCGTCGGCGCCGAGATCGCGGCACAGCGCCAGTTTCTCCGCGCTCGAGGCCGCGGCGATCACGTGCGCGCCCAGCTTCCTGCCGATGCCGATCGCGGCCACCCCGGTGCCGCCGGCGGCGCCGAGCACCAGCAGGGTCTCGCCCGCCTTCAGCGCGCCGCGGTCGCGCAGCGCGTGCAGCGCCGTGCCGCCGACCAGCAGATAGGCCGCGCCGGTGATCCAGTCGATCGCGCCGGGCAGCTTCACGACGCGCCAGGAATCGACCACCACCCGCTCGGCGAACGAGCCCCACAGGGTGAACGCGGCGACCCTGTCGCCGACCTTGAAGCGGTCGACGCCGGCGCCGAGCGCGCTAACGGTCCCGACGCATTCGCTGCCCGGCGGGAACGGGAAGGCCGGCTTGTGCTGGTACTTGCCCTCGATGATCAGCACGTCGGGGAAGTTGAGGCTGGCTGCCTTCACGTCGACGACGATCTGGCCTGGTCCGGGCGTCGGCTCGGGCGCGTCCGCCCAGACCAGCGTCTCCGGTCCGCCGAACGCCCGGCACAACCACGCCTTCATGCGCGGGCGTATCCCCGTTCCTCGACCGCCAGACGTCCCTCCTCGATCGCGTGGCAGGCGACGGTGCCGCCTTCGATCGGCAGCGCCTTCGGCAGTTCGATCCGGCAGCGGTCGTTGGCGAACGGACAGCGCGGATGGAAGGCGCAGCCCGAGGGCGGATTGATCGGACTCGGCACCTCGCCCGCCACGGGCGCGCGCTGGCGTCCGGTCATGTCGAGGTCCGGAATCGTGTCGAGCAGCATCCGCGTGTAGGGATGCTTGGGCCGGCGGAACAGCGTGTCGGTGTCGGCGACCTCGACCAGGCGGCCGAGATACATCACGCCGACGCGCGTGCTGATCAGGTAGACGACCGCGAGGTTGTGCGAGATGAACAGGTAGGTGAGGCCGAAATCGCGCTGCAGATCCATCATCAGGTTCAGGATCTGCGCCTGCACCGAGACGTCGAGCGCCGAGGTCGGCTCGTCGCACACCAGGAACTCGGGCTTGCTGGCGAGCGCGCGGGCGATCGAGATGCGCTGGCGCTGGCCGCCGGAGAACTCGTGAGGATACTTGGCGCCGTCGGCCGGCGTCAGGCGGACCTGGCGCAGCAGCGCGTCGACCTGGGACTTGATGTCGGCGGCGGACGACGCCAGACCGAAGGCGCGGATCGGCTCGGCGATGATGTCGAACACGCGCCAGCGCGGATTGAGGCTGGCGTACGGGTCCTGGAAGATCATCTGCATGCGCCGCCGCAGCGCCGCCATCTCCGCCCGCGGACGCGGCACCGCCATGTCCATGCCGTCGAAGGTGATGCTGCCGGCGGTCGGCGGGTAGAGTCCGACCACGAGGCGCGCGACGGTCGACTTGCCGCAGCCCGACTCGCCCACCAGCGAGAAGGTCTCGCCGGCGCGGATCTCGATGTCGACGCCCTCCACCGCCTGCACGATCGCGCGCGGCTTGCGCTCCAGCACGCGCGCCAGCCACGGCGCCGAGACGTCGAAATGGCGCGTGAGGCCGGCGAGCCTGACCAGCGGCTTGTCGCCGGCCTTCGGCTTCGGCCGGTTGGCCGCCATCGACTCGTCAAGCATCGACCGTCTCCCGGCGCAGCGGCGCGCCGACGCCGCCCGGTGCGTATTTCCAGCACGCCGCGCTCGTGGCGCCGGCCGGCATGAGCTCCGGCCGGTCGCGGCCGCAGCGCTCGCCGGCCTCGGGGCAGCGCGGGTTGAAGGCGCAACCGCGCGGGATCTCGGTCAGCCGCGGCATGGCGCCGTCGATCTGGGTCAGCTTGCCGCCGCGCTGGCCGATCGCCGGGATCGAGCCCATCAGGCCGCGCGTGTAGGGATGCGCCGCCTTCTTCACGACGTCGCGCACCGGGCCGATCTCGGCGAGCCGGCCGGCGTACATCACGGCCACCCGGTCGGCGGTCTCGGCGATCACGCCCATGTCGTGGGTCACCAGCATGACGGCGGTGCCGTGCTCGCGGCACAGGCCCTTGAGCAGGGCGATGATCTGGGCCTGGATCGAGACGTCGAGGGCTGTGGTCGGCTCGTCGGCGACGATCAGCTCCGGCTTGGCGCACAGCGCCAGCGCGATGACGACGCGCTGCCGCATGCCGCCGGAGAACTGGTGCGGATAGTGGTCGACGCGCGTCTCGGCGCCGGGGATGCCGACCTCCTTGAGCAGCTCGACCGCGCGCGCCCGCGCCTCGGCGGCCGACAGCGGCAGATGCGTCTGGATGGTCTCCACCAGCTGGCGGCCGACCGAGTAGAGCGGGTTGAGGCTGGTCAGCGGGTCCTGGAAGATGGCGCCGATGCGGGCGCCGCGGATGCGGCGCATGCGCTCGTAGGGCAGGTCGTCGATCCGCTCGCCGCGCAGCAGGATCTCGCCGCCGGCGATGCGGCCCGGCGGCTCGAGCAGGCCGATGATGGCGGCGCCGGTCAGCGACTTGCCGGCGCCGGACTCGCCCACGACCCCCAGCACCTCGCCCGGCGCGATCGAGAACGAGACGTCGTCGACGGCCACCAGCGTGCCGCGGCGGGTCGGGAACTCGACCCGCAGGTTGCGCACCTCCAGCAGCGGCGCGTTCGATCCGGATGTCATGTCCCGCTCACCGCAGCTTCGGGTTCAGCGCGTCGCGCAGCCAATCGCCCAGCAGGTTCACCGCCAGCACCAACGCCGCCAGCATCACGCCGGGGAAGATCGTGATCCACCACTCGCCGGACTGCAGCACCTCGTTGCCGAGGCGGATCAGCGTGCCCAGCGACGGCTGGGTCGGCGGCAGGCCGACGCCGAGGAACGACAGCGTCGCCTCGGTGATGATCGCCAGGCCGAGGTTGATGGTGGCGATCACCATCACCGGCCCCATGACGTTGGGCAGCACGTGGCGCGCCAGGATCGTCACCGACGACAGCCCGATGACGCGGGCGGCCTGGACGTACTCCTTGTTCTTCTCGACCAGCACCGAGCCGCGCACGGTGCGCGCGTACTGCACCCAGAAGCTGAGACCGGTGGCGCCGACGATCACCAGCAGCGCGATCTCGTCGTGCCGCTCCCCCGAGATCAGGCCGCGCACCACGCCGTCGATCAGCAGCGCCACGAGCAGCGCCGGGAAGGTGAGCTGGATGTCGGCCAGCGCATGATGACGGAGTCGACGGCGCCGCCGTAGTAGCCGCTGGCCAGGCCCAGCACGATGCCCAGAACCATCGCCACCGCCACCGAGGCGAGGCCGACCACCAGCGACAGCCGCGTGCCGTACATGATCGACGACAGCACGTCCCTGCCCTGCTCGTCGGTGCCCAGCGGGAAGCTCCAGTCGCCGCCCTCGCCCCAGAAGGCCGGCGGTTTGAGTCCGTCGGACAGGCTCAGCGTCGCGGGGTCGAACGGCGTGTGCGGCGCCAGCACCGGCGCGAGGAAGGCGGCCAGCGCGATCAGCGCCGTCACCGCCGCCGCGCCCATGACCACCGGCGAGGATTTGAAGCTGAACCACACGTCGCTGTCGGCGGCCCGGCGCAGAAGGTCGGCGACGGCCATCTCAGTGTCCGCCTTTGGCGTTCGCCGCCGCGCCGCGCAGCCGCGGATCGACGGCGTAGTACAGGAGGTCGACCGCCAGGTTGATGACGACGAAGAAGAACGCCACCAGCAGCAGGTAGGCCGCCATCACCGGGATGTCGGCGGCGGCGACGGACTGGATGAAGAGCTGGCCCATGCCCGGCCAGCTGAACACCGTCTCGGTGATGATCGCGAAGGCGATCAAGGCGCCGAGCTGGAGGCCGGCGATCGTGATCACGGGCACCAGCGTGTTCTTCAGCGCGTGGCCGAAATTGATGGCGCGGTTCGACAGGCCGCGGGCGCGCGCGAACTTGATGTAGTCGGTGCGCATGACCTCCAGCATCTCCGAGCGCACGAGGCGCATCAGCAGCGTCAACTGGAACAGCCCCAGCGTGATGGCGGGGAGGATCAGGGCCCGCAGCCCGCTGGTGGTGAAGAAGCCCGACGTCCACCAGCCGAAGGTCACTGTCTCGCCCCGCCCGAAGGACGGCAGCCAGCCGAGCATCACCGCGAAGATGAGGATCAGCAGGATGCCGATCAGGAATGGCGGCAGCGACACCCCGATCAGAGAAACGGCCTGCAGCAGCTGGCTCGACCAGTGCTTGGGATACAGCCCGGTCCAGACGCCCATGGGCACGCCGACGAACAGCGAGAAGCAGGCGGCGCAGAACGCCAGCTCGAGCGTCGCCGGCAGCTTCTCGAGGATCAGCCGGCCGACCGGCTCCATGGTGCGGTAGCTGAGGCCGAACTTGCCCTGGGCCGCGTTGCCCATGAAGCGCGCGAACTGCAGCGGCACGGGGTCGTTGAGGCCGAGCTTGGCCCGCAGCTCCGCGCGCTCGGCCATGCTGGTGTCCTGGCCGACCATGGCGTTGATCGGATCGCCGACGTAGCTGAAGAGCGAGAACGACACGAGCCCGACCGCGAGCAGGACGGCGACCGACTGGGCCAGGCGACGGAGGATGAAGACGAGCATCTGTACCGGCGGAACGGGATCAACGACGCAGCGTAACACCGCTGGCGCCGAACGGAAACCGGCCCCGCCATGGCGGGGCCGGTCCTACTCGCGCCCCCTCGGCGGGGGCGGCAGGTCACTTCACCGTGACGAGGCGCAGCGGGAAGGTGTTGTCCGCAAGCTGAACGAGGCTGATGTTCTTGCGCGCGGCCCACACCACGGCCTGCTGGTGCAGCGGGATGTAGGCGTAGTCCTCGACGTAGGGCTTGGTCGCCTCCAGGATCATGGCGTCGCGCTTGGCCTTGTCGGTCTGCTGCTCCATGGCGTTGGCGAGCTCGTCGAGCCGCTTGTTGGAGTAGCCGCCGGCGTTGAAGGCGCCCTTCTTGGTCGCGGCGCTGGGCGTCTGGATCAGCGACTCGAAGACGTTGTGCACGTCGTAGGTCGCGGCCGGCGACCAGCCCAGCATGTAGAAGCTGGTGTCGCCCGGCTTGAGGTCGGGCTTGCGCAGGATCTTGGCGAAGTAGAGGTTCCGCGTCTGGGCCCGCAGGTTCACCTTGACGCCGATGCGCGCCAGCATCGCCACGACCGCCTGGCAGATCTTCTCGTCGTTGACGTAGCGGTCGTTGGGGCAGTCCATCCCGACTTCGAAGCCGTTGGGATAGCCGGCGGCGGCCAGCAGCTTCTTGGCGTCCTCCGGCTTCAGCAGCGCCGGCCGCTTGTCGACCTCCTTGACGTAGCCGTTGATGCCCGGCGCGACCATCAGGTTGGTCGGGTAGGACTGGCCGCGCATCACCGTGCGCTTCAGGCCCTCGACGTCGATCGAACGGTGGAAAGCCTCGCGGACGCGCTTGTCCTTGAACGGGTTCTTGCCCTTGACGCTCGACTCCAGCAGCTCGTCGCGCTCCTGGTCGAAGCCGAGGAACACGACGCGCGTCTCCGGCCCCTCGATCACCGCGACATTGGCGTCGCGCTTCAGCGAGTCGGTGTCGGCGGGCGGAACCTCGTACATCATGTCGATGTCGCCGGCCTTGAGCGCCGCGACGCGCGTCGCCGGGTTGGCGACCGGCGTGAACACCACTTCCGTCAGGTTGTGGACGGGCTTGTCCCACCAGCCGGCGAACGGCACGAGCACGGTGCGCTCGCCGGCGCGGCGCTCCTTGAGCATGAACGGACCCGTGCCCATGGCGTTGCGGGTCGCGAAATTCTCCTCGTTCTTGGTCATGTCGGCCGACGCCAGCGCGTTGTTCTTCTCGGCCCAGGCCTTCGACATGATCAGGATGGTGGCCCACTTGTCGGCCAGCAGCGGATCGGGGTACTTGGTCACGACCTCGACGCGGTGGTCGTTGATCTTCTTCACCTCCTTCACGGAGACGAAGTAGGACCGCATGTTCGAGCCGGGCCCGTCGGCGCGTCCCAGCGAGAACACGACGTCGTCGGCGGTGAACGGCGATCCGTCGTGGAACTTCACCCCCTTGCGCAGATCGAAGAACCACGTGGTGGCGTCGATCTGGCCCCATTTCTCGGCCAGCGCCGCCTCGAGCTTCAGCGCCTTGTCGCGGCGGACCAGCGGCTCGTAAACGTTGGCGACGAAGGTCAGCAGGAAGGTCTCGTTCCGCGCGTAGGGGTCCATCGAACTTACGTCGCCGGCGTTGGCCCAGCGGAACGTCTTCGCGTCCACCGCCGGCGCGCCGGCGGCGATCAGCGCGAACGCCGCGGCGCCGGCGAGCATCAGCTGCTTGATTTTTGCACTCATGGTCTAGAACTCCAATAAGGGGGCGCTGACGGGCCGGACCGGCAACGGCGAATTTGTCTGACAATACAAACATTTCGCGCATCCTGACGTCAATGTTCGCGAAGTCCTGTATGGGCGAATGGTCCACAATCATCCGCTCACTATTCACGACCCACGTCATCCAGCGCCGATGGCAGGCTTGGAACGCATCGGGAATCCACGTAGAAATTCACGATCAGGCGGCCAATGATAAGAATTTCACGATTGAAATACGGAGACATCTCCTCTAATCTTCATAGGTGAATTTTATATCTTATTGATATTGTTATATTTATTTATCGGGGTCAGATATGAGCATCCTGAAGCGCTTGCTTCAAGACACGTCTGGAACGACGCCTATCGAATACGGTTTGATCTGTTTCCTGATCGTGGTGCCCATCATCGTCTACACGCAGGACATCGGTCAGAAGGTCCTGGGGTTCTTCACGAGCGCCGCCGCCGCGTTCTGACCGTCGTTTCGACCGTTCGGTCCCATGGTCGCCCCACGAATCCCGGCGGCGCGTCCGCGCGCGTCCTAGACACGCCGAACGACGCGACGCTACGATCCCTGCCTCGCGCCGCCGGGCGATCCCGCCGGAAGGGCGCGCCGTCCGAGGAAGGGTCGTCCCGATGAACCAGATCACGCGCTCGCTGCGCGGCAACTCCAACGCCGCGCGCGACATCGCCTCGCATCTCCACCCCTACACGAACTTCAAGAAGCACGAGGCGGACGGTCCGTTCACGGTGGTGCGCGGCAAGGGCATCTACGTCACCGACGACGACGGCAAGGAGTACATCGAGGGTATGGCCGGCCTGTGGTCGGCGTCGCTCGGCTTCGACAACGCCCGCGTCGCCAAGGTGGCGCACGAGCAGATGCTGAAGTTGCCGTTCTACCACTCGTTCAACCACCGCAGCCACGAGCCGGCGATCGAGCTGGCCGAGAAGCTGCTGTCGATGGCGCCGGTGCCGATGTCGAAGGTGTTCTTCGCGAACTCCGGGTCGGAGGCCAACGACTCGGCCATCAAGATGATCTGGTACATGAACAACGCGCTGGACCGGCCGGCCAAGAAGAAGATCATCAGCCGCATCAAGGGCTACCACGGCGTCACCGTCGCGGCCGCCAGCCTGACCGGCCTGCCGAACAACCACCGCTCGTTCGACCTGCCGATCCAGAACATCCTGCACACGAGCTGCCCGCACTACTACCGCTTCGGCAAGGACGGCGAGAGCGAGGAGCAGTTCGCGACGCGCTGCGCCGAGGAGCTCGAGGCGCTGATCCTCAAGGAAGGCCCGGACACCGTCGCGGCGATGTTCTGCGAGCCGGTGATGGGCGCCGGCGGCGTGATCGTTCCGCCCAAGGGCTACTACGAGAAGATCCAGACCGTGCTGCGCAAATACGACGTGCTGCTGGTCGCCGACGAGGTGATCTGCGGCTTCGGCCGCACGGGCGAGGTGTGGGGCAGCCAGACGCTGGGCCTGAAGCCCGACATCCTGACCTGCGCCAAGGCGCTGTCGGCGTCGTTCCTGCCGATCTCGGCGGTGATGGTGAACGAGCGCGTGTACCAGGCGCTGATGACGGAAAGCGACAAGATCGGCGTGTGGGGCCACGGCTTCACCTACTCCGGCCACCCCGTCGCCGCCGCCGTCGCGATGGAGGTGCAGCGCATCTACGACGAGACCGACATGTTCGGCCACGCGCGGCGCATGTCGGTGCCGTTCCAGGCCCGCCTGCGGGCCTTCGCCGGCCATCCGCTGGTAGGCGAGACCATGGGTGTCGGCCTCGTCGGCGCCATCGAACTGGTGGCCGACCGCGCCACCAAGGCGCCGTTCGATCCGGCCGGCGCCGCCGGCTCGGTCGTCGCGAACCACGCGCAGGCCAACGGCCTGATCGTGCGCAACATGGGCGACCGCATCGCGGTTTGCCCGCCGCTGATCATCGACGAGAAGGAGATCGACGAGCTGTTCGACCGCCTCGCCAAGGCGCTCGACTCCGGCCTCGCCGATCTGCGCGCCAGCGGCAAGTTCAAGGGCTGACGCGCGGCGGCGGCGACGGACGCGGCATGGCGCGCGCGTCGAGCGCGGTCGGACCGGGCCGTCGCGTCCGCAACACCGCCGTATGGTCGCTGGCGCTGTTCATGGCGTCGGTGCCGGCGGCGATGTTCGGTTCGGCCATCGCCGGCGACTCGGCCGGCGTGGCGATCGTCGGCGGGCTGCTCGGCCTCGCCTTCTGGATCGTCGCGCTGGCGGTCGGATTGTGGGCCACCTTCCTGGCGTTCCGGCACTGGGACGCCCTGACGGTGGGCGTGCGCTGGCTCGCGCTGTCGCCGGTCGCCATCATCTCCGTCCTGCTGCTGCTCGCGGGCGTCGCGGCGACGTTCGCCTGATCGCCGCGCCATCCGCCGCCGGATCAGACGTCGAAGAACGCGGTCTCGAGCGGTCCCTGCATGTGGATGTCGAGCCGGTAGACCACGCCGCCGGCGGTCGCTTCGCGCTTCGCGACCAGCGTGCCGCGACGGTCGGCCGGCACCGTGCCCAGCACGGGATCGGCGGCGTTGGCGGCGGACTCGTCCTCGAAGTACAGCCGCGTGTAGAGGTGCGAGAGCTGGCCGCGCATGAAGACGATCAGGTTGACGTGCGGCGCCTGCCTGCCGTCGACCCGGCCGGGCTTCACGGTCGTGAACACGAACCGGTTCTCCGGATCGGTGCCGGTGCCGAACCTGCCGAAGCCGGTGAACGCGGCGTTGGACCCGCGCGGATCGGCGGGATGCGCGTAGCGTCCCTTCGAATCGGCCTGCCACAGCTCGATCATCGCGTCCGGGACGACCGCACCGGCGCCGTCGAAGACGCGCCCCTCGATCCGGATGCGCTCGCCCTCGACGCCGGGCGGCGCCATGCCGCCGTCGGCGATCTTGCCCAGCGGATAGCCGTACTGCTCCGGCGTCAGGCCGTAGGCGAAATATGGACCGACCGTCTGCGACGGCGTCTGCCTCAGCGCCATGTCTAGGCCTCCATCGGCGTGGCGCCGCGGCCGCGCAGCACGATGTCGAACACGTAGCCGAGCGCGTGGCCGGGCTGGGTCACGTCGAGCGAGAAGCCGGCCACCAGCAGCTCGCGCGCGCCCGCCGGCGCGGAATTGTAGATCGGGTCCAACGGCAGCAGCGGGTCGCCGGGGAAGTACATCTGGGTCACCAGCCGCGTCGCGAAGCCCGGTCCGAACAGCGAGTAGTGGATGTGGGCGGGCCGCCAGGCGTTGTGGTGGTTGGGCCACGGATAGGCGCCGGGCTTCACGGTCGTGAAGCGGTAGCGCCCCTCGGCGTCGCTGGCGCAGCGCCCGCCGCCGGAGAAGTTCGGATCGAGCGGCGCGTCGTGTTGGTCGGCCACGTGCAGATACCGGCCGGCGGCGTTGCACTGCCAGACCTCGACCAGCGCGTCGGGCACGGGGCGGCCGTCCTCGTCGAGCACGCGGCCGGTGACGATGATGCGCTCGCCCTGCGGCTCGCCACCGGCGGCGCGTCCGTTGCGCGTCAGGTCGGCGTCCAGCGGCCCGACGCTGGCCTGCCCGTACACCGGGCCGGTGACCTCGGAGATCGTCTGCCGCAACGGGATCAGCGGCTTCGTCGGCGCGCGCAGCGGCGTCGATTTGTAGTCCGGATACAGGTACGGCGGCTGGGTCGACCAGTCGCGCGGCTTGAAACTCGACACGCTCATCGCTTGTCCTCCGTCTCGGCGAGCACCGCCTTCACGACGCGGAAGGCGCTGTTGGCGGCCGGCACGCCGGCGTAGACCGCGACGTGCATCAGCGCCTCCTTGATGTCGTCGGGCGAGGCGCCGGTGTTGCGCGCGGCGCGGACGTGCAGCGCCAGCTCCTCGTGCTGGCCCAGCCCCGCCAGCAGCGCGATGGTCACGACGCTGCGCTCGCGCCGCGTGAAGTGCGGCCGCGTCCACACCGAGCCCCACGCCCCCTCCGTGATGAAGCGCTGGAAATCCTCGTCGAACGCCGTCTTGGCGCGCTCGGCGCGGTCGACATGCGCGTCGCCGAGCACGGCGCGCCGCACGGCCATTCCGGCCTCGAACCGTCCATCCGTCACGTTGCCCTCCCGCCCGCCGTCAGAACGGCAGTCCGACGTAGTTCTCGGCCAGCGACGTCATCGCCGCCAGCGACGAGAACAGGTAGTCGAGCTCGACCCCCTGCATGCGCGCCTCGAACGAGTCCGGCTCGTGGAACCGGTGCAGCATCGACGTCATCCACCACGAGAAACGCTCCGCCTTCCAGACGCGGCGCAGCGCGGTGGCGGAGTACGCCTCCAGCAGGTCGTCGCGGCCCGAACCATAGTGCGCCGCCAGCGCGCGCGCGAGGTAGTGGACGTCGGACGCCGCCAGGTTCAGCCCCTTGGCGCCGGTCGGCGGCACGATATGGGCGGCGTCGCCTGCGAGGAACAGCCGGCCGTGGCGCATCGGCTCCGCGACGAAGCTGCGCAGCGGCGCGACGCTCTTCTCGATCGACGGCCCCGTCGCCATGCCGGCGGCGATCCCCGGCCCGAAGCGCAGCTTGAGCTCGTCCCACACGCGGTCGTCGGGCCACTCGTCGAGGTCCTCGTCGATGCGCGACTGGATGTAATAACGGCTGCGCGTCCGCGACCGCATGCTGGCGAGCGCGAAGCCGCGCTCGTGGCGCGCGTAGATCAGCTCGTGCGAGGCCGGCGGCACGTCGGCGAGGATGCCCAGCCAGCCGAACGGATAGACGCGCTCGAAGGTCCGCAGCGTCGCCGCCGGGATGGTCTGGCGCGAGACGCCGTGGAACCCGTCGCAACCTGCGATGAAATCGCAGGATAGATCGCGCGCGACGCCGCCCTCGCGCCACGTCACCATCGGCCGCGCGCCGGTGACGTCGCGCAGCGCCACGTCCTCGGCCCCGTAGACCAGCGCGCCGCCGGCCGCTGTCCGCGCCTCGCCGAGATCCTTCGTCACTTCGGTCTGGCCGTAGACCACGACGGCCTTGCCGGTCAGGCCTCTGAAATCGATCCGCTCGCGCCGGCCGTCGAACACGATCTCCGTGCCGTCGTGGACCAGTCCCTCGCGGCGCGCGCGGTCGCCGACGCCGGCCTCGGCCAGCAGATCGACGGTGCCCTGCTCCAGCACCCCGGCACGGATACGCGCCTCGACATAGGCGCGGCTCTGGCGCTCGATCACGACGCTGGCGATCCCGTGGAGGTGCAGGAGCTGCGACAGCAGCAGCCCGGCCGGCCCGGCGCCGATGATCGCGACCTGCGTCCGTCCGCCGCGCGTCGGCAATGTCATGCGCGCTCCCCCGCCCGCGTTCGCGTCCATCCCCCGCGCCGGCGCCCGTGGCGCCCGACGTCTTTATCCCGACCGATACGCCGGCCGGCCGCCGGCCGGCAAGCGTCTTCGCGCCGCGGCCTGCCCCTACCCGTCGCGGAAGCGCGCCAACACCTCCTCGGGGATCGGCTGCGACTTCAGTCTACCGGGTTCGTCCGGGTGCGGGCCGACCCAGACGCGCGTCTCGAACGCCTCGACCGACAACGCGCCGTCGTTCTTGAGCTGGTGGCGCACGTCGAAGCTCGAGCGGCGGAACTCCAGCACCGAGCTCTCGATGACGACGATATCGCCGAACTTCGCGGGCTTCAGGAACTTCGCGCGCGACTCCACGATCGGGAAGCCGGTGAACGCGAAGCGCGCGATCATCTCGTGCTTGCGCAGCCCGACATGCGCGAACAGCCCGGCGGTGCAGGCGTCGAACCATTCGAAGAACCGCGGGTTGAAGACGATTCCGGCGGGGTCGCAATGGCCCCACTCGATCTCGATGCGCCGCGTCGCCACGATCATCCGACGTCCCCCATCTATCCGGCGCGCTCGCGCAGGGCCTGGTCGAAGATCGACAGACCGAGGTCGATCTCGTCGTCGCTGATGGTCAGCGGCGGGGCGATGCGGAACACGCCCAGGCCGCCGCGGACCGCGCTGGTCGCCATGCCCAGCTCCAGACAGCGCTCGAGCACCGCCGTGGTCAGCTCCGGCGCAGGCGTCTTGGTCCGGCGGTCCTTGACCAGCTCCATGCCGAGCAGCAGTCCGCGGCCGCGGATGTCGCCGACGCAGTCGTAGCGCTGCATCAGGGACTCCAGTCCGGCGCGGAGACGCGCGCCGGCGGTCCGCGCCCGCTCGGCCAGCCGGTCGCGCAGCACGATCTCCAGCACCTTCAACCCGACGGCCGCCGGCAGCGGATCGTTGGCGTGCGTGGTGTAGAACAGGAATCCGCGCTCGTGGCAGATCTCCTCGACCTCCGGCGTCGCCAGCACGGCGGCGAGCGGCAGGCCGGCGCCGAGCGTCTTGGACAGCGTCAGCAGATCGGGGGCGACACCGTCGCGCTCGCAGGCGAACAGCGTGCCGGTGCGCCCCAGGCCCGTCTGCGCCTCGTCGAAGATCAGCAGCATGCCGCGCTCCCGGCACTTCGCCTGCAGCGCCACGAAGTAACCCTCCGGCGGCTCGATCACGCCGCCCGAGCTCAGGATCGGCTCGGCGATGGCGGCCGCCAGCGCGCCGGAGGATTGCCGGTCGACCAGCTCGAAGGCGTAGTCCAGCTCGGCGCGCCAGTCGTAGCTGTCGGCGGAACCGAAGCGCGGCCGGTAGGGGTCGGGCGACGGGATCACGATCGACCCCGGCGCGACCGGTCCGTAGCCGCGGCGCGAGGCGTTGTAGGTCGCGGCCGAGGCGGCGCCGGTGACGCCGTGCCAGGAGCGGCTGAGGCCGACGATCTCGAAGCCGCCGGTCGCCAGCTTGGCCATGCGGATGGCGGCGTCGTTCGACTCGCCGCCGGTGCTGAGCAGCAGCACGCGGTCGAGCCTGCCCGGCGCGAGCTTCGCGAGCGTCTCCGCCAGATCGACCACGGGCCGCGACAGGATCGCGCTGTAGAGATGGTCGAGCTCGCCGATCCAGTGGCGGACCGTGTCGACGATCTCCGGATGGCTGTGGCCGAGCACGGCGCTCATCTGGCCGGACGCGAAATCGAGGATGCGCCGGCCCTTCGAATCGAACAGGAAACTGCCGGCGGCGCGCTCGACGACGTACGGATGGAAATCGGCGCCGAAGCGGATGAGGTGCCGCCGGGCGCGCGACCAGAATCCGGACTCCGTCTCCATCGCTTCCATCGCGCCCTCCTCCGGGTTCGCTACCGCGTCAGCAGATCCTCGTCGCGCGGCGCCGGCCCGGTGCCGTCGACGACGTTCGGCCGGCCGGTGTAGGCCTTGGCCAGTTCCATGTAGTGCAGCGCCGAGCGGCGGAACATCGCCCGGTCCTTGTCGGTGATCTCCCGGATCTTGCGCGCCGGATTGCCGGCCCACAGCTCGCCCGACTTCACGACCTTGCCGGGCGTCACCAGCGCGCCGGCCGCGACCATCGCGCCGCTCTGCACGACGGCGTCGTCGAGAACGGTCGAGTTCATGCCGATGAACGCGTCGTCCTCGACGGTGCAGGCGTGCAGCAGCGCCAGATGCCCGACCGTGACGTTGCGGCCGACCACCGTGCCGCGCCGGTAGGACGCGACGTGGACCACCGCGCCGTCCTGGATGTTTGAGTTCTCGCCGATGCGGATGCCGGGCCCGTCGCCGCGCAGCGTGACGTTGAACCAGATGCCGGCCATCGGCCCGATCTCGACCTCGCCGATCAGCGTGGCGTTGGGCGCGACGAAGGCGCTGGCGTGGACGACCGGCCGGCGGCCGTTGAACGGGATGACCAGGCCGGACATCGCGGGCGCCGCCCTCACTTGCCGTCGAGCATGCGGATGATGCCGGAGAAATCCTCCGCCGACCGGCCGGACGCCGCGAACAGGCTGTAGAGCTGGGCGGCGCTGGCGCCGAGCGGCGTGGTGGCGCCCGTGGCGCGCGCCGCCTCCTGCGCGAGCTGCAGGTCCTTCAGCATCATCGCGCCGGTGAACCCGGCCGCGTAGTCGCGGTTGGCCGGCGAGGTCGGCACCGGGCCGGGCACCGGGCAATAGGTCGTCAGCGACCAGCATTGGCCGGAGGACGTGGAGGCCACGTCGAACAGCTTCTGCGCGTCCAGGCCGAGCCGCTTTGCCAGGGTGAACGCCTCCGACACCGCGATCATCGACACGCCGAGGATCATGTTGTTGCAGATCTTCGCGGCCTGGCCGTTACCCGAGCCGCCGGCGTGCACGATGTTCTTGCCCATCTGCCGCAGGAACGGTTCCGCCCGCTTGAAGGCGGCGTCCGGTCCGCCGACCATGAAGGTGAGCGTGCCGGCGGTCGCGCCGCCGACGCCGCCGGACACCGGCGCGTCGACCATGTCCAGGCCGGCCTTGGCCGCCGCGGCGGCGACCGCGCGCGCGCTGTCGACGTCGATGGTGGAGCAGTCGATCAGCAGCGCGCCCTTGGCCGCCGCGGCGAGCACCGCGCCCTCGTAGACCTCGCGCACGTGCTTGCCGGCCGGCAGCATCGTGACGACGACCTCGGCGCCGCGCACCGCGTCGGCGACGGTCGCGGCGCGGGTGGCGCCCTTCTCGACGGCGGCGGCGACCGCCTTGTCGCTGAGATCGAACGCCGCCACGGCGTGCTGCGCCTTCAGCAGATTGGCCGCCATCGGCCCGCCCATGTTGCCGAGGCCGATGAAACCGATCCTAGCCATGCCGTGTCCTCCCGTGGTCCGCGTCCTGTTTCGTCCAGATGGCGCCCGGCGGCAAGAGGGACGCGGCGTCGCGCTAGACGAACATCGCCCGCAGCGCCGGGGTCAGGAACACGCCGTCCGGATCGAAAGCGGCGCGCACCCGGGAAAATCGCTCGAACGCGGGGTACAGGTCGCGGAAGTCGCGCGCCGTCAGGTCATGCCACTTCCCCCAATGCGGCCGGCCGCCGTGGTTGCGGAACACCGCGCGCGCGTCGGTGAAGAACCCCCGCCAGTTCCCGTCCGGGAAGTCGTGGATCGAGATCGCCACGCTGGCGCGGCCGTGGTTCGGGCTAATCGGCAGGTCGTCCGCCGCGACGGTCCGGTACTCGATCGGCATGACGATGCCCGGATGGCGGGTCCGCATCAGCGTCCGCAGCTCCGCGAAGCACGGCGGCCCGTTCGCCGCCGGCACCGACCATTCGCTCTCGACGAACTTCGTCAGCCGGACCGACGGGAAAACGCGCGCGCTGTGGTCGACGCGCCCGCCATCGCGGCCGGCCACGGGGCCGGGCGCGGCGTCCGTCGGATGCAGCGCCTTGCACTCGCAATCGTCGGTCCTGGGACGCCAGAAGAACTCGAAATGCCGCGTGGCGGCGATCAACGCGTCCAGCCGCTCGAGGACCGGCGCGACCGGTTCGTACCAGACCTGTTCACGCAGCCGGTACGCCGGCACCAGCCGCATCGTCACCGCCAACGCGACGCCGATCATGCCGACGGAAAGCGACGCCGCCGCCAGATCGTCGGGTCGCGACGCGTCGATCGCGACGACCTCGCCGCGCCCGTCCACCAGCTCGACGCCGGCGACCATGGTCGACAGGCTGCCCAGCGACGGACCGGTCCCGTGCGTGCCCGTGCCGATGGCGCCGGCTATCGCCTGCTGGTCGATGTCGCCCTGGTTGGCGAGCGCCAGCCCCTGCGCCCGCAGCGGATCGCCGAGCGCGTGGATGCGCGTGCCGGCGGCGATGGTCGCGGTGCGGGCGTCGGCGTCCGCCGCCAGCACGCCCGCCAGCCGCTCCATCGACACCAGCGTGCCCTCGGTCGGCACGATCGGCGAGAAGGAGTGCGCCGCGCCGGACACGCGGATCGGCCCGGCGCCCTCGCGGATCGCCGCGCGCACCGCGTCGATCGCCATCGCGCGGTCCGACGGCACGACGACGCGGCCGGGCGCGCAGGAGAGGTTGCCGGCCCAGTTCGTCCAGAGATTGGCCATGGGCGCGGAGCCGCGCCCCCGTCAGTTCGGCACGAAGGCCGTGACCTCGATCTCGACCTTCGCCTGCTCGTCGATCAGCCCCGAGACGAACAGCAGGGTCGACGTCGGGAACTGGCGGCCGAGCACCTCGCGCCACGCCGCGGCGACACCCGCGCCGGCGGCGAAGTACGCGGCGCGATCGGTGATGTACCAGTTCAGCCGCACGATGTGCTCCGGTCCGGCGCCGGCCTCGCGCAACAGGCGGACGATGCGCTCCAGCGCCACCCGCGTCTGGGCGGCGAAATCCTCCGGATAGCCGGCGCCGTCGGCGTGGCCGGTCTGGCCGGCCAGCACCACCCAGCGGCCGGGCGCGTCGACCACCATGCCGTGGGAGAAGCCCTTCGGCCGCGACCAGTCGGCCGGCTGCAACGTCGTCGTCATGGTGATTCCTCCTCGATTATCCCGCCGCGTCTCAGCTTCCATCGGCGCGGCAACGATCCGTGTCCTCTCCCGACGCCGGCACGTCGCGCGTCGCGACGAACGGCGCGCCCTCGGCCAGCGCCTGCGGCGGCGCGACGGTCAGCGTCCATGTCACCATCCGCCGCAGCACCGTGCCCAGCGCCTGGTCCATCGCCTGGACCACCGCCGGCACCTTGTCGGCGGCGGCGCGGGCGCAGCGCTCGAAGCTGCGCGTGGCGACGATCTGCTTGTCGGGGAAGCGCACCAGCCGCGCCACGATGCGCACGTGCGCGACCGGTGGCCGGCCGCGGAAGTACTCGACCTGGAACTCGCGCAGCTCGGTCTGCAGGACGTAGTTCGGCCGCACCGTCACCGGATCGCGTCCGACGCCGACGATCCGCCGCGTCGATTCGAACGATTCGACCATCAACGTCTGCACCAGCAGGGGCGCGCGGTCGGTCCACGCCGAGCGGGCGTAGTAGTCGGCCGAGGTCGGCGTCATCTGCAACGCGATGCGGCCGGTGTTGAGATACGCCGCCGACACCGGCGGTTCGACCACGAGCTGCCAGCGGACGGTCGGTAGCCCCTCCTCGAAGGTGGTCTTCGGGGTCAGCGTGTAGAGGTCCTGCGGCTCGTCGATCGCCTTCAGGGCCGAGCAGCCGCCGACGGCCAGGAACGCGACCGCCGCGGCGGCCCGCAACAGCGCGCTCATCGCGGCGAATACCCCTGCTTGCCGCCCAGCAGATAGCCGGCGGGATCGCGCTCGAGGCGGGTGGAGATGGCGTTCAGACCGGCGACCAGCGCCCTCAGCTCGCGCACGGCGGCCGCGAGCTCGGACAGTCCGCCCTCGGAGAACTGGCGCACCGCGCCACGGCTGTCGCCGAGCATTTTGTTGAGGCCACCGGCGGCGCCGTTGACGCTGGCGAGCGCCTCGCGCAGCGCCGCGACGCTCTGTTTCAGCTCGCCGGGCGCGCGGCCCGCCAGCGCGCGGCGGGTGGCCTCGTCCTGGGGTCCGAGCTCGGCCAGCACCAGCGACGCGGAGTCGACCATGGCCTCGGCCTTCGCCAGCGCGCGGCGCATGTCGGCCAGCGTCTCCGGCAGCTCGGCGATGGTCTTCTCGATGGCCTTGTCGTTGCGCGCGATGGCGTCGGTGATCCGGCCGAGGTTCTGGACCGTGCGCTCGGTCGCGGCGATGGTCTCGGGGCTGAGCAGGTTGTTGATGCGGTCGGCGATGCCCGCGATCTTGGGCAGCGCCTCCTCCAGCGTCATGCTGGTGGCCTGGATCAACGACGGCACCTCCCGGATCTCCGGGTACGGCAGCTCGCCGGCCTGCTTCTTCGGCTTCACGCTGGTGTCGTCGGGCCGGCCGACGATCTGCACGAAGGCGGCGCCGGCCACGAACGGCCGCTCGAAGGTGGCGTACGACCGGTCGCGGATGTCGATCGACCGGTCGATCGCGACGACGACGGCGATCTTCTCGACCGGCCTCACCTGGCCGTCGGAGCGGCGCGGCTCGTCGCGCGTCCTCAGGCTGATGGACTGGACCCGGCCGACGCGGATGCCGCGATAAAACACCGCCGAGTCCTTGGTGAGGCCCTGGACGTCGTTGCCGAAGAAGATCTCGTAGTAAGCGACCTCGTCGCGCGAGCCGGCGCGCAGCTTCCACGTCAGGAATCCGGCGATCCCGACGATGAAGGCCATCACCAGGGCGCCGACGAGGACGTAGGGGGAGCGGTTTTCCATCGTGTCTCCTGGTCGGCCGGCCGGTCAGCCGATCCCGGCGGCCCGGGCGCGCGGCCCGTGGAAGTACTCCCGCACCCACGGATGGTCGTAGGCGAGCAGTTCCTCCATGGTACCCGCGACGACGCGCTTGTCGAGCAGCACCGCCACCCGGTCGCAGATCGCCGTCAACGTGTCGAGATCGTGTGTCACCATCAAGACCGTGAGGCCGAGGTCGCGCTGGAGGCCCCGCAGCAACGTGTCGAAATTCGCCGCGCCGATCGGATCGAGCCCGGCGGTCGGCTCGTCGAGGAAGACCAGCTCAGGGTCGAGCGCCAGCGCCCGCGCCAGCCCGGCCCGCTTCTTCATGCCGCCCGACAGCTCGGACGGGCGCTTGGCGCCGGCGTCGGCCGGCAGGCCGACCAGGGCGATCTTCAGCGCCGCGATGGCGTCCAGCGCGTCCTCGGGCGGATGGGCATGCTCGCGCAACGGCAACCCGATGTTCTCGGCCACTGTCAGCGACGAGAACAGGGCCCCGTCCTGGAACAGGACGCCCCAGCGGCGCTGGAGTTCCCTCGTCTCGGCGGCGGACAGGTTCCCGGTCTCGACTCCGAGCACCTCCAACGTTCCGGCGCGACGCGCGTTGAGCCCGATGATGGTGCGCAGCAGCACGGATTTGCCGCTGCCCGAGCCGCCGACGAGGCCGACGATCTCGCCCCGGAACAGGTCGAAATCCAGCGCGTCGTGCAGCACCTGCGCGCCGAACTGGTTGCGCAGACCGCGGATCGACACGACCCGTTCGCGGCCCGCCGAGCGGTCCGATATCTGGCCGCCCTCGACCAGCGGTGGCGGGGCGGGCTTGTCGGCCATCTCACACCCGCCAGCAGGAAGATCACGGAGAAGATCGCGTCGAGCACGATCACCAGGAAGATCGCCTCGACCACGGAGCGCGTGGTCTGCCGGCCGACGCTGTCGGCCGAACCGCCCACGTGGAGCCCCTCGTAGCAGCCGATCGCCGCGATGACGAAGGCGAACACCGGCGCCTTGATCATGCCGACCCAGAAGTGCCATATCCCGACGGTGTCGCGCATGCGGTCGAAGAACTGCACCAGCGTGAAGTCGAGGTAGATCGTGCACGCGAAGGCGCCGCCCAGCACGCCCATGAGATCGGCGAAGAACACCAGCAGCGGCATCGACAGGGTCAGCGCGACGATGCGCGGCACGACCAGCCATTCGACGGGGTCGAGCGCCATCGTGCGCATGGCGTCGAGCTCGAGATTGATCTTCATCGTGCCGAGCTGTGCGGTGAAGGCGCTGCCCGAGCGGCCGGCGACGATGATCGCCGTCAGCAGCACGCCCAGCTCGCGCAGCATGCCGATGCCGACCGCCTCGACGGTGAAGGCCTCGGCGCCGAACTGCTTGAGCTGCTCGACGCCCTGGTAGGCCGTCACGACGCCGATGAGGAAGGTCAGGACGCCGACGATCGGCATCGCGCGGATCCAGACCTCGTTCATCTGCGCCACGATCGAGCCCGGGCGCAGCCGCGCCGGCGCGGCGACGCCGCGCGCCATGACCACCAGCACCTCGCCGAAGAAACCGAGCAGGTTGCGGGCTTGCTTGACGAGCCCGACCATCTCCTCGCCGATCTCGGCGAGTGTGTCGGCGACGCCCGGGTTCCGCCGCGCCGGCCTCGGCGCCTCCGGCGCCGACCGGCCGACCAGCTCGATCAACGAGGCGTGCTCCGGGCGCGCGCCCTCGAAGCCGCAGCCACCATGGTCGCGCGCCAGCCCGACCAGCTCGAGCGCGCCGGCGGTGTCGAGCCGGGCGACGTCCGACAGGTCGATGGCCGCGATGGAGCCGGAGGCGGCGGGCTGACGCCGGAGCGTCGACAATGTGTAGACCGTCCAGTCGCCGCGGGCCGCGAGCGCGCGCCGCCCGCCGCGCTCGACGGCGCGTAGGGAGGGCTCGACGGGAACGGGCGCGGCCATGCTCGGCGGATAGGAAGGAAGCGCCGACGCCGTGTCAACGCCGGCGGCGCGACGGTGGTTTCGCGGTTGCGTCCGGCCCGGCCGGCCGCGCACACTGGCCGCCGGAGGCGCGCCATGGGCAAGTGGAAGAAACTCGACGAACTCGACCTCGCCGGCAAGCTCGACGAGGACAAGTACGAGGAACGCCTGATAAAGGGGCAGTTCGAGCTGCTCCGCATCCAGCAGTGGATGGCGCGCGAGGGAGGCCGCGCGATCATCGCGCTCGAGGGCTGGGACGCGGCCGGCAAGGGCGGCCTGATCAAGCGCATGACCGAGCGGCTCGATCCGCGGCCGCTGCTGGTCTGGCCGATCGCCGCGCCGACCCGGGACGAGCAGGGCCGCCACTACCTCTACCGGTTCTGGGAGCGCCTGCCGCGGCCGGGCGAGATCGCGATCTTCGACCGCACCTGGTACGGCCGCGTGCTTGTCGAGCGGATCGAGGGCTACTGCTCCAAGGACGCCTGGAAGCGCGCCTACGACGAGATCAACCAGTTCGAGCGCATGCTGGCGGCCGACGGGGTGCGGCTGGTCAAATTGCTGCTGCACGTCAGCGCCAAGGAGCAGCGCAAGCGCATCATCGAGCGCATCGAGTCGCCGGAGAAGCGCTTCAAGGTCACGCTCGACGACTTCCGCAACATCCGCAAGCGCGACGCCTATCTCGAGGCGTTCGACGACATGCTGGAGAGCACCGACACCGACGCGGCGCCGTGGGCGGTCGTCGCCACCGACGACAAGAAGCGCGCGCGGGTCGACGGCATCGAGACCGTCGTGCAACAGCTCAGCAAGGGCGCGGACCTCGAACCGCCGGCGCTGGATCCCGCCGTCGCGCAGGCGGCCAAGGACACGCTGGCGTGGGATCCGACCGCGACCCCGGCGCGCAACGGAAAGAACGGGAAGAAGGACGCGTGAGCCCGCCGCCGCCGTTCCACGGCTGGTGGGTCGTCGCCGGCACGTTCGCGGTGCTGTGCACCGGATTCGGCATCGCCTACTGCTTCCCCGCCTACTTCCTGACGCTGCAGCAGGAGTTCGGCGCCCGCCGCGGCGACACCTCGCTGGTGTTCTCGATCGCCGGCGCGCTCTATTTCTCGCTGGGCATCCTCAGCGGCTCGATCGCCGACCGGTTCGGGCCGCGCGCCGTGGTCGCCGGCGGCATGGCGTTGGTCGGTCTCGGCACGCTGCTGGCGAGCCAAGCGACCAGTCTGTGGCAGATCTACCTCGGCTACGGCGTCGGCGTGGGCGTGGGCATCGGCTTCGCCTACGTGCCCGCGGTCGCCGCCGTGCAGCGCTGGTTCCTGCGCCAACGTGGACTGGCCACGGGCATCGCCGTCGCCGGCATCGGAGTCGGCACCGCGGCCGGACCGCCGCTCGCCAAGCTGATGATCGACGCCTGGGGCTGGCGCGCCGCCTACATCGGGCTCGGCGTCGCCGCCCTGGTGGTGGCGGCGTTCGCGTTCTTCACGCTGCTGCGCTCGCCCGAGGCCTACGGCCAGCGGCCGGACGGCGACGCCGTCGCGGGCGGCGGCGCGCCGCCGCCGGTGACCGGCGAATCGCTGGCGGAGGCGATGCGCTCGCGGCCCTTCTGGTTCCTGTTCACTGCCTGTCTGCTGACCTCGTTCGGGCTGTTCATCCCCTTCGTCCATCTCGTGCCCTACGCGCGCGACGCCGGCCTGACCGAGGGCTTCGGCGTCACCTTGATCGCCCTGCTCGGCGTCGGCAGCACGGTCGGCCGCTTCGCCTTCGCCGGCCTCGCCCACCGCGTCGGCCGCCGCCGCGCCTACGCCGCCATGTTCGTCGGCATCGCCGCGATGCAGCTGCTGTGGGCGGCCACGACGCATCCGTGGCTGCTGGCGGTGTTCGCCATCCTGTTCGGCGCCTTCTACGGCGGCTTCGTCGCCATGGCGCCGTCGGTGTTCGCCGACTACTACGGCACCCGCGCGCTGGGCTCGATCCTCGGCGCGCAGTACTCGAGCGTGTCGCTGGGGGTCCTGTTCGGGCCGCCGGTGGCCGGCTTCGTGTTCGATTTCTTCGGCTCCTACGTGGCCACGATCCTGACCGGCGCCGCCTTGGCGGTCGTCGGCGGCCTGTTCGTGATCGCCACCGCCGACCCCGCGACCTGGCGCGAGCGGCGCCGGACTGGAGACGCGCGATGAAGATGACGGACATCCCCTTCGGAACGACCGACTGGTCCACCGTCGAGCCGACCGAGCACGCCGGCGACACCGGCAAGGCGATCTGGCGGACGCGGCAGTTCGGCGCCATCCGCGTGCGGCGCGTCGACTACACGCCGGGCTACCTCGCCGACCATTGGTGCGAGAAGGGCCACATCCTGCTCTGCCTGGAGGGCGAGCTGGTGACCGAGCTGAAGGACGGGCGCGTGTTCACGCTGAAGGCCGGCGACAGCTACCAGGTCGCCGACGGCGCCGAGCCGCATCGCAGCCGCACGGCGACGGGCGCGCGGCTGTTCATCGTCGATTGACCGTCGCGTGCCGCTATGGCGCGCCGGCGATCCACGTCAATTCGCCCCGCGCACCGGGTCCGCGGCCGAGCGTGCGCGCCAGCCACGGCAGCGCTTCGGCCATCGCCGCGTCGAAGGTCCACGGTGGATTGACCACCAGCAGACCGCAGGCCGCCAGACCCTCGCCCGGTAGCGGATCGACGACGCGCAATTCCAGCGTCAGCGCCTTCTCCGCGACCGAAGCGACGCCTTCGAGGAACGCCGCGACGGCGGCCTCGTCCTTGACCGGATACCAGACCGCGTAGACGCCGGTGGCGAAGCGCTTCAGCGCCTGCGCGAGAGCGCGCCCCAACCGGTCGAACTCGTCCGTCTTCTCGAAGGGCGGATCGATCAACACCGCCGCCCGGCGCTCCGGCGGCGGCAGAAGCGACTTCAAGGTCGCGTAGCCGTCGGCCGGACGGACCTCCACGGCGCGATCTCCGGCGAATTCGCGGCGTAGCGCCACCGAGTCCGCAGGATGGGTCTCGCACAGCACGCAGCGGTCGCCCGGCCGCAGCGCCTGCCGGGTGCGCCGCGGCGAACCCGGGTAGTGCGTGAGTCCGCCCGCCGGCGCGGTGCCGAACTTTCGGTCGTAGGCGCGCACGGACTCCGCGAGCCTGCGCACGACCGGCGGCGCGCCCCTGGCGCCGAGCAGCCGGCCGATGCCGTCGCGCCACTCCCCCGTCCGCTGGGCCGCGTCGTCCGCGAGATCGTAGCCGCCGCGGCCGGCGTGGGTGTCGAGCGCCAGCAGCGGCTTGTCCTTGGCCGTCAGCAGGCGCAGCAATTCCAGCCAGGCGACGTGCTTGAGGACGTCGGCGAAATTGCCGGCGTGGAAGGCGTGCCGGTAGTTCATCGCGCGCCTATATCACGATGGCGCGGTCCGTGCTTGGATCGACCCGCCATCATCCGGAGCCGCCGCCATGACCGTCGTGAAGACCACGCCCGAGACCGTGCACTGGGGCTATTTCGATTCCAAGCTGAAGCCGGTGGCGACGATCCGCTCCGGCGGGACGGTGACCATCGAATGCGTCTCCGGAGGCCCCGACATCCTACCCGGCCCGCCCTTCACGGTGCTGCCGGAGCACCGCGAGATCCACGCCAAATGCGCGCCGCATATCGGGCGCCACATCCTCACCGGCCCGGTGTTCGTCGAGGGCGCCCGCCGCGGCGACGTGCTGCAGATCGACGTCGTCGACATCAAGATCCGGGTCGACTGGGGCTGGAACGTGCAGCGGCCCAACATGGGCACGCTGCCGGAGGACTTTCCGTCCTACCGGCTGACCCACATCCCGATCGACCACGCCGCCGGCGTCTGCCTCATGCCGTGGGGCACGCGCATCCCGCTCAAGCCGTTCTTCGGCATCATGGGCGTGGCGCCGCCGCCGGAATGGGGCCAGTGCAGCTCGGTCGAGCCGCGCGCCTTCGGCGGCAACATCGACAACAAGGAGCTGGGCGTCGGCGCGACGCTGTACCTGCCGGTGTTCACCGACGGCGCGCTGTTCTCGGCCGGCGACGGCCACGGCGTGCAGGGCGACGGCGAGGTCAATCTGACGGCGCTGGAGACCTGCCTGGCCGGCACCTTCCGCCTGACCGTCCGGCGCGACATGAAGATGGCGACCCCGCGCGCCGAGACGCCGACCCATTGGATCACGCACGCCTTCGATCCCGACCTCGACGTCTGCGCGCGGGAGGCGCTGCGCGACATGATCCGGTTCATCCGCGGCAAGACGGGCATCTCGGCCGAGGACGCCTACATGCTGTGCAGCCTCGCCGCCGACCTGCACGTCACCCAGACCGTCGACGGCAACAAGGGCATCCACTGCATGATCCGCAAGGAGCTGGTCGGCGGCTAGACCGGCCGCTTGCGGCTATCGTATTCACGCATGTCACGACGGGGTGCTTTTTCAGCCGGCGTCGTATTTTTCCCTCTCCGCCGCGTAGCGGGGGAGAGGGAAGGGGCCCGTCGCGAAGCGGTATGAACCGGGATGATGCTCGACAGAATAGACCGGGATGATGGTCGACAGGTTGACTGGCGTCGGGAGGGCCCGACCGATGCCGTTTGGAAAGACCTGCGCGATGGAACAACGGATACTGATGCTCCGCAAGCACGACAGCGGGGTGTTCGACGTGAGCGCTCTGTGCCGCCGCTACGGAGTGTCGCGGGACACGTTCTACCTGTGGCTGGGACGGCGGTCGGAGGGCGGCGAGGACTGGTTCAAGGACCGCTCGCACGCGCCGTCGCGGCACCCCGGCGCGACGCCGTCGGGACAGGTGGCGGCGGTGGTGGAGTTGCGGCGGAAGTATCCGCACTTCGGACCGAAGAAGCTGCTCGCGCTGCTGGAGGCGGGGCGGCCGCGGACGCCGTGGCCGGCGGCGTCGACGATCGGGGACATCCTGAAGCGGGCGGGCCTGGTGGAGGCGTCGCGGCGGCGCCGGCGTCCGGTCGAGCCGGGGCGGTTACCGCCGCCGGCGGCGCTGGAGCCGAACGCGGAATGGAGCGTGGACTTCAAGGGCTGGTTCCGCACGCGCGACGGTCGGCGGTGCGACCCGCTGACGGTGGTGGACGGCGCGACGCGCTACGTGCTGGCGGCGCGCGTCATGGAGCCGAGACACGCGGCGGTGAGGGCGGCGCTGGAGCGGCTGTTCGAGGAGTGCGGTCTTCCGGAGGCGGTACGGTCCGACAACGGGCCGCCGTTCGGCTCGAGCGGGGCGGGCGGACTGAGCCGGCTGTCGGCGTGGCTGCTGCGGCTGGGCGTGGAGCCGCGCCACATCCGTCCGGCCTCGCCGCAGGAGAACGGCCGGCACGAGCGCATGCACCGCGAGATGAAGGCGCGCGCGGCGTCGCCGCCGATGGCGACGCTGGCGCGCCAGCAGGTCCGCTTCGAGGCGTTCCGCCGGCAGTACAACGAGGAACGCCCGCACGAGGCGCTGGACCAGCGCACGCCGGCGTCGCTGTGGCGGCCCTCGCCGCGGCTCTACCGCGGCCCGCCGGCCGATCCCTGGTACGACGCCGACCACGAGGTGAGGCGCGTGCGGCGCGAGGGCGACATCAAGTGGCGCGGCGCCGGGATATTCATCGCCCAGGCGCTGGCCGGCGAGCTGGTCGGCGTGCGCCCCTGCGAGCCTGGCCGCCACGTCGTGCGCTTCTGCACCCGCGACCTCGGCGTCATCGATCCGGCCCGGGGGTTCCTGCGCTTCGCGCCGCCCCGCGCGGGGCGGCTCTACGCTTCGGATCCCCCGGGCCCGTGACTGTCGACCATCATCCCGGTTCAATCTGTCGACTATCCTCCCGGTCATACAAAGCGATGGGAAGGGTGAGGTGGTCGTCGTATCGGACGTGGTCGTGATGGAACGAGTGGACGCGTTGAAATCGAACGCCGGTGGATCGATGAAAGGCCGTTGTGTCGGGCACCTCGATCCGCCATTGGCGCGTCTATGGACCCGACCACCACCTCACCCTCCCCGCCGCTGAAGCGGCGGGTCCCCTCCCTCTCCCCCGCTACGCGGCGGAGAGGGAATACGTCGGCACCAACCAGAGGATGAACCGGTACATCCCTTCGACGGCCGGCCCGGTACGGCGAAGATTGTCAGCCTCTATGGACATCGACGACCACCCCGCCAACGCGACCAGAGGGGCTCCGCCCCTCTGGACTCCCCAAGACGTAAGGAGATGAAGACATAGGAACTAATCGGTCCTGGCTACCCGGAACCCGAGGTCGTCGTCCCGGTACCCGACGGAGCCCCAGCCTCGGCCCGCCGCGCGCGAGCTCCTCGGGTGGAAGTTCCAGGAACCGCCGCGCACGACGCGCAGGGAGCAATCGCCCGGCAATCCAGCGGTGCCGCGGTAAGCTCCCGTCGGCGACGCTCCCGTCAAGTTCGGCGCCCAGCAATCGCCGGTCCATTCCCAGGCATTCCCGATCATGTCGTGCAATCCGTACCAGTTCGCCCGGAACGCACCCACCGGTGCGGTATGCACGTGGCCATCCGTGCACTGGAAGAAGTCCTCGGGATTGTTCACGAAGTTCCGCGCCGACTGCATCGACAGGTCAGCCACGTTGGCCCAGACACAGGCTCCGTCGCGCGTGTCCCCCCAGAAGCGTGACGTGCGCGTGCCGGCCCGCGCGGCGTACTCCCACTCGGCCTCCGTCGGCAGCCGGTACGCTTTGCCCGTCGAACCCGCCAGCCACGCGGCATAGGCCGCCGCGTCGCGCCACGACACGCAGACGACGGGATGGCGGTCGGTCTGCGCGAAGCCGGGGTCGAGCCAGCTCCGCCCCTCCTCCTCCTTCCACTTGCCGTCGCTCTGGAGGACGTGGCACTTCCGGTCCATCTGGTGTCCGGTGGACCGCACGAAAACCGCGAACTCCCCTCGGGTGACCTCGTATCTGCCGAGCGAGAACCGGTGCGCCAGCGTCACAGTCAATTGCGGCGCCGAGCGGCCCCGGGATTGCTGCGGAACGTTCTCGCGCTCCTCCTCGCCCGGCGGCGCGCCCATGAGGAAGCTGCCCGGCGGGATCGACACCATCTCGGGGCAGTGCGCGCAGTCGCGTGTCGCCTGCCCACGGGCGCCACCCGCCGCCGTCACGCCGAGCGCGACCGCCATCACCAACGAGATCGCCCACCGCATCCGCCGTTCCCCGCCCCCGTGAACGGCTGCCAGCATCCCCCGCCCTCGGCGGAACCGTCAATCGCGCCCTCGAGGATTCCGACTTGCCCGGACCGCCGGACCGCCCAAGCCTCGTGGACCGGCACCGCGGCGCGCGCCCTGCTCGACGGCATGGTGAAAGAGACCCAGCGCGCCCGCGTGCTCGCCGCGCTCGGCGCCCGCGCCTGACGGGCCGCCGCCGCGTCGATCAGGGCGCCGGCTCGACCTTCAGCGTGGCGCCGTCGACCGACACGACGCGCACCTTGAAGCCGGCCGCCATGTCCGGGCCGTGGACCGACCAGCTGCCGTCGCCGACGCGCACCCTTCCGCGGCCGGCGACGATCGGCTCGTCGAGCACGAGGATCTGGCCGACAAGGGAGGCGGCGCGGTTGTTCAGCTTGTGCAGCCCGCGGGCGTGGGTGCGGGCCGCCAGGAACGGCCGCAGCCCGGCCAGCGCGGCGCCGCTGCCGACCGCGAAGATCAGCAGCTGGATCTCGAGCGACATCGACGGGACGATCAACAGCACGAGGCCCGTGACCGCGGCGCCGACGGAGAGGAACAGGAAGAAGGTGGCGGGCAGCAGGATCTCGCCGACGACCAGCACGACCGCCAACGCCCACCAGTGCCAGAACACGGGCACGAAACCGCCGAACATCGACATGGGCGCGTTCCTCCTGAGACGACGCGCCTAGGACCGCGACCAGGGTCCGCTCGGCGCGGGTCCGGCCGGTCCGCCGATCTGCGGCGGCGCGGGCGGCATGCCGCCGCCGGACGACACCGGGTTGGCGCGGGCCTGCGCCTCCTTGGCGAGCTCGGCGATGCCGCCCAGCGTGCCCATCAGGCCGGTCGCCTCGACCGGCAGGAAGAACACCTTGCTGTTGGGCGAGGAGCCCATGGCGTGCAGGGCCTCGACGTATTTCTGGCCGAGGAAGTAGTTGATCGCCTGCGAGCCGCCGCTGCCGATCGCCGACGCCACGACGTGGGTCGCCTTGGCCTCGGCCTCGGCGGCGCGCTCGCGCGCCTCGGCGTCGCGGAACGCCGCCTCGCGCCGGCCCTCGGCGGAGAGGATCTGGGCCTGCTTGGCGCCCTCCGCGCGGGTGATCTCGGCGGCACGGAAGCCCTCGGCCTCGAGGATCTGGGCGCGCTTCTCGCGCTCGGCCTTCATCTGCCGCGCCATCGCCTGCACCATGTCCTGCGGCGGGATGACGTCCTTGAGCTCGACGCGCAGCACCTTCACGCCCCAGGCGTTGGTGGCGTGGTCGATCACCGACAACAGGCGCTCGTTGATCTCGTTGCGCTTCGACAGCACGTCGTCGAGCGCCAGGCTGCCCATGCTGTTGCGGATGTTGGTGAGCGCCAAATTGGTGATGCCCTGCACGAGGTTGCGCACCTCGTACGCGGCGGCCCGCGCGTCGACGATCTGGTAGAAGGCGACCGCGTCGACCGTGACGATGGCGTTGTCCTTGGTGATGACCTGCTGCTGCGGGATGTCGAGCACCGACTCCTGCATGTTGATGCGGGCGCCGACCTTGTGGACGACGGGGATGATGAAGCTCAGGCCGGGCGTCAGCACCCGGGTGAACTCGCCGAACCGCTCGACGGTCCAGTTCCAGCCCTGCGGCACCGTCTTCACGCACATGAAGGCGAAGACGATGACGGCGAGGACGACGAGTCCCATGAACACCAGGCCGATAGTCATCGGGAACCTCCAGAGGGATTGCGGGACCGGCGCGCACCGTATCAGGCTTGAGCGTCCGCTCAAAGGGGCTCTCCCGCCCCGGGCCGCCGCGCTGCGCGCGGAGTTCGCCGATATCGCCAAGGTCGACACGCGGGCCCGCCGCGTCGTCGAGCACATGGCGACCGCGCTGCAGGGCTCGCTGCTGGTCCGCCACGCGCCGGCCTACGTCGCCGAGGCGCTCATCGCCTCGCGGGTCGCCGGCGACCGCGGGCACGTGTTCGGCACGCTGCCGCCGGCGGCAGTCACCGACGCCATCGTCGCCCGCGCGTCGCCGCGCGTGGCGTGATCCCGCGGCGGCCTAGCGGATCGTGATCTCGACGCGGCGGTTCTCCGGCGCCCGCTTGCCGTCCTCGGTCGCCATGAACGGCTTGCCCTCGCCGACGCCGCGGGCGGTGACGAGGGCCGCCGGAACGCCCTCCTTGATCAGCGCCTGGCGCACCGCGTTGGCGCGGCGGGTCGACAGAGCGTTGTTCGCCTTGTCCGCGCCCGCGCGGTCGGTGTGGCCGACGGCCTCGACGGCCTTCACGCCCGGCTTCTTGGCGGCCGCCGCCGCCTCGCGCACGGTCGCGAGGCCCTTGGCGTCGACCACCGCGCTGCCGAGGCTGAAGAAGACCACGTGCGGCGCCGCCTCGGCCGGCGGAGCGCCCGCCGCCTGGGCCGCCGACGGCGGGGGCGCCGAGGAAGACGAGGAGAACAGCTCGCATCCGGCGAGCGAGAACGCCGCGGCCGCTATCAGCATTGTCCGACGATACATCCGCGCCTCCATCGACCTACCCGCCGCAGCCTACCACGTAACACCGCGCGATCACTGGCGCGGCGCGCGCTCGCGTCCGACGATCGTCCGGCCCTCGATCCGCGGCGAGACCGTGCCGAGCGTCCGGATATGCGCCATGACGTGGTTGGCGACGAGCTCGGCGTCGTTGGGACCGAGCGTCACGCGCGCCTGTTTGAGCGCGTCGTAGCCATCCCCGCCGGTGGCGAGGAAGTCGTTGGTGGCCAAGGTGTAGCGCCGCCCCGGATCGAGCGGCTTGCCATCGACGGCGACGGACACGACGCGCGCCCCGTTGGGCCGGCTCAGATCGGCGCGGATCGTCATGCCCGAGACCTGCGGAAAGCGGCCGGTCTCGTTCTCGGCGCCGGTGAAGCCGGCCTCCAGCGCCTCCACGAGCTGCCGGCCGGTCAGTTCGAGCACGAGCGCCTTGTTGAGGAACGGCAGCTCGCCGAGCAGGTGCTTGCGGGTCAGCTCGCCGCCGGCCGGGTAGACGCGGTTGCCGCGGAACCCGCCGCCGTTGATCAATGCGACGTCGGTCTTGAGCGCCGAGCGCAGCGCGTCGGCGAACAGGTTGCCGATCGCCGCCTCGCCGCCGCGCACGGCGCTGTTGCGGCTGTCGAGCTCGGTGGCGTTGCGGCCCAGCGGCCCGTCCAGCTCCTTCGAAAGCTCCGCCTCGTAGGCGGCCACGCGGGCGGCGACCGCCGGGTCCGGCTGGACGTCGGCCGTGTCGATGAACCGGAATCGCGGCCACCAGGACACCTTGCGCCCACCGCCGGAGGTGTCGATCTTGATCGAGAGGTCGACCACGGCGACGACCTGGCCGTCCTGGCCGGCCTCGATGATCGCGGTCTGCGACGTGTGCCGCAGGTACACGTCGTGGTCGTCGCCCGACAGGATGATCTCGGCGGCGCCGGAATCGACCAGCGCGTCGTCGATATCCCGGTTGGAGTGCGACACGAGCACGATGAGGTCGGCGCCCTCCTTGCGCAGGTGGGCCCCGATCTCGCGCAGCGTGTCGACCATGCCGGCGAAGCGCAGGCGCTCCGGCTGCGACTTCTTCGGCGAGTCCTCCGCCGTCAGGCCGATCACGCCCACGCGCGCCTCGCCGAAGGTCATGATCCTGGCGTCGATGAATCCGGGGATGCGCGAGCCGTCGGCCTCGCGCAGGTTGGCGGCGAAGATCGGCGCCTTCATCTCGCGCATGCGCTGGATGAACACGTCGGGCCCGAAGTCGAACTCGTGGTTGCCCGGAACGAACACGTCGATCGGCATCATGTTCATGAGCTCGACCATGTGCCGTCCCTTGTCGAGGCCGGACATCAGCGACGGCGAGAGGGTGTCGCCGGCGTGCGCGACCAGCACGTGGCCGCCGCGCGCCTTCTCGGCCTTCACCGCGGCGGCGATGCGCGCCATGCCGCCCCGCCCGTCCTCCTCGGCCATCTTGTAGATGTCGCAGATCAGCACGAGGGAGATGCGCGTCTCGCCGGCACGCGCCGACGGCGCGCCGAGCGCGGCCAACACCAGGATGACCGGCGCCAGCAGCGCCACGAAACGGCGGATGATACCCATGCGCGACTCCGATGCCCGAACCGGCCGAGAATAGGCCGACGGCGACGCGGGAGTCAGCAGGCGCGTCGATGGCGCGGTCCCTCCGCGCCGACGGTCACTCTGCCGCGAGGCGGGGCGACGGCGCCTCGACGGCGCGCCCGGTCGCGAGCCAGCCGTCGAGGAAGCGGTCGGTCCAGCGTCCGAGCTGGGGATCGAACTCGTCGTGGCGGCCGATATGCTCGTCGCCGGGCTGCGCGCCAGGCAGCGTCAGGCGGTCGGCCGCTTTGGTCGTCCAGATGCGCTTCATCTCGAGCGTGACCTCGGGATGGAACTGGACGCCGAAAGCGGCGCGCCCGAAGCGGAACGCCTGCACCGGGTAGGTCTCGCCCGTCGCCAAAGTCTCGCAGCACGACGGCACGTCCATGCCTTCACGGTGCCATTGGTAGACGTGCATGGGGCCGTCCGGAAACCACGGCGCCCCGGCCGCGGTCGGCTCGACCCGCGCGTAGCCGATCTCGACCCGGCCTTCGCGGTGCGGCGCCACGCGACCGCCGACAACGCGGGTCAGCATCTGGGCGCCAAGGCAGATGCCGAGAAACGGCACCCCCGAATCCAGCACCTTGGGAATCCACGCCAGCTCGCGGCGGATGCCATCGCTCACGCCGCAGTCGTTGGCGCTCATCGGGCCACCGAACACCACCACGCCGGCGAACCGGGAGGGGTCGTCGGGCAGCTGACAACCCAGATTGGGGCAGTAGCGCTCGAGGGCGTAGCCCTTGGCCTCGAGCAGCGCGCCGACCCGTCCGGCGCGGGACTGGTCCTGGTGGACGACGATGGCGATCTTGCGCGGCGCCGAGGAGGCGCTACCGGACGCTGGAACGGACGCGATCATGAAGGTGGATGCTACAGACGGCCCGGGTCGACAGCAAGGCGACACGATGGCACGGTCGTGGCGCAGGTCGACGCGGCGCGCGCCGGCGCGGGAACACGGAGCGGGCGGCCATGGTCGCGAAGGTGGAATTCTTCTTCGACTGCTCGAGCCCGTGGACCTACCTCGCGTTCCACGCCATCCAGCCGATCCTTAAGGAGACCGGGGCCGAGATCGTCTGGAAGCCGATCCTGGTCGGCGGCATCTTCAACACGGTCAACGACACGGTCTACCAGAACCGTCAGCACCCCAATCCGCGCAAGGCCGCCTACGCGCTGAAGGACATGGCCGACTGGGCGCGCTTCCATGGACTGCGCATCCGCATGCCGCCGACGGTCTTCCCCGTGAACAGCGTGAAGTGCATGCGCGGCGCCTTCCTGGCGATCGAGCGCGGCCGTCTGGTCGAATACGCCTACGCGGCGTTCGACGCCTACTGGGGCGACGACCGCGACATTTCTCGGGACGACGTCATGGCCGGCATCGCGAGCCGCGCCGGGCTCGACGCGGCGGAACTGGCCGAGCGGATCGCCCGGCCGGAATACAAGGAGCGACTGAAGACGACGACCGACGAGGCGATCGCCCGCGGCGCGTTCGGTTCACCGACCATCTTCGTGAACGGCGGGGACATGTACTTCGGCAACGATCGCCTGGTCCTGGTGCGCGAGGCCATCCTCCGGGCCGATCGACGCCCGCCAGCCGGCCCGCAGGGCGCCGACAGAAAATGAGCGCACGCTGCCGATAGTGGTTTCAACCCGTCGCGAAATTGCTATAACCCCCGTCTCGCGACACCTCCCCCTTCTCCCCCCCCCACCGTAAATTCAGAGGTTGATTCGATGACCGTGACGTTTCTCCGCGCCGCCGGCGCCACGGCCGCCGCCGTCGCCCTGCTGGCCGCCTGCCAGCCGACGACGCAGGCCCCCGCCGCCCCCTCGACCGCCTATGCCAAGGTCGCGCCGCCGGCCAGCGGCCCCGTCCGCGGCGCCTGCCTGACGCCCGAGGAGGTGCAGGCCGTGCGCATCGAGATCGCATGGCAGCAGTTCTACAACGCCGCCATCCAGTGCCGCTCCGCCATTCCGGCGTTCCAGCAGGACTACGGCGCTTTCCGCAGCAAGTTCTCGGCGGACAACAATCTGAACAGCGCGCCGCTGCAGCGCACCGTCGGCAAGCGCGGCCTCAACATCAACACGTTCAAGACCGACATCGCGAACCGCGACGGCGGACGCGCCGGCGGCAACCCCGGCTATTGCGCCAACGCGATGGAGGGCTACCGCTGGGCGCTGTCGCAGCAGGTGTCTAACATCACGCAGGTGCCGCCGATGTACGACTTCTCGAGCGACATGGGCCTGCGCGCCTGCGCCGCGGCAGCCGCCGCGCCGGGCGCGGCCCAGCCGAAGAAGAACTGATCGGGCGGCCACCGCCTCCGGACGGAAAAAGGCGCGGTCGTCGACCGCGCCTTTTTCTTGTCGCGCGCCGGGGCGGCGTCGGGTGAAAAAAGAACGGCCGGACTTGCGTCCGGCCGTCCACGTCGAGGTCGCGCAGAAACGTGCTTAATTCAGCACGATCTCGACGCGGCGGTTCTGCGGCTCCTTGACGCCGTCCTTGGTCTGAACGAGCAGCGCGGACTCGCCCTTGCCGCTGATCGCGATCGCGTTGGCGTTCACGCCCTCGCGGACCAGCTGATCCTTGACGGCGTTGGCGCGGCGCAACGACAACGCCATGTTGTAATTGGCGGCGCCCGCGGTATCGGTGTGGCCGGTGACGGCGACACGGGTGTTCTGGCCGGCCTTGGCGGCGGTCGCGGCCTGCGAGATCGTCGCGGCGGCGTTGGCGGTGATGTTCGACCGGTCGAAGTCGAAGAACACGATGAACTGCTTCACCGGCGGCGGCGGCGGCGGTGCGCTCGCGCAGGCGGCGACGAGGCCGAGCGCCAGGAACGCGCCGACGATCTTTTTCAACATGACTATTCCCCCAAAAAATAAGCGACAACGACGATGGACCGACCGTCCGAAGACGCGCGGCCCGACGGCGGAGCGTCGTCGCGGCGCATTCCTCCGTCCCTGCTGATCGACCGCGCCGGAGGCGTCGTCGTCAGCCCAGCCCTCTGTATCGCCACAGTGAGCGATTCATCAGCAGTTTTCCACTATGACGTTACCATGGACGGACCGGCGCCGGAACACGCCCGGGCCCCGTCGGGACGCGACAACGGGGGACAAAATGAAACGGCCGGGTTTCCCCGGCCGTTTCCCGAAACCTCCGTCGGAGGATCGCGCTTAATTCAGCACGATCTCGACGCGGCGGTTCTGCGGCTCGCGGACGCCGTCGGCGGTCTGGACGAGCGGCTGGCTCTCGCCACGGCCGACGACCGCGATATTGGCGGCCGGGATGCCCTCACGGACGAGCGCGTCCTTGACGGCGTTGGCGCGGCGCAGCGACAGGGCCATGTTGTAGGCGTCGTTGCCGGAACGGTCGGCGTGACCGGTGACGCCGATACGGGTCTTCTTACCCGCGGTCGCGGCGGCGGCGGCCTGCTTGATCGTCGTCATCGCCTGCGGCGTGATGTTCGCCCGGTCGAAGTCGAAGAACACGATGTAGCTCGGCGCGACCGGCGGCGGCGGCGGCGGCGGGGAGGCCGTCATCGGCTGGCCGAACTTGTAGCCCAAGGTCAGCATGACGGAGTGGTTCAGCGGATCCTTGCCGCTCACGAACGTGTCGTGCAGCTTGTAGTCGAGCGAGGTGAAGAGGCCGTCGCCGAGGCCGACCTTGACGCCCGCGATGAACTGCATGGCGAACTTGGTCGTCTTGCCGGCCGCCGGGATGCTCAGGTAGTTGACGCCGGCGCCGAGGCCGAGATGCGGCGAGATCACGCTGTCGGCCATGAAATCGTACAGCACGTTCAACATGCCGCCGTACTGGTTGACGCTGGCGCCGCTCACCTTGTTGTAGCGGTAGACGCCCTCGATCTCGACGCGCGGTCCGACGAAGTCGTAGCCGATCACGCCGCCGACCGCGAAGCCAAGCTTCTCGTTGAGGCCGTTGATACGGGTATCGAGAATGTTCAGCCCGCCCTGGGCGCCGATGTAGAAGCCCGGCAGGGCGGCCGACTGCGCCTGAACGGCGACCGGTGCCGCGAGGAGAGCCGCCGCGACGACGACTCCAATTTTCATCTTCATTTGGTATCCCCTCTCAAGAAAACAAAACCGACACGAGAAGTGGCGGGGTTGGGCACGGCACCGACTTCACCAGCGGAATATATACCAACATGCCACCGAAGCAACCGCCTAGGGCCGTTTCCTGCGACGTGTGATCTTCCTGCAACAGAGCGGGCGCCAGAACGCCAAAAAATGTCTTTTCCCAATAGCTTGACGGCGATTTATCAGATGGCGGCCGGGCTTAATCCGCCACTTCGGAAGGCGCCGCCGGGGGCTTTATCTTGTAGGTCAAACCGACCACACCCCCATTATCTCGAGCCGACACATAGGCCGACGGACGGCCGCTCGCGGCGATGCCCAACCGACCAGCGGTAGGCCTCGCCTCATCGTCGAGTCGAGGGACAGGCGCCGCAGCCGCGCCGATCGACAGCCGCAGGGGTCGTGGCGACGCCGACGATTGTCGTGGCGGCGTCACCGGCGCGGTCGCGAACACGCCCAAGGCGACTGCCGCCTCGGTGGCGTCGCCGCGATCCAGCAAGCCCGGTTCCGCGGTTCGCGAGAGATCGATACCCGACCCGACCCCGGCGATCGCACCGCGCCGTCGCCAGCGACGGCGCCGTACGGCATCGTCGCCCCCAACATCGCGATCAGCAGCGCCGGAAAGACGCGGGACATGGATTCAAGCTCCGCTCGTTCAATCCGGAACCGAGGGGAGACCGGAAAGTCGACAATAGTTCATGCATGAATTGCTGCAGCGCAGTGTACATCCCGCCTCGGCGCGGCTCAAGGGCCGTGGCATGGCCGCCCGGCGCGACTGACGCTTGACCCGGCGACGGAATCGGCCAGCATCTGCGCCGCGATATGAATGCGAAGGAGCGCGAGGATGGGCGAGTACAGCAAAGTCGAGAAAGACGGACGGCTCTTGATCGTCACGATCAACCGGCCGGAGGTCTACAACGCGTGCCATCCGATGGCGAACCAGGAGCTGGGCGACATTTTCGACGAGTTCGCGGCCGATCCGGAGCTCTGGGTCGCGATCATCACCGGCGCCGGCGACAAGGCGTTCAGCGCCGGCAACGATCTGAAGTACCACGCGGAGATCCAGGCGAAGACCGGAAAGCGGCCGCACTCGCCGCCGAAGGGTTTCGGCGGTCTCGCCAACCGTTTCGACCTCGACAAGCCCGTGATCGCCGCCGTCAACGGCGTGGCGATGGGCGGCGGCTTCGAGATCGCGCTGGCCTGCGACATCATCATCGCCTCGGAGAACGCGCGCTTCGCCCTCCCGGAGCCGCGCGTCGGCCTGGCGGCGGGCGCCGGCGGCATGCAGCGCCTGTCGCGCCAGATTCCGCTGAAGAAGGCGATGGGCATGATGCTGACGGGCCGCCACGTGCCGGCGCAGGAGGGCTACGAGCTCGGCTTCGTCACCAAGGTCGTGCCGCACGCCGAGCTGATGGCCGAGGCCAAGCGCTGGGCCGCGCAGATCCTCGAGTGCTCGCCGATGTCGATCCGGGCCACCAAGCAGGTGGTGATGCGCTCGCTCGACGTGCCGGGGACCGAGATCTCGATGCGCAACCTCAACTATCCCGCGTTCGTCGCCATGACGCGGAGCGAGGGACACCATCGAGGGGCCCAAGGCCTTCGCCGAGAAGCGCAAGCCGGATTGGAAGGGGCGGTAGCCGACGCGACCGCGGCGGCGGGGCGTCGCCGCCCCGCCACTCAGGCGCCGGTCGAATCCCAGTCCAATTCGAACGCGTCGCCCCGCGCGCGGATGCGCGCGGCGTGCGGCGGTCCGAAATGGGCCGGCATCAGCAGCGCACCGGTTTCCGCGCAATCCGCAAGAAGGTCGTGCCGCGTGCGCCGCGCCTGGTCGGGGTCGAGGCAGAACCGGCTGTTCCAGCGCCACAGCGGCACCTGCACGGGATTGTGCAGCGCGTCGCCCGAGAACACGGCGCGCCGGCCGTCCGACCGCAGGTCGATATGGATGTGGCCGGGCGTGTGGCCGGGCGACGCGCGCACGGTCACGTGGTCGCCGCACTGGTGCCCCGCGCCGACCATGACGGCGGCGCCTTTCTCGACCACCGGTAGCACAGAGTCGTTGTAGACGTTGCGCTCGTACTGGGGCGTGTCCGCGGCCGTGACGGCCGCCGACCAATGCGCGTGGTCGGCGGCGGACATCACGTACTTCGCGTTGGGAAAGGTCGGGACCCAGCGGCCGTCCTCAAGGCGCGTGTTCCAGCCGACGTGGTCGACGTGCAGGTGCGTGCACATCACGAAATCGACCTGCTCCGGCGCGACGCCGGCCGCCTTCAGTCGGTCGAGGTACGGCGTGTCGAGCATGTCGAAGCGCGGCATGCCCGGCCGCGGCTTGTGGTTGCCGTTGCAGGTGTCGATCAGGATCGTGTGCCGGCCGGTGCGCACGAGCCAGCTGTGGATGCTCGAGATCAGCTTGCCGCTGGCCGGATCGAAATAGCGCGGCGCAAGCCAGTGCTCGTGCGCCTTGAACGTCGCGGCGTCGAATTCGGGGAAGAACTGGTCGGCCGGGAATCCCGGACCCATCATCTCCTCGATGCGCGTGACCCGCACCGCGCCGATCATCCTGTCCTGCATGGCGTCCCCTCCCCGCGCGGCATCCCCGCGCCGCTTCGTTCAACCACTATCGGCGCACGCGGCCTCCCGCGCCAGCCAGCGCCGCCGCGAGCGCCGGCGACAGCCCGACGCTCTCCAGCGGCGGCGGCGGTCGGACGCCGGCGCCGCCCGCGGAGGCGCGTACCAGCCCCTCCGCGAAAGCCACGGCGCAGGCGACGCCGTCGAGCACGGGCACGTCGAGGCCGGGCTGTATCCGCACCGCCAGCCCCGCGAGGCCGGCGCCGCCGAGGATGACGACGTCGGCGCCGTCCTCGCGCGCGCAGGCCATGCAACCGTCGCGCAGCATCGCCAGCGAGCCGTCGGGGTCGCGCGCGATGTCCGCGCCGGTCGGCGCCACCGTGCGCACCGATGCGAGGCGGCGCTCCAGCCCGCGCCCGGCGACGAATTCGCGCAGCATCGGCCCCCAGCGCTCGCCGCCGGTGACGATCGAGAAGCGGGCGCCCACGGCGCTGGCGTGGAGGATGGAGGCCTCCGCCATGCCGACAACCGGCACCTCGCAGATCTCCTTGAGCGCGTCGAGGCCGGGATCGCCGAAGCATGCGAGCACGACGGCGTCGCGCGGGCCGGTGTCGGCGCTCAGCGCGTCCAGGGCGGCGTGGCCGGCGACGGCGTAGGCCGCGCGGCTGGCGATGTAGCGGCCGCCGAACGCGCCGGTGGCGGCGCGTAGACGCGTGCCGGGCGCGGCGACGGAGGCGGCGAAAGCCAGCACGAGATCCGTGATCCGCGCGGTGGTGTTCGGATTGATGAGGAGGATGTCCATGCCGCGAGTGTAGCGCGCGCGACGCCGATTCGCGCGCATGACGTGGCCCGGGCGGGCGGCGCGCTGGCATGCCGCTTGCGTTGCACGGCGGCGACGGCCGCGAATCACTGCGCGGCGGATGGGCGCAGCGACAAGGGGAATGGCATGAAATTGAACACGAAGAACTCCGGTCTGCTCGCGATCGCGGCGACGGTGTCCATTTTTTCGGCGGCCGCGGCGCACGCCCAGGGCACGCTGCGCATCGGCATGACCGCCGCCGATATCCCGAAGACCCACGGGCAGCCCGACCAAGGTTTCGAGGGCAACCGGTTCACCGGCATTCCGATGTACGACGGCCTGACCCGCTGGGATCTGTCGTCGGCCGACAAGCCCAGCGTGCTGCTGCCGGCGTTGGCGACGGAGTGGGCGGTCGACGCCGCCGACAAGACCAAGTGGGTGTTCAAGCTGCGCCCCGGCGTGAAGTTCCACGACGGGTCGGCGTTCAACGCCGACACGGTGGTGTGGAACGTCGAAAAGGTGCTTAAGCAGGACGCGATCCAGTTCGACGCCAGCCAAGTCGGCGTCACCGCCTCGCGCATGCCGACGCTTCGCTCGGCGCGCAAGATCGACGATCTGACCGTCGAGCTCACGACGTCTCAGCCCGATTCCTTCCTGCCGATCAATCTCACCAACCTCTTCATGGCGAGCCCGATCTACTGGAAGGCGAAGTTCGACGCGGTGCCGGCGGCCGTCGTCGATCCCAAGGAGCGAGCGAAGCAGGCCTGGGTAGCGTTCGCCGCGGACGCCTCGGGCACCGGACCTTTCAAGATGGACAAGTTCGTCGCCCGCGAACGGCTCGAGCTGGTCAAGAACCCGGCCTACTACGACGCCGCGCGCGCCGCGAAGCTCGACCGCGTCGTGCTCCTGCCGATGCCGGAGCCAAACGCCCGCACCGCCGCGCTGCTGTCGGGCCAGGTCGACTGGGTCGAGGCGCCGGCGCCCGACGCGGTGCCGCAGATCAAGCAGCGCGGCTTCGTCATCACCGCCAACGCCCAGCCGCACGTCTGGCCGTGGCAGTTCTCGTTCGCCGAGGGCTCGCCGTGGCTCGACAAGCGCGTGCGGCAGGCGGCGAACCTGTGCGTCGACCGCCCCGGCATGAAGGAGCTGCTGGGCGGTATGATGGAGCCGGCCGTCGGCACCGTGCCGCCGGGTCATCCGTGGTGGGGCAACCCCTCCTTCGCGATCAAGTACGACCCCGCGGCGCGCGCAAGCTGATGGAGGACGCGGGCTTCTCGAAGGCCAAGCCGCTGACCGTCAAGGTGCAGACCTCGGCGTCGGGCTCCGGCCAGATGCAGCCGCTGCCGATGAACGAGTTCATCCAGCAGAACCTCGCGGACTGCCACTTCAAGGTCGAGATCGACGTCATCGAGTGGAACACGCTGTTCACGAACTGGCGCAAGGGCGCCAAGGACGAATCGGCGCGCGGCGCGAACGCCATCAACGTGACCTACGCGGCGATGGATCCGTTCTTCGCGATGGCCCGGTTCCTCGACAGCAAGATGGCGCCGCCGACATCGAACAACTGGGGTTTCTTCAACAACCCCGAGTTCGACAAGCTGGTCGCCGAGGCGCGCGTGGCGTTCGACGGTCCGGCGCGCGACGCGGCGCTGGCCAAGCTGCACGCCCGCTCGGTCGAGGAAGCCGTGTTCCTGTGGGTGGCGCACGACGTCGGCCCGCGCGCGATGAGCGCCAAGGTCAAGGGCTACGTTCAGCCCAAGAGCTGGTTCATCGACCTCAGCACCGTCTCGATGCAGTAGGCCCATGGTCGGGAGCCGCCCGCCCCGGCGGGCGGCTCGATCCGCGTCCGCCCTCGTCCGATCGGAATTCCCATGTCCACGCTAGGCCGCCGCCAGCTCCTCGTCGCCGGCGCCACGCTTCCCGCGCTCGGCGCCCATCCATCGCTCGCGCAGAGCGGCGGCACCCTGCGGGTGGCGATGACCGCGGCCGACGTGCCGCTGCCCAACGGCCAGACCGACCAGGGCGCCGAGGGACTGCGCTTCATCGGCTACGCGTTGTTCGATTCGCTGGTGCTGTGGGACCTGTCGAGCGCCGACCGCGCGGCCGGCCTCGTTCCCGGCCTCGCGACGTCGTGGACCGTCGACACCGCCGACCCGACGAAGTGGACGTTCAAACTGCGCGAGGGCGTGAAGTTCCACGACGGCTCGGCCTTCGAGGCCGCCGCCGTGGTGTGGAACTTCGACAAGATCCTCAAGCAGGATTCACCGCAGTTCGACCCGCGGCAATCCGGCCAGGGCCGCTCGCGCATCCCCTCGGTCAAGGCCTACCGCGCCGTCGATCCTTCGACCATCGAGTTCACGACCGACGCACCCAACGCGCTGTTCCCGTACGAGATGTCGTGGATCGTGATGTCGAGCCCGGCGCAATGGGAGAAGGTCGGGCGCGACTGGACGAAATTCCTCGCCGCGCCGTCCGGCACCGGGCCGTGGCGGATGGACCGCTATGTGCCGCGCGAGCGCGCCGAGCTCGTGCCCAACAAGGAGTACTGGAACCCCGGCCGAAGGCCGAAGCTCGACCGGCTCGTGCTGATCCCGATGCCCGAGGCCAACACGCGCACGGCGGCGCTTCTCTCGGGGCAGGTCGACTGGGTCGAGGCGCCCTCGTCGGACGCCCTGCCGCAGCTCAAAAGCCGCGGCTTCCAGATCGTCACCAACGTCTATCCGCACAACTGGACCTGGCACTTCAGCCGGATCGACGGCAGCCCGTGGAACGACATCCGCGTGCGCAAGGCGGCCAACCTCGGAATCGACCGCGTGGCGATGGTCCAGCTCGTCGGCGGCCTCATGGTGCCCGGCAAAGGAATGGTGCCGCCCGACAGCCCGTGGTTCGGCAAACCGTCGTTCGACGTGAGGTACGACCCCGGCCAGGCCCGCAAGCTGCTGGCCGAGGCGGGGTTCACGCCGGCCAAGCCGGTCGTGGTCAAGGCGATCATCTCGCCCGGCGGCTCCGGCCAGATGCAGCCGCTGCCGATGAACGAGTTCATCCAGCAGAGCCTCGCGGAGGTCGGGATCAAGGTCGAGTTCGAGGTGATGGAGTGGAACGCGCTCACCTCGTCGTGGCGCGCCGGCGCCAAGGACCAGCTGTCGCGCGGCGCCCACTCCACCAACAGCTCGTATTTCAGCCAGGATCCGTTCACCTGCCTCATCCGGCATCTCGACTCGCGCCTTGTCGCGCCGAAGGGCACGAACTGGGGCTACTACAACGACCCCGCGCTCGACGCGTTGTTCGACCAGATCCGCTCGACCTTCGATCCGGCGAAGCAGCTCGCCGCGATCCAGAAGGCGCACGAGCGGTTCGTCGACGAGGCCCTGTTCCTGTTCGTGGCGCACGACGTCAATCCGAGGGCGCTGGCGCCCAAGGTCAAGGGGTTCGTCCAGGCGCGGAACTGGTACCAGGACCTCACGCCCGTGCGGATCGGCTAGGGCCGGGCGCCGCGACGTGCTCATCTACCTCCTCCGACGCCTGATCTTCGTCCTGCCGATCGCGCTGGCGGTCTGCGTCGTATGTTTCTCGCTGGTGCACATCGCGCCCGGCGACCCGCTGGTCTCGATCCTGCCGCCGGACGCGCCCCAGTCGCTGGTCGAGCAGATGCGCAAGAGCTACGGCTTCGACCGGCCGCTGCCGGTGCAGTTCGCCATATGGCTGGGCAAGGTCGTCACCGGCGACCTCGGCACCTCGATCGCCACATCGCGGCCGGTCGCCGGCGAGATCGCCAAGGCGGTCGGCAACACGCTGATGCTGGCGATGGCCGCCACCATGATCGGCTTCCTCTTCGGCTGCATGTTCGGCTTCGTCGCCGGCTACTTCCGCGACTCGATCGTCGACCGGATCGCGGTGACGATCTCGATCCTCGGCGTCTCGGTGCCGCACTACTGGCTGGGCATGGTGCTGGTGATCTGCTTCTCGGTGCTGCTGCCGTGGCTGCCTGCCACCGGCGCCGGACCCGGCAGCAGCGCCGACTGGGCCTGGAACTGGGACCACATGCGCCACCTCGTGCTGCCGGCGATCACCATGTCGGTGATCCCGATGGGCATCATCACGCGCACCGTGCGGGCGCTGGTCGGCGACATCCTCAGCCAGGAGTTCGTCGACGCGCTGCGCGCCAAGGGCCTGACCGACGGCGGCGTGTTCACCCACGTGGTGAAGAACGCCGCGCCCACGGCGCTGGCCGTCATGGGCCTGCAGCTCGGCTACCTGCTCGGCGGCTCGATCCTGATCGAGACGGTGTTCTCGTGGCCGGGGACGGGCTTCCTGCTCAACTCCGCCATCTTCCAGCGCGACCTGCCGCTGCTGCAGGGGACGATCCTCGTGCTGGCCATGTTCTTCGTCGCGGTCAACCTCGTGGTCGACGTCGTCCAGACGGCGCTCGATCCGCGCATCAAGCGGACCTGACCGATGACGGCGGCCGCCACCATCGACACCGCCACGCAATCGGCCGCGCTCGCCAGCAGCGCCGCGCGGTTACTGGTCGGGGTCGTCCGCAAGCTGGCGCGCGATCCCGTCGCCATGGTCTGCCTCGGCCTCATCCTGCTGCTGATCGCCGCCGCGCTGCTCGCGCCGTGGATCGGCCTCGCGGACCCCTACCGCGGCGCCATCGCCCGCCGGTTGCGCGGGATCTGCTGGCTCGACGGCGCGCTCGACTGCGCCGCGGTGTCGACACCGTGGGGACCGCACGTCTACTGGCTCGGCGGCGACGAGCAAGGCCGCGACATGTTCGCCCGCCTGATCCACGGCGGGCGGCTGTCGTTGTTCATCGGCCTGCTGCCGGTCTTCAACGCGTTCATCATCGGCGCGCTGCTCGGAATCATCGCCGGTTACCGCGGCGGCTGGGTCAATACGCTCATCATGCGCACGATCGACGTGTTCTACGCCTTCCCCTCGGTGCTGCTGGCGATCGCCATCTCCGGCGCGCTGGGTGCCGGCATACTCAACAGCATCGTGTCGCTCACCATCGTCTTCGTGCCGCCCATCGCGCGCGTCGCGGAGAGCGTCACCACGCAGGTGCGGTCGCTCGACTTCGTCGACGCCGCCCGCGCCTCCGGCGCCGGCGCATTCACGATCATCCGCGTGCACGTGCTGGGCAATGTGCTGGGGCCGATCTTCGTCTACGCCACCAGCCTGATCAGCGTGAGCATGATCCTGGCGTCGGGCCTGTCGTTCCTCGGCCTCGGCACCAAGCCGCCCGAACCGGAATGGGGGCTGATGCTCAACACGCTGCGCACGGCGATCTACCAGCAACCGCTGGTCGCGGCCCTGCCCGGCGCGATGATCTTCATGGTGTCGATCTGCTTCAATCTGCTGAGCGACGGCCTGCGGAGCGCGATGGATGTCCGCAACTGAGCCCCCGGCCGCGGCCGAATCCGCACCCGTTCCCGCGCTGCTCTCCGTACGCGGGCTGGTGAAGCACTTCCCGATCACCGGCGGCCTGCTCGGCCGCCGCGTCGGCACCGTCCAAGCGGTCGACGGCGTCGATTTCGACATCGCCGCCGGCGAGACGCTGGGCATCGTGGGCGAATCGGGCTGTGGCAAGTCGACGACGGCGCGGCTGGTCATGCACCTGATCGAGCCGGACGACGGCGACATCGTCTTCGCCGGACGCGTGGTCGGCCCGAGCATGACGCTGCGCGAGCTGCGCCGCGGCGTGCAGATGGTGTTCCAGGATTCGTTCGCCTCCCTCAATCCGCGCCTGACGATCCAGGACTCGATCGTGTTCGGACCGCGGGTCCACGGCCTGCCCGACCGCGACGCGCTGGCGCGCGCGCACGACCTGCTGTCGCGCGTCGGCCTCGATCCGACGTCGTTCGGGCGCCGCTATCCGCACGAGCTGTCCGGTGGCCAGCGCCAGCGCGTCAACATCGCGCGCGCGCTCGCCCTGCAGCCGCGCCTGCTGATCCTCGACGAGGCGGTGTCGGCGCTGGACAAATCGGTCGAGGCGCAGGTCCTCAACCTTCTGGCCGATCTCAAGCGGCAGTTCGACCTCACCTACATGTTCATCTCGCATGATCTCAACGTCGTGCAGTACATGAGCGACAGCGTGATGGTGATGTATCTCGGCCGCGTCGCCGAGATCGGACCGGTCGACCGCATCTACGGCGAGCCCCGGCACCCCTACACGCGCGCGCTGTTGTCGGCCATGCCGAGCATGGACCCCGAGAAGCGCACGACCGAGGCGCCGCTGGCGGGCGACCCGCCGAACCCGATCGACCCGCCGGCGGGCTGCCGATTCCACACCCGCTGCCCCTTCGCCGAGGCGGTATGCGGCGCGACCGTGCCGCCGCTCCGGAAGCTGCCGGACGGCGCCGGGCACGCCGTCGCCTGCCACATGGCCGACGCGGCTTCGGGCCATTCCCTCGCGGGATCGCCGCCATGACCGCGTTGGTACCGATCGTCGACATCCGCGACCTGCGGGTGAAGTTCTCCGGTCAGCGAACCGTGCACGCGCTGAACGGCGTCGACGTCGCGCTGGCCGCCGGCGAGACGCTCGGCATCCTGGGCGAATCCGGCTCGGGCAAGAGCGTGACGCTGAAGGCGCTGCTGCGGCTGCTTCCGCCCCGGCGGACGACGATCACCGGCGCGATCACGGTCGGCGGCGCCGACGTGCTGGCGATGGACGCGGCCGCGCTTGCGGCCTACCGCGGCAAGACCGTCTCCATGATCTTCCAGGAGCCGGCTCTGGCGCTCGATCCGGTCTACTCGGTCGGCCGGCAGATCGAGGAGACGGTGATCCGCCATGAGGGTTGCGACCGCGCGACCGCGCGCAAGCGCGCGCTGGACATGTTCGAGCGCGTGCGCATCCCGTCACCGGCGCGACGCCTCGACGCCTATCCGCACGAGATGTCCGGCGGCATGCGCCAGCGCGCCATGATCGCGCTCGCACTGGCCTGCCGTCCGAAGGTGCTGCTGGCCGACGAGCCGACCACCGCGCTCGACGCCACCGTCCAGATCCAGATCCTGCTGCTGCTGCGCGAACTGCAGCAGGAGATGGGCATGGCCGTGATCTTCGTGACCCACGACATGGGGGTGGCGGTGGAGGTGTCCGACCGCATCGCGGTGATGTATGGCGGACGCATCGTCGAGCAGGGTTCGGCCGCGCGGGTTGTCGGCTCGCCGGTCCATCCCTACACCGCCGGCCTGTTGTCCTCGACCGTGCGCGGCTCGATGCGCGGCACCCGCCTCGAAGCGATTCCCGGCGCGCCGCCGTCGCTGGCGGTTCCACCCGCGGGTTGCTCCTTCGCGCCGCGCTGCGCGCGGGCGTTAGCGGATTGCGCGGACTCCCACCCGCCGATGACGACGGTGGCGGCGGGGCATGTCGCGCGCTGCGTGCTGGCCGAACCGCTCAGAGCTTGAGCCGCTTGAACACCGCCTCCGGCAGGCTCTGGACGGCGCGCATCACCGGCCACCAGAACCACGGCAGGTAGACCACGTTCCGGCCGCGGTCGATGGCGGCGACGATACCGGCCGCGACCTTGTCGGGCCGCGCCCACAGCGGGCCCTTGTCCGGCACGTTCGCGCCCATCGGCGTGTCGACGGGACCGGGCTTGATCGTCAGGACGTGCACGCCCTTGGACGCCAGCCGGTTGCGCAGCCCCTGGAGGAAAGCGCTGATCAGCGCCTTGGACGAGCCGTAGACGTAGTTCTTCCGGCGGCCGCGGTCGCCGGCGACCGAGGAGATCACCGCCAGAGTTCCGCGCCCGCGCGCCTCCATGCGGTTCGCGAGATCGGTCGCCATCGCGACCACCGAGATCCCGTTCGTCGTCAGCGACGCCAGGGTGGCCGAGACGCTCGCCTCGCACGCCTTCTGGTCCGACAGCACGCCGTGCGCGATGAGCGCGATGTCGATGCCGTCAAGCCACGCCGCCGCGGCGTCGAGCGTGGCTGCGTGCCGGTCGAGGTGGTCGGCGTCGAGCACGGCGGTCGCCACCTCGGCGCCGCGCACGCGCAGGTCGGCCGCGACGGCGGCGAGCTTGCCGGCATCGCGCGCCACGAGGAAAAGCCGGGCGCCCCGGGCCGCCCACAGCCGCGCGCAATGCTCGGCGATGAGGCTGGTTGCGCCGATCACGAGGATGTTCGCCATCGTCACCCCGCCTGCGCCGGTCCGGCGAGCCGCCGCCACAGGTCCGACTCGAAACGTGGATCCACATGTGGGCGGAACCGCGCCATCGCGGCGTCGCCGGGGCTCAGACACGCCGCCGGCGCCGAGGCGTCCTTGGCCGCGTAGACGCGACCGCCGGCCTCGCGGCAGATGGCGTGCAGGTCAGCCAGCAACGCGTCGGTCTCCGGACCGGCGTGCGCGAAGTCCAGCGACAGCGTCGCGCCGGCCCTCGGAAACGACATGGGCCCCGGCGACGCCAGCGCGCCGAAGCGCTTGAGGACCGCCAGCGTCGAGGGCCGCCGCGCCCGGCAGGCCCGCCGCAGCAGCGCCGTCACGGCCTCGCGCTCCACCGCCGCGGGGAGGACGCCCTGAAACTGGACGAAGCCGCGCGGTCCGTAGAGCCGGTTCCAGCGTCCGATGCCGTCGAGGGGAAAGAGCCAGCGGCGCGCGTCGACCACCGATTCCCACGCCAGCCGCCGCCGCAGGCGCAGCGCGTTCATCGCGCGCACCGCCGGCGCCGGCACCAGCGACACCGGCGGTCGCAGCGGCACGTCGAGCGCGGCGCGGCGCGGCGGCGGCCGGCGGCGTCCGCCGGCGCGTGGTCGGCGACGCTCAGCACGCCGCGGCCGAAGCCGCCTCCGGTGCAGGCCGCGTCGATCCACGCCACGACGTGCTCGTGGTCGCCGGCCAGCCGTCCGGCGAGCTCGAAGTACGCGTCCAGCCCGTCGAAACGCAGGTCGGTGGCGACCAGCCAGGGTCCTGCGACCCGCGCCAGCCGCAGCTCGATCCACGTGACGAAGCCCGTGAGCCCCATGCCGCCGACGGTCGCCTCGAACAGCGGATCGCAGGGCTGGCATACACGCGCCGGGCCGTCGGACCGCAGCAGCTCGAACCGCGCCACGTGCCGGCCGAAGGTGCCGGAGCGGTGGTGGTTCTTGCCGTGCACGTCGTTGGCCAGCGCGCCGCCCAGCGTCACGTGCCGGGTGCCCGGCACCACCGGCGGGAACCAGCCGTGCGGCAGCGCGATGTCGATCACCTCGCCGAGGGTAACGCCCGACTCGGCGCGCAGAATTCCGGCGTCGCGGTCGAAGGCGATGAAGCGGTCGCGCGGCCGCGATTCGATCATCACGCCGCCGGCGTTGAGGCAGACGTCGCCGTAGCTGCGGCCGAGGCCGAACGGCAGGAACGTCGCGCCGGACGGCGCTGCGCGCAGGGCGGCGGCGATGTCGTCGCGGCCGGAGACGGCGCCGGCCGGCGACGACATCGGCCGGCCGGTCCAGTTCGCGAAACGACGCGCCAGCCGGCTCATCGCAGCAGCGCCCACGCGCAGGCCGCCGCCCACAACGCGCCCGCGGAGACCAGCCATGGATCGGTGAACAGCTCGGCGGCGGGGTTCTCGCCGCCGGCGCGGCGATGGACGAGGAACAGATATCGCAGCAGCCCGAACAGCACGATCGGCACCGTCGGCAGCAGCCAGCCGGCGCCGTGCGCCGCCGCGGAGACGGTGTAGAGCCCGTAGCACAGCAGCGAGCCGATGCCGGCGGCGCCGACGAGCAGGTCGAGCATGCCCGCGTCGTAGCGAGCGAGCACACGCCGCCCGCGCGCCGCGCCGGCGTCGTCGCGCCACTCCGCGCGCCGCTTGGCGAAGCCAAGGAAGGCGGCGATAAATCCACCTGTCAGCAAAAGCCAGCCCGACGGCGGGATTCCGATGCCCCACGTGCCGGCGAGGATGCGGAGCATGAAGCCCAGCGCGATGCACATCACGTCGAGCAGGACGACGTGCTTGAGGCGAAGGGAGTAGGCGACGTTCAGCAGTCCATAGGCCAGCAGGATCAGCGCGACCTTCGGCCCGGCGATCGCGGCGCAGAACGCGGCGGCGGCCATGCACGCGCCCGCGACCCAGACCGCGGCGGCGCCTCCGAGCCGACCGCTGGCCAGCGGCCGCGCACGTTTGACCGGATGGGCGCGGTCGGCGTCGCGGTCGAGCCAGTCGTTGAGCACGTAGACCGCCGAGGCCGCGAGGCAGAACGCCACGAACGCGGCGGCCGCGGCCAGCAAGGCGGCCGGATCGTCGAGCTTCCGGCCGAAGATGAGGCCGGTCAGCACGAAGCCGTTCTTGATCCACTGATCCGGCCGCAGCAGCCGCGCGAGGACCACCACCCGGTTTTCGACGACGGCGTCGGTCGACGACACGGATACCTCCCGGTTCGGCGCGGTCCGGGGCGCGGCGGACGTCAACGGCGCGCGTTCAGGCGCGCGAACTCGATGACGTCGGCGTCGCCGCAGCGTTCGCCGCGCAGCGGGATCTTCATGCGCGGATCGGTGCCCGCCCAGCCGCGTCCACCCGCTTCGCCGCCGCGGCAGACGAAGAGGTCGCCGGTCGCCGGATCGGCGACCAACGCGTAGCCGCCGGCCGGGCAGCCGTCGCGCCGGCACCACGCCCAGGTGACGAGCGTGCCGCGCCGCGCGACGACCTTCTCCGGCCCGCCGACCCGGAACACCTCGGCGGCGGCGGCGCGCCCGAGCGCCTCGGAGGCGGCCTGGCGCACGCCGCGGTGGTCCCACAGGCGCCCGATCTCCTCGACCTGGTCCGACGGCTTGTATCCAACCCACTGGGGCACGGTGGAGAGACGGGTCTCGCGCGGATTCTCCACCTGCGCCGAGGCCGGGCCGGCGCAGAGCGCGACCACCATCCCGAGCATCCATGGCGTCGTCCGCATCGGTCCGCTCCTCCCGGGCGCATGCCGCCTTTTCGCCGCGCAGTGTAGCCCACGGCCGGGCGCGTGTGTAAAGAGCGGCGCGGCGGCGGCGGCGCCGTGCTACGTCAGCCGCATCGCCACGACCACACGGCGCCGCCGCATCGCGCCGAGCAGGAGATCCAACCGCATGTCCGCTGCCGCCGCGCCGACGGGCGCACTCTCCGGCCTCAAGGTGATCGACCTCTCGCGCGTGCTCGGCGGACCCTACTGCGCGCAGATGCTCGCCGACCACGGCGCCGACGTCGTCAAGGTCGAGCCGCCGCTCGGTGACGAGACGCGCGGCTGGGGGCCTCCGTTCGACGCCGAGGGAATCTCCGCCTACTTCGCCGGCATCAACCGCAACAAGCGCAAGATCGCGCTGGATCTGACCAAGCCGGCCGGCCGCGACGTGCTGTTGCGGCTGCTGGCCGACGCCGACGTTCTGATCGAAAACTTCAAGACCGGCACTATGGAGAAATGGGGCATCGGCTTCGACGAGGTGCTGCAGACGCGTTTCCCGCGGCTGATCCACGCCCGCGTCACCGGCTTCGGCGCCGACGGGCCGATGGGCGGCTTCCCCGGCTACGACGCGATGGTGCAGGCCTGGGCCGGCCTTGTCTCGGTCAACGGCGCGCCCGACAGCGGCCCCGTGCGCATCGGCGTGCCGGTCGTCGACCTCGCCACGGGCATGAACGCCTGCATGGGCATCCTGATGGCGCTGTACGAACGGCAGCGATCGGGCAAGGGGCAGTTCGTCGACGCCACGCTCTACGACAGCGCCGTCGCCCTGCACCAGCCGCACGCGCCCAACTATTTCATGGGCGGATTGACGCCGAAGCTCTACGGCAACAGCCACGGCAACCTCGCGCCCTACGCCAACTTCCCGACCAAGGGCCGCAACATCGTCGTCGGCGCCGGCAACGACGCGCAGTTCCGCAAGCTGGTCCAGCTGCTGGGCAAGCCGGAGCTGGCCGACGATCCGCGCTTCCGCACCAACAAGGACCGCGTCGCCAACAAACCGGCGCTCGAGGCGGAGTTGCGCGACCTGACCAAGGACCGCGACGGCGAGAGCTTCGCCACGTCGCTGATGGAGAACGGCGTTCCTTCCGGCGCCGTCCTGCAGGTGCCCGACGTGATGGAGCATCCGCACACGAAGCACCGCGGCATGGTCTGGGAGAAGGACGGCTACCGCAACGTCGGCAACCCGATCAAGCTCTCGCGCACCACGCCCGTCGTGCGCAGCAAGCCGCGCAAGTTCGGCGCCGACACCCGCGCGGTGCTGGCCGAGGCCGGGTACAACGCCGCCGAGATCGATGCCATGCTCGCGGCCGGAACGGCGCTCGACACGGCGAAGAAAGGCTGAACGCGCCGTCGCGCGCGACCGGAGGACGATCATGACACCGACCGACATCGAGGCCGCCGCGGCTGCCCTGCTCGACGCGCGGCGCCGCGGCGCGCAGGTCGCCCCGCCCGGGCCGCCGCCGGCGAGCGACGACGACGCCTACGCCATCCAGGACCGGGTCGCGCGCGACCTGGGCCCGCCCGACGGATGGAAGACCGGCGCCAAGACGCCGGACGCCACGCCGAACTGCGCGCCGATCCTACGCGGCGACGTCGTGCCCGGGCCGGCGGTGTTCGATCCCGCGAAGATGCATATGATCGGCGTCGAGGCCGAGGTGGCGTTCCGCTTCGCACGCGATCTGCCGGCCTCGCCCGCCGCGCCGTCCCAGGACGAGGTGCTCGGCGCGATCGGATCGGCGCACGTCCTCATCGAGGTCGTCGACACCCGCTGGCGCGAGTACAAGTCGCTCGATCCGCTCTGGCCGCTGGCGGACAACGGCATGGACCGGGCGCTCGTGGTCGGGCCGGAGTTCGCCGACTGGCGCACGCGCGACTACGCCAACCAGCCCGTCAAGCTGCTGGTTGACGGCGCGCCGCTGGTCGACCGGATCGGCGGGCTGACCGGTGGATCGCCCCTGCGGCTGGTGACGTGGCTGGCGCGGCACGTCGTCACGCGGCGCGGCGGGCTGCGCGCCGGGCAGGTCGTCACGACCGGGTCCTGGGTCGGACTCCAGTTCACGCGGCCCGGCACGCGGGTCGAGGCGGTGTTTCCCGGCCTCGGCGCGACCAGCGTCTCGTTCCCCACCTGACCGCCCCTCCCATCAGAGGAGACGAAACCGAATGTTCCAGACCGACCTGCTGAAAGGCAAACGCATCCTCGTCACCGGCGGCGGCACCGGGTTGGGCCAGAGCATGGCGCGGCGCTACCTCGAGCTCGGCGCCGAAGTGGCGATCTGCGGCCGGCGCGTCGACGTGCTCGAGAAGACCGCGCAGGAGTTCCGCGACGCCATCCCCGGCGCGGCTGTCGAGACCTATGGCTGCGACGTGCGCGTGCCGTCGGCGGTCGAGGAGATGCTCGACCGGATCTGGGAGAAGCGGTCGCTCGACATCCTCGTCAACAACGCCGCCGGCCAGATCCTGGCGCAGACCCACCGCATGTCGCACCGCGCCGTCGACTCGGTGCTGAACATCGTGCTGCATGGCTCGGCGTACTGCACGTTCGGCGCCGGCCGGCGCTGGATCGAGGCCGGCGAGCGCAACAAGGTCGTGATGTCGATCCTGACGCTGTCGGCGCTCCAAGGGACCGCCTTCACCGTCCCCTCGGCCATGGCCAAGGCCGGCGTGCTGGCGATGACCAAGAGTCTAGCCGTCGAATGGGGACCGAAGGGGATCCGCACCTGCGCCATCGTCCCCGGTCCGTTCCCGACCGAGGGCGCGTGGTCGCGCCTGCGGCCGCAGGGCGCCGGACGCACTCCAGCCGAGGCCGCCATCCCGCTCGGCCGGGTCGGCGAGCACATCGAGTTGGCGAACCTCGCGGCATACCTCGTGTCGGACCAGGCCGGCTACATCAACGGCGAGCATGTCGTGATCGACGGTGGCCGCCAGTACATGAGCGGCGGCGGCTCGAACACCGGCGAGATGCTGCACTGGACCGACGCGCAGTGGGACGCGATCCGGCCGAAGAAATGACCCCCGAGCCAGGCGCGATCACGACGCGCGGCGCCTCATGTCGTACCACCACGTGAACAGGCCGCTGGCGACGATGACGGTCGCGCCGAGCAAGGTCCAACCATCCGGGATGTCGCCGAATACCAGCGCGCCCAGCACCGTCGCCCAGACCAGCAGCGTGTAGCTGTAGGGCTGGACCGACCCCGCCTCTGCGTAGTCCAGCGCCTTGATCAGCGCGAAATGCGCCAGCGCGCCGACCAGCGCGATGCCGGCGAGCAACGCCCAGCCCAGCGGATCGGGCCAGCGCCACTGCCACGGCCCGACCAGCGTCGTCGCGGCGAACGCCACGAAGGCGGACCACACCAGCGTCGTCTCCGGAGCGTCGTCGCGCGCGCTCAGCCGCACGAGGATCTGGTAGGCGCCCCACAGGACGGCGCCGAGCGACGGCAGCAGCAGCGGCCAGTCCAGCGTCTGGAACCCCGGCCGCACGATCAGCAAGACGCCGATGAACCCGGCGCCAACCGCGAGCCAGCGCGCCGCGCCGGCACGCTCACCCAGGAACAGCACGCCGAGCGCGATCACGATCAACGGCGATGTCGCGGCGACGGCGTGCGTGTCGGCCAGCGGCAGATAGGCGAAGGCGAGCACGAAGACCGCGCTCTCCACCACCGCCAGCAGCGCGCGCCCGGCCTGCAGCAACGGCCGCGTCGTCCGGGCCGCGGCACGCAAGCCGGTGCGGCGGACGACGAACCAGGCGAACAGGCAGAAGAACGCGTAGCGGATCCACAGCACCTGGCCGATCGCGTAGTCCGCGACCATCCACTTGCTCATCGCGTCCATGCTGGCGAAGCCGAACATCGACGCGACGGTGAACGCCGCGCCCAGCGCCGGACGCTGCCGGCGGAGCGGCGGCGCGCTCATCGCGGCGTCCCGGTCAAGCGCGCGTGCCGCCCATCCGGGCGACGACATCGTCCGGCACGCGTCGCGCCGCGAAAGCGCCGGGCCGGGCGGGATCGCCCACGACCCAGCACCGCGCCTCGTGGCCATGCGCGACGCGCGAGCCATCCGCGCGGTGGACGGCGTGGACGACGCGGAACGAGCTGTTGCCCCATCTCTCGACCTTGCTCTCGACCACCAGCCGGTCGCCCGGTTGCACGGTCGACTCGAAGGTTCCGGCCGCGTTCAGGATCGGGATGTCGACGCCGCCCAGCTCCTCCCGCATCGCGCGGCGGTCGATTCCCGCCGCCCAGAACAACCGCCACGTTCCCTGATCCCACCATCGGAAATAGGTCGGATAGAAGATGATCCCGGCGGGATCGCTGTCGCCCCACTCGACCGTGACGCGGTGGCGCACCGCCGGCGGCGCGCCGGCCGCCGCGGCGATCGCCTCATAGTCGGCCACATCGTTCATAGCGTCCTCCAGCGCGTCACGGCGCGCGCGTCTCGCGCCGCTCGACGAGCCACCGGGCGGCGCCGTCGAGGTCCGGCTCGACGCCGATACCCCGCGCGGGAGGAAGCGTGAAGGCGCCGTCGACAAGCTCGGGGAACGGCCGGATCAGCGCGGAGCGCAGCGGATTGTCGTTGGCGTCGACCTCCAGCGTCCCGCCGCCGCCCACCGCCAACAACGCGTGCGCGGAGTGCATCAATCCGACGCCACCGCTCAGCCAGTGCGGGCAGTAGCGCTTGCCGGCGGCGACGGCGGCGCGGCCGACCTCGACGCAGCCCGACACGCCGCCCCACTTACCGATGTCGGGCTGGATGACCCGCAGCCAGTCGCCGGCGACGGCGACGTCAAGATCGTCGCCCCGCAGGTTCTCGCCGCCGGCGAGCTCCGCGCCGCACAGCGCCGCGATATCGCGCCACACGTCGATCGGCGTGTCGGCGGCGACCGGTTCCTCGACCCAGTCCAGGTCGAACGGTGCCAACCCCGGCGCCATACGCCGGGCGTCGTCGACCGACCACCCTTGGTTCACGTCGACCATCAGGCGCTCGCCCGGGCGCATCGCCGCGCGCAACTTCCGGAGGTTGGCAAGATCGCCCGCCTCGGCAAACCCGATCTTCTGCTTGAACGCACGGTAGCCCGCCGCGCGCGCCCGCGCCGCCATCTCGGGTCCGTCACCGGGGTTGAGCCCGCTGGCGTAGACCGGCACAGGACGGAGATCGCCGCCCAGCATCCGGCACAGCGGCAGCCCGGCCCGGCGCGCGGCGAGATCCCATACCGCGCAATCGAGCCCGGCCAGAGCGCTCGCCACCGGTCCCGGTTCGCCGCTCTGGATCGCCCAGACATGGGTCTGCGCGGTCAGCCGCCGCCAGAAGGCCGTGGGATCGGTGATCGTGACCCCGACCGCGCGCGCCGCCACGGCGCGGTGCAGCGTCGTCGCGCGGTGCGTCGCGCCGAAAGACGGGAAATTGCTCCAGATCTCGCCCCAGCCGTGGGCGCCATCGCGGTCCTCGACGCGCACCAGCACCGCGACGCGTTCGGAGAACGTGCCGAACGCCGCGACCACGGGCGTGTCGATGGGCACGCGGAAGACAAACGTCTCGACGCGCGCGAGCGTGAACGGGCGGTCGAGCGGACTCATGGGAACACGCGGCGGGCGGTCCGTGGCGCTATTCGGCGGCGCGCGGCAGAGCCGCCCGCGTTCCGATCTCAGCCAGCGTCCGGGCGAGCGCGTCTCCCTCCGGATCGGCCAGCGCCGCGACCCGGGCGCTCGCCACGGCGTCCGCCGCGACGCGCGCCGGAATCGCGCCCGTCAGCGCCGGCGCGACCACCTCGCGCTCGATGCGCGCGTAGTTCTCCGTACCGCGCTTGTGGGTGTCGCCATAGCCCTTGATCAACCGCGCGCATTCCGAGATCTCGCGCGCCAGACCGATGTCCAGAACGGCGGCGCGTCTGACCTGCTCGAGCCAGCGGTCGATCTGCCCCTGCTCCTCGGCGTAGCGATGGGTGCGCGGCCGCCAGCGGCGCAGCTTCGACAGGAGCCATAGGCGAAGGAAACCGAGGATCGACGTGGTCTCCACGCGCATCGACCAGTAGGCGGTGCCAAGCCGACCAGTCCGCTCGCCCCAGCGGATGAAGGCGCGCGCCAGACCCGGCGGCAGGATGGCGGCGATCTCCTCGATCCCCGGCTTGAAATGCTCCGTCACCACAACCGGCTGGCCGTCGCCGGCGCGGACGTCGCGGCGGACACGCGCGAAGCGGTCGGCCGACACCTTGGCCTGCGCCACGCGGATCACGTCCTCGAAAGACATGCGCACGGCGAGGTGGCGCGCCGTCTCCCGTGTCAGCGCGCCGTCGCCACCGGCCGACGCCTCGGCGGCCCGCACGGTCTCGACGCGGTCGAGAAATAGGTCCGCATAGGCGACGCCCTGGTACTGGACCAGCCGGCGCACGCCCTCCTCGACGATCGCCAACGCCGCGTCGAACGGCGCCCGCGCCAGCAGCGCGCGGGCACGCGCCAGCGGCGCCCCGGCGCCGGCATCGGCCGCCGCGCGGCGGGTGGCCTCGCGCGCCAGCTCTTCGAGATCGCCGCGTGCGTGCGCGAGGCCGAACCGGAAACCGGCGAGATTGGCCGCGACCGCCTTGCCCCCCGCCTTCACCGCCGCTTCGAACGCCTCGACCGGAACCGGCGTCCGGCCGGTGCCGGCCAGCGCCCCGAGCAACACGGCGTTGAGCACGCCGCCGCTCTCCTCAGCCGCCTGCTCCATGTCGAACAGCACGCGGTCGTGGCTGAACTCCTTCACCGCGCGCAGGAGCTGGCCGGTGTCGAACCTGCCGTCGCCCATCGCCAGCCGCTCGGACATGGCGAAGACGCGGTGGGTCGAGGCGATCAGCGTGGTGCGGTCGGGCGACATCCAGCCGTTGGCGGCGGCGCGCGCCGCCTCCATCAGCTCGGTCGCCATCATCACGTCGACCTCGCCGAGCGCGGGATTGAGTGCCAGCACCGGCCGCGCGTTGCGGCGCCGGGCGGCGTCGGGCGGCACGATCTCGACATAGTAGGTCGTGGCGCCGGTGCGCTGCGCCACGCCCGGGATCGAGGTCGACTGCACGACGAATCCCGCGCCGGTCGCCGCCGCCACGATCCAGTCGGTGAGCACGCCGCCACCCTCGCCGCCCATCGCGGCGATGAGGATCGCGACCCGGTCCGCCGGCGCGGCGCTCATGCCGTCACTCCGCCGGAACCGTCGCCGGCGCCGCAGGCTTTCCCTGCAGCGCGCCGATCACGGCCGAGCGCAGGCGCCACTTGACCCGGTCCCACCAGGTCGGGTTCTGCACGACGTCGGCGCGGTAGAAACTCGGGCACAGCACGGCGGCGTCGGCGACCTCGCCGCACAGGCCGCAGCCGACACAGCCGTTGTTGACCGACGCGACCGGATCGGTGCGCAGCGGATCGGAGCTCGGCTTGATCGTGAGCGAAGGGCAGCCCGACAGGCGGATGCAGGAATGGTCACCGGTGCAGACCTCGTCGTCGATGCCGTAGCGCGTGCGCACGACGCGCTCGCCGCGCGCCAGCGCCGCGGCCTGCTGCGGCCTTATCCGGCGCTGGCGGGCCAGCTGGCACTCGCCGTCGGCGATGACGACCTTCAATCCCTTCTCGCGCGTCGTGAACGCCTCGGTGAGCGTCCGCATCATCGCGCCTACGCCGTAAGTGCGCTGCGTCCGCAACCATTTCACGCCCACGGCGCGAAGGGTCGCGGCGATGTCCGACGTCTGGGTCTCGTCGCGGCGGTTGCCTTGGCTCGACGGCAGCCACTGGGCGCCGGTCGCCGAGGTGTAGCCGTTCTGCATGATCACCAGCACGCCGTCGGCGCGGTTGAACAACGCCGAGGACACGCCGGACAGCAGCCCGTTGTGCCAGAACCCGCCGTCGCCCATCACCGTCAGCGTCCGCCGCCCCATGAAAGAGCCGACGCCGGCGGCGGCGGCCAGAGACATCCCGTAGCCGAGGATGGAGTTGCCGAGGCTGAACGGCGCGAACGTCGCGAAGGAGTGGCAGCCGATGTCGGTCGAGACGTGCAGCTTGCCGATCCGACGCTCGACCAGCTTGATCGCGGTGAACACCGGGCGTTCGGGGCAGCCCGTGCAGAACCCCGGCGGCCGCAGCGGCAGCGCGCCGACGGCGGCCAGCGCCCGAGCGCGCCGTTCCCGCCCGGCGGCGAACCGCGCCGCGTGCGCCGAGAGGTCGACGTCCGGCCGCGCCTCGGCCAGGAACCGCAGGAGCCCGTCGGTGAGCACCTCGGCGGTGTACTCGCCGGCCATCGGAAACGGATCCTTGCCGCGCACGCGCGTCTGGATGTCGGCCTTGCGCAGGATCGAGTCGATCGCGGTCTCGAGGAAATTGGGACTGCCCTCCTCCACGACGAGGACGTGTCGCTTGCCGGCGCAGAAGCCGGCGATCTGGTCGGGAACGAGCGGATGGACGACGTTGAGGACCAGCGTCGGCACCCGCGTGTCGCCGAACGCGTCCGCCAGGCCGAGTCGCTCCAACGCGCGCAGCGCGACGTTCGTCAAGCCGCCCTGCACGATCAGTCCGACGTCGTCGAGATCGCCCGGAAGGACTTCGTTGAGGCCCTCCTCGACGATGAACCGCCGCGCGGCCGGCATGCGGACCTCGAACTTCACGCGCTCCTGCGCGTAGGTCGACGGCGGATGCGAGAGCTTGGCGTAGTCGTGCGCCGCCGGCTCGGCGAGCAGGTGGTTGCGCGAGATCGCCGGCGCGACGTTACGCCGGGCCGTGAACTCCCCGGTCACGTGGCAGGCGCGGATGCGCAGATCGAGCATGACCGGCGTGCTGGACCGCTCCGACAGCTCGAAGCCCTTCTCCACCAGCTTGACGATGGTCGGCAGGTCGGGGCGGGGATCCATCAGCCAGACGGAGGATTTCAACGCGTAGGCCTGGGTCCGCTCCTGGATGACGGAAGCGCCCTCGCCGTAGTCCTCGCCCACGACGATCAGCGCGCCGCCGACGACGCCCGCCGAAGCGAGGTTCGACAGCGCGTCCGAGGCGACGTTGGTGCCGACGATCGATTTCCACGTGACGCAGCCGCGGATCGGGTAGTTGATCGACGCCGCCAGCAGCGCCGCGGCCGACGCCTCGTTGGCGCAGGTCTCCAGATGGACGCCGAGTTCGTCGAGCAGGTCCTGGGCGTCGACCAGAACGTCCACGAGGTGCGATACCGGCGCGCCCTGATAGCCGCCGACGTAACCCACGCCGGATTGCAGGATCGCCTTGGTGACCGCGAGGATGCCTTCGCCGCGGAACGTCTCGCCGTCGCCGAGCCGTAGCGACTTGACCTCTTCGCTGAACGACCGCTCGGCCATTCCCGTTCCCCGCTCCGCGGGCGCGCCCGTGGCGTTCCCGACATCGTTGGATCGACCTAAGGCGCGGCTCGGGCCGGTGTCAAACGCTTTCCCCGGGCGCCGCCGCGATCACGCGCCGCGCCGCCGCCGTCGTCGGTCCGGCGGTCTCGGCGCGAAGCCCGCGGCGCGGTACTTGCGCAGCAGCAGGCGGAACGGCGCCATCATCGCCTCGACAAGCTCCGGGCGACGTTCGAGCGCGGCCAGCGCCAGAGCGCCCGCCTCCAGCGTCGACACGCTCTCGCGCCGCGGTTCGCGCCGCAGCGCGCCATAGAGCGAGGGCGATTCAGGATTGACAATGAAGCGGCGGCACTTGAGCAGCCAGGCGTTGCGCCACCACAGCGCCTTCGCCTGCGACCAGTTGCCATCGAGCAGGACGATCCCGTCGATGCCTTCGAGCGCCGCCGACTGCTCCGCCATGGGCGCGCCTTCGCCGTCGACGGCGACCAGAGGGCCGAGTCCCCGCGGCGGCGCCTGCTTCGCCGTGCCGAGATAGAGCGCGCCCCAGCGACGGGGATCGGCATCGGCGCCGAGCGCGCGGGACAGGTTCGGCCACGACAGGCCGGTCCGCAGCGTCGCCCGCTCCAGCTGCCTCGTCAGGATGCCCGCGGTGCCCAGTAGCTTGTCCTGCTCCTGCGGGTGCCTCAGCACCAGCACGTGGACGCGGTTGGCGACCGGCGCCATCGCCGCGCAGACGCACAGCGCGGCCGGCTTGCCGCAGCCGGCGCAGTCGGAGTCGCCCGACGGCGGTGTCGGGGCGGTCTCGGGCGCGGTCATACGGGGCGGCATAGCGCCTTTCGACCGGAAGCGCGAGCGGCGCCGGCACGGCAGCCATGCGGCCCGGGCCCGCCGCGCGACGGCGCTTGAATTGACGGCCCGCGTGTTGGATTAATCGCCGCAGCGGGAGCTCCGGGAGGAATCATGGCCATCATCTCCGTCAAATCCGAGATCGCCGGCAAGGTTTGGAAGATCGAGAGCAAGCCGGGCGACCAGATCGAGGAGGAGGGCCAGATCATGATCCTCGAATCGATGAAAATGGAGATTCCCGTGCTGTCGCCGCGCGGTGGCAAGCTCAAGGAGATCCTGGTCGCCGAGGGCGAGGCCGTCGCCGAGGGCCAGCCGGTCGCCACGCTGGAAACCTGACGGTCGGATCGCAGCCGCGCCGGACGCCCGTGCCGCCCATGCGCGCCAGGCCGACCTGATGCCGACCGGATCGTCGACGCTGGCCGCCGCGTCGCGGCTCGCGCCCGGCCTGGCGCTCGCCGCGGTGGCCGGCGCGGCGGCGTTCGCGCTGACGACGATCGACATGGGCGCGCCCATGTCGCCTGTCCTCTACGCGTTCTTCATCGGCCTGGCGCTGCACACGCTCGGCATGCGGCCGACGTTCCGGCCCGGCGTCGAGATGGGCGCGCGCGGCGTGCTGCGGCTCGGCGTCGCGCTGCTCGGCATCCGGCTGACGATGGGACAGTTGTTCGACGTCGGCTGGCTGGCATTGGTCGTGGCCGTCGCGGCGGTCGCGCTGACGATCGTGTTCGGCGGCTGGTGCGCCAAGGCGATGGGCCTGCCGGTGGAATTCGGCGTCCTCACGGGCACCGGCGTCGGCGTGTGCGGCGTCGCCGCGTCGACGGCCGCCGCGGCGGTGCTGCCGAAGCACGCCAACAGCGACCGCGATCTGGCGTTCGCGGCGCTGGGCTGCAACGCCATCAGCACCGTGTGCATGCTGCTCTACGCGCCGCTGGCTGCGCCGCTCGGCCTCGACGACCGGTTGATGGGCATCTTCCTCGGCGGCTCGATCCACGACGTCGCCCAGGTGGTTGGCGCCGGCAAGGCCGCAGGCGAGCGCATCCTCGACATCGCCGTCGTCACCAAGCTGCTGCGGGTGGCCTTGCTGCTGCCGGCGGTGGTCCTGATCGCGTGGTGGGTGCGCCGCCGCGTCGGCGCCGCGTCGGACGCGCGGCCGATGCCGCCATGGTTCCTTTGGGTGTTCCTCGCGCTCGCGGCGCTGGTCAGCACCGGCGCGGTTCCCGTCGAAGCGCAGAGGCAGGTCGCGCTCGCGTCGTCGATCCTCATCACGGTCGCGATCGCCGCGCTGGGCATGAAGACGTCGATCCGGGGCCTGGCGTCCCTCGGCCCCGCCCCCGCCGTTCTCATGCTCGCACAGACGGTGTTCGTCGCGGCGCTCGTCCTCGCGATGGTGGTCGCGGCCCGCTGAGAGGTCAGGCGCGCGCCGACGGCCGCGCCGAGACGGCGGCGTACCAGCGCGAGAGGTTCGCCAGTTCGTCCGGGATCGCCAGTTTGAGCGCCCCGCGCGCCGTCAACAGCCCGACCTGCGCCGTGATGTCGGCGATGGTGTAGCGATCGCCGGCGACGAAGGCGCGGTCCTTGAGCTCGCCGTCCAGCCATTTCATCCGGTCGACGAGCTGGGCGCGACGCTCCTGGCCCCACGCCGCGATCTGTATCCGGCGGCCGACCCAGAAGGGATGCGTGTGCACGAAGGTGTCGATCGCCGGGTGGAGGATCTCCAGCTCCATCCGCCGGTTCCACATCTCCACGACGGCCGCGCCGCGCGGTCCCCTGCCCATCAGCGCCGGCTCCGGGATCATCTCCTCGAAGTACCTGCAGATCGCCACCGACTCCGCGATCACCGTCCCGTCCTCGAGTTCGAGCGCCGGCAACGTGCCGAGGGGGTTCAACGCCAGGAACGCGGGCAGCTTGTGGCCGCGCGTCTCCATGTCGAACTCCTCGAAGGCGAGGTCGGCGCCGAGCCGCAGCCCTTTCTCCGCGAGGAAGATGCGGACGCGGCGCGGATTGACGCCGTTCTTCAACAGATAGAGCTTCATCCCGTCCCCCCTCGTCAGCTTGCTCAGCCGCGCCATCAGTCCGGCTTCGCGCCGCTGATGCGCACGACCTCGGCCCACTTCTCGATCTCGGCCTTGATGAAGGCGCTGTACTCGGCGGGCGTCGTCGGATGCGGAATGCCGCCGAGCTCGATGATGCGCTTGTCGACCTCGGGCACGGCCATCTCGGCCCGCATGTCGGCGCTGATCTTCTCGACGATCTCGCGCGGCGTCTTCGCCGGCGCGAGGATTCCGGACCAGCCCGCCGCGTCGAAGCCCTTCACGGTGTCGCCGATGCTCGGCACGTCCGGCAGCAACGGCGCGCGCTTGGCCGTGGTCACGCCCAGCGGCTTGACGCGGCCCGCCCTGATGTGCGGCAGCGATGAGGTGACGCTGTCCATCATCAACGTGACGTGCCCCGCCAGCAGATCCTGCATCGCCGGACCGCTGCCCTTGTAGGGGACGTGCGCGATATCGGCGCCGGCGCGCGATTTGAACAGCTCCATGCTGAGGTGCTGGGACGAGCCGACGCCGGCCGAGGCGTAGCCCAGCTTCCCCGGCGCAGCCTTGGCGCGCGCGATCAGGTCGGCCACCGAGGTCGCGGGATGCGATGGATGCGCCACGATGATCAGCGGCACGAGGAAGATGTTGGAGCACGGCGCGAAATCGACCAGCGGGTCGTAGGTCATCAGCCCCTTCATGAACGAGGGGTTGATGCCGATGGTGCCGCTGGTGCCGACCGCCAAGGTGTAGCCGTCGGGCGCCGCCTTGGCGACCAGTTCCATCGCCGGGATGCCGGCGCCGCCGCCCTTGTTCTCGACCACGAACTGCTGCTTCCAACGCGCGCCGAGCCGTTCCGCCATCAGGCGGCCGAACGTGTCCGCGGCCTGCCCGGCGGGGAACGGCACGATCAGTCGGATCGGCTTGTCGGGATACGTCCCCTGCGCGCGCAGGATCGACGGCGCGGCGAGCGTCCCGGTCGCGCCGGCGAGCAGCGCGCGGCGGCGGATCATTATTGTCATGCGTTTCCTCCGTTGATTCGATCTCTAGGTCGTGCCGAGCAACCGGTGGGCGAGCCTGAGATGCGGCCGGTCCAGCATCTTGCCGTCGAGCGTGGTCACACCGGTCGCGCCCGCCGCGCCGAAGGCCGCGACCACCTTGCGCGCCCAGTCCAGCTCGGCGTCCGACGGGCTGAAGACGCGGTTGATGACCTCGACCTGCGAGGGATGGATCGCGATCTTGGCGAGGAAGCCCATCCGCTTGGCCGTGACGCACTCCGCCTCCAATCCGGCGGCGTCGCGGATGTCGGGGAACACGGTGTCCAGCGGCGTCACGCCGGCGGCGCTGGCCGCCAGCAGGCAGACCACGCGGGCGTAGCGGAACGTGTCGTCGAGCGCGCCGTCGGGTCCGGCCTTGGCGAGCGCGCCGATATCGGCGGACAGGTCCTCGCCGCCCCATGTCAGCGCCGACAGGCGCGGATGGGCGTATCGGCGCGACGACGCCTCCAGCACGCCGGCCGCGGTCTCCGTGACCAGCACGAGCATGCGCGTGCGACCCGCCTCCAGACCTTCGCGCGCCTCCATGACGTCGAGCATGTGGCCGAGGCGATCGAGCTCGTCCTGCCCCTCGCATTTCGGCAGCAGGATGGCGTCCGGCGCGCCGGCCATCACGGCGGCGACGTCGCCGGCGGTCATGCCGGTCGCGAAGGCGTTGACCCGCACGACCTTGAAGTGGCCGCCGGCGCCGCGCTGGCGCAGATGGTCGCGCACCATCGTCCGGGCCACCGGCTTGCGCGCGGCGGCGACCGCGTCCTCGAGATCGTAGATCAGCGCGTCGGCCGGCGACTCGAGCGATTTCGCGAATTTCCGCGGGTCGTCGCCGGGAACGAAGAGGTAGGAACGGATCATCCGGATATCCATCGGGGGCGCGTCACGCGGCGGAACCGACCATATCGCGCCGCCGGGCGCAACCGCCGTCAGCCCGCGCGGGCGAGGTGCCGGGCGATGTTCAACTGGTGGATCTGGGTCGTGCCCTCGTAGAGCCGGAACAGGCGCACGTCCCTGTAGAAGCGCTCGACAGGGTGGCCGGCGATGAAGCCGGCGCCGCCGAGGATCTGGACGGCGCGGTCGGCGACGCGACCGCACATCTCCGACGCGAACATCTTGCACATCGAGGCCTCCAGCGTGACGTCCTCGCCGCGGTCGCGCTTGCGCGCCGTCTCCAGCACCATGCAGCGCGCCGCGAAAATCTCCGTCGCGCTGTCGGCGATCATCGCCTGCACCAGCTGGAAGCCGCCGATCGGCTGGCCGAACTGGCGCCGCTCGGCGGCGTGCCGGCGCGCCTCGTCGAGCAGCCGGATCGCGGGCCCGGTGCATAGCGCGGCGAGATGGATCCGTTGCTTGTTCAGCACCCGCATCGCCACCCGGAAGCCCTCGCCCGGCTGCCCGAGCATGTTGCCGGCCGGCACGCGGACGCCGTTGAAATGGACCTCCGAGACCGGCGACCCCGCCTGGCCCATCTTGCGATAGGGGGCCCCGGTCGACAGGCCGGCGCTGGTCCGCTCGACAAGGAAGGCGGTCACGCCGCCCGCGCCCTTCACCGACGGATCCGTGCGGGCCATCACAGTGAACAGATCGGCGATCGGCGCGTTGGTGATGTAGCATTTCGCGCCGTCGATGACCCATTCATCGCCGTCGCGCACCGCCGTCGTCCGGAGGGCGGTCGCGTCCGAGCCGGCCTCCGGCTCCGTCAAGGCGAACGATCCGGTCCATTCGCCGCTGGCCAGCCGCGGCAGATACCGGGCGCGCTGCGCCGGAGTGCCGTCGACCACGATCCCCTCGGCGCCGATCCCGGTGTTGGTCCCGACCCGCGCCCGGAACGCCGGCGAGGCCTGCGACAGCTCCATCGCCGCCAGCACCAGCTCCTCGCACGTCATGCCGAGACCGCCGTATTCCTCAGGGATCGAGAACCCGAACAGCCCCAGCGCCCGCATCTCGTCCTCGAGCGCCGGCGGAATCCGGTCCTCGGCCTCGACCCGCGCCTCGTTCGGGACGCAGCGTTCGCGGACGAACCGGCGCAACGTGTCGAGCAACGCTTCGAACGATTCCGGGTCGCGGATCATGCTGGCTACCTTCCGGCGTGGTGGACTTTCACCGGTCGATCATACCGCGGCGGCGCGGGACGTCGCGCTCGCCCGGCGGCGGCCCGCGTGCCATGCTGGCGGACCACCAGCCGGAGCGGCAGATGACCGTGCGCGTCGCGCAGATATCGGACACCCATCTCAGCGAGACGCGGCCGTTCTTCCACGCCAATTTCGAGCGGGTCGCGGCGCATCTGCGGTCCGCCGCTCCCGATCTCGTCGTCAACAGCGGCGACCTCTCGCTCGACGGCGCCGACTCGGACGCCGACCTGCGACGCGCCAAGGAGATGCACGACGCCATCGGCCCGCCGTGGCTGGCGATCCCCGGCAACCACGACATCGGCGACAACCAGCGCGCCGTCGCCCGCCAACCGGTCAGCGACGAGCGGATCGCGCGCTATACCGCCGTGTTCGGCGCCGACCGGTGGACGCGCGACATCCCCGGCTGGCGACTGGTCGGCGTCAACGCACAGCTTCTGGGCGCCGACCTGCCGGCCGCCGCCGCGCAACGCGGCTTCGTGCGCGACGCCGTGGCCGGCGCCGAAGGACGGGCGATCGCCCTGTTCATCCATAAGCCGCTGTTCAACAGATCGGCGGCCGAGACGACCATCGGCGGGCGCTTCCTGCCGCCGGCGCCACGAGCGGAGCTGCTCGAGGCGATCGGCGGCGCCGACCTGCGGCTGGTCGCGTGCGGCCATGTCCACCAGCACCGCGTCACGCACGTCGACGGCGGCGAGCATGTCTGGGCGCCGTCGACGGCCTTCGTGCTGCCCGACTCGGTGCAGCCGGAATACGGCCGCAAGCTGATGGGCTACGTCGAGCACGATTTCCACGCCGACGGGCGGTTCGAGAGCCGCCTGGTCCAGCCCGAGGGGCTCGTGCGTCAAAATCTCGCCGACGTGCCCGCCGCCTACGGGAACATCAGGCCCCGGCAGCCGGCCGCCGGAAGCGCGCCGGCGATCACGCCATGATGCGGCGACGGGTACTTGTCGCCGGCGCCGCGGCGCTGGCGGCATCGCGGAACGCCGCGGTCAAAGCGCGGCCATCCGGCGTGACGATGATCTATGTGAGCGCGTGGGATTGTCCGCCCTGCCACGTCTGGCAACGGAACCATTGGCCCACGTTCCAGGCATCACCGGAGTTCGCGCGCATCGATTGGTACAAGATCGATGCGCCGGCGATCCGGACGGCCTACGAGGACCGCTACTGGCAGGCGCCGAAGGATCGCGACGGCGTCGCGGTCGAACGGGATCTGCGCCGCTTCCGTGACGAGGCCGGCCTGACCCGGGGCGTGCCGCGCTGGGTGATCGTCAAAGACGGCGCAGTCGTGTTGAATGGTAAGCCGGCGTCGGGAAGCGGATTCCTATCGTGGACCGACGACGTGCTTCCGGCGTTGCGCAAGCACCTCGCGGTCGTCTGACGCTCAGATGTGTTGCGCCCCGCGCGGCCGCGCGGCGTCCCGCGGACCGTCCACCAACCGCGACGTCGCCATCCGCAGCACCTCGAGATAGCCGCGCCTGAACTCCATCCTCGGGCCGAAACCACCGGCCAGCAGCGCGCGATGAGCCGCCGGCAGGCGCCAGCACGGCACGAACAGAAAGACGTGGTGTTCGAGGTGGTAATTCACCCAGTACGGCGCCAGCAGCAGACGCAGGACAGGGTTCGCCAGGGTCGTGCGGGTGTTGCGCAGCGGATCGTCGTCGTCCGGCACGACGGCGTGCTCGGCGATGTTCCGGATACGGCTGACGAGCTGGTACCAGGTCGCGAGCGGCAGCAGCCACAGCGCCGGATACAGCCACCAGTGGCCGGCGACGGCGAGCGCGGTCAGCAAGACCGCGTTCGTGACGAAGAAGCCGCGCTCGCGCCGCAACAGGTTAGCCAAGCGCGTGGTCGGCGGCAGGTCGGACGGGCCCATCGACCGGACGATCTGCTCGCCCCTGCGTTGGAACGCGGTGCGGCCGCTGAGATCGCGCAGAACCTTCCGCCACAGGCTGGCGCGCGAGATCGGGAACGGCGCCGACAGGCCCAGGTCGGGGTCTTCCGGCTGCTGCGTGTGGCGGTGGTGCGTCAGATGGTAGGGCCGGTACAGCGCCATGCTGGTGCCGACCGGCGCCGCGCACAGCCATTCGCCGACCCGGTCGTTGACGGCGCGGTTCGCGAACAGCAGACCGTGGGCGGCGTCGTGCATCAGGATCGCCAACCCGAGCTGGCGGGCGCCGATCACCATGGCGGCGGCCACGAAGGTCAACGGATTGGGCCACCAGACGAACAGCGCCATCGACCCCAGGATCAGGCCCCAGGCGTGCAGCACGAGCGCCGCCCCGACGAGATCGGATTTCCCGCGCAGGCGGGCGATCTGGTCGCTGGTCAGGTAGTCGTGCGGGCGAGGTAGCATGGCGCGGTGGTTCCGGGCGGAAATTGGGCGCGCCGCGCCACCCTGTCAACGCGGGCCGCCGGAGGCTATTCTTACGCGATGACCACGCCCCGACATGCCCGTACCGACGTCCTCGACGTCGCCTACGAGGAGCACGGCCCGCCCGACGGCGCTGTCGTGATCCTGCTGCACGGCTTCCCCTACGATCCACGCGCCTTCGACGAGGTGGCGCCGCCGCTCGCCGCCGCCGGGCACCGCGTGATCGTCCCCTACCTGCGCGGCTACGGGCCGACCCGGTTCCTGTCGCCGGCGACGCCGCGATCCGGCCAACAGGCGGCGCTGGGCCACGACCTGCTGCGCTTGATGGACGCGCTGGGCATCGTCAAGGCCACGCTCGGCGGCTACGACTGGGGCGGCCGCGCCGCGTGCATCGTGGCCGCCCTGTGGCCGGAACGCGCGCGCGGCCTGGTGACCTGCGGCGGCTACAACATCCAGGACATCGCCGCCTCGGTCGAACCCGCCCCGGCCGAGCAGGAGCACCGCTTCTGGTACCAGTACTACTTCCACACCGAACGCGGCCGCGCCGGATTGACCAAGGACCGCCGCGACGTCTGCCGGACGCTGTGGCGCCTGTGGTCGCCGGCGTGGCGCTTCGACGAGCCGACGTTCGAACGCAGCGCCGTCTCGTTCGACAACCCCGATTTCGTCGACGTCGTGATCCAGTCCTACCGCCACCGCTTCGCCTACGCGCCGGGCGACCCGGCGCTCGAGGCCATCGAGGCCGCCCTGGCGCGCAAACCCGCGATCGGCGTGCCGACCATCAACCTGCACGGTGGCCACGACGGCGTCGGCCCGGCGGCGCAGTCGGAGCGCCACGACAGGTATTTCACCGGCCGGTACGAGCGGCGCGTGCTGCCAGGCATCGGCCACAACGTGCCGCAGGAGGCGCCGGTGGATTTCGCCGCGGCGATCCGCGATCTCGTGAAGGAGTGAGTCATGGCCAACATCGCGCTGATCGGCGCCACCGGGAACATCGGCGCGCGCGTGCTCGACGAGGCGCTGGCCCGCGGACACCGCGTCACCGCCTTCTCGCGCGACCCGACCCGGATCGCCGCCCGCAAGGGCATGACCACGCGCAAGGGCAACATCGCCGAGGTCGCGACCCTGGCGGCCACGCTGGCCGGGCACGACGCGGTCGTCGTCTCGGTGAAATGGAACGACAACGATGTCGCGAACGCGATCGAAGCGGTGCGCCGTTCGGGCGTCCGCCGGGTCCTGTTCGTGGTCGGCGCCGGCAGCCTGATCCGGGCCGACGGCCGCACGCATTTCGAGCACATGGCCGAGAAGGGCATCCAGCCGCCGACCTCCAAGCCCGCGGCGCTGGCGCTCGAGGCGGTCCGCAAGGTCGCGGACCTTGATTGGACCGCGATCTCGCCGGCGGCCTCGATCCAGCCCGGCGACCGCACCGGCAAGTTCCGCCTCGGCCTCGACCACCTGATCGAGGATTCGGCGGGCGAGAGCCGCATCTCGCGCGAGGATTTCGCCATCGCCATCGTCGACGAGATCGAGACACCGCGCCATATCCGGCGGCGCTTCACGGCGGCGTACTGAGCCCCCGACGCGCCCGGGCCCGCTCAGGCCGGCGGCGCGGCCGCTTTCGGCGCGCCGTCCAACGCGGCGCCATTGAGCCGCGCGAACGCCTCGGCGTAGTCGCGCGACGCGAACTCGTAGATGATCGTCTCCGGCTTCGGTGTCGCGCCGACCGCCGGCGGGTGCGTGATCTCCCACACCACTGGCGCGACCAGCGCCGCGATCAGCACGATCGACGCGACGACGACGCCGGCGCCGAGCCACAGGGCCAGGGCGACCAGCGGCGCCCACAGGCCGTATTTGAGAAGCTTGACCCAGAAATGGTAGCGCCGCAGCCGCCGGGCGCAATCCTCGCTGGCCGGCACGACGATGTGGTCGAGCGTGTTGCCGCCGGCCATCGGACCAAGCAGCGCCATGTCGACCAGCGACGGCGCCCGCGAGTAGCCGACAAAGGACAGCTTGATCGCCTTCCCGGGACCCGCCTCTCCGCCGCATGGACAGCGGTCGGGAAACACCGGCCGGACCGATCGCGGCAGCGTGACGTCGTGGCTCGCGGGCATCGCTGCGAACCGCGGTCGGATCAGTCCAGCGTCTCGAACAACCGCGCCGCGAGGTAGGTGCGCGACATCAGCGACGAGTAGTAGATCTGCTCGAAGGCGGCGTGGGCGCCCTTGCCGTCTGCGCCAAGGCCGTCGAGCGTCGGGATGCCCAGCGCGGCGGTGAAATTGCCGTCGCTGCCGCCGCCGGTCAGCGGCACGTCGTTCAGCTCCTTGCCGATCTCGGCGTAGATCGCGCGCGCCTTCTGGAACAGCGCCTCGATGCCGGCGTCCTTCCGGTAGGGCGGCCGGTTCATGCCGCCCTCGACATGGACCTCGACGTCGGCGCCGATCGCCGTGAGCCCGAGCAGCCGCGCGGTCATCTCGTCCGCCGTCGCCGGGTCGGGCACGCGCAGGTCGATCTCGGCGATGGCCTCGGCCGGCACGACATTGACGCCGCTGCCGCCGTTGACGAGGCCGACGTTGGTGGTGATGCCGCGGGCGTAGTCGGTCATCGCCTCGACCCGCACGATCTGCCGCGCCAGCTCCAGGATGGCGCTGCGGCCGTCCTCGTGGCGGACGCCGGAGTGCGCGGCGCGGCCCTTGACCGTCATCACGAAGCGGCCGACGCCTTTGCGCGACGTCACGACGCGGTCGCCGTCGCGGCCCGGCTCCATCACGAGGCAGTATTTATGGCCGCGGGCGGCGCGCTCGATCTGCGCCCGCGAGGTCGGGCTGCCGACCTCCTCCTCGGGAATGAAGAGGAACGTCACCGGCAGCCGGCTGCGCTTGCCCTGCCGGATGAGGTGGCGCATCGCGTAGTAGGCGATATAGCCGCCGGACTTCATGTCGTAGATGCCCGGCCCGAACACCGCGTCGCCCTCGCGCCGCACCTTCAAATCGCGCTCGATCATGCCGATGGGATGCACGGTGTCGAGATGCGCCAGCACGAGGATGCCCGGCCCCTCGCCCCACGGCGTGCGACATTCGAGAATGTCGCCGAAGCCGTCGCGGCCGGGGGTGCGCTCGACGCGCATGCCCAGACCGGACATCTGGCCCTCGACCTTGTCGACGACGCGGTTGACCGCCGCGGCGTCGTGGCTCGGACTTTCGATCTCGACCCATTCGACGATGCCCGCGAGCACCTCGTCGGGGTCGATCCTGGGTTCGTTCTTCAGCGGCTCGGCGGCCATCTTCGGCGCTCCATGTCGGCCGCCTTCCCGCCTCGGCGGGATGGCGGCGTATTGGTGGTCAGACCGGATCCCAGGTGAAAAGCTCGGGCGAGCGCTTCATGTCGATGAAATGCGGTCGCATCGCCGGAACGGCCGTCTCGGCGATCTTCTCCAGCGTCCAGCCGTCCGACATGTGCACCGAACGGACCGGCCGGTTGGCGCTGAAGAGCATGATCTCGTTCATGCGCACGCCGAAGATCTGCGACGTGACGCCGTCGGCGGCGTCCGACAACAGGAACACAGCCATCGGCGCCACCTTGGCCGGCGTCATCCGCTTGGACCGCTCGAGACGGGCGACCTGCTGCGGCGTGTCGGCCGGGATCGTGCCGATCATGCGCGTGAAGGCGAACGGCGAGATGCAGTTCGAGCGCACGTTGAACGCCGCCATGTCCAACGCTATCGACCGCGACAACCCGATGATGCCCATCTTGGCGGCGGAGTAGTTGGCCTGCCCGAAATTGCCGATCAGGCCGGAGGTCGACGTGAAATGCACGTAGGCGCCGGATTTCTGCTCCTTGAAGTAGTTGGCCGCCGCCCGCGCGACGTTGAACGAGCCGTTCAGGTGCACGTCGATCACCTGCTTCCAGTCCAGGTGGCTCATGCGGTGGAAGATGCGGTCGCGCAGGATGCCGGCGTTGTTGATGACGCCGTCGATCCTCCCGAAAGTATCGACGGCCTGCTTGACCATCGCCTCGGCGGCGCCGGGATCGGACACGCTCCCGAAATTCGGCACCGCCTTGCCGCCGGCAGCCGCGATCTCGTCGCACACCTTCTGCGCCGGGGTCGCGCTGCCGGACCCTTCGCCGTCGACCGCGCCGCCGAGGTCGTTGACCACGACCTTCGCGCCCTCGGCCGCCGCCAGCAGCGCCATCTCGCGGCCGATGCCGCCGCCGGCGCCGGTCACCAGAACCACCTTGTCCTTCAGCATGTTCGCCATGGTCCCCTCCTCCGTGGAACGCCGCCGACCGTGGATCAGATCGGATCCCATGAGAACAGCTCGCCGGACCGCTTCATGTCGATGAAGTGCGGCTTCATCGCCGGGATCGCGGTCTCGGCGATCTTCTCCAGGGTCCAGCCCTCGGAGTTGTGGACGGAGCGCACCGGCCGGTTGGCGCTGAACAGCATGATCTCGTTCATGCGCACGCCGAAGATCTGCGAGGTGATCCCCTCGGCGGCGTCGGACAGCAGGAACACCGCCATCGGCGCGATCTTGTCGGGCGTCATGCGCTTGATCTTGTCGAGGCGGGCGACCTGCTCCGGCGTGTCGGCGGGAATGGTGCCGATCATGCGCGTCCAGGCGAAGGGCGAGATGCAGTTCGAGCGCACGTTGAAGGCGGCCATGTCGAGCGCGATCGACCGCGACAGGCCGACGATGCCCATCTTGGCGGCCGAGTAGTTCGCCTGGCCGAAATTGCCGATGAGGCCGGAGGTCGAGGTGTAGTGCACGTAGGCGCCGGACTTCTGCTCCTTGAAGTAGTTGGCGGCGGCGCGGCTGACGTTGAACGTGCCGTTGAGGTGCACGTCGATCACCTGCTTCCAGTCGAGATGGCTCATGCGGTGGAAGATGCGGTCGCGCAGGATCCCGGCGTTGTTGATGATGCCGTCGATGCGGCCGAAGGAGTCGACCGCCTGCTTGACCATCGCCTCCGCCGCGCCGGGGTCGGTGACGCTGCCGTAGTTGGCGACGGCCTTGCCGCCGGCGGCGATGATCTCGTCGCACACCTTCTGGGCCGGCGTCGCGCTGCCCGATCCCTCGCCGTCGACCGCGCCGCCGAGGTCGTTGACGACGACCTTGGCGCCCTCCTTGGCCGACAGCAGGGCCATCTCGCGGCCGATGCCGCCGCCGGCGCCGGTCACCAGAACCACCTTGTCCTTCAGCATGTTCGCCATGTTTTCCTCCGTTGGATCGATACCACCGGCCCGCGTTCTAGCGCGGGGCGCGGACGCGCGACAACGCGCTACACCTCGAGATCGCCGGAAAGCAGCCGCTGGGCGATGGTTCGGCGCAAAATCTCGTTGGTCCCGTCGGCGACGTTGACGACCCGGACGTCCTGCCAGGCGTGCACCAGGCCCAGCTCGTTGGTGAAGCCCATGCCGCCGTGGGTCTGGATCGCGCGGTCGATGGCGCGGGCGCCGACCTCGACCGCGTAGGCCTTGGTCATCGACAGCTCCTTGATCGCCCGCTCGCCGCGGTCGAGCAGCGACGTGACGTTGAGCCCCATCAGATGGGCGGCGTGCAGCTCCATCGCGACCTCGGCCAGCGGGAACGTGACGCCCTGGTACTCGGCGATCGGTTTGCCGAAGGCCTGGCGCTGCTGGGCGTAGCGCACGGCCATCTCCATCGCCCAGCGCCCGAGACCGACGGCGCGCGCCGTGTTGTAGACCCGCCCGATCGACACGCCGAGCAGGCCGATGCCGAAGCCGTTGTCGAGTTCGCCGACGAGTTGCCACGGCTCGACGCGCACGCCGTCGAGCACGAGCGCGCCCTCGTTGCCGCCGATATGGCCATGCAGCCGCACGACGCTCTCGAGGTGGAAGCCCGGCGTCGCGGTCGGCACGAGGAAGGCGCTGATCCCGCCGGCCTTGCGCGAGGCGCGGTCGGGATCGGTGATGGCGAAGACGATGCAGTAGTCGGCCTGCGGCGCGTTGGTGGTCCACAGCTTCCGGCCGGTGATCCGCCAGCCCGTCCCGTCCGGCTCGGCGCGCGTCTTTAGCATGCTGGCGTCCGAGCCCGCGCCGGGCTCCGACATGCCGAAGCACATCGACGTGCGGCCCTCCATCATGCCCTCGAGGATCTCGCTCCGGGCGCGGTCGGTGACCTTGAGGAGCACCGGGCTGGGACCGAACGCCCAGTGGCTCAGCGTGTACATGCCCAGCCAGTGGTGGCTGCCGCAGAGCCTGAAGATGCGCTCCCACACGACGAAATACGCCAGCATGCCGAGGCCGCCGCCGCCCAGCTCGCGCGGCGTCGACATGGTGTAGTAGCCGGCCTTCGCCGCCGCCATGCGCACGCCGCGCATGTGCGCCACGACCTCCGGGGCGTAGCGGCCGTCCTCGGCGTAGGTCCGCCGCGGGTCGCTCAGCAGCGCGTGGTCGCGCTCGTGGCGCGGAAACACCTCGGCCTTGAGGAAGCGCTCGACGCCGTCGGCCAGCGCCTCGATCTCCTCGGGCACCGGAAATGCGATCGCGCCCATGTCCGTTCCTCCCCGTTCGAGCCCGTCACGCGCCTGGCGCGACCGCCGGCCGCGTCAACCGCGCGCTCAACGCGCAGGCGACCGCGAACGGCATCAACGCAACCACCAGCGGCAGCGGCACCGCGCAGGCGGCCGATGCGCAGCCCAGCGCCGCGCCGAGGCCGGCGACGGTCGACAGCGCCGCCACGACCACCGTTCCCACCGCGCCGATCCCCATCTGCGCGAGGCCGACCAGCGACGACGCCGTCCCCGCCAGCCGCGGATACAGCCCGACCGCGCCGGCGTTGGCGTTCGGCACGATCACGCCCGTCCCGAACGAGCATATCGTGTACGGCAGCATGATCGACCACCACGTCAGGATACCGGCGTAGGCGAAAGCGGCGATTCCGGCCAGCCCGACGATGTGGCAGAGCGAGGCGCCGCGCACCAGCCGGCCCGGCGACAGACGGCCGAGCATGCGGGTGTTGAAGAAGCTGCCGGCCGTGAAGCCGGCCACCGACACGACGACGAGTAGCCCGAACTCGCGCGGCGGGATGCCGAGATTGTCCTGGAGGATGAACGGCGTGCCCGCGAGCATGCCGAACTGGATGCCGAAGGCGAAGCCCATCGGCAGCATGTGGCCGAGGAACCGGCGGTCGCGCAGCATCTGCCCGGCGCCGCGCAGCATCCCCGCCATGCCGGCCGAGGCGCCGCGGTGGCGGTTGGTCTCCGGCAGCCCGATTCCGACGATGAGCAGCATGCCGGCGGAGAACACGGTCAGCAGCCAGAAGGTGACGCGCCAGCCGAACAGGTCGCCGAGGACGCCGCCGACCAGCGGCGCGATGGCCGGCGAGATGTTCACCGCCAGCGAGATCCAGCTCATGATCCGCGGCATCTCCGCGTACTCGTAGGCGTCGCGGGTCAACGCCCGGCCGATCACCGCGCCGGCGGCGGCGCCGGCGCCCTGCAGGAAGCGGACGCCGATCAGCTGGCCGATGCCCGCCGCGAAGGCGCAGCCCGCCGACGTCAGCGTGAAGGCGACCAGACCCGCGAGCAGCACGGGTCGCCGGCCGAAGCGGTCGCTGAGCGGGCCGTAGAAGATCTGCCCGACCGCGAAGCCCAGCATGTATGTCGTCAACGTGAGCTTGACCTCGTCGGCGCTGGCGCCGAGCGAGCCCGCGACCGACGGCATGACCGGCGTGTAGATGCTCATCGACAACGGCCCGAACGACGCCAGCGCGATCAGCAGGACGAGATACGCCGTCGACCGCGGCGCGATCGTCACGGGCCGCCGCCCCGCGCCGTGCGCCAGACGGTCATCCGCGCGACGCCGCCTCGGCCGCAGCCTCCGCCGCGAAATCACCGCCCGCCGGCCGCGCGTCGGCGCTGTCGCCGTGCAGGCGCGGATAGTAGACGCGGAAGGCCGCGCGGATCAGATCGAACGGAATGTCTGCGTAGACCCCGCGGTAGGCGAGATACTCCATGTGCTTGCGCCCTTCGAGGTCGAAGGGGTGGTAGATCGAGTCCGTGCGCCCGTCCCAGTCCAGCGGCTTGAGATTGAACTTCTCGGTCAGTTCGCGGTTGAAGGCCGGCGTCGTCTTGATCCACCTGCCGTCGAGCCACAGGTCCGTGTAGCCGTGGAAATAGAACGTGTCCGTGCCCATCCGCTCCGACAGGCGCTTGGTCGTCATGTGGTTGCGCACGTCGGCGTAGCCCAGCCGCGCCGGGATCCCCTGTGCGCGGGCGACGGCGGCCATCAGACCGGCCTTGTTGACGCAGTAGCCGTGCCTCGCGGCGAGACAGCTGCTCGCGACGTAGGCCTCGCGCCGCATCGGCGTTCCATAGGGGTCGTAGCGGACGTCGTCGCGGATGGCGTAGTACAGGCGCATCGCCTTCTCGACCGGATCGGACGCGCCGCCCGCGATCTCGGCGGCGAACGCCACGACGGCGGGATGGTCGCTGTCGACCACGCTCGCGGGCCTGAGGTGGTCGTCGAACGCGGCGCCGTCCATGACGACGCCCGCCTCCTCGAAGGTGCGCAGATCGGGTTGGCTGGCCATGGATCCTCCGGGCGCAGGCGCGCCGCTACTTCTTCGCCGGGGTCACGAGGAAGTGCAGCTGCGCGGCCGCCACCGGCTTGGAGCGGTCCTCCTGCCACGCCTCGACGGCGACGCTGGCGACGCGGCGCCCGAGCTTCGTGAACGAGGCGCGCGCCAGCGTGTCGACCGGGCGACCGGACCGCAGGTAGTCCACCGTGATGTTGATGATCTTCGGCAGCTCCGCGTTGTCGGTGGTCCAGAGCAGATGGAAGATCGCCGCCGTCTCCAGGAGCGCGCCGATGGTGCCGCCGTGCAGCGCCGGCAGATGCGTGTTGCCGATCAAGTCCGGCGAATAGCGCATGCGCGTCAGTAGCTCGCCGGTCGTGTCCTCCGGCGCCATGCCCATCCAGCGGGCGTAGGGGATCGCCGACGCCAGGCCCGCGAGGTCGCCCGCGGCGCGCGCCGCGAGCAGGCGGTCGGAGATCGTCACGACCCGCCTCCCCGCGCCGCCTTGCCGCCGCCCGGCGCCGCCGCGTTGCCCTTGGTCGCCATCATGAACGTGCCGGCCGAGGCGGCGATGGGGTCCTTCGGATCGCCCTGGTGGGCCACGGCGCGCGTGAACGCGACGTTGCGCGTGATGCGGAAGCACTCCGCCTCGGCGAACACCGGCTGCCGGGGCGTCGCGGGGCGGACGTAGTCGATCCGCAGGTCCAAGGTCGCGAAGGGCTGCGGCCGCGTCAGCCGCGTCGCCACCGACATGCCGCTGCACGAATCGAGCAGCGCGGTGATGGCACCGCCGTGCAGCACCCCGGTCTCCGGGTTGCCGACCAGGTCCTCGCGCCAGTCCAGGCGCATGCGCGCGGCGCCCTGGCGCACGTCCGTGACGATCGTGCCGAGCGCCTTGTTGTGCGGGATCGTGTCCGAGAACCACTTCTGGAAGAATTCGATCCGGCCGCCGGACAGCGACTCGAAGAGGGGTTTGTCGTCCTTCGCCATGATGTCGACGCCTATAGCCCCATCTGGCGGGCCGCTAGATCCTTCATGATCTCGATCGAGCCGCCGCCGATCGACATCACCTTGGTCTCGCGGTAGATCCGCTCCACCTTGGAGCCGCGCAGGTACCCGGCGCCGCCGAGGATCTGCATCGCCTCGTTGGCGACGTACTCCAGCGTGGTGGTCGCGAGGTTCTTGAGCATGCAGATCTCGGCAACCGGCCGCTCGCCCTGACCGAGCCGCCACGCCAGCATCTCGAGGTTCGCCTTCACGGCGTTCACGCGCATCGCCATGTCGACGATCTTGTGGCGGATCACCTGGTTGGCGATCAACGGCTTGCCGAAGGTGTGCCGCTCGCGCGCATAGGCGATGGCCTCGTCGAGACACACCCGGGCGAAGCCGTGCGCGCCGGCCGCCAGGCCGATCCGCTCCTGGTTGAAGTTCAGCATGATGCCGATGAAGCCGCGGTTCTCCTTGCCGATCAGGTTCTCGACCGGCACGCGGACGTCGTCGAAGAACAGCTGGGCGGTGTCGGACGCCCACCAGCCCATCTTGCGCAGCTTGGTCCGCGAGAAGCCCGGACGGTCTCGCTCGATCAGCAGCAGCGACACGCCGCCGGCGCCGGGTCCGCCGGTGCGCACCGCGACCGTGAAGTAGTCGGCCCGCACGCCGGAGGTGATGAACATCTTCTGGCCGTTGACGACGTAGTCGCCGCCGTCGCGGCGCGCCGTGGTCCGGAGGTTGGCGACGTCCGACCCTCCGGACGGCTCGGTGATCGCCAGCGCGCTGATCTTCTCGCCCGAGAGGATCTCGGGAAGCAGCTTGCGCTTCATCCACTCCGGCCCCAATGCAGCGATCGGCGGCGTGCCGATGGAGTGGCTCATCAACGAGGCGTTGACGCCGCCGCTGCCGGCCTTCGACAGCTCCTCGCTGACCACGATGCGGAAGAACACGTCGGTCGGCAGGCCGCCGTACTCCTCCGGATAGCCGAGCTGCAGCAGGCCAATTGCGGCCGCCTTGCGGTACAGTTCGCGCGGGAACTCGCCGGCCTCGTCCCATTCATCGACATAGGGCGCGATCTCCTTGGCGACGAAGCGGCGCAGCTGGTCGCGGAACGCCTCGTGTTCCGCCGTGTAGAACGGGCTCGGCGGCGCCGCGGCCGGTATGTCGATCCTGGCGGCATCCGCCATCGCGCCCTCCCCTAGCGTTTCACCGGCACAATACCCCATCGCGGCCGCCGCGCGACGCGCGCCTCGTCGCGGCATGGCTGCCGTTCGCCGGCCGCGCTGGTGCGATCGACCACTTTGCGCCATCGTCCATGTGTGGTCCAATCCGGCCGCCCGCGACAAGACGCCGGACGACGGCGCGCAGCGGCGGTCGAGGCACGGGGGGAGACGCGACGGTGGACGTGGTCGATGCGGCGGCGGAGGGCGGCGGCGTGCCGCTGCTCGACGTGCGCGGCGTCAGCATCTTCTTCCGCGGCAACGACGGCGAGGCCCAGGCGACGAGCGACATCTCGTTCGCCGTGCGGCGCGGCGAACGGGTCGGCGTCGTCGGCGAGAGCGGCTGTGGCAAGACGGTGACCGGCCTGTCGATCCTCGGCCTGCTGCCGCCCGCCAGCGCCCGCGTCACCGGCGAGATCCTGTTCCACGGCGAGAACCTCCTGAAGGCGCGGCCGGCCCGTCTGCGGCGGGTGCGCGGGCGCCACATCGGAATGATCTTCCAGGAGCCGATGAGCGCGCTCGATCCCGTGTTCACGATCGGCCAGCAGATCGGCGAGACTCTGCGCGTCCATCGCGGCCTGTCGCGCCGCGGCGCGCGCGACGGCGCGATCGAGGCGCTGGCGCGGGTCGGCATCCCGCTGCCGGCGCGCCGCGTCGACGAGTATCCGCACCAGCTCTCGGGCGGCATGCGCCAGCGCGCGATGATCGCGATGGCGCTTGCGTGCGAGCCGGAGCTGCTGATCTGCGACGAGCCGACCACGGCGCTCGACGTCACGATCCAGGCGCAGATCCTCGATCTGCTGCTCGAGCTCGGCGAACGCACCGGCACGGCGCTGCTGTTCATCACCCACGACCTCGGCGTCGTCGCCGAGACCTGCACGCGCGTCGTGACGATGTACGCCGGAGAGGTCGTCGAGGACGCGCCGGTCGACGACGCGCTGACGACGCCGCGGCATCCCTACACGTCGGGCCTCCTGCGCGCGATCCCGCGGCTCAGCGAGCGCAAGAGCCACCTGCCGTCGATCCGCGGCCGCGTGCCGGCGCTCGCCGACATGCCGTCGGGCTGCCGCTTCCGGCCGCGCTGCGACCACGCCGGCATAGGCTGCGTCGATGTCCAGCCGCTGCGGGCCGCCGGCGCCGGCCGCCGGGCGCGCTGCGGACGGTTCGAGGCGCTGGCGCTGCCGGGAGCCGTCGCGTGAGCGGCCCGCGCCCGATCGTCGAGGCCGATGGTCTGAGCGTCCACTTCCCGACCTCGGGCGGGCGCGAGACGGTGAAGGCCGTCGACGGCGTGACCTTCGCGGTGCGGCGCGGCGAGACCTTCGGCGTCATCGGCGAGTCCGGCTCCGGCAAGACCACGCTCGGCCGGGCGATCGTCTGCCTGTTGAAGCCGACCGGTGGCGGACTGCGCCTCGACGCGCTCGACCCGCACGGCGCCGACGCGCGCGCGTTCCACGCGCGGCGCAGCGATTTCCAGATCGTGTTCCAGGATCCGAACGCAGCGCTCAATCCGCGCATGACCATCGGCGCCAGCGTGCGCGAGCCGCTGGACATCGCCGGCGCCGGCACGCGGCGCGACCGCGAGGCCAGGGCGCTGGCGGCGCTGGACCGGGTCGGGCTGCGCGCGGAGTTCGCCGACCGCTATCCGCACGAGTTGTCCGGCGGCCAGAAGCAGCGCGTCAACATCGCGCGCGTGCTCACGCTGCGGCCCAAGCTGATCGTCTGCGACGAGGTGGTCGCGGCGCTCGACGTCTCCATCCGCGGCGACATCCTCAACCTGTTCGCCGACCTCCAGCGCGAATTCGGCCTGACCTACGTTTTCATCACCCACGACCTCGGCGTCGTCTCGCACATCAGCGACCGCGTCGCGGTGATGTATCTCGGCCGCTTCGTCGAGCTCGGACCGGCCGAGGCGCTGGCCGCCGCGCCGCTGCACCCCTACTCCGAGGCGCTGCTGTCGGCCGAGCCCGTGCCGCTGCCGTCGAACCTGCGGACCAACCGGCGCATCATCCTGGAAGGCGAGATTCCGAGCCCGGTCGATCCGCCGTCGGGCTGCCGGTTCCGGACGCGTTGCCGGTTCGCGCGCGACATCTGCGCGGCGGCCGACCCCGAATGGCGGGAACACGAACCGGGACGCGTCGTCGCCTGCCATTTTGCCGGCTCGGCCACGGGCGGCAGGCCGCCGGCCAGAACATGCGATGAGGAGGACGCCATGACGAGAAACGACACCCCGACGACGAGGGCCGCGCTCGCGCGACGCCTGACGCTGCGGCGCCGCGAGTTCGCCGCGCTGGTCGCGGGCGCGACGGCCGCCGCCGGCCTGCCCGCCGGCGCGCAGACGCCGCGGCGCGGCGGAGTCCTGAAGGTGTCGGCGCCGACCAATCCATCGACCCTCGATCCCGCGACCGGCGGTTCCGGCCAGGACCACGCGTTCCTCTATCCGCTCTTCGACACTCTGGTCGAATGGGACTACGCGAGCCTGAAAGCCAGGCCGGGGCTGGCGGAATCCTGGTCCTATCCCGAACCGAAGACGCTGGTGATGAACCTGCGCAAGGGAGTCGTTTTCCACGACGGCGAGGCGTGCGACGCGGAGGCGGTGATGTTCAGCCTCGAGCGCAACCGCACCGACGCGCGGTCCAACATCAAGGGCGATCTCGCCAGCGTCGAGGCGGTCGAGGCGTCCGGCCCGCTGCAGGTGACCCTGCGCCTGAAATCGGCGGACACCGCGCTGCCGCTGATCCTCTCCGACCGCGCCGGCATGATGTGCTCGCCCAGGGCGGTCCGGGAGCTTGGAAAGGACCACGACCGCAAGCCGGTCGGCACCGGCCCGTGGAAGCTCGTGGCCTGGAACGACAACGAGAAGGTTAGCGTGACGCGGAACGAACGCTACTGGAAGCCGGGGCAGCCCCACCTCGACGGCATCGAGTTCGCGATCATAACCGAGATCAACACCGGGCTGCGCTCGGTGGTCGCCGGACAGAACGACTTCGTCTACTTCCTGTCGCCGCAGCAGAAGCAGATCATCGACCGCGCGAAGAACCTGACCGCCGTGTCGGGGCCGACGCTCTACTGCGTGCAGATGTACATCAACTTCGGGCGCGGCCCGATGGCCGACGTGCGTGTCAGGCGCGCGATCAACCACGCCATCGACCGCGAGGCGTTCAGCAAGGCGACCATGGGCGGAATCGCCGAGCCCGCCACGACGGCGCTGCCGTCGGCGCACTGGGCGTTCGACAAGTCGCTGGCCAACTACTACCCGCACGACCCCGACAAGGCGCGCAAGCTGCTCGCCGAGGCCGGTTTCAAGGACGGCCTCGACGTCGCCTGCATGGGATATTCCGACCAGCGCTCGCTGCAGCGCCAGGAGGTGCTGGTCGAGCAGATGCGCAAGGCCGGGCTCCGCGCGAAGTTCACCACCGGCTCGATCCCCGAGATGAGCGCGCAGTACTTCGGCAACGAGAAGAAGGGCGATCTCCTTCTGGCGGCGTGGACGGGCAGACCAGATCCCAGCCTGACGTTCTAGCTGATGTTAGCGCCGGGCTCGTACTACAACGCCGGCCGGACCGAGGCGTCGCCCGAGCTCTCCGCCGCGATCCAGGCGTCGCGGTCGAGCGAGGACATCGCCGTGCGGACAAAGTCCTTCGCCACGGTGCAGCGCCTCGCGCTCGAGCACGCCCTCGCGGTGCCGCTGGTCTTCCAGTACGAGCTCAACGCCCACACGGCGAAGGTCAAGGGCTACAAGCCGAACCTGCTGGGCAAGCCGAAATTCGAGGACGTCTGGCTGGAAAGCTGAGCCGGCCGCCCCGCGATGCGCCTCTCCAAGCGCCAGACCGCGCTGCTCGGCCGCCGGGCCGCGCAGATCGCGCCGGTCGTCGTGCTGGCCACGTTCGTGGTGTTCGGCCTGCTGCAGCTCGTGCCAGGCGACATCGCCGTGACGCTGGCCGGCGACAACGCCACGGACGCGCGGATCGCCGAGATCCGGCGACTCTACGGGCTGGACCGTCCGTTTCTCGTCCAGTACGGCTCCTGGCTGTGGAACGCGCTGCACGGCGATCTGTCGCGGTCGATCCTGTCGGGCGAGCCGGTGCTCGACTCGATCCTCCGCCGGTTTCCGAACACGCTGCTGATCGTCGCCTGCGCGCTGGCCCTCTCGCTTCTGGTCGGCGTGCCGCTGGGCATCGCCGCCGCGACACGGCCCGGCGGTCGCCTCGACGCCTTCGTCACCGGTTTCGCCTCGCTCGGCGTGGCCATCCCGAATTTCTGGTTGGCGATGATCCTCGTGGCCACGTTCGCCCTGACCTGGAACTGGTTCCCCGCGACCGGCGCGGCGCCGGTATCGCAGGACGCCGCGAAGGCGCTGCGCCACGCCGCGCTGCCGGCTTTGGCGCTCGCGGCCGGCGGCATCGCCGAGGTCGCGCGCCAGCTGCGCGGCTCGCTGGTCGAGGTGCTGTCCTCGCAATACGTGCGCACGCTCCACGCCAAGGGGCTGTCGCCGGCGTCGATCCTGTGGAAGCACGGACTCAAGAACGTCAGCGTCAACCTGCTCACCGTCATCGGGCTCCTCGTCAACCGTCTGCTCGGCGCCACCGTCGTGATCGAGGCCGTGTTCGCGATCCCCGGCGTCGGCGGCATGGTCGTCTACGCGGCCATCCACAAGGATTTCCCGGTGATCCAGGGCGTCGTGCTGGCGATGGTGCTGATCGTGATCTCGCTGAACCTGCTGATCGACGTCCTCTACACCGTGCTCGATCCGAGGGTGTCGCACTGATGGCCACGACGACACCGCTCGACGACGCCGACGCGCTGGCCGCGCGCCGCCCGGGGCGCGCGCGGCGCTTCGCGCGCTGGCTGCGGCGCGACATCCGCGGCGCCGCCAGCCTCGGAATCCTCGCCGGCCTGTTCGCGCTGTCGGCGCTGGCGCCTGTCATCGCGCCATTCTCGCCGACGCTGCAGGACGTCAACAACACGCTGTTGCCGCCGGACGCGCGCCACTGGCTCGGCACCGATGACCTCGGGCGCGACGTGCTCAGCCGCCTGATCCACGGCGCGCCGGCCACGCTCTACGCCAGCTTCCTCGCGGTCTCGGTCGCGATCTGCCTCGGCGTGCCGGTCGGCCTCGTCGCCGGCTTCCTCGGCGGCTGGATCGACGACGGCATCAGCCGCGTGATCGACACGCTGCTGTCGTTCCCCGCAATCGTCCTCGCGATCGCGGTGACCGGCGCGCTCGGGATCGGTCTGACCAACGGCATGATCGCCGTCGGCATCGTGTTCTCGCCGCAGCTCGCGCGGCTGGTCCGCGCCCAGACGCTGATCGTGAAGCAGGAGCTCTACGTCGACGCCGCCCGCGTGTTCGGCGCGCCGATGGGGCGGATACTGTGGAAGCACGTGGTGCCCAACGCGATCCAGCCGGTGATCGTGCAGGTGACTCTGCTGCTGGCGGTGGCGCTGTTGGCGGAGGCGAGCCTCAGCTTCCTCGGGCTCGGGGTGCAGCCGCCGACGCCGAGCTGGGGCGCGATGCTGGCGCGCGCCTACCACTACATGGAGATCGCGCCGGAACAGATGTACCCGCCGGGCATCGCGATCCTGCTCACGGCGCTGGCCTTCAACACGCTCGGCGAGTCGCTGCGCGTCGCGCTCGACCCGACGATGCGCCGCCGTTGAAATCCAGGGCGTCGGCGCGACGGATTCGGGTTGACAGCGCGCCGCCGCTCCGGCCTTTATGACTGATCGTTCATACGCGGCAATCGGACGTCAGATCCGGCCTAAGGAAACGGGTGAGGAAGCGGCAGAATGCTGGATTTCATTCAGCAGCTCGTCAGTGGCATCGCGCTGGGCTGCGTCTACGGGCTGATCGCGCTGGGGTTCGTCCTCATCTACAAGGCCACCGAAGTCGTCAATTTCGCGCAGGGCGAGTTGATGATGCTTGGCGGATTCTTCGTATACACGTTCATCGGCCTGCTCGGCATGAACTACTGGATTGGTTTCATGCTGGCCGTGGCCTGCATGGCGCTATTTGGGATGGTCGCGGAGCGCGTCGTGGTGCGCCCGATCCTCGGCTACCCGCAGTTCTCGATCGTGATGGCGACCATCGGCCTAGGCTACCTGCTGCGCTCGGTCGCCGGCATGATCTGGGGCACCGACGACCTCCGGATCGAGACTCCGTTCTCGCCCACCCCGACGTCGGAAGGCCGGCTGAAGCTGGGCGACCTCGTCATCGCCCATGACAAGCTGTCGGTGATCGTGGCAACCATCCTGCTCTGCGCGGTGCTGTACGTCTTTTTCAACAAGACGCGCATGGGCACGGCGATGCGGGCGACGTCCGAGAACATGCTGGCTGCCTACTATATGGGCATTCCGGTGAAGACCGTCGTGTCGCTGATCTGGGCGATCAGCGCCGCCGTGGCTGCCTGCGCCGGCGTGCTGCTGGCGCCGATCACCTTCATCCACTCCAACGTCGGTCTCGCGCTCGGCCTCAAGGCCTTCCCCGCGGCGGTGCTCGGCGGCTTCGGCAGCATCCCCGGCGCGCTGGTCGGCGGCGTCATCATCGGCGTGCTCGAGTCGATGGCCGGCTTCTACCTGCCGCAGGGCTGGAAGGACGTCGTGCCCTACATCGTCCTGCTGCTGGTGCTGCTGCTCAAGCCCGAGGGGCTGTTCGGCCTCAAGCTGCGCAAGACAGTCTGAGGCGGGAGCGCGTCGATGCGTTTCATCTTCAAGACGGACTACGACCAGGACATCCGCATCCTCAGGCACAGCGGGTACTGGTGGTCCTACGGCCTGCTGCTCGCCGGGCTGGTCGCCGCGCCCTACGTGCTCAGCACGTACATGCAGAGCCAGATCGTCTTCGTCTTCATCTACGCCATCGTCGGCGTGGCGCTGATGATCCTGACCGGCTTCACGGGGCAGGCCTCGATCGGCCACGCCGCCTTCCTGGCGATCGGCGCCTACACGGCGGCGTACCTCCAGAAGCTGGGGGTGCCGTTCGTCGTCTACTTCCCCGTCGCGGGAATCCTGACGGGGATCATCGGCGTCATGGTCGGATTCCCGGCGCTGCGGCTGCACGGCATCTACCTCGTCATCGCGACGATCGCCTTCGGGTTCATCGTCGAGGAGATCCTGGCGCGCTGGGAGTCGGTGACCCACGGCAACGAGGGCCTCAAAGTGCGGGCGCTGGACATGTTCGGCGGCGGCACGGTCACCTTTCCGCGCGACGAGCCGTCGTTCTTCTACCTCTGCCTCGGCGTGCTGGTGCTCGTCCTCGTGGCGGCGCTGAACCTGATGCGCTCGCCCACCGGCCGCGCGTTCATCGCGATCCGCGACAGCGAGACGGCGGCCAAGAGCATGGGCGTCGACCTGGCGGGCTACAAGGTCAAGTCGTTCGCCATCAGCGCCGCCATCACCGGCCTCGCGGGCTGTCTGTTCGCGCACAAGATGTCGTTCATAAGCCCGGAGATGTTCACGCTGCTGCTGTCGATCGAGTTCATCATGGTGATCATCATCGGCGGCGCCTTCGGACTGCATGGCGCCGTCCTCGGCGCCATCTTCATGGTGATGCTCGACCCGCTGCTGACCGAGATCAAGGACGCCGCCCAGGGCACGCCGCTGGCCGGCATCGCCGGCGCCGCCGGTCTCAAGGGCGCGATCTACGGCCTGATCATCATGCTGTTCATCCTGTTCGAGCCGCTCGGCCTCTACGGCCGGTGGCTCAAGGTGAAGCTCTTCTTCCAGCTGTTCCCGCTCTACAAGAAGGCGACCTTCAAGCGGCAGAAGACGTACGTGAAGTCGGAGCGCAACCGGTGAGCTACTTCAAGGTCGACGACGTCTCGCTCCAGTTCGGCGGCCTGAAGGCCGTCGACTCGGTCAGCTTCGAGGTCGCGAAGGGCGAGATCTTCACGATCATCGGCCCCAACGGCGCCGGCAAGACGTCGATCTTCAACCTGATCTCGCGCCTCTACAACCCGACCTCCGGCCGGCTGTTCTTCGAGGACAAGGAGATCACCACGCTGCCGCCGCACCGCATCGCGGCCCTGGGCATCGCGCGCACGTTCCAGAACATCGAGCTGTTCGACAACGCCAGCATGCTGGCGAACCTTCTGGTCGGCCGGCACTGCCACCGCACGACCGCGTTGTGGCAGGAGGCGCTGTTCCTGCCGTCTGTCCGCCGCGCCGAGAAGGCCCACCGCCACAAGGTCGAGGAGGTGATCGAGTTCCTCGACCTCCAGGCCTACCGCGACAAGATCATCGCCGGCCTGCCCTACGGAGTCCGCAAGGTCATCGAGCTGGCGCGCGCGCTGTGCTCCGAGCCCAAGCTGATCCTGCTCGACGAGCCGTCGTCCGGCCTGAACGTCGAGGAGACCGACGACATGTCGTTCTGGATCCGCGACATCAAGAACGACCTCGGCGTCACGGTGCTGATGGTCGAGCACGACATGACCCTGGTGAACCGCGTGTCCGACCGCGTGCTGGCGCTGAACTACGGTAAGGTCATCGCGACCGGGACGCCGTCGGAGGTGCAGAGCCATCCCGACGTGATCGCCGCCTACCTCGGCGCCTGAGGAGCCAGCGATGATCGACGCCGACGTCATCCTGAAGGTCAGCAACATCGAGAGCTACTACGGCCCGATCATGGCGATCCGGGGCGTGAGCATCGAGGTCAAACGCGGCCAGATCGTCACCGTGCTGGGGGCCAACGGCGCCGGCAAGACCACGATCCTCAAGACCATCTCGGGCGTGCTCGACCCGGCCAAGGGATCGGTCGAGTTCGAGGGCCGGCCGATCCAGCGCATGGACGCCGACAAGATCGTGCGCCTCGGCCTCGGCCACGTGCCCGAGGGACGCGAGGTCTTCCCGTTCCTGTCGGTCCACGAGAACCTGATGATGGGCGCGTTCCTGCGGCGCGACGCCGACGGCGTGCGCGACGACCTGGAGCGCGTTTACGGCTACTTCCCGCGCCTCAAGGAGCGCCTGCACCAGCCGGCCGGCTCGCTGTCGGGCGGCGAGCAGCAGATGCTGGCGATCAGCCGGGCGCTGATGAACCGTCCGAAGCTGCTGTTGCTGGACGAGCCGTCGCTCGGCCTGTCGCCGCTGCTGGTCAAGGAGATCTTCGCCATCGTGCGGCGCGTCAACGCCGAGCAGGGCGTGTCGATCCTGCTGGTGGAGCAGAACGCCAAGATGGCGCTCGAGACGGCGAACTACGGCTACGTGCTCGAGGTCGGCCGCGTCGTCATGGACGACACCTGCGAGCGGCCGATGGCGAGCAAGGAAATCCAGGAGTGCTACCTCGGCGCCAAGGAAGAGGGCGCCCGGGGCGAGCGGCGCTGGAAGAAGAAGAAGAACTGGCGCGGACCCGACGGGGCGCGACGAGGCGGAGGAGACGACGATGGCCACCGGCGCCACCCTGACCGTGGGCGACACCATCCCCGCGAGCTTCGTGCTCGCGGTGCGCGCGCGCGGAACGAAGACCGCGATCCGCGAGAAGCGCTACGGCGTCTGGAACGCGGTGACATGGGACCAGTGGCTGGAGCGCGCCAAGGAGGTCGCCTACGCGCTCGACGTGATCGGCTTCAAGCCGGGCGACGTGTCCTCGATCCTCAGCAACACCGTGCCGGAATGGCTCTACGCCGACATGGGCGTGCTGTGCGCCGGCGGCGTGTCGTCCGGAATCTACCCGACCGACTCGGCCAAGCAGTGCGAGTACCTGGTCAACGATTCGCGCACGTCGGTGATCTTCGTCGAGGACGACGAGCAGCTCGACAAGGCGCTCGAGATCCGCGGCCGCTGTCCGACGCTACGTAAGATCGTCGTCTTCGACATGGAAGGCCTGCGCGACTTCCAGGACGACATGGTCGTCTCGCTGGACGCCTTCATGGCGTCGGGCAGGGCGCGCATGGCGTCCCATCCGCGCCGCTGGGAGGAGATGGTCGCCAGCCGCGGGCCCGAGGACCTCGCCGTGCTGGTCTACACGTCCGGCACGACCGGACCGCCCAAGGGCGCGATGCACAGCCACAAGGGCATCAGCTTCCAGATGCGGCACGCCGACGGCCTGTTCCCCGTGTCCGACGACGACGAACGGCTGCTGTTCCTGCCCCTGTGCCACGTCGCCGAGCGCGTCGGCGGCTACTACTACTCGCTCGCCACCGGCTCGGTCATGAACTTCGCCGAGAGTCCGGAGACCGTGCCGGACAACATCCGCGAGGTCCAGCCGACGGCCTTCCTCGCCGTCCCGCGCGTGTGGGAGAAGTTCTACTCGGCGATCACCATCGCCCTGAAGGACGCCACCCCGCTCGAGCAATGGGCCTACCGGCAGGCGATCGCCGTCGGCTACAAGGTCGCCGACGCCCGCCTCGAGGGCCGCGCGCCGTCGCTCGGCCTCAAGCTGGCGTTCGAGGCGGCCTACTGGCTCGTCCTGCGCAATATACGCAAGATGCTCGGCATCGACCGGTGCCGCCTGCTGTTCACCGGCGCGGCGCCGATCTCCCCGGACCTGATCCGCTGGTACCTCGCGCTCGGCCTGAACATGTACGAGGTCTACGGCCAGACCGAGAATTGCGGCGTCGCCACCGTCATGCCGGCGGAGCGCATCAAGCTGGGCACCGTCGGCAAGTCGGTGCCGTGGGGCGAGGTCAAGATCGCGCCGACCGGCGAGATCCTGATCAAAGGCGGCTTCCTGTTCATGGGCTACCTGAACCAGCCCGAGAAGACCGCCGAGACCCTGGACAAGGACGGCTGGCTCCACACCGGCGACGTCGGCTCGATGGACAATGAGGGCTTCGTCAAGATCACCGACCGGATGAAGGACATCATCATCACCGCCGGCGGCAAGAACATCACCCCGTCGGAGATCGAGAACCAGCTCAAGTTCTCGCCCTACGTCAGCGACGCCGTCGTGGTCGGCGACAAGCGGGCCTACTTGACCTGCCTGATCATGATCGACCAGGAGAACGTCGAGAAGTTCGCCCAGGATCGGGACATCCCGTTCACGAACTACGCCAGCCTGTGCCGGGCCAAGGAGGTCCGCGACCTCATCTGGGCGGAGATCGAGAAGGTCAACGCGGGCTTCGCGCGGGTCGAGACGATCAAGAGGTTCCACCTGATCGACCGCCAGCTGACCCCGGAGGACGAGGAGCTGACGCCGACGATGAAGCTGAAACGGTCGTTCGTGAACCAGAAGTACGCCGCAGAGATCGACGCCATGTACCGGGCGGCCTGACGGCCGGCCGATCGGCACTTCCGCCGCCCGGCCGGATGCCTATAGTGGCGCCAGCCGGACCGGCCAAATGAACCGCGGGGAGCGTCCAAGGCGCCCGCACCCCGCCAACAAACGCAGGCGCACGACTACGGAGGAGACAGCGATGGGACTCACGGTATTGAAGGCGGCTCTGCTCGGCGCGGTGTTCGCCGTCGCGGCGGCGCCGGCCATGGCGCAGACGAAGGTCACCAACCAGGGCGTCGCGGCGACGGAGATCGTGCTCGGCACCCACCAGGACCTCAGCGGCCCGATCAAGGTGTGGGGCGTGCCCGTCTACAACGGCATGAAGCTGGCGGTCGAGGAGATCAACGGCAAGGGCGGCATCCACGGCCGCAAGCTCCGGCTGATCGCCGAGGACTCGCAGTACGACCCGAAGAAGGCGGTGCTTGCCTCGCAGAAGATGGTCGAGAAGGACAAGATCTTCGCGATGGTCGGCCCGATGGGCTCGCCCACCGTGCTCGCCGCGCAGGACGTCCTGTTCGACGCGGGCGTGCCGCAGCTGTTCCCGCTGACGGCGGCGGAATTCACCTTCAAGTTCGACCCGAAGAAGCCGCAGGAGCGCCTGAAGTTCAACAACCTGCTGCCCTATGTGGAGAGCACGCGGGCGGCGATGAAGTACATGATCGAGTGGAAGAAGCCCAAGGCCACCTGCATCATGTACCAGGACGACGAGTACGGTAAGAACGTGTTCGACGGCTTCACGCAGCAGCTCACGGCGATGGGCCTCAAGGCGGCGTCGGTCACGACCTACAAGCGCGGCGCCTCAGACTTCAGCGCCCAGGCGGCCAAAATGAAGTCCGACGGCTGCGACATGGTGCTGATGGGCACCGTGATCCGCGAGACGATCGGCCTGATGGCGGAATCCAAGAAGATCGGCTTCGCCCCGGTGTGGGTCGGCGCGACGCCGGTCAACGTCCTCGAGATCCCGGCGCTCGGTAAGGAGCTCGTCGAGGGCCTCTACGCCGCGGCCGGCTTCGTGATCCCCTACCGCGACACCGCCACGGGCGAGCTCAAGGCGTGGTGCGAGGCGTACTTCAAGATGTTCGGCGCGGAGCCGAACAGCCAGGCCGTCATCGGCTACAACACCATCAAGACCTTCGCCTTCTACGCCGAGCTCGCGGGCAAGGATCTGACCGGTCAGAAGTTCCTGGACGCGCCCGAGGGCGGCAAGGAGTACATCGACATCTTCGGCTCGCCGCCGACGAAGTTCTCCAAGACCAACCACCTCGCGACCACGATCACCCAGGTCCAGCAGGTCAAGAACGGCCGCTGGGTCCTCGTCAAGGACGGCCTGATGTTCTAGGCGGCCGTTCCGCCACCACCTCGAAGAGGCCCGGGCGGGCGACCGCCCGGGCTTTTTCACGTCCGCCGTCGGTCAGTACGGCCCCGTCGGTTTGGCGGGCGCCGCCGCGCCGCCCCGCATCTCGGCGACGGTCTGCTTCGCCGCGTTCATCAACAGCGCGTTGTCGGCGAGGATCGTCACGAACTGGTAGCCCCAGCCGATCGCCTGCAGGGCGTACGCGGTGGACGAGCAATGGATTCCCGCGCGGATGCCGTGCTTGCGCGCGGCCGCCAGCACCCCCTTGATCCTCTCGACCATGAACGGATCGGTGTGGTCGCCCTTGGGCTCCTTGCCCAGCGACAGGCCGAGATCGGCGGGTCCGACATAGACCCCGTCGAGGCCGGGCACCGACATGATCTCGTCGAGGTTGTCGAGCGCCTTCTTGGTCTCGATCATGGCCATCGTGGCGATCTGGCCGTTGGCCTCCTTCAGGTAGTCGGCGCCGCCCCACCACGCCGCGCGGGTCGGTCCGACGCTGCGGAAGCCGACGGGCGCGTAGCGGCAGGCGCCCACGAAGGCCTCGCATTCGGCGCGGCTGTTGATCATCGGGCAGATCACGCCCATCGCGCCCGCGTCGAGCATCTTCATGATGATGCCGGCCTCGTTCCACGGCACGCGGCACAGCGGCATCGTGGCGGTGGTGCACACCGCCTGCATCATGCCGACACCGGCCTGGTAGTCGACCAGCCCGTGCTGCAGGTCGACGGTGAGCGAGTCCCAGCCCGCCTGCGCCATGTTCTCCGCCGCGACGGAACTCGGGATGCCCAGCCAGCCGTTGACGACGGCGCCGCCCGACGCCCAGATCCTTTTGACGGTGTTCTCGCGCACGTCGCTCCTCCCTTGATGTGTCCGGCGGGCGATCCTCCCCCCCGCCGCGACGGCGAGTCAAACCGGCAGCGGGCACCGGGAGGCAACGCCGCCATGCGCGCGGTCCGGCGCGCGGGCGTTGCGGCGCGTCCGCCCGGCGCTGGTATAGTCGCGCCAACGCAGGGGAAGGAACGGACATGGCGGGACGGGTCGCGGGCAAGGTCGCTTTCGTCACGGGCGGCGCGTCGGGGCTGGGGCTGGCGACGGCGAAGCTGCTGGCACGCGAGGGCGCCAAGGTCGTCATCACCGACATCCAGAAGGACAAGGGGCCGGCTGCGGCGGCCGAGATCGGCGGCGACGCCCTGTTCATCGAGCACGACGTGTCGAGCGAATCGAGCTGGACCGTGGCCATCGACCGCGCGCTTGAGCGCTTCGGCAAGATCAGCGTCATGGTCAACTCGGCCGGCATCGCCTGGCCGGACGGCTCGATCGAGACGGTGTCGCTGAAGGATTTCAAGCGCATGATGGCAGTCAACGCCGAGGGCACCTTCCTCGGCTGCCAGAACGCCGTGCGCGTCATGAAGGGACTGGGCGAGCCCTGCTCGATCGTCAACATCTCGTCGGTCGCCGGCATCGTCAGCGGCTGGCAGATGGCGGCGTACAGCCCGTCCAAGGGCGCCGTGCGGCTGCTGACCAAGAGCGTCGCGCTGCATTGCGCGCGCGCCGGCTACGACATCCGCTGCAACTCCGTGCATCCCGCCTTCATCGACACGCCGATGGTCCAGCAGGGCATCGAGGCCGAGACCGACCGCGACAAGGCGCGCCGCCGCCTGACGCGCATGGTCCCGATGGGCAAGATCGGCGAGCCGGACGACATCGGGTACCTGATCCTCTACCTCGCGTCCGACGAGTCGAAGTTCACGACCGGGGCGGAGATGGTGGTCGACGGCGGCTGCACGGCGATGTGATCCGGCCGCGAGCGGCGGAACTCGGCGAGGTTGGCATGGCGGTGGTCGAGGAACTGATCGGACGGGTGGCGATCGTCACCGGCGGCGCGTCGGGGATCGGCGCCGCCTGCGTCCGGATGCTGGCGAGGGCCGGCGCGTCGGTCGTGGTCGCCGACATCCAGGAGGAGACCGGGCGGCGCCTGGCCGCCGGGATCGGCCCCCGCGCCTGGTTCCAGGCGCTTGATGTCGCGTCCGAGGCGGGCTGGCGCCGGGTCGTCGACGCGACCCTCGAGCGCTTCGAGCGCCTCGACATCCTCGTCAACAACGCCGGGATATCGGGCGGACAGGGAACGGTCGAGGACACCACCGTCGAGGCGTGGGAGCGCGTCCACGCCGTCAACCTGGACGGGGTGTTCCTGGGCTGCAAATTCGCGATCGAGGCGATGCGACGGACCGGCCCCGCCAAGCCGGACGGCGGCGGCGCCATCGTGAACATCTCCTCGATCGCCGGCCTGATCGGCGGCGCCGGGCCCTGCGCCTACACCGCCAGCAAGGGCGCCGTGCGGTTGCTCACCAAGAGCGTCGCCCTGCACTGCGCCGAGAAGCGCCATGGCATCAGGTGCAACTCGGTCCACCCCGGAGGCATCGACACGCCCATCTTCGAGCCGTTCTGGCAGCTCACCGGGCGCGAACAGGGCAAGGCGTTCATCGGCGCGGCCCATCCGATCGGCCACATGGGAGAGCCGGAAGATATCGCCGAGGCGGTCCTCTATCTCGCGTCCGACCGGGCGAAGTTCATCACCGGCGCCGAGCTCGTGGCCGACGGCGGCATCACGTCAGGCATCCAGAGGAGATCGCTCTTTGGCCCGCGTTGAGGGAAAGACGGTCATCGTCAGCGGCGGCGCGTCGGGAATCGGCGCCGCCTCGTGCCGACTCCTGGTCCGCGAGGGAGCGAAGGTCGTGGTGGCGGACCGGGATGCGGCCCGCGGCGACGCGCTGGCGGCCGAACTCGGCGACCGGGCGGCATTCATGGCGCTGGACGTGGTCGACGAGGCGTCGTGGATCAAGGTCGTCGGCGACACCGTCGTCCGCTTCGGTGGCCTGCACGGGCTGGTCAACGGCGCCGGCGTGGGCGTCGCCACCGATGTCGAGACGTCGAGCCTGGGGGATTTCCGCCACGTCTACCGGGTCAACGGACTGGGCGTGTTCCTCGGCTGCAAGCACGCCGTGCTGGCGATGAAGGGCAACGCGGCGCCCGGTTCGATCGTCAACATCTCCTCGGTTCTCGGTCTGCGCGGCATGGGTCGGTCGCCGGCCTACTCGGCCAGCAAGGGCGCCGTCCGCCTGCTGAGCAAGAACGTGGCGCTGCACTGCGGCCAGCGCGGCTACCCCATCCGCTGCAATTCGGTCCATCCCGGCTGGATCGATACGCCGATGATCGCGCCGCGCTTGGAGATGACGGTCGAGAACATGACCGGACGGCAATGGCTCGAGGGGCTCCACCCGATCGGCCGGCTCGGGACCGCCGAGGAGATCGCCAACCTGATCCTGTTCCTGATCTCCGACGAATCGTCGTTCTCGACCGGCGCCGAGTTCGTGGCGGACGGCGGCGTCACGGCCTGAGATCCTGCAAAAAAATGAGGCGGCCAACCCGGGCCGGGGAACCGGGGTTGGCCGCCTGCTCACGGCCTGCCGCGCGATGGCGGCCGACCGTAAGGGCTTTGGAAGCAAGTTTAGGAAGGTTCAAAGATACGACGAAGGACCGCCAAAAACGCTCGCTGCGAGGATCATGAGGCTTGGGGTGAAGCCGCCATCCCCTAGGCACCCGCCCTGGTCCGATCGGGCGGGAAACTCGACTAGACGCCGGTGATGATGCGGACGAACTGGGGGACGAGCATCCAGACGAAGGACACGACGACCCCGACTTCGACGAAGGAGACTTTCTCGGCGATCAGCTCTGTGTCGCCACGGCGCTGGAATCGAAACACGGAAAAATCTCCATGCACTATCACTTGCAAATATCAGCGAGGAAACGACCGTTACGGTCGGAGCAGAACGTCGGGCCCGAGTATGGGGGAAGGGAAATATGGGGTGGGCCCCCCGTCCGTCTCCGGATGCGATAGACACCTGAACCGGCGCGACCACTTCCTCGACAAGGCGGAAGGTAGCGCTGCTAAGAGATCATCTCAATTTCAATTGCTTACGAGTGCGCAAAAAATCCGACTTTTCGCAATGGGTTAATGCATCGAACTAAGAATCGACCATGTTTGACGATTCATTAACGCGGCCATTCTTCAGGTTTCACACGAGCGAATTCCGCCGTCATTTTATGGAATCTAACGTTATAGTTTAAATATATGCGTCAAAATATTGATTTCATTTAATGAATTTACTTCTAAATGATCCGAGGACAGATTATTTCAATTCGGCGCCCGCCAGCGTCAGCTTGAAATGGTCACCCCTGCGTCGGCGATGATGGTCTGGCCGGTGATGAAGGCGCCCGCCTTGGATGCCAGCATGACGGCGATGCCTCCGATGTCGTCCGGGAGCCCGATCCGACGCAGCGGCGCGCTCTGCAGACGCTTGTCGAGATAGGCCGGATCGTCCCACAGCGCCTTGGCGAAATCGGTCTTCACCAGCCCCGGCGCGATCGTGTTGACCCGGATGTTGTCGGGTCCGTATTCGATCGAGAGGTTGCGGGCCAGTTGCATGTCGGCCGCCTTGGAGATCCCGTAGGCCCCGAGAACGGGCGTGCCGCGGACGCCGCCGATCGACGACACGATGATGACGGCCCCGTCCTTTTTGGCGCGCATGTCCGGCAGGCAGTTCGTGATCAGCCAGATATTGGACAGGATGTTGTTCTGCATGATCTTGGTGAACGCCTCGTCGGGCATCTTCTCGGTCGGCCCGTAGTACGGGTTGGTCGCGGCGTTGCAGACGAGGATGTCGATCGGTCCCTGGCGCTTGCGGGTCTCCGCGACCAGGTTCTGGCACTGCGCCTTGTCGGAGATGTTGCAGGTGATGACGGTGGCGTCGCCGCCGGCGGCACGAATCTCATCCGCGGCCTCCTCGCACGCCGGCGCCTTGCGGCTTGAGACCACCACCTTGGCGCCCTGCAGCGCCAGATGCAGGGCGATCGATTTGCCGATGCCCTTGCTGGAGCCGGTGACGATGGCGACCTTGCCGGTGAGATCGAACAGCGGCGATGCCATGGTTTCCTCCGCGATGACGCCCGGCGGGTAAACTGGCGTGCGGGCCGGTGGCGCGCAAGCGCCGGCCCCGGGGCCGGTTCGACTGGCGAACACCGCCTTGTCCGGCCGCCGGCCGCGTGCTGCAGCGGCCGCGATGGCAACCGAGATCTCCGCCTCCCCGCCGCTGCGGCGCGCGCTGTCGTGGCCCTTCGCCCGCCGCTCGTTGGGTGTCGCCGCCGTCGTCGGCACGTTGCTCAACGCCATCAACCAGGGCGACGCCCTCTTTTCCGGCGGCGGGATCGACTGGCTCAAGCTCGGCCTGACGTACTGTGTACCCTTCCTAGTCGCGACGTACGGGGCGTACAGCGCGCTGCGCGCGCTCGACGCCACGCGTCGATAGGGCGCCGCTCAGGCGAACCAGGCGCTCCGCATCGCCACCGTCGTGTCGTCCAGCCGGCGCAGGAGAGCCGACAAATAGCCGGCGCGCGGAACCTCGTAGGCGAAGAAGTACCGGCACACCGCCAGCTTGCCGGCGCGGAAATCGCGCTCCTCCTCCGTGACCGCCGGCGGCAGCTCGCCCGCGCGGACCGCCTGCCACAGCAGCATCCAGCCCATCACCAGCAGGCCGAACAGGTCGAGGAAATGGGCGGCGTTGGCCAGCGCGACCGTGGCGTGGCCGCCGCCCATAGCGCCGAGCAGCGTCGCCCGGGTCTCCTCCACGGTGACGACAAGGGCGGCGAGTTCTTCGGCCGTCGGCCGCAGATCCTCGCGCGCGGACGCGGTGGCGACTATCCGGGCAACCTCCACCTTCACGGCGGTCCAGCCGGCCCCGCCCTTGAGCGCCATTTTGCGGCCCAGCAGGTCGATCGCCTGGATGCCGTCGGTGCCCTCGTGGATCGGGTTGAGACGCTGGTCTCGGTAGAGCTGCTCGACGGGATAGTCGCGGGTGTAGCCGTAGCCGCCCAGGATCTGGATGGCGTGCTCGTTCGACTTCAGGCAGACCTCCGACAGCCAGCCCTTCACCACCGGCGTCAGCGTGTCGAGCAGAAGCTCAAGCCGCGCCTTCGCGGCGTCGTCCGCCTCGAGCGCGATGCGGTCGACCAGCGCGCCGGCGTAGAGGCACAGATGCAGGCCGCCCTCGCTGACCCATTTCTGGTGCAGCAGCATGCGCTTGACGTCGGCATGCTCGATGATCGGCACCATCGGAGAAGCCGGGTCCTTGTTGTCGGGCGCCCTCCCCTGCGGCCGGCCGCGGGCGTAGTCGAGCGAGAACAGATAAGCCGCGTAGGCCAGCATCACCGCGCCCTGGCCGACGCCGATGCGCGCCTCGTTCATCATCTGGAACATGTAGTCCAGGCCGCGGTGGGGCTGGCCCAGCAGGTAGCCCGTGGCGCCGCCCTTCTCGCCGAAATTCAGCACGGTGTTGGTGGTGCCGCGGTAGCCCATCTTGTGGTTAAGGCCGGCGAGACGCACGTCGTTGCGCGCGCCGACGACGCCGTCGGGACCGACGACGCGCTTGGGCACGATGAAGAGCGAGATGCCCTTCACGCCCGGCGGACCGCCGGGAATCTTGGCCAGCACCATGTGGACGATGTTCTCGGACAACTCGTGGTCGCCGCCTGAAATCCACATCTTGTTGCCGATCACGCGGTAGCTGCCGTCCGCCTGCGGCTCCGCGCGGGTTCGGATGTCGGCGAGCGACGAGCCGGCCTGCGGCTCGCTCAGACACATCGTGCCGAAGAAGCGTCCGGCCAGCATCGGCGCCATGTAGAGCGCCTTCTGCTCCTGCGAGCCGAAGCTCTCGATCAGGTTGGCCGCGCCGACCGTGAGGAACGGATACCCGGCGCTCCCGACGTTGGCCGCCTGGAACATGGCGTTGCAGGCCTGGGCGACGGTCAGCGGCAGCTGCATGCCGCCGAGCTCGTAGTCCTTGGTCGCGGCGAAGAAGCCGGCCTCGCGGAACGCAGCCAGCGCGTCGGCGACCTCCGGGATCATGGCCACGGTCTCGCCGTCGAACGTCGGCTCGTTGCGATCCGCCTTGGCGTTGTGCGGCAGGAACTTCTCGAGCGCGATCCGGTGCGCCGTCTCGACCGCGGCGTCGAACGTCTCGCGGCTGTGGTCGGCGTACCGCGCATGCGCCGTCATGGCGGACACGTCGAGCAGGTCGTGGAGCACGAAATCGAGATCGCGGCGGTTGATCAGCGGCGAGGACATCGCGGCGCCTCCGGTGGTGGTGTGCGTCGTGGCGGATCGTCGGCGGCGACCGGCGCGCTACGCCCCCTTGAACCTGGGCTTGCGCTTCTCGACGAAGGCGCGCCGCGCCTCCTTGGCGTCGTCCGAGCCGTTGAGGATGCCGCCGGCGTTGGACGTCAGCACCATGGTGGTCTCGAGCGAGCTGTCGAGTGCCGCGCGCATGACGCGTTTGCCGATCCACTGCGCCAGCGGCGGCACCGCGATCATGCGCTCGCACAGCGCCCGCGTCGTCGCCTCCAGCTCCGCCTCGGCGACGAGGTGGTTGAGCATGCCCCATTCGTAGGCGCGCCGGGCGTCGAGCTCTCCGGTGTAGGCGAACTCCAGGGCGCGGCCGAGTCCGACCATCTTCGGCAGGTAGTAGCAGCCGCCGTTCTCGATGATCTGCCCCGCGTGCTGGTAGCCGACGAAGCGGGTGCGGTCGCAGCCGATGCGGATGTCGCAATGCAGCGCCATGTCCATGCCGGAGCCGACGGCCGGGCCGTTGATCATCGCGATCGTCGGTTTGCGGATCAGGGAGATGTCGCGGTGCAGCTTGGTGAAGCCGTGGAAGAAATGCTGACGCGACGCGTCGAGGCCCTCGTGCGAGCCGCGCGCGCCGGGGAGGTCCTCCCCCGCCACGTCGGGGCCGGGGCCACCCTTGAGGTCGAACCCGGCGCAGAAGGCGCGGCCGACCCCGGTCAGCACGATGACCCGCACGCCGGGATCGTCGTCGGCGGCGCGCATGTACTCGCCGACCTTGGCGACGGTGCCGTTCTCCTCGGAGGTCCCCACCAGCGCGTTAAGCCGGTCCGGCCGGTTGAACTTGATCCAGGCGATGCCGTTGTCCTCCGGCTCGTAGAGCAGATAGTCGACTTTCCTCGGTCCCATGGTCCGACTGCGCCTCCGTGTACCCCGTGCCGCCCGACGGCGGATCGGACGCAGCGTGGCAAGCGGCGGCGCGGCGCGAAAGGGGGGATCGCGCGGCCGGGGTCCGCGCGATTGACGCCCGCGGGGCGGCCCAGTATCAGCCAGCGCGACCGCGATAGCCGCCCCGGGGAGATCGTCCGATGTTGATGGGCCTGATGCAGGACCGCCCGCTGCTCGTATCGCAGCTCATCGAGTTCGCCGCCGAATACCATGGCGACACCGAGATCGTGTCCCGGCGGGTCGAGGGCGACATCCACCGCTACACCTACCGCGACGCCCGTCTGCGGGCGAAGAAGATGGCGGAGGCCCTGCGGGCTCTGGGCGTCGGGCCGGGCGACCGGGTCGGCACGCTGGCGTGGAACGGCTACCGGCATTTCGAGCTGTACTACGCGATCTCCGGCATCGGATCGGTGTGCCACACGATCAATCCCCGGCTGTTCCCCGAGCAGATCGTCTACATCGTGAACCACGCCGAGGACCGCCTGCTGTTCGTCGACATCAACCTGCTGCCGCTGGTCGAGAAACTGGCGCCGCAATTCCAGGGCGTGCGCCATATCGTGGCGATGTGCGACCGCGCGCATCTGCCCGCCGGGCTGAACATCCGCGGCCTGCTGGTCTACGAGGAGCTGATCGACGCCCAGCCGGGGACCCTGGAATGGCCGGAGTTCGACGAGCGGACCGCGTCGTCGCTCTGCTACACGTCGGGCACCACCGGCAACCCCAAGGGCGTTCTCTACCACCACCGCTCGACGCTGCTGCACGCCTACGCCAGCGCCCTGCCCGACAGCATCGGCCTGTCGGCGCGCGACGTCGTGCTGCCGGTCGTGCCGATGTTCCACGTCAACGCCTGGGGCCTGCCCTATTCCGGCTGCCTGTCCGGCGCCAAGCTAGTGTTCCCGGGCCCCGCGCTCGACGGCGCCAGCGTCTACGAGCTGTTCGAGAGCGAGAAGGTGACGGTCACCGCCGGCGTGCCGACGGTGTGGCTCCTGCTGCTCCAGCACCTCCAGTCGAAGAACCTCAAGCTGAGCACGCTGCGGAAATCGGTGATCGGGGGCTCGGCCTGCCCGCCGGCGATGATCGAGACGTTCAAGCGCGACTACGGCGTCGACGTGCTGCACGCCTGGGGCATGACGGAGATGAGCCCGCTCGGCACCGTGAACACCGCCAAGGCGCGGCACGCGGCGCTGTCCGAGGCCGACAAGCTCGCGGTCAAGTGCAAGCAGGGCCGGATCATCTTCGGCGTCGAGATGAAGATCGTGGACGATTCCGGCAAGGCGCTGCCGCACGACGGCAAGGCGTTCGGCGACGTGCTGGTGCGCGGACCGTGGGTCACGTCGGGATACTTCAAGGGCGAGGGCGGCTCGCCGCTCGGCGCCGATGGATGGTTCCCGACCGGCGACGTCGCCACGCTCGACCCGGACGGCTACATGCAGATCACCGACCGGTCGAAGGACGTCATCAAATCCGGCGGCGAGTGGATCAGCTCGATCGACCTCGAGAACGCCGCCATGGCGCACCCCTCGGTGGCCGAGGCCGCCGTGATCGGCGTCGCTCATCCCAAATGGGACGAGCGGCCGCTGATGATCGTCGTGCGCAAGCCCGGCGCCGAGATCGACAAGGACGAAGTGCTGGAGTTCCTCGAGGACAAGATCGCCAAATGGTGGATGCCCGACGATGTGGCCTTCGTCGACGCCCTGCCGCACACCGCCACCGGCAAGATCCTGAAGACCAAGCTGCGCGAGGATTTCCGCGGCTACAAGCTGCCGACCGCCTAGGCGCGGGGCGCCGTCAAAGCTTCGAGCCGCGCCAGTTCTCGTCCGGCGCCTCGGGATGCGACGCGAAGCCGGCGGCGTGGACGCCTGTGATCGCGGCGTACTCGTCGCGCTCCGAGGTGTCGCCGCTGATGCCGACGGCGCCGATGACGGCGCGGCCGGCGCCGAGCGCCAGCACGCCGCCTGGAACCGGCACGAAGCGGCCCTGCGACGCCGCCGCCAGCGCGCCCTGGAAGGCCGGGCGGTTGCCCAGCCGGTCGCGGATAGTCCGGCTTGAGATGCCCATGCCCAGCGCCCCCCACGCCTTGCCGAAGGCGATGTCGAAGCGCAGCAGGCCGCAGCCATCCTCGCGCTTGAACGCCACGAGGTGTCCGCCGGAATCGAGCACCGCAACAGCCAGCGGCAGGAACGCCGCGGCGCGCGCGGCGGCCAGCGCCCCGCGGATCATCTGCTCGGCGTGGGCCAAGGTCAGGCTGGATTGGACGTTCAGAACGTAGTGTTCGCTCATCGCCGCGTCGTCCTCCAATTCCGGTGGCCCGACGGTAGCGTGCGTCGCCTCGCCGTCGACATCACTTCGGAAGCAGCACGATCTGGGTCTGGATGGTCTGCGTCAGCATCTTGCCGGCGGCATCGTACAGCCGGGTCTGCCAGACGCTGGTGCGGCCACCGACATGCAGCGGCGTCGACTCCGCGCGCACCTTGCCCGCGGTGCAACCACGGAAGAAATTCGTCTTGGATTCGAGCGTCGTCGTGCCGGCGCCTGCCGGCAGGTTCAGAACCGCCGCCGTGGCGCCGATCTGATCGGCCACCGCCATCAAAGCGCCGCCATGCAGCGTGCCGCCGACCGTGCACAGATCGGCGCGCCAATCGAATTCCGCCACCACCTTGTCCTTGGCCGCCTCGATCACACGGATGCCCAGGGTGTCGCCGAACAGGCCCTTCATCCGCTCGTTCAGGCTAGCCGCCAACGCTTCGCTCATCCCCGCCTCCGCACGCTCGCTCTGGATCGCCGCGATCATGGCGTCCCCGCCACGCCGTGGCGATTACCCCCGACGTCATGGCCCCACGACGCGAAACGGGGCCCTTGAGGGGCCCCGTCCGCGTCGCCGGCACCGGGCGCCGACTGGTTCAGAACCCGCCGTTCTGCTGCGCGACCATGCAGAACAGCATCGGGATCGACAGCATCGTGTTGACGCGCGAGGTCAGCATAGCCAGCCGCGCCGCCTTCGGCTTCTGATCGGCCGGGCAGTCGACCAGGCCGAGCGCCTTCTGCTGGTTCGGCCAGATGATGAACCAGACGTTGAAGGCCATGATCAGGCCCAGCCACACGCCGATGCCGATGGCGTGCTGGCCCTTGGCCAGCAGCAGGGTGTTGACCAGCTGGTTCTGCATGATCAGCAGCAGCAGGCCCGTCACGACCGTCGCCAGCGCGCCGTAGCGGAACCAGAACAGGACGTTCGGCGCGATATGCTTGCCGATCGCCGGCTTCTGCTCGTCGGGGATCTTCGGCATCGTCGGGATCTGGACGAAGTTCAGATACCAGAGCAGACCGATCCACATCACGCCCGACAGGACGTGCAGCCAGCGCATGAAGAACGTCGACCAAGCGTGGTCGATCTTGACCATCTGGCCGGTGAGCGCGCCCGTCACGACGACGATGACGATGAGCAGCGCGACGCCCGCCGCCAGCGTCCGGCCGAGCGATTGAAGAATGGCACCCATTTGCGGGAACTCCCCTTATTCGTTACCAAAACCGCGACAAGTTACCACAGCTTGGGTCGCGTTCAACAGAACACGAGGCGCGCGCGACGCGTGGCGGCCGCGCATCCAAGGGGGTCACCGCCAGCGCAAAAGCGCGCGGTCGCTCCAGTTCGGCAGGATCGCCGCCTCCGAAGGACCATCGACGGCGCGCCGCGACAGGCGCTCGACGAGGAACAGTGTCGCGCGCGCCGCGGCGCGCAGACGCGGATCCGCCGCCCGCTCCGGCACCGCGCGCGCCGCCGCGAGGAGCTGGCGAACCCGGTCGCCGCCAACCTTGAGCGCGCGCCGGGCGGCGGGGCGTTCGCCCGCGTCGAGGAACGCGCGCGGATCGGCGCCGGCCTGCGAGAACCATTGCCTTGGCAGACCGCAATCGCCGCCGTCGCGCGCCTGGCGACCGGCGTCCTGCAGGCGGCCCGACAAGCCGATTGCGATACACATCGCCTCCATCGGGGCCACGACCACTTCGCGCTCGCCGTGCAGCTCGATCAGGAGCCTGCCGACCGGCGCGGCCGCGAAGCGCAGCCAGTTGTGCATCTCGCTCCAGTCGCGGAACGCCGGCCGGCCGGCGGCCCGGGTCGTCAGCTCCCGGCGGCAGGCCTGCAGCAGCGCCGGGGCGTGCGCCGCGATCCGGGCGTCGGCGAGCGGCGCGTGCAGACCATGCGGCAGCTCGACCAAGGGCCGCCCCGCCGCGGCGTCGGCGACCGCGTGGTCGAGATGGTCGAGGAACGCGATACGGTCGTCGAACGACAGCGTGTCCCGCGCAGCCAACCGGCGCAGGAACAGCGACACGGCGAAGAACCGGTCCACCACGGCGCCGTTCTCCGGCGCCAGACGGGCGCGAAAACAGGCCCAGCTGTGCGCGTCGGCGGGGTCGTCGGGGGCCGCCGCCGGCGAGCTGAACCGGTCGAGTGGCGGCGCGGGCGGGATATCGTTCAAGGCGGCGACGCGGTACGCGGGCGAGGCGGCGCGCCGGTCGCGCCGCCGTCATTCTATCGCACGGCCGCACGGCCGGAAAAACCCCGCCCCTGTGGGCATCGACGGGGCTTGCGCCGGTCTGCGCCCTCGCGTTGTGTTGCGCCGTGGCCGGAACCGTCTCCCCTCCTCCCGCCGCCGCCGTCGAGTCCGAGCTCGTCGCGGCGGTCCGCACCGGCGACCGGGATCGATGGCTCTGCGCGCTGTTCGCCCCGCCGGCGGCGCGCGCCGACCTTTGGACCCTTCTGGCCTTCAATCTCGAGATCGCCCGCGTCCGCGACGTGGTGAGCGAACCCGGCCTCGGCGAGATCCGCCTGCAATGGTGGCGCGACGCCATCGGCGAGGCCTATGCCGGCAAGCCGCGACGGCACCCCGTGGCGGAGGCGCTGGCCACGGCGATCGGCAGGTCGCGGCCGCCGCTGGAGCGGTTCGAGCGTCTGCTTCACGGCCGGACGCACGATCTCTACGACGACCCGATCCCCGACCTCGCCGCGCTCGAGGCCTACGCCGACGCGACCTCCGGCGAGCTGGCCGCCCTGTCGGTCGATGTGCTGGGCGTCCACGAGGACGGCGGCGCCGCGCACCGGGCCGCCCGCGCGATAGGCGTCGCCACGGGGCTGCTGGACGTCGTTCGCGACACGCCGCGTCTGGCGGCACGCCACCGCTGCATGCTGCCACGGGACCTGCTGGCCGCGCATGGCGTCCCGGAGCAGGCGTTGTTCGAGGGAACGCCGGGTCCGGGGCTGCGCGATGTGACCTCCGCGATTTCCGCCCGCGCGGCCGCGCTTCTCGCGCGGGCCAGGACGGAACGCGCCGCCATCCCGAGCGCGGCGCTTCCGGCGCTGCTGCCAGCGCGGCTGCTCGACCGGCGGATCGCGCGCCTCAAGGCCGCCGGGCACGATGTTTACGCGCGACCCGCCGACGCCGCACCTTGGCTGGCGCCGCTGACGCTGTGGTGGGCGCACGCGCGCCGTCGCTTCTAGGTTTGCATCGGACGCCGCCAGGAAGATAGCTTGCGCCCCGACATCGGAAAGGAACCAAGATGCCCGTCGCGCGCGCAAATGGAATCGACATCGCCTACGAGACGTCCGGCGATCCCGCCGATCCCACGATCCTTCTGGTCATGGGGTTGGGTGCGCAGCTCACGCTGTGGAACGAGGCGTTCGTCGAGGCGCTGGCCGGATCCGGCCTCCACGTCGTCCGCTACGACAACCGCGATACCGGTCTGTCGACGGATTTCGCCGCTTGGGGACAGGCCGACCTGCCGGCGGCCATCGGCGCGCTGCAGGCCGGCAGGCCTGTCGCGACGCCCTACACGCTGAACGACATGGCGGCCGACGGGCTGGCGCTGCTCGACCATCTCGGGATCGACCGCGCCCATATGCTCGGCCTGTCGATGGGCGGGATGATCGCGCCGCTGATGGTCGCCGCCCGCCCCGACCGCGCGCGGTCGATGACGGTGATGATGTCGACCAGTTCGCGCCGCGGACTGCCGCCGGGCAAGCCGGAGGCGATGAAGGCGCTGCTGACGCGGCCCGTGACGGAAGACCGCGAGGAGATCGTCCGGCATTCGATAGGGCTGCGCCGGATCATCGGCAGCCCGGGCTATCCAGAGCCGGACGACGCGCTGCGCGCCTTCGTCGAGCGCAATGTCGATCGGCGCTACAATCCCCAGGGCGTCGGCAGGCAGTATCTCGCGGTCATGGCCGGCGGCGACCGCGTCGAGCTGCTCAAGACGCTGCGCGCGCCGACGCTGGTGATCCACGGCGCCGACGATCCGCTGATCCATCCGGATTGCGGTCGCGACGTCGCTGGTCTGGTCCCCGGCGCGCGCTTCGAGCTCATTCCCGGCATGGGCCACGATCTGCCGACCGCGCTGTCGCCGTCGCTGGCCGCGCTCATAGCGACGCATTGCCGCGCCGCAGGATGAGGCGCGGCGCCCGGCCCTTTGACGCAAGTCAAAGCGCCGGGATCGAGGCCCGGCCACCATGCCCCCGATCTTCAGGGAGCGTGGCATGGCGTTCGAACTCACATCCGGCGAGCAGCTGTATCTGGCGATGGTGGTCTTCGCCGCGATCGCTTTCATGGCGGTGACGATTCTCTGCCGCCTCGACTACAGCCGGTGGCGCGATGCCCGCGCGCATGACTCCCGGCCATCCGGCCGTGCCACCGCGGCGCCGGCGGAATAGTCCGCGAGGCCACTCCCCGCGAGGCGTGGCGGCGGTCACCTGCCGGATCGTCGTCTATGTCTCCGACTCGCGCCGGCCCTCCCGCAGGGCCGGCGCGTTTTTGTCCGGTCGGCCGCGTCACGGCCGCATCGCCTCGTCGATCATCGACCGCGACGCCTCGTCGAGCAGCTCGTCGAGCGTCTCGCCACCCATCACCTGGACGCGGCCGATCTCGAGCAGCACCGGCACCGCCAGCGGCGAGATGCGGTCGAGCGCGCGGTGGTCGATCCGACCGCGCGCCCGGCGCAACAGCTCGCCGAGGCGTCGGATGTCCGCGAGCTGCCACGCCGCGTCCTGCCGCGTGGCGCGCAGCAGCACATGGTCCGGCTGGTGGTGCCGCAGCGTGTCGTAGATCAGGTCGGCGCTGAACGTCACCTGCCGCCGCGTCTTTTCCTCGCCGGGATGGCGCCGCTCGATCAGGCCGGCGACGACCGCGACATTGCGGAATGAGCGCCGCAGCATCGAGGACTCGTCCATCCACGCCTCGAGATCGTCGCCCAGCATGTCCTCGTCGAACAGCGCTACCACCTGCCGCGCCGTGGCCGCGCGCAGCCCCCACAGGCCCAGCACGTAGTCCGTCGCGACGAAACCCAGCGGTTTGAGCCCCATGCGCTCCATGCGGCGCGTCAGCAGCATGCCCAGCGTCTGGTGGGCGTTGCGACCCTCGAAGCAATAGGCGACGAGGAAGTGCTTGCCGCCACGCGGAAACCCTTCGACCAGCAGCCGGTCGGCGCGCGGCAGGGTCGACCGCAACGCCTGCATGCGCAGCCATTCGCGGACCTCCTCGGGGAGCTCGGCGTGCCGCCCCGGATCGGCGAGGATGTCGCGCACGCGCCCGGCGAGATGCGTGCTCAGCGGCAACCTGCCGCCGCCATAGGCGGGCACCTTCGGCTCGCCGCCGCCGCGCCCCCGGCTCACCTCGGCGTGCAGCAGCCGGACGCCCTCGAAGCACAGGAGCTGGCCGGCGAAGATGAACGTGTCGCCGGGCACCAGGCCCTGGATGAACGCCTCCTCGACCTCGCCCAGTACCGGCCCGCCGCGCAGCTTCACCTTCATCAACGGCAGCTCGACGATGGTGCCGACGTTGAGGCGGTACTGGCGCACGACGTCCGGCCGCGCGATCTCCCACCTGCCGTCGGACCGCGGGAACAGCCGCCGCCATTTCTCGTACGCCGACAGCGCGTAGCCGCCGTTGGCGACGAACTCGAACGAGTCCTCGTAGTCGCGACGCGGCAGGTCGCGGTACGGCGCCGCACGCCTGACCTCGTCGAAGAGCGCGTCGCGATCCAGCGCCCCGGCGCACGCCAGTCCGAGGATGTGCTGCGCCAGCGCGTCGAGGCAGGGTGGCCTCGGCGCGTCGCCGTCGAGTTCGCCGGCGGCGACCGACTCGCGCGCGGCGAGGCACTCCAGCACCTCGAAGCGGTTACCCGGAGCCAGCAGCGCGCGGCTGGGTTCGTCCATGCGGTGGTTGGCACGGCCCACGCGCTGCAGGAGGCGGCTGACACCTTTCGGCGCGCCGAGCTGGATCACGAGGTCGATGTCGCCCCAGTCGATGCCGAGATCGAGCGAGCTGGTGGCGACGACCGCGCGCAACCTGCCCGCCGCCATCGCCGCCTCGACCTTGCGGCGCTGCTCGACCTCGAGGCTGCCGTGGTGCAGGCCGATCGGCAGATTCTCCTCGTTCAGGCGCCACAGCCCGTCGAAGGTCAGTTCCGCCTGCGCGCGCGTGTTCACGAACACCAGGGTCATGCGGTGGTCGCGGATCGCGTCGTAGACGTCCGGCAGCGTGTGCCGCGCCATGTGGCCGCCCCAGGGCACGCGCGCCGCGGGGTTGAGGATGTCGATCCGGGGCGCGGCGCCGCCGGCGGCGTGGACGGTCTCGACGGGATCGTCGCGGAATCGCAACCAGTCCGCGCTCGCCTCCGGATCGGCGACCGTCGCCGAAAGGCCGACGAAGCGCGCCGCCGGCGCCAGCGCCGCGAGACGCGCGAGGCCGAGCGCCAGGAGATGGCCTCTTTTGGTCGTGGCGATGGCGTGGAGCTCGTCGATCACCACGGCGCGCACATCGGCGAAATAGGTCGCGGCGTCGGGATAGGACAGCAGCAGCGCCAGCGATTCCGGCGTCGTCAACAGCATGTCGGGCGGCGAGGCGCGCTGGCGCGCCCGGCGGTTCTGCGGCGTGTCGCCGGTACGCGACTCGACGCGGATGTCCAGCTTCATCTCGTCGATCGGCGAGCGGAGATTGCGCTGGATGTCCGTCGTCAGCGCCTTGAGCGGGGAGATGTAGAGCGTGTGCAGTCCGCGCCTTGGATCGCGGGCGGCGCCGGTCAGATCGACCAGGCTCGGCAGGAACCCCGCCAAGGTCTTGCCGCCACCGGTCGGGGCGATCAGCAGCGCCGACCTGCCCGCGCGCGCCAGCGCCAGCATCTCGAGCTGGTGCGGCCGCGGCGTCCATCCGCGCGACCCGAACCAGTCGTTGAAAACGGCGGGCAGGCGCGTCGCGACGGTCGTGGCGGCGGCAAACAGCGGCAGCGGAGCCGCCGCCGCCTCCCGCGCGGGCGCCCGGCCACGCCGGCGGCCGACGACCGGGCCCGACGTCGTCCCGCCAACGCGCGATACGCGCTTGCCTATCATGGTCGGACGATAGCACGGCGGCGGGTCGCGGCGACCGTACCGGCCTATACTGCGCGGCCATGGCCCCCGACCCGACCCCCACCGATCCTCGCTCGTGGCTCACGACGACGCCGCGCGGTCTGTATTGCGCGCCCGGCGGGTTCCATATCGACCCCGCCTGGCCGGTCGACCGCGCCGTGATCACCCACGGCCATGGCGACCACGCGCGGCCCGGTCACGGCGCGGCGCTGGCGACGCGCGAGACCATCGAGATCATGAAGGTCCGCTACGGCGCGGATCTCGGCGCCACGCAGGACGCGCCCTACGGCGCGACCACCCGGATCGGCGAGGTCGACGTGCGGCTGGTCCCGGCCGGCCACATCCTCGGCAGCGCGCAGATCGTCCTGGACTGGCGCGGCGCGCGCATCGTGGTGTCGGGCGATTTCAAGCGCCGGCGCGATCCGACGTGCCCGCCCTTCGAGCCGGTGCCGTGCGACGTCTTCGTCACCGAGGCGACCTTCGCGCTCCCGGTGTTCCGCCACCCACCCGATGTCGAGGAGATCGCGCGCCTGCTGCGGTCGGTCGAGACGTTCCCGGAGCGATGCCATGTCGTCGGCGTCTATGCGCTCGGCAAGTGCCAGCGCGTCATCGCGCTGCTGCGCGAGGCCGGCTACGACCGCCGGATCTGGTTGCATGGCGCGCTGGTGCCGTTGTGCGACCTCTACCGCCGGGAGGGCGTCGATCTCGGCGACATCGCGCCGGTCGGCGACGCGGGCCGGAATCCGGCCGACGACCTTTTCGGCCGCGAGACCTTCAAAGGCGGCATCGTGCTTTGCCCGCCGGCGACGCTGGTCGACCGCTGGTCGCGGCGGTTTCCCGACCCGCTCCCTGTCGCGGCGTCCGGCTGGATGCGCGTGCGCGCCCGCGCCCGCCAGCGCGGCGCCGAACTGCCGCTCGTGATCTCCGATCACGCCGACTGGGACGAGTTGGTGGCCACGGTCCGCGACGTCGGGGCGCCTGCGCTGTGGGTCACGCACGGACGCGAGGACGCGTTGGTCCACCAGGCGCGCGCCATGGGCGTGGCCGCCGAGGCGCTGCGCGTCGCCGGGCGCGAGGAAGAAGGCGCCTGAGGGATGCGCCGCTTCGCCGACCTGCTCGATTCGCTGGCGTTCCAGCCGGCGCGCGGCGCAAAACTGCGCCTGATCACCGCCTATCTGCGCGACACGCCCGATCCGGACCGCGGCTACGCGCTGGCGGCGTTGACCGGCGCGCTCGATATGGCCGCCGTGAAGCCGGCGCTGCTGCGCGAATTCGGCACCGCCCGGATGGGTGAAACGCTCTTCGCGCTGTCCTACGACTACGTCGGCGATCTGGCGGAGACCGTGGCGCTGGCATGGGACGCCATTCCGCGCGACCGCACGTCGACGGCGACCGGTCCGGCGCCCAGCCTGTCGACAATCGTCGAGACGCTGTCGCGGTCGTCGAAGCGCGAGGCCGCGCCGCTTCTGGAACGCTGGATGGACGCGCTCGACGCGACCGGCCGCTGGGCGCTGTTGAAGCTGGTGACCGGCGGCCTCCGCGTCGGCGTGTCGGCCCGCCTGGCGAAGCAGGCGGTGGCCGAGCTCGGCGGCGTGCCGATCGACGAGGTCGAGGAGGTCTGGCACGCGCTGGCACCGCCCTACGCCGGGCTGTTCGCATGGCTCGCCGGCGGACCGCGTCCCGATCCCGGCGCCGCGCCGACCTTCAGGCCGTCGATGCTGGCCACGCCACTGGAGGAGGCGGAGCTTCCCGCGCTCGATCCATCGGCCTACCGCGCGGAATGGAAATGGGACGGCGTCCGCGTCCAGCTGGTGGCGACGGCCGGATCGCGACGCCTCTTCACACGATCGGGGGACGACGCGTCGGCGGCCTTTCCCGACGTCCTCGAGGCGATGGCGTTCGACGCCGTTCTGGACGGCGAACTTCTTGTGGCCCGCGCCGGCGGCGAGGGATCGCTCGATGTCGCGCCTTTCTCCGACCTTCAACAGCGCCTGAACCGCAAACAGGCCGGCGCCAAGCTCCTGCGCGATCATCCCGCCCATGTCCGCCTCTACGATGCGCTGTTCCTCGATGGCGAGGACCTGAGGTCGTCGCCATTCGACGTGCGCCGCGCGCGGCTGGAGCGCTGGTACGCCGCGGTCCGGCCGGCGCGTCTCGATCTGTCGCCGCTGATCCCGTTCTCGACATGGGCCGAGCTCGCGGCGCTGCGCGACGGCGCGCGGGTGGCGGCGATCGAGGGGCTGATGCTGAAGCGCGGCGACAGCGCTTACGTCGCCGGCCGTCCCAAAGGACCGTGGTTCAAGTGGAAGCGCGCGGCGCTGACGGCGGATTGCGTTCTGATGTATGCCCAGCGCGGCCACGGCAAGCGGTCGTCGTTCTACTCCGACTACACGTTCGGCTGCTGGCGGACGCACGAGGACGCCGCGCCCGAGCTCGTCCCGGTCGGCAAGGCCTACTCAGGGTTCACCGACGCCGACCTGGCGCGGCTCGACAAGTGGGTCCGCGACCACGCCGTCCAGCGCTTCGGGCCGGTGCTGGAGGTGGCGCCGGGGCTGGTGCTGGAGATCGCCTTTGACGCTGTGCAACGGTCGACGCGCCACAAATCCGGCCTCGCGATGCGCTTTCCGCGGGTCCACCGTATCCGCTGGGACAAGCCGGCCGCCGAGGCCGACGGCGTCGACACGCTGGAACGGCTGATCGCGACGTAGCGGTCTATATCCCCAAACCTTCCCGAACACTGGCGGCGAGTCGGTCCCGCGCGCCCGGCGCGTAGCGCGCGGGCGATCCGAACCCCCAGACCGGCCCCGGCCAGTTCGGGTCGCCCTCCCGCCGGGCGACGACATGGATGTGCAGCTGCGACACGATGTTGCCCAGCATGCCGACATTGACCTTGGTCGTCCCCGGCAGCGCTGCCATCGCCTTCGAGGCCGCCGCGATCTCCTCCATGAGGGCCGCCCGGTCGGGCGCCGGGAGGTCGTGGAATTCACGCAACGCCGGCCGCCGGGGAACGAGGACGATCCAAGGCCAGGCGGCGTTGTCCATCAGCAACACCCGGCAGAGGGGCAGATCGCCCAGTGGCGCCGTGTCGGCCCCCAGCCGGTGATGCAATGCGAATTCGCCCCCATCCATGCCAAATCTCCCAATCAGGACAATCCCGCGCGCAGATTGGGGTCGAAACCACCCCGGTTCAGGCCTACATTACGGAGATGATCGACCCGTTCGGCCGCGCCGTCACCTACCTCCGCGTGTCGGTGACGGATCGTTGCGACTTCCGCTGCGTCTACTGCATGGCGGAGGACATGACCTTCCTGCCGAAGAAGGACGTGCTGTCGCTCGAGGAGCTCGAGCGGCTGTGCGGGGGCGTTCGTGCGTCTCGGGGTCCGAAAGCTGCGCCTGACCGGCGGCGAGCCGCTGGTGCGCAAGAACGTCATGTCGCTGGTACGTGGCCTGTCGCGCCACCTCGGAAACGGCCTCGACGAGCTGACCGTCACCACGAACGGAAGCCAGCTGGCGAAACACGCCGGCGAACTGGCGGCGTGCGGCGTGAAGCGCATCAACGTCTCGCTCGACACGCTCGACCGCGCGAAGTTCACCGAGCTGACGCGCTGGGGCGACCTCGACCAGGTCATGCGCGGCCTCGACGCCGCCCAGGCGGCCGGCCTGCACGTCAAGATCAACGCCGTGGCGCTCAAGGGCGTCAACGAGATGGAGTTCGACGACCTCATCCGCTGGTCTCACGGCCGCGGCATGGACCTGGTGTTCATCGAGGTCATGCCGATGGGCGAGATCGGCGGCGACGCCCGGCTCGACCAGTACCTGCCGCTCTCGCGCGTGCGGGCCGACCTGGCGCGGCGCTGGACGCTGACCGACCTCGACGTGACCACCGGCGGGCCGGCGCGCTACGCGCGGATCGGCGAGACCGGCGGCCGCATCGGCTTCATCACGCCATTGACCCACAATTTCTGCGAATCCTGCAACCGGGTCCGCCTGACCTGCACCGGCAAGCTCTACATGTGCCTCGGGCAGGAGGACGCCGCCGACCTGCGCGCGCCGCTGCGCGCCAGCGAGAGCGACGAATTGCTGATCGAGGCCGTCCACGCCGCGATCGCACGCAAACCCAAGGGCCACGACTTCGTCATCGACCGGCGGCGCGCCGGCCCCGCGGTGCCGCGCCACATGAGCGTCACCGGCGGCTGACCTTTGCGCCGCCGCCCGGCACAACTCCTGTTCCGGGCGTCCGGGCGCTGGAGCCGTAGGCATTCCAAGTCTAGGGTCCGCGCGTCGAAAACGCGGAAGGAACGGGAATGATCCTCGGACTGGGGTGGGGCGAGGTCGCGTTGCTGTTTGGCGCCGGGCTCGTCGGGGCCGCGATCAACGCCGTGGCCGGCGGCGGCACATTCTTCACGTTTCCGGCGTTCCTGTCGACCGGCGTCTCCGCCGTGCTCGCCAACTCCTCGAACGCCGTCGCGATCTGGCCGGGACGCCTGCTCGCCATCGCCGCCTACCGTCGCGAACTGGTGCGCCAGCGCGAGCGGGCGCTGTGGACCGGCGCGGTCTGCCTGGTCGGCGGCCTCGCCGGCGCCTGGCTGCTGCTGCGATCCGGCGACAAGACCTTCCTGCGCACCGTGCCCTGGCTGATCCTGGCCGCGACCCTGCTGTTCCTGTTCGACAAGCAGATTTCGGCGCGGTTCGGGGTACGCGACGGCGGCCAGCGGCCGACGCCGCTGGCCATGGCGGCGATGGCCGTCCCGCTGTTCATCTGCGCGGCGTACGGCGGGTACTTCGGGGGCGGGCTCGGGGTGATGCTGATGCCGGTGCTGTCGCTGACCGGCGTCAAGGACATGCAGGAGCTCAACGGGCTGAAGAACCTCCTGGTGACGGCGATCGCGGGCGTCGCCGTGGTGACCTTCATCGTCTCCGGGGCGGTGTCCTGGCCGGGCACCATCGTGATGATGGCCGGCGCGCTGATCGGCGGCTATGGGGGCGGCGTGCTTGCCCGCCACATACCGGCGCCGATCCTCAAGAAGGTCGTGATCGCCTTCGGATTCGCCCTCACCGCCTACTATTTCTGGGACATTTACGTGCGGCCCTGAGGCGGCGATTGCGCCCTCCTGCCCCCTTGGATATGAAACGGGCCGAGGGAGAATCGCAGGCATGACAGAGAACGTCCTGGACAAGCGCCCGGGCGGGCCGCTCGCCGGCCTCGTCGTCGTCGACATGACGCGCGTGCTCGCAGGCCCGTACTGCACGATGATGCTGAGCGACCTCGGCGCCCGGGTGATCAAGGTGGAGACGCCGGCCGTCGGTGACGATTCCCGCCACATCGGCCCCTTCATCAAGGGCAAGTCGGCCTATTTCTCGTCCCTCAACCGGGCCAAGGAGTCGATCGCGCTCGATCTCAAGAACGAGGCCGACCGCGCGATCTTCGAACGGCTGCTGGCGCGCGCCGACGTGCTGGTCGAAAACTACCGACCGGGCACCATGGAGAAGCTGGGCTACGGCTTCGAGACGCTGCACGCGAAGCACCCCCGCCTGATCTTCGCGCAAGCCTCCGGCTTCGGCGACAGCGGTCCCTACCGCACCCGCGCGGCCTACGACATGGTCGTCCAAGGGATGGGCGGCATCATGAGCGTCACGGGCCATCCCGGCGGTCCCCCGACGCGGGTCGGCAGCTCGGTCGGCGATATCACGGCCGGATTGTTCACCGCCGTCGGCGTCAACGCCGCGCTGTACCACCGCGAGCGCACCGGCGAGGGCATGAAGATCGACGTGTCGATGCTCGACTGCCAGATCGCCATCCTGGAGAACGCCATCGCCCGCTACTTCGCGACCGGCGAGGCGCCCGGCCCGATCGGCGCGCGGCATCCCTCGATCACCCCGTTCGAGGCGCTGGAATGCGCCGACGGGCACATCGTCGTGGCGGCCGGCAACGAGAACCTGTTCGCCAAGCTGGCGGAGGCGATCGACGCGCCGGCGCTGGCGGCCGACGAGCGGTTCCGCACCAACGACCTGCGCACCCGCAACCAGCCGGCGCTCAAGGACGAGCTCGAGCGGCGCCTGCGGACGAAACCCGGCCGGGCGTGGCTGGAGATCCTCGACGCCAAGGGCGTGCCCTGCGGGCCGCTCAACAATGTCGAACAGGCGTTGAACGACGTCCAGGTACGCCACCGCAACATGGTGGTCTCGGTGGACGACAAGGATGTCGGCCAATTCCACATGGCCGGCAACCCGATCAAGCTCTCGGCCTTCGTCGATCCCCCGACGCGCGGCCCGGTCCCGGACCTCGACGGCGACCGCGCGGCGATCCTGGCGTGGCTGGACCGCGCGTGATCCGGCGGCGGTCCCGGCGGCGCCACCCGTCGTGACGCGGCTCGCCCGCGCCGTCGCCCGCTTCGCCGCGAAGGCCGCGCTCGGCCTCGTGGTGTTTCTCGCCACGCTGGCGACCGGCCTCTACTTCCATCTCCGCACCTCGATCCCCGACTACGGTGCCCGCCTGACGCTGGCGGGCCCGTCGGCGCCGGTCGAGATCGTGCGCGACCGCAACGCCATCCCGCACATCTTCGCCAGCTCGCTCGAGGACGCGCTGTTCGGCCTCGGCTTCGCGCACGCGCAGGACAGGCTGTGGCAGATGGAGTCGATGCGCCGGGCCGGCGCCGGCCGCTTGTCGGAGATATTGCCGCCACGATTCGCCGGCGCCGCGATCCTCGACGTCGACCGCACGATGCGCGTCCTCGGCGTGCGGCGGCGCGCCCAGGAAAGCCTCGCCGCGCTGTCGCCGCGCGCCCGCGCGCTGCTCGATTCCTACACCGCCGGCGTCAACGCCCACCTCGCCACGCACAGGGGTTCGTTCGGTCCCGAGTTCACGCTGCTACGGCACGCGCCGGAGCCGTGGACGCCAGCCGACTCGCTGGTGTGGGGCAAGCTCATGGCGCTCTCCCTCGACGGCAACTGGCGCGCCGAGCTGCTGCGCGCCCGCGTCGCCCGCAAGGTCGGCGAGGAGCGCATGCGGGAGATGTTCCCCGCCACCGGCACCGATAAGGACTCGACCCTGGCGATCCTCGGCGACGCGCTGCTCGATCTGCGGCTCGATCGTCTGTTCGGGGCCACCGACGGGCTCCTGACTCGCAAGCGCGAGGCGTCGAACGAATGGGTGCTGGGCGGCGCGCACACGGCGACCGGCAAACCGCTGCTGGCCAACGATCCGCATCTCGGGCTGAGCGCGCCCGGCACTTGGTACCTCGCGCGCCTCGTCGGACCCGACTTCGACATCCGCGGCGCCTCCTCGCCCGGGTCGCCGGCGATCGTGCTGGGGCACAACGGGCGGATCGGCTGGGGCTTCACGACCACCAACCTCGACAGCCAGGACCTGTTCGTCGAGAAGCTGGATCCCACCGACCCCGGAAAGTACGTCACGCCGGACGGCAGCCGCCCGTTCGCCGTGCGCGAGGAAGTCATCAATGTCAGGTTCGGCGAGCCGCTCAAGCTGCAGGTGCGCGAGACCCGCCACGGACCGGTGATCTCCGATGTGCTCGTGGCCAAGGAAGGCGACGTGCCGCAGGCGCACGTGCTGGCGCTGGCCGCGACGGCGCTCGATCCGGCCGACACCTCGGCGGAGGGCTTCCTCGGCATCGGCCTGGCCCGCAACTGGGACGAGTTCCTGGCGGCGACGCGGAAAATCGTCTCGCCGATGCAGAACATGGTCTACGCCGACGTCGACGGGAACATCGGTCTTGTGGCGCCGGCGAAGGTGCCGTTGCGGCGCAAGGGGGATGGCTCGGTTCCGGCGCCGGGCTGGACCGGCGAGTTCGACTGGGCGGGGTTCGCGCCGTTCGAGGAGCTGCCGCGCGCCTTCAATCCGCCGGGCGGCATCATCGTCAACGCCAACGCCCGCCTCGTGCCGGCGACGTTCCGCCACTTCATCTCGCGCGACTGGGCCGAGCCGTACCGGCAGCGCCGCGCGGCGGCGATGCTGAGCGGCGCCGGCCAGCACCGCGTCGGCGACATGATCGCGATCCAGGCCGACAATTTCTCGCCGGACACCGCCGACATGCTGCCGCCGCTGCTGGCGCTGAAGCCGCGCGACGCGCGCCAACGCAAGGCGATAGACATGCTCGGCGCGTGGAACCGCCGGATGCTGGCGGAGCGGCCGGAGCCACTGATCTACGCGGCGTGGATCCGCGAGCTCCACCGCGCGCTCTACGCCGACGAGCTGGGCGACGATCTCTTCGCCGACATGGTCAATCCCTCCGTCACGTTCCTCGCCGCGGCGCTGCGCGACCATCCGAAATGGTGCGACGACACCCGCACGCCGGCCGTGGAGACGTGCGCAGACATCCTGTCGAGAGCGCTCGACGCCGCGCTCGACGCTCTGCAGGCGCGCGGCGGCACGGCTATGGACAACTGGCGCTGGGGCGACATGCATTTCGCCGCCCACCGCCACCAGCTGCTCGACGCCGTTCCGATGCTGCGCGATCTCGCCTCGATCCGCTTTCCGATGGATGGCGGCGTGCATACGCTGAACCGCGCCGGATACAGCGTGCGCGGATCGACGCCGTTCGCGGCGAACCACGGCGCGGGCCTACGGGCGGTGTACGATTTCGACGACCTCGAGAACAGCCGGTTCGCGATTCCGCTGGGGCAGTCCGGCAATTTCCTGTCCCCCTGGTACCGCAACTTCGTCGAACCGTGGCGCGCCTTCGACTACCTGCGCATCACCGGGTCGAAGTTCGGGCTGCGCGCCGAGGGAGTCGGCACGGTCACCGTGATGCCGGCGGCGAAGTGACCGGAGCGGCTTCCGCCTCCTCGACCGCCGCCAGCCAGCCGCGGTAGCGGACCAGCCGGCCGAGAATCGGCATCGTGATCGACACGTCGAAGCGGAAGCGGCCGCGATCGTCGACGCGCTCGTTGGCGACGATGCGCGGCCACAGGAACCGCGGCATCGGAAAGCCGGCCGCCCGGAAGCCGATCAGCGCGAGATCGATGCCCTCGCCCGAGCACTCCACGCGCATCGCGAACGCCGTCGGACCGAAGCGTTCGACCACCGCGCCCGCCGCGCCACCCGGCACGTCGCACTGCGTCGACTTGAAGGACCGCGCGCCGAACGTGCGGCGCCAGGTCTCCACGCCGTCGCGCGCCAGCAGTTCGACCGTCACGGGAACTTCGCGTCCTTCGCCCGGAAATCCGAACACGCGGGCGGCGAGGCGCGCGAGGGGACCGGCCGCCCCGTCGATGTCGGCCGTCCCGTTGAACACCGAACGCGACGCGACGTCGTGCAGCCGTCGGACCGGCGCCGGCAACCCCGCCCACGCCGCGCCGGAGATGCGACGGTAGAGCGGCCGGCGTTCGCGGCGCTCGGTGCGAATCCGCAGTCCGTCCGCCTCGGCCAAGATCTCCGCGAGCGTCACAAGCCCGAGGCAGGCGCGTGCGCCGGGCGCGATCGACACGCCGGCGGCCAGCTTGCGCGCAAGCGCCACCGGCGCCAGCGCCGGCGTCCATGGGCCATCACCGTTCTCGGCGACCAATCGCCATCGCACCTCGACCGCGGCGCCGTCGGCGTCGCGGCCGGCGACATCGACCGTCATGCAACCGCGGTCGGTGCCGGCGAAGGCCGTCATCCGCGCCAGCGCCGTGAGCCCGCCGGCTAGAGGCGCCAGCGTCCGCGCCACTCCCCACCGTACCGGCCAGGCCAGAGCCCAAAGGCCGAGATGCAGCGTGGAGAGCTCGAGCCCGGCGTGGAAGGCGACGCGCTCGCGCACGCCGTACCGCGCCGGGAAAAGCGTCAGATCCGGCACATCGCAAAGTGAAAGCCAACGCCGGCCGATGCCGTCGCCGAACGCGCGGCGGCGCAGATCGTGCCACGCGACGCGCCTTCGCCATCGGCCCTCCTCCCACACGGAGATCGCCTGCCCGGCGCGGCCGACGATCGCCGCGATGGTCGCGCGCCCGCGCGGCGCGCGGTTGCCCGGCGCGATCGCGATGTCGATGGCGTCGACGCGCGACAGGCCGGCGGCGAGGGCGTCGACCACGGCCCCCGAAAGCGCCGGCACCGAGCTTGCGCCGCTCGCGACCACGACGCCGGCCCGCACCGCGGCCATGTTGAGCGCGCCGATCCCGGCCACGAATTCACGCGCGTCGGCGAGATCGACGTAGTGGGCGCCCATCGCCACGCACGCCTCGGCGACGCCGTAGTCGCGCCCTTGGAATGGTCCCGCGACGTGGATGACGATGGACGGCGCGATCCGCGCGAGCGTCGCGCGCCACCCCGCCGCGTCGAGGTCGATCGCGCACCCGCGCGCGTCGCACCCCGGAACATCGCGGCCCAACGCGGAGACGAGACCGGCCAGTCGCGACGCGTCGCGCGCCATGACCGTCAACCGGACGCCAGGAATCGCCGCCGTCAGGCGGCTGACATGGGCGCCGAACGCGCCCGTCGCTCCCAGTACGACGATGGTCGCGGGAGGGAACACCGCCGCTAGTCGAGAAACCGCGCGGCGAGCGCGGGCGACGGCACGAGACAGGAATCCCGCCGGCCGAACAGCCGGTAGCGGTTGCCCGCGATGATGTCGTACGCGGCGTCGCGCAGCGGCCGCGGGCATACTCTCAGTGTCCCGGCCCACCGCCACGGCCATGTGAGACGCGAGGCGACGCGGATGAAGGCCTCGGATTTGAAGTGGGCGCGGCCATCCTCGATCAGGACATTGCTCTCGAAGTCGACCGTGGAAAGGCCGAGATCGACAAGCAGCGCCTGTCCGAGCGGCGACTGCGCGGCCACGAACCGGTAGGCGCAGGCGCGGTCGCGCGCCACGACGAAACGCACGAAGCCGGCGCACAGCACGCAGACACCGTCGAACAGGATCACCGGACCCGCGCCGGGGATCGGCACGGCGACCCGCGTTCCGTTCGGTGGCACCGGGCGTCGGCCGACCATGGGTATCTTCCCTTCCGCGCGACGAGTGGACCGCGCCGGCGGCGGATCGGCGAGCCGTCAAAGCGTCGCATGGACGCCGCCCGTGCCACAAACGGCGCGACGGGGCCTCCACCGTCGTCGCGGGACTGGCCGCCACGCCCCGGTTATGGGACAGTGTTCTGGCCCGCGCCGGCCTCCACCGGACGGCGCCGAACGAGGTCAGGGCACGGCCACATGTTCATCCGGCAGAGCCAGGCGACACTCCGGTTTTTCCGCACGACGCCGGCGTTGCGGTGCCCGTATCTGCCGGGACGGTTCGAGACCAAGCTGGTCACGGAGCTCGCCGGCCCCGACGCGCTGGACGCCCACGACCGGCTAACCGACGCCGGCTTCCGCCGCTCGCATCAATACGTCTACAAGCCCCTGTGCGAGGGCTGCGCCGCCTGCGTCCCCGTCCGTGTGCCGGTCAGGACGTTCGAGCCCAGCAAGTCGCAGCGCCGGAACTGGCGCGCCAACGCCGCCGTGACCGGTGCCGTCGTGCCGCCGATGGCCACCAGCGAGCAATTCGCCCTGTTTTCCCGCTACGTCGCGGCGCGCCACGGCGACGGCGACATGGCCGAGATGGAGTTCGACGACTACCGGGCGATGGTCGAGGAGACGCCGGTCGAGACCCATCTCATCGAATTCCGCGAAGGCGGCCCCGGCGGCCGCCTCGTCGGCGCCTGCCTCACGGACTGGCTCGGCAACGGAATATCGGCGGTCTACAGCTTTTTCGATCCGCGGCTGCGCGGCCGCGCGCTCGGGGTGTTCACGGTGCTCTGGCTGGTTGAGGAGGCGCGCCGCCGCAGCCTTCCCTACGTCTATCTCGGGTACTGGATCGATGGCTCGCGCAAGATGGCCTACAAGGCCGCCTACCGTCCGTTTGAGACGCTCGGTCCGGACGGCTGGAGCCAAGGCGGCCAATAGCGCCCGCGCGGTGAAGCCCGCCGCCCGACCGCTCGTCGCCAGAGCAAAATAGCGTGGCAGCTCTCGAAGTTCCCTCCGGGCTGGCCGAGAAGCTGACCGGTTTCCTCCGCGATCGGATCGGCGCCGGCGCGCGCCTCGAGGCGTTCGCGCCCATGCCCGACGGCCACGCCGGCCTGACGTTCGGCTTCCGGCTGGATGTCGGCGATGGGGCGACGCCGCGCGACTACGTGCTGCGCATGGCGCCGGCAGGGGTGACGCGCCGAGGCAACACCGACGTGTATCGCCAGGCGCCCCTGCTGCGCGCGTTGCGCACCGCGGGCCTGCCGGTACCCGTGGTGCCATGGGCCGAGGCGGATGAAGAGCCTCTCGGCGCGCCGTTCATCGTGATGGAACGGCTGCCCGGCCGGGTGTTCCTGATCTGGGAGCCAGACGCCGCGTTCGTGCGCGAACCGATGGCCATCGACACGCTGTGGCGCACGCGGCCGCGACGCTGGCGCGATTCCACCGGCTGGACTGGCGGCGCGTTCTCCCGGACTGGGAGGGGCCGACGCCGCTGTCGGTCGAGCTCCGCCGATGGGACAAGGTTCTGCGCCACGCCCAGGACGCCGGATGGCTCGAAATCGGATTGCGCGTTCAGGCGGCGCTGCTTGCCACCGAACCCGAGCCCCGCGCGATCGGTCTGGTGCATGGCGATTTCCAGCCGGGCAATCTGCTTTACGGCGACGCCGGCCAGCTCCACGGCGTCATCGATTGGGAATTGGCGTCGATCGGCGCGCAGGGCCTCGATCTCGGCTGGTTGATGATGATGGGCGACCGCGGGGCGTGGGCGCCGGAATGGGCGCCGGTCACCGCGCTGCCGCCGGCGACCCTGCTCGAAGCGTACAGGGCGGCCGGCGGTCCCGTCGCCGAGCATGTCGACTGGTTCCAGGCATTCGCCGCCTACCGCATGGCGTCGATCGCCTGCCTCAACGTGAAGCTGCACCGCACCGGCCGTCGACCAGATCCGCTCTGGGACCGGTTCGCGCCGGCGATCCCCCACCTGTTTCGATGGGCGGCCCGGAGGCTGGAAAACCTGCCCGCTTGACCGTGAGGGAGCTCGGAGTCAGCGCCCGCCGAGCGTCGCGAGCAACGCCAACGTCGCCACGCCGACGACGATTCGGTACCACGCGAACGGCCCGAAGCCGTAGCGGCTGACGAAGCCGATCAGCCATTTCACCACCGGCAGCGCGACGATGAACGAGACGACGAATCCGACCCCGATGGCGGTCCAAGCTTGTCCGTCTCCGGCGAGCGTCGACCAATTCTTGTACGTGTCGTAGGCGGCGGCGCCGATCAGCGTCGGTATCGCCAGAAAGAACGAGAATTCGGCCGCCGCCGCGCGGTCGGCGCCGAACAGGCGCGCGCCCATGATCGTCGCGCCGGAGCGCGACACACCCGGGATCATCGCGACGCACTGGCATAGGCCGATCTTGAGCGCGAGCTTCCAGTCGATGTCGTCGACGGTCTTGACCGACGGCCGCGGCGCCATCCGCTCGATGATCAGGATCGCGACGCCGCCGACGATCAACGACACGGCGACGACCCAAGGATTGAACAGCGCGCGCTTGATGAAGCCGTGGGCCGCGATGCCGATGACCGCGGCGGGCAGGAAGCCGATCGCCACGTTCAGGGCGAAGCGCGTCGCGATCGGATTGCGGAACAGGCCGACCACCGTGCGCCACAGCTTCACGCGGTAGAGCCAGCACACCGCGAGGATCGCGCCGGTCTGGATCACGATGTCGAACACGTTGCCCGGCGGGCCCTCGAACCCGAGCAGGCTCTCCATCAGAAGGATGTGGCCGGTCGACGAGACGGGAATGAACTCCGTCAGCCCCTCGACGATCCCGAGGATCGCGCTTTTGACGACGAGGGTTGCGTCCATGGGGGATTCCGGAGGTCTAAAACTTGTTGGCGCGCGGCGAACCCGGCGGCGGCAGGCGCCCGGCCTGCGCCCGCTCGCCGATCCATTCCCTGAGATCGGCGGCGGTGCGGGTGCGCCCCTGCCACTGCAGCCCGGTCGCGAGGACGAAGGCCTTGGCGTCGCCGAGGCCGCCATCCTTGTGCTTCTGCAGGATCACGCCGCGGCCGCGCGCCATCTCAGGCAGCTCGGCGATCGGGAACACCAGCAGCTTGCGGTTCTGGCCGATGACAGCGACGTGGTCGGCGCCGTCCGGCACCAGCGAGCAGCACACCGCCTCCTCGCCGTCGCCGACGTTGAGCACCTGCTTGCCGTTTTTGGTCTGCGCCACGACCTCGTCCTCGGGCACGATGAAGCCGCGCCCCTCGTGCGAGGCCACGAGGAAGCGCCGGCCGCCCTTGTGGACGGACATCGCGACGATATCCTGGTCGTTGGCGAGGTCGATCATCAGGCGCAGCGGCTCGCCGTGGCCGCGGGCGCCCGGCAGGCGGTCGACGCCGATCGTGTAGAAGCGGCCGTTGGTGCCGAACACCAGCAGCTTGTCGGTCGACAACGCATGCAGCGTGAATTTCTCCCGGTCGCCTTCCTTGTACTTCAGATCGGCGGCCTGCTGCGGATCGAGATGGCCCTTGGCGGCGCGGATCCAGCCCTTCTCGGAGCAGACCACCGTCACCGGCTCCTTCTCGATGAAGGCCTCGATCGGCACGTCGACCGGCGCCGGCGCGTCGGCGACCTCGGTCCGCCGGCGGCCCTTCTCCGTCCGCGCGCCGTAGCGCTTGCGCAGTTCCTGCGTCTCCGTCGCGACCGCTTGCCACTGCAGCGAGTCGTCGCCCAGCAGCGCCTTGAGGTCCTTCCGCTCCTGGCTGAGCGTCTTGTGCTCCTTGCGGATCTCGACTTCCTCGAGCCGGCGCAGGCTGCGCAGCCGCATGTTGAGGATCGATTCGGCTTGCAGGTCCGACAGCTTGAAGCGCTTCATCAGCGCGGGCTTCGGCTCGTCGTCGCGGCGGATGATCTCGATCACCTCGTCGAGGTTGAGATACGCGATCAGGAAGCCGTCGAGCATCTCCAGCCGGCGCTCGATCGCCGCCAGCCGGTGGCGCGAGCGGCGCTGCAGCACCACGCGGCGGTGGTCGAGGTAGGCCTGCAGCGCCTCGCGCAGATCCATCACGCGCGGCACGTTGCCGGCGTCCAGCACGTTGAGATTGAGCGGGAAGCGGGTCTCGAGGTCGGTGACCTTGAAGAGCTGCTCCATCAGCGCGTCGGCCGGCACGTTGCCGCTCTTCGGCTCGATGACGAGGCGGATGTCGTCGGCCGATTCGTCGCGCACATCCTCGACCATCGGCAGCTTCTTGGCGTTGACCAGCTCGGCGAGCTTCTCGATCAGGCGCGCTTTCTGGACCTGGTACGGTATCTCCGTGATCACGATGCGGTACTGGCCGCGCGGCAGACCCTCCTTGGTCCAGCGCGCGCGGATGCGGAACGACCCGCGTCCCGTCCGGTACGACTCGACCACGGACTCGCGCGGCTCGACCAGCAGGCCGCCGGTCGGGAAATCGGGGCCGGGCACGTGGTCGACCAGCGTCTCGATGCGGGCGTTCGGGGACTTGATCAGGTGCAGCAGCGCGTCGCACAGTTCGCCGACATTGTGCGGCGGAATCGACGTCGCCATGCCGACGGCGATGCCGGCGGCGCCATTGGCGAGAAGGTTCGGGAACGCCGCCGGCAGCACCACCGGCTCGGTCTCGGAGCCGTCGAAGTTCGGCCGGAAATCGACCGCGTCCTCGTCGATGCCGGCCAGCAGGTCCTGCGCGACGTCCGTCAGGCGCGCCTCGGTGTAGCGCATCGCCGCGGCGTTATCGCCGTCGATGTTGCCGAAATTGCCCTGCCCGTCGACCAGCGGGTAGCGGATCGCGAAATCCTGCGCCAACCGAACCAGGGCGTCGTAGATCGACTGGTCGCCGTGCGGATGCAGTTTGCCGATGACGTCGCCGACGACGCGTGCGCTCTTCTTGTAGGGCCCGTCGGGGTCGAGGCGGAGCTGCTGCATGGCGTAGAGCAGCCGCCGGTGGACGGGCTTCAGGCCGTCGCGCACGTCCGGCAGCGAACGCGCCATGATCGTGCTGAGCGCGTACGAAAGGTACCGCTGCGACAAGGCTTCGCCGAGCGCGACGGACTGGGTGGGCGCCGGTGGAGGGAGCGGCGCGGCCGCTTGCGTTTTCTTGGCCATGGGCGAGGGGGACGACGACCGGAGGCCGCCGCGACGTCTTGATTGATGATTGGACAGCGTCGATAGCCTCCGGGCGGGCCCCGCGCAAGGGCCATCACCGTCACGCGACACGCCGCGCGCCGTGTGGACACGGCGGCCTCCGCGCCAGGATACTCAACCTCGCTGGAGGCCCTCGCCATATGGATTTCGAACCTTCCGAGCGCGCGCGCGCGATCGTCGAACGCGTCGAGGCGTTCTTCGCCGACGAGATCCTGCCGCGGCATCGCGCCTGGACCGAGCACGTGGTGCGCCGCCGCGAGCCCGCGCCGTTCATGGCGGCGCTCAAGGCGAAGGCGCGCGGCCTCGGGCTATGGAACCTCGGCCTGCCCGATCTCGCCGCCGACGAGCCGGGCACGCGCCTGTCGAATCTCGACTACGCGCCGGTGGCCGAGATCCTCGGACGCCTGCCCTGGGCGGCCGAGGCCTTGAACTGCCACGCCCCCGACGTCCCCAACATGATCATGCTCCAGCACGCCGCGACGCCGGCGCAGAAGGCGCGCTGGCTCCTGCCGCTGTTGGAGGGTCGCGCCCGCTCGGCGTTCGGCATGACGGAGCCCGCCGTCGCGTCGTCGGACGCGACCAATATCGCCGCCACGTTGCGGCGCGATGGCGACGCCTACGTGATCGACGGGCGCAAATGGTACATCACCGGCGCCGCCCATCCCGACTGCGCCTTCGTGATCGTGATGGGCGCGACGTCGGCGGACGGCGCGCGGACCGGACGGCACTCCGCCGTCGTCGTGCCGATGGACTCGCCCGGCGTGCGTGTCGTGCGGACGCTGCGCTACATGGGCTGGGAGGACCACGTCGCCCCCATAGCCGAGCTCGAGTTCCGCGACGTGCGCGTGCCCGTCGCGAACCGGCTCGGCGACGAGGGCGGGGGCTTCCGCGCCGCCCAGGTCCGCCTCGGCCCGGCCCGCCTGCACCACTGCATGCGCAGCCTCGGACTGGCGGAGGTTCTCGCGACGCTGACGCTGGCGCGCGCGGCGGAGCGACGCGCGTTCGGCCGCGCCGTGATCGACTACGACACCACGCAGCGCTGGATCGCGGAATCGCGGATCGAGATCGAGCAGGCCCGCCTGCTGGTATGGCGCACGGCGTGGCGCCTCGACCGCGACGGCCACCAGGCGGCGTGGCGCGACGTATCGATGGTGAAAGTCGCCGTGCCCGCGATGCTCCAGCGCGTCGCCGACCGCGCGGCGCAGGTGTTCGGCGCGATGGGCGGCGGCGACGACGCCCCGATCCACCACGCTTTCGCGATGGCGCGCACGCTGCGCGTCGCCGACGGCCCCGACGAGGTCCATCTCCGGCAGATTTTCCGGATGGAGCCGCCAGCCGCGACCGCGATCGCCGACTCCCCGTACATCACCCCGGCGGAGGGCGATTGACGCCGCCGCCGCGGCGCAGGAGGTCGATGAAGCGCTCGCGCGGCGGCGGCAAGGGTTTGTCGCGCGGCCAGAACACATGGCGCTCCAGGAAGTAGCCCGTCAGATCGAGGCCGGCGACGACATCTTCGACCGGCGGCGGCGCGCGGTCGCCGGCGAGGAACGGCGGCAGCGGAAGGAGCTTCGCCTTGTGCGGTTCGGCGGCCGCCCGGCACACCGCGCGCCCGGACTTCGGGGAGACATAGGCGAGATCGTCGGTCGCGCCGGTGGCGGCGCAGCTGGCGAGGTCGAGCGCGAACCCCAGCTCCTGCAACAAGCCGACCTCGAGGCGTACCAGCAGCGACGGCCAGCCATCGTAGCCGAGCGCCGACAGCAACGCGTCGAACCCGGCGAACACCGCCGGATGCGGCTCGCGCTCCGGCAGCACGGCGTCGATCGTCGCGCAGGCCGCGGCGAGGCCCGACAGGCACAGGGCGTCGTCGAGGGCGCGCGCGCCGTAGGCGGCCCGGGTCTCGCCCTTGTAGGTGCCGAGCTGGTCGGCGAGCCGCCCCCGCCACTCCGCCCTGACCCTGTTGCCCAGTTGCCAGATCGGCCGCTGCCGGCTCGATCCGCCGCCGTGCACGAAGCCCGCGTGCCGGCCACGCTCGCGCGTCAGCAGCGTGACGATCAACGCCGCCTCGCCATGCTCCCGCGCGGCCAGCACAAGCCCGTCGTCGATCCAGTCCATGGCGCCACTTCGCTCGACCCCGCCGGACGCGTCAAGGCCGGACGGGCGCCGCGCGCCCAGGCGGTTGTGCGACCATGCGGGCACAGGTCATGATGCGAGAGCGAATCAACGCCCGGAGGCCGGTGGAGATGGCGACTACGACCCGATCCACGACGATCGTCCGGCCGCCCGGCCGGGGCCCCTCGACGGCGACGAACCTGGACCGGATGGCGCTGTTGCGGGCGACCGAGATATTCGGGGGCCTTGAGGACCGCGACCTCGCGACGCTCGCGGCCTACTCCCGCGTCCGTCGGATGCGCAAGGGCGAGGTGATCTACCGGAAGGGCGACCGGGACGCGAGCATGGTCGTCGTCCTCGCCGGCCTGGTGAAGATCAGCGTTCCCTCGGCGTTGGAGCGGGAGGTCGTCCTGAACGTGATCCATGACGGCGAGGTGTTCGGCGAGATCGCGCTGATCGACGGCCGTCCTCGGTCCGCGGATGCCACGGCGATGACCGGTGGCGACTTGCTGGTGCTCGACCGGCGCGTCGTCCTTCCGTTCCTCCGCGCCAACGCGGACGTCGCGATCGTCTGCTGGAGACGCTGTGCGGGCGGATCCGGCGCACAAGCGAGCAGGTCGAGGACATGCGTTTCCTCGACTCCACCGGCCGCTTGGCCAAGACGTTGATCTGGCTGGCGGACGGCGCCCGCAGCCTGGGCGCGAACGACATCTCGGTGACGCAGCGCGAACTCGGCCAGATGGTCGCCAGCTCGCGGGAGAGCGTCAACAAGCAGCTCCAGGAATGGCAGCGCTCGGGATGGATCGCGCTGCGCAAAGGCGGCGTGACGATCCGCGACGGCGGTCGGCTGCGGCGGTTGCTCGACGACCGCGGCGCGCCATCCTGACGTCCCGACCGCACAGAGACGAGAAAGCCCGCCGGTCGCGGGACCGGCGGGCTTTCGGGAGCCGGGCGGAGCCGGCGAGGACTAGCGCTCGAGGGCGGCGCGGAGGTCGTCGAACGCGTTGCGCAGATCGCCTTCGACCCGGGCCCGGCGCTGCTCCTCCTCGGCGACGGCGTCACGCGAGAAGATCAGCCAGCTCAGGGTGACGCACGAGATTCCGATCGCGAGATCGTAGGCGAGAATGAAGTTCCGGCGGGCGATGTCGGCGGCGGAGTGCTCCGCGCCCGCCCAGTGCGCCGCCTCGAACCCGCCCAACGTGCCGGCCGCGAAAGCGATCGGGAACGCCAGAAGGACCGTTCCGGCGGCGACCAGGCCGCGCGTAAGGGCGGTATCGAGCGTCGGCGCGCGCACGGTCACCCACGTGAGAAGGATGCCGATCAGCGCAAGAATGATCATCGTCGCGAACGACAGGCCACCGTTGCCGGCACCGACCGCCGCAAAGACCGGCGGCGCCGTCACGAGGACCATCAGGAAGGAAAGCGCAATGTGCGCACCAGTCGTGGAACTGCGAACAAGAGCGGCCTTGGCCATGTTAATCCCCGTTAAAAAATCACTAGGTCGAATGCGTTTAGAACGTCGACTTAATGTACTTCTTATATCACTCATTCTTGGTCTATGAATTCAATTAAATTGCGCAACCATAGGAAAAATATATCAAAAAATCGTCAAAAAATTTTGAATCACAACCAATGGTGTCTCTCAGTCGCCGTATGCACAAGATGGAAAATGCACGAACGGGCGCTTTTGAACGCTGATATATCGAAGGAATACCATTGACATAATGTCATCTATAAGAGAATTATCGGACATTAATGATTCAAAGCATATTTTTGGATTTCTCTAGATGACCGTCAGGCGGACATTCCGGCATAGGTCGCTTTGTTCGAATCCAACCATCGCCGGCTGCGGACGTTACCGAAAGCCGCGTGCGCTTCATCAGAACAATGCGATCCTCGGCCACTAGCGGCTTCGCCGCCGTCGCCACCTACCTCGTGCTCGCACTGCTGGCGACCCGGAGCGCCGGCGCGCCGCGCTCGATCGACGCGGCCTGGACGCGAATCGATCCGGCACAGGTCATTGCCAATCTTGCCCAGCCATTGGCGTGGACGACCGGGCTTTCGAAGTCGGCATGCATGCTTCTTGCGATTGCCTGTGTCGGGATCGCGCTGATCGCCGTCTTCAAGATCGTTCGCGCGGTCACCCGTTAGCCGTCCGCGGCGCTACGCTGCGGGCTGGAACCATTCGTGCGCCCATTTGAACAGCGGCAACCCTGTGGCCTCCGCCAGCGACGCGTCGGCGAAGCCGGTGCCGACCATAAACGCCTCCTTGCGCGGCACGCCATGGGCCCGTAGCAACGCCGCCAGCCCGTCGCCCCGACTTCCCGCCGACGGCATCGTTGACAGGCCGACGGCGGCCGGTTTGCCGTCCAGTTCCACCCGGAGGCCGTCGCGCAGCCCCTCCAACGCGGCGGCATCGAGCTGCCCAAGAATGCCCGGATCCGCCAACAGGAATACGGGTCCCGGGAAGCGGCCCACCAATGCGGCCATCTCCGGCCGTGGTTCGGTGCGCGATCTCCCCCCCGCGTCCCGCCGGACGCGCGCGACGAGGCCCAACGGGAGCACCACCGTCGAGAGGTACGAGCCCGTGTCGAGCAGCGTGGCCGTCAACTCCCGATAGGTGATTCCCAGCCGTTCCGCGCGGGCCAGCCGCATGAGCGCGACCTCGGGCTTCGGTGTCTTCCAAGCCTGCGCCGTGGCGCGGCGCCAGATCCATGCCTCCCACGACATATCGAACGACGGCCCGCCGTTGTGGCCGAGGCCGGGCCGGCGCATCACTAGATCGGAGTTCGGATGGTGCCCGCTGCGGAAGACGCGGTCGCCCATGACGGTTTTGCGCTTTCTGGTCGTCCCGACCTGGAAATTGAAGGACCCGGCGAGCAAGTCGCACGCCCACGATGATACGCGCCATAGCGGCCGGGGAAAAGCGTGCGCCGGCATCCCGGCTGGCGCGCCGGGGCCGCGCCGAAGTGTGGACACACCCCCGGCCGTCCGGCATACGTGCCCGAAAGCGACGAGGACGCGCGACGCGGGCGTCCGCGACAACGGAGGAAGCCATGCCCATCGATCGCCGACTGCTGCTCGCCTCGGGCTTGGCGACCCTCGCCGCGCCGCTCGTCCGGCCGGCGTTCGCGCAGGTGAAATGGCCGGAACGACCGGTGTCGTTCGTGGTCGGCTACGCCGCCGGCGGTGGCGCCGACATCGTCGCGCGCGAGCTGGCCTATCTGCTCTCGCCCCTTCTCGGCCAGCAGGTGGTCGTCGAGAACAAGGGGGGCGCGGCCGGCGGCATCGGGACGACCTACGTCGCCAACGCCAAGCCCGACGGACACACGGTGCTCTACGCCGTCGGCACGAACGTCGTGCTCAACCCGCACGTCCTGAAGGGTTACCGCACGGACACGCTCGCGGACCTCGTGCCCGTGATCCAGACGACCGACTACCAGTACGTCCTCGCCGTGAACCCGGACGTGCCAGCCAAGGACGTCGCCGAACTCGTGGCGTTGGCGAAGAAGCAGCCGGCCAAGCTGACCTATTCGTCGTCGGGCGCCGGGGGCAACAACCATCTCGCCGGCGCGTTGTTCGCGACCGCGACGGGGGTCGACATCACGCACGTGCCCTACAAGGGCACCGGCCCAGCCCTCATGGACGTCATCAGCGGCGTGATCACCATGAATTTCTCGTCGTTGCCGCCCGCCGTCGGCCAGATCAAGGCCGGCAAGCTGCGCGCGCTCGCGGTGACCGGCACGACACGCGTGAGCGCGCTGCCCGACGTGCCGACGCTCGAGGAGGCGGGCATCAAGGGCGCGACCTTGAAGGGATGGCACGGGCTGTTCGTGCCCAAGGGGACCCCGGAGCCGGTCATCGCGAAACTCGAGGCCGACACCGCCGCGGCGCTCAAGGACCCGAAGATGAAGGTCGCCCTGGACAAGGACGGGCTCGACTTTGCGCCGCCGCGCACGCGCGAGGAGTTCGCGCGGGCCGTCCGCGAGGAGCACGCCTTCTGGGGCAAGAAGCTCAAGGAGCTGAAAATCGTCTTCGAGTAGACGCCACGACGGCGCCGGGCCGCCGGTGATGGCGGCCCGCCCGCAGGTCAGAGGTTCTTGGCGTTGCCCGGCAGGATCTCGGCGCGGATGCCGGTGCCCTTGGAGTCCGTGAACGTCGCGGTCGAGCCGACGACCTCCATCGCGTAGCAGTCCTTGTCCTCGTCGGGATATTTGAAACAGATCTTCTCGCCCTCGAGCGTCCACTTGCCGCTGACGATCTGGCTGTCGATCATCGACTTGACGACGCCGTCCTTGGAATAGAAGTCGGCGAACTCCTTGCCGTCGAGCTTGCCAGCCACGGTGTTGCCGACCAGCGCGGCCCAGGCCGCGATGCCCGTGAGCTTGGCGGGCGACGACGGCGACGGCGGCGGCGGTGGTGGCGTCGGCGCGGCGGCGGCGGGAGCTTGCGGCGCGGGAACCGCGGCCGGCGCGGCTCCGGCGGCAGCCGGGGGGGCCGACGTCGCGGGGGTAGCGGCCGGCGGCGCCGGAGCGGCCGCAGGCGCGGGAGTCGGAGCGGCCGCGGGCGGCGTGATCTGCGCAGGTGTTGCCGGCACCGATGCCGGTGGTGACGCCTGAGCGATCAGACCGCCATCGGGCGACGCCGCGCCGGGAACGGCGAGCATCAAGGCGGTTACGCAGGACACGGCCGCGATCGAGCGCCTCATGAGGGACGACGTCGTTTCCATTGGCCACCCTTGTGGTCGTACGCCGGCGTCGAGGTCCGGGCGGCGCCCGGCCGTGCCAGCGGCAGCGTGCATCAATCGTCGCGCTTGGTGCGTTCCATGCGCTCGTGGCGCTCCTGAGCCTCGACCGACAGCGTCGCGATCGGACGCGCCTCAAGACGCTTCAACGAGATCGGCTCGCCGGTCTCTTCACAGTATCCGTACACGTCCTCGTCGATCCGGCGGAGCGCCGAATCGATCTTGGAGATCAGCTTGCGATAGCGGTCGCGGGTGCGCAATTCGAGGGCCCGGTCGGTCTCGGCGGTCGCGCGGTCGGCCAGATCGGGCTGCGCCAGGCTCTCCTCGGTCATATTCTGGAGCGTCTGGTTGGACTCCTGCAGAAGCTCTTCCTTCCATTTCAGGAGCTTTCGACGGAAATACTCCTGCTGCATCGGATTCATGAACGACTCTTTGTCGCTCGGCCGGTAATTCTGCGGCAACGCGCTCATCATTCCCCTCTCCTGCGACGTCCCCGACTAGAAATCGGTTTTTCTTGGCCGGCCCCCGTTCCGGCTGGACGCGGAGTATAGGAATCGGCCGCCCCGAAACAAGGATTTCCATCGCTGGTCGACTGGACTGGTAGTGCAGCGCAGCATAGAGATTTGCGCATGAAATAGGCAGGTTTTTTGCGCGCGGCCAGTGGTCGCTCGCCGCTTCGGCGGCTTGATGCTGCATCTGCGAAAATGAATCCAGGCGACGGCGCTTGCGCGCGCAGAGGCTGATCGGTCCCTACTCCCTATCCGCGCCCGAGGAGGAGGCGGTCGATCGAGATCGACCCGGGCCCGCGCAAAAGGATGAACGCGAGGATCGCGAACCAGAGCACGTGGTCGGGATAGCTGACGGGATAGACGAAGAGCTGGATCACAGCGACCAGCCCGATCAGGGGGAGCGTCGCGAGGCGGGTGAACAATCCGAAGAGGATGAGGGCCGGCGCGCCGAGCTCGACTGCGGTGCCGAGATAGGCCGCCAGCTCCGGGGGCAGCAGCGGCACATGGTATTCGTCGCGGAACAGCGCCACCGCCTGCTCCATGTTCGACGCCTTGCTCCATCCCGCGCGCCAGAACACCGGCACGATCGCGATACGCATCAGCAGGCACAGCCAAGCCTGCGGGAACGCGTCGAGACGGTCGACGAGACGGCGATGGAGCGCGAGCATTCCCTTGTCCTCCCCGGCGCGCGTTCCGCCGATCAAGGCGTGTCGACGCGAAGGACGCCCAGCGCCAGCGCGCGCGCGAGCGCCCCGCCGAGATCGAAGGCGGGGTCGACGGCGCACGCGCGTTCGTAGGCGGCCGCGAGCGCGCCAGCGCTCCGCAGCGCGTCGTGAAACGCCAGCTCGCCGGCGGAGAGCGGCGCGAACGCCGCGTCATCGTCGCGCTGGAACACCAGAAGCGCGGCTCCGCCCGCGCCGAGATCGACCGGATCCGTCGTGGAATCGTCGCCGAGCGTCCAGATACGGTCGATCGGATAGGGCGACTCGACGATCGACACCGAACCGACGTGCCGCAAGCGCAGCGCGCCGATCGCGTCCGCGGGCACGGCCGCGAGAGTGGCCGCGGTCAGCGCGGCTTCCGCCGGCGCGTTGTAGGCGCGGTTCAGCGCCCAATCGAGACGAGCCACGTCGGCGAGATAAGGAAGCGTCGCGCAGGCCGGATCGGCGGCGACGAACGCCGGAAAGGCCGCACCGTACTCCGCGAGCACCGGCGCGGCCGGCGGATGGGCCACGACATGGCGCCGCGCGAGCGCGCCGAAGAACCCGGAGCCGACGACCCGCTCGACGGTGGCGAACGTCGCGGCCAGCGCGGCGGCGAGGCTGGTGAGGACATGGTGGCGGTAGACCGCCAGCCGCGCGCCGCCGTCGATCCGGTCGGCGACGACGCGCGCGGCGAGGTCCGGGGCGTCGCCATCGAGGATATGGGTGCGGAACGCCCGCTGCACATCGAGCAACGTGGGTCGCGCGTGGTCATCGCCCCGGCGAACGGCGGCGGACGCGTTCACGACGCGGTCTCCGCTAACGGCGCGCGAAGCGCGTCGTCGGCCTCGCGCGCCGCGCGCCGCGCCTCGTCGAGCAGCGTGTCGAGCGGCGGCACGTCGGTGTCCCATTCGATCAACGTCGGCCTGGCGCCATAGCGGGCGACGGCGTCGCGGTAGAGCTCCCACACCGCCTCGTTCACACGCGAGCCATGGTCGTCGATCAGGATCTCCTCTCCGTCGGCGTCGTTGACCGCGTGGCCGGCGAGATGGAACTCGCCGATGGCGGCACCGTCGATCCCCGCCAGCCAAACGCGCGGATCCCATCCCAGATTGCGGCCGGAGACGTGGACGTTGTTGACGTCGCACAGCAGACGGCACCCAGTGCGCGCGACGAGCGCCATCAGGAACTCGGGCTCGGGGATCGTCGAATGGCGGAACGCGAGGTAGCTGGAAGGATTCTCGATCAACACGGGCCTACGTACAGCGTCTTGGAACCACCGGACGTTGGCGGCGACGATCGCGAGCGACTCCTCGGTGTAGGGCAGCGGCAGGAGATCGTTCAGGTAGGCGCCGCCGACGACGCTCCACGACAGGTGCTCGGAGACCAGGACGGGATCGAGGCGATCCACCAGCCCGGCGACGCGGCGGAGATGGGCCGGATCAAGTCCTTCGGCAGACCCGAGCGACAGACCGACGCCATGTACGGAGAGCGCGGTCCCCTCGCGCACACGTTCGAGGCGGCGCAGCGCCGGCCCGCCGGAAAGATAGTTCTCGGCGTGGATCTCGAAGAAACCGACCGGCGGCGGCGCTCCGTCCATCTCGCCGAAGTGCCGCGCCCGCAACCCGACGCCGAACGCCGGGTGCGGGGCGGCGGGACCAGACCGCGTCGCGCGCACGCCGACGTCGAAATCCGGACCGGCGGGCGTCATGGCCGCCGCGGCGTCACTTGCCGGCGGTCAGGGACGCGCCGACGATTTTCGCGCAGGTGCCCTTCGGCACCGAGATCCAGGCGTCCTTCTGGGCGTCCCGCTTGGACGTGCCCGCGCAGGAGCTGGTCGCCGTCTGGCAGTCGTTCTGCCCGGCCTTGACGACCCCGTAGCACTTCTCGGTCTCCGCCGCCTTCTGCGCAGACACCAGCGACGGCGTCGCGAGCGAGGCGGCGATGGCCGCGGCGATGGCGATGTGGCTCGATCTCACGATGGTTCTCCTTGGTTCAGGCGCGCCGGCCGGACTTGCCCGGACGCGCTCCATTGACGGCGCGTACGATATCGCCGTCCCCGTCCATAACCGAATCAAGGCATCTGACGAAGCTGTGAGACGCGCTCACGACCCCGGAGCGGCCCACGCCTCCGCCCGGCTCCAATCCGCCGGCGTGTTGAGATTGAGAAACGGATCGCGCGCCCGCCGCGCCAGTCGAACACGGCCGATTCGCGGCGCGCCGCGAAGGCGCGCACGCTGCGCTCGCCCTCGTCCACGACCGCGCGGCGCAGATCGGGCAGCAGCTCGACCGACCACACCGCGACGGTGTGGTGCACCCGGCCGCGGTAGCGCACGGCCAGCACCTCGGCTTCCGGCACGTGCATGTGGCCGGCGAGATAGGCCGTGAGATCGGGCGGCAGGAACGGCACATCGACCGGCACGGTCAGCACCCACGGACAGAACGGATGCGCGCGGCGCGCCCATTCGAGCGCCGCGAGGATTCCCGCCAGCGGACCCGGGCGGCGTCCGTCGGGATCGGCCACGACCGCGTCGGACAGCACCGGCGCGCGGAAGCGCGCGAAACGGCCGGCGTCGAGATGGCCGCAGATAGCCACGTCCGTCACCTGCGGCCGCAGACGTTCGAGCACGTGCGCGATCAACGGCCGGCCGTTGAAACGCCGGAACGCCTTCTCCGGTCCCGGCCCAAGGCGCCGCCCCTCGCCGCCCGCCAGCACGGCGCCGACCAGCGCGCCCACGCGGATCGGGCGGTCGAGCGGCGGATGGATGCGCGGCATGCCGCGACTATGGCCGACGGGCGCGCGCTTCGACAACAGGCGCTTGGCGCCCGCGCGTGCCTTGGGCACACTGCGGCCAACCATCGGAGGAACACGCATGCCCGCCACGCCCGCCCAGATCGCCAGCTACATGAGGAAGGTGCGACGCTCCGGCGCGACCGTGCCGTGGTGGCCGAAGGCGATGACGCCGAGGACGGAGGATGGCGCCTACGCGGCCCAGGACGCCTTCCTGCGCAGGGTCGTGGCCGAGGACGGGCCGGTGGTCGGGTACAAGATCGGCCTCACCTCGCCCGCGATCCTCAAGCAGACGGGTCTCAAGGAACCGGCATACGGCCCGATCCGCAAGAACCGCGTGTTCCAGAAGCGGGCATCCCTCAAGGCCGCCAACCACACGCGCCTCGGGCTGGAGCTCGAGATCATCCTCACGGTGAACGCCGACGTGCCGAAGCCGGCGCGCGGCAAGCGGTACGACAAGGAGACCATCGCGCCGTACATCGAATCGGCGCGCGCCGGCTTCGAGCTGATCGAGGACCGCGGCTCCGACTACAGCAGGCTGTCGGCCATGGCGCTGATCATCGATCTCGGCTGGAACTGGGGCTCGCTGCTGGCGCCGGTGAACCCGAAGTGGCGCGACCTCGATGTCGGCAACCTCAAGGGGACGGTGTCGTTCGACGGCGAGGTGGTGGCCAGCGGCAACTCCGGCGACGTGCTGGGACATTGCTACAATTCGCTGGCGTGGGTCGCGAACCGGCTGGCGGACCACGGCAAGACTCTCCGCAAGGGCATGATCGTCTCGACGGGCTCGATGGTCGCCTGCCAGTTCGTCCCGCCGGGCACGACCGCGGTCGGCCGGATCGAGGGCCTCGGCGAGGTCACCGTCAAATACGGCTTCTAGCCGCTCCAATCGGGATCGGCGCGCAGCGCGCTCGCGGGCAGGCGGTGCACGCCCGAGTCGCCCAGCACCATCGCGTCGTACGCGCCCGAGAACAGCCCTGCGATCGCGTCGTCGCGGGCGCTGAGGCCGCCGGTGTAGGCGCCGAACGACGGCAGCACGAGGCGTCGTCCGTCGGTGACGAAGCAGCGTCGCCGCAAGCCCCGCCCGCGCACGGTAAGCGGCGCGACGGGATGGTAGTGGCCCGAGATCTCGCCGGCATGGTCGACCAGCGGCAGGCGCGAGGCCTCGTGGCGAAACGCCAGCGGCGCGAGCGCGATCTCGTGCGCGACGCGGCCGCCCCAGCCGCGCGGCGGGTCGGGATCGTGGTTGCCGACGATCCATATCCAGTCGGCGACGCGTGCCGTCAACGCCGCCAGCGCCGCGGCGTCGGCCGGATCGATCCGCTCCGCCGCCGCGGCGTCGTGGAAGCTGTCGCCGAGGCAGACGACGCGGCGCGGCGCCGTCTCGTCGATCGCCCGCGCCAGGCGCGCGAGGGTCTCCCGCGTATCGTAGGGCGGCAGCATCTGTCCGGTGCGCGCGCCGTACCACGAGCCCTTCTCGAGATGCAGATCGGCGACCGCGAGAACGCCCTCCTCCGGCCACCACAACGCGCCGTCGACGCGCGCGCGCAGCGCCGCGCCCGCGAGGAGAAATGCCGCCGCCTTCATGCGCCCACCATGTCGCGTCGATCGACTCCTCTCAAGCGTCTCGACGCTGGCGCGCGCCTCGGCCATGGTGGCGGCGCATGAAGCGCGCCGCACGGAGTCCGACGATGCCCACTACCGCCCGCACTGCCGAACCGGGGCGCCTGAGCGCCGCCCAGGACGTCGTCCGCTCGATGGCGGCCAACGGCGTCGATATCTAGGACCGCGTACCGGGAGTGGCCGCGGTGGCGTTCGAGCGCTTCGCCGTCGCGCTGGGCGACGGCACGATGGCGGGCCTGCGCTTCGGCGCCGATGGACCGCCCGACCTCGTATTCCTGCACGCCACGGGCTTCAACGCCTTGACGTACCGCGAGCTGCTGGCGCCGCTGGGCGCGCGCTGGCGCGTCGTCGCGCTGGACCAGCGCGGGCACGGTCGGTCGACATTGACCGCCGATCCGCGGCGCATCCACGGCTGGGATTTCCACGCCGACGATCTGGCCGGTATCCTGCCGTCGCTCGTGGAGCGCGCGCCGGTGCTGGCGGGCCACTCGATGGGCGGGGCCGTGGCGGCCATGGCGGTGGCGCGCGACCGCCGCGTGGCCGACCGCCTCGTGCTGCTCGATCCAGTACTCCCGGGGCCGGAGTGGAACCGCATCGCGCGCACGCTCGATCAGGCGGCGCGGATCGCCCATCTACCGATCGCGCGCGGCGCCGCCCGCCGCCGGTCGCGCTTCGCGTCGCGCGACGAGGCGTTCACCAGCTACGTCGGCCGCGGCGCCTTCGCGACGTGGACGGGAAGCGCGCTCGCCGACTATGTCGCGGACGGGTTCGACGACGCGACGGACGGCGGCGTCGCGCTGACGTGCGCGCCGGCATGGGAGGCCGCGACCTTCGCCGGCTCGTTTCACGACGGCGACGCTCTGGCCGCCAAACTCGACGTGCCGACATTGATCCTGCGCGCCGAGACGGGTTCGGCTACCCGCGCGACGGCGGCGGTCCAGCCTTCGACGATCGTCGAGACGTTGCCGGGAACGACGCATTTCCTGCCGATGGAACGGCCGGACGTCGTGCGCGAGCGGCTCGCGGCGGCGCTGGAGGCGCGCGACGCCGCCCTGACGTAGGCGTCATGGCCTGGTGTCGGGACGCGGAATCCACGTCCGCGAGAACGTCGAACCGAACAGCGTGCCGGCGAACACGGTGATCCCGCAGGCGACGCAGGCGAACAGTGCCGCCGTCCCCAGCCCGAGCCCATCGAGCACGACGCCGCCGCCACCGAGCACGATGGCGATGCGCGCGATGTTGGCGCCGAGCGGCCAGACCATGCTGCCGGTGCCCTGAGACGCGAAATACAGCGCCATCGCCAGCCCGAACAGCCCGTACACCGGCCCGACGATGGCGAGGTACAGGCGCCCCTGCGCCAGCACGCCGGGATCGCGCGTGAACATGCCGAGCCAGAGGTCGGGGAACACCGCCACCACCAGGCCGATCAGCCCCGCCGCGGCGCCGGCCATCGCCGCGCCGGTCCACGCGATGCGCCGCGCGCGGCGGTAGCGGCCGGCGCCGAAATTGGTGCCGACCATCGCAGTCAAGGCCGCGCCGACGCCGAACGCGATCGGGATCAGCATGTACTCGAGCCGGCTGCCGATGCCGTACCCCGCCAGCGCCGCCGGCCCGCCGCGGCCGACGAGGCCGGTCACCGACATGATCGTGACGTTCGTCAGCACGACCACGAGGCTGGAGACGATGCCGACCTTCAGGATGTCGACCCAGACCGCCCCGCTCTGGCGCCAGGCGGCTCCGTCCAGAGTCGACGCCGCCGAGGCGCCGAACAGCCGCCGCGCCATGATGGCCGCCGCCAGCGCGAAGGACAGCACCGCCGCCGCCGCCGGCCCGGTCACGCCCAGCGCGGGGATCGGGCCGAGCCCAAGCGTCAGCGCGCCGCTCAGCGGGACCTGCGCCAGCGCGCCGATCAGCAACGCCCGCCCAGGCGTCGCGGTGTCGCCGCAGCCGCGCAGAATCGAGGCGAACATGTTGGCGGTCCATACGACGACCGCGCCGAGGAACAGCACGCGCGCGAACAGGACGGCCTGGCCGAGCGCCTCGCCGCTGCCCCCGATCAAACGGTAGACGGACGGACCGAAGCCGACGAATACGATCGCGAACAGCGCGGACATGCCGAGCCCGAGCAGGATGGCGTGCGTCGCGACGCTCGCGGCGCGGGCCCGGTCGCCGGCGCCCAGCGCGCGCGCCACGGCCGACGACACGCCGCCCCCCATCGCGCCGGCCGACATCATGCCGAGCATCATCTGGGTCGGGAACACCAGCGACAGGGCGGCCAGCGGCACGGTGCCGAGCTTGCCGACGAACCACGCGTCGGCGATCGCCACCGCGGTCTGGCCGGCCACGCCGGCGACGTTGGGCGCCGACAAGGCCAGGATCGTGCGCGCGACCGGACCGTCGAGCATCCGCCGCCGCCGGTCGGCGAGCGTCATCGGCGGCATCGGCCTGTCCCCTCCCGTGCCGGATCGTCGCGGGAACGCGCGGTCAACGAACGGCCATCAATCGAGCTTGATGTTGGCGCGCTGGATCACCGTGGTCCAGGTCTCCGCCTGCTTCACGAGGGCGTCGCGCAGCCCCTCGGGCGTCGAGTACACCGCCTGGCTACCCATCGCCGCGAACCGCTCCACCACGGCCGGATCCTTGAGCACCTTCTCCATCGCCGCGCCCAGGGCCGCGACCACCTCGGGCGGCGTCCGCGCCGGCGCGATCAGTCCGAACAGCGTGATCGCCTCGAAACCCTTCAGCCCGGCCTCGTCCATGGTCGGCACGTCCGGCAGCGACGGCGCGCGCGACAGCGACGTGACCGCCAGCGCCTTCACCTTGCCGGCGCGGATATGCGGCAGCGCGGCGGCGAGCTGGTCGAACTGGAGCTGCACCTGGCCTCCGAGGAGGTCGGCGGTGGCCGGCGCGCTGCCCTTGTAGTGCACCATCTCCCAGCGCGCGCCGGTGCTCTGGAGCACGAGTTCGCCGGCGAGGTGGTTGATCGAGCCGGCGCTCGCCGTGGCCATCGACAGTTTGCCGCCGTCCTTCTTCGCCAGCGCGATCAGCTCCTGGACGCTCGCCGCCGGCAGCGCGGGATGCGCGATCAGCGCCATTGGCTGCGTCAGGATCGTGCTGACGAACGCAAAATCCTTGCGCCAGTCGAACGGCGCTCGACCGAACAGGACCGGGCTGTTGACCAGCGAGTTCGATGTCAGCAGCAGCGTGTAGCCATCCGGCGCCGCCTTCGCGACGGCCTCGGCGCCGATCATGGCGCCGGCGCCGGGCTTGTTCTCGACGATGACGGGCTGGCCGAGGATCGGTTGGAGTTTCTCAGCGACCAGGCGCGCCGCGAGGTCCACGCCGCCGCCGGGCGCGAACGGCGCCACGATTTTGACAGGACGATCCGGATACTTCTGCGCCATGGCCGGCGCGCCGGCCGACGACAGCGCCGCCACCACCACGGCGGTGAATCGCGGGACCGAGCCGATGAACCGCCGGGCCGACCGATACATGCAATCCCTCCCGCCGCCGAACGCGGCGGAACCGTACAGGACCGCCGGCGCGCGACGACCCCACGCCGACGCACGGCGGGGTTGCGGTGGATCATTGCGGTGCCGCCTTGACGAAAAAGATGCGCGGGCGTTTACTCATTAACTAGGTCTCCGATACCCCAGACCCGGGAGGATGGCGATGACCATCACCATCGCGCCGCGCTCCGCCAAGATCCACGTCGGAACACGCCCCACGGTGAACACTCCCGCCCTCAACGGCTCCGTCATGTCGTTCACAGGCGGCCCGATCCGGGCGACCGGCGAAGTGACGCTCAACGGCGCAGCCGGAGACGACGCGAGCAACTGGACCGTCGGGTTCCTCCAGGCGCAGTGGATCGAGACCAACTGGGTATACTACGGCGGCCGGACCAACGCCGACGGCAGCCTGTTCCTGCAGCGCGGCCGGCCGCCAGCCCGCCCGGCGCAGGCGTGCCGCGACAGCGTGGGCGCCGCCAACACGATCTTCTACAACACGTCGGCGGCGTCCAACGGCACGGCGACGGGCACGGCGACATCGACGTTCCCGTTGAAGCTGACGGTGTCGTTCTTCGACCGGCCCTCCGACAGCGCCAATCTGGTCGAGCAGAACATCAAGACCGGGCAGCCCAACTACATCGCCGAGGCGCAGCTCGAGTTCCATTTCTGCACCGTGCTGACGGTGCGCGATCCCGCCGGCGCCTTCCACCACCAGGCGTCGTTCTACTGGAACCAGCACTGGCAGGGCGCCTTCACGCCGCGCAACTTCACCAACCCGCCGACCGCCTACTCGATCCGCCGCGTCGAGGCCGGAATGGGCGCCAATCTCAGCCATGTCATCATGGGCACGCCGAGCGACCGGCGGTTCACCGGCGTGCTGACCAGCGCGCAGACGCAGAACTGCAACCAGGTGTTCCAGGCCGCGACCGCGGCCGTCGCGCAAGTGGCCTCGCCGAACCGACACCAGGCCAGCGTCTGGCAGAACTTCGACGTCCGGCGGCCGTGACCGCCATGTCGCCCTCAACCATCCTGGCCGGGACGGCCGCGCTGATCTGGCGCCTCCTGCTGGTCGCCGTCGCCGCCGCGCCCTGCGCGCGCGCGGCCGACCAGGTCTCGATCCGCAACCTCGACCCGCCCGGCGCGTTCGCGGTGGTCAATTCGGGACCCGCGATCAGCCTCAAAACCCGGCTCTCGGTCGAGCGGCTCGACGGCGGAAATTGGGTTCCGGTGGAGGCCGTCGTCGACCTCGTGGCGGTCTGCAATATGCCGCCGATCCCCTCGTGCACGACGCTGGCGGCCGGCGCGACGCTCGCCCCGCCGCGCTGGAACGGCCTGCAGTGCGGCGGCCAATGCGCCGAGGGATGCCGCGCCAACGCCTACCACGGCCCCGGCCGGTTCCGCTTCATGGCGACCTCCTGCGACGGCGGCGCGACGTTCGCCGGACCGCCATTCGACCTGCCGGGCGCTGCGCCGAAGTGATCGTCGGCGCGGTTCAGCCCTTGTCCTTCACCTGGATGAGCTGATCGAGCTTCTGCGAGTCGATGTCCGTGCGGATCTGCATCCACAGCGGCAGGTGGTCCGACATCTGGTAGGTGAACGCCGCCTTGTCGATATCCGGGAACAGCGGCTTGTGGTTCCCGGCGTAGAAGTCGACGACCCCGCCGGCGCCGCTGAAATTCTCGTGAAACGTCGCGTAGTGCAGGATCTGGTCGTAGCGCTTGTCCTTCTCCAGATTCGAGCCGTGCGTCAGGCCGCGCAGCGCCCGCGGAATCTGCAGACCGTGCTTCGTGATCGCCTTGAAGTGCGGCCCGTTGGTGGTGGGGATGTTGAAGTCACCCATGACCAGAAGATCGCGGTCCTCGTTGGTCCTGTCGAGGCGCTTCGCCTCGATCCAGTTGGCAAGCAGCTCCAGCTCGCGCAGCCGGTCGCCCTCCTCGCTCCAGCGCACGTGCGTCGTCAGAAGCACGAAGTCGAAGTCCCCGGCGCGGAACGAGGCCAGGTACGGCGCGCGCCAGAACGATTCCTGCGGCAGGTACTCCGTGCCCTTCTTCGCGCGCGGAGTCTGCGCCTCGGCCGCCAGTCCCGTGAACACGGCCGCCCGCGTGTCGTAGACGTAGGCGACGCGCTCGCGGTTGCCGCCAGGGTCGGGCATCGCGTCGGAGTAGACCGCGCGCCAGTACGGCCCGAGGATCGGCAGCACCCGCGCGAGATCCGACAGGTCGTCGCGCAGCTCGACGATCCCGACCACGTCGAACTGGCCGATGATCTCCGCGATGTAGTGGATCGCCGCCTCGCTGCGCCGCTTCCGGCCGAACTCGCGTATGTTCCAGGTCGCGATGTTCAGCGTCTCGTCGAGTTTCGACGACGGGATATTCGCGGCCTCGATGCGCGACCCGAGGGTCTTGAGGCCCTTCGCGATCTCGAGCGACACGTTGCCGTGGAACATCGCCGCCTCCACCGGTTGCGCGCGGCGATGCTAACACCCGCCGGCTCGGCTGTCAGGGGTGGATGACGATCGCCGCGCCGTCGGGGACGAGCGACCAGATCTCCCGCATCTCGGCGTCGGTCACCGCGACGCATCCCGCCGTCCAGTCGCGACGCTGCCGCCACCACGCCAGCCAGCCCCGCCCGTTCGGCTGTCCGTGGATCATGATGTCGCCACCCGGATCGACTCCGGCTTCACGTGCCCGCTCGACATCGGCCGGATCGGGGTACGACACGTGAAGCGACAGGTGGAAAAGGCTGCGCCCATTGCGCCAGTCGATGACGTAGCGACCTTCCGGCGTGCGGCCGTCACCCTGGCGGCGCTTGGCGCCGACGGCGTCGATTCCGAGGGCGATCCGGTACTCTCGCAGCACGCGCCCGTCGCGGCTCAGCACCATGCGTCGGGCCGCCTTGTGGACCTCGATCAGATCGGCCTGTTCGGCCGCGGCGGTCGGTGGCGCTGAAGCCGGCACATGGCGCTCCATGGCGACGAGGAGGATCGCGCCGAGCGCGACGACGACGGCGGCGACGACACACGCGATCAATAGGCGGTCGATCGACATCGCCACAGGATCGCCCACAATCCAACCTAGGTCACGCCCGACGGCGCCCCACCGGGGGCGCCCGGCGCGGCGAGGGTATCGGCATGGGCTTTTCCGCGACGGGGCCGGTGGTCGTCCGACTGCTCGGCATGCTGATCGCCGCGATGGGCGCGCGGATGGCGGTGGCGGCCGACCTCGTCCCGCACGAGGCGACGTACATCGTCCGCTTCGGGACCGCGCCCGACGGTATGCGGATCGGCACCGCGCGCCAGCAGCTCACGCACGACTGCCGGACGTGGCGGATCGAGCGCGACGTGGCGACCGACATCGCGCTGGGACCGGCGTTGCGCCTGACCACCGAGTCGCGGTTGAAGGGCCAGGAACCACGCGGGGCCGCGCGCTTCGACTACAAGGTCGACCGCAGCCAGGGCGCGACGACGGAGCGTCACGCCGGTTGGGCGGTCTCCAGCCGTTCCGGCGCCCGCGCCGAGATCACCGTCGGCGGCCGCGCGCCGGTCGCGATCGATCTCCCCGGCGGAGTCTCGATGCCGGTCCAGGCGATCGCGCGCGTGATCGACGCCCTGAAGGGCGGACGCACGGTGTTCTCGTTCACGGTGTTCGATCCCGAACTCACGTCGGGCGCGCTGCTGGTCGACGGCGGATTGGCCTCCGCCGACATGCTTCGGCCAGCGCGGATAGACTCCCCGGTGCCCGACGCCCGCGCCTGGCCGGTGACCATCGCGTTCACCCGCGCGCGCGAAGGCGGCAGACCGTTGTTCACGCTGACGGGCCTGATCTACGAGAATGGCGCGCTCGACCGGCTGTCGATCGAAAGCGGCCTGATCGCGGCCGGCGCCGACCTCGTCGCGTTCCAGCCGTTGCCAGTCCCGACCTGCCCCAGCTCCTAGGCCGATCGCCGCGCGGCGATCCCGGATGGTGGGCCGATCCGTCGTGCCACCTCACGGAATATTCACTTAGGTTCATCGCGCGTTCGCGTTGTATGACCGCCAGCCCGCCGCGACGCGCGGGCCGGGGAGTCGACGGCGCGGAATGGCCAAGTGCACGATCGTCTGGTTTCGCCGCGACCTGCGGCTGGCGGACAACCCGGCCGTCGCCGCCGCCATCGCGCGCGGCGCGCCGGTGGTGCCCGTGTACATCCTCGACGAGTCGACCGGCGGCGACTGGCGCACGGGGGCGGCGCAACGCTGGTGGCTCCACCACAGCCTCGCCGCCCTCGACTCGGATCTGCGCGCGCGCGGATCGCGGCTCGTCCTGCGCCGCGGACCGGCGGATCAGGCGATCCGCGCGCTCCAGCGCGAGACCGGCGCCTCGAGCGTCCTATGGAACCGCCGCTACGACGCCCCCGGCCGGTCCTTGGACGGCGTCATCAAATCGGGACTCCGCGAGGACGGCGTCGCAGCCGAGAGCTTCAACGCCGCCCTCCTGTTCGAGCCGCTCACGGTGCGCACCAAGGCCGGCGGCCATTTCCGAGTCTACACGCCGTTCGTGAAGGCCTGCCGCGCCCTTCCCGAGCCCGCCGCCCCGCTGCCGGCGCCCCTGCGGATCCCGGCGCCCGCGTCATGGCCGGACTCCGATCCGCTGGACTCGTGGCGCTTGCTGCCGCGATCGCCGGACTGGGCCGGCGGTCTGCGCGAGACCTGGACGCCGGGTGAGGCCGGTGCGCGCACCCGTCTCGCGTCCTTCCTCGACGGTGGGCTCGCCCGCTACGCGGCGCGGCGCGACCGGCCAGATGTCGACGGCACCTCGCGGCTGTCGCCGCACCTCGCGCTCGGCGAGATCGGACCACGACAGATCTGGATGGGCGCGCGTGACGTAGAACGGTCGGAAGGCGGCGACGGCCCGGCGAAGTTCCTCGCCGAGCTGTTGTGGCGCGAGTTCTGTCACCATCAGTTGTTCCACGAGGAATCCCTGCCCGAGAATCCCGTGCGTCCGGAGTTCGCCGCGTTCCCCTGGCGGCCGTCCCCGGCGCTCCTCGCCGCCTGGCGGAAGGGCGCCACCGGGGTGCCGATCGTCGACGCCGGCATGCGTCAACTCTGGCGCACCGGCTGGATGCACAACCGCGTGCGCATGGTCGTCGGCTCGTTCCTGGTGAAGAACCTCCTCCAGCCATGGCGGGACGGCGAGGCTTGGTTCTGGGACACGCTGGTCGACGCCGACCTCGCCAACAACGCGGCCGGCTGGCAGTGGGTCGCGGGCTGCGGCGCCGACGCCGCGCCGTTCTTCAGGGTCTTCAATCCCGTGCTTCAAGGCGAGCGCTTCGATTCCGCCGGCGCCTACGTGCGTCGCTACATACCCGAGCTCGCGGCGTTGCCCGACGACTTCATCCACAAGCCGTGGACCGCCGGCGCGTCGGTCCTGCGGAAGGCCGGCGTGACGCTCGGCGCGACCTATCCCGAGCCGGTCGTCGACCTCGCGGCGTCGCGGGCGCGCGCGCTCGAGGCGTTCGCCTCGTTGCGGCGCGGCGCGACGTGAGCGCCGCGCCCGCCCGCCGGCCCGCCCGCATCGCGGTCGTCGGCTCCGGCGTCGCCGGTCTCGGCGCGGCGTGGCTGCTGTCGGCCGCCAACGAAGTCGTCGTCTACGAGAAGGAGGCCCGCCTCGGCGGCCACAGCAACACGGTCGACGTCCCGATCGATGGGCGGATCGTCCCGGTCGACACCGGCTTCATCGTGTTCAACGAGCCGAACTATCCGAATCTCGTCGCGCTTCTCGACCACATCGGGGTCGCTACGCATTGGAGCGACATGAGCTTCGCGGTCAGCCTCGACGGCGGCCGCTACGAATATGGCAGCGGCTGGCTGCCGTTCGTCGGCCAGCCCGCCAACGTCCTGCGGCCGCGGCATTGGCGGCTGCTCGGCGACATCCTGCGCTTCAACCGCGAGGCGCCGCGCCTGCTCACGGAGGCCGAGGACCTGTCGCTGACACTGGGCGGCTACCTCGCCGCGAACGGCTACCCCCTGTCGTTCGCGCAGCGCTATCTCGTGCCGATGGCGGGATGCATCTGGTCGGCGCCGATGCGCGACATGCTGGCGTATCCCGCGCAGACGCTGGTGCGCTTCTTCTCGAACCACGGTTTGCTGCGCGTCGCCGACCAGCTGCGCTGGCGCACCGTGGCCGGCGGCAGCCGCGCCTACGTCGAGAAGCTGGCGGTGCCGGCGCGCGCCGAGGTCCGGCTTTCGACTCCCGCGACGACGATCGTGCGCGACGGGCCTCGTGCCCGGATCCGCGACGGCGCCGGACAATGGGACTCGTTCGACGCCGTCGTGGTCGCCACGCACGGCGACCAGGCGCTGACGCTGCTCGACTCGCCCAGCGAGCGGGAGCGCTCGATCCTCGGTTCCTTCCGCTATGCCCGCAACCACGCCGTCCTGCACGCCGACGCGGCGGTCATGCCGACGCGGCGCGCGGTGTGGTCGAGCTGGAACTACGTGGCGCCGGAGGGCGACTGGGAGTCGCCCGCCAGCCTGACCTACTGGATGAACCGGCTGCAGGGCCTCGACCCCGCGCGCGATCTGTTCGTGTCGCTCAACCCCTCGCGGCCGCCGCGCGACGAGGCGGTGTTCGCCGCCTTCGACTATGAGCATCCGCTGTTCGACCGCGCCGCGCTGGAGGCGCAACGGCGGTTGCCCGAGATCCAGGGGACGGGCGGCATCGAATTCTGCGGCAGCTACTGCGGCTACGGCTTCCACGAGGACGCGCTCGCCGCCGGCCTCGACGCCGCCGAGCGCCTCGGCGCGCGTCGGCCCTGGCCGCGGCCGCCGTCGCGCGTCGACGGCCGATGAGCGTCGCGGCCGGCCGGCGGTCCAGCGCGGCGCACGCCGGCGTCCCGGCCCGGCGCGCCCCGGTCGCGGCCGGCCTGCTGACCGCGGAGGTTTCCCACGCCCGGCTACGGCCGCGTCCGCACGCGTTCCGCTACCGCGTCTCCTATCTGACGGTCGCCCTCGACGAGATCGACGCGCTCGACCGGCCAGGGTTCGGAGTCGACCGGGCGGCGCCGGTCTCGTTCCACCGGCGCGACCACGGCGCGCGCGACGGCGGCGATTTGGCGACGTGGATCCGAGCGGAGCTCTCAGCCTGGGGCCTGGACTCGATCTGCGATGGCCGCGTCGTCCTCCAGACCTCGCCGCGGCTGCTTGGCTACGTCTTCAACCCCGTCAGCTTCTGGTACTGCCACGACTCGGCGGGCGCCCTGCGCGCCGTGCTGTGCGCGGTGTCAAACACCTTCGGCGAGCGCCACAACTACCTGGTGTTCCACGAGGACCGCCGCCCGATCGCGCCCGACGACTGGCTGGAGGGCCGCAAGGCGTTCCACGTGTCGCCGTTCCTGGCGGTGGCCGGCATCTACCGCTTCCGGTTCCGGCTGGCCGCGGACCATGTCCGGGTCGACATCCAGCTGCGCGACGGCGACGGTCCGATCCTGACGACCTCCGTCGCCGGGCGCCGCGCGCCGCTGGACGACCGGGCGGTCCGCCGCTGGATCGTGCGCAATCCGCTGATGACAATCGGGGTGGTTTTCCGGATACACTGGCAGGCGTTGAGGCTATGGCGGAAACGGGCGCGGTTCTTCAGAAAGCCCGATCCGCCGAGGGAGACGACGACGAGATGACTGAGACGCCGCCCGCCGCGGGGCTCGCGTTGCGCGCCTTGCAACGCCTGAAAGCCGGCAGCCTCGACCTCGTCTTGCCGGACGGCTCGCGCCGACGCTTCGAAGGCGCGGAGCCCGGGCCGGCCGCGGAACTCCGGGTCAACGACTGGAAGCTGTTCACGCGGGTGCTCTCCGCCGGAGATATCGGCCTCGCGGAGGGTTATGCGGCCGGGGAGTGCGACACGCCCGACCTCGTGCGCCTGATCGAGCTGCTGGCGGTCAACGAGTCCGGCCTCGGCGGCATCGCCTATGGCCGCTGGTGGCGCAATCTGGTGCTGCGGCTGCGGCATCTCGTGCGCGACAACACCCGTGGCGGGGCGCGCCGCAACATCCATACCCACTACGATCTCGGCAACGAGTTCTACGCGCTGTGGCTCGACCCGACGATGACCTACTCCTCGGCGCTGTACGGCGACGACGCCTCGCGGCCGCTCGACGCCGCGCAACGCGCCAAGTACGAGCGCATCCTCGACCGCCTCGGCACGCGGCAGGGTGACACGCTGCTGGAGATCGGGTGCGGCTGGGGCGGCTTCGCCGAGACGGCCGCGCGGCGCGGCCTGCGCGTGACCGGGCTGACGATCTCGGAGCGTCAGATGTCGTTCGCGCGCGAACGTCTGGCACGCCAGGGGCTGGACGCCAACGCCAGGATCGAGTTCTGCGACTACCGCGACGCCACTGGCGCCTACGACCACATCGTCTCGATCGAGATGATCGAGGCGGTCGGCGAGCGCCACTGGCCGTCGTACTTCGCCACTCTAAAGCAGCGGTTGAACCCTGGCGGCAAGGCGATCGTGCAGGCTATCACCATCGCGGACTCGTTCTTCCACAGCTACCGGCGGCGGGCCGATTTCATCCAGACCTACGTGTTCCCCGGCGGCATGCTGCCGACCTCGTCCATCCTGGTCGAGCAGGCGCGGCGCGTCGGCCTGCGACTGGCCGGCGAGTTCGGCTTCGGACCCGACTACGCGCGCACCCTGCGTTCGTGGCTCGAGCGCTTCGACCAACGCGTTGGCGGCGTGAAGTCCCTGGGCTTCGACGACCGCTTCGTGCGGCTGTGGCGCTATTACCTCGCGTACTGCGCCGCCGGCTTCACGACCCGCCGCACCGACGTCGTCCAGGCGGAGTTCACCCACGCCGGGTGAACCGCGCCCCCCTTGCGGACACGGCCGGCGACCGCATATCTCCCCGAACAACAGCTCCTAAGACAGGCAGGCCTCCGTGCAGCATCCCGTCAGCGCCGCCGCCAACCCGGCGACGCATGTCAAGATTCCGATGGACCGCCTGGTGGCCTACTCGACGCTGCAGTTGCCGCTGGCGATGTGCGCGCTGCCCGTCGTCCTCAACGTGCCGAAATTCTACGGCGAGACGCTCGGACTGCCGCTGGCGGCGCTCGGCGTCTATCTGATCGTCACCCGCATCATCGACGCGCTCCAGGATCCGCTGATCGGGCTGATCAGCGACCGGATGACCAAGCGGCGGAACGGACGGCTGCTGCTGGCCGCCTTGATGGTGCCGGCGCTGATCGGCGGTTTCGTCGCCCTGTTCTATCCGCCGGCCGAGCTGCTCGGGCGCACCGGCCTGCAGATATGGCTGCTGGTGTCGCTCATCGTCGTCCATCTCGGCTACGCCGGCGTGTCGATCACCTACCACGCCCACGGCGCCGAGCTCAGCGACGACTACAACGAGCGCACCAAGGTCACGGTCGGCCGCGAGGTGTTCGGCCTGACCGGCATGACCCTGGCCGTGGTCCTGCCGGCGCTGCTCACCAGCCCGAATTTCTTCGCCGAGACCAAGGCGGCGGCCGCCGCTGCGACCGACGCGCTGGCCGCCGCCAAGGCCGCCGGCGACCAGATCGCGCTCGCCGCCGCCCAGGCGAAGCTCAAGGCGGCCCAGCACGAGGCCGAGATCCGCGGCTACGGCATGTTCGGGCTGCTGTTCGTGGCGATCGCTCTGATCACCGCGGTGCCGAGCCTGCTGCGCTCGCCGCCGAGCGTCCACGGCCCGGTCAAGGAACGCGCCATGCACGTGACGTTCGGGCAGTTCACCGACTTCCTCGCGACGACCCGGATGCGGTGGCTCGGCCGGACGCTGGTCGCCATGAACCCGCACGGCACCGGCCGGCGCGCCTGGACGGAGTTCTTCTTCGAGTTCCTCCGGCCGTTGAAAAACCGTCTGTTCCGCCGGCTGTTGCTGGTGTTCGTCGTCAACGGATCGGCGCTCGGGATCGCCGTCAGCGTGATGCTGTTCTACGTCGAGCACGTGCTGAAGGGCACCAAGACCGACACCGGCATCATCCTCCTCACCTACTTCGTGGCCGGCGCCGCCAGCGTGCCGCTGTGGATGTGGCTCTCCAAGCGCACGAGCAAGACGGCGGCGTGGTTCATCGGCATCGCGATGACGTCGGTGGCGATGACCGGCGCGGTGTTCTTCGGCCCCGGCCAGATCTGGATGTTCGTCGCCATCTCGGCGGTCACCGGCCTCGGGCTCGGCGCCGACTACGGCCTGCCGCCGTCGATCCTGGCGGACACCATCAACGCCGCGGACGGCAAGGACACGCGCGGCGAGACCGGCGCCTATTTCGGGTTGTGGGCGCTGGCGACCAAGGCGGCCACCGCGATCGGCGCGGCGTTCTCGCTGCCCATCGCCCAGTGGCTCGGCTTCAATCCCGGCGCCGGGAGCTTCGACACGCAGGCGCTGGTGATCGTCTACATCGTCCTGCCGGTGCTGGTGAAACTGCTAGCGCGGCGCTGCTCTGGTATATGCGGGTCGAGGCCGACCGGCCGGCGGCGCGCGACGTCCTCCTCAAGGGCCATTGAGGCGGACGGTACCACGAACGCCATGGCGACGATCTGGCGGGGCCGCCGAGTCTGGATCACCGGCGCGTCCAGCGGCATCGGGCGAGCGCTGGCCACGGCTCTGGCCATGCGCGGCGCGAGGATCGCCGGCACGGCGCGGACCGCCGATGCCCTGGCCGCCGCCGTCGCCGGGCTGCCCGGTGATGGCCATCTCGCCCTTCCAGCCGACGTGGCCGACGCCACCGCCATGCGCGAAGCCGTCGCGCGGATCCTCGACGCATGGGGCGGACTCGACGTCGCCGTGCTCAACGCCGGTACGCACACGCCGATGCGCGCCGACGCGATCGACCTCGAGGCCGCGCGCCGGTTGCTCGAGACCAACGTGCTCGGCGCCTTCAACGGCGTCGCCGCCATCGTTCCCGGCTTCCTCGCCGCGGGCTCCGGGCATATCGCCGTGGTGTCGAGCGTCGCGGGATACATCGGCCTGCCGACGGCGCTTGCCTACGGCCCGGGCAAGGCGGCGTTGATCAACTTCGCGGAGACGCTGCGTCTCGACCTCGCGCCGCGTGGCGTCAAGGTCCAGCTCGTGTGTCCGGGGTTCGTCGAGACGCCACTCACGGACCGCAACGACTTCCCGATGCCGGCGCGTCTGCGGGTCGACGACGCGGCGGCGCGGATCGTGCGCGGCCTCGAGTCGAGCCGCTTCGAGATCCATTTCCCGAAGCGCTTCACGCTGTTGCTGAAGCTGCTGCGCGTCCTGCCCTACGGCATCGCGCTTCCGGCCATCCGCCGGATGACCGGCATGTAGGCGGCCGCTCAGGCGAGGAACGGCACCATCGTCGGCGATCTCAGGCCGAAATCCTGGTTCAATCCCCACCACCGCCGCGCGACGGTGGCGAACACCGCGCGGAAATCGACGGTGTGCTTGAGATCGCCGTCCTGGAGATCGGTCAGCGAGGGATACGCGCCGATCAGGCCGCCCTTGACGGCGCCCCCCATGACGAACTGTGGCGCGGCGGTGCCGTGGTCGGTGCCGCCGATGGCGTTCTGCCGCACGCGGCGGCCGAACTCGGAGTATGTCATGACCAGCACATCGTTCCACAGACCGGCGGCGACCAGGTTGGCGCGCAGCGTCGCCAACCCGTCGCCGAGCAGCCCGAGAAGGCGCTCGTGCGGTTCCTGCTGGCGCGCATGGGTGTCGAAGCCGCCGAGCGCGATCTTGATGGCGACGACCGGCACGCGCGCCGTCAGGATGCGAGTCGCGAAGTCGAGCTGGCGGCCGAACGGCTCGGGCCCGAAGGCCTGCGCCGGCGGCGGCGCGGTCCGCATGCGCTCCGCAAGCCCCTGCGAGGCGGCGTGGATCTCCGCGCGGACCTTCCGGATATGGGCCAGCGCCGGATTGGCCGGCGGCTCCATGCCGCCGTCGCGCAGCCGGCGCGCCTGCTGGATGAAATTCTCGGCGTCCTGCATCACGATGGTGTGGAGGCCCGCGCCGGTCGCCGGCAGCGCGTTGGTATCGACCACGACGCAGTCGAGGTTGCGCCCCTTCGGTCGTGCCGCGCCGGCGAAGGCCTGCGCGATCCAGCCGTCGGTCAGCGTCTGGCTGCTCGCCGACGCCGAGTCCCAGATCTCGATCGACCGGAAATGCGAGCGGTTCGGATAGGGATACCCGACGCCCTGGAGGATCGCGAGGTCGCGCGCCTGCCACGACGCCGTCAGGCCCTTGAGCGCCGGGTTCAGGCCGACGCGCTGGTCGAGCTGGACGACCCGCTCGCGCGCCACGGCGATGCCCGGCCGGGCCGCGCGGTAGGCGGCGTCGTCGAACGGCACGAGGGTGTTGAGCCCGTCGTTGCCGCCCTTCAGCTCGACGAGGACGAGGATGCGGTCCCACCGTGCGGGGCCGCCCGCCGCCGCCGATTCCACGGCGCGGCCTGCCGCGCGGCCGGCCGGCGTGTCGCGCTGCGCGAACGCCGACGGCGCCGCGAGTGCGACCGACAGGCCGGCGGAGACCGAAAGAAAGTCGCGACGTCGCATGGCGGTCTCCGGTCGCGTCACTTCAGCTGATAGGCCGGATCGAGCAGCAGGCGGGCCACCGCCTCGCCCGGCGTCGATCCGGGATCGAGCGGCGATTCCGGCGCGATCGGCAACAACGCGCGTTGCAGCGCGGGCACGTCGGCGGTCGCCAACGCCGGGCCGAGGCGGACGCTGGCGCCCGCCGCCCGCAGGCTCCGTCCCTCGACCGGACCGCGCTCCTGCGGCTCCATCACCACCTCCTCGGCCTCGCCAACGCGTTTGACGCGCTCCATGCGGCGCCCAGGCTTGCCCTGCGGGCCGCCGGCCATCCGCATGGCGCCACCCATCGACGCGACGTTGGTCGCCTCCACGATACGGCGCAGGATCTGCTGCCGCATCAGCAGCGTGTTGGTCGTGATCCAAGCCTCGCCGCCGGGCCAGCCCTTGACGTTGGGCGGATCGAGCGGCACCTGCCCGATCGCCTGCATGGCGCGCACCAGGCGCGTCTTCTCCGGCACCGGCAGCCCGAGCAGCCGGATGGTGCCGACGACGAGTTCGACCGGCGACTTGATGAGCGCACCGCGGTTGGCCGCGTCGCGGAACGCCGGCGACGTCAACAGCGCCCGCAGCAACGGCCGTAGCTCGTAGCGCGCCTCGCGGAACACCATCGCCAGCCGCTTGACCTCGGCGGCGTCGGGTTTGAACGACACGAACTCGCGCCACAGCTTGCCGACGATCCACTCCGACACGCGGGGGTTCTGCAGAAGCATGCCGAGCACGTCGTCGCCGCCGTGGTTGCCGGTACGGCCGAAGATCGTCTTGGGGCCGCCGTCATGCAGCGCCGGATAGAACCGGAACAAGCCGGTGTCGCGGTCTATGCTCCAGCCCGTGAAGGCGCGCGCCGCGCCCTTGATGTCGGCCTCGGTGTAGTGGCCCTCGCCGAGCGTGAACAGCTCGAACAGCTCGCGGGCGAAATTCTCATTGGGTTGTCCGGCGCGGCTCTGCGCGCCGTCGAGATAGAGCAGCATCGCCGGATCACGCGCGACCTCGCCCAGCAACGTCGCGAAGTTGCCCAGCGCGTGGCGCCGGAACAGCGCGTTCTGGCGATAGATCGCCGGCGTGAAGCGGACCTTCTGCAGGCTGGACGTAAAATGGCCGTGCCAGAACAGCGTCATCCGCTCGACGAAGGGCTGGTCGGTCGCGAGCATCTCCTCGACCCACCAGTTGCGCAGTTCACGGGCGCGCTCCTGGACCGGATTGGCGTTCGCCAGCGGTTTCTGCGGCAGGCCGCCCGGTGGACGCGCCGGAGCGCCCGGCGGCGCGGCGGCCGGTGGCGAGATGCCCTCCGGACCGGGCTTGCGCCCCTCGGCGCGCTGCGCCTGGAACCGCTGGACCTGCTCCCGTACCTGCGGCGGGGTCATGCCGATCCACGATGGCGGCGGCGTCGACGCTTCCTGCCGCCAATTGCCGAGCACCCGCTCGACGGCCGCGGTGAAGTCGAGCCGGGCGTACTCCGCGATCTCCGCCGGCGTCGGTCCGAAGCCGGTCCGCGACAGCAGATGCCGCGCGTCGTCCGCGCCCATCGCCGCCGCGCGCGCCCGCGGGATCGCGCCCGTCATCAGGGCGACCGCGCCGACACCCGACAACATCGCGCGACGGCTCGGCCGGCCGCGTATCCGATCCAGGGCGTTCATCGATGCCTCCCTGCCTCGTGGACCTGGCCCGTTACGGACGGCGTTCCTCCGGCCCCTGCCGTCCGGCGGGACCGCGGCGCTCCATCGGGCGGGCGCCGCCCGGACCGCCCGGATTGAGCGTGCGGGCGATCACGAACTGCATGAACCGGTCGCGTTGCTCCGGCCGGAACGAGGCTGCCACCTTGTCGGAGGTCCGCAGCCCGTCCTTCTGAAGGTCGGACCGCAGGACCGCCGCGCGGTCCAGCATCGCGTCGACAGCGGCGAAATCCGGCTTCTCCTTGCGCATCTCCGTCAGGAGCCGCTCGCGCAGCTGCAACAGCTCGCGCGCCTTGCCCACGTTGCGCTCGCGCAGTTGCCGCATGGCGTCGCGGAAACCGCGGGCCTCGGTGGCGTTGAGGTTCAGCCGCTCCGGGACGTCGACCTGCTGCGGCCCGCGGCGCTCGCCCGGCTCGCGTGCGAACACCTGCGGCGGGCCGCCGAAATAGCGCGCCTGCACGAAACCGCCGATAAAGAACACATTCAACACGACGGAGAGGCCGAGCAGGATCCAGGCGAGGTGGCGGCGCATCACTGCTGCCCCCCCGGCTCGCCGAACGCGTCGGTGTCGCCGCTATCGAACAGCGACGCGAAGACCTGGTCGACCGCCCGGTCCTGCGCCACCGCCTCCTGCATGCCACCGCCGAGCGTGAAGCCACCGGCGGCGACCGCGAGGAACAGGGTGGCCACCGCCGCGAATTCGACCCGCCGCCGCCAGCCCATCAGCCAGCTGAGCGCGCGGCCCCCGCCGGCCGCGGCCAGCCGCTCGGTGTCGAAGCCGACCAGCGCCTTGGCCCGGGTCTCTAGACGCGCAGGAGCAGGCGAGACGGCGGCCTCGCGCAGCGCGCCGTGCATATCGAGCGACGCCGTCAGCAGTGCCGGATCGGCCGCCAGACGCGCCTCGACACGGGCGGCGAGCTCGGGCGAAGCCCGGCCGTCCAGCCACGCTGCCAGCTCCTCGTCGAACACGGGCGGCGGCGACGCCGGGCCGACCGCCCCCGCCGGCGGCCGCGCGTTCTTCGCCCGCGCCCACAAGGCGCGGTCCTTGTCCGTTCCCACGGGATCGGTCTCGTTGGGGGGAATGGTCAACCGCTCGACATGCCGGTCCTCGACCGCCGCGTAGCTCTCCGGGACGTCGTCCAGCGGCGCCATGGTCTGGCGCCGGCGGCGGAGATAGTCGATGGCGCTCGAGCGGGTGACGACCGCCAACCAGGTCCCCAGCGACGCCTTGGCGGGGTCGTAGGTGCGCAGCAGGCGCCGGTCGTCGGCGCACAGGCGCACGAACACGTCCTGCGCTGCGTCCAGCGCGTCGTCGGCGTTGCCGCCATGGGTCGAGATCACCCGCCGCGCCACGGCATGGATCACCGGCGCGGCCGCCGCCACGAAGCGGTCCCACTCCCGTTTGCCGCCCGCCGCCAAAGCGCGCAGGTCTATGTCGTCGAACGCGGACACCGCCGGTTGGAACCACCCTGTGCACTGGATACGCAGGATGCCGCCCGGGCATCCCCACCATTCGCCAACTTCATGATCCTACACGGGTTTCCGCTGGTCCGCCCGCCCGCCAGGGGTATCATCGCTGGAACCAGAGGGATGGAACCGACCGATGAGCGAAAACTTCAACCGCCGCCAAAGCGTCATCAAGCGGGCCGTGCGTGGCCGGGGCGCGGTCGTCGCCCAGAACACGCTGGCGGCCGAGCTGGGCGCCCGGACCCTGGCGGCCGGCGGCAACGCCATCGACGCCGCCGTCACGACGGCCATGGCGATCGGGTGCGTCGAGCCCTGGATGAGCGGGATCGGCGGCGTCGGCTACATGGTCGTATGGGTGGCGCGCGAGCGGAAGGCCTACGTCGTCGACTACGGCGCCGTCGCCGCGGGCAAGCTGGACCTCAAGAACTACGCCCTGTCCGGCGGCAAAGCGATGGGCGACCTGTTCGGCTGGGCGCCGGTGGTCGGCGACAACAACATCAAGGGCTATCACTCGATCGCGGTCCCCGGCCAGGTCGACGGCATGGCGACGGCGCTGAAGCGGTTCGGGACCTGGGATTGGGCGCGAGTCGTCGAGCCGGGCATCGAGCTGGCCGAGCGCGGCATGTCGGCCGACTGGTACGCCACCCTGATGATCGCCAGCGGCGCCGCGGCCCTGTCGGAGTTCGAGACCTCGCGCGCGACCTACCTCGCCAGCGGCTTCCCGCCGATCGTCGACTGGGAGGGCAACGCGCCGCGGGTGCGGCTGGGCAACCTCGCGACCACGCTCAAGCGGCTGCGCGACGCCGGCCCGCGCGACTACTACGAGGGCGCGGTCGCCCGCGACCTCGTCGCGGACCTCAACGCCGGCGGCTCGGCGATCTCGCTCGACGACCTCGCCGGCTACCGCGCCCGGATCGTCGAGCCGGTCGAGTTCCAGCGCAACGGCGCCACGATCCACACCGTTCCCTACCTGACCGCCGGCCCGACCATGAAGCGGGCCTTCGAGCTGATGGGCGACCGCACGCGCGGCGCGGGCGCGCCGGACGCCGAAGCGTTCGTGGCCGTCGCCGAGGGCCTGAACACCGCCTACGAGGAACGCCTGCGCGACATGGGCGACGCCCACACGCCGTCCTGCACCACGCACTTCAACGCCGTCGACGCCGAGGGCAACATGGTGGCGTTGACGCAGACCTTGCTGTCGCTGTTCGGCTCGCGCGTCATGCTGCCGCGCACCGGCGTCATGATGAACAACGGCCTGATGTGGTTCGACCCGACGCCCGGACGGCCCAACTCGCTGGCGCCGGGCAAGCGGCCGTTGTGCAACATCTGCGGCACGGTGGTGTCGAAGAACGGCGAGGGCTGGTTCGCGATCGGCGCCTCCGGCGGCCGGCGCATCGTGCCGGCGGTGACGCAACTCATCATGATGCAGGTCGACCGCGGCATGGACGTCGAGGACGCCTTCCACCAACCCCGCATCGACGTCTCCGGGACGGGTCCGGTCCGCGCCAACTGGGATCTTCCGGACGACATCAAGCGGGCGATCGCCGCACGGCACCCGCTGGTCGAGGTCGCCAACCCAGTCTACCCGCTGAACTTCGCCAACCCCAGCTGCATCCGGCGCGATCCGATGACGGGGATGGTCACGGGTATGAACGAGGTCATGTCGCCATGGGCCGGCGGCGCCACCGGCTGATGCGCTTGCCAGAGCGCCGGCGGCGACACATGTCTCGATTCGACGCCATCCGGGGATCCCGCCGATGATCGACATTCCGCGCCGCGCGACGCTCGCGCTCGCCGCCGGCGCCGCCCTGTCGCCGCTGGTGGCGCGGGCGCAGGCGGCGCCAGCGTTCCGCCTGCCGTTGCTGTTCCCGCTCACCGGCTTCGTCGCGCTCGAGGGCAAGAGCCAGCGCGACGGCGCCCTGCTCGCGATCCGCGACGTCGCGGCCGTCGTCCGCTTCGCGCCGGAGATCATCGACACCGCCACGAGCCCGGAGGCCGCCGCGACGGCGTGGCAGCGCGCCGCGCGCGATGGCGCCCGCGACGGCGTCCGCGCGCCCGTCGCCATGATGGGTCCGATCCTCGGCACGCAGATGCTGGCGCTGCTGCCGCAGGCCGCCGAGTCGAAGCTGCCTGTGCTCACCGTCTCCGGCACGGCGCGGTTGTCGGAGATGGGCAACCCGTGGTTCTTCCGCTTCTTCCCGGCCGACGGCGTCGTGAAGGTCGCGCACGCCCGCTACGTGCTGGAGACGCTGAGGGCCCGCAAGCCCGCGATCGTGTTCCAGACCACGGCCTACGGCCAGTCCGGGCGCGAGGCGCTCGCGAAGGCGTTCGCCGAGGCCGGCACGCCGGCGGTGCTCGAGGAGGGCGTCGCCACCACGGTCAACGATTTCGCGCCGGTGATCGCGCGCGAGCGCGGCCGGCGCCGACGCGTTGGTGCTGCACCTCCACTCGCAGTCCACCGCGCTGGCGATCCGCGCCGCCCGCGCGCAGGCGCCGGGTCTGCCGATCGTCGCCGGCTCGGCGATGGCGCAGCCCGCCACGGCGGCATTGTTCGAGCCGGCCGATCTCAAGGGCGTGTGCGCCGAGACCGCCGCGATGCCGGCGGCGGCGATGGATGATTCCCGCATGCGCGCCTTCGTCGAGGCCTATCGCAAGGAGTTCGGTGGCGATCCCGACGCCTTCGCGGTCGCCGAGTACGACGCGGTGTCGATGCTGGCGGCGGCCGTCGCGGAGATCGCGAGGGAGAGCGGCGTCGACAAGGTCACCGGCGACGCCGTGCGCGCGAAGCTGGGGGCCATGCGCTGGCGCGGCTTGGCGATGGAGTACAAGTCCGACGGCAAGGGCAACATGGCCCACGCCGCCATGGTCGTGTGCTATGGCGGCGCCAGCCGCGTGCCGGACATCGCCGCCCGTTACGTGCCCGCGTCCTGACGTCCGCGGCTCACAGGCCGTAGAGGTCGGCCTTGTTCAGGATGGTGTTGCGCAGGATGCGGATCGAGGCGACGTCGACCATCACGCCGTCGACGTTGATCGCGCCCAGCCCCTTCGCCTCGGCGTCGGCGTAGGCCGCCGCCAGCTTGCGCGCGCGCGCGATGTCCTCGGCCTTGGGCGAGTAGACGTCGAGCGCGATGTCGATCTGCGAGGGATGGATCGCCCATTTGCCGACGCACCCCAGGATCATCGAGCGCCGGCACTCCTCGCGGTAGGCGTCGGGATTGCGGAAGTCGCCGAACGGCCCGTCGACCGGATCGATGCCGGCGGCGCGGCAGGCCATCACCAGCCGGAAGCGCGCGTAGTGCCAGACGTCGCCGGGATAGGACGACTCGCCGCCGACCGACTTGTTGACCACGCCCATCGAGGCCGAGAAATCGCCCATCCCGAACACCAGGCATTCCAGACGCGGCGTGCAGCGGGCGATGGCGTCGACGTTCTGCATGCCCTCGACCTCCTCGATCAGGGCCTCGAGGCCGATGGTGCGCTTCAGCTTCAGCTTCTTCTCGAGCTGGGTCAGCAGCGTGTCGGCGAACAGCACGTCCGACGGCGTCAGCACCTTGGTCATCATGATGGTGTCGAGGTTGGCGCCGGCGCCCTCGACCACCTCGATGATGTCCTCGAAGGCGTATTCCGTCGTCAGATCGTTGATGCGCACGCAGCGCGTCTTGGTGCCCCAGTCCAGCGTGTTGAGCGCCTCCACGATCTTCTTGCGCGCGGGCCGCTTCTGGCTCGGCGCGACGGCGTCCTCCAGGTCGAGGAAGACGTGGTCGGCCTTCGAGGCGGCGGCCTTCTCCATCATCTTCTCGCTGGAGCCGGGCGTGGAGAGCTGCGAGCGGCGGGCGCGGCGCGGACGGACATGGGTCGACATGGTCTTCTTCCTCTCAGGCGATGATCTTGCTGTCGCGAAGGCGGACGATCTCGGCGGCGGACAGGCCGGCGCGGGCGAGCACGTCGTCGGTGTCCTCGCCCAGCAGCGGCGCGCGGCGGCGCACGCGGCCGGGCGTCTCCGTCATCTTGATCGGCACGCCGGCGATGGTCGCCGGCGCGGCGCTGCCGGGCTGCGGCACCGACACCACCATGTCGCGGGCGCGGAAATGCGGATCGGCGACGATGTCGCGGACGTCGTAGACCGGCCCGAACGGCACGACGCCGCCGAGGACGCCCAGGAGCTCGCGCTTGGTCCGCGCGCGCGTGAACGCCGAGATCGCGGCGATGATCTCGTCCTGGTGCGCGCGGCGGTCCTGCACCGACGCGAGCCTCGGATCGTCCGCCAGGCGGTCGAGACCGATGGCGCGGCACAGGATCGGCCAGTGGATGTCGGAATGCGCCGCGATCGTGACGGCGCCGTCCTTCGCGGGAAACATCCCGAACGGACACAGCATCGGATGGTGGTTGCCCTCCGGCGCCGGCACGGCGCCGACATAGCTGTGCTGGTAGAGCGTGCGCTCGCACAGGGCGAGGACCGCGTCGACCATGCCGACGTCGACGAACTGCCCCTGTCCCGTGCGGCTGGCCCGGTAGAGCGCGCTGACGATGCCGACGGCGCCCATGGTCGCGGGCATGATGTCGCCGATGCCCGGCCCGACCTTCATCGGCGTGTCCTTGTCGGGGCCTGTGATCGCCATGATCCCGCCCATCGCCTGCGCGACGACGTCGTAGGCCGGCCAGTCGACATAGGGGCTGGCGCCGGTGCGCGGATCGCCGAAGCCGCGGATCGCGGCGTAGACCAGTTTCGGATTGCGCGCGCGCAGCGTCTCGTAGGACAGGCCGAGCCGGTCCATCACCCCGGTCCGGTAGTTCTCCACGATCGCGTCGGCGCCGTCGGCCAGCCGCAGCACCAGCTCGCGGCCCTCCGGCCGCTTGAGGTCGACGGCGATCGAGCGCTTGTTGCGGTTGATCGACGCGAAATAGCCGCCATAGGCGCGGTCGGAATCGTCGGCGCGGTACGGCCCGACGATGCGCGTGTGGTCGCCGTCGAGCGGCTCGACCTTGACCACCTCCGCGCCCTGGTCGGCCAGCAGCTGCGTGCAGTACGGGCCCGCCAGCATCTGCGTCAGGTCGACGACGCGCACGCCCTCCAGCGCGCCCGGCGGTCCCGGCGCGAACGCCGCCGCCGTCACTTTTCCGCCCAGTGGCTGCGCCGCTTCATCAGCACGCGGCGCTCGCCCTCGAACACGACCTTGTCGTCGTCCTTCACGCCGTAATGCTTGAAGACCACGATGCCGGCGTCGGGACGGTCGGAATCCTCGACCTTCAGCACCTCGCTGTACGCGTAGAGCGTGTCGCCGTGGAACACCGGCGACATCAGCCGCATCTTGTCCAGCCCGAGCTCGGCCAGCACGTGCTCGGCGGTGTCCTGCGCCGCCAGTCCGATCACCAGCGAGATCGTCACGCCGCCGAACGACAGGCGCTTGCCCCACGGCGAGGATTTCATCTGGTGCTCGTCGAAATGGCCGGCGGCGGTGTTCATCACCATGTTGGTGATCAGCACCTGCTCGAGCGGCTCGACCGTCTTCCCGCGGGCGTGGCGCCACACGTCGCCGGGCTTGAAATCCTCGAACCAGTTGTCCTTTCCGGTCAGGGCGGCGGTGCGCATCGTCAGTTCCTCCCGCGACCGAGAAGCTGGTCGGAGATGATGCGCATCTGGATCTCGGAGGTGCCCTCGAAGATCTTGGTCAGCCGCGCGTCGCGCCAGTGGCGTTCGACGGCGTGCAGCTTGGTGTAGCCGGCGCCGCCGTGGATCTGCAGCGCCTCGCTGGTGACGCGCTCCGACATCTCGGAGGCGAACAGCTTCACCATCGAGGCCTCCTTGTCGCAGCGCTGGCCGGTGTCGATCTGGTCGCACACGAAGTACATGAGCTGCCGCGCGGCCTCGATCTGGGTCGCCATGTCGGCGAGCTTGAAGCGGATGGCCTGGAACTCCGCGATCGCCTGGCCGAACTGCACCCGCTCCTTGGCGTAGCGCAGCGCGTCCTCTAGCCCGCCGCGCGCCAGTCCGATCGAGCGCGCCGCTGTGTGGGCGCGCGCCTTCTCCAGCCCGCTGGTGGCGTAGTAGAAGGCCCGGCCCTCCTCGCCCACGAGGTTCTCGGCGCCGACGCGGCAATTGTCGAACGCCAGCTCGAAGGTCTTCCAGCCGAAATAGCCGATCTTCGGGATGGCGCTGCCCTTGCAGCCGGGCGGCAGCTCGCCGCGCTTCTTCTCGATGAAGAACATCGAGAGCCCGAGATGGCGGCGCTTCGGGTCGGGCGGCGAGGTGCGCGCGATGACGACGAGGAAGTCGGCGCCGTCGGCGAAGGTGCACCAGTACTTGTTGCCGTTGATGACCCAGGAATCGCCGTCCTTCACGGCGCGGCAGGAGATGTTGGCGACGTCGGAGCCGGCGTTGGGCTCCGACATGGAGAACGCGCCGAGCCACTCGCCCCGCGCCATCCTCGGCAGCCAGCGCTTCTTCTGCTCCTCGGTGAAGCCGGTCGCGGCGATCATGCCGTTGCCGCGGGCGATGATGCTGGCGACGCTCATCCAGCCGCGCGACAGTTCCTCGGCCACGAGGCAGTACTCGAAGCAACCCAGCCCCATGCCGCCGTATTCCTCGGGGATCATGATGCCGTAGTAACCCATGTCCGCGAGCTTCTGGCGCAGGTCCATGGGGATGTCGCCCTGGACCGGGTCGAGACGGTTGGCGACCGGCAGGACCTCGTTCATCGAGAATTCGCGCGCCGATTCCTGGATCATCCGGCGCTCTTCGGTCATGTACGACATGTCAGGAATCCCTCCGGCGCACGAGATTGGAGCGGTGGAAGTCGACCACCCGCGCCCCGTCCTGGTTGAAGCCCTCGGTGTGCCACGTGACGATCCCGAAGCCCCTGTGGCTGCCGGAGACCCGGGCGTCCTTGACCGTCGAGCGCGCCGTGATCGTGTCGCCGACGTAGACGGGCTTGTGGAACGTCAGCTCGTTGACGCCGAGGAACGGTCCGCCTCCCTCGCTGAGATCCTCGACCGACAGGCCAAAGGTAGTCATGAACACCAGGATCGGGTTGACGACGATGCCGGGATGGCCGTGCTCCCTGGCGTACGGCGCGTTGAAGTACAGCGGATTGTAGTGGAGCGTCAGCGTCGTGAAGAGCGTGGTGTCGCTCTCCGTGATGGTGCGACCCCAATGGTGCTCGAACACCCGGTCCGGCGTGAAATCCTCGAACCGGTTGCCCTTCGGCCAGGCCTTGGCCCGCGACCGGAAATCTTCCTTCACCTCGCCCATGCGCGGAAAGCCTCCCCTCGCCCGTACCCGGCGGCGGCCGCACTATGCCGTCTCGCGGCGGCGGCGCCGAGCGCCGACGGGCGGCGTGACGGGCATATCACATATACCCGGAGCCATCGACGCGGCGGCGGCGTTGACTTCCAGCGCCGGCGCGCCATGGTCGTCGCACCATGACAGCGCGCGCCCGGAAGCTCCACCATGGCCGACCTTGACGTCGCCGTGATCGGCGGCGGCCTCGTCGGCTCGGCCATCGCATGGGGTCTCGCCAAGGCCGGACAACGGGTCGCCGTTCTCGACGAGGGCGACATCGCTTTCCGCGCCTCGCGCGGGAACTTCGCGCTGGTGTGGGTGCAGAGCAAGGGTCTGGGCATGCCGGACTACGCGCGCTGGACGCGCGGGTCGTCCGACGCGTGGGCGGGCTTCGCGTCCGAACTGCGCGGCGAGACCGGCATCGACGTCGCGCACAGCCGGCCCGGCGGCTTCAGCCTGGCGCTATCGGAGGCGGAGCTGGAGCGCCGCGCCACGGTGTTGAGGCGCCTGCACAATCAGTCCGACCTGCCCTACGAGATCATGGACCGCGCCCGGCTGGCGAAGGAGCTGCCGGAGATCGGTCCGGAGGTGGCTGGCGGCGCCTACTGCCCGCTCGACGGCCACGTCAACTCGCCCCGTCTGCTGCGCGCGCTGCACACCGCGCTGACGCGGCGTGGCGTGGCGTATCTGCCGAACCGCACGGTCGACCGGATCGAACGCCGCGACGGCGGCTTCGTCGTCCATTCCGGCGCGAACCCGCTGGCGGCGGCGCGGATCGTGCTCGCCGCCGGCAACGGCAACCGCGCGCTCGGCGCCATGGTCGGCCTCGACGTACCCGTGCGCCCGCAACGCGGCCAGATCGTCGTCACCGAGAAGGCGGCGCTGTTCCTGCGCCATCCCGTGGTGACGATCCGGCAGACCGACGAGGGCGGCGTCATGATGGGCGACTCCCTCGAGGAAGCCGGCTTCGACGACACCGCCAGCACCGGCGTCACCGCCAACATCGCCGACCGCGCCGTGCGGATGTTCCCGTTGCTCGGCCGCTTGAACGTCGTGCGGACATGGGCGGCGCTGCGCGTCATGACGCCGGACGGCTTCCCGATCTACATGGAATCGGTCAGCCACCCCGGCGCGTTCGTGGCGACCTGCCACAGCGGCGTGACCCTGGCCGCCGCGCACGCCCTCCATCTGGCGCCGGCGTTGGCGCGGGGCGCGCTCCCCGACGGCTTCGACGCGTTCCACGGCCGGAGGTTCGATGTTCCGGCGGCTTCCTGATCTCGCGCCGCGCGCGATGGTCCGCGTGACGATCGACGGCGAATCCGTCGAGGCGCCGGCGACCGATTCCATCGCGGCGCTGCTGCTGACCACCGGTCGGGCGGCGTGCCGCACCAGCGCCGTCGGCGGCGAGCCGCGCGGTCCCTATTGCCTGATGGGCGTCTGCTTCGACTGCCTCGTCGAGATCGACGGCGTCGGCAACCGGCAGGCCTGCATGGTGCGTCCTCTCGACGGCATGGCCATCCGCACCATGGTCGGCAAGCGCGAGATCGGTCGATGAGTGACGGCATCGATCTGCGCGAGCGCTACGACCTGGTCGTCGTCGGTGCCGGTCCCGCCGGCATGGCGGCCGCGTCGTCGTCCGCCGGCCTCGGCTTGTCGACGATCATCCTCGACGAGCAACCGTCACCCGGCGGCCAGATCTACCGCGCCGTCACAGAGTCGCCCCTGCGCGGCGACCGGCGCGCCTCGGCGCTGGGCGCGTCGTATTGGCGGGGAAGCGACCTCGCGCGCGGTCTCACGGCGTCCGGTGCGACCCACGTCGCGAACGCCACGGTGTGGAGCGTGTCGCGCGACGCCGACGACGGCGTTCGGGAGATCGCCGTGTCCCTGAATGGCCGTTCGCGCATGCTGCGCGCGCCGGCGGTCATCCTGGCGACGGGCGCGCAGGAGCGGCCGGTGCCGATCCCCGGCTGGACACTGCCCGGCGTCATGACGGCGGGCGCCGCGCAGATCCTGCTGAAGACGTCGGCGCTGGTGCCGGCGGGACGCGCGGTGCTGGCCGGCTCCGGCCCGTTGCTCTGGCTGCTCGCGGCGCAGCTCTCGCGGATCGGCGCGGCGCCGGCGACGATCCTCGACACGACGCCCCCGGCCCGCGCGTCGCTGTGGCGCGACGCGTTGGCCTTCGCCGCCTCGCCCTACATCGGCGAAGGTCTCGCCCTGATGCGCGAGGTGCGCGCGCATATCCGCCCTATCCGCGCGACGGCATTGGCGGTGGAGGGCGACGCGAAGGTCGAGGCGGTCCGCTACCGCGACGCCTCCGGCGTCGAGCGCCGCGTCGAGGCCGACACCGTGCTGCTTCATCTGGGCGTCGTGCCGAACACCAATCTGGCGCGCTCGATCGGTTGCGCGCACGCGTGGAACGACGACAACGCATGCTTCGACGCCGAGGTCGACCCGTGGGGCGCGACGTCGCGGCCGGGAATCTGGGTCGCCGGCGACGGCGCCGGCATCGCCGGCGCCGTCGCCGCGGCGGAACGGGGCCGGCTGGCGACGCTGGACGTGGCGCACCGCCTCGGCCGGATCGACGCCGCCGCCCGTGACCGGCAAGCGGTCGCGCCGCGCGCGGCGCTGGAACGGGCGGTGCGCGGACGGCGGTTCCTCGACCGCTACTTCCGACCCGCCCCGGCGTTTCGCGCGCCCGACGGCGATGTCACCGTCTGCCGCTGCGAGGAGGTCCGCGCCCGCGACATCATCGAAGCGGTGGCCATCGGCGGCACCGGCCCGAACCAGCTCAAAGCCTATCTCCGGTGCGGCATGGGGCCCTGCCAAGGCCGGATGTGCGGGCTGACGGTCACCGAGCTGATCGGCCGGACACGTGGTGTTCCAACGGCGGAGGTCGGCTACTACCGCCTGCGAGCGCCCGTGAAGCCGATCACCGTGGCCGAGCTCGCCGCCATGCCGCGTAGCCACGCCGAAATGGAGGCTGTCGACCGGGGCTGAATCGGCGATCGGAGCGCGCGACCGACAATCGCGGGCAAAAGCCTGAAATCGCTCGCTGATTCGTCGAAATCTCGGATTTCACACGAGAATTGGTGCGGCAGCGCAGACGATTTCACGATGCCGGAGGCGCGTCGGCGCCTTGCTCCCATGCGCCGCGGGCGGTAGATACGCACCGCCGTTTGGGCAAAACGTTCGGGGGAGCGTCATGGCGGCGAAGAAAAAGAAGGTCTCCGCGAAGACTGCGCCGGCCAAAAAGCCGGCCAAGAAGATCGTGGCCAAACCGGCCGCGCGGGCGAAGGCGCCTGCGGCGAAGCCGGCCAAGAGCGCGCCCAAGGTCAGCGCCGCCGCGCAGGCCGCCGCCCGCGACGTGTCGCGCCTGCTCATCGAGATCAAGGCGGTCCACTGCCGCCCCGAGCAGCCGTATATCTTCACGTCCGGCCGCGCCAGCCCCGTCTACATCGACTGCCGCAAGATCATCTCGTTCCCCGAGGCGCGCGCCAAGATCATGGCGCACGCCCACAAGGTGATCGGCGACGCCATCGGCTGGTCCAAGATCGACGTCGTCGCCGGCGGGGAGACGGCCGGCATCCCTTTTTCGGCCTTCATCGCCCAGACCGCGAAGAAGCCGATGATCTACGTCCGCAAGCAGCCGAAGGGCTTCGGCCGGATGGCGCAGATCGAAGGCGAGCTGAAGCCCGGCCAGCGCGTGCTGCTGGTCGAGGATCTCGCCACCGACGGCGGTAGCAAGATCATGTTCATCGAGGCGCTGCGCAAGGCGGAGGCCAAGGTGACGGACTGCTTCGTGGTGTTCCACTACGGCATCTTCCCGCAGAGTGTCGACACGCTGAGCGTGATGGGCGTCAAGCTGCACCAGCTCGCGACGTGGTGGGACGTGCTGGCGGCGGCGGAGCGCGGCAAATACTTCGACGCCAAGGGCCTCGCGGAGACGCGCGGCTTCCTCGAAGCGCCCGACGCCTGGTCGGCGGCGCATGGCGGCGCGGGCCCCAAGCCGGGCCAGGTGCGCATGCCCAGCATCGCCGGCGGGGCGCGGTAGGCCGGCCGTCATCCGTCCCGGCGCGGTCGCCCTGGGAGCGCATCGCGTGACCGACCACCTCGAAATCGTCATGGATCCGCTGCCGCCCGACGGTCTGGCGCGGCTGATCAACGAGGGTGTCGACCTCCACAACGTCGCGATCACCGGCGTCGCGGAATGGTACGCCGCCAATTTCTTCCTCCGGAGCCGCGATGGCGAATGGATGGGCGGCCTTCTGGGTGGCATCTGGGGCGGCTGGCTGCACGTCCGGTCGCTCTGGGTCGCGTCGGCGGCGCGCGGCAAGGGACATGGCGGCCGGCTGCTCGACGCCGCCGAGGCGTTCGCGATCACCCGCGGCTGCGGCGCGAGCACGCTCGAAACGCACAACCCCTTGGCGTTGCGGTTCTACGAGCGGCGCGGCTATGTCGAGTTCGGGCGGTTGACCGACTATCCGCCGGGCCACGTGAAAGTATATCTGCGAAAGACGCTGCCGCCGGCGCCGCCCTCTTCCGTCGGGCGGTGAAATACGTCGAGGAAAATGCTATAGTTCGTTGATATCGAGGAATTACGCGGCCGGACTCCGCCGGCGACCAGGATCCGCATGACGACCGACCTGCCTCTCGTGACGGCGCTGATCAACACCTACAACTACGCCCGCTATCTGCCTTTCGCGATCAACAGCGTCCTCGCCCAGACGTATCCCAACATCGAGATCGTCGTCGTCGACGACGGCTCGACCGACCATACGTCGAGCGTCCTGGCGCAGTATGGCGAGCGGGTGCGCGCGATCCGCACGGTGAATGGCGGCCAGGGCCACGCCTTCAACCTCGGATTCACCGCCGCGCGCGGCGAGTTGATCATGATGCTCGACGCCGACGACATGTGGCTTCCGGAGAAGGTCGAGCGGATGGTCGAGTTCGCAAGCGAGAATCCCGAGGCGGCGCTGATGTACCACCGGCACCAGAACGTCGATGAGAAGGGCAACGAGATCGGCACGCCGCAGCCCCTGCCCCTGATCAACGGCGACTACCGGAATCGCTTCCTGCGTTCCGGCGGCACGTGGTGGAGTCCGGTCACGTCCGTGATCGCGCTGCGCGCCGACCATGTCCGCAAGATGCTGCCGCTGCCGACCTACGCGGTACGGGAGGGCGCCGACACCGTCGTCACCGACTGCTGCGTGCTGACGTCGAAGCTGGCGTCGATCCCCGACGCGCTCACCCTTCGTTTGCTGCACGGATCGAACCTCTATGCCGCCGGTCGCGACGACATGACCTACCGCACGAAGGCGATCCGCGAGGCCGACGTGCGGCGCATCGAATGGCGCGTGTTCTCGCTGGCGCAGATCATGGCCCGCTTCGGCCAGAAGCTCGAGCTCGACCTCGAGCGCAACGGCTGGCGGATGATCAACCTCTACTGGCTCGGCCGCGCTTCGTTCCTGAAGATGGCGCGCGCCTGCCTGCTGAGCCCGGAGCACTCCATCAGCTGGCGTTGGAGCCGGCTCAAATGGGTGATGGCGACCAAGAAGCTCTACGCCGGCGAGCGCTGAGCCGGCCCGCGCGCCTCGATTCGCGCGACAATGCCCGGCAGCGCGTCGGGCAGATCCGCCGACGCGAGCTGGCGGGCGTGGTGCTGGGCGGCGACCGACAAGGAGTGGTCCTTGAGGATCGACCGGAAGGTGCCGGCCATCTCGTCGATCGACACCGTCGGTTTCTTCTCCCACACGCAGCCCATCCAGCCGGTGCACTGCTGCAGCAGGATCTGCTCCGGCGTCCAGGGGATCATGAGTTGCGGCCGGCCGAGCACGAGGGCGCGCTGGGCGACGTTCTGCTCGCCGTGGTGGACCAGAACGGTCGCGGCAGCGGCGTCCTCAAGCAGGGCGGCCTGGTCCGACCACAAGCGGACATGGGGCTGGTGCTCGAGAAAACGGCGCATGCTCGCCGGCGCGCTGGCGATATGGACGTCGGCCGGCGTCCGGTCGAACCCGGCGACCGCGAGTGCGATCATCTCGACACCCGGGCAGTAGACGTCCAACGTCACCAGCAGACGCGCCTCGACCGGCGGCGCGGCCGGCCCGGTCGCACGGTCGCCGAGCAGTCCGGCCGAGACGGTGCGCCGTAGCTGCAGGTACGGATCGAAGGCCGGCAGCCCGTACTGGATCGCCTCGCAGCGCGCCAATATCTCCGACAACGCCGCGAGCGACGGCCGTCCGAGCCGCGACAGCGCCGCGTTGGCGTTCTCAAGGAGGAAATCGTCATCGGCCAGCGGCGTCGACTGGGGGCTGAGCCGCGGGTACGACCGATCGGCGAGCGGGGGCAATGCAAGTCCGTTGCCGAGCGCGAAAGTGGGCGCCTGGTCGGGGCCGACTAGCCACGCCATCGGCGTGTGGAATCCGACGATGACGTCGGGGCGCAGCGCCGCGAGCTGGCGGTCCCATACCGTCGCCAACGCGACCAGCGCGCGCTTGTCGTCGAAGCCCATTGCCGCCATGTGGTCGGCTAGTCCGTCGGGATTCGGGCGCTTCATCACCAGATGGGGGGCCGGCCTCAGCACGGGCGCTTGGTGCAGCTCCGTCGGCAGCCACCCGCCGCCGTGGTCGACCAACGACACCACGTCGCCGGCGATGAACAACGCCTCGTGCCCCCGCGCCATCAACGCCTTGCCCAGCGTCAGCGCGTCATGCACCAGATCCGACGGCGTGGACAACTCGCAACAAATCGCAACCCGCATGGACCGCCCTCGTCAAACGCCGCCGTTCCGACCCGACGCAGCCCGCGTCACAACCAGGCGTACAGGCGCTCGCGCGCCGGCCGCTGCGCCCGATCGCCCTGCGCCTACATCGTCTCGTCGGTCCATTCGAAGCCGTCCTCGGCGAGTAGCGCCACCATCTCGGCGTGCGTCTCGCGGAAGCTCTGGCCGCGCGTCGCGTCGAGATCGTTCGTGAACAGCATCAGCTCGCGCATGACCTTGCGGTCGAGCGGCGTCTCCATCGACTTCAGGTGGTTGGCCAGCGAGAGAACAGAGGGCTTGTTGCGCGGCCGGCAGTCCGCGTCGTGGTAGGCGAACAGCTTGGCCGCCGCCGCCGCGCGCACCTTCGGCGGCAGATGGCTGATCGCCAGCCTGTCCGGCAGGCACAGGATGTTCATGATGACTTCCATCTCGTGCTCGTCGCAGAAGCGGTAGAGGTCGACGAGCCCGAGCACGTTGTAGACCTGCACCACCGGCGGCACCTTGCAGATCAGTCCGTGCTCGTACTTCAGCCGCCGCACGTTGGCCTCGATGACGCTCCAGCGCGCGGGATAGCGGATGTACTCGTAGGTCGCGCCGACGGAGTCGAGGCTCAGCAGCATCTCGACCCGGTGGAACTTCTTGATCCGCTCGATGAAGCGCGGGTCGACGCTCGTGCAGTTGGTCGACAGCTCGAGGTGCACGTGCGCGGCATCGCCGGTGTCGACGAGGTGCTGGAGGATCTCCGCGACGCGGTCGTTGATGAGCGGCTCGCCGCCGGTGAAGTACAGCCGCTTGAGCGAGCCAGCGGACTTGAGCACGTCGTCGAAAACCTTGCGGTCGTCCACGTACCAGGGCCCCTCCGTCGCCAACCGCGGCGAGAGGTGCTGCGGCCGCGGCGGCTGGATCGCCTCGACCGGCGCCTCGCGGCTCAGGTCGATGTCGCGCAGCGCCACGCCGCGTTCGCGCTCGCCGGCGGCCTGGACTACGCGGTCGCTGACGATCTCGACGGTCAGTTCCTCGCCGGCGTCGAAGCCGCGCAGGTCGATCGAGACGCGCGACACGGTCTCGGCTGCCACGCCGCGGGCCATCGGCCGGCCGCATACGAAGATCCGCCAGTTCTGGCCGAGGGCGCCCGAACGGCAGAACGTGACGTCGAGCGACTTGAGGCGGGTCCCCCGGCGCACTGGCACGCTCAGCGTGGCGTGCCCGTCGGTCCACCGGCGGATGCCGCCGTCGTATGATTCGTGCGGCAGCAGGCCGGACACCCGGACACCGATGCGCGGCTCGGGGCCGAGCCGCGCGGTCTCGCCGCGCCACACCGCGTGCAGCGGCTCGATGCCGCCGCTCCAGCGGTTGTGCACCGGATCGCGTTCGATCTGCGAACTGGCGCCACCGTAGCACATTCGGCACTTCAAATTGCAGAGGTTGCTGATCTCCATCTTGATGAAGCCCGGCCGCTCATCGACGCGGTACCCGGCCGAGGCGCCGTACTTGGCCATCGACTCCGCCGACTCCACAGGGCCGTCCAGCGGCGCCAAGCCAGTCGTGGTGCGGTAGCTCTGGCCGCTGGCTTCCTCGCTGCCGTAGCAGACCTCGCAGGCGGAAATGCGCTCGCCCTTCAACATGCCGCGGCGGATGTCGCGCATGTAGGCGGAGTTCCAGATCTCGTCCATCGAGTTGACGTTCAGCGACATCGGCGCGCCGTGTTCCGACACGAGCTCGCCGGTCATGCAGCAGACGCGCGCCGTGCCTTCGGGGCCGACGCAGATATGCTGGAAGGGCATCGCGCAGAAGGTCTTCGACATCGCCACGGAACTCCACGGGTAACGGCGCCACGCAGTGCCTGATCCATCACCTCACGTCCCGACAACTATATCATGTCGAACGTGAAGATTCGCTCATAAATATCAACACACAAACGAAAAATATCGCTCGGATAACACTGGCACATCGCACGGCGACCGAGTCGGAGCCCCCCCGGAATCAGAACGCGCGGGCGCCCGGTTAGGGGCCCGCGCGTTGAACGTCCGGTCCGGCGTGCGGGTATCTAGTAGCCGCCGGCCGCCGCGCCGCTGCTCGGGCTGTCGCCGACCACGACGCCACGGATGCTGCCAGAAATCTGCGCGACCTGCACATATCCGGCGCCATCGGTCGTGCCGAAGTAGCGCTTGAGACCAGTGGTCGCGAAGGTGTCCAAGCCGTTGCGGACGCCGCCGTCGACGAACACCGACAGACCGGCGAGGACGCCGAACTCCGCGCTGACCGGCGCGGTCGAGGCGCTCGGCAGATGCCGCGCGGCGTCGACCTTGGCCGAGGCCGGCATCGCCATCGACGCGAACGCCATCGCGATGGCGCCGGGCGCGAGCCAGCGACCGACGGCGCCGACGATCCGGCGCGTGAATGACGCGGCCGCGGAGTCGACCGGCACGAGATCGCGCGCCGGCAGGCGCTCGATCGGCCGCACCGCGATCGGCGAACGCGCGGTTCCGCCCGCCGACCACGCGCGGTCGATGACGTCGCGGACGCGCGCCACGGCCGCCGGGCCCATGACGCTGTGATTGCGCCCGAGAACGAACAACTCGTAGCGGGCCGGATCGAAGTAGACGCCGACGACGCCTCCATCCGCATCGCGACAGGCCTTCGCCGCCAGCAGCAAGGCGCGCGCGCGCGTCACGATGCCGGTCGGATCGTACACCACCGTACCGAGCTGGAATTGGGCCAGCCAGCGCTCGATCGACTTTGGAAACGCGAGCGAGCGCATGCCGTGAGCGCGCACCGTCACCGGCGTCGCCGTCCCGGCCTGCTTCATCGCGTATTCCGCGTGGTCCTTGAGACCGTCCACGTCGCAGCCGGCGCGCACGTGCAGCGTCAGCCGCGATCCGCTCGCGTCGACATCCGCCAGAAACACGGGCTCGCGCAACTCGCCGACGATCGACGCGAACGTCGCCTGGATTGAATTCGTCATGTGGAACCCCCGGATAAGCGGCACAAACCCCGCGCCGCGCCTAACTCAAACTACGCGAACAACCATTTCTCGACCGTTCTTTATTGGACACTGCTCTGAGGGGCCTTGACTTATATCATAACCAATTATTTTTCAATAACGTTCGAATCGCTAACGCATCACACTGAATTCATTTGAAAAGACACCATCAGGTATTTTCTTAAGACTGTGATAACTTTCTGAAAGCGAGTAACGCTTGGAAGTCTCCGATGCATATTTATTTTCTACACGCATGATGCGATCAACTCCGACACGCCTCGTATATACATAGAAATAAAAGTGAATACTAAATTCACTGGATCCTCGGCGCAGGCGATCACGGCCCCAGAACCGATGCCCGGTTCCGCACAAGATATGCGTGAAAATTATGAAGTGGCAATTCGTCCGCGATCATGGAGCCGGGACGTGGTCGGCGCGCGAACGGCGCGCCGACGCCCATCACGTCCGAATCACGTCGGACATGCGCGCAGGCGCCAGGACGGCGGACCGTTTTCGGACCGCTCTATGGATTCTCGCGTGGCTGACGCCGCCCGGCGGGCGGTCAGTGGGTAACGCGCGTCTCGGACAACGCCACGCGTTCGGCCGGCTTGGTGCCGCGGTTGGCGCAGACGGTAGCGACGTCACCGGCGCTGGCGCCGATCTTCTCGGCGATGATGCCGCAACCGACGACCGACGCCGTGGCGATGCTCATGTTCGGCTGCAGGCGCGCGTCGTAGAGCGTCTCGAGCAGCACGCGGTCGAGCTCCGTGAGCGCGGCCTGCGACGTGTGGCTGTAGCTGAGGACGCTGACGACGCCACGCGGGTGGGCGCGGAATCCGAAGCTGTGCATCACTTCGTGGTTGATGCAGCGCGTGACTCTCGACGGCGTCTCCAGATCCACCATGACCTCGACCGAGACCATCTGTCCCGCGTCGTTCCAGTTGATGTGCGAGCGGCAGGTCGGCAAGCCGGAGTTGCCGCCGGTCGTCGCGCGCACGGCGATGTTGCGCCGCGGATCGTCCATCGACACGCGTTCGACGGGAACGCGCGCGATCGCCGCCATCGAGCGGACCGCGGCCTCGATCTCGCCGGCGTGCCCGGCCAACCCGCCGCGGTCGGCGATCGCCACGTAGATGGGACCGGTCCAGCGCGCGATCTCGGTCGCTGCCGAGGAGTTCACCCGCAGCGCGGTGTCGTCGAACGCCTTCGCCGCGTCGGCAAGCGACACGATGCCGCGACGGTCACTGGCGTGGCCGGTCGACGCAAATCCCGCTGCCGATAGCGCGGCGACGACAGCCCATCCGGCCAGACGTCGCCACGATGTGGCGAAATCGAATCTCATGGGAAATCCCTTTGGGGAAAATCACTTCGCAAATACGCCACTCAATATATGAAGACTTTAGCATGTATAATTTAAGTGATCAATTAGGCGCGAAATTTGTTATAACTAATTGAATTTATTCATTTTTAGTCAAATTTAACGGACTATTAATGATCTAATACTGAAGGCAATTCGGCGCAAATCGAGCGCCGATGATTGATCCGCGCGCATGGCCGGCAGCGCCACCATCGCGCATGGCGCCGTACGCCACTATGCTACCGATGGGTCGCGACTCGGAGGCATCATGCGTTTCGTCACGGCGGCGGTGTTCACCGCCATGCTCACCGCCGGCGCCCTGGAACGTCCAGCGGCGGCCAAGGACGAGCTGGTCGTCGGCATGACCCAGTACCCCTCCTCGTTCCATCCGAACATCGGCTCGATGCTGGCCAAGTCGCTGGTCGAGAACATGACGACGCGGCCGCTGACGGCGTGGGACCCGGACTGGAAGCTGGTGTGCCTGTTGTGCGTCGAGCTGCCCACGCTCGAGAACGGCGGCGCCCGGACCGAGGAATACGAGCCAGGCAAGACCGGCGTCGCGGTGACCTATACGCTGCGCGAGGGCGTGAAATGGGGCGACGGCACGCCGGTCACGACCAGGGACGTCGCCTTCGCGGTCGATGTCGGCCGCCATCCGATGTCGGGCGTCACCTCGGCCGAGGCCTACCGGCGCATACGCAAGCTCGACATCCGCGACGACCGCACCTTCACGCTGCACGTCGACCGGGTGACCTTCGACTACAACAGCGTCGGCGACCTGCGCCTGCTACCGGCCCACGTGGACCGCGTGGTGTTCGAGGCGGCGCCAACGGAATACCGCAACAAGTCGAAATACGAGACCGAGACGACCAACCCGGCGCTGTGGTTCGGGCCGTACCGGATCGCCAAGGTCGTGCCGGGCGCGTCGATCGAACTGGAGCGCAATCCCGTCTGGCCGGGCAAGGCGCCGCACTTCAAGCGCATCGTTTTCCGCATCATCGAGAACACGTCGGCGCTCGAGGCCAACCTGCTGTCGGGCTCGGTCGACTACATCCTGGGCGAGCTCGGCCTGTCGCTCGACCAGGGGCTGGCGTTCGAGAAGCGCCACAAGGACCGCTTCGACATCGTGTTCAAGCCGGCGTTGATCTACGAACATGCCGACGTGAATCTGGAGAACCCCCTGCTGGCCGACGTCCGCGTGCGCCGGGCGCTGCTGCTGGGCATCGACCGCGAGGCGATCTCGCAGCGTCTGTTCGAGGCGAAGCAGCCGGTCGCGCATGGCGGCGTGTCGCAGCTCGATCCGATGTTCAGTCCGGACGCGCGGCGCTACGCCTACGACCCCTCGGCCGCCGCGAAGCTGCTCGACGAGGCCGGATTCACGCAGATGCGCGGCGGCGTGCGCCACAACGCCAAGGGCGAGAAACTCTCGATCGAGCTCGCCACCACCGCCGGCAACCGCGTGCGCGAGCAGGTCCAGCAGGTGCTGCAGAGCCAGTGGAAGCGCATCGGGATCGAGGTCCGTCTCAAGGCCGATCCGCCCCGCGTGTTCTTCGCGCCCGAGAACCGCAAGAACTACACCGGGCTGTCGATGTACGCCTGGGTGTCGGCGCCCAACGGCGTGCCGCGCTCGACGCTGCATTCCGAGGAGATCCCCACCGCCGCCAATTCGTGGCGCGGCCAGAACTATCCGGGCTACCGCAACCCCGAGATGGACCGGACCCTCGACGCGATGGAGCGCGAGCTCGATCCGGTGAAGCGCAAGGCGCTGTCCGCCGAGATGCAGCGCATCCACGCCGAGGATCTGCCGGTGCTGCCGCTGTTCTTCCGCAGCGACGTCTACATCTTCCCGAAGGCGCTCAAGGGCGTGCGGCCGACCGGACATCTGAACTCCTCCACCCTCTGGGTCGAGGACTGGCGCTGGGAGCCGTAAGGCATCCGGGACAATCACGTGGTGCCGCGCCCCGGCGACGCCGGGTATGATGCCGCCATGCCGTTGGACAAGCCCACCCTCGAGGGCCGCTACGTGCGGCTCGAACCGCTCGGCGAGAAGCACCGCGAACTGGTGCGTCCGGCCGCCCAGGATCCGAAGATCTGGTCGCTGACCACGTCGGCCTTCGGCGCCCTGTTCGACCCCTATTTCGACGCCGCGCTGGCGCGCAGCGACGGCGAGCGCGAGATCGCCTTCGCCGTGCTGCTGCTGGGGCCGCGACGCCACGTCGGCATGACGCGCTTCCTCGCGATCGAGCCGGCGCACCGCCGGCTGGAGATCGGCTCGACCTGGTACAACCCGACGGTCTGGGCCGGCGACGTCAACCCGGAATGCAAGCTGCTGCTGATGCGCCACGCCTTCGAGACGCTGGGGTACCACCGCGTCGAGCTGAAGACCGACGCCCGCAACCAGCGCAGCCGCGACGCCATCTCGCGGCTCGGCGCGACGCAGGAGGGCGTGTTCCGCAAGCATATGGTGATGGCCGACGGCCACATCCGCGACTCGGTCTGGTTCAGCGTCATCGACACCGAATGGCCCGACGTGCGCGCCGGGCTGGAACGGCGGCTGCGGTACTAGCCGTGGACGCCGGCCGCCTGCGACGGGCGCCGCCGGGTCCGCTATAGTCGGGGGATGACCCGATTTCTCCTCGGACGCGTCGCCGAGATGCTGGCCGTCCTGCTGGCGATGAGCGCCGTGGTTTTCGCGCTGATCGGGCTGATGCCCGGTGATCCGGTCGATCTCCTGGCCGCCGGTGATCCCAAGATGACGAGCGAGGACGCCGCCCGGCTGCGCGCGCTCTACGGCCTCGACCGGCCGGTCTGGGCGCGCTACCTGAGCTGGCTCGGCGCCGCGCTGGGCGGCGATCTCGGCTTCTCGCGCTCCTTCGCGCGGCCGGTGCTCGACGTGCTGCTGCCGCGCCTGGCCGACACCGCGCTGCTGGTCGGCCTGGCGCTGGTCGTGTCGGCGGCGATCGCGCTGCCGCTGGGCGTCCACGCCGCCCGCCACCCCCGCTCCGCCGCCGACTACGGCGTCAACCTGCTGTGCTTCGCCGGAATCTCCGTGCCGCCGTTCTGGCTGGCGCTGATGCTGATCGTGCTGTTCTCCGTCGTGCTGCGGTGGCTGCCCGCCAGCGGCGTCGGCGAAGGACCGTGGCAGCACGCCCGCCATCTCGTCCTGCCGTTGACCGTGCTGGTCGTCACCCATGTCGGCCAGTACACGCGCTTCGTGCGCGCCGCCACCATCGAGGTCCTACGCCAGGACTACATCCGCACCGCCCGCGCAAAGGGGCTGTCGGAACGCGACGTCGTCCGCCGCCACGCCCTGCGCGGGGCGCTGGCGCCGGTGTTCACGATCATCGCGCTGTCGTTCGGCGGGCTGTTCTCGGGTGCGCTCATCACCGAGACGATGTTCGCGCGGCCGGGCATGGGCAAGGCGATCTACGACGCGATCCTCGGCAGCGACTACAACCTCGCGCTGGTCGGTCTGCTGCTGGCGACGGCGGCGACGCTGGTCGGCAGCCTGCTCGCGGACATCGGCTACGCGTGGCTCGATCCGCGCGTGCGGCTGGGCGGAACGTCGTGAGCGTCGCGGATCTCGTTCCGGGCCGCGACGCCGGCCCACGGACGCCGGCGCGGCGCGCGTGGCGGCGGTTCCGCGCCCATCGCATGGCGATGGTGTCGCTGTGCGTCCTCGCCGCCCTTCTGGGGCTCGCGCTGCTTGCGCCGGCGCTGGCGGCGTGGCGCGGTGTGGATCCGACCGCGACCGACCTGCTGGCGCGCTTCGAGCCGCCCTCGGCGCGGTACTGGCTGGGCACCGACGATCTCGGCCGCGACGTGTTCCAGCGCCTGCTCGACGGCGGCCGCGTGTCCCTGCTGGTGGCGGTCGCCGCCGCCGCGCTGTCGGCGGCGCTCGGCGCGGTGGTCGGCGTGGTCGCGGGCTTCGTCGGCGGCCGCGTCGACGCCCTGTTGATGCGGCTCACCGACGGCGTCATCGCCCTGCCGCTGCTGCCGCTGCTGATCGTGCTGGCGGCGGTCGACGTGCGGAAGCTCGGCTTCTCCGACGAACTGGCGCAATCCGACACGCTCTCGCTCTACCGCATCGTGCTGATCGTGGCGCTGACCGGCTGGACGACGGTGGCGCGGCTGGTGCGCGCCGAGACGCTGTCGTTGAAAGCGCGCGATTTCGTGCGGGCGGCCGGCGCGCTCGGCGCCACGCCGGTCCGCATCATGTTCCGCCACATCCTGCCCAACTCCGCCTCGCCGATCGTCGTCGCCACGACCCTGTCGGTCGGCGGCATCGTGCTGTTCGAATCCGTGCTGAGCTTCCTCGGCCTCGGCGTCCAGGCGCCGCACGCCTCGTGGGGCAACATGCTGACAGGCGCGCAGGAGCTGGTGTGGAGCGCGCCCGCCCTGGCGCTGTGGCCCGGCCTGTTGATCTTCATCACCGTCATCGCCTTCAACTTCGTCGGAGACGGCCTGCAGGATGCGCTCGATCCGCGCGCCAGCCGCGACTGAGCCGGTCAGGGCGCGTACAAACCGGCGATCAGGAACTCCTTGTTTCCGTCGGCGCCCTCGATCGGACTGTCGACGATCCCCAGCACCCGCCATCCCGGCAGCGCCGCCAGCCAGTCGCGGATCATGTCGCAGACCTCGTCGTGCCGGGCCGGATCGCGCACGATTCCACCCTTGCCGACGCGGCCGCGTCCGACCTCGAATTGCGGCTTGATCAGCGCCACGACATGCGCGCCCGGCGCCGCCAGCGCCAGCGCCGCCGGCAGCGCGGTGCGCAGGCCGATGAAACTCACGTCGCTGACGATCAGATCGACCGGATCGGCGATCGTCGCCGTCGACACGTCGCGGATGTTGGTTTTCTCCATCACCACGACGCGCGGATCCTGCCGCAGCTTCCACGCCAGCTGCCCCTGCCCCACGTCGACCGCGTAGACCTTGCGCGCGCCGCCGCGCAGCAGCACGTCCGTGAAGCCGCCGGTGGAGGCGCCGACATCGAGCCCGACACGGCCCTCGACCGGGATCGCGAACGCATCCAGCGCCCGCGCCAGCTTCAATCCGCCGCGCGAGACGTAGGGATGCGGCTGGCCGCGCACCTCCAGCGGCTGGTCGGGGCCGACCACCGCGCCGGCCTTGTCGATCCGCCGCTCGCCGGAGAACACGAGGCCCGCCATCAGCATGCGCTGCGCCGCGGCGCGCGTGTCGGCCAGGCCGCGCTCGACCAGCGCGACGTCGGCGCGCGTCTTGGCGGCGCGCGGCACGGGGCGGCGGACATCCTCGGACATGCCGTAACGTACCATCCTGGCCGCGACCTCGACGACAGGTGTCGTGGCGGTTACGGTCCCGGCCCACGCACACCACCACGGAGACATCCATGTCGACCCAGCTTCTCGCCGGCGACCGCGCGCTGGTAACCGGCGGCGGCCAGGGCATCGGCAAGGGCGTCGCCCTGGCGCTGGCGCGCGATGGCGCCAAGGTGCTGTTCGCCGACGTGAACGAGACCGGCGGCCGCGCGACCGAGGCGGAGGCGCGCACCGAGGGGCTCGACGCCACCTTCGTGCCGGCCGATCTCGCGACCTTGGAGGGTGCCCGGGCGCTGTGGCGCACCGCGCTGGAGCGCCTCGGCACGGTCACCGTCCTCGTCCACACCGCCAGTCCACGGCGGCTGGAGTCGGACACCGCGCTGGACGTCGCCGACGACACCTGGGACGCGATGATGAACGTGAACCTGCGCGCCGGCTTCGAGCTCGGCCGCGCGGCGGGGCGCCACATGCGCGACGCCGCGATCCGGGGCCGCATCCTCTACATGACCTCGTTGCACGCCTACGCGCCGCGAAACCTGCCGCACTACAGCGCCGCCAAGGCGGGTACGACGATGGTGATGAAGGAACTGGCGAAGCTGCTGGGGCCGCACGGCATCCGGGTCAACGCGATCGCGCCCGGCGCCATACCCGGCGGCGGATTCGGCGGCTTGCCGGGCCTGGTCGACCATATCCCGCTAGGCCGCGTCGGCACGCCCGACGACATCGCGCAGATGACGGTCGCCATCCTCAGCGAGCGGTTCGGCCGCTATGTCGCCGGCACGACCATCGCCGTCGACGGCGGCCTGGCCCTGACCAACTGGATTCCGGCGCCGCGTTGACGCCGCCGCGCGCTCACGCCGCGTCGACGGCCGGACCGAGGCCGATCGGAGCCGGCGTCCGGTTCACGATCAGCCGGAACAGGTCGGCGAAGTCGACACCGCCGCCGGCGGGCACGCCGCGCAGCGGATCCTCGTTCGCGCCGAACGCGAGGTCGATCTCCGACCAATCCGCGGCGGTCAGCGCCGCCTCGGCGCGCGGCAGGACGATATCCTCCTCGATCCGCATGTGCGCCCAGTGGAACGCCGAGTACGCCTCGACCTCGCCGGCGAAGTCGCCGGCCGGCGCCAGCCCCATCTCCCAGGCCGCGACCACACGCTTCAGCCGCGCGAGCCGCCCGACGCCGTCGCGGTGCTGCTCATGGAGCTCGTCGAGCGTCGCCGCGCAGTCGGGCGCGCGCAGGCGAAGCAACCGGTAGAGGTGGTCGTCCTCCTTGGGATGGTGGCAGACCTCAGGAAAGCGCTCGATGTAGGCGATCATCGCGTCGATCAAGCGGAAATCCGGCGCCTTGCCCGAGGCGACCGCGGCGCGCGCGACATGGCGCAGGGCGTGCAGCACCGCCGCCAGCGAGCGGTGCTCGTCGCGGATCACCATGGAACCCTTGTGCATCTCCGCCTCCCGATCCGCACGTCAGACGGCGCGCGAATGCCGGCCGCCCGACGCCGGCAGATGGTGGTCGAACGCGGCGCACACCAGCCGGACGCCATCGCGTGCGGCCTCGGCGACCCGCACGCGGGCGCCGTCGATCCGCACGATTCCGTCCTCGGCGTACGGCCGCAGCCGCGCGAGATCGTCCACGAAGGCCCCCGAAGGCATGCCGTGGCGGTCGGCGACCTCGTCGAGATCGACTTCGAAATCGCACATCAGGCGCTCTATGACGTCGCCGACGAGGCGATCCTCCGGCCGGACCGCGACGCCGCGCGCCGTCGCGTAGCGGCGCTCGCCGATCGCCGCCGCGTAGTCGGCGACCTTCGTGGCGTTCTGGGCGTAGCCGTCCGGCAGGAGGGAGATCGCCGTCGCGCCCAGCCCGATCATCGGGACCGCGGGCACGTCGGTGTAGCCTTGGAAGTTGCGCCGGACCGCCCCCACCTCGGCCGCGAGCGCCAACGGGTCGTCGGGCAGCGCGTAGTGGTCCAGCCCGATGCGGCGATAGCCCGCGCCCTCGAGCCGGGCGGCGACGAGGGCCGCCATGGCATGCCGGGCGGCCATGTCGGGCAGCGCCGCCTCGTCGATGGCGCGCTGGCGCTTGGACATCCACGGTACGTGGGCGTAGCCGAACACGGCGATGCGCGAGGGCCGCAGATCGATCGTCGTCGTCAACGTCCGCGCCAGCGTCTCGAGTGTCTGCCGCGGCAATCCGTAGACCAGATCGACGTTGACGCGGTCGATCCCCGCGCCGCGCAGCATCGCCACGCAAGCGCGCGTCGTCTCCTCTGGTTGTAGGCGGTTGATGGCGCGCTGCACGACCGGATCGAAATCCTGGACTCCGAGGCTCGCCCGCGTCACGCCGGCCGCCGCCAACGACGCCACCAGCGACCGCGACACGTAGCGCGGATCGGTCTCGACGGAGATTTCGGCGCCCGGCGCCAACCGGAACCGCGCCGTCGCCCGTGCGATGAGGCGCTTGAGGGCGGCGCCGCCGATCTCGGTCGGCGTGCCGCCACCGAACTGGATCGCCACCAGCGGCCGGCCCTCGCCGATGTCGGCGGCGATCATGTCGAGCTCTTGCGCCCCCAATCGCGCGTAGGCGGCGAGATCGTCGGCCCGGCGCGCGACCTGGGTGTGGCAAGCGCAGTACCAGCAGATCGACCGGCAGAACGGGATATGGGCGTAGAGCGAAATCGGCCGGCCTTCGGGAAGGGCGCGCAGCCATCCGCGGTACGTCGCCGCCCCCACGCCGGCGTGGAACTGCGCCGCCGTCGGATAGCTCGTGTAGCGGGGCACCGCGCGCTCGTGCCGCAGAAGCGTCGCAAGGTCCATATCCGGTCCGATTCCATCCGCGCGCCGAGATGCGCCTGCGAAGAATAGGCGCGACGGCCACCACGGCGTTTGACTCGGATCAAAGGATGCAGCGACGATCATCGCCGCCCGGCGGCGGATGCCTAGCCGGCTCTACGCGCCGCCTGGAAGCGGGCGTGTCGCTGGACAATTGCGATTCTCAACTCACGCCGGCGCGGCAAACGTCCGCGAGCCGCGCGTCATCATCCGACACAGGATGCCAACTCAATCAAGGACCAGAGCACGAACAGAGGCTTGAGGACGACACGCCACACGGCAGTCGCGCCTTCGCCAACAAGATAGGCATCGCGTTCGATGGCCGCTCGACCACCGTCCATCCGAAGCGACAGTAGCAGCGCGGCGAGAAAGACCAACCCAGCCACCGCGATCGCGATCTCGAGGCTAGCCGCTGCGATTTCCTCTGGCGTTGCGGTAGTCACCGAAACGTCCAGGGCCGGCAAGATCGCTGGGGTGACCAGTCGCAGTGTCACGGCGACAACGATTGCCATTCCGGACAGCGCAAACAGACCCCTGCCGCCTCCGCGACAACGATCACCGATGACGGCGACCGATGACGGCGACCGATGAAAGGGCCGCGCTAAATGCGCGCCCTTCCGGTGACCGCCACACCCAGCGCCGCGAGCGCGGTGGCGACGATCGCCGGCGCGTCCAGCCCCGCCTGAGCGTATTGCCGCGCCGGTGCGGCGTGGTCGATGAAGCGGTCGGGCAGAACCATCGGGCGCACCCGCAAGCCGCGGTCCAGCGCGCCGGAGGTGGCGAGATGGTGGAGCACCTGCGACGAGAATCCGCCGATCGACCCCTCCTCGATGGTGATCAGCACCTCGTGGTCGCGCGCCAACCGGTCGACGAGCGCGGTGTCCAGCGGTTTGGCGAAGCGCGCGTCCGCCACCGTGGTCGACAAGCCCTTGGCGCCGAGATCGTCGGCCGCCTTCACGCATTCCGCGAGGCGGGTACCGAAGCTCAGCAGCGCCACGCGCGTGCCTTCGCGCACGACGCGACCCTTGCCGATCTCCAGCGGCGCGCCACGGGCCGGCAGCTCGATGCCGACGCCATCGCCGCGCGGATAACGCACCGCCGACGGCCGGTCGTCGATCGCCGCGCAGGTCGCGACCATGTGGGTCAGCTCGAGCTCGTCGGCCGCCGCCATGACCACGAAATCCGGCAGACAGCAGAGATAGGCGACGTCGAAGCTACCGGCATGGGTGGCGCCGTCGGCGCCCACGAGGCCGGCGCGGTCGATAGCGAAGCGCACCGGCAGCTTCTGAACCGCGACGTCGTGCACCACCTGGTCGTAGGCGCGCTGGAGGAACGTCGAGTAGATCGTGGCGAACGGCTTGTAGCCCTCGCAGGCCAGCCCGGCCGCGAAGGTCACGGCGTGCTGCTCGGCGATGCCGACATCGAAGCAGCGGTCGGGGAAACGCTTGGCGAACTGGTCCAGTCCGGTGCCGCCCGGCATCGCCGCGGTGATGGCGACGATACGGCGGTCGGCCTCGGCCTCAGCGATCAGCGCGCGCGCGAAGACGTTGGTGTAGCTGGGCGCGTTGCTCGCGGGCTTGGCCTGCTTGCCGGACACGACGTCGAATTTGGCGACACCGTGGTACTTGTCGGCGCTGGCCTCGGCGGGCGGATAGCCCTTGCCCTTCCGGGTCACGACGTGGATCAGCAACGGCCGCTCGACCCGCGCGTCGCGGGCGTTGCGCAGCACCGGCAGAAGCTGGTCGAGGTCGTGCCCGTCGACAGGACCGACGTAGTGGAAGCCGAGCGTGTCGAAGATCGTGGCGCCGTGCACCAGCTCCTTGGCCATGTTCTCGGCGTGGCGCGCGGCGTCGGCGAAAGGTCCGGGCAACCGCTCGGCCAGCGCCTTGCCAAGCTCGCGCAGGCCGAGGAAGCGCCGCGACGTCAGCAACCGCGACAGATGGCCCGACAACGCGCCGGTCGGCGGAGCGATCGACATGTCGTTGTCGTTGAGGACGACGATCAGGCGGCTGCGCTGGTGGCCGGCGTTGTTCAGCGCCTCGTAGGCCATGCCGGCGCTCATCGCGCCGTCGCCGATCACCGCGACGACGTTGCGCTGTCCGCCATCGAGGTCGCGCGCCACGGCCATGCCCAGCGCGGCCGAGATCGAGGTCGAGGAATGCGCCGCGCCGAACGGGTCGTACTCGCTCTCCGCGCGCCGCGTGAAGCCGGACAGGCCGCCCTCCTGCCGCAGCGTGCGGATGCGCTCGCGGCGGCCGGTCAGGATCTTGTGCGGATAGGCCTGGTGGCCGACGTCCCACAGGATGCGGTCGCGCGGCGTGTCGAACACGTGGTGCAGCGCGACGGTCAGCTCGACGACGCCCAATCCAGCGCCGAGGTGGCCGCCGGTCTCCGACACGGCGGAGATCGTCTCCTGCCGCAGTTCGTCGGCGAGCTGCCGCAGCTTGTTCTCGGGCAGCCGCCGCAGATCGGCCGGCACCTCGACGGTGTCGAGCAGCGGGGTGGCGGGACGGGCGGTTTCGGCGGTCACGACGGGCTGTCCGGTCAATTCTGGCGGTCGACGACGTAGCGCGCCGCCTGTTTGAGGAGGTCGGCCCTGGCGCCGAACATGTCAAGGTGACGCCCGGCCTGGTCCGCCAGCAGCGACGCGTGGCCGCGGGCGTTTTCGAGGCCGAGCAGCGACACGAACGTCGCCTTCCCGGCGGCGGCGTCCTTGCCGGGCGTCTTGCCGAGGACCTCGGCCGTCGCCTCGACATCGAGCAGGTCGTCGGCGATCTGGAACGCCAGGCCGAGATCGTGGGCGTAGGCATGCAGCGCGTGGCGGGCGCCGTCCGACGCCTTGCCGAGGATCGCGCCGGCGACGCAGGCGAATTCGATCAACGCGCCGGTCTTGAGCCGCTGCAGCCGCGTGATCTCGCCGATCGCGAGATCGACGCGGCCCTCGGTCGCCATGTCGATCGCCGGCCGCCGACCATGCCGTGCGGGCCGATCGCCCGCGCCAACGCCAACGCGAGATGCGCGCGCACCGCCGGGTCGGCGTGGGTGTCGTCGTGCGACACGACCTCGAACGCCAGCGCCTGGAGGGCGTCCCCGGCGAGGATCGCGGTCGCCTCGTCGAACTTCCTGTGGCAGCTCGGCCGGCCGCGCCTGAAATCGTCGTCGTCCATCGCCGGCAGATCGTCGTGGATCAGCGAATAGGCGTGCGTGAACTCGATGGCGGCGGCGACCCGTCGCGCGGCGTCGGACGCCACGCCGAATAGGGTGGCGCCGGCCAGCGCGAAGAACGCGCGCAGCCGCTTACCGCCGCCGAGGCTGGAGTAGCGCATGGCCTCGAACAACCGCGCCTCGGGCCCCTCGCCCTTGGGCAGCAGATGGTCCATCGCCCGCTCCGTCTCGCGCGCCGCGATGTCGAGCGCCGAGCGGAAATCGGTCTGGTCACTCAGCGGCATCGGACCAGCCACGCGGCGCGCGTCCGGCCGGTCGGCGGAAAGAGCGGGACACCGGAGACGACGGAACCGGACGCGAGGCGACATCGGCGCAGGATGACGCGCCGCCGACGCGGCCGTATGGCGGCGATGTGCCGGACCGGCGGATGATTCGTGCGTTTTCCACGCAGGACACTGGAAAGGTCGCCGGCACGGCGGCGATCCACCGCCACGGATCAACCGAGGCCGGCGGGCTCGGTCGAGACGGCGCCGCCGGGGGCCAGCACGATCTTCTCGACCTTCGCCTTGGCCTCGGCGAGCTTGGCCTCGCAATGCGCCCGCAGGGCGGCACCCCGGCTGTAGGCCGAGATCGCGTCGTCCAGCTTCACCTTGCCGCCCTCGAGCTTGCCCACGATCTCCTCGAGCTCGCGCAGCGCGTCCTCGAACGACATCTTCGCGATATCAGCCGCGACGGCGTCCTTTCCGGCCATGGCCGACTCCTCCGACAAACGCGCCCGTCAAGCCCCCGGCGTCACCGGGGGGCGGGAATCCTTGGTGTCCGTATCACGCGGCCAGCAAGGCCGCCACATGGGCGGCGCTCGACCGCGCCAGCGCGCCGAGGTCGTAGCCGCCCTCCAGCGCCGAGACGAGGCGGCCCTTGGCGCAACCGGCGGCGATCGACAGGAGCTCCTCCGTGACCCAGCCGTAGTCGGCCTCGCCCAGCCGCATCTCGGCCAGCGGATCGTCGATGTGGGCGTCGAACCCGGCCGAGACGATGACGAGCTCCGGCCGGAAGGCGCGCAGCGCCGGCAGCACGTCGTGCGCCATGACGGCGCGGAACTCCTCCGAGCCCGACCGCGGCGGCAACGGCGCGTTGACGATGTTGGGATGGCGCCGGTCGTTGTGATTGCCGGTACCGGGATAGAGCGGCGATTGATGCGTCGAGGCGTAGAACAGGTCCGGATCGCTCCGCGCCTGCGTCTCCGTGCCGTTGCCGTGGTGGACGTCGAAATCGACCACGGCGATCCGACGCAGTCCGTGGTGCCGCCGCGCGTGGTACGCGCCGACCACGACGTTGTTGAAGAGGCAGAACCCCATCGCCTGCCCCGGCTCGGCGTGGTGGCCCGGCGGGCGCACGGCGCAGAAGGCGTTGTCGGCCTCGCCGCCGACGATGGCGTCGACCGCCGCCACGACGGCGCCGGCCGCGCGCAGCGCCGCCTCCCGGCTCCCGGGCGAGGCCACGGTGTCGCCATCCAGCATGATCCGGCCCTCGGCCGGAATCGCCGCCAGCACGGCCTCGATCTGGGATCGGGGGTGCGCCAGCGCCAGTTGCTCGATCGTCGCCTCCGGCGCCTCGCGCCGCCCCAGGCCGGCGAATTCCGGGCCGGACAGCCCCTTGAGCACCGCCGCCAACCGGGCCGGCCGCTCGGGATGGCCCGGTCCGGTGTCGTGCGCCAGGCAGGCGGGATGCGTGAACAGCAGCGTCGTCATGGGGCGGCGGGACCGTCGGGTTGGGCGTTTCCGGGCCCGGTCTGCGCTCCGGGTCGACCGACCGGACATAGCCACCGCGCGGCGCCGCTGCAAGGTACGTGACCGTGTCGAAGATGCGATCCGCTGGCCGGCCGGCGAGCGCGATGACAAGCTTGATGATGGCCGCCGACGCGGCGCGAGGGACGAGCGGAATGACCGAAGCGTTGGACTACGACACCGCCCCGATCGGGGAGACGATGGGGCCGTTCGCCTACGTCGTTCCCGTCGATTTCAACCGCCGGCGGCTGCCGCCGCTGAGCGTCGCCGATGCGTCGAGCCTACGCGACGCGGACGGACGCGAGATCGCCGAGCCGAGCCTGCTGTGCGGCCAGCACACGTGGGTCGGGCGGCAGCGCTACCACTGGGCCGGCAGCGTCCACGCCAAGTGCGAGGCGGAGTTCCTGGAGCCCGTCCATGTCGGGTCGCGCATCGAGGTGTCGCTGCGCATCGCCGGCAAGTACGAGCGCGCGGCGGCAGGTACGTCGTCTTCGAGCTGGAGACCCGGAACGAGGGCGGCGCGCTCGCGGCGCGCGTGCGCAACACCATGCTGCTGAACCGGGCGGAGGCGGTCGCCGCGCGCGCCGCCGCGGGGCGGACCGGCGGACGCGGGCCGGACACGGCGACGGCGCCGCCCGGCGTGTCGGTGGCCTTGACGCCCAAGCGCCTGGAGCGCGACGAGCTTATCGCCTTCTTCCAGGCCGAGGAGGCGGTCTACGGCCCGCACGCGAGCTTCCACAACGACCGGGACTTCGCGATGCGCTCGGGCCTGCCGGACATCATCGCGCCCGGCCGCTACGTGATCGGGCTGGTCAACGGCATGATGTTCCGGCTCCACGGCGCCGCGTGGCTGCGCGGCGCGCTATTCCGTGTCGATCCTCAACAACATCCTTCCGGGCCTGGATGCGACCGTCCGCATGGACCTGCTCGACACAGGCGCCTGCGCCTCGCGGACATTCGCGATCTCGTGCGGCGATGCGCTCTCGGGCAAGGCGCTGGTGTCGGGAACGCTGACGCTCGCCGGGGCGACGTCCGGCGCGTCGTGACGCGCGACGGTTCGTGGTATCCGTGCGACCGGCGACAAGGCAGGAGGAGACCACGATGAGCATCGATTTCGAGATTCCCGCTGAAGCGAAGGCCATCCGCGAGCGCGTGCGCCAATGGGTCCACGACGAGTGCATCCCCGCAGAGGCGCGTCTGCTCAAAGGCGAGGACTACAAGACCGTGCTGGCGGAGCTGCGCACGAAAGCGCGGGCGCAGGGGCTGTGGTGCCCCTTCATCCCCAAGGAGCACGGCGGCATGGGGCTCGGCCCGCTGGCCAACGCCCTGGTGCAGATGGAGTTGGGCGAGAGCCATCTCGGCGCGTTGTCGATGAACACGCAGGGACCCGACGACGCGACCATGCTGACCCTGCTCGAGCACGGCACGCCGCACCAGAAGGAGAAGTTCCTCAAGCCGCTGCTCAACGGCGACAAGCGCATCTGCTACTCGATGACCGAGAAAGCCGCCGGCGCCGACGCCACCGGCATGCGCACGCGCGCCGACAAGGTCGGCAACGAGAAGTACCTGCTGAACGGCGAGAAATGGTTCTCGTCCGCGGCCACCGCCGCCGACATCGCGGTGATCATGGCGCGGACCGATCCGGACGCGCCCCGGCACAGGCAGTTCTCGACCTTCATCGTCGAGCTGCCGAACCCCGGCTACCGCATCAAGCGCAACATCCCGACAATGGCGTCGGAGGGGCCGCTGAGCCACATCATGGGCGGCGGCCACGCCGAGATCGAAATCAAGGATCTCGAGGTGCCGGCCGAGAACCTGCTGGGCGGCGAGGGCAACGGCTTCGGTATGGGCCAGCACCGGCTGGCCTACGGCCGCCTGCGCCACGGCATGCACAACATCGCGATGGCCCAGCGCGCGCTCGACATGGCGACCAAGCACGTCACCAGCCGCAGCACCTTCGGCAAGCCGCTCGACGAGCGCCAGGCCGTGCAGTTCATGCTCGCGGAATGCGCCAGCGAGCTTTACATCGCGCGCCTGATGCTGCTGCACATCGCCTACAAGGCCGAGCACAAGATGGACCTGCGGCAGGAGAACGGGATCGCCAAGGTCTATCTGGCGCACATGGTCCACAAGGTCGTCGACACCGCGATCCAGCTGCACGGCGCGCTCGGCTACTCGCACGACACGCCGCTGGCCGCCTGGTACACGCGCATCCGCTCGCAGCGCCTGGTCGACGGCCCGGACGAGGTGCATCGCTGGACCACCGGCCGCAACGTGATCAAGGCGTTCAAGGCGACCGGCACGACGGCGGGCGCCTGCGGCGGCGATCTGCTGTAGCGGCGACGGCCCGGGCGGCGCGCTGGCGCCGCCCGACGGCCGTTTCATAGCGGCCTTGATTTCGACGGGGGCGAGCGACCGTTTTTGTGCTATCTTGTCTGCATTGTCGGAAATTGATTTTCGAGCCAGCCATGCTTTCCAAGCGCGTTTTCGCGGCGGTTTTCGCCGCGGCCCTCCTGTCCATTTCTTCCGCGTCGCACGCCGCCGATCCCGGTGACGGCCCCGCCGCTTTGACCGCTGAGACCCGTCCGGTCGCGGCCGCGCCGGGGCCTCCACCAGCGCGGGACTTCCGGCGCGTGCGGGCCGGCCGTGGCGAGACCTGTTCGCAATACGTCCGCTGGTGCGTCGACTGGTGCACGGCGAACATGACGGGATCGCCCGGCTGCCTCTCGGGTTGCAAGACGCGTGGCGACACCTGCCAGACCACGCGCGAATGGGTCGTCGAAAACGAGGCGAAGATCGTCACCCATCTGCCGCTGCGTTGATCCACCGCCGCGGCGCGGCCACTGGAAACTGGACCAATTCCAAGTCGCGGCGCCGCGTCGCGCGATCCGCGCATGGCATGAATGCGGCAGAAATGGCGCTTGGCGCCGGGCCGCCAGGACGACGCACGTCAGCGATCGACCGATCCCAAAGCGACTCAAGGCGTTAGCGGTCACCAGACGGTGCCTGACAGGGATGTCGGGGTGGCGGCGCCTATATTCCGATATGCGAAAATTCATTCCGGGCGCTTGAGAGGACGCTCGACGCGTGGCATGCCATCGCCCAACGAAACGGTATTCCGGAGGAACGAGGAAATATGCCCGCGACCACGTCGGCCCGCCACCGCATCGAGACCCCGACCGCCACGCCGGTCGCCCGCCCCGCCGTCGCGCGTCCCGTCACCGTCGCGACGCCGGCGCGGCCCCCCGCGAAACCGCCCGCGCCGGTCGCGCACACGCCAGCGGTCGAGGAGGACGGCAGCAAGGACCGGCAGTTCGTCACCGCGCTCGCCCGCGGGCTGGACATCCTGCGCGCCTTCCACGCCGGCGACGGGATGCTGGGCAACCAGGAGATCGCCGCACGCGCCGGCCTCCCGAAGCCGACGGTCGCGCGGCTGACGCATACGCTGACCGAGCTGGGCTACCTCAGCTACGCGCGGCGCTTCCGCAAATACGAGCTCGGACCGTCGGTCCTGGCGCTGGGCTACGCCGCCCTCTCCAACATGGACGTCCGCCACGTCGCCCGCGCGCCGATGCAGGCGCTGGCCCAACAGATCAACGCCTCGGTCTCGCTCGGCGGCCGCGACCGCCATTCGATGATCTGGCTGGAATGCCACCGCGGGCCGTCCGCCGTCGGCATCACCTACGACGTCGGCTCGCGCGTGCCGATCGCCAGCACGGCGATGGGCCGCGCCTATGTCGCGGCGCTGCCGGAGCCCGAGAAGTCGCGCCTCCTGGATTCGCTGCGCCGCCGCGGCCGCGACGACTGGGGGAAGATCAAGGCCGGCATCGAGCAGGCCGAGCGCGAGATCGCCGAGCGCGGGTTCTGCCTGTCATGGGGCGAGTGGCTCCCCGAGATCGCCGGCGTCGGGGCGCCGCTGCGCAGTCCGGACGGCGAGACCTTCTTCGCGTTCAACGCCTCGGCGCCGATCTACCAGGTGTCGCGCGAGCGGCTCGAGCAGGACTGGGGCCCGCGTCTGGTGCGCATGGCGCGCGAGGTGCGCAACGGGCTCGCCGGCCGCGCCGCCACCCCGCCGCTGTCGCGCGCGCGCGGCTGACGGCGCGCCCGCGAACCAGGTCCCGCGCCCATGCCGATCCAACGCCCGGCCGACGCCGAGCCGGTCGAGTACCGCTTCGTCGGGTTCAACGCCTATATCGGCCACCGCGTCGTCGCCTGGCGGCCGGGGTTCGTCGAGGTCGAGTTGAAGGTGCGGCCGGAGCTGTGCAACGCCGGCGGCATCCTGCATGGCGGCGTGCTGATGACACTGCTGGATTCGGCGTCGGGCGTCGCCTCGACGTTCGACGAGCGCACCGGCAAGCGGCACTGGACCGTGACCATGAGCTTCACGACCCAGTTCCTGAAATCGGCCAGGGACGGCGACACGCTCACCATCCTCGGCCTGCGCCGCGAGGGCGGCGGCCGCAGCACCTTCACCACGGAGGCCGAGATCCGCGACCAGCACGGCGACCTGGTCGCCTGCGGCACGGGCACGTTCCGCCAGACCAGCCGCGAACGCGACGACGGCAGCCTGAGGCGTTTGAAGCAGGCGGCGGAGTAGCGGCGGCCTTGTCGACCGGTGGACGGGCGCCTACGGTCGCGGCGCACGGGAGACCGACATGCCGCACGACACGTTCGACGCCCTGAGGGAATTCGAGGCCGACCTCGTCGCCATCCGGCGCGACATCCACCAGCACCCCGAGACCGCGTTCGAGGAGGTGCGGACCGCCGACATCGTCGCCGCCAAGCTGACCGAATGGGGCATCGCGGTCCACCGCGGCCTGGCCGTCACCGGCGTGGTCGGCACGCTGCGCGGCCGGCGCGCGGGACAGAAATCGATCGGCCTTCGGGCCGACATGGACGCGCTGCACCTGCACGAGAGGAACGACTTCGCGCACCGCTCCGTCAACGACGGCAAGATGCACGCCTGCGGCCATGACGGCCACACCACGATGCTGCTGGGCGCCGCGCGGCGTCTGGCGGCCGACCCCGATTTCGCCGGCACCGTGCATTTCATCTTCCAGCCGGCCGAGGAGGGCCTGGGCGGCGCCCGGGTGATGATCGAGGAAGGCCTGTTCGACCTGTTCCCGTGCGACGCGGTCTACGGCATGCACAACATGCCCGGCATCCCGGCCGGCAAGTTCGCCATCCGGCCGGGTCCGATGCTGGCCGCCAGCGACCGCTGGACCGCCGTGTTCAAGGGCACGGGCGGCCACGGCTCGGCGCCGGAGCGTGGCACCGATCCGACCATGCCGGCGGCGGCGTTCACGCTGGCGGTGCAGGGCATCGTCGGCCGCAACGTCTCGCCGTTCGACACCGCCGTGCTCAGCGTCGGCCACATCGCCGGCGGTTCGTTCAACGCGCCCAACGTGATCCCGTCGGAGGTCGTCGTGCGCGGCACGTCGCGCAGCTACCGCCCGGCGGTGCGCGACACGCTGGAGCGCCGGCTCGGCGAGGTGGCGCGGTCGACCGCCGGGAGCTGGGGCTGCGCCGTGGAGTACACCTACCAGCGCCGATACCCGCCCTTGGTCAACGCCGCCGAGCAGACCAAGGTCGCGATGGCGGCTGCGACCGCGACGGTCGGGGCCGAGAATGTCGATGGCGACACCCAGCCGCTGACCGGCGCGGAGGACTTCGCGTTCATGCTCCAGACCAAGCCGGGCGCCTACATCTTCATCGGCAACGGCGGCGACGAGGCCGGCGGCTGCCACTACGTGCATACGCCGCTCTACGACTTCAACGACTCCATCCTCGTCACCGGCGCGGCCTACTGGCTCAACGTCGTGCGGCAGGAACTGGGCGACGCCGCGCCGTAGGCGCCACCCGCCCCCGCGGGCGATCGACGCGGCGCAGGCGCGTTGTCCGTCCGTGTCGTGGTTGCTAATGTCGCCGCCGCCAACGAACACCGCACACGGGGAAACGCCATGCTCGGCCTCATGCAGGACCGTCCGCTGCTGATCTCGCAGATCATCGACTTCGCCGCCAACTACTACACCGACGTCGAGATCGTCACGCGCACGGTCGAAGGCCCGATCCACCGCTACGGCTATGGCGACGCCCACAGGCGCTCCAAGAAGCTGGCGGAGGCGCTGCAGGGGCTGGGCGTCAAGCTGGGCGACCGGGTCGCCACCATCGCCTGGAACACCTACCGCCACTTCGAATGCTACTTCGGCATCTCCGGCATCGGCGCGGTGCTGCACACGATAAATCCGCGTCTGGCGCCGGACCACGTCGCCTACATCGCCAACCACGCCGAGGACCAGATCATCCTCGTCGACCTCAATCTGCTGCCGATCGTCGAGGGCGTGATCGACCGCCTCGAGACGGTGCGGCACGTCGTGGTCATGACCGACCGGGCGCACATGCCGGCGTCGTCCAAGATCGCCAACCTGCTGTGCTACGAGGAGCTGATCGCCGACCGGCCGGGCACCCTGAGCTGGCCGGACTTCGACGAGCGGACGGCTTCGTCGCTTTGCTACACGTCGGGCACGACGGGCAATCCCAAGGGTGTGCTGTATTCGCACCGGTCGACGCTGATCCACACGATGATGTCGTCCAATGGCTCGGTGATCCCCATGGACCCCGACACCACGGTGCTGCCGGTGGTGCCGATGTTCCACGCCAACGCCTGGGGCCTCGTCTACGCCGCGCCGATCGCCGGCGCCAAGCTGGTGCTCCCCGGCGCCAAGCTCGACGGCGCCAGCGTCTACGAGCTGCTCGCCCAGGAACAGGTCACGCTCAGCGCCGGCGTCCCGACGGTGTGGCTCGCGCTGCTCGACCACTGCGCCCAGAACAAGCTCAGGATGTCGTCGGTCAAGCGCACCCTCATCGGCGGTTCGGCCGTGCCGATCTCGATGATCTCGCGCTTCTGGAAGGAGCATGGCGTCGAGGTCGTGCAGGGCTGGGGCATGACCGAGATGAGCCCGCTGGGCACCACGACTCGGTTCAACCGCGGCGAGCGCCAGCTGCCCGACGAGGAGCGTTTCGCCATCACCGCCAAGCAGGGACGTCCGGTGTTCGGCTGCGAGATGAAAATCGTCGACGACGCCGGCAACGACCTGCCGCAGGACGGCAGCGTCTCCGGCAACATGGTGGTGCGCGGTCCGTGGATCGTGAAAGGCTACATGAAGGGCGACGGCAAGAGCCAGTTCGGCAAGGACGACTGGTTCGCCACCGGCGACGTCTGCAAGATCGAGACGGACGGTTCGGTCGTCATCACCGATCGATCCAAGGACGTCATAAAATCCGGCGGCGAGTGGATCTCCTCGATCGATCTCGAGAACGCCGCCATGGGGTGCCCAGGCGTCGCCGAAGCGGCGGTGATCGGCGTCGCGCATCCGAAATGGGACGAGCGCCCGCTGCTGATCGTGCATCCGCGCCCGGATGCCGCGGTCACCAAGGAGCAGGTCCTCGACTTCCTCAAGGACAAGGTCGCGAAGTGGTGGCTGCCCGACGACGTCCAGTTCGTCGACGCGATCCCGCTCGGCGCGACCGGCAAGATCCTGAAGACCAAGCTGCGCGAGCAGTTCAAGGACTACAAGCTGCCGACGGCGTAGGCCGGCGAAGTTCGTTCGTACCGCGGCACGACCCGCGCCCGCGCGGTCGCGCCGCTCGCGGCGGCATGCTAAGCCCGAGCCGAAACGCGCCCATGCTTCCGCGGCGCGGAATAGACCCGCCCGGAGGAACCGCCCGCATGTCAGAGCCCGCCATCATCCGTTCGACCGACGGCGAGATCGGTATCCTCACCGTCAACAATCCGCCGGTGAACGCGCTCAGCGCCGCCGTGCGCACCGGTCTGGACGAGGGCGTCAAGGCGTTCGGCGCCGATCCGGCGATCAAGGCGATCGTGCTGATCGGCGGCGGCCGCACCTTCATCGCCGGCGCCGACATCCGCGAGTTCGGCAAGCCGCGCGGCGGCACCGACCTCAACGAGGTCATCCGCATCATGGAGAGCAGCCCGAAGCTGATCGTGGCGGCGCTGCACGGCACGCCGCTGGGCGGCGGACTGGAGACGGCGCTGGGCGCGCACTACCGCATTTCCCTGCCCTCCACCCGCGTCGGCCTGCCCGAGGTGCATCTCGGCATCCTGCCCGGGGCCGGCGGGACGCAGCGGCTGCCCCGCCTGACCGGCGCCGCCTACGCGCTCGACGCCATGGTGTCGGGCCGCCACATCCCGGCCAAGGAGGCCGCGTCGAAGGGGATCATCGACCGTGTCGTCGAGGGTGACCTGCTGCAGGGCGCCATCGCCTACGCGCGCGAGCTGGTGGCTCAGGGCGCGCCGCTGCGCCGGGTGCGCGACCTGTCGGTCAAGGTCGAGAGCGCGACCACCTTCGCCGATTTCGAGAAGTCGATCGCGCGCAAGTCGCGCGGCTTCAAGGCGCCGTGGAACATCATCAAGTGCGTCCAGGCGGCCGCCGAGCTGCCGTTCGACCAGGGTCTGGCGCGAGAGCGCGAGCTGTTCCAGGAGTTGCTGACATCGAGCGAGTCGGCAGCGCAGCGCTTCTACTTCTTCGCCGAGCGTGAGGCGGCGAAGGTCAAGGACGTGCCCGCCGACACGCCGCAGCGCGAGATCAAGTCCGGCGGCATCATCGGCGCCGGCACGATGGGCGGCGGCATCGCCATGAACTTCGCCAACGCAGGAGTCCCGGTCGCCGTGCTGGAGACCTCGCAGGAGGCGCTCGACCGCGGTTTGAAGACCATCCGCACCAACTACGAGAACACCGCCAAGCGCGGCGGCCTCACGATGGAGCAGGTCGAGCAGCGCATGGCGCTGATCAAGCCGACGCTGTCCTACGACGACCTCAAGGACGCCGACGTCATCATCGAGGCGGTGTTCGAGACGATGGAGGTCAAGGAGGCCGTCTTCAAGAAGCTCGACGAGGTCGCCAAGCCGGGCGCCATCCTGGCCACGAACACCTCGGGCCTGAACGTCGACCAGATCGCGTCCTACACGAAGCGGCCGGGCGACGTGATCGGCATGCACTTCTTCTCGCCGGCCAACGTCATGAAGCTGCTGGAGAATGTCCGCGGCAAGGCGACGTCGAAGGACGTCATCGCCACGGTCATGTCGCTGTCGAAGAAGATCGGCAAGATCCCGACCTTGGTCGGCGTGTGCGAGGGCTTCGTCGGCAACCGCATGCTGCGCCAGCGCGGCATCCAGTCGGCCTACATGCTCGAGGAAGGCGCCCTGCCGCAGCAGATCGACAAGGTGATCTTCGATTTCGGCTTCCCGATGGGGCCGTTCCAGATGAGCGATCTGGCCGGCAACGACGTGGGCTGGCGCATCCGCCAGGGCAAGAAGGAGAAGGAGCAGCGCAACGTCCGCTACACCGGCTACGTCGCCGACGCGATCTGCGAGCTGGGCCGCTTCGGCCAGAAGACCGGCGCCGGCTACTACAAGTACAACCTGCCGGACCGCACGCCGATCCCCGACCCCGAGGTCGAGCGCATCATCGAGGAGACGTCGAAGAGGCTCGGCGTCAGCCGCCGCTCCTTCACCGACCAGGAGATCCTGGAGCGCACGCTCTATCCGATGGTCAACGAGGGCGCCAAGATCCTCCAGGAGGGCATGGCGCAGCGCGCGCTGGACATCGACGTCATCTGGGTCAACGGCTACGGCTGGCCGGTCTACCGTGGTGGCCCGATGTGGTGGGCCGACAATGTGGTCGGCCTCAAGACGATCCACGACGCGCTGCTGCGCTACAAGGAGATGTCCGGCGACCCGTTCTGGGAGCCGGCGCCGCTGCTCAAGAAGCTGGTCGCCGAGGGCGGGAAATTCGCCGACCTCTGATCCGTCCGGCGGACCGGCTGACGCCGGCCCCCGTCATGCTACAGTCGACCGTCACCGACAGGAGGAAACCATCATGGATGCCGTCATCGTCTCCACCGCCCGCACGCCGATCGGCAAGGCTTTCCGCGGCGCGTTCAACGACACCCACGGCGCCGACATGGGCGCGCACGTCATCAAGGCCGCGGCCGACCGCGCCAAGATCGAGCTGGGCGAGATCGAGGACGTGATCCTCGGCTGCGCCGCTCCGGAGGGCACCACCGGCAGCAACGTCGCCCGCGTCTCGGCGATGCGCGCCGGCGCGCCGGTCAGCGTCTCCGGCACGACCGTCAACCGCTTCTGCTCCTCGGGCCTGCAGACCATCTCGATGGCCGCGCAGCGGGTGATCGTCGACAAAGTGCCGATCATGGTCGCGGGCGGACTCGAATCGGTGTCGCTGGTGCAGGGTAACGGCAACAAGCACCGCCTTGTGAATCCCTGGGTGCAGGAGCACGTGCCCGGCATCTACCACGCGATGATCACCACCGCCGACACCGTGGCGGCGCGCTACAAGATCAGCCGCGAGGCCCAGGACGAGTACTCGCTGCAGAGCCAGCTGCGCACGGCGGCGGGCCAGCAGGCCGGCAAGTTCGACGACGAGATCGTGCCGATGGAAACCGAGATGCTGGTGACCGACAAGAACACCGGCGAGACCTCGAAGAAGAAGGTCAAGCTGGCCAAGGACGAGGGCAACCGTCCCGACACCAACCTCGAGGGCCTCGCCAAGCTGCAACCCGTCGCCGGCCCGGACAAGTGGATCACCGCCGGCAACGCCAGCCAGCTCTCGGACGGCGCCTCGGCCTGCGTCGTGATGAGCGACGCCGAGGCGGCCAAGCGCGGCCTGAAGCCGCTGGGCATCTACAAGGGCCTGGTCGTGGCCGGCTGCGAGCCCGACGAGATGGGCATCGGCCCGGTCTACGCCATTCCCAAGCTGCTGACCCGCTTCGGCCTGAAGATGGACGACATCGACCTGTGGGAGCTGAACGAGGCGTTCGCCGTGCAGGTGCTCTACTGCCGCGACAAGCTCGGCATCCCCAACGACAAGCTCAACGTCAACGGCGGCTCGATCTCGATCGGCCACCCCTTCGGCATGACCGGCGCGCGCTGCACCGGCCATATCCTCATCGAAGGCCGCCGCCGCAAGGCCAAGAACGTCGTCGTCACGATGTGCATCGGCGGCGGCATGGGCGCGGCCGGCCTGTTCGAGGTCGTGCACTGATCCACGCGCCGGGACACGGCACGGATGGAGGGGAGGCCAATGGCCTCCCTTCTTCGTTCTGGGAAGCACCCTCCTCGTCCGGTTCGCGGTCACATCCCGCGATTGCCGGCGACGCCACGGCACGCCAAACTCCGCGCCAAATGGAACTTGCCCGCGTCACCCGCGGGCCAGGTGGGGAAACGACGATGACGAGACGTCTCGCGGTAATTTGCGCCGTTTTCACCGCCCTGTGGAGCGCGGCGGCGGCGGCGCAGACCTATCCGACGAAGCCCGTCACCATGGTCGTCGCCTACGCCGCCGGCGGACCGACCGACACGATCGCGCGGCTGCTGGCGGAACGGATGGGAAGATCGCTCGGCCAGACGGTGATCGTCGAGAACGTCAGCGGCGCGGCCGGCACGATCGGCACCGCCAAGGCGGCGCGCGCCGCGCCGGACGGCTACACCATCGCCATCGGCCACTGGGGCACGCACGTCGTCAACGGCGCGCTCTACGCCAACCTCACCTACCATCCGTTCGACGACTTCGCGCCCATCGCGATGGTGACGACAGGTCCGCAGATGATCGTCTCGCACCCCTCGGTGCCGGCGAAGGATCTCAAGGAGCTGGTCGCCTGGGTCAAGGCGAACGGCGACAAGGTCACGGCGGCGACGTCGGGCATCGGCGCCGGCTCGCATGTCAGCGGCGTCTATTTCAACAACATGGTCGGCGGCAAGATCCAGTTCGTGCCCTACCGCGGCGCGGCGCCGGCGATGCAGGATCTGCTGTCCGGGCAGGTGCAGCTGATGTTCGACCAGGCCGCCAACTCGCTGCCGCAGGTGCGCGCCGGCAAGGTCCGAGCCTACGCGATCACGGCGAGGACGCGCTCTCCCGCGATGCCCGACATCCCCACGGTCGACGAGGCCGGCCTGCCCGGCTACCATGTCGCGGTGTGGCACGCGCTGTGGCTGCCGAAGGGCGCGCCGGACGCGGTCGTCGAGCGTCTCAACACCGCCGTGCGCGAGGCGCTGGACGATCCGCAGGTCGCCGCCAAGCTGGCGACGCTGGGGCAGGACCTGCCGACCGCCGAGCAACGGACGCCGGCGGGGCTGCGCGCCCACCACAAGGCCGAGATCGAGTTGTGGTGGCCGCTGATCAAGGCCGCCGGCATCAAGATCGAATAGCGCCGACCGCGCCTCCGCCGCCCGATATCGTCACTGGGAGACCCCGCATGCTTCGCCGCACCCTCGCCGCGCTCGGCGCCGCCGTCGTCGCCATCGCACCGCTCGCCGCCTTCGCGCAGGCCTATCCCACGAAGCAGATCTCGCTGGTGGTGCCGTTCTCGGCCGGCGGCCCTACCGACACGCTGGCCCGCATCATGGCGGAGCGCATGAGCCGGACGCTGGGCCAGACCGTGTTCGTCGAGAACGTGACCGGCGCGGCCGGCACGGTCGGCGTCGGGAAGGTCGCCCGCGCGGCGCCGGACGGCTACACCATCGCCATCGGCCACTGGAGCACGCACGTCGTCAACGGCGCGGTGTACCAGCTGAACTACCACGTGCTCGACGATTTCGAGCCGTTGGCGTTCATCGCGACCAACCCGCAGCTCGTCGCGGCCCGGACCGGTCTGCCGGCCAAGGACCTGAAGGAGCTCGCCGCCTACGCGAAGGCCAATCCCGACAAGGTCACCGCCGGCACCGCCGGCGTCGGCGCCGCCTCTCACGTCGCCGGCGTGTATTTCGAGCAGAAGACCGGATCGAAGTTGCGCTTCGTGCCCTACCGCGGCGCCGGCCCGGCGATGCAGGACCTGATCGCCGGCCAGATCGACGTCATCTTCGACCAGGCCGCCAACTCGATCCCGCAGCTCAAGGCCGGCAAGATCAAGGCCTTCGCCGTGACCGCCAAGACGCGGCTGGCGGCGATGCCTGACATCCCCACCGTCGACGAGGCCGGCGTCCCCGGCCTCTACATCGCGATCTGGCACGGGCTGTGGGCGCCCAAGGGCACGCCTAGGGACGTCACCGCGCGCCTGACCGCCGCCGCGATGGAGGCGTTGACCGATCCGCAGGTGCGGGAGCGCTTCACGGCGCTGGGCCAGGAGATCCCGCAGCCCGCGCAGCAGACGCCGGACGCGCTGCGCGCCCACCACAAAGCCGAGATCGAGCTGTGGTGGCCGCTGATCAAGGCCGCGGGCATCAAGATCGAGTGATCTCGGCGGCCCGCCCGGAGGCCGCCGCGTGGCCGAGCTGATCCTCCATAACTACGACTTCTCCAACTACGCTGAGAAGGCTCGCATCGCGCTTGGATACAAGGCGCTGACGTGGCGCTCCGTCGTCATTCCACCGATCGCGCCGAAGCCCGATCTCACGCCGCTGACCGGCGGCTACCGCCGCACGCCGGTGCTGCAGATCGGCGCCGACGTGTATTGCGACACCCGCCTCATCCTGCGCGAACTCGACCGCCGGCATCCCGATCCGCCGCTGTTCCCGCCGGAACTCGAAGGCGTCGCCAACGCGATCACCTACTGGGTCGAGAACCAGTTCTTCCGCCCGGTCGCGCTGCATGTCTCCGGCGTGAACGCCGACCTGATGCCGGAGGGCCTGTTCGTCGACCGCTCGCGCATGCGCGGCCTGCCCGACCCGGACCTCGCCACGGTGCGGCGGGCCGCCGCCCGCAACGCGCCGCTGGTGCGCGCGCAACTGCCGCTGATCGAGAACATGCTGGCCGACGGCCGGCGCTGGGTGTGCGGCGACAGGTTCACGTCGGCCGACATCGCCGTCTACCACACGCTGTGGTTCTTCGGCGCCCGCAGCGAGCGCGTGGTTCCCTTGCTGGCGCCATACGCGGCGTTGCGGGCGTGGATGGAGCGGGTGGCGGCGTTCGGCCACGGCCAGCCGTCCCCGATGACCGCTGCCGAGGCGCTGCGTGCGGCGGCCGATGCCGCGCCCGCGCCCGCCGGGCGATCGGCGCCCGACCCCGACGATCCGCCGGTCGGCGCCCGCGTGCGCATCCGCGCCGACGACTACGCCCGCGATCCCGTCGACGGCACGCTGGATTTCATCGACGACCGCGAGATCGCGATCCGCCGCGAGGATCCGGTGGTCGGTGAAATCGTCGTCCACTTCCCGCGGCTGGGCTACGATCTGCGCGCGGCCTGAGCGCCGCCAATCCGGAGGAGCGCGCCATGAGCTTGAAGGGCAAGACGCTGTTCATCACCGGCGCCAGCCGGGGGATCGGCCTGGCGATCGCGCTGCGCGCCGCGCGCGACGGCGCCAACATCGTGGTCGCCGCCAAGACGGCGGTCGCCGATCCCCGCCTGCCCGGTACGATCTTCACCGCCGCCGAGGAGATCGAGAAGGCCGGCGGGCGGGCGCTGCCGATCGCCGTCGACATCCGCGACGAGCAGGGCGTCGAGGCGGCCGTGGCGAAGGCCGTCGAGACGTTCGGGGGCCTCGACATCCTGGTCAACAACGCCAGCGCCATCCATCTCGGCGGCACCCTGGCGACACCGATGAAGCGCTACGACCTGATGCACCAGATCAACGCCAGGGGCGTGTTCCTGGTGTCGCAGAAGTGCATCCCGCATCTGCGCAAGGCCGCCAACCCGCACGTGCTCAATCTGTCGCCACCGCTGGATTTCGACATCCGGTGGTTCGCGCCGCACGCCGCCTACACCTTGGCCAAGTACGGCATGAGCGTGTTCGCCTGGGCGATGGCCGAGGAGTTCAAGGACGACGGAATCGCCTTCAACTGCCTGTGGCCGCGCACGACCATCGCCACGTCGGCGATCAAGAACCTGCTGGGCGGCGACGAGTTGATGCGACGCAGCCGGACGCCGGAGATCATGGCCGACGCGGCCCACTGGGTGCTGACCCGGCCGAGCCGGGAGTGCACCGGCCGGTTCTTCATCGACGACGAGGCGCTGGCGCAGGCCGGCGTCACCGACCTGTCACGCTACGCCGTGTCGCCGGGGGCCGAGCTGGCGCCCGATTTCTTCGTGCCCGCGCCGGGCGCGCGCACGGTCGTCGGGCGCGGTTGACGAGGGCGGCGCGCGGCGCAAACCAGCCCCGGCGTTTGCCCCATGGACAGCGCTCCGCCCCTCCGTACGGTGTTCCAAGTCCGGCCGCGATGCTCCGGACCGCCCTGCCCTCGAGAACGGTCCTGTCCCGCATGGCGACATTCATCCTGATACACGGCGCGAGCCATGGCGGCTGGTGCTGGGAGAAGGTGGTCCCGCTGCTCGAGGCGCGCGGCCACCGAGCGCTGGCGCCCGACCTTCCCGGCAGCGGCGCCGACCACGACACCCCGGCGGCGTCCGTCACGCTGGCGAAGTACGTGGATTTCGTGTCGAAGCTTCTCGACCGCGAGAGCGAGCCGGTGATCCTCGTGGGCCATAGTCTCGGCGGCCTCACGATCACGCACGCCGCCGAGGCGCGCCGGCGCAAGGTGCGCGCCCTGGTCTACCTCGCCGCCCAGCTTCCGGTGCCCGGCGAGTGCGTGCGCGACATCACGTCGAGAGAGCCCGAGTCACTGATCCGCCGCTCGTTCGAGCACAACCCCGACGGCGTCACCTATTCCTTCAAGCGCGCGAACGTGCCATCGCTGTTCTACAACGACTGCGACGCGCAGGACGTCTACCGCGCGTTGGAGCGGTTGCGGCCGCAGGCCACGGTGATCGTCACGACGCCGGCGTCCTACACGCAGGAGCGCTGGGGCGGCGTGCCGCGGTGGTACGTCGTGTGCCTGCGAAACAACGCCGTCACCCTGTCGATGCAGCGCGGCATGCTCGCCGCCACGCCGTGCGCGACCTTGACGCTCGACACCGGCCATTCGCCGTTCTTCTCCGATCCCGAGGCGCTGGTCGAGCACCTCGAGACGGTGGCGCGCGAGACCGAGCCCGCCCGGAGCGCCGTCAGCGCCCTTTGAACTTCGCCGTCCGCTTCTCGAGGAACGCGTCGAGACCCTCCTTGTGGTCCCCGGTCGCGGCGCAGGCCGCGAGGTACTCGGCCTCGCGGTGCGAGTGCTCGTCCCACGAGTTGTCGAGCGAACCCCGGATCAGGGCCTTGGCCTTGCCCAGCGCGAAGGTCGGCCCGTCGGCCAGGCGGCGCGCCAGCTTCGCCGTCTCCGCCGCGAGCTGCTCGCGCGGCACGATCCAGTTGAGGATGCCCAGTTCCTTGGCGGTCGCCGCCGTGAAGCGGTCGCCCAGCAGCGCGATCTCCAGCGCCTTGCGCTCGCCCACCACGCGCGGCAGGAAATAGGTCGCGCCGCCGTCGGCCGACAGGCCGATGTGGCGGTAGGCGAGGGTGAAGAAGGAATCGTCGCTGGCGATCGCCAGGTCGGCCGCCAGGATCAGGCTCAGGCCGAAGCCCGCCGCCGCGCCCTGGACAGAGACGAGAACCGGTTTGGGCATGCGGCGCAGCTGGTAGATCAGCTGGTGCGCCTTCACGACGCGCATCTCGAAGTTCGCGAGATGCTTCTCGCGCTCCTCCGTAAGCGAGCGGTGGAAGCCCTTGATGTCGCCGCCGGCCATGAAGTGCGTGCCGGCGCCCTGGATCAGCACGCACCGCACCGCCGGATCCTTCTCCAGACGCGCGGTGTGCTCGATCAGCAGCTCGGTCATCTGCGCCGACAGCGCGTTGAGCACCGCCGGCCGGTTCAGGGTCAGCGTGCCGATTCCGTCCTGGACGTCGACGAGCACATGCGGGGCTTCCATGGCGTTCTCCTCGTTCCTCGATGCCGCGTGGATGGCCCAGTCCAGCACGCCCGCCCCGGCGGAGCCAGCGCCGCGCCCGATGGCCGCCCGCGCCGCGGAATCCCGGCGGCGCGCGCTGGCGGCCGTTGACGGATGACCGGCGCGCCCGCTACCGTCGCGGCGCGCAGTCGAGGCTGGTCACCACGCGCTGCCCGGGCCGGGCGCCGACGGAACCTCATCCGCAAGCACGCCGGGTCAACCGGACGGAAGCCGCCGCGACTCCCCAATTTCGCCAGAACCCATCCGCGCCAGCGCGCCATCGCACCGCGATACCGAACGCGCCGGCCGCCCGTCGCCGGAGACCACAGCCATGCTGCGTCGTTCCCTACTGTCCACCGCCGCCGCGCTGCCGCTTCTGCCAGCCGCCGCGGCCTTGTCGGCCACCCGTGCCGTCGCTGCGCCTGCCGCCGACGCCCGCAGGTGGCGGACGTTCGAACTGGTCGAGACCGTCGACATCCCCGTGGACGCCGGCCGCACCAAGTTGTGGCTGCCGCTCCCGCAGGACGCCGACTGGCAGCGTCTCGAGGGTGTGACCTGGTCCGGCAACGCGCCGACCATGGGCATCCACCGCGACACCGGCACCGGCGCCACCGCCTTCCACGCCGAGTGGCCGGAGGGCGGCGAGGGTCGCAAGGTCGCGTTGACGATGCGCGTCGGTGCGCTCGGACGCCACACCGACTTCACGAAGGCGACGGCCGCGAGCGCGCCACTCCCCGAGAGCATCGCCGGCTACCTCCGGCCGTCGTCGATGATCGTGACCGACGGCATCGTCAAGGAGACGGCCGAGAGGATCACTCGCGGCAAGACCGGCGCCGTCGAGAAGGCGCAGGCTGTGTTCGACTGGATCTGCGAGAACACGTTCCGCGACGCCAAGGTCAAGGGCTGCGGCATCGGCGACATCCGCGCGATGCTGACGACCGGCAACCTCAGCGGCAAATGCGCCGATCTCAACGCGCTGTTCGTCGGCCTGACGCGCGCCGCCGGCGTCCCGTCGCGCGGCGTCTACGGCGTGCGCGCCGCGCCATCCGCCCACTATCCCGCGATGGGCGCCAAGACCGCCGATATCAGCAAAGGCCAGCACTGCCGCGCCGAGTTCTGGGCCGCCGGGCTGGGCTGGGTGCCGGCCGATCCCGCCGACATCCGCAAGGTCGTGCTCGACGACAAGCTGGCGCTGACCGACCCCAAGATGGCCGATCTGCGCAAGTTCCTGTTCGGATCATGGGAGAACAACTGGATCGCCTACAACTCCGGCCGCGACGTGCGGCTACCGCTGTCCAAGGGCGAGCCGGTCAACTTCTTCATGTATCCGGAGGCCGAGACGGCCAAGGGCCCGCGCGACGGCGTCGATCCCGACACCTTCGTCTACAAGATCGCGTCGCGCGAGATCGCGGCGGCCTGACGGGCCACCGCGGATGCTCGCGGGTTTGCTGGGCTGGTGGCGCGGTCGATCGAATCCAACCGCGACGACGGTGTGGCTCGACCCGACGGAGGTCAGGTGGCTGGACGGCACGGGCGCGCGGCCGCTGATCGTCGATGTGCGCGGCGCGGACGAGTTCACCGGTCCGCTCGGGCATATCGACGGCGCGGTCAACCTGCCGCTGGACCGGCTTGAAGCCCGCGCCGACTCCCTCGACGCGCCGCGCGACCGCGACATCGTGCTCGTCTGCCGCACCGACAAGCGCTCCGCCCGCGCCGCCACGATCCTCGCGGAACGCGGCTTCGGGCGTGTCGTGGTGCTGCGCGCGGGCATGGAGGGCTGGAACGCCGCCGGGCTTCCGCTGTCGCGCGAGGCGTGACGCCGCCGTCGGCGTCTCAGAACAGCGCCGCCGCCGCGCGGTGGGCCTCGAGCAGTCCCGGCAGACGCGACGGCTCCGTGCGGCCCCAGCCGCACTCGCTTGAGACACCGAAATCCGGAACGTAGACGCGCGCCGCCGCGATCCGCGCGCGGTCGCCGGCGGCGTCGGCGTGGTGGATCAGCCCGAGATGCGGCCGTGTCTCAGGCCGCCGGCGCCAATCGCGCAGCGGTTTGAAATAGGCGTCGTCGCTGCGGTCCTTGGGCACGGGAATGTGCAGGAAATCAATCCGCCGGCGCACGGCGTCACCGATGCCGTTCATCATCTCCACCAAGATGGCGGCGTCCTTTGGCTGCACTAGATGCTCGTCGCGTGGCGAGCCATAGCAGAGGTGGTAGCCCAGTTCGACGGCCTCGGGCACCGCGTCGCCCAGCCGCCCCAGACCGTCGAAGACGCGGCGCTTGTAGTCGGCCGGACGGCCGGGGAAGTAACCCTCGAATACGAGGACCTCCTGGCACACGTCGTACTGGATCGAGAGGTCGGCGGGCGGGATCGACGCCACGATCCGGTCGATCGTGCGCTGCATGGCGCGCTCGTAGACGGCGAGGAACGAGTCGCGCGCCCCGGACTCGCGTACATCACGCCGATCGCCAGCGGCGTCGGCAGGCACACCTGGAACCGCACATGCGCCGGAATCGCGCCGTCGTCGCGCAGCCGCCGGAAAACAGCGTACGAATTGGCCGCCTCGCCGTCGTAGCCTGTCTCGAACTCGACGGTCGCCGGATCGACCCCGGCCCGGAAGCGCAGCAGCGGCCATTCGCGGATCAGCTTGCCGTCCCACTGCACGAAACGCAGCGGCGGCGCCGTCGGATCGGGCTCCATCGCGGGATGGCGCTCCAGCATGTCCTGCTGGTAGCGGATCCAGCGCGCGCGGTCACCCGTCTCGCCATCGGGAATCCGCGCCAGCAGCGGTCCCAGCGCGGCGGCGACCTGGCGGAACACCTGCTCGCTGTCGGACAGCGGCACGCTGCCGACGAGATGCGCCCGGTCGATCTTGTCCGCCATCTCGTCCCTCCCGCGCCTACGCTGGCGTCCGACGCCAGCGTAGGCGCGGCGCCGGAAAGCGTCGACGTGAAAACGGCGCCGGGATCGCCGGCGCCGTCGTCATCGCGGGAATGGCGCCCGCGGCGTCAGAACGCCTCGGCCTTGAGCGCCATCAGCGTTTCCGCGCCGGCCTTGATCTGGTGCGCCAGCGACGTCGTCTGCGGCAGGACGCGCTTCACGAAGAAGCGTCCGGTCGCCAGCTTGGTCTCGTAGAAATCGTTGTCGTTGCCCGCCGCCAAGCCGGCATGCGCCGCCTTGGCGATGCGCGCCCACATGAAGGCCATCGCACTCAGCCCCATGAGGCGCAGGAAGTCGGTGGCGGCGCCGCCGGCCTCGTCGGGATTCTTCATGCCGTTCTGCATCAGGAAGCCGACGCTCTCCATGACCCGGCCGACCGCCTTCTCCAGCGGCTCGACGAACTCCGCCAGCTTGGCGTCGCCCTTGTTTGCGGCGACGAAGCCGTTGATCTCGCCCAGCAGACGTTGCGCCGGCCGGCCGCCCTTCATCGGCAGCTTGCGGCCGACGAGGTCGAGCGCCTGGATGCCGTTGGTGCCCTCGTAGAGCTGCGAGATGCGCGCGTCGCGCACGAGCTGCTCGACGCCGTGCTCGCGGATGAAGCCGTGGCCGCCGTAGGTCTGGACGGCCAGATTGGCGCACTCGCTGCCCATGTCGGTGAAGTACGCCTTGATGATCGGCGTCAGCAGCTGCAGCAGGTCGTCGGCGGCGTCGCGCTTGTCCGCGTCGTCGCTGTGGCGCGCCACGTCGATCAGCGTGCCGACCCAGTAGGCGAGCGCGCGGGCGCCCTCGGCGAAGGATTTCTGCGTCAGCAGCATGCGGCGCACGTCGGGGTGCACGATGATCGGATCGGCTGGACCCTTGTCGTTCTTCGGGCCCGTCAGCGCGCGCCCCTGGATCCGGTCGCGGGCGCAGGCGACCGCGCTCTGGTACGCTGTCTCGGCGATGCCCAGCCCCTGCATGCCGACGCCGAGCCGGGCGGCGTTCATCATCACGAACATCGCGTTGAGGCCCTTGTTGGGTTCGCCGACCAGCCAGCCCTGGGCGGAGTCGAAGTTCATCACGCAGGTGGCCGACGCCTTGATGCCCATCTTGTGCTCGATGGCCCCGCAGCGCACGCCGTTGCGCTCGCCCGGCTTGCCGTCGGCCGTCGGCATGAACTTGGGCACGATGAACAGCGAGATGCCTTTGGTGCCGCCGGGCGCGTCCGGCAGGCGCGCGAGGCAGAGATGCACGATGTTCTCGGTCAGGTCGTGCTCGCCGGCCGAGATGAAGATCTTGGTGCCGGTGATGGCGTAGCTGCCGTCGCGCTGGGGCTCGGCGCGCGTGCGCAGCATGCCGAGATCCGTGCCGCAGTGAGGTTCGGTCAGGCACATCGTGCCCGACCACGTGCCGTCGCCGATCTTGGGCAGGAACTTCTGCTGCAGCTCCTGCGTCCCATGGGCGTGCAGCGCCTCGTAGGCGCCGTGCGACAGTCCGGGATACATGCCGAACGACATGTTGGCGGCGGTGATCATCTCCTGGACGACGAAGCCGACCGTCGCCGGCAGGCCCTGGCCGCCGAACTTCGGATCGGTCGTGATGTTGGTCCAGCCGCCCTCGGTGAACGCCTTGTAGGCCTCCTTGAAGCCCTTGGGCGTGCGCACCACGCCGTTCTCGTAGACGCAGCCCTCCTCGTCGCCGGAGCGGTTCAGCGGGAACAGCACGTTCTCGCACAGCTTGGCCGCCTCCTCGAGGATCGCGTCGACCAGATCCGGCGTCACCTCGCCGAACGGCGGCAGCGACGAGACGGTCTTCAGGTCGAGCACCTCGTTGAGCACGAAGCGCATGTCCTTCAGCGGTGCCTTGTAGACGGCCATCATCCCCTCCCTGATCTCATTCTCGCGCCGGCCGGCGCGGGCGGCGGGTCACGCCGCGTCCGGATCGACGCCCTTGTCGCGCAACAGCGACGCCGCGTGGTTCTCGACCTCGCGGAACTCGGCGATCTGCGCCTTCAGATCGCGCGCCTTCTTCTCCAGCTCGCCGATGTGCTGGCGGCTCTTGACCACGATTCCGCGCAGTTGCTGCACGCCCGAACGGTCGGCATGGTACAGATCGAGCAGTTCCTTGATCTCGCCCAGCGCGAAGCCCAGACGCTTGCCGCGCAGGATCCAGCTAAGACGGGCGCGGTCGCCGGAACTGAAAACCCGGTTCATGCCCTGCCGTGTCGGCGTCAGCAGACCTTCGTCCTCGTAGAACCGAATCGCCCTCGGCGTCACCCCGAACTCCTTGGCCAGTTCGGCGATGGTCCAAGTGCGGGCGGCCGGGCGGGACTCGTCGCGGAGCGTGTCGACTGCGGGCTGCGTCATGCCGAGTTGTCTAAATGACGTTTACGTAAACGTCAATAATGATTTACGTAAACGTCAAGAGCCGGATCCCCACCTCGACATCACGCCGGCTTCAGTCGATAGGAGCGCTTCTCGGGGATGAACTCGCGGCCGAGGATCTCGTCCGACGGCACACCGCGCAAGACTTGGCGCACATCCGCGACGACCTCCGGCCGGTTGCGGTAGTATTGGTGCCCGCGGTCGGAGAAGACGGTCTCCAGCACCTCGGCGCAGTCGACCAGCGACACCTTCATCGGCAGGTCCGACAGCGTGCGCGGCCCGGTCGCGCCGAGGCGGTCCTGCGCGTTCTTGGTGTCGCGGCTGATCTTGAGCGCACCGTCCTCGGCCGCGTAGTAGACGTGGATCGTGTCGGTGAGCGCCGCCAGAGGCGCAAATTTGTGGGCGTGCTCGAAGGCGTCGTTGTCCTCGTCGGCAGCCATCAGGAACACGTTCTTGAACAGCCGCGGCAGCCGGTTGGCGCCGTGCTCGCCGCAGATCGCCTGCACGGCGTGGCGCAGCGCGTAGTTGCCCATGCTGTGGGCGACGAGATGCAGGTTCTGCTTGCAGTGCGCCCGGTCGCCGATGGCGACGAGGTAGCGCATCAGGATCGTCAACGCCCGTTGGATCGCCGGCCCGGACGCGCGCGCATCGTCGCGGTCGCGGTTGTAGGACACGAGCGGGATCATGTCGCCGTCGGCCGGCCAGGAGAACACGAACACCTCGAGCGGCCGCTCGTCGAGCTGGTAGACGTCTTTGATCTGGGCGGCTCGCTCGAGGGATTCCTCGAACTTGCACGCGAAGCCGTGGATCAGCACCAAGGCGTCGCTCTTGTGCTCGATCATCGATTCACGGAGGTCGTCGAAGATCTCGCGGCTGCCGAACTTTTCCTTCGACTTCTCCTTCTTCGGCGCGTCTGGATCGTCGATGACGTGCTCCGGCGCGAGATAGACCGACGACACGCGGTAGCGGCCGCCGGCGCGCGCCGGCGCCTCGACCTCGGCCGAGCCGAAGCGCAGGTAGGTCAGGCCCTTCTCGCTGAAGTTCCGGCCGAACTCGGGCTTCTTCTCGGTGCCCTCGTTGTGGCGGTTGGTCGCGAAATACACGGTGATCGCCATGCCAGCCTCCCGCATGTCCAGTTGGAAATTCCCCGCGCCCGGCGGAATGCTACCACCGGGCCGCGTGCGTGTCGGGTGGAGTTTCCACCAGCGGACACCGGGCCACCGCCGCCCCGCCGGGGCGCGAGCGTGCTATGGTCCGGGAAAGGCCGGAGGAGGGAACATGCCGATTGGTCGACGCCGGACCACCAGCCTGATCGCCGCGGCGCTCGCGCCGTTCGCCGCCCGCGCCGTGCGCGCGCAGGACCGCGTCCTCAGGATCGTGGTGCCGTTCACACCGGGCACTGGAATGGACACGCTGGCCCGCATCCTCGGACCGCGGCTGCAAGCGCTCACGGGCCTGCCGGTGGTGGTCGACAACAAGCCCGGCGCAAGCGGCAACATCGGCACCGACGCCGCGGCGCGCGCGGCGCCGGACGGCAACACGCTGATGATGACGGCGAACACGTTCGTGACGAACGTAGGCCTGTTCAAATCCATACCCTACGATCCCGTCGCCAGCTTCGCGCCCGTCGCCATGGTCGCGACCGGCGATCTCGCGCTGGCCGTGCATCCCTCCTCTCCGGCGACGTCGTTGAAGACCTTCGTCGACCTCGCCAAGGCCAAGCCGGGCGATCTGAAGTACGCCTCGCCCGGTCCGGGCACGCCGCAGCATCTGGCGATGGAGTTGTTCCGGCTGGCCGTGAAGATCGACGTCGTGCACGTGCCCTACAAGGGGTCGGCAGGCGCGGTGCAGGACCTGGTCGCGGGCCATGTCGGCGCCATGGTCATCCCCGTGCACACGGCGTTGCCGCTGGCGCGCACGGACAAGATCCGCCTGCTGGCGGTGGCGGCGCCGAAGCGTTCGGTCTTCGCGCCCGACGTGCCGACCTTCGCCGAGGCCGGGATCGACGGCGCCGATGTCGACCTCTGGTACGGACTCTTCGCGCCGGCGGCGACACCGCCGTCCGTGGTCGCCGCGCTGAACGGACACGTCAACGCCGCGTTGGCGATGGCCGACGTCCAGGACGCGCTGAAGCAGGCCGGCCTGGCGCCGGTCGGCGGCCCGGCCGACAAGCTGGCCGCCTTCGTGAAGTCCGACCTCGCGCGCTGGACGCGTGTCATCCGCGAGGCCGGCATCGAGCCGGCGACCTGACGCTCATGGTCGACGACATCCTGATCGTCGGCGCGGGGATCGGCGGCCTCACGCTTGCGTTGATGCTGGAGCGCGCCGGCATCCCCTGCCGCGTGGTCGAGGCCGCGCCGGAGATCAGGCCGGTCGGCGTCGGCATAAACGTGCTGCCGCACGCGGCGGCCGAGCTGTGCGCGCTCGGTCTGGAGAACGCCCTGGCGGCGGTCGCCGTCACGACCCGCGAGAGCGCGTTCTTCAACCGCTTCGGCCAGCTCATCTACAGCGAACCGGCGGGTCGCGCCGCCGGCCATCCGGCGCCGCAATTTTCCATCCATCGCGGCGAGCTCCAGCGCGTCCTGGCCGACACGGTGATCACGCGGATCGGGCAGGGTCGATTGCACACGGGTTGGCGCTGTGTCGGCGCCGGCGCCGAGAACGGGCGCGCGGTCGTGGATCTCGTCGACTCCGACGACCGGCCGCTGCGGTCCTTGACGGGCCGCGCGGTCGTCGCCTGCGATGGAATCCACTCGATCATCCGCCGGGGTCTGCATCCCGACGAAGGCCCGCCGAAATACTCGGGCGTCAACATGTGGCGGGGCACCACGCGCTGGCCTCCGTTCCTCTCGGGCGCGACGATGGTGCGCGCGGGCTGGCTCGCGACCGGCAAGATGGTGATCTATCCGATCCGCGACGCGGTCGATGCCGAGGGCCGCCAGCTCGTCAACTGGGTCGCGGAGATCGAGACGCCCGACTACAAACGCCGCGATTGGAACCGGCCCGGCCGGCTCGAGGATTTCCTTCCGGCCTTCGCCGATTGGCGCTTCGACTGGCTCGACGTGCCGGCGTTCCTGCGCGCGTCCGACCTCGTGCTCGAGTTCCCGATGGTCGACCAGGATCCGCTGCCGTTCTGGCGCGGAGGCCTCGTCACTTTGCTTGGCGACGCGGCGCATCCGATGTACCCGCGCGGTTCGAACGGCGCCGGACAGGCGATCCTCGACGCCCGCGCGCTCACCGACGCGCTGCGGGCGCACGCCGACGCCGGCGCCGCCCTCGACGCCTACGAAGGCAAGCGGCGCCCGGCTACGGCGGCGGTGGTCCACGCAAACCGGACCAACCCGCCGGACGCCGTCCTGCGCGAGGTCTTTCTCCGCACCGGCGACCGCCCGTTCGCCGACATCGACTCGGTGATCCCGCGGAGCGAACTCGTGGCGTTGGTGGACGGCTACCGACAGGTGACGGCGGCGCGACCCTGAACGCGGCAGCGCTCGACAAGCGGCGGCGCTGGCGGCACTTTGACGGCGGGAGAGGCGCCGGCCGACGACACGCCGGCGCCGCTGGGACGGAGACGTGCGATGGCCGCGAACGAATACGACTACATTATCGTCGGCGCCGGCAGCGCGGGCTGCACGCTGGCCTACCGCCTCGGCGAGGATCCGGCCGTCCGCGTGCTGGTGCTGGAGGCCGGCAAGGCGGACAATAACATGTTCATCCACATGCCGGCCGGCGTCGTAAACCTGGCCGGCAAGGGCCTGTTCAACTGGGGCTACCAGACCGAGCCGCAGATCCACTGCGACGGGCGGCGCATGTACTGGCCGCGCGGCAAGACCTTGGGCGGCTCGTCGTCCATCAACGCGATGCTCTACATCCGCGGCCACGCCTGGGACTACGACCACTGGCGCCAGCTCGGCAACGCCGGCTGGAGCTACGCCGACGTCCTGCCCTACTTCAAGAGGGCGCAGAACAACGAGCGCGGCGCCGACGAATTCCACGGCGTCGGCGGGCCCCTCAACGTCGCCGACCAGGTGTCTCCGGCGAAGATCAACGCCGCCTTCCTCGCAGCCTGCGAGCAGGCCGGACATAGACGCACCCGTGACTTCAATGGCGCGTCGCAGGACGGGGTCGGCCAGTACCAGGTGACCCAGAAGGGCGGCAAGCGCTTCAGCGCCGCCGTCGCCTATCTGCGGCCGGCGATGGCGCGCGGCAACGCCACCGTGCTGACCGACGCGATCACCGCCCGGGCGGTGGTCGAGAAAGGCCGCGCCACCGGAGTCGCGTACCGCAAGGACGGAAAAGACGAGACCGCGCGCGCTTCGCGCGAGGTCATCCTGAGCGGCGGCGCCATCAACTCGCCGCAGACGCTGATGCTGTCGGGTGTCGGCCCCGCCGAGCACCTGCGCGCCATGGGCATTGACGTCGCCGCCGACGTGCCCGGCGTCGGCGGCAACCTGCAGGACCACCTCGACGCGGCAACGCTCTACCACTGCAAGACGCGCGACACCTACGACACCGCCAACGAGCTGGTGACGCTGGCCAAGCACCTGTTCGCCAAGACCGGCCCGGGCACCTCCTGCATCGCCGAGACCGGCGGCTTCTTCGATCGGCCGACGGATTGGCAGCGCCTGACATCCAGCTCCATTTCATCCCCGCCTTCGTCATCGACCACGGCAAGACGAAGATGAAGACCAACGGCATGACGTTGCACGTCTGCCTGCTGCGGCCCGGGAGCCGCGGCACGATCCGGCTCAAGAGCGCCGATCCCCTGGCGCACCCCGCCATCGACGCCAACTACCTTTCGGCGCCGGGCGACCTCGACGCGCTCGTGAAGGGTACGCGGATGGCACGGGAGATCTTCGCGCAGAAGGCGATGGACCCGTACCGCGGCGAGGAGATGGAGCCGGGCTCGGCCAAGGTCTCGGATGTCGACCTCGCGGCCTGGGTGCGCGCCCGCAGCGAGACCATCTACCATCCCGTCGGCACCTGCCGGATGGGGCCGGACTCCGACGCCTCCGCGGTCGTCGATCCGTCGCTGCGCGTGCGCGGCGTCGAGCGCCTGCGCGTGGTCGACGCCTCCGTCATGCCGACCCTGATCGGCGGCAACACCAACGCGCCGACCATCATGATCGCCGAGCGCGCCGCCGACCTCATCAAGGGCGCGGAGTCCATGGCGCGCGCTGCGTAGGCGCCAGGACCGCCGGCATGGCGTCCCACGAGGCGATGACGTCCGCGCGCTCCCGGACCGTGGCGGCGGCACTCGTCGCCGGCGGCGCGCTCGGCGGCGTCGGCGTCCCGGCGTTCCTGCTCTCGAGCGGGACGCGGACGGTCGAGCTCGCGCCGGGCGTCGACGCCCTCGTCGTCTGCGGGGCCGCGATCTTCATCGTCGACGCCGTGCTGGCCTGGTACTTCTGGCGGCGCGCGCGGGCGATCGCGGCGACAGAACCGCCGTCGGACGACGGGCCGGTCACGCGCGGATAGGCCGGCCGGCTTTCGCGTGCCATAGTCGCGGTCCACCGCGCATCGGGAGTGGATCATGCGGACGTATCTCGCGGCGGTGGCGGCCCTCGCCGCCACAGCCCTTGCCGGCTGCTACGACACCGGCCAGCGCGTGCTCGAACGCGGCCAGGACGTCGCGCTGCCGGCCGGCACCTACCACTGCGTCAACACCGACAAGGGCGAGACGTCGACCGCCGTGGTCTCCGCCCCCGTCAACGTCGGCGGCGAGGTGGTACAGGACGCGCGGCTCGACAAGAGCGCCTACCGGCTGCGGCTCGAATCGTCGAACGGAGGCCTGATCATCGTCGAGGCCGACGAGGCCGGCCGCATCTACCACATGTTCCTGAAGCGCGACCCCGAAGGGGCGTTCGGCATACTGGTGCCGGACGACCGCGCGCGCCTCGAGGCGCTGGCGCGGCGGACCGGCGTGACGCTGTCGCAGGCGCAGTTCGGTCCCGGCAAGCCCGGCGGCGCGCCCGACAACCTGCGCGCGTTCCTGCGGGCCCACACCGAGGCCGATCTCAAGCGCACCGCGACCTGCGTCAGGCGCGCTTGAATCGGGCGCGCTAGAGTTTCGCTAACGATATCCCGACAAATGCTCTTTTGACCCCATCCGGGGTCGCGACCATGTTCCGGCGGCGAGACAAGCCGGAGACCCGTCATGGACGCCCTGACCGTCCCTTCCCCGACCGCGAACGCCGCCCTCGACGGCGTCGTGGCGCCGATCAACTACCTCGTTCCGGGCGCCGACAAGCCGTTCAGCTACACCTACGAACCGCCGCCGGGCACGCCGTGGCGCAACACCGTGTACGCGCCGTTCCCTATGGCCGTGCGGGACGCCCGCGCGCTGGCCGCGGCGCCGACCCTGGACGACGCCGGCTTCACCTTGGTGGGCCACGACAGCGCCGTGCGGGACTTCCACGACGAGGCCGGGCGGCGCGCGGCCTACGATCCCGAGGTCGAGCGCCTGGTCGCGGCGCTGACCGGCGCGGCGAAGGTCGTGGTGTTCGACCACACCCTGCGCGACGGCCGCCTCCAGGCCCGCGCCGCCGACGGCGTGCGCGAGCCGGTCAAGCGGGCCCACAACGACTACACGCCGCGCTCCGCGCCGCAACGCGTGCGCGACATCCTGTCCGCGGAGGAGGCCGGGCGACGGCTGCGCGACCGCTACGCCATCGTCAACGTCTGGCGTCCGATCGGCGGCGTGGTCGAGGAATCGCCGCTCGCCATCGCCGACGCCCGCTCGGTCGCGTTCGATGATTTCGTCGCGTCGGACCTCATCTACCGCGACCGCCGCGGCGAGACGTACGGCGTGCGGCATAACCCGGCGCACCGATGGTACCACTATCCGTCGATGCGGCCCGACGAGGCGCTGGTGTTCAAGTGCTTCGACTCGGCCGAGGACGGGCGCGCGCGCTGGACCGCGCACGCCGCCTTCGACGATCCGACGACGTCGCCAAGCGCCGCGCCCCGCCGCAGCGTCGAGACGCGCACGCTCGCCTTCTGGGAACCCTGACCGCCGCGGCCGCGGTCAGAACTTGCCGGTGACGAGGTACATCGCGATCCACGGCTGCCAGACGACCAGCGCCAGGCACCCGAGCATGATCAGGATGAACGGAATCGCCGCTCGGCACAGCAGGCCGAACTTCTGCTTGAAGGCGCTCATCGCGACGATCAGGTTCAGACCGACCGGCGGCGTCAGGTAGCCGATCTCGAGGTTGAGGATCATGATCAGCCCGAACACGACCTTGTCGTAGCCGTAGGCGGCGGCGAGCGGCGCCAGCAGCGGCCCCAGCACGAGGATCGCCTCGCCGGTCGTCATCAGGCAGCCGACGATCAGCAGCAGGACGTTGACGATCAGCATGAAGGCGAGAGGGCTCGATATGTACTGCTGGACCAGCGCGACCATCGACTGCGGCACGTGGTGCTCGATCAGGATGATGTTGAGGCTGAGGGCGACGGCGAGCACCGGGAACAGCGATCCGCCAAGCTTCGATGCGTCCAGCACGACCTTGTAGAAGTCGCCGAGCTTGAGCTCCTTGTGGATGAAGATCTCGACGACCATCGCGTAGGCCAGCGCGACCGCCGCCGCCTCGGTCGCGGTGAACCAGCCGGAATAGATGCCGCCCAGCAGTATCACCGGCATCATGAACGCCCAGATGCCGCGGGCGCAGGCGGTCTTGAAGTCCTGGAAGTCGAAGCGCCGCGACGGCATCGCGCGGTTGTGCCAGACGGCGTAGATCGAGAGCGCGATCGTGAGCAGCAAGCCCGGTCCGAAGCCGGCGGCGAACAGGTCGGTGATCGAGGTCTCGGTCACCAGCCCGTAGATGATCATCGGGATCGACGGCGGGATGATGATGCCCAGCGTGCCGCCGGACATGATGGCGCCCATCGTGAACTTGATGTCGTAGCCGGCCTGGCGCATCGCGGGGTACATCACCGAACCGACCGCCAGCATGGTGACGATCGAGGAGCCGGAGATCGCCGCGAACACGGCGCACGACAGGATGCACGCGACGGCGAGGCCGCCGGGCAGCGGCCGCGTGACCGCCTCGAGGATCGCGATCAGGCGCTGCGCGATCGAGCCGCGCGTCATGACGTTGCCGCAGAGGATGAAGAGCGGGATCGACAGGATGACCTCCTTGTCGATGCCGACCCACATGTCCTCTACGATGTAGTCGAGTTGGCCGCGGCCCCACACCATGTGGATGTAGGCCGCGACGCACAGCAGGATCACCAGCAGCGGCTGGCGCAGCACCAGCAGCAGGACGATCAGCGCCAGCAGCAGGAACGTGGTCATTCCTGGAACTCCGGCGGCTTGGGCCGGACGCCCGGCCAGGCGGCGAACACGAGGTAGCGCAGCGCCGCCGACAGGAAGCCGAGCGGAATCGCCATCTGGATCGGCCAGACCACCCAGTCGAGCACGGGCGTGCGCAGGTTGGCCGCGTAGGTCGACTGGATGAAGACGAACCCGAACCAGACGAAACCCAGCAGAAATATCCCCGTCAGGAGGTCGGCGATCCGGTCCATCGCCGGTCCGAGGCGCGCCGGTATCCAGTTGAACGCGACCCTTGGCACGAGGTGGCTGCCGGTCGCGGTCGCGATGCCGACGCCCAGGAACGCGCCGATCACCAGCGCGAAGATCGCCAGCCGCTGGGCGGCGAAGATGCCCGTCGGACCGATATCGACGTTTATGAGCCGGAAGAACGGCCCGACGATCTCGCGCCCGAACACGTCGAGCACCATGATGATCGCGATGAACGAGAAAGCGGCGACGGCGATCCAGCATTCGAGCCTGTGCCAGCCGTCGATGATCCGGCGGATGCCTTCGGGCGCGTCCGCCGCGCCCGGCGCATCGCGCTCTGATGCCGGTGTGTTCATATCCCCCCGCCGCGCTCCGGACGCGCAGGCGCGCGCCCGGTCCCGTCAGTTCCCGATGATACCCCGCGCCGCCCCGATCAGGCGCCGCAGGCCTTCTTGCCGTCTTCCATCAGCTTGAAGAACTTGTCCGAGTCGCCGCCGACGGACTTCACGATCTGCGGCCATGCCGGCTCGACCGCCTTCTGCCACACCAGCCGCTCCGCCGGCGTCAGCGTCACGATCTGGCCGCCGGCCTTCAGGTGCATGCCGAGGATCGTCTCCTCGAAGCCGCGGATCTCGCCGCGGAGCTGCGATCCGGGGCGGCGGTCGACGGCGCGCTGCAGCGCGTTGCGCTGGTCGGCCGTCATCTTGTCGTAGACGCCCTTCGCGATCACCACCACGCCGCCGGCGTCGTAGTGGTTGGTCCGGGTGTAGACCGGGGCGATCTTGCCGAGCCCGGACGGCACGTAGAAGGTCACGGGCGCGTCCGACACGTCGACGAGGCCGGTCTGGTGCGCCGACGACCATTCGGTGATGCCGATCGGGTTGGGGTTGGCGCCGAGCGCCGTCCAGAACGCCGCCGCCGTCTTGGTCGGCGCCGAACGCGCCTTGAGCCCCTTGACCTCGGCGGGGGTCTTGAACGCCTTCTTGCCGACGATGCTGCCGGAGCCGACATGGGTCCAGCCGAGGAACACCACGCCCTTCTGGGCCAGGGCGTTCCGGGTGTAGTTCGTCAGGTGGTTGTCGTAGACGCAGTCCTGCTGCTTGGCGCTCGTGAAGTAGAACGGCAGCCCCGTCAGCGACAGCTCGGGCACCAAGAGCGCCGCGGCGGCGACCGAGAAGCCTCCCATGTCGATGCGGCCGCGCGCGACCTGCTGCATCGTGTCCTGCTCGTTGCCGAGCTGGGCGTTGATGAAGGGCACGATCTTCATCGCGCTCTTGCTCTCCTCGTCGAGATCCTTGGCGAAGCGGTCGAGCTGCATCACCCAGGGCGTGTTCGGCGGCGCGCCGGTCGTGTAGCGGAACTCGGCCGCCTTCTGCTGCGCCGAAGCGCCGCCGGTGGCGGCCGCCGCCACGACGGCCAGCGCCGCCAGCGTGATCGATCCTCTCATCGTCGTCTCCTCCCTTGAATTACCCTCTGCGGGGCGTTCCGAACTCCGGCCGGCGCCGAATCAGGCCGGCTTCGCGCAAGCCTTGCGCCCGGCTTCCATAAGCTTGAAGAACTTGTCGCCCTCCGGGCCCATCTCCTTGACCATCGCCGGCCACGCCGGCTCGAGCGCCTTGCGCCACAACTCGCGCTGCGCCGGCGTCACGGTGGCGATCGTGCCGCCCGCCTTCACGTGCATGCCGCGCAACGCCTCCTCGAAGCCGCGGATCTCCTTGCGGAGTAGCTCGGCCGGGCGCCGCGCGACGGCGCGGTCGAGCATCGCGCGCTGGTCGGACGGCAGCTTGTCGTACACCGCCTTGTTCATCAGCACGATGCCCGGCGCGTCCGACAACTCGACCCGGGTGAGCACCGGCGCCACCTTGGCGAGACCGGACGGCAGATAGAACGTGACCACCGTGGCGTTGACGTCCACGAGTCCGGTCTGGAAGGCCGACGCGATCTCGGTGATGCCGATCGGCGTGGGATTGGCGCCCAGCGTCGTCCACATCATGGCCGACACTTTGTTGCTCGCCGCCGCCGCCTTGAGCCCCTTGACGTCGGTCGGCGTCAGGAACGCCTTCTTGCCGACGATGTCGCCGGTGCCGACCTCGGTCCAACCGAGGAACTTCACGCCGCGCTTCGCCAGCGCCTCGGCGACCGGCCCGGCCATGTGCTTGTCGAGCACGCAGTCCTGCTCGGCGATGCTCTGGAAGTAGAACGGCATGCCGAGAAGCGCCAGCTCCGGCGCCACCAGCGCCACGGCGCCGTTGCTGAACCCGCCCATGTCGATGCGGCCGCGCGCGACCTGCTGCATCGTGTCCTGCTCGTTGCCGAGCTGGGCGGCGATGAACGGCATGATCTTGAGCGCGCCCTTGCTCTCCTCGGCGACGTCCTTCTCGAACCGCTCCAGCTGCGTGACCCACGGCGTCTTGGCCGGCGCGCCGGTGGTGTAGCGCAGCTCGACCGGCTTCCTCTCCTGGGCCGACGCGGGCGCCAACGACGCGGCCGCAAGCAACGCGGCGCCAAGAATCGCGATCCTCGAACCCATTCTTCCCTCCCGCAGCCGCGGCGCACTAGACGCCGGCCGTCGTTCATTGGGCACGAATGTGCCGCGCCGTCCGGGGGAAGGCGAGTGAAAAGTGAACGGCGCGTCGGAATTGGAAGGGCGCCGGTCGCCGCGCCTAGCCGCGCTTCTCGACCACCGCGAACCACGGGCGGCGGCCGACGTCGAGGAGGCGGCCGGAACCGTTCACGGGATAGACGGACATCGTCACGCCGTCGCGCACGTTGCCGCCGACGGCGCGCAACTGGCCGCCTCCGGCGTTGTCGATGACGACATCGCAATGCGCCACCTCCCGGTCCACGGCGGCCCGCAGCGCGCGCGCGTCGCGCCTGCCGTTGGCGCGGACGCCGGCGCAGACGAGATCGCCGGATTTGGGCGTGTAGTCGCGCCAGTCGTGGACACGGAACGCGCCGCCACGCCCTTGGATCTGGGCGTCGAGCAGCACCGCGAGGAAACCGGCATGGCGTCCGTTCGGCGGCAGGTCGCGCGGCGAGACGCCGCCCTCGCGCATCGTCCACGACACGAACGCGCCCGACCACGGTCGGTCGGTGTTGCGGCCGTTCCATTCCGGATGACCGGCGACGCGCCAGTAGTCACCGATCCGCGACGCCAGCGGCTCGTGCGTCTCGTGCACGCCGCCATCGCGGCTCGCGCCGCCGACATAGGAGATCACCGGCTGGCCGAACCGGCGCCATTCGCGCCATGCGGCGGCGGCCACGGGGTCGTTCGGGCCTCCAGCCTCGCGGCTGGAACCGCAGGCCGCCAACGCCGCGACCATCGCGCCGCCAACGATCAAGGCGCGGAGAATGACCGGAAGCAGCGGCCAATGTCTTGCGGGAACCATTCGATATTCTTCGGATCGAGAGGACGATTTTTGTTTATTATATCACAATTACAGCATTTTATGGGCGTTATCTAAAGTGAATTAACATTCATGCAGTTGACCGTCGCGCCGACCGATGCCTACCGTCGGTCCACGGGCCTGCCAGTTCGTTGGGACGGACCCGCCACGACAATGGGAGGAAGAAGAATGTTCCACGCGACAAGGCGCGCCCTCGCGATCGGCGCGGCGCTGTTCGGTCTGGCGGCTCCGGCCGCGGCGCAGGAACCTTGGAAGCTCGCCTCGGCGGCCCAACCAGGCTCCGTGCTGCTCAACATCCTCGAGGAGGTGATCGCCGTCATCAACGACAACGCAGGCGGCGCCGTGAAGGTCGAGCGCCAGTTCGTCGGCAACGAGCAGGAGATGTTCCAGCAGCTCATCCGCGGCCGGCTGCAGCTCGGCGGATCGTCGCCGAGCGGCGCGGCCGTCGCGGCGCCGGACGGCATCGTCGTGAGCCTGCCCTACCTTTGGTCGTCGGACGCCGAGCGCGTCTACGTCACCGACAAGTACGCGGTGCCGGTGATGCGCAGCATCTACGCCGAGAAGGGCATCCACCTGATCCTGATGGCAGACGTCGGCTGGAACGACGTCGTGTGCAAGACGCCGTGCCTGACGCCGGCCAGCGTCAAGGGCATGAAGGCGCGCGTGGCGCCGACGCCCGCCTCGAAGCTGTTCTGGCAGAGCCTAGGCGCCAACGGCGTGCAGATGCCGCTGACCGAGCTGTGGCCCGGCCTCGAGCAGAACCTTGTGTCGGCCGCCGACCTGCCGTTCCTGTTCTATATCACGACGCCGGGCGCGCAGTCTGCGCCCCACTACGTGCACACGCGCCACCTCCACCATCCCGCGATCATCGTCGCCAACAAGGCGCTGTGGGACAAGCTGCCGGCGGCGACGCGCGAGAAGATCGAGAAGGCGATGCCGTCGCCGGCCAAGTTCCGCAAGATGGTCGACGACGACGAGAAGGTGAAGATCGGCGAGTTCCGCAAGAAAGGCGGCCACGTCCACGAACTGACCGACGCCCAGCGCGCGGAGTGGCGCAAACTGGTCGAACCGGGCCTCCCGGACCTCGTGAAGAGCATGGGCGGGCGGGCGCAGGAGCTGTTCGACGCCATCCAAAAGGGCAGGAAGGAGTTCGCGGCGCTGCCGAAGTAGGGCCGGGCCGACGGATATCGGGAGGGCGCGTCCGTGGACGCGCCCTTCTCCGTCCGGCCTATCTGCCGACGAGGTACATCGTCAGCGGCGTCCACGCGCAGACGAGCAGCAGCCAGCTGAACATGATGGCGATGAACGGCAGCACCGCCTTGCAGATGAACAGGAAGTTCTCCTTGAAGGCGGCCATGGCCACGATCAGGTTCAGCCCGACCGGCGGCGTGAGGTAGCCGATCTCCAGGTTCGCGGTCATGATGATCCCGAAATGCACGGCGTCGTAGCCGGCGGATTTCGCCAGCGGCAGCAGCAGCGGCGAGAAGATCAGGATCGCCGAGCCGGCGTCCATCAGGCAGCCGACGATCAGCAGCAGGATGTTGATGCCGATCATCAGCATCACCGGGCTGTCGACCGCGCCCTGCACGTGGGTCACCCAGCTCTTCGCGATGCCCTCGTAGTCGAGGATCGTGTTGAGGCTCGACGCGATCGCCAGCAGCGGCAGCAGCGTGCCCAGCATCTTCACCGTGTCGAGCACGGTGTTCCAGTAGTCCGCCGGCCCCAGCTCGCGGTGGATGAGGAGCTCGACCAGCAGGGCGTAGACCAGCGACAGCGCCGCCGCCTCGGTCGGCGTGAACCAGCCGGTGTAGATGCCGCCTAGCAGGAACACCGGCAACAGCATCGCGAACACGCCCTCGCGGAGCGCGGTCGCGATCTTCGCGAGGCTCCAGCGGTCCGTCGGCCGCCCGCGGTTCGCGCCGTAGGAGTAGATCGAGAACAGCAGCGCGAGGAACAGGCCGGGTCCGATGCCGGCGACGAACAGCTGCGTGATCGACGTCTCGGTCATGATCCCGAACAGGATCATCGGGATCGACGGCGGGATCATGATCCCGAGCGTCCCGGCCGAGCACACGACGCCGATCGCGAAACTCCGGTCGTAGCCGCTGCGTATCAACGCCGGGTACATGATCGACCCGATGGCCAGCATGGTCACGATCGAGGAGCCGGAGATCGCGGCGAACACCGCGCAGGCCAGCACGGCGGCGATCCCCAGCCCGCCGGGGATCGGCGCGGTGAGCGCCACCATCACGTTGATCAGCCGCTGCGCGATCGACCCGCGCGACATCAGCGCGCCGGCGAGCATGAACATCGGGATCGCCAGCAGGACCTCGCGGTCGACGGTGAACCAGACGTCCTGGATCAGGAACTCGACCGAGCTGTTGCGCGCGAACCAGGCGTGGGTGAACGCGGTCGCCACCGCCAGCAGCAGGACCACGGGCTGGCGCAGGAACAGCAGCGCCAGGATCAGCACGAAGAAGATCGCGACCTTGTACGACAACAGACCCAGCGGGCCGAGCAGCGCCACGAACGCGAGCAAGCCCAGCGCCGACCAGGTCGAGCCGCGGATGGTGGAGGCGAGCAGCGTCGACATCACTCGCCGTCCTTCTCTTCGGGACGCAGCGCCGGAAAGGCCGCGTGGGCGGCGTAGCGAAGCGCGGACGCGAAGAACAGGTAGGGCAGCGCCGCCTGGATCGGCCACAGCTTGATCTTGAACACCATGTCCGTCTCGCCCAGGCGTGCCGAGCTGGCGACGAACTGCACGGCGTAGACGCCGAGGAAGAGGCAGATCCCGCACGACACGAGGTCGCCGATTCGGGTCATCGGTCCCTGCCAGGATTCCGGGAACAGCCGGTCCACCGCCGACACCCTGAGGTGGCCGCCGCTGTGGACGACGATGGTGAAGCCCAGCAGGCCAGCGATCGCCGTGGCGAACACCGCGAATTTCTGCGCGCCGAAGATACCGTTGCCCAGCGCCTCGCGCGAGAACACGTCGGCGAACAGCGAGGCGGCCACGAGCACGAACGCCACGCACGCCACGATCGTCTCGAGCCTGTACAGAAGGCCGAGCGACCGTCGGACGGCTTCCTGCATCCCCTATCCTCCAGGTCGTGTCCAGACGTGACTCGTCGTCACTTCGGCCGGGCGGCGAACTCCTTCTGGCCTTTCTGGATCGCCTCGTAGAGCTCCATCGCGCGCCCGCCGATGCCCTTGACGAGCTCGAGCTGCGCCGGCGCGACGAGCGCCCGCCACTCGGCGCGCTGCGCGTCGGTCAGCTCGACGAAGGTGCCGCCCTTGCGTTTGAAGTCGGCGACCTTAGCGCTCTGCTCGGCGTCGACCGCGCGGCGGGTCTCGGCGACCGGCACCGGCGCGCTTCGCAGGCCGTCCTGCACATCCTTCGGCAGCTTGTCGAACTGCGCCTTGTTGACCACGACCATCGCGGGATGGTGCAGGTGCTGCGTGTCGACGAAGTACGGCGCGCTCGTCGCCGCCGGGGTCGTGATGTAGTACGAGAACGGCAGATCGCAGGCGACGACCAGATTCTGCTCCAGCGCCGGGAAGAGCTCCGACAACGGCAGCTGCACGCCATTGCCGCCGAGCTGGTTCCAGAACATCTTCGAGCCGGCGGTCGGCGCGATGCGCGCCTTCAGGCCCTTGACGCTGGCGGGCGTCGGGCACGGCGACTTGCACACGACGCCATTGTACCCGACCTCGCTGTCGCCGACGATCACGAGGCCCTTCGCGTCGAAGATGCTGCGCAGCACCGGCATCGCGAACTTCTCGGTGACGTAGTCGCGCTCCGCCTTGCTCGCCCACAGGAACGGAACGTTCATCACGCCGCCCTCGGGCACGACGATGGACATGCCGGCGAACGAGACGCTGGCGATCTGCAGCCGGCCGCGCACGACCTGCTGGCCGATCTCCTGTTCGCTGCCGACGAACTGGCGCTCGACCACGAGCTTGCCGCCGGAACTCTTCGTCGCGTTGGCGGCGAAGGTGTCGACGAAGCCGATCAGCGCGGTGCCGGGCTGGGCCGCAGACGCGACCTTCCATTGCTCCTGCGCCAGCGCCGGCGAAGACACCAACGCGCCCGCGACCACGACCGCGAACGCGCGGCGCGCCAGTCCCACCATCTCGTTTCCTCCCCCTATGACTTTCGCGGAGGCTAGACGGCCCCCTCCGGCCTGTCGACCGCTAAATAAACCGCCGTTTACCTCGCCGCGCCCGGACCCTCGCTTGACCCTGCTCGGCGCCGCCTCCCATAGTGCCGCGAACGACGCGCGCGGCTGAACGCGCGCCGATCGGGAGGGGACGATGGCGGATTTTCCGTGGGTGAAGAGCTACCCGGCCGGCGTGGCGTGGGAGCTCGACGTGCCGAAAAAGGGCATCCACGAGGCGTTCGAGGAGGCCTGCGCGCAGTACGGCGACAAGCCGTTCACCGACTTCCTCGACAAGATCATGACCTTCCGGGACTACAAGGCCGCGACCGACCGCGCCGCCGCCGGGTTCCAGAAGCTGGGCGTCGGACCGGGCGTCCATGTCGGGCTCTACCTTCCCAACACGCCGCACTACATCATCGCTTTCTTCGGCGTGCTCAAGGCCGGCGGCCGCGTGGTCAACTATAGCCCGCTCGACGCCGCCCGCGAGCTCGAGCACAAGATCGCCGACAGCGAGACCGACATCCTCGTCACGCTCGACGTCAAGGCGCTGTACCCGAAGATGGCGGCCATGCGCGGCAAGTCGCGCCTCAAGAAGCTGATCGTCGGCAGCGTCGCGGACTTCCTGCCGTGGCCCAAGAACTGGCTGTATCCGATCGCCAAGAAGGCGGATTTCGACAAGTGGCCGCGCGACGACTGGCACATGTCGTTCAAGGACCTGCTGGCCAACGACGGCGTCTACAAGAAGCACGCCATCAAGGACGACATCTGGGACGAGGTCGCGCTGCTGCAGTACACCGGCGGCACCACCGGCCTGCCGAAGGCGGCGATGCTGACGCACGGCAGCATCATGGCGGCGATCGTGCTGCCGTTGTTCCACATCTACGCGCTGTCGGGAATCATGCTGGGCGCGGTGCGCAACGGCAACCAGCTGATCCTCTATCCGCGGCCCGACGTCGACATGATCGTCAAGGACCTCGGCACCAAGCGGCCGACCTTCCTGCCCGGCGTGCCGACGCTCTACACCGCGATCAACAAGCATCCACTGGCCAAGACGCTCGATCTGAAATCGCTCAAGATCTGCATGTCCGGCGGCGCGCCGCTGCCGGTCGAGGTCCAGAACGAGTTCGAGAAGCTGACCGGCGCGACGCTGATCGAGGGCTACGGCCTGACCGAGACGTCGCCCACGGGCTGCATCTGCCCGGTCGACAAGAGCGTGCGCCGCGTCGGCTCCTGCGGCGTGCCGATGCCCGGCACGATCGTCGAGATCCGCGGACTGGAGGACCACACCAAGGTGCTGCCGCCGGGCAAGGACAACGTCGGCGAGGTCTGCATCATCGGTCCGCAGGTGATGATGGGCTACTGGAAGAAGCAGGACGAGACCGACAAGGTCCTGTTCTCGCATCCCTCGACCAACTGGAAGGGCCTGCGCACCGGCGACATGGGCTACATGGACGCCGACGGCTGGGTGTTCCTCGTCGACCGCTCGAAGGACCTGATCATCTCCTCCGGCTACAACGTCTATCCGCGCGTGATCGAGGAGGCGACCTACGAGCACCCCGCGGTCGAGGAGTGCATCGTCATCGGCATCCCCGACGAGTATCGCGGCGAGGCGCCCAAGGTGTTCGTCAAGCTCAAGCCCGGCATGTCGCTTACGTTCGACGAGCTGAAGGCCCATCTCGACGGCAAGATCGGCAAGCACGAGTTCCCGGTCGCGTTCGAGATCCGCGCCGAGCTGCCCAAGACCCCCGTCGGCAAGCTCTCCAAGAAGGAGCTGAAGGCCGAGGAGAAGGAGAAGCTCGAGGCGAAGAAGGCCAACGCGACGGCCGGCTGACGCGGCGTCTCGCCTCAGCGCGGCCGGAGCGTGTCGAGGTGGTGTTTGGCGGCCTCGATGCTCATGCCGGCGCGCTGGCGCAGCCAGTCCATCGCCTCCGGCTCGCGGCCGGCCGAGATCAGCCCGGCGAGGCTGGCGCGCACCTTGGGATCGTCGAGCGGCGAGGGTCCGCGCGGCGCGAAGCGCAGCGCGTCGACATAGTCCTTGGCCTCCTTCAGGCCCATGCCTGTGCGTTCGCGCACCAGCTTCACCGCTTCCATCAAACGGCCCTCGGCGACCAGCGTCGTCGCCTCGGCGCGCGGATCGCCGGGAGGAGGCGGCGGCGGCGCGGTCGCGACGCGGCGGGCCATCGTGTTCAGCGACGGCACGTTCGGCATCGCGTCGACGTAGTCCTTGGCCTCCTTCAGGCCCAACCCGGTGATATCGCGCACCATCTTGATGGCCTCGATCTTCTCGCCGCGCGCCATTTTGGCGCGCAGGATCGAGTCGGCCGCCGCCATCGTCAGGCTGGCGACCGGCGTATCCTCGCCTGCCGGCGAGGGCGTGGCGAAAGCCTGCGCATCGAGCACCTTGGCCCGTCCGCGGCCACGCAGCAGCAGCGCGAGCGCGACGATGGCGACCACCACGCCGGCGCCGACCGCGGCCACGACCACCCAGCTCTGACCCATCCGCCGTCCCCCGCGACGCGACCTCCCGGACGCGACGTCCGTCAGCATAGTCCGGGACGGCGCCCGCGCCTATCGCCGGCCGCGCGATCCGCTTGCGCCGCCGCCGCCGGCCGCTAGTCTGCGCCACCGCTCCCGCCCCCAGGAACCGCCCGCCGTGAACACCGCGCCTTTCGCCTACGATTTCCCCTACACGACCCGCAAACTGCCGATCTTCGCCGACAACGTCGCCGCCTCCTCGCAGCAGCTGGCGTCGTCGGCGGGCCTGCGCATGCTGGCCAAGGGCGGCAGCGCGGTCGACTCCGCCATCGCCACGGCCATCGCGCTGACGATCGTCGAGCCGACCATGAACGGGATCGGCTCCGACGCCTTCTGCATCGTGTGGGACGGCACCAAGCTCGTCGGTATGAACGCGTCCGGCCACGCGCCGGCGCTGATGACGCCCGACCGCTACGCCGGCCGCGCCAAGATGCCGGACGTCGGATGGGACTCGGTGACCGTGCCGGGTTGCGTGTCGCTATGGGTCGAGTTGCACAAGCGCTACGGCAAGCTGCCCTTCGCCGACCTGTTCGAGCCGGCGATCCGCTACGCGCGCGACGGCTTCCGCGTGTCGTACATGGTCTCGCGCCAGTGGGAGCGCGCCATCCCGCGGCTGAAGGACCAGCCCAACTGGGCGCCGTCCTTCATCCCCGGCGGCCGCGCTCCGAAGCCGGGAGAGCTGTGGAAGTTCCCCGACCAGGCGCGCACTCTCCAGATCATCGCCGAGACCAAGGGCGAAGCCTACTACCGCGGCGAACTCGCCGAGAAGATGGAGAAATTCGCGATCGAGTGCGGCGGCACGCTGCGCCGGAGCGATCTCGAGGCGCACCGGCCGGACTGGGTCGATCCCATCGGCCTCGACTACCGCGGCACGACGCTGCACGAGATCCCGCCCAACGGCCAGGGCATCGCCGCCTGCATGGCGCTCGGCATCCTCGAGAATTTCGACATCGCCGGCATGGAACCCGACGGCGCCGAGCTGGCGCATCTGCGCATCGAGGCGATGAAGCTCGCCTTCGCCGACATCCACCGCTACGTCGCCGATCCGCGCTTCATGGAGGTAACGCCGGCCGAGATGCTCGACAAGGCCTACTTGAAATCCCGCGCCGGCCTGATCGACACGCGGAAGGCCGGCGCCTTTGGCCCGGGCGCCCCGAAGATGGGCGGCACGGTCTATCTCGGCGCGGCCGATTCCAGCGGCATGATGGTGTCGCTGATCCAATCCAACTACAGCGGCTTCGGATCGGGCGTCGTGGTGCCCGGCACCGGCATCGCGCTTCAGAACCGCGCCACCGGGTTCTCGCTGCAGCCCGGCCATCCCAATCTCGTGGCGCCGGGCAAGCGGCCGTTCCACACCATCATCCCGGCCTTCATCACCAAGGGCGGCCGGCCGGTGGCCACGTTCGGCCTGATGGGCGGCGGCATGCAGCCGCAGGGCCACATGCAGGTGTTCTCGCGCATCGTCGATTTCGGCCAGAACCCGCAGGCCGCCATCGACGCGCCGAGGTGGCGCATCCACGAGACCGACGGCACGGTGTGGACCGAGGCGCATACGCCGGCGGCGACGCTGCAGGGGCTGGAGGCGCTCGGCCACAAGCTCACGCGCACGCCCGAGCCGAGCTTCGACTTCGGCTCGGCCCAGATCATCTGGCGTTTCGACGACGGCGGCCCCTATCTCGGGGCGTCGGAGAGCCGCCGCGACGGGGCGGCCATCGGCTTCTAGGACCGGCCCCGCCGCCTACAAGAAGGGGAGGCGAGCATGCACGATATCGCGTTCGGATTCCAGGCGGCGCCGGCCAGCGACGTCCGCAAGCCCGACCACGTCCTCTACCGCGAGGTGATGGACGACTGCGCGCTCGGCCATAGGCTCGGCTACGACGCGGCATGGCTGCTGGAGCACCATTTCAGCGACTACTACCCGACGCCCAGCCCGCTGCTGTTCATGGCCCACATCGCCGCCGCCTTCCCCGACCTGTCGCTGGGCACCTCGGTGCTTGTGCTGCCGTGGTACCACCCGCTGCGGCTGGCGGAGGAGATCGCGATGCTCAACGCCATGACGCGGGGCACGCTGCATCTCGGCATCGGCCGCGGCACGGCGAAGATGGAGTACGACGCCTTCAACGTCGACATGAACGAGGCCCGCGCGCGCTTCGCGGAGTGCTACCGCATCGTCGAGAAGGGTCTGTCCGGCGCGCCGTTCACGCACGACGGCAGGTTCTGGAAGATCGAGCGGCCGCTGACCCTGCGGCCCGAGCCGGTCGGCAAGAAGGTGCGCTTCTACGGCGCCATCGGCAGCGCCGCGTCGGCCGAGATCATGGGCGATCTCGGCGTGCCGCCGATCTGCCTGTCGACCTTCCCTGACCGCCTGCTGACCCAGATCCTCGAGCGCTGGCGCGGCCGCGCCGGCGCCCGCGCCGAGGGCGCGATCCTGCCGATCTCGGTGAAGATGTTCATCGCCGACACCGACGAGGAGGCGCAGGCCCTGGGCCGCAAGTACTACCCGCCCTACTTCGCGCTGCAGGCCGACCACTACGAGGCCGACGACAACCCGTGGGACGGCATTCCGGAGTACCAGGAGTTCAACCGGATGTTCGCCAATCTGCGCAAGCTCACCGACCCCGCCCAGCTGGGCCCGTTCATGGCCTCGAACCTCGTCGGCTCGCCGGCCACGATCCGCAAGCGCATCGACGCGCTGGCGGCGCTGGGTTTCGACTATTTCATGGTGTCCTGCGCCACGCCCGGGACGCCGATCGAGCTGCGCCAGCGCATGATGACGCGCTTCGCCGAGGAGATCTGCCCCGGTTACTCCCCGTCGATGCGCCGCAAACGCGCGGCCTAGACTCGCCACGAGCGGGCGGCGCCGCGCGGCATGCTAGGCCGCGACCACACGCGCCGCCGTGAACTCGGTGTTCATCTGTCAAGTCGCGCCGTCGTCCGGCGACGTCTCGCTGCGCCAGACGATGCAGTCCGGCGCGATGTCGTTGTAGCTCCAGCGGATCTGAATGCCCGGGGGCAGCGTCCGTTCTGGACGATGCGATCACGTTCGCGGTGGCCGATCTGCGTGAAATGCAGGCCGGTCACCGGCTCCGTCCATTGGATACGCCACGTGTCCGATGCCGGATCGTCGGCGCGCAACGTCGTGCCGTAGCGGCCCGCGTGCGCGACGCCGGCGTGGCGGCCGGCGGCGCGCGACGGCACGATCCACACGTCCTGGATGGCGCGGCCCTCCTGCGCCTAGCTGGCGCGCGACGGCACGATCCACACGTCCTGGATGGCGCGGCCCTCCTGCGCCTAGCTGGCGCGCGACGGCACGATCCACACGTCCTGGATGGCGCGGCCCTCCTGCGCCTAGCTGGCGCGCGACGGCACGATCCACACGTCCTGGATGGCGCGGCCCTCCTGCGCCTAGCTGAAGTGCCACTCGCCGGGACAGCGCAATGTGGCGACGTCCTCGCCGAACTCCGTAACTTCGAGCGCCCACGGGCCGATCAGCGAGACGTGGCGGTCCGTCCTGGCGCCCCTGTCGGCGACCGGACCGGCCGCCGACAGCGCGTCGGCGAAAGCGTTCGACGAGGCGAGCGTCGCCGCCGACTACGCCGCGACGCCGCAATACGCCTCGACCCGGTAGCCGTCGGGATCGATGACGAAGGCCGCGTAGTACGTCGGGCTGTAGTCCTTGCGCAGACCCGGCTTGCCGTTGTCGCTGCCGCCGGTCTTCAGCCCCGCGGCGTGGAACGAATCGACCGCCTTGCGGGTGGGCGCGGTGAAGCAGAAATGCAGGCCGGAGCGCATGTCCGCCGGCACTGGCGCCTCGCTGGCGCCGATCCACAGCGCGACGCCGTCCCGGCCGTAGCCCAGCGATCCCTCGCTCTCGCTCAGACAGGTGTAGCCGAGCGGCTTCAGGGCGGCGTCGTAGAACTTCTTGGCGCGCGCGATGTCACGCACGCCGATGGACACATGGTCGAACATAGAGATCCCCATTTCGTTGAAATCAAAGGGAGAATGCTTACTAACTCTATAACTGGTTATATAGTTATATAAACGCAATTCCCTTGTCAACCGTCATGCCGGTTAGTATCTGGGGATGATGTCCACATCGCCCTCCGCGTCAGGTACACGGCTGGTCCCAGCCAGCCGGGCCGATCTGTGTCTGGAATTCGCCGACACGCGCTACTGGCGCGGCACGCAACCGTCGACGGAATCGCTGCACGGGATCGACGATGTGGTCGCCTGGTGCCGATCGATGGGGACGCTCGACGAGGCCGCCGACGTGGCGTTGCGCGCATGGTGGCGCGACCACCCCGAACGCGCCGGCGCGGCGTTCGACGAGGCCGTGGCGCTGCGCGAATCGATCTTCACCGTGTTCAGCGACGCGGCCGCCGCACGCGCGCCGGCGCCCGACGCTCTCGACCGCCTCAACCGCGCGCTGGCCGCCGCGCCGGCGCGCGCCAATCTGCGGATCGCCGATGGCGCCTATGTCTGGGAACTTCCCGCGCCGACACCCGACGCCGCCTCGCTGCTGGCGCCGGTGCTGTGGTCGGCCGGCGATCTGCTGACCGGCCCGCGGCTCGACCGCGTCCGGCGCTGCGCCAACGACAAATGCCTGTGGTTGTTCCTCGACGAGAGCAAGGGCGGCACGCGCCGCTGGTGCTCGATGAGCGCCTGCGGCAACCGCGCCAAAGCCCACCGCCACTACGCGAAGAAGAAGCGCGCGGCGCCGTAGCGGCGCCACCGCGCGCCTTGCATGGCTGGCGTACCCCGCGGTTATTCGTACTCGCGACGTGATCCGGTTCACACACTCAGGTCGTCCACGCCTCTACGCTGGGATTCGGCGCCACATCCGACGCAAGTGCGACGGCATGTAAGCGCGACCAACCCGGCGAGAGGAGGCTTCAAGATGACCAAGGCAGCAGCGAAGGCGAAGAAGGCCACATCCGTCGGCGCTAAGCGCGCTGGACTCACTGCGACTGCCGTCAGAGCGTCTGCGGCTCTTAAGGCGAACCTCACGCCCGAGCAGGTCGCGCAACTCGTATCCGTGGCGATCGTCGGCGCGATCGCCGCCCGTCACCCCGGCCTTCCATTCAGCTGGAGCCTCGTGCCGACCAAGCCGCGGAACGCGGGTGGTCTGGGCGTCGTGCCCCCCGGTCAGGCCTGGAGCGCCACGCTCGACGTTGTCGGCCAGCAACTCGCCACGGTCTCGGGTGGACAGATCATTTGGGACTCGAATCTCACCTTCGATCTGAGGACGCTATCGGCTCCCCTGTCGAAGACGCACGCGGAGATCCTCCACGACGTCGTGACGTCGTAGCGCGAGACACGCGATGACAAAGGCATTTGCCGGTTCGATCCACGCGATCGTCGCTGCCGCGGTGATCGCATTCCTCCCCGCCGCCGCAGCGTCGCAACCGGCGCCGGCCGCCGGCGAGACCATCCCGCAAAGCGCGATATGCGTCGCGCGTACGGGCACGACGCCTGAGCGCTATTGGATCGACAAGAGCAAGCTGCTCGGGTGGTTGCTCAAGAACCGCTCGCTCTCGTTCCGCGCGATCGACGTCAACGGCGATTGGTCGATGAGCGCCGAGGAGATCACGAAGGCCTACAGCTCGTTGAGCTACTGCTCAACCATCGCCAAGGGCCGTTGCTCCGGGGCCGACGATGACAACCAGACGAACGCCTGGCTGGCCCTCCAGGAGATACTGGCGTCGAACGGCGCCGCCAACGGCTACATCGTGCGCGCCACGCCGAACACGCCGGGCGGAACGATGACGATCACAGCGCTGATCGACCCCCGTGGACCGGCGCTGGACATCGAGTGCAGGAACTCCCGCTTGACGGATACATTCTCCCGTCAGCGCGCCGACGTCGCCAAGGCGGATGCGGCGAAGGCCGCGCAGGAGGCCGAAACCGCGCGGCGGATCGCCCAGCGGCAACTGTGGATTCCCGACGAACCCCGCGGCTTCCGCCTCGCCGGCAAGCGCGAGGACCTTTTCCGCGAGCGGACCGGAAAGCCGGGCGACCTGCTCGGAATCAAGATTGCCGGCGTAAACATGGAATCCGACCGCCGCAAGAACCTGACAACCTACAATGTCGAGGCGTTCGCCGGTTACTCATTCAAATGGCAGAAATGGAAGAAGCACGACGACGAAGGGAAGCTAGTCGACGACGGAAACCAGTTCTTCTGGGTGACACCGTACGTCCAGGTCGAGCGCTTCCTCACGAACGAGCGCCAGAAGCGCGTCGACAAGCTCGGCGGCGGTTTCATCGCGGACTACAAGTTCGTGGCTGGCTGGGGGGCGTTTGACCACGTCACTCTCTCGCCCGGATTCATCACCGACGGACGAGCCAAGACGCAGATCGGAACTGTGAAAGCGACGTGGTCGCCGGGTTTCCTGTTCTCACCGGACGCGATCGGCGGGCTCGCGAACTATGTCGGGCAGCCGGGGCCGATTTCCGCTCTCGGCCTGAACGCGATGCTCGTACCCATAGTGCTCGGACAGGCGGGGAAGGTATTCGACTCCAACCACAACGCGCAGCTCCGCGCCAACAGCACCTACGTCCGCCTCGGCGGCGAGATCGGGGTCGTCGTTCGGGCGGACCGGATCGAGGGTCGTCCCAGCTTCTTCGACCAGTTCGAGCTCGATGCAAGCTACCGGTATCTCGAGGGTGTCGCCGGCAAGCTCAACCACTACTCGCTGTTCCGCGTCGGCGCGACATATCTGTTCCCCGACAACGAGCATTTGGCGATCCGGCTCGAGTACAAAAACGGTCGCGTCGAGGACACCCTCCAGCGAGTCGAAACGGTAACGTTGTCGTTTGGCGCCCGCTTCTAGATCGGAGCAGCGTCCGAATCGCGAACACGGGAAAGGGGTCCCTCGCGGGACCCCTTGCGCGAGACGAGGACGGCGGTCCGCCGCCTCAGCGAAGGATGCTCTGCAGCTTCATGGCGACGCCCATGTCGCCCTCGATCTTGAGCTTGCCGGTCATGAACGCGGTCATGCCGTCGAGCTTGCCGCCGACCATGTCGACGAGATCCGAGAGCGACATCTTGATGGTGCAGTCGGCGGCGTTGTCGTCGTTGCTGACGGCTACCGGGGTGCTCTTGCCGTCGATGAAGATCGCGCCTTCCGGCGTGGCGAACTTCACCGTGTTGCCGAACGCGCTCTTGCTGCCGGCGCCGGCCTTCATCTTCTCGGTCAGTTCCGCGAGGGTCATGTCCGTCTCCCTGTTCGATTGGATGGCGCCCCGGCCCGCAGAATGACGGGCGGCGGCGTGGTTCACAACGGCGGCCGAACCATGATTGACCTTTACGTAAACGTCAATTATGAACCGGACGCGCGCGTGAACAGGCGTTTACGCTCGATGGCACGCGGCCTAGTGTCGAACGAACGAAGAGCACGAGGGGGAGATCGATGCCTTACCGGTCGGTGCTGCGTCCGGGCATCTTCGCCGGCCAGACCATGATGGTGACCGGTGGCGGCAGCGGTCTGGGCCGCTGCGCCGCGCACGAGATGGCGGCGCTGGGCGCGCATGTCGTGATCACCGGGCGCAAGACCGAGAAGCTCGAGGCGGTGAAGGCGGAGATCGAGGCCGATGGCGGCGCATGCTCGTTCCAGGCCTTCGACATCCGCGAGGAGCAGCCGGTCAAGGACGCAATCGCCGCCATCGTCGCCGAGCGCGGCCGCGTCCACGGACTGTTCAACAACGCCGGCGGCCAGTTCCCAGCCCCGGCCGAGGCGATCAGCCAGCGCGGCTTCGACGCCGTCGTGCGCAACAACCTCACCGGCGGTTTCCTGGTGGCGCGCGAGGTCTACCTCCAATCGATGCGCGACCACGGCGGATCGATCGTGTTCATGTCGGCGGACATGCGCAACGGCATGCCCGGCATGGTGCATTCCGGCGCCGCGCGCTCGGGCACCGAGAACCTCGCGATGACGCTGGCCTTCGAGTGGGGCCACGCGGGCGTGCGCGTGAACACGGTGTCGCCGGGCTGGATCGCGTCGTCCGGCATGGACACCTACGAGGGCGAGTTCAAGCGCGCCATCCCCCTGCTGAAGAACCACGTGCCGGTGCGCCGGCTCGGCACCGAGAGCGAGGTCTCGGCGGCGGTGTGCTTCCTGATGAGCGAGGCGGCGGGCTTCGTCACCGGCCTCAATTTCCGGATCGACGGCGGCGTGCCGTTGGGGACCCGCAACATTCCCCTGCCCGACGGCCGCGGCACCGAGGCGTACCACGGCTTCCACCGCACCATCATCCCCAAGGTGCTGGGGGGATGATGCTCGGAGCCGCGCACGTCTTCCCTTCTCCCCCTGAAGAGCGGGAGAAGGTGCCCGTCGGCCGGCTGAGCGGCTTCCACACCACGCCGTCCCGCACCAATCGCGCGCTTGCACCGCGAAGGCCGTCATCCGGCGCAACGCGCCACCTTCTCCCCTACTTCAGGGGGACAAGGAAGATCAGGACCTGATCCGAGAACCATGCCCGTCATCGAAACACAGATCGACACCCGCTCCGAGGAGTACCGGGGCAACCGCGAGGGGATGCTGGCGGCGATCGAGGCGTTCCGCGCCGCCGAGCGCGCCGTGCACGCCATCGCCGAAAAGGCGCGGCCGCGGTTCCGGCAGCGCAAGCAGCTGATGCCGCGCGAGCGCGTCTCCTTGCTGCTCGACCCCGGCGCGCCGTTCCTCGAACTGATGGGGCTGGCCGGCTACAAGATGCACGACGACCGCGACGGCTCGAGCGCCGGCGGCGGCAACATCGTCGGCATCGGCTACGTCGAGGGCGTGCGCTGCGTGGTGTCGGCGACCAACAGCGCCGTCAAGGGCGGCACGATCGCGCCCGCCGGCCAGCGCAAGGGCCAGCGCACGCAGCAGATCGTGATGGAAAACAAGCTGCCGGTGATCAACCTGGTGGAGTCCGGCGGCGCCAACCTGCTCTACCAGTCCGAGATCTTCGTGCCCGGCGGCCGCGGCTTCGCGAACCAGGCGCGCATGTCGGCGATGGGAATCCCCCAGGTGACGGTGGTGCACGGTTCCTCGACCGCCGGCGGCGCCTACCTGCCCGGACTCAGCGACTACGTCATCATGGTGCGCAACCAGGCCAAGGTGTTCCTCGCCGGCCCGCCGTTGCTCAAGGCCGCGACCGGCGAGATCGCCACCGACGAGGACCTCGGCGGCGCGGAGATGCACAGCGTCGTGTCGGGCGTGTCCGAATGGATGGCCGAGAACGACGCGGACGGCATCCGCCTGGCGCGCGAGGTCGTGCGCCAGTGGCACTGGAACGACCACATCCCGCCGCGCCGCGACAGGCCGTTCCGCGAGCCCCTGTACGATATCGACGAGCTCTGCGGCGTCGTGCCGCCGGACTACCGCCAGCCCTACGACGTGCGCGAGGTGGTCGCGCGGGTCGCCGACGGCTCGGAATTCCTCGAGTTCAAGGCGCTCTACGACCAGCAGACGATCTGCGGCTGGGGGCGATCGAAGGGGAGCCCGTCGCCTTCATCGGCAACAACGGCCCGATCACCGTGAAGGGCGCGACCAAGGCGGCGCAGTTCATCCAGCTCTGCTGCCAGTCCAGGACGCCGATCGTCTACCTTCAGAACACCACCGGCTACATGGTCGGCACGGAGTCGGAGAAGGGCGGCATCGTCAAGCACGGCTCCAAGATGATCCAGGCGGTCGCCAACGCCACGGTGCCGCAGATCACCATCGTGATCGGCGGCAGCTTCGGGGCCGGCAACTACGGCATGTGCGGCCGCGCCTACGACCCGCGCTTCATCTTCGCGTGGCCCAACAGCCGGACCGCCGTGATGGGCGGCGAGCAGGCCGCGACGGTGATGAAGATCGTCACCGAGCAGAAGCACCTGCGCGAGGGCACCGAGCCGCCGCGCGAGCAGATCGAGAAGATGTACAAGGGCATCGTCGAGCAGTTCGACCGCGAGTCGACGGCGCTCTACAGCACCGCCCACCTGTGGGACGACGGATTGATCGATCCGCGCGACACGCGGCGGGTGCTCGCATACACGCTGTCGATCGCGCGCGAATCGGCTGTGCGGACGCTTCGCGCCAGCACGTTCGGCGTGGCGCGGATGTGAGGCGGATGACCGCGAGCGGCGTGTCCTTTCCCTTCTCCCCTCGAAGGAGGGGAGAAGGTGGCGCGAAGCGCCGGATGAGGGGCTTCACGGTCACAGATCGAGCGAGGTGCGCATTGAAAGTCCAGCGAAGCCCCTCATCCGCCCCTACGGGGCACCTTCTCCCTCGCTGACGGGGGAGAAGGGAAGATATTCAACCGAGGAACGGCCGATGAAGTTCACTCCCGAGCACGAGGCGTTGCGCCGCACATGGCGCACCATCATCGACCGCGAGATCAATCCGCACATGGACGAGTGGGAGCGCGCCGGCGTGTTCCCCGCGCACGAGCTGTTCAAGAAGCTCGGCGACGCCGGCCTGCTGGGCGTCGACAAGCCGGTCGAGTTCGGCGGCGCCGGGCTGGACTTCTCCTACGCCATGATCTGCTCGGAGTCGCTCGGCTGGGTGAACGGCGGCTCGGTGCCGATGGCGGTGGGCGTGCAGATCTCGATGGCGACGCCGGCGCTGGCGCGCTTCGGCAGCGACGACCTGCGTCGCGAGTTCCTGGCGCCGTCGATCAGCGGCGATTTCGTCGCCTGCCTCGGCGTCTCCGAGGTCGGCGCCGGCTCGGACGTGGCCTCGATCAAGACCACCGCGCGGCGCGAGGGCGGCGACTGGGTCATCAACGGCGGCAAGATGTGGACCACCAACGGCACGCAAGCCGACTGGATATGCCTGCTGGCCAACACCGGCGACGGTCCCGTCCACCAGAACAAATCGCTGATCTGCGTGCCGATGAAGACCAAGGGCGTGCAGATCGCCAGGAAGCTGAACAAGCTGGGCATGCGGGCCTCGGACACCGCCCAGATCTTCTTCGACGACGTGCGGGTGCCCGTGCGCAACACCATCGGCCAGCCCGGCATGGGCTTCGTCTACCAGATGCGCCAGTTCCAGGAGGAGCGTCTGTGGGCCGGCGCCGGCACGCTGGCCGGCTGCGAGCGCATCATCAACGCGACCATCGAGTACACGCGCGAGCGCAAGGTGTTCGGCCGGCCGCTGCTCGACAACCAGGTCATCCACTTCCGGCTGGCCGAGCTGATGAGCGAGGTCGAGGCGCTGCGCTCCCTGGTCCACCGCGCTTGCGAGATCCATCTCGCCGGCGAGGACGCGACCCTGCTGGCGTCGATGGCGAAGCTCAAGGCCGGCCGCCTGCGGCGCGAGGTCTCCGACGCCTGCCTGCAGTACTGGGGCGGCGCCGGCTACATGTGGGACAACCCCGTGGCGCGGTCCTACCGCGACGGCCGGCTGGGTTCGATCGGCGGCGGCGCCGACGAGGTCATGTTGCAGATCATCGCCAAGACCATGGGCACGCTGCCCAAGCCCGCGAAGCATTGACGGAAGCGGCGAAGGAGCCGGCCATGCAGTTCACCACCGAGCACGACCAGATCCGCCGCACGCTGCGGACGATCATCGACCGCGACATCAATCCGCACGTCGACCAGTGGGAGGAGGACGGGATCTTCCCGGCGCACGAGGTGTTCAAGAAGCTGGGCGACGCCGGCCTGCTGGGCATCCACAAGCCGGTGGCGTTCGGCGGCATGGGGCTCGACTACTCCTACGCCATGGCGATGGCCGAGGAGCTGGGCCACATCAACTGCGGCTCGGTGCCGATGGCGATCGGGGTGCAGACCGACATGGCGACGCCGGCGCTGGCGCGGTTCGGCAGCGACGATCTGCGCCGCGAGTTCCTGGCGCCGTCGATCAGCGGCGACTTCGTCGCCTGCCTCGGCGTCTCCGAGGTCGGCGCCGGTTCGGATGTCGCGTCGCTCAAGACGATGGCGCGCCGCGTCGGCGGCGACTACGTCATCGACGGCGGCAAGATGTGGACCACCAACGGCACGCAGGCCGACTGGATATGCCTGCTCGCCAACACCGGCGACGGGCCGGCGCACAAGAACAAATCGATGATCTGCGTGCCCATGAAGACGAAGGGCGTTCAGGTCGTCCAGAAGCTCGACAAGCTCGGCATGCGCAGCTCCGACACCGCGCAGATCTTCTTCGACGGCGTGAAGGTCCCGGTGCGCAACCTCGTCGGCCAGGAGGGCATGGGCTTCACCTACCAGATGCAGCAGTTCCAGGAGGAGCGGCTGTGGGGCGCGATCAGCGCCGTGGTCGGCATGGAGCGCCTCATCGACCAGACCATCGAGTACACGCGCGGGCGCAAGGTCTTCGGCAAGCCGCTGCTCGACAACCAGGTGATCCATTTCCGGCTGGCCGAACTCAAGACCGAGATCGAGCTGGTGCGCTCGCTGTGCTACCGGGCCTGCGAGGAGTACGTCGACGGCGCCGACGTCACGCTGCTGGCGTCGATGGCCAAGCTCAAGGCTGGACGCATGATGCGCGTCGTCACCGATGGCTGCCTGCAGTACTGGGGCGGCGCCGGCTACCTCTGGGAGTCGCCGACCGCGCGCGCGTTCCGGGACTCGCGGCTGGCCTCGATCGGCGGCGGCGCCGACGAGGTCATGCTCCAGATCATCAGCAAGATGATGGGAACCCTGCCCCGGCTCGGCAACCGCTGACCGGCCGCCCCCGACGCGTGGAGAGACACCGATGGCCGAATTCCGCACCGCCTACGAGGCGCTCATCGTCCGGCGCGACCGTTCGCGCCTGCACGTCACGCTCAACCGCCCGCAGGTCAAGAACGCGCTCAACCCGACTCTGATCGGCGAGCTGACCGAGGTGTTCACCACGCTCAAGCAGCGGACCGACATCAAGACGGTGGTCCTGCGTGGCGCCGGCGGCGCGTTCTGCGCCGGCGCCGATCTGCGCAACATGGAATCGAGCCTCGGCGAGGCGCCGAAGCCGGGCGCGAAGGATCCCGTGGCGACCGGCAACCGCCAGTACGGCACCTTCCTCGAGATGGTGAACAACGCCCGACAGACCGTGGTCGCGGCCGTCGAGGGCTACGCCATCGCCGGCGGCTTCGGCATCGTCTGCGTCAGCGACATCGCCATCGTCACCGAGGATTGCGGCTTCGCCATGAGCGAGACCGCCATCGGCATCGTGCCGGCGCAGATCGCGCCGTTCGTGGCGGCCCGCATCGGCGTGCCCCAGACTCGGCACCTCGCGCTGACGGCGGCGCGCTTCAAGGGCGCCGAGGCCGTGCGCATCGGCATCGGCCACTACGTGGTCAAGGACACCGCCGCGCTCGACGCCAAGCTCGAGGAGGTCCTCAAGCAGATCGACCGCTGCGCACCGCTGGCCAACGCGCTGACCAAGGCCATCGTGATGCGGGTCGGCTCCGAGCCGCTGGCCACGACGCTGGACTTCGCCGCCGACTGCTTCGCGATGGCGCGGCGCAGCCCGGAGGCGGCCGAGGGCCTGCGCGCCTTCGCCGAGAAGCGCCCACCGAAATGGGCGGTCGAGTAGCGGCGTGACCACCACGCTCCACGCGGCCGGGGAACGCCTACGCGGGCAGCGGCGCGAACGGCAGCCGCTCGCGGCGCGCCAACCGCGGCACGCCCTCGCCCAGCACCAGCGCCTTGAAATGCGCGGTGTCCTGGTGCGCCGCGAAAGCCCGCTCGTCGACAAACAGCTCGTAGAGGAAGAAGACATGGTCGTTGTCGGGCGAACGGTGTGGGCGGAACAGCAGCGTGCCCGGCTCGGCGCGCACCGCCTCGGCCATGCGGCGCAGCACGTCGGCGACGGCGTCGGCCTCGCCCGGCCGCGCCTCCCAGGTGACCGCGAGGGCGACGGTGCCGGCGACCGGCGGATTTGCGTTGGCGGGCGTGGGCATCGGCGTCTCCATGTGGTTGGACGACGGCCTTCTAGAGGGCGGGCGACGTCGAACGCTTCGGCCGCGGCCGAAGCGCGCCCCGCATCCGCCATCAGCGGAACCGGAGCAGGATGATGGCCTTCACCAAGATCCTCATCGCCAACCGCGGCGAGATCGCGTGCCGTGTGGCGCGCACGGCGCGCGCGCTGGGCTACCGCACCGTCGCGGTCCATTCCGACGCCGACGCGGCCGCGCTGCACGTCGATTCCTGCGACGAGGCCGTGGCGCTCGGCGGCGACCTCGCCGCCGACACCTATCTCGACGCGGCCAAGCTGGTCGCCGCGGCGCGCGCCACCGGCGCCGACGCGGTCCATCCCGGCTACGGCTTCCTGTCGGAGAACGCCGGCTTCGCGCGCGCCTGCGCCGAGGCCGGCCTGGTCTTCATCGGGCCGCCGGCCGACGCGATCGACGCGATGGGCAACAAGGCCGCCGCCAAGCGCCTGATGATCGCCGCCGGCGTTCCTTGCGTGCCGGGGTACCAGGGCGCCGGCCAGGATGACGCGACGCTGCGCGCCGAGGCGATGCGTATCGGTTTGCCGGTCATGGTCAAGGCGGCGGCGGGCGGCGGCGGCCGCGGCATGCGGCTGGTGGCCGCAGAACCCGATCTGGCCGACGCGATCCGCATGGCCCGCGACGAGGCGGTCAACGCCTTCGGCTCAGGCGAGCTGATCCTCGAGAAGGCCGTGGTCGACGCCCGCCACGTCGAGATCCAGGTGTTCGCCGATTCGCACGGCGCGGTGATCCATCTCGGCGAGCGCGACTGTTCCGTGCAACGGCGGCACCAGAAGGTGGTCGAGGAGGCGCCGTCGCCGGCGGTCTCGGCCGACCTGCGCGCGCGCATGGGCGCGGCGGCGGTCGCGGCGGCGCGCGCCATCGGCTACCGCGGCGCGGGAACGGTCGAGTTCCTGCTGGCCGGCGACGGCGCCTTCTACTTCCTCGAGATGAACACCCGCCTCCAGGTCGAGCATCCCGTCACCGAGGCGATCACGGGGCAGGACCTCGTCGCGTGGCAGCTCCGCGTCGCCGCCGGCGGCCATCTGCCTCTGCGGCAGGACGAGGTACGCTTCGACGGCCACGCCATCGAGGTCCGGCTCTACGCCGAGGATCCCTACGCCGGCTTCCTGCCGCAGACCGGCACCGTCGCCGCGTGGCGGCCCGCCGCCGGGCCGGGACTGCGCGTCGATCACGGCATCCGCGACGGACAGGTGATCTCGCCCTTCTACGATCCGATGATCGCCAAGGTGATCGCGCATGGCGCCGACCGCGCCGAGGCGCGCCGCAAACTGGCCATGGCGCTGGAGGACACGGTCGTCCTCGGTCCGGTGACCAACAAGCATTTCCTCGTGCGTGTCCTGCGCGACGCGGTGTTCGCCGACGGCGGTGCCACGACGGCGTTCATCGGCGAGCGCTTCCCGACCGAGGCTCTGGCGCCGCCGGCGCCGGAAGACGCGCATTGGGCGCTCGTGGCGGCGGCGATCTGGCGCCGTGGCCGCGACCGCGCCGGCACCCTTTTGAGCGGGTGGCGCAATTCCAATCCGGAGCCGTCCATCCTGCGCCTGCGTCACGGCGAGACGGTGCGCGAGCTGCGCGTCGAGCCGCGCGCGGACGGTGGCCTCGACGTCCAGCTCGACGGACGCGCGATGCTGGTCAGGCTCGACGGCCGGGCCGACATCGCCGGCCATGTCCGGATCGACGGGGTCCGACGGCCGGCCCAGCTGCTGGCGCATGACGGCGGTTGGCTGGCCGAGATCGGCGGGCTCGCGGTCCGCTTCGCCGACGCCACGCACGAACCCGTCCGCGGCGCGGCCGGCGCAGGGGACGGCACGCTGCGCGCGCCGATGGACGGCCGCATCGTGGCGATCCGCGTCGCCTCGGGCGACGCCGTCGAAAAGGGCCAGACCATCCTGGTGCTCGAGGCGATGAAGATGCAGCACCAGATCCGCGCCGCCGCCGCCGGCACGGTCGCGACGCTGCCGGTCAAGGAAGGCGACCAGGTCTCCGCCCGCACCGTGCTCGCGACCATGGCGGCATCATAGGGGCCGGCGTACGCGATCGCGGCGAGCACGGAACGACGGCACCGTGCGTGGTCGTGCGCCTGCCACGTCGCGGCGAGCACTCGCCGCGTCGCCGTCCGAGCGGCTATCATCGGGAGATGAAACGCCTCCGCATCGCGCTGTCGCTCGCGCTCGCGCTGTCGGCCCCGGCCGCTGCGCGCGCCGTCGACCTGCCGACCGACGAGGCCGTGCGCGTGTTCGCGCTCGGCCCGGTGTGCCGTGCGCTCTACGAGCGCTATCGCGGCGCGCCGGACGACCGGGCATTCGCGGTCAACAGCAAAGGCAAATGCGGCTTCGCGCGCGGCGCCACGACTCCCGACGCCGTGCGCGCGCGGGCGCTGGAGTTCTGCGGCGGCGAGGCGGTGGAATGCCGCATCGTGGCGACGAACCTCGCGACCGAGCGCGACGGCACCGCGCCGCTCGTCGTCGACCGCGGCTTCACCATCCGCGGCGCGGCCACGGCGGCCGGCGTCGTGATCTGGAACCACGGCACGCTGTCGGAGAACGCCACGCGGCCACCGGCCGGCCCGCCGCCGTTGCTGCGGCCACTGGCGGCCGAGGGATGGGACGTCTACCGCGTCGACCGCCCCGGCCGCGGCACGTCGCGGCTCGAATCGCTGGGAATGATCTCGCAGGCCGTCCAGCGCGCCCGCGCCATGGGCTACAAGCGCATCATGCTCGCGGGGCAGTCTGCCGGAGGCTGGGCCGCGCTCGAGCTGGCGGGCAAGCTCGACGGCATCGACGCGGCGCTGGCGACCGCGCCGGCCCGCCACGGCAAGATCGGCACCGACGCCAATCTGCGGGCCCGCGCGCTGCGCGAGTTCGACACGCTGCTCGGCGCCCGTCCGCGCGGCGGCGCGCGGCTGGTGATCGCGCTGTTCGAGAACGACGAGTACGACGCCGACGCCGCCGAGCGCGCCCGCATCGCCCGCGGCAAGGCGCTGTCGCTCGACGTGCCGCTGCTGCTGATCGACCGTCCCGACATCGCGCGCGGCCACGGCGGCGGGCTGGGGCCGGCGATGGCCGGGCGCTACGGCCGCTGCGTGCGCGACTATCTCGCGCGCGCCGCGCCGCCGCCGGGGGTCGCGACCTGCGGCGAATGAGCCGGCAGGCTGAGGCCGCCGCGCTCCACCGGCGACCGCGTCGCCGCGACGCTTGGACGCGCCGCCATCGCCGCGCGCCACGCCTCCATCCGCGGATGTTCGGCCATCGACAACGCGCCCTCAGGGGCTAGCCGGAACAGCGCGATCATCGGATAGGCGTGAAGATCGGCCAACGTCAGGGCGTCGCCCGCGAGGAACGGCCGGTCCACCAAGAACTCCTCCAGCACGCCAAGGGCCGTCCGGGCGCGCGGCAACGCCGCGGCGATGAGGCCCTCGTCGGTGGCGCGGCCCTGCGCCGGCGCGCGTACGCGCTCGACGAACACGTCCCACACGAGCGTTCGATACACGTAGCTGTCGCAAACGCTGATCAGCTGGTCGACGCGGGCGCGGCCGCGCGCGTCCGCCGGCGTCAATGCCGGGCCCGGAAACGCTGCGTCGACGTAGCGGGCGATGGCGCCGCTCTCGTACAGGCGCAGATCGCCGTGCTCGAAGGCGGGGATGCGGCCGAAGGGATGGCGCGCGAGATAGGCCGCCGGCGCGCCGCCAGGCGCGAACACGTCGACCTCCTCGAGCCGGTAGTCCACGCCCTTCTCCGCCAGCGCCAACCGGGCGATGCGCGTGTAGACGCTGTAGGTCGCGCCGAACAACGTGGGTCGGTTCCCGTCCGTCATCCTCGACATGTACCCTGTCATCCCGGGCGGCGCGAGAGGTCCAGGGTCGGCGGCAGCGCTGGCCCCTCGCCGCGCCCGGGATGGCGGAGAGCGCCCAGTGGAGGCAAGCGGCCGCCCGCGTTGACCCCCGTGACAGCGGCCGGTACCGTCCGCGCCATCGGGCGACGACGCGCATCGTTGGGGGAAACGACATGAAAGCGACACTGGCCGCGCTGCTCGCGGCGGGCCTCGCGCTGGCGGCGGCCGGCGCCGCCTCGGCGCAGGACAAGATCACGATCGCGGCGCTTCGCTTCGTGTCGTCGGCGCCGGTCTTCATCGCCATGGAAAAGGGCTACTTCAAGGAGCAGGGCCTCGACGTCGAGTTCAAGTTCTTCGACGCCGCCCAGCCGATCGCCGTCGCCGTGGCGACGGGCGACGCCGATCTCGGCATCACCGGATTGACCGGCGGGTTCTACAACCTCGCCGGCAAGGGCGCGATCAAGATCATCGCGGCCCAGTCGCGCGAGGAACCCGGCTTCGATTTCGTGGCCTACGTCGCGACGAAAAAGGCGTTCGACGGCGGCTTCACCGACGCCTCGAAATTCCCCGGCAGGTCGATCGCCATCACCCAGACCGGCTCGACCTTCCACTACATGATCGGCATGCTGGCGGAGAAGCGCGGCTTCAAGCTGACCGACGTGACGCTGCGGCCGCTGCAATCCATCGCCAACGTCACCGCCGCCCTCAAGGGCGAGCAGGTCGACGGCGCGCTGCTGCCGGCCAACAACGCCTACGCCGCCGAGAAGGACGGCTTCGGCAGGATCGTCGGCTGGGTCCACCAGGAGACGCCGTGGCAGCTGGGCGCGCTGTTCGCCAACGGCAAGGTGCTCGACACCCGCCGTCCCGCCGTCGAGAAGTTCGTGGCCGCCTATCTGAAGGCGGTCAATGACTACGCCGAGGCGTTCCTGCAGCGCGACGCCGCCGGCAAGCGCGCGTTCGGCGAGAAGGCAGACGCGCTGATCCCGATGATCCAGAAATACGTCGAACCCAAGCCGTCGGCCGAGCAGGTCAAGGCCAGCGCGTCGTACATCGATCCCAAGGGTCGTCTGCTCGTCAAAAACATCCACGACCAGATCGCCTGGTACCAAGGGCAAGGGATGGTCGGAAAGGACGTCGACGCGACCCGCCTGCTCGACCTCACCTTCGTGAAGGACCACCTCGACGTCCCTAAGAAGTAGGTCCACCGCCCTCCGCCGCGCCGGGCGGCGTGGCGACTCCCCGCCCGAGGAACCACCCCATGGCCGCCGTCCCCGCCGAGACACCGACCAACTCGACCATCGCCGCCGACTACCGCGCCCGCACGCCGACCTCGGCGAAGCTGTTCGCGCGCGCCAACAAGATCCTGCCCAGCGGCATCACCCATGACGGCCGCCATCTCGACCCCTACCCGCTCTACGTGACGCGCGGCATGGGCGCGCGCAAATGGTGCGCCGACGGGCACGAATACGTCGACTATTTCGGCGGCCACGGCGCGCTGATCCTCGGCCATTCGCATCCCGCCGTGGTGGAGGCGGTCCAACGGCAGATGGCGCTGGGCACGCATCTCGGCGGCTCGCACGAGCTCGAGGTGCGCTGGGCCGAGCAGGTGCGCCGCATGATCCCCTGCGCCGAGAAGGTGCGCTTCACCTCGTCCGGCACCGAGGCGTCGCACATGGCGCTGCGGCTGGCGCGCGCCTTCACCGGCAAACCGCGCATCATGCGATTCACCGGCCATTTCCACGGCTGGCACGACCAGGTCGTGCCCGGCGGCACGTCGCATTTCGACGGCGGCACGCCGGTGGGCATCGACCCGGCGCTGGTCGGCCTGTCGGCGGTGATGCCGACCGACGATCCGGCGCCGGCGGTCAAGCTGCTCGAGGAAGCGGACGACATCGCGGCCGTGATGATCGAGCCATCCGGCGCGTCGTGGGGCCAGGTGCCGCTGCCGCCGGGCTTCCTCCATGCGCTGCGCGACGCCACGAGCCGCCGGGGCGTGCTGCTGATCTTCGACGAGGTCATCACCGGCTTCCGCTGGTCGACCGGCGGCGCCCAGAAGGCGTTCGGCATCACCCCCGACATGTGCATCCTCGCCAAGATCGTGGCCGGCGGGTTGCCCGGCGGCGCCGTCGCCGGCCGCGGCGACGTGCTCGATCTGCTGGATTTCGCGGCCACCAAGGCGGCCAAGCGCGAGAAGATCGCCCATCCCGGCACCTACAACGCCAACCCGCTGTCGGCCGCCGCCGCCGTCACGGCGCTGGAGATCGTCGAGCGCGAGGACGCGCCGGCCAAAGCGAACGCCACGACGGCGAAGCTGCGCGACGCGATGCGCCAAGTGCTGATCGAGGAAGGCGTGCCGTGGGGCGTCTACGGCCAGTCCTCGGCGTTCCAGATCTTCACCAACCCCAACGGCGTGCCGATCGATCCCGCCACATTCGATCCGCTCAAGCTCGGCTTCAAAGGCCTCAAGGGCGCGCGCGATCCCGCCTATATCGGCAAGGTGCGCATGGCGCTGCTGGCCCACGGCGTCGACGTCATGGGCGGCCCCGGCGGGCTGGTCTCGGCCGTCCACGGCGACGCCGACATCGACCGCACCGCGTCGGCCCTGCGCGCGTCGGTGCGGGCGCTCATGGTCGAACGCGAGATCCGGGGGATGTGACGGCGCGCAAAAAGCCCCGGCTCGACGAGCCGGGGCCGTTCGCCGCCGCTGATCGCGCGGCCTACCGCGCGATCAGCGTCACCTCGCCGATGCCGGCGGCGATATTGAGGCCGACGCTGCCCTCGACGCTGACGGGCTGCAGGCTGACCTGCTTGTCGCCGCCGCCCACCAGCACGTTGGCGCCGACGCCGACGCCGGCGGTGGCCGACACCGTCAAGCCGCCGTAGTCGCCCGCCAGCGCGCCCTTCTCGACCGTGCCCGGCGCGAACACCAGCCACAGGATGCGCGCCTCCTTGGTGAAGCCGATATCGACGCCGAAGCGCTTGATCGAGCCGCCGTAGAACTCCTCGCCACCGCCGGACCGCGTGAAAACGCACTCCAGCTCCTTGGACGAGCCGAACACGAAGCCGACTCCGCCGGCGACCTTGCAAGTCAGCGAGCCGACGTTGACGCCGGATTTGGGGTCGGACTGCGCCAGCGCCGCGCCGTTGGACAGCGTCAGCGCCGCCGCGATGGCGGCCGCGGCGGCGAGGCCGGGGCGCTCGGACAGATGCTTCATTGGTTGTTCCTTTCAAATGATCGGCAACCGGCCCTAATGGACACGGAGACCGGACGGCACGACGACGCCCGACGCGGCATGAGCGCCGAGTCCCGACGACCGACAACGCGGCAAGGATCGAGATGTTCCACCGCCATCCGGCGCGGTGCGATGAGCGGGCTGGCGGACGCCGACGGGGTCGACGACGCACATTCCTGTTTCGTCACTCGTCCAAGGCCGCAGATCCCGGCGGCCCCTGCCGCCGGGATCTGCGTCTCGCGCCCGGACGGAGGCGGTGCTAGTACCGCCACCATGGACCTGCGCATCGAGAACGTGTCGCACCGCTACGACGCCCTGCCGGCGCTGGAGCGGATCGACCTGACGGTGCGCGACGGCGAGACGGTGGCGATCATCGGCCCGTCGGGCTGCGGCAAATCCACCCTGCTGGGCATCGTCGGCGGGCTTCTCGCGCCGACCTCCGGCCGCGTCGTCGCCCTCGGCGCGCCGCCGGCGGGCTCGCTCAACCCGTTCACGTACGTCTTCCAGGATTTCGCGCTGCTGCCGTGGCGCGACGTGGCCGCCAACGTGTCGCTGGCGCTGGAGCACCATCGGCTGGGCCGCCGCGAGCGCGAGGAGCGCGTCGCGGCGGCGCTGGCGTTGACCGGCCTGTCCGACTTCGCGCGGACTCTTCCCAAGCGGCTGTCCGGCGGCATGCGCCAGCGCGTCGGAATCGCCCGTGCGCTGGTGGTGCGGCCGGCGGTGCTGCTGCTCGACGAGCCGCTGTCGGCGCTCGACGCGCAGACGCGCGAGCTGCTGATGGAAGACCTGCTGGCGATCTGGGCGCGCGAGCGCGGCACGCGGCTCTACGTGACGCACAACCTCGAGGAGGCGGCGCGGCTGGCCGACCGGATCGTGGTGCTGTCGCGCCGGCCCGGCCGCGTGCGCGAGATCGTCGAGGTCGGCGTGCCCGTGGCCGAGCGTTCGGCGCCATCCGCCGCCGGCGTGGTCGCCGCCCTGCGCGAGCGCCTCTGGTCGCTGATCCGCGACGAGGCCCGCGACGCCGAGCGGGAGATCGTCCATGCGTGACGCGGACAGGGCGGGTGAAGCGCTCCTCCCTTTTCCCTCTGAAGAGGGGGAGAAGGTGCCCGCAGGGCGGATGAGGGGCTTCGCTTCGTTCACGACCCGCCGTCAGCCCGACATCGCGAGGGAGCGGGTTCCAGACCGGATACCTCGACTAGTTGAAGCGAAGCCCCTCATCCGGCCGCCGCTTCGCGGCGTCCACCTTCTCCCCCTCGTCAGGGGGAGAAGGGCATGAGCGTGACACCTTCCCGCTCCCCGCCGCCCACCGGCGGCCGTGCCGTGCCGTTCCGCGGCGGGGGCTTCCAGGCGGCGCCGCGGCGGCTGGTGCCGTGGATCGTGCTGGTCGCGATCTTCGCGGCGTGGGAGCTCGCCTCCTCTCAGGGCTGGCTGCCGGGCCAGTTCATGCCAGCGCCATCGGCCATCGCCATGGCGCTGCGCGAGCTGTTCGACAACGGCACCTTGGGCCGGCACGTCGGCTGGTCGTTGAGCCGCATCGGGCTGGGCTGGCTGCTGGGCACCACGGCGGGCCTCGCCGTAGGGCTGGCGATGGGCATCTTTTCGGTCGCCCGCGCCGCCGGATTGCCGGTGGTGTCCGCCCTGTTCCCCATCCCCAAGATCGCGCTGCTGCCGCTGTTCATCCTGTGGTTCGGGATCGGCGAGCCGTCGAAGGTCGCGACCATCGCGTTCGGCGTGTTCTTCCCGACCGTGATCGCCGCCTACGCCGCCTGCGATTCGGTGCCGCGCGGACTGATCCGCATGGGCCAGAGCTTCGGCCTGCCGGCGCGCCACATCGTGTGGAAGATCCTGATCCCCGGCGCCATGCCGGGCATCCTCTCGGGCTTCCGCATCACCGCCTCGATCGCGCTGATCCTCGTGGTCGCGGCCGAGATGATCGGCGCGCAATACGGCATCGGCGCCTTCATCCTCAGCGCCGGCAATCTGATGCTGATGGACCAGCTGCTGGCCGGCGTGACCCTGCTGTCGGTGCTCGGTCTCGCCGTCGGCATCGTGCTCGGCTTCATCGAACGGAGCGTCCTGGAATGGCGTTGAACCTCGCCACCACGATCGTGCGTCGCGACGCGACGACCGCTCCCGCCACGCTCGAGGTCGACATCGCCGTGCTCGGCGCCGGCATCGCCGGGGTCTCCGCCGCCGTCGAAGCCGCCCGCCTGGGCCACCGCGTCGCGCTGATCGACGGCGCGCCGACCTTGGGCGGGCAATCCGTCGGCGCGGTCATCGGCACCTTCTGCGGGCTGTTCTCGAACGGGCCGAAGCCCTACCGCACGGTGTTCGGCTTCGCGACCGACGTTCTGGAGGGGCTGGCGGCGCGCGACGCCCTGAGCTTCATCCACGGCCGGCGACGGACGACCCTGGCGTTGTACTCCGAGGTCGCGCTGGCGCGGCTGATCGAAGAGACGGTGCGGACGACGCCGGCGATCACGCCGCTGCTCGGCGCCCTGCTGCGCGACGTCGCGCGCGACGGCGGGCGCCTGCGGGCCGCGACTTTCGCGACGCGGCATGGCGACGTGGCGGTGCGCGCGTCCGGCTGGATCGACGCCTCGGGCGACGCCGCGCTGACCTGGGCGGCCGGCTTCGACTGCCGCGTGCCCGAGACCCCCGTGTGGGGCACCAACATGATGGTGCTGGAGGGCGTCGACGCCGCGGCGCTGGCGGCCGTCGACCGCGCCGAGCTCAAGGCGCGGCTGGCGGCCGACGCCGCAGCGCTGGGGCTGCGCCGGCACGACGGCTTCGTGTTCGCCAATCCCGGCCCCGGCCTGTGCCTCGTGAACATGACGCACATCGCCACGCCGCTGGACCCGCTGGCGGCCTCGACCATGGTCCTCGACGGCCGCCACCAGGCCGACCTCCTGCTCGACTTCTTCCGAGAGCGCTATCCCGCCGCCTTCGCCGGCGCCCGCGTGCGCACCTACGGCCAGCCGGGCGTCCGCATGACTCGCTGGATCAAAGGTCGCCATCACCTGACCGCCGACGAGGTCCGTGGCGAAGTGCGCCACGACGACGCCGTCGCGCGCTGCTCGTGGCCGATCGAGCTGCACGACCGGCCCGACGACGTGCACTGGGAGGAATTCGGCGACGACCACATGCACTGGGTGCCCCTGCGCTCGCTGATCCCAGAGGGCGCCGACAACCTGCTGGCCGCCGGTCGTTGCATCGACGGCGATCCAGCCGCGCTGTCGTCGGTGCGGGTGATGGGGCCGTGCATCGCCACCGGCGCCGCCGCCGCCCACGCGCTCGACCTGGCCGGCGCCGGCTCGGTCGCCCAGGTCGACATCGCCGCTCTCCAGACCCGCCTGCGCGACAACCTCGACCGCCGGGACTAACGGCCGGGACGGCGCCCCCCGCCGGGCCGCTTGCCTGCGACGCGGCCGCCGCCTAGTTTCGCGGCAACGGAAATCCGAGGGGAAACGTCCATGACCCGTCCAGTCGACACCGGCCTCTCGCGCCGGCATCTCGCGGCCATCGCCGCCGCCGCCGCGATCGGCGCGCCGCTGCCGCTGCGCCACGCGCTGGCCCAGACCGGGCCGTTGAAGATCGCGCTGCTGCTGCCGACGTCGGGCGTGCAGGCGCTGATCGGCCAGATGTGCGCCCGCGCCACGGCGATCGCCGCCGACGTGCTCGCCGACTCGAAGGTGCCGGTGAAGGTGGAGATCACCAGCTACGACACCGAGTCGAGCCCCGACGTCTCGCGCACCCAGGCGGAGAAGGCCATCGCGGCCGGTGCCCATGTGCTGATCGGCGCGTTCGACTCCGGCCAGACCACCGTGATCGCGCAGGTCGCCGAGCAGAAGGGCGTGCCGTTCATCGTCAACATCGCCGCCGCGCCGCAGATCACCGAGTCCGGCTTCAAGTGGGTGGTTCGCAACTTCCCGACCGCGCCGATGCTGGTGACCGGCGCGCTGACGCTGCAGAAGGACCTGTTCGCCGCCACCGGCAAGACGCCGAAGACGGCCGTGCTGATGTCGGTCAACGACACCTTCGGCGAGGCGATGATGAAGGCGATCCCGGCGCTCGCGAAGCGGCTGGAGATGCCCTACGAGATCGTCGAGACGATCTCGTACGATCCGCGCGCGAAGGACCTCTCGGCCGAGGTCGCCAAGGCCAAGGCGACGAAGGCCGAGCTCGTGATGCCGGTGAGCCGCCTCAATGACGCCAAGCTCCTGATCCAGGAGATGGTCAAGCAGCAATACGAGCCGATGGGCATCGTCAACCCCGGCGCGCCCGGCCTGTACGAGCCGGACTTCCTGAAGACCATGGGCAAGTTCGCCAATTTCCACGTCTCGAACGTGCCGTGGGTCAACCCGAAGTCGGCGATGAGCGGGGCGCTGGAGAAGCGCTACGCCGAGAAGTTCAAGGATGGCCAGGTCGACATCAACGTCGGCTTCACGTTCGAGGCCATCCTGGTGGCCGCCGACGCCTACGCGCGCGCAAAGTCGACGGCCGCCGCGCCGATGATGGAGGCCATCAAGGCCACCAATATCGCCGAGCACGTCATGACCGGCGGCCCGATCAAGTTCGACGAGAAGGGCCAGAACACCGGCATCAAGGCCGCCGCCGTGCAGAACCTCAACAACAAGCCGACCGTGGTGCTGCCCGCCGAGTTCGCGGTCGCCAAGCCGGTGTTCCCGATGCCGGGCTGGCGCGCCAAGGAACGCGGCTGACACCTCTGCGGCGGCGGGCGGCCGCCCGGCCCCGCGCCGCCCGCGGATGGGACCAGACATGAGGAACAGCGCTTTCCAGATCGCGGTGCTGCCGGGTGACGGCATCGGCGTCGAGGTGATGGACGCCTGCCTCGCCGTGCTCGACGCCGCGCGTGTCGAGGTCGGCGGTTTCACCCTCGCGACCGAGCGGCTGCCCGGCGGCGCGCTGCACTACCGCGACGCCGGCGAGGCGCTGCCGCAGGCCACGTTCCGCCGCTGCGAATCGGCCGACGCGATCCTTTTCGGCGCCATGGGCTGGCCGGACATCCGCTACCCCGACGGCACCGAGATCGCGCCGCAGCTCGACCTTCGGCTCCGTCTCGGCCTCTACGCCGGCGTCCGGCCGATCCGCGCCCTGCCCGGCGGGCCGGCGGTGCTGGCCGATCCGCGCGCCGCGGGCATCGACCTCGTGATCCTGCGGGAGTCGACCGAGGGGCTGTTCGCGTCGCGCGGAAAGGGCGAGGTGATCGACGACCGCGAGGCGCGCGACACCCAGGTGATCACCCGCGCGACCAGCGAACGCCTGTTCGACTTCGCCTTCGCGCTGGCCGCGCGCCGCAAGGCCGAGGGCCGGCCGGGCCGCGTCACCTGCGTCGACAAGGCCAACGTGTTCCGCAGCTTCGCGTTCTTCCGCGGGATATTCGACGAGCGCGCCGCGCGGTTCCCGGACGTCGAAGCGCGCCACCACTACGTCGACGCCTGCGCCCTCGATCTCGTGCGCCGGCCGTGGGATTTCGACGTCCTCGTCACCGAGAACATGTTCGGCGACATCCTTTCGGATCTCGCCGCCGGATTGATCGGCGGGATGGGCTTCGCCCCGTCGGCGGATATCGGCGACGGCCACGGCCTGTTCCAGCCCAGCCATGGCACGGCGCCCGACATCGCCGGCAAGGGCATCGCCAACCCCGTCGCCATGATCCTGTCCGGCGCCCTCATGCTGCGCTGGCTGGGCGAGCGCCACGACGTCGCGGCGTGCGGCGAGGCCGCCCGGCGCATCGAGGCGGCCGTCGACGCGGCGCTCGGCCGCGACGGAGCGCGGCCGTACGACGCCGGCGGCCGGGATGGCACCGCCGCCATCGCCCGCGCCGTGATCGAGGCGCTGTGATGCCGCCGCGCCGCGCCGGGACCGCATGACCGCGTTCTTCCAGTCCATCGCCATGGGGTTGCTCACCGGCATGGTGTACGGCCTGATGGCGCTCGGCCTGTCGGTGATCTTCGGCGTGATGCGCGTGGTCAACTTCGCGCACGGCGAGATGATGGTCGTCGGCATGTACCTCGCGTGGCTGCTGTTCGACCGCGCCGGACTCGATCCGCTGCTGTCCGTGCCGGTGGTCGCGGGCGCCCTGTTCTGCGCCGGCTACGCGCTGCAGCGCGCGGTGATCAATCCTTTCATCGAGGTCGCCGAGCACATGCAGTTCATGCTGCTGCTGGCGGTCTCGATCCTGATCGTCAACGGCTGCCTGCTGGTCGCGGGACCGGACACCTACGGCGTGCAGGTCGACTACATGTTCGACTCGTTCAACCTCGGGCCGTTCGTGTTCGACGCCGTGCGCGTCTACGCCGCCGTCGCCGCGCTGGCGATCGCCGGCCTGCTGTTCCTGTTCTTCACGCGCACGCGCACCGGCAAGTCGATCCGCGCCGCCGCCGACAACCACACCGGCGCGCTGGTCGTCGGCCTCGACGTGAAGCGGCTCTACGCCGTGACCTTCGGCGTCGGCGCCGCCTGCGTCGGCGCGGCCGGCGCGCTGATGATCCTCGTGGTCCAGGTGCAGCCTTTCCTCGCGATCGACTACACGCTGCTGGCCTTCGTCATCGTCATCGTCGGCGGTCTGGGCAGCATGTCCGGCGCGCTGGCCGGTGGACTGCTGATCGGCGTCTCGGAGTCGCTGGCCGGGCTTCTGGTGCAACCGTCGCTGAAGAGCGTGTTCAGCTTCGGACTCCTGATCCTGGTGCTGCTGCTGCGGCCGCAGGGCCTGCTGTCGCGCAAGGCGTGAGCGGGATGCGCCTGGCCCGCCGCCTGTTCGAGGACCTGCCGCCGCGCGGCCGGGTCACGGTCGGCGTCCTGGCGTTGGCGCTGCTGGCGGCGCCCCTCGTCGTCGGCTCCTATCCGCTGTCGATCCTGATCCTCGTGCTCTATTTCGCGTTCATCGGCCAGGCGTGGAACGTGATGATGGGCTTCGCCGGCCAGCTCTCTCTGGGTCACGCGCTCTATCTCGGCCTCGGCGGCTACACCGCCGCGGCGCTGGCGTTCCATTTCGGGATCAGCCCGTGGATCGGCATGATCGCGGGCGTCGCGGTGGCGATGCTGGCCGGCGGCGTCGTCGGCTTCCTCGGCTTCCGCTTCTCGCTGGCCGGGGTCTACTTCGCGCTGTTGACCATCGCGTTCGCCGAGTTCACGCGCATCCTGTTCGACCACTTCCCCTGGGTCGGCGGCTCGGCCGGCCTGTTCCTGCGCGTCGACGGCGAGCCCAGCCTGTGGCATCTGCGCGGCGGCACGACGCTTTTCTACTACGTCATCCTCGGGTTGGCGGCGGCGGCGCTGGTGGTCTGCCGCCTGCTCCTCACCAGCCGGCTGGGATACTACTGGCTGGCGATCCGCGAGGATCCAGAGGCGGCGCGCGCCAGCGGCGTGGACGTGTTCCGCTGCAAGATGGCCGCCGTGCTGATCTCGTCGGGCATGGCGGCCGTCGGCGGCGCGTGGGCCGCCTTCTACTACAAGAACCTGTTCCCCGAGACCGCCTTCGCCATGGGGCGGTCGATCGAGACCATCCTCGCGCCGATCATCGGCGGGCTCGGCACGCTGTTCGGCCCGCTGGTCGGCGCCGCGATCCTGGTCGCGCTCGGCGATCTCTTCACCGTGGCCACCGAGAAGATCGGCCAGGCGTGGGGAATCAAGACCAACGGGCTGAAGCAGATCTTCTACGGCCTCGCGCTGCTGGCGATCGTGGCGTTCCGCCGCGAGGGCGTGTGGCCGTGGGTCGCCGACCGGCTCGGCCTCGGCCGCCGGCGGGACGGCGACCGGTGAGCGCCGCGACCGGCGGCGCCCGGCTGCGCGTCGAGGGCATCGGCAAGAGCTTCCGCGGCCTGCGCGCGGCGCACGACGTCTCGTTCGAGGTGCCGGCCGGCGCGATCCACGCGCTGATCGGTCCCAACGGCGCCGGCAAGACGACCTGCTTCAACATGATCGCCGGCGTGTTCGCGCCCGATTCGGGCGACGTCCGGCTCGACGACCGCTCGATCGCGGGGTTGCGCCCGGACAAGGTCTGCGCCGCCGGTGTCGGCCGCACCTTCCAGATCGTGCGTCCGTTCCCCGGCCTCAGCGTCGAGGACAACGTTCTGGTCGGCGCCCTGCGCCGCACCGCCGACGTGCCGGCGGCCCGCGCGGCGGCGCTCCAGGTGCTGCGCGATCTCGGCATGGACGACCGACGCGCCACGCCGGCGGCGAAGCTCACGCTGCCCGACCGCAAGCGGCTGGAGGTCGCGCGGGCGTTGGCGACCGGCCCGCGCCTGCTGCTGCTCGACGAGGTGATGGCCGGCCTGCGCCCGACCGAGACCGACCAGATGGTCGCCTTCCTGCGCGATCTCAACGCCCGCACCGGCGTCACCATCCTGCTGATCGAGCACGTCATGCGCGCCGTCATGGCCCTGAGCCAGCGCGTCGTCGTGCTGCACCACGGCGAGCGGATCGCCGAGGGCGCGCCGGCCGAGATCGCGCGCGATCCGGCCGTGCTCGAGGTCTATCTCGGTCAGGAGGCGCACTGACGATGCTCAGCGTCGAGGGCCTCGACCTGCACTACGGCGACGCCCAGGCGCTGGCCGGCGTCACGCTGCGCGCCGAGGCCGGCGAGATCGTGGTGATCGTCGGCTCCAACGGCGCCGGCAAATCGTCGCTGATCCGCACCATCCACGGCATGCAGCGGCCGTCGGCCGGCCGGATCGCGTTCGAGGACACCGACATCGGCGGCCGGCCCAGCCATGAGGTGGTCGAGCTCGGCATCGGCCAGGTGGCCGAGGGCCGGCAGGTGTTCCCCAACCTCTCCGTGCTGGAGAACCTCGAGATCGGCGCCAGTCCCCGGCGCGCCCGCGCCGCCGCCAAGACGACGCTCGAGCGCGTGCTCGCGATGTTCCCGCGGCTGGCGGAGCGCCGGAAGCAGGCCGCCGGCACGCTGTCGGGCGGTGAGCAGCAGATGCTGGCCATCGGGCGCTGCCTGATGGGCCAGCCCGAGATGATCATGTTCGACGAGCCGTCGCTGGGCCTGTCGCCGGCGATGACGCAGGAGGTGTTCCGTGTGGTGCGCCGGCTGCACGCCGACGGCATGACCATCCTGTTGGTGGAGCAGAACGTCATGGCTTCGCTCAAGCTCGCCGACCGCGCCTACGTGCTCGAGAACGGCCGCATCGCGCTGGAGGGGACCGGCGCGGCGCTGCTCGAGGACGACAAGGTCCGTCAAGCGTATCTCGGGCTGTGAGATCGGGAGTGTCGGCATGGCCGCGCAGGCACCGTTGAGACCCGTCGACTTCGCCCCGCGCCGCGCGGACGTGGAGCGCCGCGCCGATGGCGGCGTCGTGCTGCGCGGTCCGGCGCTCGAGGCCGGCCATCCCGCCTCGCTCGGCGCGGTGCTGGAAAGGCGGGCGCTGGAGATCGCCGACCGCGTGTTCCTCGCCGAACGCGCCGCCGACGGCGATTGGCGCCGGATCACGTTCGGCGAGGCGCGCGACGCCGTCCGCGCCCCTCGGGCAGGCGCTGCTCGACCGCGGCTGCGGACCGCGGCGGCCTCTGGCGATCCTCTCCGGCAATTCCATCGACCATGCGTTGCTGACGTTCGCGGCCATGCATGTCGGCGCGCCGGCGGCGCCGGTGTCGGTCGCGTATTCGATGATGTCGCAGGACCACGCCAAGCTCGCGCATGTCGTGCGGTCGCTGACGCCGGCCGTGATCTTCGCCGACGACGGCGCGGCCTACGCCAATGCCGTCGCGTCGCTGCGCGCGCAGGGTCTGCTCGACGGCGTGCGGTTGGTGTTCACGGCCAACGCGCCGGCCGGCGCCGAGACCCTGGCGGACCTGCTGGCCGTCGAGCCGACCGCCGACGTCGACCGGGCGCTGGCGGCGGTCCGCGACGACACCGTCGCCAAGGTGCTGTTCACGTCGGGTTCCACCGGCATGCCGAAGGGCGTGATCAACACGCAGCGCATGCTGTGCACCAACCAGCAGGCGGCGCTCCAGACCTTCCCGTTCCTCGCCCAACGGCCGCCGGTGCTGCTGGACTGGCTGCCGTGGAACCACACCTTCGGCGGCAATTTCGTGCTGCATCTGGCGCTGTGGAACGGCGGCACGCTGCACATCGACGACGGCCGGCCGATGCCCGGCCTGATCGAGAAGACCGTGCGGAACCTCCGGGAGGTCGCGCCGACGCTCTATCTCAACGTGCCGCGCGGCTACGACCTGCTGCTGCCGTACCTCGAGGGCGATCCCGCGATCGCCCGCGCGCTGATGGCCGATTCCGCGTTCCTGTTCTATGGCGGCGCGGCGCTGCCGGAACCCGTGTGGGATCGCCTCGTGGCGGTGTCCGAGAGGACGCTCGGCCGCCGGATTCCGCTGACCGCCGCCTGGGGCTCGACCGAGACGGCGCCGCTGGCGACGGCGCTGCACTGGCCGGTCGATCGGCCCGGCAACATCGGCCTGCCGGTCCCGGGCGTCGAGGTGTTGCTGACTCCGAACGGCACCAAGATGGAGTTGCGGGTCCGCGGGCCGAACGTCACGCCGGGCTACTGGCGCGATCCGGAAAAGACGGCGGCGGCGTTCGACGCCGAGGGATTCTACCGCATCGGCGACGCCGGCAGGCTGGCCGATCCCGGCGACCCGACGATGGGCGTGATCTTCGACGGCCGCGTGGTCGAGGATTTCAAGCTGACCTCCGGCACCTTCGTGCATGTCGGCGGCCTGCGGCTGGCGGTGGTCGGCGCCGGCTCGCCGGTCGTCCAGGACTGCGTCGTCACCGGCCACGACCGCGACGAGATCGGCGCGCTGGTGTTCCTCAATCCCGCCGCCTGCGCGGCGCTCGTTCCCGGGGCGACCGCGACCACGCCGCTGGCGGCGTTCGCGGCGCATCCCGCGGTCCGTGACCTGATCGCGCGCGGCCTCGCCGCCCACAACCGCGCCAATCCGGGCGGCTCGACCCGGGTCCGCCGCGCGCTGCTGCTCGAGAGCCCGCCGGGAATCGACGCCAACGAGATCACCGACAAGGGCTACGTCAACCAGCGCGCCGTCCTCGATAACCGCGCCGCCGACGTCGCCCGGCTCCACGCCGACACCCCGGACCCCGGCGTGATCGTCGTGCCGGCATGAGCGCGCCGGCCGCCGCTGACGTCGAGGCGCGCCGGCTGACGCGCCGCTACTACCTCGCGATGTCGACGGTGTTCTTCGTCGACGTCGCGATCACCGCCATCTTCAGCGCGGTCCACCGCGCCCCGGGCCTGTTCGCGCTCAACGCGGCGATCGACATGGTCGTCCTCCTCGGCCTCAACCTCCTCGGCGCCCGGGCGTTGTTCGCGCCGATCCGCGCCTTCCTCGCCGGGAAGCGGCCGTTCGACCGCATCGAGCGGGACCTGACGCAGCTGCCGCTGAAATCCGCCGTCTGGGTGATGGGTCTATCGGCGCTGGTCTTCGCCGAGCGGCTCCTGCTCCCTCGGATACTCGGCGCGACGTCGTCGGGCGTGCCGCTGTCGACCTGGCTCGACGTCGTCGTGACGTTCACCGTGCAGACGCTCTTCCACTTCGTGCTGACGTACTTCCTGGTGAGCGGGTACCTCGCGCGGTTGTGCCGCGCGATCTTCGACCGCCACGGCCGCAACATGACGTTGTTCTTCGGCAGCTTCACGCTCAAGGCCGGCGTCGCCCTGGTGTTCTCCTCCGTCGGGCCGCTCGCGCTCGTCGCCGCCGACGTCTACAGCTACGAGGGCGCGCGTCTCCACCAGGAGGCGGCCGTCGACCTCCTCGCCTCCCTCATCGGCCTGCCGATCACCATCTACTGGGTGTCGCGTTCGCTGGCGGCGCCGCTGCGCCGGCTCGACGCCGGGATCGGGCGCGTGGCCGACGGCGACCTTTCGGCGCGGCTTCCGGCGACGTCCAACGACGAGGTGGGCCGCGTCACCGCCGAGTTCAACCGCATGGTCGAGGGGCTGGGCGAGCGGCAGCGCATCCGCGAGACCTTCGGCAAGTACGTCAGCGAGAGCGTCGCCTCGGCCCTGCTGCGCGGCAGCGGCGACGGCCGGCTGATCGCCGAGACCCGCACCGCCACCGTCCTCTTCACCGACATCGAGGGCTTCACGGGTATCGCGGAATGGCTGCCCGCCGACGACCTCGTCGCCGCGATCAACGAGTACCTCGCGTTGATCCTCGAGCCGATCCAGCGGCACGGCGGCGTCGTCAACGGATTCATCGGCGACGGGTTGATGGCCAGTTTCAACCTGCCGCTGGCCAACGACGACCACGCCGCCGCCGCCGTTGCGGCCGCGATCGAGATCGAGCGCCTGGTCGCCGACCGCACCTTCTCGGGCGTCGCCTTCGCGACGCGCATCGGCGTCAACACCGGCGAGGTGATCGGCGGCACGGTCGGCGCCGGCGACCGGCTCGGATACACGCTGCTCGGCGACGCCGTCAACACGGCCGCGCGACTCGAGCAGCTCAACAAGGAGCACGGCACGCGAATCCTCGTCGCCGGCTCCACGCGGGACCTGTGCGGCGACCGCTTCGCGTTCCGCGGACTGGGCGCCGTTAGTTTGCGCGGACGCGCCGGATCGGCGCTGGTCTACGCGATCGACGCGCCGCCCGCGGACGCCGTCGCGACGTGATGGAGGGAACCATGCCGCTCGATCTCACGACCGAACAACGCACGCTCCAGGCGAAGGCGCGCGAGCTTGCCAGGGGGCCGGTCGCGGCGCGCGCCGCCGAGGTCGATCGAACCGAGACCTATCCATGGGACAACGTCGCGCTGCTGAAGGAGGCAGGCCTCCTCGGCATGACGATCCCCACCGCCTATGGCGGCCAGAGCCGGTCGTGGCTCGACGCCACGATCGTGATCGAGGCGTTGTCGGCGGCGTGCTCGGTGACCGGCCGCATCGCCGTCGAGACCAACATGGGCGCGATCAGCGCCGTCATGGCCTACGGCTCGGAGGAGCAGAAGCGCATGGCCGCCGCGATGGTGCTCGACGGCGACAAGCCGGCGATCTGCATCACCGAGCCGGAGGCCGGCTCCGACGCCGGCGGCATGACGACCCGCGCCGACCGCCGCGGCAACCGCTTCGTGGTCAACGGCCGCAAGCACTGGATCACCGGCGGCGGCGTGTCGCGCCTGCATCTGATCTTCGCCAAGGTGTTCGACGCGGACGGCGTCGAGGAAGGCATCGGCGGCTTCCTCGCCATCCGCGACGAGACCGCGGGGCTGCGCATCGTCCGGCGCGAGCCGACCATGGGGCTGCGCGGCATCCCCGAGGCCGAGATCGCCTTCGAGGACATGGACCTGCCGCCCTCGGCGCTGGTGATCCCGCCGCGCGGCCTGCGCAAGGGCTTCGCCGACCTGATGAACGCCTACAACAGCCAGCGCGTCGGCGCCGCCACCGTGGCGCTGGGCATCGCGCAGGGCGCCTACGCGCTGGCGCTGGACTGGTCGGAGCGGCGCGAGCAGTTCGGCCGGCCGATCAACGAGTTCCAGGGCCTGCAATGGAAGCTGGCCGACATGTCGATCCGGCTCGCGGCCGCGCAGGCGCTCGTCTACAAGGCCGCGCGCAGCGGCGCCGACGGCTTCCCCGACATGCTGATGGCGGCGCAGGCCAAGATCTTCACGTCGGAGAACGCCATCGCCGTCGTCAACGACGCGCTGCAGTGCTTCGGCGCCCGGGGCTACTCGCGCGAGCTGCCGCTCGAGCGCATGGCGCGCGACGTGCGCATGTTCACGATCGGCGGGGGCACGGCCGAGGTGCTCCGCAACGTCGTCGCCGGATCGATCCTCGGCAAGAAATTGCCGCAGACACGCGACGGATGGCTCACGGATCGCGGATCCTGAAGCCGGGCACCGGCCGCCGCTCGACGTAGTCGGGATGGTACATGTCGAGGAACACGCGCCGCGCCATGCTGGCGCAGGTCACCGTGTACATGTCGAGCACCGTGCCGAACGGTCCCTTGCCGGCGGAGCCCGCGCGGCTGAACGCCGGCGCGCCGCCCTCGGGGCAGATCAGGCGCGACAAGTAGGCGCGTTGGCCCGGCGGCATGTAGACCCGCACGGGGTTCTCGCGCTCGCCCAGCGGCGCGGGATTGATGTAGCGCCAGTTCGGCAGGATCGTCTTGCGGCCCTCCAACGGCGTCTCGATCACGATCTCGCCGGACGGTCCCTCGATCTGCTGGGCGGACGCCGCCGCGGACGCCGCGAGAATGGCGATCGAGAGGGCTGAGGACATCGCTGCCGCGCGCATCGGCTTTCTCCGTGGTTCGCTCACGACGCCGCGGCGCCGGTACGCCGGATCTGCCGCAACAGCGTCTCCAGCGTGATCGAGCGCAGCGTCGCCTCGGCGATCTCGTCGATCTCCGTCAGAACGCCGGCGAGCGCCACGCCGATGTCCGTGTCGTCGCCGGCCTCCGGCGGCCGCCTTCCGGGCTCGACCTCGAACAGCGCGACGATGTCCATCAGCGTGACGCGCCGTGGATTGCCGGTGAAGCGGTAGCCGCCGGTGGCGCCGCGCTCGCCGGCGATCAGTCCGGCTCGCGCCAGCTCGCGCAGCACCTTGGCGAGATGGTGGGTCGACACGCCGAAGCGCGCCGCGAGATCGGTGGCCGATAGCTGGACCCCGGGATCGCGCGCCAGCTCGAGCGCCGCGTAGAGACCCAGCCGCGTCGCGGTCTGCAACCTCACGGCGCGCCCGCCCCTTGGTCGATCAGGCGTTCGAGTTCGATCGACGGGCCGGCCGTCAGCCCCTGGCTGCGGAAGAACGACAGGATCAGATGGTCCTTGCGGTCCACCATGGTGCGCACCCGGTCGACACCGGAGGTCCTGAACCGCGCGCAGATCGCGTCGAACAGCCGCGTGCCGATCCCCGCGAGACGCGCGTCGGGATCGACCTCGATCGCGAAGATCCAACCCGCGGGCGGCGCGCCGAACTCCCAGGCGCGGATTTCGCCGATCACGAAGCCCGCCAGCGCGCCATCGGGGGTCTCGGCGACGAGGAAGAACCGGTCTGGAGGCCCTCCACCGTAACGTTCGATGGTGGCGCGCCAGTAGTCCGGCTTCGCCACCGCGGTCAGGCGATGGTCGAGCGCCACGATCGACGGCAGATCGACCGCCTCGACGTCGCGTAACACCAAACCACCCGGGTCACCGGCGGCGTGCGCGTGTCCGGCTGTCGGCATCCCGCTTCCGGCCATCCGCTTCGCTTTCGATGCCACGACCATCCCCAAGGCGAACCCGCAAGGTTGACAGGATGAGGTGGTGGTGACATTCTGTAAATAGGTATTTCAGTACTGAATTACAAAATACCCTCCCGGCAGGAGCGCGACATGGCAGACGACACGGCGGAACCGGCGATCGACTTCCGCACTTCGCCCGACCGCTACCGCCACTGGAAGCTCGCGGTCGACGGCGCCGTGGCGACGCTGACCATGGATGTGGACGAGGCGGCGACGCTGCGGCCGGGCTACCGGCTGAAGCTGAACTCCTACGACCTCGGGGTCGACATCGAGCTCTACGACGCGGTCCAGCGCCTGCGCTTCGAGCATCCCGGCGTCGGCGCCGTGATCCTGACATCGGGCAAGGACCGCGTGTTCTGCTCCGGGGCCAACATCAACATGCTCGGCGTGTCGTCGCACGCGCACAAGGTCAACTTCTGCAAGTTCACCAACGAGACGCGCCTCTCGATCGAGGACGCCGCGGCGTCGTCGGGGCAGACGTGGATCTGCGCCATCAACGGCACGGCGGCCGGCGGCGGCTACGAGCTGGCGCTGGCCTGCGAGAGCATCATGCTCGCCGACGACGGCAGCTCGGCGGTGTCGCTGCCCGAGCTGCCGCTGCTCGCGGTGCTGCCGGGCACCGGCGGGCTGACGCGGCTGGTCGACAAACGCCGCGTGCGCCGCGACCGCGCCGATTTCTTCTGCACGACGTCGGAAGGCATGCGCGGCAAACGCGCGGTGGACTGGCGCCTGGTCGACGAGGTCGTGCCGCGCTCGAAGCTCGATGAGACCGCCCGCGGACGGGCGCTGGCGCTGGCCGCGACGTCGGACCGGCCGAAGGACGCCAAGGGTATCGCCCTGACGCCGCTGGAGCGCGCCATCGACGCCGACCGCGTGGACTACCGCCATCTCTCGGTCGAGATCGACCGCGCGCTACGCGCCGCGCGGTTCCGCCTGCGCGGACCGGAGACGCCGCCGCCGGCCGACGTCGCGGGCATCCACGCGCTCGGCGCCGCGTTCTGGCCGCTGGCCTTCGCGCGCGAGCTCGACGACGCCATCCTGCATCTGCGCCTCAACGAGCCGGAGATCGGCACCTGGGTGTTCCACGCGGCCGGCGACGCCGATCTCGTGGCCGCGCACGACGCGGCGCTGGCCGCCCACGCCGGCGACTGGCTGGTCCGCGAGATCACGCTGTTCCTCAAGCGCACGCTGAAGCGCGTCGACGTCAGCTCGCGCAGCGTCGTGGCGCTCGTCGAGCCCGGCAGCTGCTTCACCGGGACGTTGCTCGAGCTGGTGTTCGCGGCCGACCGCGCGTTCATGCTGTCGGGCGCGATGGAGGGCAGCAACCTGCCGCCGGCCACGATCCGCCTCGGCGCGATGAATTTCGGCCCGCTGCCGATGGGCAACGGCCTGACCCGCCTGGAGACGCGCTTCCTCGACGAGCCGGAGACGATGGCCGGCCTGAAGGCGCGCATCGGCGAGGACCTCGACGCCGAGGCGGCCGACGCGCTCGGCCTGGTGACGTTCACGCCCGACGACATCGACTGGGAGGACGAGGTGCGCCTCGCGCTGGAGGAGCGCGCCAGCTTCTCGCCCGACGGTCTCACCGGCATGGAGGCGAACCTGCGCTTCGCCGGGCCGGAGACGATGGAGACCAAAATCTTCGCGCGGCTGACGGCGTGGCAGAACTGGATCTTCCAGCGTCCCAACGCCGCCGGCGCCGACGGCGCGCTCAAGCTCTACGGCAGCGGCCGCAAGCCGCAATACGACCGCGCGCCTGTCTTTCGACGGGGGAGAAGGTGCCGGGCGGAGAGGCTTCCCGGGACGGCGGGCCAGGAGCCAGAAGCCCCTCATCCGGCGCTTCGCGCCAGCTTCTCCCCTCCCTTGAGGGGAGAAGGAAGAATTCGAAGAGGAGGCCCACGCCATGTCGATCGACTACACCCAGCGCATCCCCAACAACGTCGACCTGTCGGACGACCGGCGCCTGCAGCGCGCGCTCGAGGCTTGGCAGCCCGGCTTCCTCAACTGGTGGAAGGAGCTCGGACCCGAGGGATCGCTCGGCTACGACGTGTACTTGCGCACCGCGATCTCGACCGACGCCAACGGCTGGGCGAATTTCGGCCACGTGAGGATGCCGGACTACCGCTGGGGCATCTTCCTCGCGGACCGCGATCCGGACCGCGCCATCGAGTTCGGCGACCACAAGGGCGAGGCGGCGTGGCAGGAGGTGCCCGGCGAGCACCGCTCGACGCTGCGCCGGTTGATCGTCACGCAGGGCGACACCGAGCCGGCCTCGGTCGAGCAGCAGCGCCTGCTCGGCAAGACCGCGCCGTCGCTCTACGACCTGCGCAACCTGTTCCAGGTCAACGTCGAGGAGGGCCGCCACCTCTGGGCGATGGTCTACCTGCTGCACGCCTATTTCGGCCGCGACGGCCGCGAGGAGGCCGAGGCGATGCTGGAGCGCCACTCCGGCGACCCCGACAAGCCGCGCATCCTCGGCGCCTTCAACGAGAAGACGCCGGACTGGCTGTCGTTCTTCATGTTCACCTACTTCACCGACCGCGACGGCAAGTACCAGCTCGCCTCGCTGGCGGAGTCCGGCTTCGATCCGCTGGCGCGCTCCTGCCGCTTCATGCTGACGGAGGAGGCGCACCACATGTTCGTCGGCGAGACCGGCGTCGGGCGCATCATCCAGCGCAGCTGCGAGATGATGAAGGAGCACCGCACCGACGACCTGCGGCCGTTCGGCGGCATCGACCTCGCGACGCTGCAGAAGTACCTCAACTTCCACTTCTCCGTGTCGCTCGACCTGTTCGGCCAGGAGGCCTCGACCAACGCCGCCAACTACTACACCGCCGGGCTGAAGGGCCGCTTCCTCGAGGGCAAGATCGCCGACGACCACAAGCTGACCGACGCGACCTACGGGATCATGGGCCTCGACGGCGGCGCGATCGTCACGCGCGAGGTCCCGGCCCTGTCGGCGCTCAACGAGCGGCTGCGCCAGGACTACATCGACGACTGCGCCAAGGGCGTGCTGCGCTGGAACAAGATCCTCGAGCGGGCCGGCGTGCCGTTCGAGCTCAAGCTGCCGCACCGCGCCTTCAACCGCCGCATCGGCGCCTTCGCCGACAGCCGCGTGTCTCCGGACGGCCGCGTTCTGGGCGAGGCGGAGTGGCGCGCCAACGAAGGCAAGTGGCTGCCGACCGACACCGACCGCGCCTACGTCACCTCGCTGATGGGCCCGGCCGTGACCGCGCCCGGCAAGTTCGCCAACTGGATCGCGCCGCCGGCCCGGGGCATCAACAACCAGCCTGTCGATTTCGACTACGTGCGCTTCAACTAGGGCGGCGATCCCGGCGCGAAGGCCCCCACGTCGTCCCGAGCGGAGCGCGGGGGTCTCAGGCGGCCTCGAGATCCCTCGCTGCGCTCGGGATGACGCGGCGCGGCGCGTCGCCAACCCCACGAGACGGCCCGTCGTCGGCCGCGCCCCGCGCCATGGCGCGGCCGACGATCGCGCTTGATCCGCCGCCGCCGCGTGGGCAGCCTGCCGGCCGGGAGATGCGCCGATGTTCGGTCTGTTCAAATCGCCGCCGTTCGTCGATCCGGCGCTCGGCACCCTCGCGCGCTCCGGCGGCCTGTGGCGGTGCCGGATCCGGCTCGATGGCGCCGACGCCGCCATCCCGCTGGCCGTCGCCGGGCCGCGCGCGGCGCCCGATCCCGCCGCGCTGGCCCTCGCCCGCGCCGTCGCGGCGTCATACCCGGCGTGGCGTGGCCCGCTCGCGGCGGCGTTGTTCGACCACTACCAGCCCTACGCCGAGGCCGGCGCCGACGAGGCCGGTGGCGCGCCGGCGCCCGTGATCGCCGGCCCATCCGCCGTCTGGCCGCACGTGTCGCCGGTGTTCGTCGCCGTCGCGCCCCTCGACGGCGCGCTGGCGACGGAGATCGGGCTCAACGTCGCATGGGACGAGGAACACACGCTCGCCGCGCGCTTCCGCGACGGCCAGCTCGTAGAGCTCAACGGCAGCGTCGTCGCACCGTAAGCCCGCGCGCCCCGGTCCGCTACGATCTGCCGGCGTCGCCGTCGTCCACGTCCGCGCGCCGCGCGCGCGCGACGCGCAGCGTGTCGCCGAGCGCGCGTCGCAGGCCATGCACCTGGTCGAGCAGGTCGAGGATCACGCCGACGCCGGCGGCGTTGACGCCAAGATCGTCGGTCAGGTCGCGGATCAGCAGCGCGCGCGCCAGGTCGGCCTCGGAGAACGCCGGCTCGGGCGCCGTCCGGTCCGGCGCCAGCCACGCCTCCTCGATCCAAACCTCCAAGGTCGCGTCGTCGAGCCTCGCGCGGCGCATGAACTCCAGCTTGCCGATGATCATGGCCGCAGCTCCTTGCGCGGGTCGTAGCCGGCGACGGGCTTCCAGCCCGCGAGGAACGCCTCCAGCTCGGCGTCGGGCGCCGTCGGCAGCGCCACCTTGAGCGTCACGAACAGGTCGCCGGGCGCGCCACGGCGCGCGACCCCCTTGCCTTTCAACCGCAGCACCGCCCCGGTGTTGGAGCCCTTTGGAATCGTCATCATCACGGAACCCGTCGGCGTCGGCACCTCGACACGGCCGCCGAGCACGGCCTCGCCGAGCGTGACCGGCAGTTCCATCCGGATGTCGTCGCCGTGGCGCGTGAAGAAGCGGTGCGGCGCGACCGATATCTCGACCAGCGCGTCGCCGGGAGGTCCCTCGCCCCGCGACGGCGCGCCCTTGCCGCGCAGGCGCAGGACCTGCCCCTGCTCGATCCCGGCCGGGATCGACACATCGAGCGTGCCGCCATCCGGCAGCGTGACGCGCCGCGTCGCGCCGTTCACGGCGTCGAGGAAGTCGACCCCGAGATGGAAGCGCAGGTCCATGCCGGGCGCGCGCCGCGCCGCCTGGGCCTGGCGACGCAGCAGTTCGGCGAAGATGTCGTCGCCCTCGAAATCGGCGAAGCCGGAGCGGTTCTCGTAGGGATGGCCTTCGGCCGCCTCGGCCGCGAAATCCTTGTAGTAGCGCGGCCGCGGTCGCTCGGCCCCCGAGGCGTCGATCTCGCCGGCGTCGAAACGCCGCCGCTTGTCCGGGTCGGACAGCAGCTCGTTGGCGGCGGAGACCTCCTTGAACCGATCCTCCGCCGCCTTGTTCCCGGGGTTGAGATCGGGGTGGTGCTTCTTGGCGAGGCGGCGGTAGGCCTTCTGGATGTCGTCCGCGGAGGCGTCGCGCGCCACGCCGAGCGTCTCGTAGGGGTCTTTCACTGTGCCTCCGTCAACCGCACCGCCGCCGGTCGATGATCCGAGTGGGTTCGCATCGCCACTACATTTGATCGACCGACCAGCGGGTCAAGATCGCTCGGCGCGGCCACCAGCTCCATGCGCTCGATCAACCCCGGCGCCGCCGGCAGCGCGGCGCTTGATCTAGCCATGTATAAAGTGCACGCTCACTCTCTTTGTAAGCGGCCGTGTTTCCGTCCCCGCCTCGAGCGAAGGAGACGACGATGCCTACGACCCTCAACGCGCTGCTCGCCATCTCGCCGGCGGACGCCGAACGCCTCGCCCCCGCCGTGATCCGGCCGTTCCCCGGCTGGAAGTCCGAGGAGATCCGCCGCTACCTCGCGGCGGCGGTGCGCGCCTCGCGCCTGGTCAACACCCGCCACGCGCTGCTCGACGCAAAGGGCCGCGAGGCGGCGTGGGACGCGCCCGGTAGCATCGAGCTGAGATGGTTCGGCGTCTTCTCCCGGCATAAGGCGCGCAAGGTGCGCGCGACCTTCGAGGGGATCACGCAGCATCTGTCGAGCTGGCGCCTCGACGTCGTCGGGGATCCGCACAAGACGTCCTACGCCAGCGCCCTGCCCGTGATCCGCAAGATCACGCTGGGCCAGCGCTGGGTGACGCCGCCGGCGCACGTCGACGCCGACAGCGAGCGCGTGCAGACCTTCGTGCACGAGGCCTCGCACATCTGCGGCCGCTTCTCCGCCGACGAGGCCAATGGCTACGGCGCGGCGGACGCCCAGGCGCTGGCCGGCGACGGCATGCGCGCGACACGCAACGCCGACAACTACGGCTACTACGCGATCGACGCGATCACCGCCCCGCCCGTATCGACGATCTGAGGCGCGGCAGGGGCCGCCTAACCGGTGGCCGCGCTAAACGACCGCCACAGCATGTAGACGGCGACCGCGCCGATCGCGGCGGCGAAGACGCGCGTCAGGGCCGTTTTCGAGGTCGACAAGCGCGCGCCGGCGGCGGCGCCGAGCCACCCGCCGACGACGCCGCCGATCACGAAGAGGACGGCCGTCGGCCAGACGACCAGGCCGGCGGCCGCGTACGTGGCCGTCGTCGCCAGCCCGAACGCGCCCACCGCGAGCAGCGACGAGCCGATCGCATCGATCATCTTCAGGCGCGCAGACCACAACAGCGCCGGCACGATCAAAAAGCCACCGCCGATGCCGAAGAAGCCGGACGCGAGGCCGACCGCCAGCGCGGCGCCACCGACCCTGAGCGCCATGCCGCGGTCGAACGGCACCGCGCCGGCGGCGCCGGCCGCGCGGGGTCGCAGCATCGCGCCGGCGACGACGAGCATCACGAGCGCGAACAGGACGAGCAGCCGCTGGCCGTCGACCAGCTTGCCGAGGCTCGCGCCGCCGACCGCGGCCGCCGCGCCGACGCCCGCGAACAGGCCGGCGGGCCGCCAGCGCACGTGGCCGGCGAGCGCGTGCGGCACCAGGTTCGAGAAGGCGTTGGCGGACACCGCGAACGCGCTGGTGCCGATGGCGAGGTGCGGCGACCCGATGCCGACGACGTAGAGCAGCAAAGGCACGGCGAGGATCGAGCCACCGCCGCCGATCAAGCCGAGCGAAAATCCGACCAGCGCGCCGGACAGGATCGTGACCGGGTCCGGCACCTCACGCCGCCGACGGACGGACGGGCGGCAGGTCGATCTTGTTCCACGGCATGATCTGGAGCAGACGCGCCATGCCGCAGAATCCCGAGACGCCCGCGAACACCAACCCGGCGCCGACGAACCCGGCCAGCAGGTTGAACCATGGGGAGACCAGCGCCCCGAGGGCGACGCCGAGGAACACCAGTCCGCCGGCCGCGATCTGGACCTGCCTGAACAGGTCGATCGGCGCGTCCCGATTCCATGGGTCGGCAGGCCGGCCGCCTTCCACGCCTCGATTCCGCCCTGGAGCGCGTAAACGCGTCCGAAATCGCGGGCGAGGATCCGGGCCGCGTTGCTGGCGGTGCGGCTGCCGCTGCGGCAGTGCACCACGATGGTCTTGCCGCGGTCGCGGTCGAAATCGTGGCTGTCGAAGGCCGAGATCGGCACGAGACGGGCGCCGAGGATGTGCTCGCGCGCGTGCTCGGCCGGTTCGCGGATATCGACGAGGATCGCCGCACCGGCGTCGAGCTCGCGGCGCAACGTCGCGGCGTCCATGGTCGGCAGGGCGTTCGTGGAGCGGTCGGACATGGTCGGTCTCCCTCGCCGCGTCGCCGCGGCCGTGTGGATCGGATGAACTGAATATAAGCGCGCTTGTTATTTTAGCAATTACTAATATATAGGCGGCAGACGGAAAATGGAGACGACGATGCCAGCGCGAATCGACGCGTTCTTCGACCCTCGAACGTTCACCGTGACCTATCTGGTGGCGGACCCGGCCACCGGAGCGGCGGCCGTGGTCGATCCGGTTCTCGATTTCGATCCCAAGTCGGGGCGCACGTCGACGACGTCGATCGACCGCGTGATGTCGCGCGCGAGAGAGACCGGGGCGCGCGTGGAATGGGTGCTCGAGACCCACGCCCACGCGGACCATCTGAGCGGCGCGCAGCGCATCAAGGCGGCCACCGGCGCCCGCATCGGCATCGGCGCCGAGATCACCCGCGTCCAGGAGACGTTCAAGGCGGTGTTCAACGCCCCCGACATGGCCACCGACGGAAGCCCGTTCGACGCCTTGTTCGCGGACGGCGCGCGGATCCCGCTCGGCGGGCTGGAGATCGAGGTGATGCACACCCCCGGCCACACGCCGGCCTGCGTCAGCTACCGCGTCGGGGCGGACGTGTTCGTCGGCGACACGCTGTTCATGCCGGACTACGGCACGGCGCGCTGCGACTTTCCCGGCGGCGACGCGCGCACGCTCTACCGCTCGATCCAGCGCGTGCTCGCGCTGCCGCCGGAGACCACGCTCCACCTGTGCCACGACTACAAGGCGCCCGGCCGCGAGGCGTACGCTTGGACGACGACCGTGGCCGCGCAGCGGGCCGGCAACGTCCACGTCCGCGACGGCGTGTCCGAGGACGCGTTCGTCGCCATGCGCGCGGCGCGCGACGCGAAGCTCGACATGCCCACGCTGATCCTGCCGTCGATCCAGGTGAACGTGCGCGCCGGCAACCTCCCCCCGGCCGAGTCCAACGGCACGATCTACCTGAAGCTGCCGGTCGATCTGCTCGGATGAGGGCCGTGGCGCCGCGATGACAGCGCGCGCCCGCTCGCTATACTCGCGGCGCGACGCGCCGAAGACTTCGGAGCGGTGACGGCGGGAGAACGGCATGCGGGAAATCGGGGTGGAATTCGACCGGTCGGGCGCGACGCCGCGGGCGGTGTTCCCCGCGTCGTTCAACGCCGCCACGCCGTTCATCGACCGCCACACCGCCGCGGGCCGCGGCGCCAAGGCCGCCATCGTCACGTCGGCTGGCGAGACGGTCACCTACGCCCAGCTCGCGCAGCGCGTGGACCGCGCCGGCAACGCGCTGCTGGCGCTCGGCATCCGGCCCGGCGACCGGCTGCTGATGGTCGTCAAGGACTGCCCGGCGTTCTTCTACGCCTTCTGGGGCGCGATCAAGGCCGGCATCGTGCCGGCGCCGGTCAACACGCTGCTGCGCGCGCCCGATTACGCCTACATGGTCGACGATTCGGCCTGCGCCGCGGTGCTGTACTCGGCCGAGTTCGCGGCCGAGGTCGAACCGGCCCTGGCGCTTGCGTCGTCGAAGCCGGTCGCGCTGCGCGCCGACGCCGACGATGGCGGCCTGCTCGACCGCATGGCGCTGTCCGGCGCCACGCTGGAGGCGCGGCCGGCGACGGCAGAGGATGATTGCTTCTGGCTCTATTCCTCCGGCTCGACCGGACGGCCGAAGGGCGCCATCCACCGCCACCGCGATATGGTCGTGACCAGCCAGTTCTACGGCGTCGACACGCTGGGCGCCGGCGAGACGGACGTCTTCTACTCCGCCGCCAAGCTGTTCTTCGCGTACGGGCTGGGCAACGGCATGACGTTCCCGCTCTGGGTCGGCGGCACGGCGGTGCTCGACGACCGGCGGCCGACGCCGGACACGACGTTCGAGAACATCGCGCGCTTCCGGCCGACGTTCTTCTTCGGCGTCCCGACGCTCTACGCCGCCCAGCTCGCCGCGCTGGAGGTCCGCGACGCCGACTTCAGCGCGCTGCGCGCCTGCGTCTCGGCCGGCGAGGCGCTGCCGGCCGACATTTTCCGCCGCTGGAAGGACCGGACCGGCACGACCATCCTCGACGGCATCGGCTCGACCGAGATGCTGCACATCTTCCTGTCGAACCGGCTCGACGACGTCCGTCCCGGCACCAGCGGCAAGCCCGTGCCGGGCTACATCGCAGAGATCCGCGACGAGAACGGCGCGCCGGTGGCCGGCGACGCCAGCGGCCGGCTGTGGGTGAAGGGCGACTCGGGCGCGCGCGGCTACTGGAACAAGCCGGAGCGCACCGCCGCGACCATGGTCGACGGCTGGATCGACACCGGCGACACCTACCGGCGCGACGCCGACGGGTACCATGTCTACGAGGGCCGCAGCGACGACATGATGAAGGTCGGCGGCATCTGGTGCTCGCCGATCGAGATCGAGGGCTGCCTGATCGGCCACCCCGCCGTGCTCGAGGCCGCCGTGGTCGCCAAGGCGGATTCCGACGGGCTCCTGAAACCGCACGCGCTGGTCACGCTGAAGCCCGGCCAGAGCGGTGGCGAGGCGCTGACGGCCGAGCTGATGGCGCTCTGCCGCCGGACGCTGGCGCCGTACAAGTATCCGCGCTGGGTCGACTACGTCGACGAACTCCCGAAGACCGCCACCGGCAAGATCCAGCGCTTCAAGCTGCGCGGCTGAGCCGGACGCTCACGCCGCCAGCTCGTCGGTCCACACCTTGAACCCCGCCAGAGTGTTGGCGCCGAAGGCGTTGCTCAGCGCGACGTCGGTGGCGTCGCGGCCGCGCGCCATGAGGACGCGGCCGATCCGCGGCCGGTTGTGGCGGGCGTCGAAGGTGTACCAGCCGCCGCCCAGCCACGCCTCGAACCACGCGCTGAAATCCATCGGCGCCGGATCGGCGGGCACGCCGATGTCGCCGAGATAGCCGGTGCAATAGCGCGCGGGGATGTTCATGCAGCGGCAAAGCGCTATGGCGAGGTGCGCGAAATCACGGCACACGCCCTGGCGCTCCTGGAAAACGTCGAGCGCGCTCTTGTCGGCGCGCGCCTGGGCGTAGTCGAAGCGCACGTGGCCGTGGACGAAGTCGCAGATCGCCTGGACCTTGCCCCAGCCCATCGGGGCGGCGCCGAACATCGACCACGCCTGGTCCGCCAGCCGGTCAGTCTCGCAGTAACGGCTGCCCAGCAGGAACACGAGCGTATCGTCCGGCAGGTCCGCCACTTCGCTCTGGAAGGCGTCGCGGACAACCGGGTCGGGGGCGCCGCGATCCTCGACGACGCAGTCGCTGGTCAGCGTCAGCCGCCCCGCCGGCGCGACGACTCGGTGGCAGATGTTGCCGAAGCCGTCGACATACCGCCGGAGCGGCACCGGCGGATCGCACCGCAGGCGCTCCGGCTCGACGACGTCGCCGGCGCGCGACGGATGCACGCTGAGCGCCAGCAGCATGGGCGTCGGCTTGGGGCAGTCGTAGATCAGTTCGAATCCGGCTCGTATGCGCATCGGCTACCTCCCGGGCGGCGCGGCGGCCGGCGCCGCGGAGGGCCCGGTACGGACCATCGCACGTCCAACGCCCGGTCCCTATGCAAGTTCCTGTCCGCGGCCGGACCACCGCCGCGCCGGCCGCGGAAACCGTTTGTTGCGTCTGCGTTTTTCGGCTTTTATATCCGCCGTCGATCCGTCCCTGCCGAACGCGGCGGGACCAAGCAAATCCACCGTTCCAGGGAGCTGACACGATGAAGACCAGCCTCGTCGCCTCCGCCGCCGCGCTCGCGCTGCTGGCCGGCCCCGCCCACGCCCAGCAGCCGCCGATCAAGATCGGTTTCATCAGCACCTATTCCGGCCCGCAGGCCGCGATCGGCCAGGACATGCGCCGCTCGGTCGAGCTGGCGCTTGAGCACCTCGGCGGACGCATGGCCGGCCGCACGGTCGAGGTGGTCTACGAGGACGACCAGTTCAAGCCCGAGGTCGGCAAGCAGAAGTCCGAGAAGCTGGTGCAGCAGGACAAGGTCAACTTCGTCAGCGGCTACATCTGGTCGAACGTGCTGCTGGCCTCGCTCAAGGCCGTGACCGACGACGGCGACACCATCCTGATCAGCGCCAACGCCGGACCGTCGCAGATCGCCGGCGAGCTGTGCCACCGCAACTTCTTCTCGACCTCGTGGCAGAACGACCAGACGCCCGAGACCATGGGCGCCTACATGCAGGCCAAGGGGATCAAGAAGGTCTACCTGATGGCCGGCAACTACGCCGCCGGCAAGGACATGCTCGCCGGCTTCAAGCGCACCTTCAAGGGCGAGATCGTCGGCGAGGACCTGACGAAGTGGCCGGACCAGCTCGACTTCTCGGCCGAGATGTCGAAGATCCGCGCCACAAAGCCGGACGCCGTGTTCATCTTCTACCCCGGCGCGCACGGCGTGCAGTTCCTGTCGCAGTACACCCAGACCGGCCTGCGCGGCACCGTGCCGCTGTACCAGGCGTTCTCGATCGACGCGCTGTCGCTGCCGCAGATGAAGGAGCTGGCGCTGGGCGTGCCCGGCGCGCAGGAGTGGGTCAACGACCTGCCGAACGACGCCAACAAGCGCTTCGTCGCCGACTTCAAGAAGAAGCACGGCGTGTACCCGTCGTTCTACGGCGCGCAGTCGTACGACGCGATCATGCTGATCGCCTCGGCGGTCGACGCGCTCAAGGGCGACGTCTCCAACAAGGACAGGATCCGGGCGGAGATCAAGAAGGCGAACTTCAAGTCGGTGCGCGGGCCGTTCGCCTTCAACACCAACCAGTTCCCGATCCAGAACTTCTACATCCAGGAGACCGTGAAGGACGCCGACGGCGCCTTCACCCTCAAGACCGTGGCGACGGCGCTGACGGCGCACAAGGATTCCTACGCCGCGAAATGCCCGATGAAGTGACCGCGCGGGCGGCCGCGCCGGCTCCGGCCGGCGCGCCGCCGCGCGTCCGCCGGTCCGCCGCCGCGCGCGGGCGGAGCGCGCCATGACGCTGCTGATCGAACAGTTCCTCAACGGCGTGCAGCTCGGCCTGCTGATGTTCCTGCTGGCGGCGGGGCTGACGCTGGTGTTCGGAATCATGGACCTGGTGAACCTCGCCCACGGTTCGCTGTACATGTTCGGCGCCTATTTCTGCGCCTCGTTCGCGGGATGGACGGACTCCTTCGTGCTCGGCGCGCTGCTCGCGCTGCCGGCGGCGCTGGCGCTGGGCGTGCTGGTCGAGCTCGTCGTGGCGCGGCGGCTTTACGCCCGCGACCATCTCGACCACGTGCTGGCGACGTTCGGGCTGATCCTGATCGCCAACGACCTCGTGCGGCTGGTGTGGGGCCCCGACGGCCGGCGCATCCCGCTGCCGGCGTGGCTCGCCAGCCCGATCCACATCACGCCCGACCTGCCCTACCCGACCTACCGCTTCGCCGTGATCGTCGTCAGCGCGGCGGTCGCGCTGTTCCTCTACTGGCTGGTGACGCGCACCCGCATCGGCATGTGGATCCGCGCCGGCGCCTCGGACCGCGACATGATCGGCGCGCTCGGCGTCGACATCCGCACGCTGTTCACCCTGGTGTTCGGGCTGGGCGCCACCTTGGCGGCGCTGGCCGGCCTGATGGCGGCGCCGATCGTCACCGTGCAGATCGGCATGGGCGACAACATCCTGATCCTGGCGCTGGTTGTCATCGTCATCGGCGGCATCGGCTCGATCAAGGGCGCCTTCGCCGCCGCCATGATCGTGGGCATGATCGACACGCTGGGCCGCGCCTTCCTGCCCGGCCTGCTGAAGACGGTGCTGTCGGTCAACGCCGCCAACACGGCGGCGCCGGCCATCTCCTCGATGCTGGTGTACCTGCTGATGGCGGCCGTGCTGGTCTGGCGCCCGACCGGCCTGTTCGGCGCGCGCGGCTGAGCCATGGAACCGCTGCGCGAGCTCGGCGCGACGCTGCGCACACGACACGGCGCGGTCACCTTCGCGCTCCTGCTGGCGCTGGCGACGCTGCCGCTCTACGCCGGCCTGCTCGAGGACGCCGGGATCATCAGCCAGAAATTCGCGCTGTCGCTGATGACCCGCGTGCTGATCCTGGCGCTGGCGGCCGCCAGCCTGAACCTGATCCTCGGCTACGGCGGCATGGTGAGCTTCGGCCACGCCATGTACATCGGCGTCGGCGCCTACGCGGTCGGCATCTCGGCGCACCACGGCCTGACCAACGGCTTCCTCCAGATCCCGCTGGCGGTGGCGCTGGCCGCGCTGCTGGCGCTGCCCGTGGGCGCGCTGTCGCTGCGCACGCGCGGCGTCTACTTCATCATGATCACCCTGGCCTTCGCGCAGCTCGTCTACTATTTCGGCGTCGGCCTCGAGGCCTACGGCGGCGACGACGGCCTCACCATCCAGCGCCGCAGCGAGTTCGCCGGCCTGGTGACGACGCGCGGCCCCGGCAAGTTCGCCTCGTTCTACGCCGTCGCGTTCGTGGTCCTGATGGCGGCGCTGTGGCTGCAGCACCGCGCCACGCGGTCGCGCTTCGGCATGGCGCTGCGCGGCGTCAAGTCGAACGAGCAGCGCATGGAGGCGCTCGGCTTCCCGGCCTTCCGCTACCGGCTGGCGGCCTTCGTCATCGCCGGCGCGGTGTGCGGGCTGGCGGGCGCCCTGCTCGCCAACCACAGCGAGTTCGTGTCGCCGGCGCTGATGCACTGGACGCGCTCGGGCGACCTGATCGTCATCGTCGTGCTCGGCGGCATGGGCACGCTGTTCGGTCCGCTCTACGGCGCCATCGCCTTCCTGCTGCTGGAGGAGTTCCTGCCGTCGCTGCTCAAGATCGCGCTCGGCGGCCTGCACGCCGCCGCCACGACCGTCCTCGGACCCGACAAGGCGGGCACCGCGGCGGACTGGCTGCGGCTGGCGGAGTACTGGCAGATCGCGCTCGGCGTGATCCTGATCCTGGTCGTGCTGCACGCCCGCGGCGGCGTCGACAGCCTCGTCCGCGGCCCCTCCGGGGCGCGCGATGGCTGAGCCGCTGCTGCGCGTCGAGCGGCTGACCAAGCGCTTCGGCGGCCTGGTCGCGACCGACGACGTGTCGCTCGACGTCGCCACGGGCGAGGTGCACGCGCTGATCGGCCCCAACGGCGCGGGCAAGACCACGCTGATCGCCCAGCTCTCCGGCTTCCTGCGTCCGGATTCCGGACGGATCTCGTTCGACGGCCGCGACGTGACGCGCCAGCCCGCCTCGGCGCGCGTCGGGCTGGGCCTGGCGCGCTCGTTCCAGATCACCAGCGTGTTCCGCGAGTTCACCGCCCTCGACAACGTGGCGCTGGCGACGCAGGCGCGGCAGGGCCACTCCTTCCGCTTCTGGAAGCCGGCGCGCAGCGACGGATCGCTGCGCGCGCCGGCCGCCGCGGCGCTGGAGTCCGTCGGCCTGCGCGACCGGACCGACGCGCCCGTCGCCAGCCTGTCGCACGGCGAGCGCCGGCAACTCGAGGTGGCGATGGCGCTGGCCTGCGATCCCAAGCTGCTGCTGCTCGACGAGCCAATGGCCGGGATGGGCCCCGAGGAATCGGCGCGCATGGTCGGGCTGCTGCGCGGTCTGAAGGGCGCGCGCACGATGCTGCTGGTCGAGCACGACATGGACGTGGTCTTCGCCCTGGCGGACCGCATCACGGTGCTGGTCTACGGCCGCGTGATCGCCACCGGCGCCCCGGCCGAGATCCGCGCCAATCCCGAGGTCCGCGCCGCCTATCTCGGCGACGGCGACCATTGAGGCGGAGGCGGCGATGCTGAAGGTCAGCGGCCTGCGCGCCGCCTACGGCGACAGCCAGGCACTCTTCGGCATGGATTTCGAGGTCGCCGCCGGGGAGGTGGTGACCCTGATGGGCCGCAACGGCATGGGCAAGACCACCACCGTCCACGCGATCATGGGCATCGTGGCGGCCAGCGCCGGCGAGATCGTCCTGGCATCGACCGACATCCGCGGCCTGCCGCCGCACCGCGTCGCCCGCCTCGGGCTCGGCCTGGTGCCGGAGGGGCGGCGCATCTTCCCGAATCTCACCGTCGAGGAGAACCTCGTGGCCGCCGCCGCCAACCGCGACGGGCGGGCCGATCCATGGACGCTGCCCGGCGTCTACGCGATGTTCCCGCGGCTCGCCGAGCGGCGCGCCAACATGGGGAACCAGCTCTCCGGCGGCGAGCAGCAGATGCTGGCGATCGCGCGCGCGCTGATGACCAACCCGCGCCTGCTGATCCTGGACGAGGCGACCGAGGGCCTGGCGCCGCTGATCCGCGAGGAGATCTGGGCCTGCCTCGGGCGGCTGAAGCGCGACGGCCAGGCGATCCTCGTGATCGACAAGAACGTCGGCGCCCTGATCGCGTTGGCCGACCGCCACTACATGGTCGAGAAGGGCCGCGTGGTGTGGAGCGGCACGTCGGCCGAGCTGGCGGCCGACCCCGGCCTGCAGCACCGCTATCTCGGCGTGTGACGCACCCGCGCTTGCCTTCCACAGGCGGCGCCGGCCAAGGTGCCGGCGTCCCGCACCGGAGTCCGCCATGAAGTCCCGCGCCTTCGCCGCAGCCATTCTCGCGACCTTCGCCGCGTCCCCGGCGCTGGCGCAGGGCAAGGCCGTCAACGTCTACAACTGGACCGACTACATCGCCGAGGACGCCGCGAAGGACTTCCAGACCGCGACCGGCGTCAAGGTCAACTACACGACCTACGACACCAACGAGATCCTCGACGCCAAGCTGCGCACCGGCAAGTCCGGCTACGACGTCGTGACGCCGACCATGTCGCCGCATTTCGCGCGCCAGCTCGCCGCCGGGCTGTTCCAGAGGATCGACCGGTCGAAACTCAAGAACTACGCCAACCTCGATCCCGACATCATGGCGGCGCTCGCGAAGTACGATCCCGGCAACGCGCACGGCGTGCCGTGGATGTGGGGCACGACCGGCGTCGGCCACAACGTCGAGGCGGTCAAGAAGCGCATGCCCGACGCGCCGGTCGGCAGCCTGCGCATGGTGTTCGATCCGGCGGTCGTGGCGAAGTTCAAGGATTGCGGCGTCATGATGCTCGACAGCCCGACCGACGTGTTCCCGGCGGCGCTGCTCTACCTCGGCCTCGATCCCGACAGCAAGAAGGCGGAGGACCTCGGGAAGGCCGCCGACGTCGTGCGCAAGGTGCGTCCGTTCATCCGCAAGTTCACCAGCGCGGAGATGATCAACGCGCTGGCCAAGGGCGACATCTGCGTCGCCTTCACCTTCTCTGGCGACGTGCTGCAGGCGCGCGACCGCGGCGCCAAGGCCAAACCGAAGGCCGTCGCCGTCGAATACGCGATCCCCAAGGAGGGTACGCAGCTCTGGATCGACGTCATGGCGATCCCCAAGGACGCCCGGAACGTCGAGGAGGCGCACCGCTGGATCGACCACCTGCTGGACGCCAAGGTCGCGGCGGCGTCGAGCGACGCGGTCGGCTACGCCAACGGCAACCGCGCCGCCGTGCCGCTGATGAAGAAGGACGTGTCGGGCGATCCGCTGGTCTATCCGCCGGCGGAGGTGCGCAAGACCTTCTTCACCATCACGCCGGGCGATCAGGAGCACGTCCGCGCCCGCACGCGGCTGTGGACCTCCGTCAAGACCGGCAAGTGACCCCGCCTTGACCGGCGACGACGCCATCCTTCGGCTGCGCGGCGTCGTCAAGCGGTTCGGCGACGCGACGGCGGTCGACGGCGTCGACCTCGACATCCACCGCGGCGAGCTGTTCGCGCTGCTCGGCGCCTCGGGCTGCGGCAAGACCACCTTGCTGCGGCTGCTCGCCGGGTTCGAGACGCCGGATTCCGGCCGGATCGAGATCGACGGCGCCGACATGGCCGCGCTGCCGCCCTATCTGCGCCCCGTGAACATGATGTTCCAGTCCTACGCGCTCTTCCCGCACATGAGCGTGGAGCGCAACGTGGCGTACGGGCTCGCGCAGGAGCGCCGCCCCAAGGGCGAGATCGCGACGCGCGTGGCGGAAGCGCTCGATCTCGTGGAGATGGGCGCCTTCGCCGCGCGGCGGCCCGACCAGCTCTCGGGCGGCCAGCGGCAGCGCGTCGCGCTGGCCCGCGCGATCATCAAGCGCCCGCTGGTGTTGCTGCTCGACGAACCGCTGGCGGCGCTGGACCGCAAGCTGCGCGAGCGCACGCGGCTGGAACTCGTCGAGCTGCAGCGGCGCCTGGGCATCACCTTCGTGATGGTCACCCACGACCAGGACGAGGCGATGGCGATGGCGACGCGGATCGCCGTGATGGATCGCGGCCGCCTCGTCCAATGCGGTGCGCCCGCGGCGGTGTACGAGCGTCCGGCCGACCGATTCGTGGCCGATTTCATCGGGTCGGCGAACATCCTCGAGGCCCGGCTGGTGTCGCGCGACGGCTCCGGCGCGACGTTCCGATGCGATCGGTGGGGCGGCGACGTCCGCGTGGCGCACCCCGGCGCAGCGGCGGCCGACGCGCCGGCGTGGCTGGTGCTGCGGCCGGAGCGGATCGCCGTCGACCGCGCCGGCGCCGGCGGCGCGAATTCCGCCCGGGGAACGGTGCGCGACATCGCCTATCTCGGCGACCAGTCGATCCTCCATGTCGCGCTGGACTCGGGCACCGTGGTCCAGGCGTCCTACGCCAACGTCGGACCCGCCGCGGCGGTCGGCCTCGCGCGTGGCGACGCGGTGTCGCTCTCCTGGATGCCGGACACCGCCGTGGTGGTGACGTCGTGAACCGCGCCACGCGATCGCCGGCGTGGCGCGATTGCGCCCTCGCGGCGCTGGTCCCCTACGTCCCCTATCTCTGGCTGCTGCTGTTCTTCGCCGCGCCCTTCGTCCTGGTCGCGGTCATCAGCGCCGGCGACGCCGCGCCCGACGCGACGCCGCCGATCGCGTTCACCGGCAGCGGTGGATCCTACGCCCGGCTGGTCGGCGATCCGCTCTACATCGCCGCCTATATCGGATCGCTTCGCATCGCCGCGCTGTCCACGCTGCTGGCGCTGCTGATCGGCTATCCGATGGCCTACGCCATCGCGCGCGCGCCGGAATCGTGGCGCGCGGGCCTGCTGGCCGCCGTCATCCTGCCGTTCTGGACGCCGTTCCTGATCCGCGTCTACGCGTGGACCGGCCTGCTGTCGGAAAACGGGTTGGTCAACCAGCTCCTGCGCGGCACCGGCGTCGCCGAGAATCCCGGCACGATCCTCGGCACGGAATGGGCGGTGTGCCTCGGCATCGCCTACGCCTACCTGCCGTTCATGGTGCTGCCGCTCTACGCGACGCTGGTGAAGCTGGACGGCGCTCTGCTGGAGGCCGCCGCCGATCTCGGCGCGCCGCCGTGGCGCGCGTTCCTCACGGTGACGCTGCCGCTGTCGCTGCCGGGCGTCGCCGGCGGGTGCCTGCTGGTCTTCATCCCCGCCGTCGGCGAGGTGATCGTCCCCGACCTGCTGGGCGGCGCCGACACGCTGATGATCGGCAAGGTGCTGTGGGACGAGTTCTTCGCCAACGGCGACTGGCCGGCGGCGTCGGCGGTCGCTGTCGCGATGCTGGTCATGCTCGTCCTGCCGGTCATGGCGCTGCAGCGCGCCCGCGGACGCGCGCTGGAACGGCGTTAGCCCTTGCCCCACCGCCTCCACCGGCGTCTGCTCGCCGCCCTCGTCGTCGGCTACGCCTTCCTCTATGTGCCGATCGCGTCGGTGGTGGTCTATTCGTTCAACGAGTCGAAGCTCGCCACGGTGTGGGCGGGCTTCTCGCTGCGCTGGTGGGGCGAGTTCTTCCGCAACGAGGCGATGATGGAGGCCGCGACCCTGTCGCTCGCCATCGCCGCGGCGAGCGCGTCCGGCGCCACGATCCTCGGCACGATGGCCGGCTTCGCGCTGGCGCGGCGCGCGCGGTTTCCCGCCCGCACGGTGTTCGCCGGTCTCGTCGCCGGGCCGATGCTGCTGCCGGAGGTGGTGACGGGCATCGCCACGCTGCTGCTGTTCGTCGCGCTGGAGCGCCTCGTCGGCTGGCCCGAGCGGGGCGCCGCGACCATCGCCATCGCCCACGTGACGCTGTCCATGGCCTTCGTCGCCGTCGTCGTGCAGGCGCGGCTGGCGGATTTCGACCGCTCGCTGGAGGAGGCCGCGCTCGACCTCGGCGCCCGGCCGGCCGTCGTGTTCCGCACCATAACCCTGCCGCTGATCGCGCCCTCGGTCGCGGCCGGCTGGCTGCTGGCCTTCACGCTGTCGCTCGACGACCTGATCGTCGCGCAGTTCGTCGCCGGCCCGCAGTCCCAGACCCTGCCGATGCTGGTCTATTCCAGCGTGCGTCTCGGCGTCAGCCCTCAGGTCAACGTCCTGGCCACGATCATCCTCGTCGCGGCGGCCTCGATTCTCCTGGTCGCGCGTGCTTTCCTCAAGGCGGGGGAGCCGGCTGGTGACCGTATCGCGCGGCGGGATTGCTCCGACGCCGGAACTATAGCACATTAGCAATAACTAATAATAAATCGCGCCAACGAACCGAGGGAGACGACGATGACGGGCAAGGTCGAGCGTGGAATGCATGAACTCTACGGCGACGATCCGGAGCGCGCCGACGCGCTGGTGTTCGGCCGCCGCACCGGGCGGTCGCGCCGCGGCTTCCTGAAGGGCGCCGGGCTGGCGACCATGGGCGCCGCCGTCGGCGCCTCGCTGCCGTTCGCCGGCGGCATGCCGGGCGGCCTCGTGCCCGCGGCGCTGGCGCAGGCGCCGGCGGAGAAGGGCCCGAAGATCCTGAAAATGGACGGCAAGGCCAATCTGGTCGTCCTCGGCGACAAACCGTTGGTCGCCGAGACGCCGGCCGAGCTGCTGGACGACGACGTCACGCCGACCGAGAAGTTCTTCATCCGCAACAATGGATTGACGCCCGAGGCGTCGTCGATGCCGTCGGATCCGAAGGCTTGGAAGGTCAAGATCGACGGCGAGGTGAACACTCCGCTGGAGATCGCGCTCGGCGACCTGATGACGAAGTACCAGGCGGTCACGCTCAAGCTGATGCTGGAATGCGGCGGCAACGGCCGCTCGTTCTTCTCGCCCGAGGCGCGCGGCAACCAGTGGACCAACGGCGGCGCGGGCTGCGCCGAGTGGACCGGCGTGCGTCTGTCCGACCTGCTGAAGGCCGCCGGCCTGAAGCCGGGCGCGGTGTACACCGGCCACTACGGCGCCGACGTCCACCTGTCGGGCGACGCGTCGAAGCCCTCGATCTCGCGCGGCGTGCGCATCGCCAAGGCGATGGACGAGCACACGCTGGTGGCGTTCAAGATGAACGGCAAGGACATCCCCGCGATCCACGGCGGCCCGGTCCGCCTGATCGTGCCGGGTTGGGCCGGATCGGCGTCGCACAAATGGCTGACCCGGATCTGGATCCGCGACAAGGAGCACGACGGCCCGGGCATGGGCGGCTTCTCGTACCGCACGGCGAAGACGCCGATCGTGCCCGGCAGCAAGGGCGACCCGAAGGACACGGCGATCCTCGAATCGATGCCCGTGCGCTCGATCGTCACCTTCCCGGCGCACGGCGCGCGGCTCGCCAAGGGCACGCGCAAGATCGATCTGCGCGGCCATGCCTGGGCCGGCGACAACGCCGTGCAGTCGGTCGACGTGTCGATCGACTACGGCGTCACGTGGAAGAAGGCCGAGGTGAAGGCGCCCGCCAACAAATTCGCGTGGCAGCGCTTCACCGCCTCGGTCGACCTGCCCGGCGCCGGCTACTACGAGGTGTGGTGCAAGGCGACCGACACCAAGGGCGTCACGCAGCCGTTCCTCGCCGGCAACTGGAACCCGCAGGGCTATGGCGGCAACCCGGTGAACCGGATCGCCGTGCTCGTCGAGGCGTGAACCCTCGACGGCGCGGAACCGTGGTGTCGCTATCGCGATGAACATCTCGATGACCGGCGCGGTGACGTTGGCGATCGGCTCGCTGGCGTTGCTGATGATGCTGGACCGCGCCGGCGGATTCCGGCCGGCGCGCGAAGCGCCGGCCGCCACGGCGTCGTCCACCGCCGCGCCGCCGGCCGCGCGCGGCGGCCCGCTCGCCAAGGGCGCGATCCCCAAGGCGCTGCCGCCCGACGCCAAGCACCAGGACACGATCGACAGCCTGCCGGCCGGCAAGGGCCAGGAGGAGACATTCTATCTCTGCGCCGCCTGCCACGGCACCGCGCTGATCAAGGCGCAGGGCATGACGCGCGACATGTGGGACTCGACCTTCCAGCTGATGGTCGAGCGACACGCCATGGCGAACCCCGATCCGGACGACCGCGCCCTGATCCTCGACTATCTCGCCACGAACTTTCCGCCGCGCCGCCGCGGGCGCGACAATCCGTTCCTGAAATAGCGGCCGGCGTTCACCGCCACGGGCGGCGTTCGAGCGCGACCAGCAGCAGCCCGACGCACAGACCCCAGAAGGCCGATCCAACGCCGAACAATGTCAGGCCCGACGCCGTCGTCGCCAGCGTCGCCACGGCGGCGAAGCGGTCCTTCTCGACCGACAGCGCCGTGGCGGCGGCGCCGGCCATCGGGCCCAGCAGCGCCAACCCCGCCACGGTCGCCAGCAGCGCCGCCGGCAACGCCGCGAACAGCGCGACCGTGGCGCCGGCGAAGACCGCGATCAGCGCCCAGCAGGCAGCGTAGACCGGCCCGGTCAGCCAGCGCCGCGCCGGATCGGGATGCGCGTCCCTGCCGGCGCAGATCGCCGCCGTGATCGCCGCGAGGTTGGTGGTGTGGGCGCCGAGGAACGCGGTCGCGACCGACGCCAGGCCGGTGACGGCGAGGATCGAGCGCGTCGGCGGCTCGTAGCCGGAGGCGCGCAGCACGGCGTAGCCCGGCAGGTTCTGCGACGCCATCGTGACCAGGTACAGCGGCACGCCGACGCCGATCAGGGTCGCGGGGTCCCATGCCGGCGCGATCAACGCCGGCAGCGTCGGCGCCAGCGACCCGGCCGGCGCCGACACGAGGCCGAGCGCCACCGCCAGCGCGGCGCCGCCGACCAGCACCACCAGCGCGGCGAGCGCCGGCGCGACCAGGCGGATCACGAGGAACGCCGCGATCATCGGCAGCACGAGGCCGGGCGCGATCCGCACCTGGTCGACCATCGCGATCACCAGCCGCAGCAGGATGCCCGCCAGCATCGCCGCCGCGATCGTCGCGGGGATGCGGTCGACCAACCGCGACAGCGGCCGCAGGGTGGCCGTCAGCGCGATCAGTCCGGCGGCGAGCAGGAACGCCCCGACGGCGGCCGGCATGCCGGGAATCGTTGCCGACGCGGCGATCAGCGCCGCGCCCGGCGTCGACCACGCGGCGATGATCGGAATGCGGTGGCGCAGGCTGAGGATCGCTGTGCTGGCGGCGGTCGCGAGCGCCAGCCCGGCCAGCCACGAGACGGTCTGCGCCGGCGAGGCGCCCGACGCCTGCGCGGCGGCGAGGATCAGCGGCAGCGTGCCGCCGAGGCCGACCAGGACCGCGACGACCGCGGCGCTCAGGACGGAGACGCGCATCAGGCGTTCGCGCGGCCGACCATAGCCTGCAGCAGGATCTGGCAGCCCGCGGCGATATCCTCCTTACGGGCGTCCTCGACCTCGTTGTGGCTGATGCCGTCCTTGCACGGCACGAAGATCATGCCGGTCGGCGCGACCTTGGCGACGTAGCAGGCGTCGTGGCCGGCGCCGCTGACGATGTCCATGTGCGGCAGGCCGGCCCTCTCGGCGGCGGCGCGGACCGCGGCCACGCAGGCGGCGTCGAACGGGGTCGGCGGGAAGTACCAGATCTGCTCGATCGCCACCTCGAGACGGTGCGCCGCGGCGATCCGCGCGGCGGCTTCGCGCATCTCGGCGTCCATCCGCGCCAGCTCGGCGTCGTCGGGATGGCGGAAATCCAGCGTCATGAACACGCGGCCGGGGATGGTGTTGCGCGACTGCGGCTTGCTCTCGATCACGCCCACCGTGGCCCGCCCGTTGGGGCGCTCGCCGATGCGCCGCGCCTCGGCGATCAGCAGCGCCGCGCCCAGCAGCGCGTCGCGGCGGCCCTCCATAGGCGTCGTGCCGGCGTGGCTCTCCATGCCGGTCCACGAGATCTCGTACCAGCGCTGTCCCTGCGCCGCGGTCACCACGCCGATGGTCTTGGCGTCGCGCTCGAGGATCGGTCCCTGCTCGATATGCGCCTCGAAGAACGCCCCGACCTCGCGGCCACCGACCTCCTCGGGTCCGTCGTAGCCGATCTTGCGCAGCGCCTCGCCGAACGTCACCCCGTCGGGGTCGGTCCGCGACAGCGCGTAGTCCAGCGTGAAGACGCCGCCGAACACGCCCGACGCCGTCATCGCCGGCGCGAAGCGGCAACCCTCCTCGTTGGTCCACACCGCGACCTCGATCGGCGCCTCGGTCTCGTAGCCGTGGTCGTTCAGCGCGCGGATCACCTCGAGCCCCGCCATCACGCCGTAGCAGCCGTCGAACTTTCCGCCGGTGGGCTGGGTGTCGAGGTGGCTGCCGGTCATGATCGGCGGCCTGGACGGATCGCGGCCGGGCCGCCGCGCGAAGATGTTGCCGACCTTGTCGACCCGGATTTCGCAACCCGCCTCCCGGCACCAGCGCACGAACAGGTCGCGCCCCTGCCGGTCCAGGTCGGTCAGCGCGATGCGGCAGACGCCGCCCTTCTCGGTGCCGCCGATCTCGGCCAGCTCCATCAGGCTCGCCCAGAGGCGGTCGCCGTTGATCGCGAGATTGCCGATGTCCTGAAGCGCCATGATCGAGCTCCGCCGGGGCCAAGGGGTCCTAGGTAGCGAAGCCGCCGCCCGATGTCATCCGCGCGGGCCGGCGAATGGCTGCCATACCCCGCAGGGCGCGCGCGCGGCTTGCGGTGGGCGGCGCCACCGCGCAGTTTCGCGCCACCGTCCGCTCCAGCCCACGGAACGCGCATGCTGCCGCTCGAAGGAACCCTCGTCCTCGACCTCACGCAGGTGATCGCCGGCCCGACCGCCGGCCAGATCCTCGGCGACATGGGCGCGGACGTCATCAAGATCGAGCCGCTGCAGGGCGACCATTTCCGCCCGCAGATGGGCGGCGCCTGGGTGCCGGCGATGAACCGCAACAAGCGCGGGCTGGCGATCGACCTGAAATCGCCGGGCGGGCGCGACGTGCTGATGCGGCTGGTCCGGAAGGCCGACGTCTTCATGGAGGCGTTCGTGCCGGGCGTGATCGGCAAGCTGGGCTTCGACTACGCCACCGTGTCGGCGGCCAATCCGCGCATCGTCTACCTGTCGATCTCGGGCTACGGCCAGACCGGCCCCTACAGCCCGCGCGCCGGCTACGATCCCTGCATCCAGGCCGAGGTCGGATTGATGGAGGCGACCGGCCACGCCGGCGGCCCGCCGGCCCGCGCCGGCACCGCGCCGGTCGACCAGTCCACCGGCGCCTATGGCGCGCTCGGCGTGGCGATCGCTCTGCTCGGTCGCAACCAGTCCGGCAAGGGCCAGCACGTCGACGTGTCGCTCTACGACGTCGGCGCGCAGCTCATGAGCCACTGGATCACCAACTACGGCCGCACCGGCGAGAACCCCCAGCGCATGGGCACCTCGCACACGATGATCGTGCCGCTGCGCACCTTCGACACGAGGACCCAGCCGGTCTACGTCGCCTGCACCAACGACGCGTTCTGGGCCAAGCTGTGCGACGCGCTGGGGCTGGCGGATCTGAAAGCCGATCCGCGGTTCAAGACCAACGACGACCGCGTCGCCAACCGCGCCGCGCTGGAGCCGGCGCTCGAGGCCGTGTTCGCGGCGGCGACGGCGGAGCAGCTGCTCGGCAGGCTGATCCCCGCCAACGTGCCGTGCGCCGCCGTGAAGACGGTCGGCGACATGCTGAGCGACCCGCACGCCGTGGCGCGGCGCAGCTTCCTGAAGTTCGACTACCCCGGCCTCGGCGAGTTGATGACCGCCAACAACCCGATCCGGCTGTCGGACGCGCCGGTCGAGATCCGCCGCATGGGGCCGCGGCTTGGCGAGCACACCCGGGAGATCCTGCGCGAGCTCGGTTTCCGCGACGACGACATCGCCGCGTTGAAGGACGCCCGCGCCATCGGCCTCGACGGCGACGCGCCGCCCGGCCACTAGACCGTCCTTCCGCCTCACTTCCGGCGCCGGACTCGGGCTATAGTCCGGCGGCCGGGGCGCCCGACGCCCCGCCTCCAGGGAGGAGGAGCGGAGATGAGATTTTCCGACGTCGCCGACGGCCGCAGCGCCGCCACCTCTAGCGCCACCGCGCTCGCCTACCAGACCGGCTTCGGCAACGAGTTCGCCACCGAGGCGCTGCCCGGCGCGCTGCCGGTCGGACGCAACTCGCCGCAGAAGGCCCCCTACGGCCTCTACGCCGAGTTGCTGTCCAGCGCCTCGTTCCTCGCGCCGCGCGCCGTGAACCGCCGGACGTGGATGTACCGCATCCGGCCGGCCGCGAGGAACGCGCCGTTCCGGCCCTACGCGCAACCGCTATGGCGCACCGGCCCGGTCGACGAGGTCCCGATGCCGGCCGACCGGCTGCGCTGGAGTCCGTTCGCGGCGCCCACCGGCCCGACCGACTTCATCGACGGCGTGGCGACGCTCTGCGCCAACGGCGACGCCGCGATGCAGGCCGGCATCGGCGTCCACGTCTGGCGCGCCAACACGTCGATGGTCGACCGCTACTTCGCCAACAACGACGCCGAGATGGTGTTCCTGCCGCAGACCGGCCGCGTCCGGCTCGCGACCGAGATGGGCGTCGTCGAGGCGCGGCCGGGCGAGATCGCGGTCGTTCCGCGCGGCGTGCGCTGCCGCGTCGAGCTGCCCGACGGCCCGTCGTACGGATACCTTGGCGAGAACTACGGCACGCATCTGCGGCTGCCCGAGCTGGGGCCGTTCGGCTCCAACGGGCTGGCCAATCCACGCGACTTCGAGACGCCCGTGGCGGCCTATGAGGACCGCGCCGGCGATCTCCGGCTGGTCGTGAAGTTCGGCGGCAATCTGTGGGAGTGCGACACCGACCACTCGCCGCTCGACGTCGTGGCGTGGCACGGCACGCTCGCGCCCTACAAATACGACCTCGCCCGCTTCAACACGATGGGCACGGTCAGCTACGACCATCCCGATCCGTCGATCTACACCGTGCTCACCGCGCCGTCGGACACGCCGGGCTGGGCCAACATCGATCTCGTGATCTTCCCGCCGCGCTGGATGGTGGCCGAGGACACGTTCCGCCCGCCGTGGTTCCACCGCAACGTCATGAGCGAGTTCCTCGGCTTGATCCACGGCCAGTACGACGCCCGCGCCGAGGGCTTCGTCCCCGGCGGCGCCTCGCTGCACAACGCCTTCGCGCCGCACGGCCCCGACGCGCCGACCTTCGAGAAGGCGAGTTCCACGGCGCTGGCCCCGCACAAGATCGACGACACGCTGGCCTTCATGTTCGAGACCCGCTACCCGCTGCGTCCGACCCGCTTCGCGATGGAGGCGGTCGAACGGCAGCGCGACTACCACCGGATCTGGGACGGGCTCGCCGCCACCTTCGACGGAAAGAGGACGTGATGGCGTTGAACGAGACGCACGATCCCGCGCTACGCAGCTGGGTCGAGTCGGCCAACGCGGCCGGCACGGACTTCCCGATCCAGAATCCGCCCTTCGGCGTGTTCCGCCGCCGCGGCGCCGAGGAGGCGTTCAAGCCCGGCGTCGCGATCGGCGACATGATCCTCGATCTCGGCGCGCTGCCGGCGGGGCATTTCGGCGCCGAGGGCCGCAGCGTCGCCGCCGCGCTGGCGACGCGCGACCTCAACGCGCTGATGCGGCTGGGCCCGGCGGCGTGGTCGGCCGTCCGGCTGGCGGCGTCGCGCGCGCTGCGGCAGGGCTCGCCGCTGCAGGCCTCCCTGACGCTCACAGCGCAGGCCGACGCCGAGATGGCGGTGCCCGCGCGCATCGCCGACTACACGGATTTCTACGCCTCGATCCACCACGCGACGGCCGTCGGCCTCCAGTTCCGCCCCGACCAGCCGCTGTTGCCGAACTACAAGTGGCTGCCGATCGCCTACCACGGGCGCGCCTCGTCGATCCGGGTGAGCGGCCAGCGCTTCCATCGGCCGAAGGGCCAGCTCAAGCCGCCGGAGGCCAACGCGCCGGTCTACGCGCCCTGCCGCCGGCTCGACTACGAGCTGGAGATGGGCGCCTTCGTCGGCGTCGGCAATCCGCTGGGCACGACGATCCCGATCGCCGAGGCCGAGCGCCATCTGTTCGGGCTGGTGCTTCTCAACGACTGGTCGGCGCGCGACATCCAGGCGTGGGAATACCAGCCGCTGGGACCGTTCCTCGCCAAGAGCTTCGCCACCACGATCTCGCCATGGATCGTGACCATGGAGGCGCTGGAGCCGTACCGCGCGCCATGGACGCGGCCGGCCGACGATCCGCAGCCGCTGCCGCATCTCGATTCGCCCGAGAACCGGGCGCGCGGCGCGTTCGACATCCGCCTCGAGGTGCTCATCGAGAGCGAGCGCATGCGCGCCGGCGGCGTCGCGCCGACGCGGCTCTCGACCTCGAACTTCCGCGAGTCGTATTGGACGTGGGCGCAGATGCTGGCGCACCACGCGTCGAACGGCTGCGATCTGGCGCCCGGCGACCTGTTCGGCAGCGGCACCCAGTCCGGACCGTTCCCGGCCGAGGCCGGATCGCTGCTGGAGCTGTCGAAAGGCGGCAAGGAGCCGGTGGCGCTGCCTGGCGGCGAGACCCGGACCTTCCTCGAGGACGGCGACACGATCGTCTTCCGCGCGGCGTGCGAAGCCGAGGGACGCGTCCGCATCGGCTTCGGCGAGTGCCGCGGCACGGTGCTGCCGGCGGCGTGAGCCGGGCGTCAGGCGCCCGGCGCCATCAGCTTGAACGCGCCCTGCGCCGTGGCGACGAGGAAGCCGTCCTCGTGCTCGATCCGGCCCTCGACGAAGACGTTGCGCCGGCCGCCGCCGATCCGCCGCCCCGTGCAGATCAGCCGCTCCGGCCGCGCCGCCCCGACGAAGTTGATGTTCAGCGACAACGTGATCGAGAACTGCCGCTGCTTCGGATCGGGATGCGCTCCGGCGCCCATGGCGCAGACCAGATCGAGCAGGCCCGCGATCACGCCGCCATGCACGGCGCCGACGCCGTTCATGTCGTGCGGCCTCGGGTCGAAAGCGAATTTCCCGAAGCCGACGCCGCCGCCGAGCCGGGTGAGGCCGAGGCTCTCGGGATAGGGGTTGCGGCGCGTCACGGCCGGAGTATCAGCGTCCACGTTCGGTCTCGTTCTGGTCGGGCCGCCCGATAGACGCGAAGCGGCGCGCCGCGTCAACCCTCCAGCAGGTACGCCGCGTTGCTCTTGAGGCAGACCTCGCGGATCTGCTCGACCAGCATCTCGGGGATCGGAATGCCGTCGCGCAGGCGCCGCTCCTTCTCGGCGTATTCCGGATCGCCCGGCACCAGCACGGGCTGCGACGCGTCGGCCGGCGTCTGGCCATGCAGAAAGTCGATCATCTCGTCGAGGTCGCGCTCGAACGCGCCCTCCTCGCGGAACAGCTTCGGATCGATCGTCAGGAAGAAATGGCCGATATTGTCGGGCGTGTCGGCGCCCTCGCGCTGGACCCGCAGCGGCTGGAACGTCGTGCCCGACAGCGTCTGCGACAGGATGTTGACGACCATCGCGAGCCCGTAGCCCTTGTGGCCGCCGGTCTCGCGCGTGCCGCCCAGCGGCGCCATCCGCTTGGTGCGGAACGCCCGCTCGGCGTCGCGCTCCGGCGTGCCGTCCTCCTTGTAGGCCCAGCCCTCCGGGATCTGCTTGCCCTTGAGCCAGTAGACCTTGAGCTTGTTGACCGCGACCGGCGTGGTGGCCATGTCGAGGTTGAACGCCTGGTTGCGCGCCGCCGGCGCCGCCACCGAGATCGGATTGGTGCCGAACACCGGCACGGTGCCGTGGGTCGGCACCATCGTGATGCCGCGCGCCGATGTCGTGACGATGCCGATCAATCCGGCGCGCGCGGCCATGTCGCTGTAGCAGCCGGCGGCGCCGAAATGCGCGGAGCGGCGCACGCAGACGACGGCGATCCCGACCGCCTTGGCCTTGGCGATCGCCATGTCCATGCCGATCTTCGACGGCACGTGGCCGATCGAGTTGTCGGCGTCGATCAGCGCCGACACCGGCGTCTCGCGCACCACCCGGATGTCGGGCCGCATGTTGATCTTGTGGCCGCGCATGTCGTTGTAGATCGGCAGCATCGAGAGCCCGTGCGATTCGATGCCGCGCAGATCGGTCTCGACCAGCACGTCGGCGCTGATCGCGGCGTGCTCGGGGCTCATGCCCCAGCGCGTGAGGATCTCGACGCATTGCCGGCGCAGATTCGCGGCGGAGACGTTGACCATCGTGTCGTTCCCTTCCCTGTCCGTCTGTCGCCCCGTCCCCCGGCGGCCCTCAGACCGCCGGGCTCCACGGCGCCAGCTTCATGATCTTGTTCTCCTGCGAATGCAGCATCGGCCGGATCTTGCGGCCGAACTCGGCGAATTTCGGATTGGCGCGCAGGGTCGTCCATTGGTGGTCGCGGGCGGCGTGGTCGGCGAACTTCCAGAGATGGACGATCTGGTGCAGCGGGCCGATGTCGGTCGTGAAATAGCCGACGAGGTTCTGCTTCCACGCCGCCAGCTCAGGCCAGCCCTCGGCCTGGTACAGCGCGACGACGTCGACCGCCGCCTCCGGCTTCACGTTGTAGGTGCGCAGCTCGTAGATCATGATGCCTCCCCCGGCCGCGCCTCGGCGCGCGACGTGGCGGCGACGGTAGCGCGCGAGGAAACACGACGCCATGGCGGCGGAAACCGATCTCTACGAACCGGTCAAAATTCTGCTCGAGGGCCAGGGATACGACGTCAAGGCCGAGATCCGCGGATGCGATATCGTGGGCACGCGCGCCGACGAGCCTCCGGTCGTGGTCGAGTTGAAGCGCGCATTCGGGCTCGGCGTGGTGCTGCAGGGGATCGACCGGCTGGCGCTGACCGACCACGTCTACCTGGCGGTCGGCGCCTGGCCGAAGCGGCCGCGCGACGCCAAGAAACTGTGCCGCCGCCTCGGTCTCGGCCTGATGGTGGTGACGCCGCCGCGCGTAGAGGTGCTGCTCGATCCCGTCCCCTACCAGCCGCGCAAGAGCAAGCGCCGCGCCGAACGGCTTCTCGGTGAACACGCGCGCCGCGTCGGCGATCCCAACCGCGGCGGCTCGACGCGCACGCCGATCATGACCGCCTACCGCCAGGAGGCGCTGCGCTGCGCCGGATTGCTGGCCGCGCGCGGACCGACCCGGGCACGCGATGTGCGCGACGCGGCCGGCGTGCCGAAAGCGGCGGCGATCCTGCGGCGCGACGTCTACGGCTGGTTCGAGCGCACGGGGCACGGCATCTACGCTCTGACCCCGGCGGGCGCGGCAGCGTTGGAGCGGTTCGGCTGGTCCGCGACCGACGGCGCGGCGCCCGCGGCAGCCAGCTGACCCCGCTGGCGACGCAGGGCCGGCGATGCTAAGGCGTCGACCGCCATGACCGACCTGATCCCCACCGCGCGCGGCTACGTGAACACGTGGCAGTGCGACGAGAACGACCACCTCAACGTCCAGTTCTTCACCGCGCTGGCGGACGACGCCTCGGCCTTCCTCGGTCACGCGCTCGGCCTCGGTCCGGCCGCGCTGCGCGCCGCCGGTCTGACGATCCGGCCGGTCGAGGACCACATCCGCTATCACCGCGATCTGCGGGCCGAGGACACCGTGCAGGTGGTGTCCGGCGCCGTGGAGATCGCGGACGGCGCGCTGTCGACCTACCACGAGCTGCGCAATCTCTATAGCGGCGGTATCGCCGCCACCGTGCGCCGGCGCAGCCGGCTCGAGGATGCCGACGGCCGCGCCATCGAATGGCCAGCCGCGCTCGCCGCCGCCGTCGCCGCGCGGCGCGTGGTCGTGCCCGAGATCGCGCGGGCGCGGTCCACCGGCCGGATCGCCGACGCGCCGAAGCTGACGCTGGACATGGCGGAGGCCGCGGGATTGATCGAGATCTGCGCCGACGTCGTGAAGCCGGAAGAGTGCGACGCCGCCGAACGGATGCGGCCGCGCTTCCACTTCGCGCGCTACTCCGACGGGGCCCCGAGCCTGTGGCACGCTCTCGGCTTCGACCGCGTGGCGATGCGCGAACGCCGCATGGGCTCGATCGTGCTGGAGCTGCGCCAGCTCTACGTCGCGCCGCCAAGGTCCGGCACGCCGCTGTCGCTGCGCACCGGGATCGTCGGAATCGGCGACAAGACGCTCGACGTGCTGCACTGCCTGTTCGACGCCGAGAGCGGCGCGCTGGTCGGCTGGGCCGAGGGCGCGGCGGCGCTGTTCGACCAGGCGGCGCGGAAACTGGCGCCTCTACCGGCGTCGGAACGGACCCGATTGACGGCGCGCCTGGCGCGTCTTCCGTAACGCGCGAGGACGCCGCGGCCGGCGGACACCGCGCGCTTTGGCGGATTTCAAGGTGGAAAACGCCGGAATGACGGGCATTCTTCGCATTTTCCGGCGGAAAACCCCAATAAAACGCATGGCGTGGGCGATCCGTTGGCGTATTATCGCGGTCCCCCTCTCCTCCCGGTGGTCGGGAGGCCGCAGAGGCCAACCAAGTAACGAGGCATCAAAATGGCCGAGAAAGCCGCCGTCAAAGTCGAGACCGTTCCCCTCTCCAAGTTGATCGCCGAGCTCGCCGCCGGCCACGACATGCCGAAGAAGGCCGTCGCCAGCCTGTTCGACGATTTCGTCGGCGCCGTCGTCAAGAACCTGAAGAAGGGCAACAAGGTCCGCATCACCGGCCTGGGCATCATGCAGGTGCGCAAGCGCGCCGCGCGCATGGGCCGCAACCCGGCCACGGGCGAGGCCATCAAGATCAAGGCGTCCAAGAAGGTCGCCTTCCGCGTCGCCAAGGACCTCAAGGAAGCGATCTAGCGATCGCCGCCGGTCCTCACCGACCCGAACGGCCCGACCCCATGGTCGGGCCGTTTGCGTTCCACCGGACCAGGACTCCGCCGCCGCCATGGCCGCCCCGACGAGCCGATCGTTCGACGTCGTGATCATCGGCGCCGGCGCCGCCGGGCTGATGTGCGCGGTCTCGGCCGGACGCCGCGGCCGGCGGGTGCTGCTGCTCGACCACGCCGACGAGCCCGGCAAGAAGATCCTGATCTCCGGCGGCGGACGCTGCAATTTCACCAATCTGCACAGCGCGCCCGACCGCTTCATCTCGGCCAACCCGCATTTCTGCAAATCGGCGCTGGCGCGCCACACGCAGCGCGACTTCATCGCGCTCGTGGAGAAGCACCGCATCGCCTACCACGAGAAGACGCTGGGCCAGCTGTTCTGCGACGGCAGCGCGCGCGCCATCGTCGCGATGCTGCTGGCGGAATGCGACGCCGCCGGCGTCGACGTGCGGATGGCGCACGCCATCGCCGACATCGAGCGCGGCGAACGGTTCCGCGTCGTCACGGACCATGGCGATTTCGACGCCGCGACGGTCGTGCTGGCCAGCGGCGGCCTGTCGATCCCCAAGATGGGCGCCACCGGGTTCGCGCACCGCGTCGCGCGCCGCTTCGGGCTGCGCGTGACCGAGACCCGCCCCGCGCTGGTGCCGCTGACGTTCGGCGAGGACGACGTCGCGTGGATGCGGCCGCTGAGCGGCGTCGCGCTCGACGCCGTTGCCACGACCGGGCGCCGCAGTTTCCGCGAGGCGATGCTGTTCACCCATCGCGGCCTGTCGGGCCCGGCGATCCTCCAGATCTCGTCGTACTGGCGAGACGGCGCCGCGGTGACGCTCGACCTGCTGCCGGGGACCGACGCGCGGGCGTTCCTGCGCGACCGCAAGCGCGTTCGCCCCAAGGCGGAGTCGAAGACGGTCCTCGGCGAGGTGCTGCCGCAGCGTCTCGCGCAGGCGTTGGCCGACCGGCACCTGCCCGCCGGACCGATCGCCGGAATCCCCGACCGCGCGCTCGACGCGCTCGCCGCGACGCTCAACGCCATGACGGTCACGCCGACCGGAACCGAGGGCTACGCCAAGGCCGAGGTGACGCTGGGTGGCGTCGACACCACCGATCTGTCGTCGAAGACCATGGAGGCCAGAGCCGTGCCCGGCCTGTTCGCGATCGGCGAGGCCGTCGACGTCACAGGCTGGCTCGGCGGCTACAATTTCCAGTGGGCGTGGTCGAGCGGCTGGGTCGCGGGCGAGGCGGCGTAGCGGCGTCGCGTCCCGTCATCCTGCCGGGTCGGCGAGGCGGTAGCCGACGCCGGGCTCCGTCAGGATCAGCGTCGGCTCGCCGGGATCGAGCTCGATCTTCTGCCGCAACTGGCCGATGAACACCCGCAGGTACTGCGTGTCGGCGGTGTGCGCCGGCCCCCACACACGCGACAGGATCTGCCGGTGCGTCATCACGCGGCCGGCGCCGCCGGCGAGCGCCGCCAGCAGCTCGAACTCCTTCGGCGTGAGCCTCACCGGCGCGCCGCGCACCGTCACGCGATGCGCCGGAAGGTCGACCACGAGGTCGCCGATGGCGATCACGGCCGACGGATCGGCCGCGCCGCCGCGCGACCGCAGCGCCGCGCGGATGCGGGCGAGCAGCTCGCCGATCGCGAACGGCTTGGCGACGTAGTCGTTGGCCCCGAGGTCGAGGGCGGCGATCTTCTCGCCTTCGCGGTCGCGGGCCGACAGCACGATGATCGGCACCCCGGACCACCGCCGCGCCTCGGCGATCACGTCCTTGCCGTCCATATCCGGCAGTCCGAGATCGAGCACGACGACGTCGATCGACGAGACGGCGAGCGCGCGCAACGCCTCGGCGCCGCTCCCCGCCGCGACCACGTCGTAGCCCGCGGCCGTCAATCCCGGCCGCAGGAACCGCTGGATCTGCGGCTCGTCGTCGACGACGAGGACGCGCGCCGCCGCGGTCACGCGGGCCGCTCCGGCGCCGGCAGGGTGACGACGAAGCGGGTGCCGCGCCCGGCCTCCACGGGGCTGACCGCGACGACCCTCCCGCCCATCGCCTCGACCACGCCGCGGCAGATCGCCAGACCGAGACCGGCGCCCGGCGCCGCGCCGTCCGGCGGCCGCGTCGAGTGGAATTTGTCGAACACGCGCGCGAGGCGCTCGGCGGGGATGCCCGGCCCGTTATCGGTCACAGAGATCACGACGCCGTCCGCGGCGGACGAGACGCCGATCTCGACGGGTCCGTCGCGCGACGCGAACTTGACCGCGTTCTCGACCAGGTTCTCCAGCGCCTGCGCGAGCAGCGCGGCGTCGGCCTCGACCATCGGCGCGTCCGGGGCCACCGCGAGCCGCAGCGTGGCGCCGGGATGGGCGGCGCGCGCGCGCGCGACGACCGAGGCGGCGAGGTCGCCGACGTCGACCCAGTCGCGGCCGACCACCAGCCCGGCGTCGAGCCGCGTCATGTCGAGCAGGTTGGTCACGAACCGCCCGAGCCGGCCGGTCTCCTCCTCGATCGCCGCGAGCAGGTCGGCGCGCGCCTCCGCCGGCATGCGGTCGCCGAGCTGGCGCAGGCTGGTGACCGATCCGAGGATGGTCGACAGCGGCGTCCGCAGATCGTGCGAGATCGACGACAGCAGCGCCGAACGCAGACGCTCGCGCTCGACATCCGCGCGCGCGTCGGCGGTCTGGCGGGCGAGATCGAGGCGGTCCAGCGCGACCGCGCCCTGCCGCAGCAGCGCGACCAGCGTCCGCTCGCCATCGGCCGGAACGGCGCGGCCGCCGCCCCTCGGCGCGACCGCCACGACGACGGCCGCGCCCGCCGCCGTGACCATGGGCCGGAACTCGAACCGGCTGCCCGGCCATCCCGCCGCCGCCACCGCAGCCGCGCGGCCTTGGCGCAGCGCGCGGTCCGCCATCTCGACATCCGCCGGTCCGACCGTCTCGCCCGCCGGCGCGACGGCGCACGCCACCACGCCGCCGTCGCGGCGCGCGAACACCGCCGCGGCGCCCCGCACCGCGGCAGCCGCGCCGTCGGCGATCGCGGCGGCGACCTGGTCGGACGTGGACGCCGTCGCGACGCGTCCGGAGAAGTCCGACAGCGTCTGCAGCATCGCCGCGCGCCGCCGCGCGGCGTCGCCCTCGTCGCGCAGCCGGCCCGCCAGGCCGCCGGCGAGGACCGCGACGACGAGGAAGACGACGAGGGCGAAGGCGTCCCGCGGATCCGAGACCGCGAGGGTGAAGCGCGGCTCGATGAAGCAGAAGTTGAACGCCAGGAACGCGAGGACGGCGGCGGCGACGCCCGACCACGTGCCGAAGCGGGCGGCGCACGCCAGCACGCCGACAATGAACACGAGCGCCGCGTTGTGCGGCGGCAGCCACGTCGTCAGCAGCTCGCCGATGGCGGTGGAGACGGCGACCGCCGCCAAGGCGGCCAGCGCTCCGGCCGGCCGGACCCGGGTGGGAAAGGAGGGCGCCGCGTCATCCATCGCCGCAGATTAGCACGGCCGCCGGCACCGCCGCCCGCGCGGGCCTTGCCCGTCCTTATGGATTCCTTATGCCGGCGCCTTCGGATCCGCATCGCTTCCTTATGCGGCGGGGCGCAGTTTCGCCGCGTCCGCCGGCGCTTCCGGCGGACGCGATCCGGAGCCGGTGCATGACGATCCACGCGAAAGTAGACGCCCGCGCCGCGGGAACGGACCGCGCCCGCGCCGGCTTCTGGGGCCTGACGCTCGGGTCGATCGGCGTGGTCTACGGCGACATCGGCACCAGCCCGATCTATGCGCTGCGCGAGGCGCTGGCGGCGGCCGGCGCCGGACCCGGGACGGCCGCCTCGCGCGCCGACGTCGTCGGGATCCTGTCCTTGATGCTGTGGTCGCTGACGATCGTCGTCACGTTGAAGTACGTCGTCGTACTGCTCCGCGCGGACAATGCCGGCGAAGGCGGCACGCTCTCGCTGCTGGCGCTGGCCCAGCGCGGGCTGGGCCGGGCGACCACGCCCGTCTTCCTGCTCGGCGCCGCCGGCGCCGCGCTGTTCTACGGCGACGCCTTGATCACACCGGCGATCTCCGTGCTCTCCGCCGTCGAGGGCCTGAAGCTGGTGACGTCGGCGTTCGAGCCCTACGTGCTGCCGATCACCATCGCCATCATCGTCGGCCTGTTCCTCGTCCAGCGGCACGGCACGTCGGCGGTCGCCGGCTGGTTCGGGCCGATCACGCTGGTGTGGTTCGCCACCCTCGCGGTCGGCGGGCTGTCGCACATCGCCGACGATCCCGGCATCCTCGCGGCCGTCGATCCCCGGCACGCGGTCGGCTTCATGCTGCGCCACGGCATGATCGGGCTGGTCGTGCTCGGCGCGGTGTTCCTGACCGTCACCGGCGCCGAGGCGCTCTACGCCGATCTCGGCCATTTCGGCCGCAAGCCGATCCGGTGGGCGTGGTTCGGCGTCGTGCTGCCGGCGCTGGTCCTCAACTACATGGGACAGGCCGCCCTCGTGCTCGCCGATCCGAAGGCGATCGAGAACCCGTTCTTCCTGCTCTACCCGTCGTGGGCGTCGCTGCCGATCGTCGTGATCGCCACCCTCGCCACCGTCATCGCCAGCCAGGCGGTGATCACCGGCGCCTATTCGCTGACGCGCCAGGCGATCCAGCTCCGCTTCCTGCCGCGCCTCGAGGTCCACCACACCTCGGCGGCGCAGGCCGGCCAGATATACATGCCGCAGGTGAACACGCTGCTCGCTATCGGCGTCGTCGCGCTGGTGGTGCTGTTCGGCTCGTCGAGCCGGCTGGCGACGGCGTACGGCGTCGCCGTGACCGGCACCATGGTCGTGACCGCGAGCCTGATGTTCGTCGTCGCGTGGAAACTCTGGCGCTGGCCGGCATGGGCGGCGGCCGCGTTGATGGCGCCGTTCGTCGCCATCGACCTCGTATTCCTCGGAGCCAACCTCATGAAGGTCGTCGAAGGCGGCTACATCCCGCTCCTTCTCGCGGTGGCGATGATGGTCGTCATGCACACCTGGGTGAAGGGGACCGCGATCCTGTCGGCCAAGGCGCGACAGATCGACGTGCCGCTGCCCGATCTCGTGCGCGACCTCGAGCGCCGGCCGCCGCCGGTCGTCCCCGGCACCGCCGTGTTCCTGACGAGCGATCCGGAGACGGCCCCCGCCGCGCTCATGCACAGCCTCAAGCACTACAAGGTGCTGCACGAGCGGAACATCGTGCTGACCGTGGCGACCGCCGACGTGCCGCGCATCGCGGAGTCCGAGCGGGCCCGCGTCGAGAAGGCCGGCGACCGCTTCATCCGGGTGACGCTGACGTTCGGCTACATGGAGGCGCCCGACGTGCCCGCCGGTCTGACGCGATGCGGCGGGCCGGACTGGACGTTCGACATCATGTCGACCTCGTTCTTCGTGTCGCGGCGCTCGATCAGGCCGGGCGCCAAGAGCGAGATGCCGCTCTGGCAGGACCGCCTGTTCATCCTGCTGGCGCGCAACGCCAGCGACGCCACCGACTATTTCGGCATCCCGACCGGCCGCGTCGTCGAGATCGGCACGCAGATCGTCATCTGACGCACCGCCCGCGGCCTGGTGGCGCGGAGACCGCGACCTGGGGATAACACGCCGGTTATCCCCACAGTCGCTTGGTCGCGCCCCGAAATTGCCCATAAGGTCGATCAGTTCGAGGAGGGCAGCGCTCCCACCGCCCCGCGCAAGCGCCCAGATGGAATATTCGCGTGAAGCATTTCGCCTCGATCATTTCCCTCGCCGGCGCGCTGGCGCTCGGCGCCTGCGGCGAAAGCAAGGTCGCGGTGTACGACGCCTCCCCGAGCCCGGGCCTTATCACGAAACTCGGGTTGAACCCGTTCGCGACGGCGAAGCCCGACCCCGAGGCCGAGCGTCGCGCGCTGTCGCTGTCGAACGCGGTGAAGGCGTTCGAGGACTCGGCGCTGCGCGTCAACGCCACGCCGGTGACGGAAGTCGCGCGGTGGACGGGGACGATCTTCCTGGGCGTGGCCGACGACTCCACGCTGCGCGTCCACGCCGCCGAGATCGAGGCCGCCGTCCGCGCGATCGCCGCGATCGCCAGGGTGCCGGTGCAGCGCGTGTCGCCCGGCGACGGTCGACGCAATTTCATGGTCCATCCGCACGCGTCCGGCCATCTCGACGCGACGTCTTGCCGGTCGCGGCTCGACTGGGATGAAGGCGGCCGGCTCCTCTCGGTCGAGCTTCTCGTGAGCCTCGACAGGCCGGCGCTGATCTCGCGCTGCATCAACCACGAGGCGATGCACGGTTTCGGCTTCCGAGGCCATCCGACGTCCGTCGTCAGCGTCCTCAGCTACACCCACGCGAACCAGTCGCAGCCCACCGAGGCCGACCGCGTCCTCATCGAGACGCTCTACGACAAGCGCCTGAAGCCGGGCATGTCTCCGGCCGCCGCCGCGCCGATCGCCTGCCGCGTCATCGCGGAGAAGCTCGACTCCTCGCCCGCCGAGACGGAGAGCGTGTGCGGCGCGCGCGAGATGGTGACCGTCTCGAGCGAGGGGCCGTTCGGCCACGGTCGCGCCCTGCGCTGACCGGCCGTCCCTGGCCACGGCCGGAGACTCAATCCGCCGAGAGCAGCGTCCGGACGCGCGGCATGACGCCGCCCGCGACGGCCGCGACGCAATCCACGGCCTCGCGCAACGGCATGCCGGGCTGCCGCGGGTGGAAGATCAGGTGCTCCAGCCGCATACGCCGCTGCCACACGGCGATCTGGCCGGCGATCTCGTCCGGCGCGCCGAGGAACCAGCGCTCGCGCATGAACGCCTCCGACAGATAGTACGGATCGTCGCCCGCCAGCGGACGGCGCTGGCCCGTCGCGGAATCGCGGACGGTGAGGCCGGTCCGCTCCGGCGCGTACTGCACGCGGTAGACATGGTCGAGGTAGCGGCTGTGGCTGGAGACCGCATCGGCGGCGGAGCCGCCCACGAGGATCTCCCGCATCAGCGCGCGCGGCAGCGCGCCGGCGCCCTGCGCGGCGGCCTCGTCGTCGAACGAAGCGAACTGCCGCGCGGTGTGCTCGAGCTCTGTCAGCGGCGCCACGACCAGCCCGGCGCGGTGGCGCACGGCCCGCGCGCGCGACGCCGGCGCCGCGGCCCCGATCCAAAGCGGCGGCGCGCCGGGCCTGACGGGTGGCGGCCTCAGAACGCCCGCCGTCACCGAATGCACCCGGCCGGCGTAATCGAACCGCTCGCCGCTCCAGGCCAGCCGCAGGATGTCCAACGCGTCCTCGAACGCCGCCGTGCGGCGCGCGTAGGGCAGGCCGAACATCGCGAACTCGGACGGCCGGTAGCCCTGCCCGAGACCGATCTCGACGCGTCCGCCCGACAGGTTGTCGAGCACCGCGAGATCCTCGGCGAGACGCAGCGGATGGCCCTGCAACGGCGCCAGCGCGACCGCCTGGCCGACGCGGCAGCGTGGCGCGGCGACGGCGAGCGCGGCGCCGGCCAGCACCGGCGACGGGCAGTAGCCGTCCTCCTCGCCGTGGTGCTCGCTGGTCCAGATCGACTCGACGCCGAGGCGGTCGGCCTCCGCCGCCAGTTCCAGCGCCTCGCCGTAGACCGTCGACGATCGCTCGCCGAGCGCGCCGTGCGCCTGGAAGCTGATGGAGATCCCGAGCCGGGGCGGCCGGATTCCCGTCACCGCGCGACCACGCGGCGCTAGGCCGGCAGGCGCGTCGACTGCCACGCGACCATCTGCCAGTTCCCGCCGCGCTTGGCGTAGACGTCCATGAACCGCACGCTGAAGGCGTTCGGCGCGCCGTTCGAGACCACGCCGATGCGGGCGGTGCCGGTCAGCACCACCGCGTCGCCGAGATCCTGCGCCACAACGTCCGACGGCTCGACGGCGGTGTACACCGTGGCGCCGGACTCCATGGCGCCGATCAGGCTGGCCTTGGTGTCGATGCGCGCGGAGGAATGCGTGTAGATCAGGTCGTCGGCGATCAGCGCCTTAAGCGTCGCGACGTCCTTCTTGCCCATCGCGTCCATGCGCCGCTTGTCGAGCTCCACCACCATCGCGCCGTTGTCCGCCATCGACCGTTCCCCCACTTGAAGATGCCGCGACTCTGGCCCATCGCCGTCCGTGCCGCAACGCCGGCGCTACGGGGAATGGGCCGTCGTCGCGGGGCGGTCGGGCCGGCCGAGTCCGACCAACCGCTGGAGGTCGTTGACGCCGCGGCGGCGGCCGGTGTCGATGCGCACCGTGGCCGTCATGCCGGCGCGCAGCGGCGGCTCGCCCTGGTGCGGCAGCAGGCGCAGCTTCACCGGCAGACGCTGGACGACCTTCACCCAGTTGCCGCTGGCGTTCTGCGGCGGCAGGATCGCGAACTCCGCGCCGGTCGCCGGGCTGAGGCTCTCGACCACCGCTTCCCACGTCACATCGGGATAGATGTCGAGCACCACCGTCGCCTTCTGGCCGACGCGGACGTGCGTGAGCTCGGTCTCCTTGAAGTTGGCCTCGACCCACGGGCGGTTCAGCGCGACCAGCGCGAACAGCGGCGTCGACGCCTTGATCTGCTCGCCGCGCTGCAGCCGCAGGTTCACGACCACGCCGTCGACCGGCGCGCGCACCGTGGTGCGCGCGAGATCCAGCGCCGCGCGCTCGCGCGCCGCCGTCTTGTCGCGCACCATCGGATGGCTGTCGGACGGCATCTGCGGATCGTCGTTCAGCGCCGTGAGCACGCGCCGCAGCTTCTCGCGCACCGAGGCGACGCGGTCGGCGGCCATGCGCGCGTCGTTCTGCGCCTCGTCGCGCTTGCTCGCCGACAGCACGCCCTTGACCGCCAGCTCCTCCTGCCGCTGCCATTGCCGCTGCGCGTACGCGGCGCGAGCCTCGGCGTCGGCCAGCTCGCTCACCGCCTCGCGCCAGGTCGCGCGCAGCGTCTCGACGTGGCTGCGGGCGGCGTCGAGCTCGGCCTCGGCGCTGTCGAGCGCCAGCCGGAACGGCCGCGCCTCGATCGTCAGCAGCGTGTCGCCGGCCGACACCGTGGCGTGGTCGAGGGCCACCACGCGGCGGACCGTGCCGGACACCTCCGGCGCGATCTGGACGATATGCGCCTTCACGTAGGCGTTCTCGGTCGAGATGTAGCGCCCGCCGGACAGCCACCACAGCACGCCGCCGGCGACCGCGACGAGCGGCACCGCCACGATCATGAGGAAGCGCGGCAGGCGCGTCGGCATCCGGCTCATGCGGCCGCCCGCCGGCGCGCGCCGGACGGCCGGGAGGCCGGCGATTGCTCGACGCCGGCCAGCGACTGCAACCGTTCCTTGATCCGCGCCGCCTGGCGCGTGAACTCGACGCGCTGCACCTGGGAGAGCGGCGACAGGGCATCGTCCACCGTGGCCTCGGCGATCGCCCACATGCGGGCGTGCACGCGGCGCGCCTCCGCCGTCAGGTGCAGGCGCCGGATCCGGCGGTCACCGGCGTCGGCCCGGCGCTCGACCCAGCCGCCCTTCTCCATCCGGTCGATCATGCGGCCGGCGCTGGCCCGGTCGACCTCGAGCATGTCGGCCAGTTCGGTCTGGCTCGATCCCGGCCGGCGGTAGAGCCGCGACAGGACCAGCCACTGGGCCCGGGTCAGGCCGATGTCGCGCACGCGGCGGTCGAACACGGTGCGGATCAGCCGCGCCACGTCCGACAGCAGGTAGCCGATATAGCCGTCGTCGTCCGGACCCACCTGGACCCCCAAAAAGGCCACCGCCACGCCTTGTGGCTGGCTCGAGATTGCGGCCTAGGCTACAATAGCCATGTCCATGAGTTCAAGCGCTCCCGCCGTCGACGCGGCGCAGGTCAGCCCCGGCGAGTCCTACTCGACCGGCCGCCGGGTGCTGATCCTCGTCATGGTCGTGCTGGGCTCGACCCTGTACGCGACCACCCTGCTGATCGCCTCGACGCTGCTGCCGCAGATGCAGGGCGCCATGTCGGCGACCCAGGACGAGATCGCCTGGGCGATGACCTTCAACATCCTGGCGACCGCCGTGGCGACGCCGATGACCGGCTGGCTGGCGGCCCGGTTCGGGCGGCGCGAGACGATGATGTGGTCGGTGTTCGCGTTCACCGTCACCACCTTCATGTGCGGCGCCGCCGAATCGCTGGAGACGCTCATCCTCTGGCGCGTCCTGCAGGGGGCGCTGGGCGCGCCGGTGATCCCGCTGTCGCAGACCATCCTGCTCGACAGCTTCCCCAAGCGGCAGGCCGGCTTCGTGACCTCGATCTTCGGCATGGCGGTGGTGATCGGGCCGGTGATCGGCCCCACCGTCGGCGGCATGCTGTCGGAGCTCTACGGCTGGCGCTGGGCCTTCTACATGATCGTCCCGGTCGGCATGGTCTCGTTCATCGGCCTGCGCCTGACGCTGCCGCGCGACGCGCCGACCGGACGCGTGGCGCTCGACTGGACCGGATTCCTGTCGCTGTCGGTCACGATCGCCTGCGTGCAGCTCGTGCTCTCGCGCGGCCAGCGGCTGGACTGGTTCGAGTCGCGCGAGATCGTCGTCGAGACCTTCGTCGCGGCGCTGGCCTTCTGGGTGTTCATCGCCCACAGCCTCACGGCCAGCCGCCCTTTCCTCAACCTGCGCCTGCTGCTCGACCGCAAATACGCGATCGGCCTGACCCTCGTGCTGATCTACGGCATGGTGAACTTCACCCCGATGGTGCTGCTGCCGCCGCTGCTGCAGCAGCACGCCGGCTTCCCCGACCAGCTCATCGGCGAGATCATCGCCGCGCGCGGCGTCGGCGCCACGATCGGATTCTTCCTCGCGATCTTCGTCGGCCGGATCGATCCGCGGGTCGGCCTGGTCGGCGGCTTCACGCTGCAGGCGCTGTCCGGCTGGTGGCTGATGGGGATCGACCTCAACGTCGACACCGGCACGCTGATGGCCAACAGCCTGGTGCAGGGCGTCGCCATCGGCGTGATCTGGGTGCCGCTGACGCTGGTGACGTTCTCCAACGTCGCGCCCGCCAACCTCGCCGAGGGCATGGCGGTCTACCATCTGCTGCGCAACATCGGCTCGAGCTTCTTCATCTCGCTGTCGATCGCCGAGATCGTGCGTACCACCGGCGCCAATTACAGCCGCATGACCGAGTTCCTGAACCCTACAACAGGGCGCTGGCGCTGCCGTGGGTGACCGGCGGCTGGGACCCGGGCACGCTCCAGGGCCTCGCGCGGCTGTCGAAGGAGGTCGGCCGCCAGGCGGCGATGCTCGGCTACATCAACGCCTTCGGCTTCTACACGCTGTGCTCCGCGCTGGCGATCCCGCTGATCCTGCTGATCGGCGCCCGCGTCCGCGGCCGTTAGGCGGATCGCCCCGGGGCCGCTCGCGGCGTGACAAACCCGGACGCCGCGGTATTCTCGATCCGGGCACGTGGCGACCGGAGGGGCAGATGGATCGCGGAAGCAGCACGGGAAAAACCAGGCGCGGGGTCTTGGCGTCGCTCGGCGCGACGGCGGTCGGCGCGGCCGCCGGCCCGGCCTGGGGCCAGGCCGAGCCGCCCAAGCCCGCCCAGATCGTCGTCAACCATTCCGGCGGCTCGATGGGCTCGGCGATGCGCAAGGCCTTCTTCAACGGCTTCGAGAAGAAGTACGGCATCCGCATCGTCGAGACGAGCCCGGTCGATTTCGGCAAGCTGCGCGCCATGGTCGACTCGAAAAACGTCGAGTGGGACCTGACGGAGATCGGCGGCCAGGACGCGATCCGCGCCACCAAGATGGGCCTCGTCGAGCCGATCGACGACAAGATCGTCGACCGCTCGAAATACCCCGAGAAGGCGCGGACGTCGCACATCTTCGCGTCGTCCGTCTACACCACGATCATCGGCTACCGCACCGACGTGTTCAAAGGCGGCACCCATCCGAAGAGCTGGGCCGAGTGGTGGGACGTCAAGAAGTTCCCCGGCGCGCGCTCGATGCGCAACCACCCGACCGACAACCTCGAGTTCGCCCTGATCGCCGACGGCGTGCCGAAGGACAAGCTCTATCCGATCGACTTCGACCGGGCGTTCCGCAAGCTCGACCAGATCAAGCCGCACGTGACGGCGTGGTGGTCGACCGGCCAGCAGCCGGCGCAGCTCCTGCTCGACAAGGAGGTCGTGCTGGCGACCGGCTGGAACGGCCGCTTCTACGACATCATCAAGAAGGGCGCGCCGGTCGAGATCGAGTGGAACGAGGGCGCCCTCAAGCAGGGCAGCTTCGCCATCCCCAAGGGCGCCAAGAACCCCTACTGGGCGCAGAAGCTGCTGGCCGAGCTGTCGGTGCCGCAGCAGCAGGCGGTCTACGCCAGCGAGCTCGGGTACCCCGGCCTCAACCTCGAGGCGTTGAACTACGTCGACGCGAAGGTGAAGCCGTACCTGCCGACGCAGTACATCGACAAGCAGTTCTGGATCAGCGACGAGTGGTACGCCGAGAACGGCACCAAGGCGCAGGAGCTGTGGAACGCCTGGCTGCTGAAGAAGTGAGCCAGGCCGTGGACGGACCCGCCTCCGGGTCCGCGGAGCTGCGTCTGGTCGACGTCGAGAAGCGGTTCGGCGCCGTCGCGGCGCTGGACCGCGTGTCGCTGGAGGTCCGGCGCGGCGAACTGCTGACGATCCTCGGCCCGAGCGGATCCGGCAAGACGACGCTGCTGAAGGTGGTCGCCGGTTTCGAGACGCCCGACGCCGGCGACGTGCTGGTCGACGGGGTCGATTTCACGGCGCTGCCGCCGGCCAGACGCGGCATCGGCATGGTTTTCCAGAACTACGCGCTGTTCCCGCACCTCACCGTGCGGCGCAACGTGGCGTTCCCGCTGGAGATGCGCGACCGGCCGAAGGCCGAGATCGAACGCCGCGTGACGGAGGCGCTGGGACTGGTCGAACTGGCGGGCTACGACGACCGCCTGCCGCGCCAGCTCTCCGGCGGCCAGCAGCAGCGCGTCGCGCTGGCCCGCGCCATCGTCTTCAATCCGCGCCTGCTGCTGCTCGACGAACCGTTCGGCGCCCTCGACCGCAAGCTGCGCGAGACCATGCAGCTCGAGGTCCGCCGCCTGCAGCGCCGGCTGGGCCTGACCACGATCTTCATCACCCACGACCAGGAGGAGGCGCTGATCCTGTCCGACCGCATCGCGGTGATGGACAAGGGCTCGATCCGCCAGATCGGCGCGACGACGGACATCTACGAACGCCCGGCGTCGGATTTCGTCGCCGACTTCGTGGGCGAGTCGAACCTGTTCCACGGCGTCGTCACGGCGCCCGGCGCGGTGACCCTGAGCGGCGGACGCGTGGTCAAGGCCCGCACCGACGCCGCGGTCGGCCGCGCGCTGGGCGTGCTGATGCGGCCGGAGCGCTTCTCCTCGACCGAGAACCCGTTCACCGGCGAGGTGGTCGAGGCGGTCTATCTCGGCTCCTCGTTCAAGCTGCGGCTGCGATGCGAGGACGGCGTCGAGCTGATCGTGCGCCAGCCCGCCCGCGGCGCGCTGGCCGGCGTCGGCGCCCGCGTCACCGTCGGCATCGCCCCGGACGAGATCCATGTCTTCGACCGCTAGGCCCGGCCATGGCTGAGGCGGTGCGCGCCGGGCGCTGGAACGGGCTGTGGCCGGCCGCGCCGGCGCTGGCGCTGCTGTTCTGCTTCTTCCTGTTCCCGGTCGCGCGCATGCTCGGCTTCAGCGTCGAGTCGGGCTCGCTCGAATGGTACGAGAAGGCGCTCGGCCAGGGACTGTACCTGCAGGTGTTCTGGCGCACCTTCGAGATCGCCGCCCTCGTCACCGCCATCTGCCTCGTGATCGGCTATCCGCTCGGCTTCCTGCTGGCGACCACGACGCCGTTCTGGGCCACCCTCGGCTTCATCTTCGTGCTGCTGCCGCTGTGGACCAGCGTGCTGGTGCGCACCTACGCCTGGATGGTGCTGCTCGGCCGCAACGGCGTGGTCAACCGGACGCTGATCGACGCGGGCGTGATCACGGACCCGCTGCCGTTGCTGCACAATTTCACCGGCGTGCTGATCGGCATGGTGCACGTGCTGCTGCCCTACATGGTGCTGCCGATCTACGGCGCCGTGCGGCGGCTCGATCCGTCGGTCGTGGCGGCGGCGCAGGGCCTCGGCGCGTCGTCGTGGCGCGTGTTCTGGCGCATCTACCTGCCGCTCACCATGAACGGCATCTTCGCCGGCGGCGTGATCGTGTTCGTGCTGTCGCTGGGCTTCTACATCACGCCGGCCCTGCTCGGTGGCGGCCGGGTGATCATGATCGCGGTGCTGATCGAGCAGCAGGTGCGCGAGACGCTGAACTGGCAGTTCGCCGCCGCCCTGTCGGCGGTCCTGCTGGCCGCCACCTTCGCGGTCTACGCGCTGGCGCAGCGCTTCATGCGGCCGGAGCCGGCGTCGTGACCGGGCCCCGCGCCGCGCTGGTGGCCGTCTGCGCCGCCGTCTACCTGTTCCTGATGCTGCCGCTGCTGGTGGTGTTCCCGATCTCGCTGAGCTCGGCGCCGTACATGCAGTTCCCGCCGCCCGGCCTGTCGTGGCAGTGGTACGAGCGCTACCTCGACGATCCGCAATGGATCGACGCCACCGTCCGCAGCCTCTACGTCGGCGTCGCGACCATGGCTCTGTCGCTGGCGCTGGGCGTGCCGCTGTCGTTCAGCCTGGCGCGCGGGCTCTACCGCGGCCGCGCCCTGGTCGACCGCGTCACGATGGCGCCGATCGTCGTGCCGCACATCATCCTGTCCGTCGCGATCTACGGGCTGTTCGCCAAGCTCAAGATGATCGGCACGTGGTACGGGCTGGTCATCGCCCACACGGTGCTGGCGCTGCCGTTCGTCGCGCTGGTCATGGTGGCCGGCCTGCGCGATTTCGACCGCACGCTGGAGCAGGCCGCCGCCGGGCTGGGCGCCGGCCGGGCGCGGGTGATGTGGCGCGTGACCCTGCCGCTGCTGCGCCCCAGCCTGGTGTCGGCGGGGCTGCTCGCCTTCATCAGCTCGTTCGACGAGGTCGTGGTGGCGCTGTTCCTGTCCGGCGCCAGCATGACGCTGCCCAAGAAGATGTTCGACAACATCATGATGGAGATCGACCCCACCATCGCCGCGGTGTCGGTGATGCAGATCCTGCTGGTTTCCGTGGCGCTGTTCCTGGTCGGCCGGTTCGGCCGCGGGCTCGGCGCGGCGGCCCGTTGACACCCGGTTCGCCGACGAAAGGATAGCGCGATGGTCGACAGCGTCTTTCACAAGGACTTCAAGTCGATGCCGTGGTGGTGGGAGGCGTGGCATCCCTCCAACGAGCTGTCGCAGGACCCGCCGCTGAAGACCGACGTGCTGGTCGTCGGCGCCGGCTACGGCGGCCTCTCCACCGGGCTGGAGATCGCGCGCTCCGGCGGCGAGGTGACGGTGCTGGAGCGCGGCGATTTCGGCGTCGGCGCCAGCACCCGCAACGGCGGCGCCGTCAGCGGCGGCACGACCCTGGGCAAAGGCTTCTCGGGCAAGGGCGTGGTGGCGCCGGAGGAGTGGCAGCGGGTCATGTCGGCGATGCTGACCGACGCCGCCGAGTCGCTGACCCAGGTGCAGACGGTGATCGAGCGCGAGGGCATTGATTGCCACTGGCGCCTGGCCGGCCGCTTCGTCGGCGCCTACACGCCGCGCCACTACCGCGACCAGGCGGCCAAGCTCGGCGCCTACAACGACGCCGCCGGCGCCGGCACGCGCATGGTGCCGCGCGAGCGCCAGCGCGAGGAGATCGACACCGGCTACTACCACGGCGGCATGGTGGTCGACCGCTCCTGCCAGCTCCATCCCGCGCTCTACTACGGCGGCCTCCTGAAGGCCGCGCACCGCGCCGGCGTCAAGCTCTGCGCCAACACCGACGCCGAGCGCATCGAACGCAAGGCCGGCGGCTTCACGGTCCACACCAACAAGGGGCCGATCGAGGCGCGCGAGGTCGTCATCGCCACCAACGGCTACACCGGCGACGTCACGCCCAACCTCAAACGCCGGCTGGTGCCCGTGGCCAGCCACATCATCGCCACCGAGGAGCTGCCGGAGGATCTCGCGAAGAGCCTGATCCCCAAGGGCCGCACCATCAGCGACACCAAGCGGGTGCTCTGCTACTACCGGCTCTCGCCCGACGGCAAGCGCGTGATCTTCGGCGGCCGCGCCCGCTTCACGCAGGTGCCGCCCGAGGTCAGCGCGCCGGTGCTGCACGGCTACATGGTCGACCGCTGGCCGCAGCTCAAGGACTACAAGGTCACGCACGCCTGGACCGGCAACGTCGCCTTCGCCTTCGACTACCTGCCGCACATGGGCAAGGACGACGGCATGCACTACCTGATGGCGTGCAACGGAAGCGGCGTGGCGATGATGTCGTATCTCGGCTACCAGACGGCGCGCAAGATCGTCGGCGGCTCGAACGCCGCGGTCAACGCCTTCGACGGCCGCGAGTTCCCGACCATGGCGATGTACAACGGCGACCCGTGGTTCCTGCCGATGGTCGGCGCGTGGTACCGCACGCGCGACTGGTGGGACCGGCTCAACGCGTGAGGCGTCGCGGCCGCGTCAGCGGCCGGATTTCTCGACGTTCCAGAACACCGTCGCGGCCGGCGGCCGCACCCAGCCCGTGGTGCGGACGCTGACGACCGAGGCCGAGTACCACTCGCCCAGCGGGAAGTGCGTGCCGACGGTCAGGGCGCGCGCCTGGATCTCCCCGGCGAGCCCTCCCGAGCTCGACAGGATGATGTTCCATCCCCGCTGGTCCGGCGGGTCGCGGCGCAGGGCGCGGGCGAGATGCGTCTGCCAGTCCATCGACAGCATCTCGACCTTGAAACCCGCGCGCTCCAGCTGCGCCTTGGCGACCGGCGCGAGGTTCGTCAGCGACGCGATGTCGGTGACCTGCAGCAGAATGATCGGCCTGCCGTCGTAGCCGGCCTCTTTGAGCAGCTCCCGCGCCTTGGCGGCGTCGCCGGAGAGGCGCCCCGCCGTCCCCGCGTCGCTCGCCAGCGGCGTGTCGCAGAGGAAGTAGGTCTTGCAGACGCGGTAGTACCGCGGATCGCCCACCGCCGCCTCGAGGAACGGCGTCTGGTCGAGCGCGTAGCCCAGCGCCTCGCGGATCTTGGGGTTGTCGAACGGCGGATGGAGCCAGTTCGGCCGCAGCGCGTACTGGCCGGGCAGGGCGCCGCGCAGCACGGTGACGGATTTGTCCTTCTCCAGCAGGGGCAGCAGCTCGTGCGTCACCGCCTCGACCACGTCGACCTCGCCGTTCTGCAGCGCGTTGACGGCGGTCTGCTGGTCGACGATCGCCACCCACTCGACGCGGTCCAGTTTCACGACCTTGGCGCCGGCGAGCCCCGACGGCGCCTCCGCGCGCGGCGCGTAGGCGGGATTGCGGACGTAGACCACGCGCGCGCCCGGCCTCCATTCGTCGGCCTTGAAGATGAACGGGCCGGAGCCGACCGGATCCTTGATCTGCTGCGTGAACGGCGTGTCGGCGACGCGCTTCGGCATCATGAAGGGCACGGTGCCGCCGGGCTTCGCCAGCGTCTCCAGCACCATGCCGTAGGGCCGCCGCAGCTTCATGCGGATCGTCCGGGCGTCGACCGCCACCAGCTCCTCGATCTGGGCGAACAGCTTCTGCCCCATCGAATCCTTGCCGCCCCAGCGCCGCAGCGAGGCGACGCAGTCCTCGGCGGTGACCGGCGCGCCGTCGTGCCACGCCAGCCCCGCGCGCAGCGTGAAGGTGTGGAGCGTGCCGGCCGCGTCGACGCTGTGGGTCTCGACCATCTGCGGCCGGGGCTTGAGGTCGGCGTCGAGCGCGTAGAGCGTGTCGTAGACCATGTAGCCGTGCGCCCGGCTGATCTGCGCCGACGCCCAGACCGGATCGAGGATCTTGAGGTCGGAGTGCATGACGATGCGCAGGGTCGACTGCGCCGGCGCCGCGATGGGCGCCATCGCCGCCGCCGCGGCGACGAGGACTCCGGACGCGATGGACAGAAGGCGGTTCCGCATGTTGGCGCTCCCCGATCGCCGCGCCGCGCGCGACGTTGAACCGATCGATCCGCCGGCGCGGATCACGAATCCGTCGCGACGGCGTCGCCGAGGCCGTTGACCGTCTGGATCGCCAGCGCCCGGAACTGGCCGAGGACCATCCCCTTCCAGTCGTCGAAATCCGCGTAGAAGGCGTCGCGCACGGCGCGGCGGACCGCGGCCGCCGTCTCCGGCGCGGCGTCGGGATGTCCGGACAGCCACGCCTCGCCGCGCAGCGCGCCGCGCACCACCAACGACGGAAACGTGCCGTACTCAAGCGTCGTAAGCGTGGTCCGCGCCCACGGGCATTCCTGCGCCGCCGTCGGCGTGATGTGGCCGATCGTGCGCGGCGACACCGAGTCCGGCGCCGAGCTCAGGATCAGGTCCCGCCCCCACCACGTCAGCGCGCGCCGCGTCGTCGCCTCGTCGTAGGAACCGAAGATCTTTTCGCCGTGACCGTAGGGCCCGAGGCCGGTGTGCACGTCGATCCACGCGATGTGCCGGCGTCCCGCGCCGTGCCGGCGCAGAATCGCGCGCACCGTGTCGTTGCTCCACGCCGGCTGGACCCCGCCGTAGAACAGCCCGTGCGGCCGCGACACCTGGCCGCCCGAGACGCCGTAGCGCGCCGCGTCGCCGAGCCTGGCCATCTCGGCGGCCAGCCGCGCCTCCCCGTCGGCCGCCGGCGGCCACGACTCCGGCACCAGCAGCGGATGCAGCGCCTCGTACACCGCGTTGACCTGCGGCGGCGCCGTGAAATCCCGGAAGTTCCGGTTGATGTCGATATTGTCCTCGTTGGTCCGGCGAAGGTGCGAGAAGCCGTGCGGATTGACCGCGTGCACCAGCAGGATCGCGACGCCGCGGTCCAAGGCGCGCCGGCGCAGCAGGTCGTCGTCCAGCAGCGCGAGCTGGCACCCCGACCCCGCGAACCCTTCGACGCCGTGCGTGCCCGAGCTGACGATCAGCAGCGCCGGCGCGTCGCCCGCGCCGATCAGCGCTGTGTCGGTCGCGAGCTCCTCGCCCTCCGCGCCGGGGCCGCGCGGATTGACGTGCGACTCGACGGCGTAGCCGCCGGCGCACGCCGCCTCGAGGAACCGCGTCCGCGCCCGTCCGTAGGTCGCGGAGAAGAAGGCGGCGGCGATCGTCATCCATTCGCTCCCGTCACGATGGCGCCGGCTGCCCGCGGCGTCATCTGATCCGCTCGTCGATATGGTCGAGCAGGCGGAAGGCGCCGCCGACCACCGGCATGAACCACGGCGAGCCGTTGTAGAGCGGAATCCGCGGCAGTGGCGCGACGTCGAACGGCATCGTTCCGTCGAGCGCGCCGGCGAGCCGCCGACCCAACGCGTCACCGAGAAACGGCATCATCGAGACGCCGCTGCCGTTGCAGCCCAGCACGAAGTGCAGACCGTCGAGCTCGCCGGCGTGCGGCAGCGCGTCGTAGGTGAAGGCCACGTTGCCCTGCCAGGCATGCGTCACGCGGATGTCGGCCAGCTCGGGGAAGCGCTCGACCATCGCGGCGTGCAGCAGCCGCGCCCGCAGTTCGGCGGAGATCTCCGTGAAGCGCGAGCGGCCGCCGAAGATCACGCGCCTGCCGTCGGGCGACAGGCGGTAGTAATGCAGCACGCGGCGCGTCTCGGAGAACGTCCGCCCCCGTGGACAGAGCTTCAGCGCGAGACCGTCCGGCAGCTCCTCCGTGGCGATGATGTGGCTGGCGACCGGCACCACGCGGCGGCGCAGTTCCGGTGTCAGCGCGCCGGTGTAGCCGTTCGTCGCGATCACCACGTGCCGCGCCTCGACCTCTCCCGTCGCCGTCGTCAGACGCCAGCCCGCGGCGCCGCGCGCCAACGCGGTCACGGCGCAGCCGCCGGCCAGGGTGATCGCGTCACGCCGCCGGCACGCCGCCAGCAACCCGCCGTAGAATAGCGCGGGATGCAGCTTGCCCGCGTCCTCGAACACCATGCCGCCGTGGTAGAAATCGCTGCCGATCTCGGCGCGCTGCTCCGCGCGCGTGATCAGCCGGCAGTCCGTCGCGCCGCCGGCGCGTAGCTTGTCGTGGCGCTTGCGCAGCCCGTCGTAGTGCGACGCCGCGCAGGCGCCGAGGAAGCGTCCGCGCCGCTCGAAATGGCAGTCGATGCCCTCCGCCGCGACCAGGTCGACCAGGAAACGGTAGGCGTCGATGCCCCATCCCACCACGGAGCGGACGAGGTCCGGCGCGTAGTCGAGGCTGCGACCCGTGAAGCTCTTGCCGACGCTGAGTCCGGCGCTGAGCGCGCCGCCGCTGCGCGTGCTTGCACCCGATCCGAAACCGCCCGCCTCGAACACCACGCTGGCGACGCCGCGGTCGGCCAGCGCGCGCGCCGTCGACAGCCCGGCGTAGCCGCCGCCGACGATCGCGACCTCGGTCCGCCGCGGCGGCGCCGCCGCCTCGACGCGCGCCGGCCGGAAGGCCTCCCACCAGTAGGGCTCCTCCCTGAAATCCGGGTGTCGTACGTCGCGGGCGGGTCGCGGCATGGGGTCCAATCGGGCGGAACGCGCGGGGCGCATGATCCGGATTGACCGGCCCGATCGTCAAAGTCATTCTCGCGCCCACTTAATTCAGCGAAGTTATGATCCAGGCCGCCGCATGATCACCTCCCGCCAGCTCGAGACCTTCCGCGCGATCATGGAGCGCGGCACGGTGACGGCGGCGGCCGAGCGCCTCGGCGTCTCGCAGCCGGCCGTCAGCAAGATCCTCGCCGGGCTCGAGCGCGAGATCGGCTATCCCCTGTTCACCCGCATCAAGCAGCGGCTGGCGCCCACCGGCGAGGCGCGCCTGCTCGCCGGCGAGGTGGCGCGGCTGTACCACAGCCTCGAGCAGATCACCTCGGTGGCGCGCGAGATCCGCGACCGCCAGGTCGGCGAGCTCAGCGTCTACTCGACGCCGGCGCTGGGCCGCACCGTGCTGCCGGACGTGCTCGCGCGCTTCATGGAGCGGCACACCAAGGCGAACGTGGTCTTCTCGGTGCGCAGCTCGACCGTGGTCAACCAGCGGATGGTCGACCAGCAGCTCGATCTCGGATTCTCGATGATGCCGTTCGAGCATCCCGCGATGGTCGCCGAGGATCTGTCGCGCGCCGCCGCCGTCTGCGTCCTGCCGCCCGGCCACCGCCTGGCGCGGCGCAAGGTCGTGCGGCCGGCCGATCTGCGCGGCGAGCGCTTCCTGTCGTTCCCGATGGACGGCCGCATGCGCCATCTCGTGGACGCGGTGTTCGAGCAGGAGCGCATCGCGCGCCGCACGCAGTTCGAGGTCTACTCCTCGGCCGAGGCCTGCGCGCTGGCGGCGCGCGGCGTCGGCGTGTCGATCGCCGAGCCGTTCACCGCCCGCGACTACCTGCGCGACGGCATCGCCATCGTGCCGTTCGAGCCGACGATCCGATACACCTTCCGCGCCATGCGGCCGCGCTTCCGCCGACCGTCGCGGCTGGCCGACGCCTTCCTCGACGCCGTCAAGGCGCACCTCAAGGAGAAGGGCTGGTCGTGAGCTGACGTTTCGGCCGGCGAGGCGGTTCACCCTCTCCGCCGCTTAGCGGCGGAGAGGGAAGGCGGCGCCCGCTCACGCCTCCGGGCCGAAGCCCGGCGGATAGATGCCCGACGCGCCGGTCTCGGCGTCGAACGCCTCGGCCAGCGCGATCAGCTCGCCCTCGGCGAACCACGGCGCCACGAAGTGCACGCCGATCGGCAGGCCGCTCGCGGCGTGGCCGAACGGGATGTTGATCGCGGGGTGGCCGGTCATGTTGAAGGGGATGGCGTAGCTGTACCAGGCCGAGCGCAGGTCGCCGCGCGCCACGCCGTCGACCACCAGCGGCGCGAACTGGTCCTGCGCCGCCAGCGGCGCCGGCGTCGCCACGGTCGGCGTCAGCAGTAGGTCGGCGCCCTCGAACAAGCGCTGCACGGCGCGGTAGGCGACGGTGCGGTCGATCAGCGCCTGGCGCAGCGCCGGCAGGTCGATGGCGGCCGCCTCCTCCAGCGTCTGGACGAATGACTTGTCGAGATCGCCCCGCCGCGTCCGCAACAACTCGGCGAAGCGGCCGATCTGGTTGGCGCGCAGGATGATGCGGGCGACGTCGAGCTTCCAGTCGATCTCGCGCCCGTCGATCTCGCGGATGACGGCGCCGCCGCGGTCGAGGAACGCGATCGCCGCGTCGAGCCGCGCCTCGACGTCGGGATGCAGGTAGCCGCCGGTCATGCGGCGGATGACGGTCACGCGCCTGCCCGCGATCGGCGCCGCCGCGCGCGCCGGCGGCCACGCGAACGGCCGCGCGCCGGCGGCGACACTCCACGGATCGGCGGGATGCGGCTTGGACATCGCCGACAATCCGGCGCCGAGATCGCCGGGATGGCGCGCCATGATGCCGAGATAGGTGAGCTGGCCGAACTGGTCCGTCGCCTGCTCGTGCGGCACGCGGCCGAGCGTCGCCTTCAGGCCGTAGACGCCGCAGCACGAGGCCGGGATGCGTCCCGAGCCGGCGCCGTCGGTCGACACCGCGATCGGACCGAGGCCCAGCGCGATCGAGACGGCGGCGCCGCCGCTCGATCCGCCCGACGTGTGCTCGCGGTTCCACGGGTTGCGCGTCACGCCGTGCAGGCGGCTGTCGGTCAGCACCTTGTGGCCGAACTCCGGCGTCGTGGTCTTGGCGAACAGCACGCCGTCGGCGGCGCGCAGCTGGGCGATGGCGTCGGCGTCGACCGCCGGCACGTTGTCGGCCTGCGTCAGCGATCCGAGCGCGGTGCGCAGCCCCTTGGTAAGGATCAGATCCTTGGCCGAGAACGGCACCGCCGCCAACGGCCCGAAGGCGCCGCCGCCGGACGCGCGCCGCTTGTCCAGCGCGTCGGCCGCCGCGCGCGCGCCGTCGGCGTCCAGGGTGGCGATCGGATTGAACGGCGCCGCGGCGGCGCATCGGTCGAGTGTGCGCTCCACGATGTCGCGCGCCGACACCGCGCCGGCGGTGAACGCCCGGACGATGCCCGTCGCCGAATTCAGGTCCGGTCTGCCCGCCGCCATCGCATCCCCCGCTTCCGGTTTCCGCGCCACGCCTCGACTATCGCGCGGCCCGGCGTCACTGGCGAAATTCTTTCCGCCGGCGACATCATTCCACGGCGTTATGGGGTGCGGGCGACAAGTGTCGGCGGAGAACTCGACGCGGAAGGGGGTGCGGGGCGGCGACGCCGGCTCCAGCGCGCGACGGTTCGACGGCCACGTCGACCGCGTTCGACGGTGGCGCAGATTCGGCGTCCCGGCTCAAACCCTCTCATGCGCCCATCCACCGACCGCCTTGGCTTCCACTCTCGCATGGACGATGAACCACCTCAGCCTCGGTTGAAGGATCTTCGCACTCGATCCGATGCCGACTCGGGAGGGAGGCATGGCCCCTTTGAACGCTGGCACCGAAATCCCCCGCCGATGGCCGGGCCGTCGACGTGGAACCGACGAAGATGCGGCTTCCCCGGGCGTAGGCGAACGAGCGTGGAGCCCGCCCCGTCAGGCTGCCGCCACGTCGCCGACGACCCGCACCCGCAGCGAGTTCCCCGGCAGATACGCCGGCGGCAAGTCCTCGGTCTCGATCGTCGCCAATGCACGGCGGGCGGCGCCCGCCGACACCGCGTGGTCGGCGGCGAACTCGCCGGCCCGCGCGATCGCATCCCCCCGGGGTCATATCGCGGAAAATCTGGTCGCACCCGCCGGACACCTGGGCGATAGCGGCGGCGTTGGCGCAGTCGCCGTGTTCGACACGAACGACCCGGGGCACCCTTTCCAGCGCGTCGGGTACGTGGAACGCGCCGCCTCCAACCGCGATCAGCGGAACGTCGCCAGCCTCCGTCTTCATGCGGTCGACCGTCTCCTCGATCACGCGCCTCGCCTCGCCGAACACGGCGGCGCGCCGCGGCGCGGCCGCCGTCAGGCGGCGAGCCCGCCCTCCAGGAAAAGCTGCACCTGCTCGAACAGTGCCAGCCGGCCCCGCTCCATCAACGCGGTGTGCGTGGCCTCTCCAAGCAGCGCGAACCGCTTCTCCCGCGCGTTGGTCAAGAGCGAGAACAGCCTGAGACCCAGCGCCGGCGGCGTGTCGCGGTCCCACTCGCCGACCGCGATCAAGGTCGGCGCCGTGATTCCGGCGGGATCGTAGAGGGCCCGTCCGGCGGACCAGTACTCGCGGCTGTCGCGCACCACCCCGTTCGGCGCGCGCAGCACGGGCGGACGCATCGCCGCGCCGGCGGGGTCGGTCGCGAAGGTCGCGTCCGCCCAGGCGTCGAACCAGCCCGGAGGAATCAACGCCGCGCGCTTGTCGTCCGGAACGCCATTCAGCCACCGGGCGAGCGCGGCCTCCCGCGTCACCCCGCGCCACGCGCCGAGCGCGCCGCCCGGATCGGCCGCCGAGGCGCCGTCGCGGACCCAGCCCGGCGCGAACAGGACAAGCCGCTCGACCGCGGCGGGGTTTTCGGCGGCGAAGCTGCCCATGGTCGCGCAGCCCCAGGACCAGCCGATCAGGCACAGCCGATCGATACCGCGACGACGTTTGATATAGGCCACGACCGCCCCGACATCGGCGCGCGCGTCGGCGGTGCTGGCGAAGGGAGGGTTGGCCTCGGGCGGCGCGTCCATTTCCGGCGGACGGGTGGAGCGGCCGTAGCCGCGGACATCCAGCAGAAAGACGTCGAACCCCCGGCGCGCGATGTAGTCCATCCAGCTGAGGCCATCGAGCGGCAGGTCGAACGCCGTCTCGGCCGGATAGGTCGCGCCATGCACGAACAGGACGGTGCGCTCCGGCGTGAAGTCGGTCATTCCGACGGGATGCTTCTCGCGGACGTAGAGCGACACCCCCGGCATGGTCGAAGCGACGAAGGTCTCGTGCGTGACCAGCTCGCGCATCCCGGGTCTCTCCTTCACGACGTTCAGAGGGCGCCGGCTCGACAACCCCGCCGATCCGATGATCCGGAAAGGAAGCGCCGGATCGACGCGCCGCTAAGTCTTGAGCATCACCGCCATGATGCGTTCCCGTGTCAGCGGCATGTCGTGGATCCGCGTTCCGAGCGCATGGTTGACCGCGTTGCCGATCGCCGCGGCGGTCGGCCCGACGGTGCATTCGCCGACGCCGAGCGACGGGTTTCCGCCATCGTCGACCAGTTCCACGGACATCTCCGGCACCTCGCTGAACCGCAGGATCGGGTAGCCGTCCCAGTCGAGGGAGGAGATGCCGCGCTCGTCGAAGCGGACCCGCTCCTTCAGCGTCCAGCTCACCGCCTGGACGATGCCGCCCTCGAGCTGGTTGCGCGCCCCGTCGGGGTTGACCACCAAGCCGGCGTCGGCGGCGCACCACACGCGGTCGACCCGCACGGTCTCGGCCACGGTGACGGCGGCGACCACGGCGGCGTAGGCGGCGCGGTTCTTGTAGCGCGCGAGTCCGAGGCCGACGCCGCGGCCGGTGCCGGCCGGGCCGCGCGACGCCCAGCCGGCGCGCGCCGCGACGGTTTCCGGCAGACGCCGGGCGCGCGGATCGGAGAGGATCGACAGGCGGTAGGCGACCGGGTCCTCGCCCGCGCGCGCCGCGAGGTCGTCGAGCAGCGATTCGATGGCGTAGACGTTCGGCAGCGCGCCTAGGCCGCGCAGCGCCGACGTGCGGACGGGCGGACGCAGCACGAGGTGATGCAGGATGCGGTGCGCGCCGACATCGTACAACGGCACGGCGTTACGCGTGCCGCCTCCGCCCCGCGCCTCCGGCGGATCGGTCGGCGAGATCTCGGGCGGCGGTTCCGCCAGCGCCTCGGCGGCGAGAAGAAACCCGCTGCCGGTGCCCGGCCGCTGGACGTGCGTCGCGCTCCAGATTTCCGTCGTCCAGTCGGCCGGACGGCCCCGCTTGTCGAGGTCGACGTGCAGCCGCACCAGCATCGCGGGGCCGACCGGCTCGAAGCCGAACTCCTCCTCGCGGCGCCATTGCAGTCGGATCTTGCGGCCGGGCAGGCGCACGGCGATCAGCGCCGCGTCGAGCGCGGCGTCGTCCGCGCCGTTGTGGCCGTAGCAGCCCGCTCCGTGCAGATGCCGCGCGGTGATGGCGTCGGGCGGCAGGCCGAGCACCGCCGCCACGTTCCGGCGCAGCGGATGCATCCCCTGGCCATGGGAGTGGATCGTCAGGTGGCCGTCCACGAACTCGGCGAGCGCGCATGACGGCGCCAGCGAGGCGTGCGCCACGTACGGCCGCGAAAAAGTCGCCCGCACGAGCCGTTCCGGCGCGGCCGCTGGCGGCGGCGCGCCATGGCGCCGGTCGTCGCTGGGCTGGCCCTCGAGCCAAGCGGCCTCCTCCTGCGCGGCGTCGATGCGCCGGACGTTCTCCCAGGTCGCGTGCCGCGGCGCGGCGGCGGCCTCGGCGACGCCCTCGACCGGGCTGACGAAGGCCACGAAATTCGCCTCGCGGACGATCCGCAGCTCGCCCTTCGCCGCGCGGTGGATCGCCGCCTCGTCGAGCGCCGTCAGCCTGGCGCCGCGGCAGGGCTGGCGCAGCGTGCGGGCGTGCAGGAGGTCCGGCGGCATGTGGTCGTGCACGAAGGCGGCGCCGCTGACCTTCGCCGGCAGGTCGAGTCGCGGCACGCTCGTGCCGACCACGCGGTAGTCGCCTGCGGCCTTCACCGGCGTCGCCCCGGTGACGGGTTGGCTCAGATCGATCTCGGCCGCCACCGTCCAATAGTCCTGGCCGGTCGCCGCGCCATCCAATAGGAACCGGCCCTCGATCACGGACAGGTCGTCGCGGGCGCAATTCAGCCGCAGCGCGGCCCGCTCGAGCGCCTTGGAGCGCACCTCGGCGCAGACGAGCCGCACCGACGCTCCGGACACCTCGATCGACAACGAGGACGAGGTGTAGAGCTCGTCGGGCCCGTCGACGGTGTCGCCGGACAGCACGGCGACGCGGTCGAGCGGCACGTCCAGCTCGTCGGCCGCGATCTGGCCGATGGCGGTGACGACGCCCTGTCCGATCTCCACCTTGCCCGTGGCGATCCGCACCGTGCGGTCGGGCTGGAAGCGGATCCAGCGGTCGAGGCGCGGATTCTCGACGAGGCTCGGCGGCAAGGCCGGCGACGTCACGCCGGCCTCCCGTCGCGCAGCGCGGCGGCGGCGCGCTCCACGGCGCGCAGGATCCGCTGGTGCGCGCCGCACCGGCAAAGATGCCCGTCGAGCGCGGCGACGATGGCGGCGCGGCTCGGGTTCGGATCGCGGTCAAGCAGCGCCTTGGCCGACATGATGATCCCGGACAGGCAGTAGCCGCACTGGCCGGCCTGCTCGTCGAGGAACGCGCGCTGCAACGGATGCGGCTCGGAAGAAGTGCCGAGACCTTCGATTGTGGTGACCTCCCGGCCGGCGACGGTTCCCACCTCCCGGGTGCAGGCGTGCGCCGGCTTGCCGTCGACCAGCACCATGCAGCAGCCGCACTGCTCGAGGCCGCAGCCGTACCGCGTGCCGGTCAATCCGAGATGGTTGCGCAGGACCTCGAGGAGCGTCGTGGTCTCCGGCGCCTGGACGCGCCGCGCCGCGCTGTTCACGGTGAACACGATGTCCATGGTGGCCTCCCCCGCCCCGGCGATGGGCGCACCATAGCGCATCCGGCGCCGTCGCGATCCATCACGCCGATCGGCGCGCGGCCGGCTGGATCGAGCCGCTATTCGGAGCCGGAATCCCACCGATGCGCGTCGTGCCGTATCCGGCGCCTCCGGCGCGGCGGGCCGGATCTCGTCGAATCGGATGGCGTGGCTTGTCCGGGCCGGGTTACCCTGCCGGCATCCTCGACCATCCGCCCAGGGGCGCAGATGCCATTCATCCAGCGGTTGCACGGCAAATTCGCGCAGCTCTACCAGCCTCAGAACTACCGGTTCTCGACCATCGAGGCCGGCGGCGCGCGCCTGAGCTCCTTCTACTACCAGGACGCGCTCGGCAACCAGGGCCGGTGGCGGCGGGAGCATCCCCAAGGGACGCTCATCACGTACCAAGGCCAGGGGTTCCGGTTGTTCGTGGACGGCCCGGACAACTACGACGAGGACGAGTGCCTCGACATCATCGACCACCTGCGCGCCAATCCCGGCGTCGCCGGCATCCCCGGCCACCTCCCCGGCGCGGCGCACTATTCCCGCGCGCCCCAGGCCGGATGGCACGTGATCGAGGCCACGCCGGCGGCGGTCGCGGCGCGGACGGTCGGCCACCGGTCGAGCGGCACGGTGTCGCTGCACGACGCCGCCGCGTCCATGGCCGGCCGCATGGGGATCAATCTCTTCGACATCGAGACGGTGTCCGACTGGACGCAGATGCCGCCGGCCCATCCGCCGATGGTCAATCTTTTCACCTGAGCGGGGGGCGCGGTGGTTCGCCGCTGATTGTCGTCGACGACGGTGCGGGCGCGGGCCATGTGCCGCATTCGCCCGGTGGCGCCCCCTAGGGGATTCGAACCCCTGTTTCAGCCGTGAGAGGGCCGCGTCCTAGGCCTCTAGACGAAGGGGGCGAGACCGTGACCGGGGGCTTGTAGTCCAAGCCGCGCGGCGAGGCAACCCCCGCCGTGGGCCGGTCCGCCCGGCGCGCAAATCAGGCCGGCTTGCGACCCGTCACGCGGCTGAGGATGCCGGGGATGAAGGCGTTGACGGTGACGCCCGTGAAGCCCGCGCGCGCGAAATAGCCGCGCACGTCGGCCTCGGAATGCGCCATGCCGGTGCTGTTGAACACCGCCTCGTTGAGACCCCACAGCGAGGGGTTCAGCGGCCCGTCGCGCTCGTCGTTCAGCATCTCGCCGACGAGGTGCATCTCGCCGCCGGGCGCCAGCGCCGCGAACGCCTTGTCGACCACCAGCTGGATCAGCTCCGGCGAGTACTGCGGCAGGTTGCTGGCCATCACCACGGCGTCGACGCCCCCGGGGAACGGCGTCTTCGTGAAATCGCCGGGCAGCGTCGAGACGCGGTCGGCGACGCCGTGCTGGGCGATGTAGTCGTTGGCCACCACGCAGACCGGCGGCAGGTCGAGCACGACCGCCTTCAGCCCCGGCCAGGTCTGCGTCGCCACGATGCTGTAGGCGCCGGAGCCGCCGCCGAGGTCGAGCAGCGACTTCCGCGTCGAGAGGTCGACCTGCTTGCAGAACAGGCGCCCCGCGCCCATGCCGATCGAGTTGGTGGCGGCGTGGTAGCGGCGCGCGTCCTCGACCGTGAAGTTCTCGTAGTCGCCCAGCACCTTCTCGACCTTGACCTTGAGCGCCTCCGACAATTTGCCCCAGCGGTCCCAGCGCGGCTTGGTGAAGGTGATCCACGGCCCGGCGTAGCGCGGCGAGCCCTTGACGAGAAAACGCTCCACGTCCGCCGCGTTGGCGTAGGTGGCACCGGTCTTTCTCAGCAGCGTCATCGCCGTCAGCGCCGTCAGCAGCCGCTCGGCGTTGCGCGCGGTGATGTCGAGCGCGGCGGCCAGTTTGGGGATCGTGTCCGCGCCCTTCGAGATCGCGGTGAAGACGTCGAGCTCGACCGCGGCCATGATCGCGGCGCTCTGCTGGTAGGCCAGCGCCAGCGCCTGCAGCCGCGTGGTGTCCAGCCGTGGTTCCGGCGTCTGGGCCATGTCGTCTCCTCCCGGTTTCTTCGATATCGTCGCGCCGATCCTAGCCGCCGGCCGGCGCCGCGCGGAAGCGCCGCGGCGCGGGAAGGGGGCAGCCATGCGCAAGCCGTCGTCGGTGAAGGGACTGGAGGCGCTGTCGCGCGCGCGGCTGTCGCGCCACTTCTTCCTGCGCGACTTCCTCTACAGCGAGGTCGCCGCGGTGCACGGCCTGCGCAACGTGCCGGACGATCCCGATCTGGCGATCGAGGCCGGCGGCCGTCTGTGCCAGGAGCTGCTGGAGCCGTTGCAGGCGGCGTTCGGCCGCATCGCGATCCGCTCGGCCTACCGCTCGGTCGAGATGAACGCGCTGTGCAACCGCCTGAAGCTCGGCTGCGCGCGCAACGAACACAATTTCGCGCGCCACATCTGGGACCGCCGCGACGCCGACGGTTTCATGGGCGCGATGGCCTGCGTCGTGGTGCCGTGGTTCGTCGACCACGACCGCAGCGGCGGCTGGCGCGCCATGGCGTGGTGGATCCACGACCACCTGCCCTACAGCGAGCTCGAGTTCTATCCGCGCCTCGCCGCGTTCAACATCGGCTGGCACGAGCGCCCGAGGCGGACGATCCACAGCCAGATCCCGCCGCTGCGCGGCTATCTCACCAAGCCCGGCATGGCGAACCACGCCGGCGACCACGCCAGTCTCTATCCCGGCTTCCCGCCGGCGCCCGTGCTGGATCAGCCCACAGCCAGCGCCACGAAGCGGTCGACATCGGCGGCATCGGTCTCGAACGACGTCACCAGCCGGTAGGCCTTCTCGCCCGGACGGTCGCCGGGCCACGGATGGAATTTCGCGCCCGCCGCCTCCAGCCGCGCCACCGCGGCGTCCGGCAGGGTCGTGAACAGCTCGTTGGCCTCGCGCGGATAGAGCGGGCGCGCGCCGTTCGACCGCGCCAGGCCGGCGGCAAGGCGCGCCGCCATGGCGTTGGCGTGGCGCGCGTTCTCAAGCCACAGCCCGCCGTCGAGATAGGCGTCGAGCTGGGCCGACAGCAGGCGCATCTTCGCGAACAGGTGCCCGCCGCGCTTGCGCCGGAACTCGAACTCGCGGGCGTCCTTCGGATCGAAGAACACCACCGCCTCGGCCGCCAGCGCGCCGTTCTTGGTGGCGCCGAAGCTCAGCACGTCGACGCCTGCCTTCCACGTCACGTCGGCGGCGCCGCAGCCGACATGCGCCAGCGCGTTGCCGAATCGCGCGCCGTCCATGTGCAGCTTCAGGCCGCGCGTCCTCGAGATGTCGCTCAGGGCGCGGACCTCGTCCGGCGTGTAGCTGGCGCCGCATTCCGTCGCCTGGGTGATCGACAGCGCCGCCGGCTGCGGATGGTGCACGACGCCCCGCGTGTCGTTCGCCAGCGCCGCCGCCAGCGCGTCGCGGTCGACCTTGCCGGCCGGGCCGCCGACCGGCGTCAGCTTGGCGCCGCCGGCGAAGAATTCCGGCGCGCAGGCCTCGTCGACGTTCACATGCGCCTCGGGATGGCAGTAGACCACGCCCCAGGCCGGCGTCACGCAGGCCAGCGCCAGCGCGTTGGCGGCGGTGCCGGTGGCGATGGGATAGGCCACCAGCGTGTCGTGCTCGAACAGCTCGCGCAGCCGCGACGTGACCCGCGCGGTGAGTTCGTCGGCGCCGTAGGACGACAGCGGTCCGGAACGGTAGGCGCGCGCGACGGCCTCGAGGATGGCGGGATGCGCGCCGGCCGTGTTGTCGCTGCGGAAATCCATGGGCCTCACACTTCCGGTTCGCGGCTCACGGCCTCGATGCGGTTGCCGTCGGGATCGCGCACGAAAGCGCCGTAGTAGACCGGGCTGTAGATCTCGCGGATGCCCGGCGGGCCGTCGTCGGCGCCGCCATGCGCCAGCGCGGCGGCGTGGAACGCCCGCACGGCGGCGCGGGACGGCGCGCGGAAGCACCAATGCCGGTTGTCGGGCACGACGTTGGCGCTGAGATAGACGGAGAGGTAGCAGGCGCCGCTGTCGCGCGCGCCGTAGCCGATGGAGCGCTCGCGGCGGTTGACGCGCGGATGGCCCAGCGCGCCGAGCACGGCGTCGTAGAACACCTGCGCCCGGTCGAGGTCGGTGGTCGTGATCGAGACGTGGTCGAGCATCGGCCGGACTACCTCTTCGGCGGCTCGCCGGGCGGGAACCGCACGATCCCCAGCAGCGCGCCGGTCCCCGCGTCGACCACGTAGGCCATCGAGGCGCCGTCGCGCGCGCGCACATGCGCCACCACGCGGCCGCCGTCGGCGGCGACGCTCTCGACCCGGGCGCCCTCGGGGATCGCCACGTCGACGGCGCCGAAGCCGCGGAGCGCGACGGCCTCGCGCGGCGGCGTCGCCACGGCGCCCGCCGCCGGCGCGGTGGCGCTCATGCGCCGCACCAGCTCGACGGCGATCACGGCCAGGCCGGCCACGATCATCACGCCCATGACGACCACCGCGATCGTCTCCGCCGCGGAGGATTACGACGAGCTGATCGTCGATACCGCCCCGCCGGAGCCCGTCGACGGACCGGCGGCCGGCGTCCACACCGGAATCGTGTCGGACGAGGTCGCGGGCCAGCGCCTCGACCGCGCCGTCGCCACCTGGCTGCCCGGCCTGTCGCGCAGCCGCGCCAAGACCTTGATCGAGGACGACCGCGTGACGCTGCGCGCCCCCGGCGGCGCGGGCGCGACGATGGCCGACGCCTCCCGCAAGGTCAAGGCGGGCGAGGCCTACGACGTCGACGTGCCCGAGAGCGCGCCGGCCATCCCGCTGCCGGAGGCCATCGCGCTGGTCGTGCTGCACGAGGACGACGATCTCATCGTCATCGACAAGCCCGCCGGCATGGTCGTGCACCCCGCCCCCGGCCACGATTCGGGGACGCTGGTGAACGCCCTGCTGGCGCATTGCGGCGCCTCGCTGTCGGGCATCGGCGGCGTCCGCCGGCCGGGCATCGTCCACCGCCTCGACAAGGACACGTCGGGCGTGATGGTCGCCGCCAAGAACGACCGCGCCCACCACGCGCTCAGCCGCCAGTTCGCCGACCACAGCATCGAGCGCGCCTACGGCGCCCTCGTGCACGGCTCGCCCATGCCGCCGGCCGGCCTGATCGAGACCCAGATCGGCCGCAGTCCGACGGACCGGCAGCGCATGGCCGTGCTCAAGGCCGGCGGCCGCCACGCCGCGACGCGCTTCAAGCTGCTGGAGTCCTTCGCCGGCCCGCGCGGCACCGCCATCGCCAGTCTGGTCCATTGCGAGCTGCTGACCGGACGCACCCACCAGGTCCGCGTGCACCTCGCCCATCTCGGCCATCCCGTGGTCGGCGACCCGGTCTACGCCCGTGGGCGCGGCGCCCGCACCACCGCCCTGCCCGACGTGGCCCGCGCCTTCCCGCGCCAGGCCCTGCACGCCCGACGCCTCGCCTTCGACCACCCCCGGACCCGGGAGCGTCTCACCTTCGATTCAAATTTTCCTAATGATATCAGTGAATTAATTCGCGCGCTCCGGGCTCTCGTCTGATCACAATTCCGACACGTTTACTGGGGTAATCTTGCCTCATAGTGCGACGCAGCATACATTGGCACTCGGAGTTTAAGAGTGCCAAGCGTTGGAACGTTGAGCGTGTATGGAGCGTTCTGCGCTGGGGGTGGTCCGGATAGGGCCGCCTTGAGAGGGGGAGCTAGACCATGGCAACCGCATCGTTACCCGCCATTCAGGGACTGTCTCCGGACGGCAACCTGTCGCGCTACCTGCAGGAAATCCGCAAGTTCCCGATGCTGGCGCAGGAGGAGGAGTACATCCTCGCCAAGCGCTGGCGCGAGCATGAGGACTCCGAGGCCGCGCACAAGCTGGTCACCTCGCATCTGCGCCTGGTCGCCAAGATCGCGATGGGCTACCGCGGCTACGGTCTGCCGATCGGCGAGCTGATCTCCGAGGGCAACGTCGGCATGATGCAGGCGGTCAAGCGGTTCGACCCGGAGCGCGGCTTCCGGCTGGCGACCTACGCCATGTGGTGGATCCGCGCCTCGATCCAGGAATACATCCTGCACAGCTGGTCGCTGGTGAAGATCGGCACCACCGCGGCGCAGAAGAAGCTGTTCTTCAACCTGCGCAAGGTGAAGGGCCAGATGCAGGCGATCGAGGAAGGCGACCTCAAGCCGGAGCAGGTCAAGAAGATCGCCACCCGTCTCGGCGTGCCCGAGGACGAGGTGATCTCGATGAACCGCCGCCTCACGGCGCCGGACCAGTCGCTGAACGCCCCGATGCGGGCCGATGGCGAGGCCGAGTGGCAGGACTGGCTGGTCGACGACACGCCCAGCCAGGAGACCCGCTTCTCGGAGACGCAGGAGCTCGAGCAGCGCCGCGCGCTGCTGACCGACGCGATGAAGACGCTGTCGGAGCGCGAGCGCCACATCATCACGCAGCGCCGCCTGATCGACGAGCCGAAGACGCTCGAGGATCTGTCGACCGAGTTCGACATCAGCCGCGAGCGCGTGCGCCAGATCGAGGTGCGCGCCTTCGAGAAGCTCCAGAAGGCGATGAAGAACGCCGTCGTCCAGGCCGCCCACGCCTAGGCGGCGGCGACGATCGCCCAGGTGGCGACGCGGCCGCTCGCGTCACCAGCGCGCGGTAATCCGAATCGCTATGTCCCTACCGTCATCCCGAGCGCAGCGAGGGATCTTTCGACCGCGCCAAGATCCCTCGCTGCGCTCGGGATGACGTGACGGCCTCCGGGACGACGCGGCGATAGCGGGCGCCGCGTTCCCATGCCCTCTCCGCCGCGCAGCGGGGGAGAGGGAGGGGACCCATGCGAAGCATGGGGAGGGTGAGGTGGTCGTCGGATCAGTCGTGATGTCGACCGGGCATACGTCGCGCGCCGATATCAAACAACGCCAACTCCACAACGACCACCTCACCCCCGCCGTATCGGCTTCGCCGATACGGCGTTCCATCGCGCTGCGCGCGACGGGCCCCTTCCCTCTCCCCCGCTGCGCGGCGGAGAGGGAGAATACCGCCCCGCCCTACCGCCGCTCGCGCGCCCATTCGGCGATGGTTCGGCCGTCGATGTGCCAGGCCTTGACGCGCGAGCGGCCGTCGGGCCGCACCGCGAGGTCGACGGTCATCTTCGTCTTGCCGTCCAGCAGCGCGCGTTCCAGCGCGCGCGCGTGCTCCTCCGGCACGTAGAGCCGCAGATCCTCGACGCCGTAGGGCGTGAAGTCGAGACGCCCGCCCGAGGTCGGCTGGTCCGGCGTCGTGCGGCGGGCCTCCGCCAGCACCGTCCCGTGGCCGCTGATGGTCACGACGCAATCGCCTTTGGCGACGGGCTTGCGCGGCTGGACCGGCACGACGACGGCGACGCCGTCGCGCGGCATCTCCCGGACGCACAGTTCGCCGACCGTCCCGACCTCGGCGGTGCCCGACGGCACGCCCCAGTCGAAGCGGTAGCGCAGGTAGTGCCCGCGCAGCGGATCGCGCGGGTCGTAGCCCGTGATCGCCACCCGCACGACCGGCATGCCGGAGATCATGCGTTCGGCGTCGACCACCATCCAGGCCAGCGCCGCCACCGGCAGGGCCAGCGCGGCGGCGACGACGATGGCGAGAACGCGGTTCATGGCGTGACCTCCACCGAAGCGCCGCGTCGCTTGGCGATCCACCAGCCCAGCGCCGCCATCCCCATGCACAGGAAACCGCCGAGGATCAGGCCGAGGCCGGTGTTCAGCAGGCCGCCCAGCGCCTCCCAGTAGAAGATGAAGACGCGGATGGCGATGATCGCGAAGGCGACGACGAAAAGGCCGCGCTTGCCGGCGTGCAGCGCCAGCCAGCTCAGGAACGCCCAGTAGCCGATGAACGCGAGCGCGAACAGCAGCCGCGGCAGCTGCGCGCCGCGCCGCGCGCTCCACGTGTCGCCCTCGGCGCCGAAGAAGCCGTGGTGGATCGCCATCATCGCCAGCAGCGTGATCGCGGTCGCGAACGCGATGCCGCCGGTCCGCAGCGCGTCGTCCCGGTCGGTCGCGGCGCGCAGCCAGAGGAGCGGTGCGAGGATCACGGCCGCCGCGACGACCGCCCACGGCAATCCGGCGTAGGGATTGCGGCCGAAGAAATCGAACTGCGGCGCCACGGTCAGCGCCATCATGCCGAGCGCGCCGCACATCGCCAACGTCCCGCCCTGCGCCCGGGTCGACGCCGGAATCGCGCGGACCAGCCCGATCGCCAGCAACGCGACGGCGGGAATCCAGCCCATCACCATGACCGGCTCGGTCTTCACCATCATGACCCTGAGAGCGCGCTCGATGACCTCCCAGGCCGAGAACCACGTCGTCGTCAACGCCAGCGCCCAGACGACGCCCAGCAGCCGCGAGCGCGTCACCAGCGCGAGGAACGGCGTGCAGACCAGCATCCAGACCAGCAGCGCCTGCCAGACCTCGCCGGTGAGCTGGTAGACTTGGCTGATCAGCGCGATGCCGCTGATGACGAGGCCGAACAGCAGGATCGCCAGCAATTCGCGCGTCTTCTCCCATCCCCGCCGCCAGACGAAGTACAGGCCGGCGGCGACGGCGCCGTTGACCGCCAGATCGACGCCGATCTTGAGCCACCCCGGGAGCTCCTCCCAGTTGGCCGCGACCAGCGCCATCACGCCCATGGCGATGGCGAACGCGCCGAGGCCGGACAGCGCCCACAGCCACACCGGCCGCGCCGTCGACGCCTCGTGCGCCTGGATGCGCGCGACGGTGTCGGCGTCGAGCAGACCGGCGGCCTGCCAGCGCGCGAGATAACGATTCTGGAACATGTCAGATAATTGAGCAATTCCTCACTAATGTCAAGCGAGCGATGGCGGACCTCCTTCCCCTTCTCCCCCGTCATCGGCGGAGAAGGTGCCCGAAGGTACGCCGCGGCAGCCGCGGCGGGGATGAGGGGCTTTCGCCTTCGCCCATGCCCGTAACTGGGTGCGCCAGGACGGTGATCACGCTCGTGCGCGGCACCGCGCCCCTCATCCGGCGCTTCGCGCCACCTTCTCCCCCGATGACGGGGGAGAAGGGAAAATATGAAGCACCGTCTCTCCGCTACGCCCTCGGCATGGAGCGAGCATCCCCGTAACGCTTGCATTCACCCCCGCCGCCGGCCTACCTCGCCGCTCCACGGAGGACACGGCATGGACGGCGAATTCGATCCCCTCACCATCGCGTTGATCGGCTTCGGCGAGGCCGGGTCGGCGATCGCGCGCGGGCTGGCGGGCGACGGCGGCTGGCGCGGCGCGGCGCGGCCCGGCGACAACCGGCCGAGGCGCGTGATCGCCATCGACACCGCGCTCGACGCCGACGACCGCGGCCGCGCGCTGGGCGCCCACGCGCGCCGGCTCGGCGTGCCGATCGCGGGCGGCTACACGGCGGCGCTGGCCGAGGCCGATCTCGTACTGTGCGCCGTGCCGGGCGAGAGCGCGCTGGACGCCGCGACGGCGGCGGCGCCGTTCCTGAAGCCGGGCGCGCTGTATCTCGACCTCTGCACCATCAGCGGCGCCATGGCCGCGGACGACCGCGCCGCGGTCGAGGCCGGAAGCGCCCGCTACGTCGACGTCGCGGTGATGGGCACGTTCTTCGGCCACGGCATCCGCACGCCGATGATCCTGGCCGGCGCCGACGCCGCGGCCGCCGCGGCATGGATGAACGGCAACGGCTTCGCCGTCAGCGTGCTCGGCCCCAAGCCGGGCAGCGCCTCGTCGGTCAAGCTGATGCGCAGCGTGCTGATCAAGGGGCTGGAGGCGCTGGCCGTCGAGTCGCTCGTCGCGGCCGGGCGCCAAGGCATCCTCGAGGAGGTGCTGGCCTGCCTCGGCGACGTCGACAAGGTGCCGTTCCGCCAGTTCCTCACCACGCTGCTGGAGACCCACATCGTGCACGCCGGCCGGCGCATGGAGGAGATGGAGCTGGTCGAGCGCACGCTGGCGGAGATCGACGTCGACCCGCTGATGACCCGCGCCATCGTCGCCAGCCACCGCCGCACGGTCGACGCCGGCATCAAGCCGGCCGACGGGCGTGTGCCGCCGTTCGACGTCGCTTTGGCGCTGCTGGCGGACAAGGTCGTGGGCGGTCGATAGGCCGCATCTGGTGGCGCAGCGGGGCTGTCCCCGCGACCGGTGGTGTGCCGGCACCGATTTTGTATATTGTATGCAAAATACAATATACAAACCCGGAATCGGCCCGCCACGGCGTCCGCGCGGCGGCGGCGCCGACGGCGATCCGATGCAGTGGTGACGGCGATTTCCGCGCCGGACGCGATTTTTTTACGGCGCGAAACCGTGCCGTCGAAAAGCGCCCGCGGCGAACCGATTCGACGCCGGCCGAGGACATCCCCGTCCGTACGCGCGCCGGTCGCGCGCGTACGGCGGAGGGCTCAGTTGGCGGCGGCGCCTGCGGCCTTGCGGGTGGCCGTGACGGCCTCCTTGGCGGCCTTGGCCAGCAGCGCGCTGTCGTTGGCGATGGTGACCAGCTGGAAGCCCATGCCGATCATGCGCGCGGCATAGGCCGGGCTGCCGTTGTGCAGGCCGGCGAACTGGCCGCGCTTCTTGGTCGCCGCCAGCAGCTTCTCGTAGATGCCGAGGATCTGCGGCTCCTCGCGGTCGAGCATCGGCTTCAGCCCGAGCGACAGGCCGAGGTCGCTGGGACCGACGTAGATGCCGCTGATGCCCGGCACGTCGAGGATGGCGTCGATGTTGTCGATCGCCTCCTGCGTCTCGATCATCGGGATGACGAGCACCTCGTCGTTGGCGGTCGCCTGGTAGGGCGTCGCCTCGCCGTAGGCGCCGGCGCGGATCGGACCGTTGCTGCGCTTGCCCTTCGGCGGATAGAGGCTGTACGAGACCAGCGCCTTGGCCTCGGCGGCGGTGTTGACCATCGGGCAGATCACGCCCCAGGCGCCGCCGTCGAGCACCTTGCCGACGATTCCCGGCTCGTTCCACGGCACGCGCACCAGCGGCGTGACGGGATGGCGGTCCATCGCCTGGAAGCAGCGGACCATCGACATGTAGTCCTGCACGCCGTGCTGCATGTCGACCGTGACGCTGTCCCAGCCGCACTGCGCCATCGTCTCGGCCGCGAACCCGTCGGGGATCGCCAGCCAGCCGTTGACGCAGGCCTTGCCCGCCGCCAGCCGCTTCTTGAGCATGTTCGCCATCTCGCGTTTCCTTTCCCTCGTTCCAACTTCAGCCGCTCAGTCCTTGAACGGATCCCGCATCAGGATCGTGTCCTCGCGCTCCGGCGACGTCGACAGCAGCGCGACAGGGCAGCCGATCAGCTCCTCGACGCGCCGCACGTACTTCACCGCGTTGGCCGGCAGCTGCACCCAGGAGCGCGCGCCCCTGGTGCTCTCGTTCCAGCCCTCGAATATCTCGTACACCGGCTTGATGCGCGACTGCGCGCCCATGGTGAACGGGAAGCGCTCGATGCGCTTTCCGTCGAGCTCGTAGCCGACGCACACCTTCAGCTCGTCCATGCCGTCGAGCACGTCGAGCTTGGTCAGCGCGATGCCGTCGATGCCGTTGAGCTTCACCGCCTGGCGCACCATGACGGCGTCGAACCAGCCGCAGCGCCGCTTGCGTCCGGTGTTGACGCCGACCTCCATGCCGCGCGCCTGCAGTCCGTCGCCGATGGCGTCGAACAGCTCGGTCGGGAACGGGCCCTCGCCGACGCGCGTGGTGTAGGCCTTGGCGATGCCCAGCACGTAGCCGACGCTGCCGTTCCCCATGCCGCTGCCGATCATCGCCTGGGCCGCGACCGTGTTCGACGAGGTGACGAACGGATAGGTGCCGTGGTCGACGTCGAGCATCGTCGCCTGCGCGCCCTCGAACAGGATGCGCTTCCCGGCGCCGCGCAGCGCGTCGAGCCGCTCCCACACGTCCTCGGCGTAGGGCAGGATCCGCGGCGCCAGAGCGAGCAGCTCGGCCAGCAGCGCGGCGCCGTCGACCAGCGGCTTGCCGAGCCCGGCGCGCAGCGCGTTGTGGTGCGCCAGCAGCGTGTGCACCTTGCGCTCGAGGATGTCGGGCTCGCCGAGGTCGCCGACGCGGATCGCGCGGCGGCCGACCTTGTCCTCGTAGGCCGGTCCGATGCCGCGCCGCGTGGTGCCGATCTTGATCGTGCCCGGCACGTCCTCGCGCCAGCCGTCGAGGTCGCGGTGCAGCGGCAGGATCAGCACGGCGTGGTTGGCGATCTTCAGAGTCGCCGGGGTCACGGCCACGCCCTGCCCGCTCACCTTGGCGACCTCCTCGAGGAAGTGCCACGGATCGACGACGACGCCGTTGCCGATCACCGACAGCTTGCCCGGCCGCACGACGCCCGAGGGCAGCAGCGCCAGCTTGTAGGTCTGGTTGCCGATGACGAGGGTATGGCCGGCGTTGTGGCCGCCCTGGAAGCGCACCACCACCTCGGCGCGCTCCGACAGCCAGTCCACGATCTTGCCTTTGCCCTCGTCGCCCCACTGGGCGCCGACGACCGCCACGTTGGCCATTTCGTCACTCCGTCCATTCGTTCCGCGCGCGCGGCCGCCACGGCGCCGCGCGCACAGAAAACGCCCCTCCCGGCGGTGGCCGCGAGGGGCGTGAGCGTGATTAGCACGGTCTTCCCCGCGGGGGGAGCGCGAATATCGCGGCGGTGGGGAGAACTGAGGGGCGCGGCCCGGGGCCAAGACGCCGTCGTGGCCAAGCTCCTTCGCTGGTGCATCGCGCCACCCGAGCGGCTTTCCAAGCGGACTCCCGCCGCGGTGGAGACGATGAACCCTGTGGCGTCGGTCGGCCCATCCGCGACGTTGCCAAGTCGCGGTGGCCCGCGTCATCATGCCGTGGATAGAGGGGCATGCGCGGACGTCGCGACCGCACGACGGCCACTGTCCATGATGGCCGGAGTCGCAGGGTTCGATCGACCATGGGGATCATATCGTGATGATCAACCGCCACCTCGCGGCCGGCAGCCTCCTCGTCGCGCTGATCGGCGCCGGACAACCGGCCCGCGCTCAGGACGATCCGCTGGGCGTGCGCTGGGTAATCACCGAGTACAATGGCGTTTGGCACGCGGTGTGGACGCGGCGAGGTTCGGCCAATGTGTTCGACGGCGACTGGCTCGGACCGAAGGACTGGTATGACGGGCGCATCCACGCCGGGTTGACCATCAACATCGACGGCGGCGCCGTCACGGTCCAGCGCTACAACAGCACCGACGGCAACGACTGCAACTACACGGGCACGCTCTCCGGCAACACCGTCCAGGGCACGTATAGCTGCACCAAGGTTCCCGGCACGTTCCGCTGGTCGGGGGTGATCCACCAGGGCATCTCCGCCCCGAGGCCCCTGAGCGCCGCTGAACGGGCGAGATGCGCCGACCATGACGATGCCGAGGACGAGATCCGAGCCCGCGCTATGGCCTCGCAGGTCTCGCTCGAGGTGCTACGCCGCTTCCGCGCGTCCCTTGACGACCGCTACGAGGTCGAGCGCAGGAGCGGCTATGCCGGCGCCGTGGTCGACGCCGGCGCCCTCGCGGCCGGCTGGCCACTGGGAAAGATGGCCGAGGCGGCGTTGCGCGAGGTGGCGGTGAGCACTTTGCGGGACAAGCTCATCAAGGCCGGCTTCAAGTCGATCGACAAGCGCCTGCTCAAGGACGCCGGGCAGGGGCGGTCGGAGCTGATGGAACACCTGACGAAGCCAGACGGCATTTCGTTCGACGTCTTGAAGGCGGCGTTGAAGGAGACGCTTGGAGAGATGGGCGATCCGGTCGCCGGCGCCTTCGACATGGCGTTCTTCGCCGCCAAGCGGATGAAGGACATGAGGACGCTCGAGGCGCTGCGCGGGCTGATCCGCGACGCCAACGCCCAGATCGCGACGCTCGAAGCCCAGCACGCGCGGCAGGCGGCGATGTACCGCATGGCAAGGACCGCGCAAGCCAACTGCCTCCAGCGCGTGCAGAACGGGCAGGCGCCCGACGCGAACGACCGCTCCTATCTGGAAGTGCGGCGCTTCCTCGGCGGCTGACGACCTGTCGAGCGCGCGGACACCGGGCTGACGGCGACAAGCGTCAGGCGGATCCGTAAGCGGCGGGATGGGGCGTTGGCGTGGCGCCTTGCGGTGTCGCCGAGCGGGCGTGGCAAGGCCGCCGGGCTTGACGCGGCGCCTTCGCGGCCGGCCTTTCGCGCGGGAGATCGACCCTGCCGTGGCCTCAGAACAGCTCGCCGTCGATTGCGAATGCCGGCACGCCGACCACTCCTGGGCCTCGACGTTGAGCGCGGCGAGCCGCGCCCGGCCGTCCCGCCGCGCGCCGCACCACCGCCTACTGCCGGATGCAGTCCAGCCGGTCGCTGATGCCCGCCGCGCTGCGGTAGTCGAACGCGACCACGGTCTCGCCGCGCGAATTCGTGCCGCGCACGGCCACCGCCTGGACGGTCCAGTCGTCGGGCAGGCCGGGCAGCCGCGCCATGCCGCCGCGCACCTCCATCGTGCCCATCTGCCTCAAGCCGCCGCTCGGCGACAGCTTGTGGCAGCGATAGGTGCCATCAGCCACGCCGGCCCCGACCCTCGTCCCGGCGCCTTGCGCCTCGACCCGGCCGACGCCGCCCAACAACACCGCACCAACGCCGACCAAGTACGCCAAACGCGTGATCATCGCCGATCTCCGCCACTCTGAGGCCGTTCCCGAGGAGGTCGAGCGGCCGGCGTCGGCGCGATCCAACGATGTCGCGAGACCCCGCCGTGGACCACCGAGCCGATGCCGACCATTCGACGCCAGCATAGCCGCGCGACGCGGCGGGAGTCGATGCGGACGCGCTCGATCCCGCGCGCGGCGCGCGCGACCGCCGCCTCGGGACGGGGCGCCGGCGTGGCGGCTTTCAGACGTGTCGAGCAAGCGCGACGAGGCGAGGCCGCCGGGCTCAGCGCGGCGCCTTCTCCGCGAGCCGTCCGCGCAGAAGCTCGACGCGGTCGTGGCCCCAGAACAATTCGCCGTCGACAGCGAATGTCGGCACGCCGAACACGCCCTGCCCCTCCGCCTCTGCGTTGAGCGCGGCGAGCCGCTCCGGGCCGTCGCCGTCGCGCGCCGCCGCGAGCCCCGCCGGATCGACGCCGATCCCCGACAGCACGCCCGCGATCTCGTCCGCGTTCTCGATGTCGATGCGCCGTTGGAAGAATAGCGGGTAGATGGCGGCGAGGTAGTCCCGCCCGCGCCCGTGGCCGCCGGCGACGAGCAGGCCGAGATGCGCCAGCGCGCCGTCGAACACCTTCCTCGGCCCGAGGATCGTCAGTCCGCGCGGCCGGGCGAAGCGGCGAACGTCCATGTAGAGGTACTTGATCTTGCGCATGCCGCGCGCGACGGCGGCGGGATCGGCGAGGTTCAGCGCGCCGCCGATCTCCAGCGTGAACGGCTTGATCGCCAGCGCGACGTCGAAATCGCGCTCCAGCGCGAGGGCCGGCTCGAGCGCGAGATACGAGTACGGGCTGCGGCAATCCAGCCACATCGTGACGGCGAGCGGCATCGACCGGCTCCGGCGTCCGCGGCGGGCTACTTCACGGTGCGGTCGCGCAGGCGCCGCATGCCGCCCAGCCAGCGGTCGAGATCGTTGGCCTTGCGGCGCATGTAGTCGTGCACGACGGGATGCGAGAGGATCAGGAACCGCTCCTCGTCCATCGCCTTGACCACGGCGTCGGCGACCTCGGCGGGCTTCATGATCCCGTCGATGCCGGCGGCGGTCGTGCCCGTGCCGCGGTACATGTCGGTGTCGACCGCCTGCGGGCACAGCACCGAGACGCGGATGCCCTTGTCGCCGTACTGGATCGACAGATGCTCGGCCAGCGCTACGGCGGCGTGCTTGGTGACGCCGTAGGGCGCCGAACCCATCGAGGCGAGCAATCCGGCGGCCGAGGCGGTGTTGAGCAGATAGCCGGAGCCGCGCGCCAGCATGCCCGGCACCAGCGCGCGCGCCGCGTAGACATGGCTCATGACGTGGATCGCCCAGCTGTCGGCCCAGTCCTTGTCCGACGCGCCCTCGTGTCCGGCGCGCGCGATGCCGGCGTTGGAGAAGAACACGTCGACCGGGCCGAATTTCGCCTCCGCCTTCGCGATGAGCGCCTGGACGTCCGCCTCCTTCGCCACGTCGCAGGCCACCGCCAGCCCGCCGATGTCGCGCGCCACGGCGGCGGCCCGGTCGACCGACATGTCGGCGACGACCACCCCGCGCGCGCCGTCGGCGGCGTAGCGCCGCGCCACCGCCTCGCCGATTCCGCCCGCCGCGCCGGTCACGACGCAGACCTTGTCCTTCACCTTCATGTGCCCGTCTCCACCCGTTGCGTCGCGATGGTAGCCGGCTGACGCGACCGATGTCCAAGCCGGCGGCGCCGATGCGCGGAACGCGCGGCGCATGGTAGGCTCGCGGCGTCCTTCCGGAGCGTCGTCCATGCGTGTCCTTCTCTTCGCGCCGTCGGTTCTACTGGCGCTGGCGCTCGGCGCCGTGGCGCGGGCGCAGTCTCCGGCGCCGACCGCCGCGGCCCATGTCGGAATCTACGAGGGCGCGATCGGCGGCGCGCCGGTCGTGGTCGAGCTCGGCGGCGCAAAGGGCGTCTACTTCTACACGCGCGTGGCCGAGAATCTTGACCTCGCGATCCGCGCCGAAGGCGCGCGCTTGAACGTGGAGGAGAGCGCGCCGCGCCCGGATGGACGGCCGGGACAACGCACCGGCGCGTGGACGTTGACGCTGTCGGGAGACCGCCTCGACGGCGTCTGGCGCGATCCGGCGACCGGGCGGACGGCGTCGGTCGCGCTGCGGCGCGTGGCCGCGCCGTCGCGGCCGTGCTGCCGGGACGACTACGTCTCGCCCGAGGCGACGCCCTACGAGCACCGCCGGGTGCTCGCGCTGGCGCGGTTCACGCCGGAGGCGGAAGCGCCGGCGTCCGGACCCGTGGCCTACAGGCTGGTGCGCGACGCGCCGACCGGTATCGCCGTTCCGCGCCTGACGCGGCATCCCGATCCGACCAGGATCGCGCCGGCCAACGCGGCGCTCGACCGCGCGCACTGGCGGTTCATCGCGCAGGCGCGGCAATGCGACCGCTTCCGCGCGCAATCCGCCGCCGCCGGCGGACGCGTGGTCACCAAGGTCGACCAACCCTGGCGGGAGCCTGTGGTCACGTATCTTTCGCCGACGCTGCTGAGCTTCACGGCGGCGGCGATGTACGAGTGCGGCGGCGCCCACCCGACCCACGCCATCGAGGCGGCGTCCGTCGATCTCGCGCGCGGCCTGGAGATGCGCGCGCTCCACTCGATCCACGACACGCCGCCCGGCGCGTTCGGCGGCTATCTCGATCTTTCGACGCCGGCGCTGCGCGACGCGTTCGACCGTCTATGGATCGAGCGCCTGCGCGCCGCCACGCGGGGGCACCGCGCGAAGGTCGGCGAGGCCGACGACGTCTGCGGCGGCGACATCCTCGACGACGGCTTCCTGGACCGGCGATCCTCCGGCGCGTCGAGCTATCTGCTCTACTTCACGGCCGGCGGGCTGGCGGTGCACGCCATGGGATGGCCGTTCGCGGCGGCCGTCTGCTACATGGGCTACGAGCCCAATCCGGTGGTGATCCCCTACGCCGACCTGCGCCCGCTGGCGACGCCGGCGCATCCCTACGCCGACATCAGGTAGTCCGGCTCACGCGGCCTCGGCGATCAGACCGAGGTACTCGTCCCTCGTCGGTTGCCGCGGCGTGGTGAGGTGGCAGTGGTCGCCGAGCGCGCCGTCGGCGATCGCCTCGTGGCGGTCCGCGCCGACGCCCATCGCGCCGAGACCCGACGGGATCCCGATGCGCGCGTTCATCGCGGCGATGGCCTCCGCCAACGCGGCGGCCGTCGGGGCGCAGCCGAGGATCGCGGCCATCCTCGCGATCTTCTCGACGCCGAGCGCGGGTCCGTTGAAACGGAGCACGGGCGGCAGGTAGACGGCGTTCAGCGTGCCGTGGTGCAGGCGCAACCCCTTGAGGCCGCCGGAGGGATGGCTCAGCGCGTGCACCGCGCCGAGGCCCTTCTGGAAGCACATCGCCCCCTCCATCGACGCCATCATCATGTTCCAGCGCGCGTCGCGGTCGTTGCCGTCCCGCACCGCCCGCTCGAGATGGCGCCACGCCCGGTCGAGACCGTCGAGCGCGATGGCCTCGGCCGGCGGGTTCACCGACGGCGCCATGTAGGTCTCCATGCAGTGCGCGATCGCGTCCATGCCGGTGCCGGCGGTGAGATGCGGCGGCAGGCCGAGGGTCAGCTCGGGATCGCACAGGGCCAGCCGCGGAATCAGGTGCGGGCTGCCGATCGCGAGCTTGCGGCCGTCGTCCATGATGACCACGCCGCCGCGGCTGACCTCGCTGCCCGTCCCGGCCGTCGTCGGGATCGCGACCAACGGCGCCATCGCCGCCGTGATCTTCGCCATGCCGCCCTCGACCATCGCGTAGGGCAGCAGCGACTCGCCGGGATGGGTCGCCATCAAGCCCACCGCCTTGGCGAGATCCATCGAGGAGCCGCCGCCGATCGCGATGATCCCATCGCAATCCCCCGCCCTATAGAGCTTCAGCGCGTCGCGCATCGCCGCCTCGGTCGGATTCTCCGGCGTGCCGTCGTAGTAGGTCAGCGGCAGGTTCCCGGGCAGCGCCGCCTTCACCTTGTCCCAGATGCCGGCGGCGGCCACGCCCTTGTCGGTGACGATCATCGGCCGGCGCATGCCCAGCGTCTGGAGTTCGGAATCGAGCAGCTTGAGCGCGCCGAAATCGAACTGGATGCGGGTGAGATACGTGATCAAAGCCATAGGGTCCTCCGTTCCCCGCAACCATAGCGCGGCGGGCACCTGCGGCGCGACAGGAACGACGCCGCGGACGGCGGCCCGCCGCCGCGACCTCGAACGGGCGTCAAGTGAGCGGGCTCACACTCGGGAATATCGACACCCGCCGCGCACGAAAAGGTTGCGGGTAGCCGGGCGACGGGCGCAATCTTCCCGCGGGGAGACTGCACGCAATGACGTCCGCGACGCCCGTGGTGCCAGGGTCCGGATTCGCGAGCTGTCCGGCTTGCGGAACCGAGAACCCGCCGCGCGCGCGGTTCTGCGGCGAGTGCGGCACCCGGCTCGCGACGCGTGGCGAGACCGCCGCGATCCCCGCCGAGCGCAAGTTCGTCACCATCCTGTTCGCGGACATCCGCGACTCGACGCGGATGATCCAGAACCTCGACCCCGAGGACGCCGCCGAAAAGCTGCGGCCGGCGATCGAGGTGATGACCGCGGCGGTGCGCGAGGCCGGCGGCATCGTCAACCGCATCCAGGGCGACGGCGTGATGGCCTTGTTCGGCGCGCCGATGGCGGTCGACGACCACGCCCTGCGCGCCTGCCGCGCCGCGCTGCTGATGCGCAACCGGATCGCGGAGCTGCCGGACGCGGACCTCGCCGTGCGCATCGGCCTGCACTCCGGCGATGTCGTGACGCACGTCCGCCCCGGCGACATCGCCCACAGCTACGACGTGACGGGGCCGGCGGCGCATTTCGCGGCCCGGCTGGAGCAGGCGGCCGAGTCGAACACCGTGCTGATCTCCGGGGACACATGGGCCCTGGTGCAGGGTTCGGTCGAGGCGCGGCGGCGGGACGGTCTCGTCTTCAAGGGCTTCGACCAGCCGGTCGCCGCGTGGGAATTGACCGGTCTCGGCCAGCGCTCGCGCTGGATGGCGCGGCAGGCGGCCGGGCTGTCGCCGTTCGTCGGCCGCGAGGCGGTGATGGGCTACCTGCGCGGGCGGCTGAACCGCGCGCGCAACGGCAGCGCCCAGTTCCTGGCGATCGGCGGCGAGCCGGGCACCGGCAAGTCGCGCGTCGCGCACGAGCTGGTCGGCGGCGAGGCCGGTGGCGCATGGACGGTCTGGGAGGCCGACGGCGAGACCACCAGCAGCCGCGCGCCGTTCGCCATCATCCGCGCGCTGTTGCGCCGCTGGCTCGCGGTCGAGGAGACCGCCGCCTACGAGGATGTCGGCGCGGCGCTGACGGCGCGGCTCGCCGCGCTCGATCCGCCGGCCGGAAGCGATTCGGCGCTGGCCGCGCTGCTCAATCTCCAGCGCGACGACCCGGCGTGGAGCGAGATGGATCTGCCGGCGCGGCGCCGCCTGATCGAGGCCGCCGTGGTCGCGATCATCGACGCCGCGCAACGCGAGCGGCCGCTGTTCCTGTTGATCGAGGATTTCCACTGGGCCGACGTCGAGTCGCGCGCCGTGCTGCTGGCGCTGCCCGACCGCCTGCCGGACGCGCGCCTCGCCATCGTCGCCACGCACCGTCCGATGGACGGCGTTCCGGCCCGCGCGCCGCACACCCTGCCGATAACGCTGTCGGAGTTCCAGGTCGACACCGCCGGCCGCTTCCTCGACCGCCTGCTGGGCGGCCATCCGTCGGTACGCGCGATGAAGGAGCAGTTGCTCGACCTGACGGGACGGCTGCCGCTGTTCCTCGAGGAGGCCGTGCGCCACCTGGTCGAGAGCGGCGCGCTCGACGGCACGCCCGGCGCGTTCGTCGCGTCGGGCGACCGGCCGCGGGTCGAGACGCCGCGTTCCGTCCAGGCCGTCGCCGCCGCGCGCATCGACGGCCTCGACGCGCCGCTGAAGGCGCTGACGCAGGTCGCGGCCGCCATCGGCAAGCGCTTCCCGCGGGCGCTGCTGGCGGATGTCGGCGAGGCCGACACGGCGGCGCTGCCGGCCGCGGTCCGCGAGCTCGCGGCGCGCCACATCCTGTTCGACAGCGCCGACGGCTCCGGCGATTTCGTCGAGTTCCGGCACGAGTTCATCCGCGAGGCCGCCTACGGCGCCATGGTGCGCGACCGCCGGCAGGGGCTGCACCGCCGCATCCTCGACGCCATCGAGGCGCGCTTCGCCGACCAGCTGCGCGACTGGACCGCCACCCTCGCCCACCACGCCGCCGAGGCGCAGATGTGGGCGAAGGCGGTCGAGTACGAGCGCAAGGCGGCGGAGGGCGCGATCGAGGCGTCGTCGTACCAGGCGGCGCAGGATTTCTGCCAGAAGGCGCTCGACCACCTCGAGAGGATGCCGCGCACGCGCGACACGATATCGCTCGGAATCAGCACACGGCTGTTGCTGCGCGTCGCGATCGGCGCGACGCCGGATTTCTCCTCTTGGCTGCGGATGCTGACCGATGCCGAAAAGCTCGCCACGGAGATTCACGACTTCAGAACCGCGCTCATCTGCCGCGTCCAAGCGGCTTTCGCCCTGACATTTCAAGGGGACGTCCTAAATGCCATCGAGACGGCGTCGGCCGCGCTCGGCGAGGCGCGATCGTCCGAGAACAAGGCCGCGGAAGTGCTGGCGCGATACGCCCTTGGCCAGGCGTTCTTCTCCTCCGGCGCGTATTCCGATGCTGTCCAAGCGCTACTGCCGGCGGTCGACTACCTGTCGGCCGAGCGGGAGATGGCTCATATCGGCACCACGGCCACCACGTCGATCCTGTGCCGGTCGGTATTGGCCTGCGCTTATGCGAGCATGGGACGGCACGACGACGCCGACCTTGTGACCAAGAGGTCACGCGAGACGGCGCGTAGGACGAACAACGTCTACGACATGGCTTCGGCCTCCTACGGGTACGGCGCAACGCTCGTGTTGGGTGGAAATTTCGCTGCCGCGACCGCGGTTCTCCAAAGCGGCTTGGCGCTTTGCGAGAAGCATGGGATTGGCGTCCTTTCGCCGCTGATCGGCGGCCAGCTTGGCGCCGCGCACCTCGGGTGCCGCGACATCGGTGCCGCGGAGGCCACTCTGCGCACCGCAGCGGATCGGGCGAGGAGTATCGGTCATGCGGCCGCACTCTGCGCGGCGGAGGCGCTCTACTCGATGGCACTAGCCGCCCGGGAGGACTATGCGACCGCCGAGCGGTTCGCCAGGTCGGCTCACCAGGACGCCCGGACGCGTGGTCTGCGGGGCCTGCAATCCCTCGCGGCACGAGCGCTGGCGACGGCGATCTTCAGGCAATCCAGTTCGCGTCGGGAGGAGGCGTTGGCGATGATCGAAGAAAGCTGTGAATTGGCTCGGGCATGCGAAGCGGCTCCAGCGCTGAGGCAGTCGAGCGCGTTCCGCAAATTGCTGGTCGAGGCTAGAATGTAGAACGAGTTTGTTCAGCAAGCGTCACCGCGTCGACCCGTGCTTCAAGCACGGAGCGGCGCATCAAGACCGCCAATAGAAGGAGGCCGGGATGTTCATGAAGACCTTGGATCTGTATCCGCGACTCATCGTGGTGTTCGACCCGCTCGCGGAGAAGCTTTCGGAGCGGTTCTCCATCGACGAGATCGGGAAGCGGAAGGACGAATTCGAGGCCAAGGGCGGAATCAGCGCCTATACCTTCGGCGGCCTCGCCAAGACCTTCGTTCCCAACCCAGGCGACTGGGAGAAGGCTACATCCCCGGGATCGCGCGATGCCTACCTGAAGTGGGGTCAGGAAAGCGGGAACGTCTCACAGGCGACATCGCGTGCCCTGACCGCGATCATCGGCGGGAATCTTGCGCAGAAGACACCGCTTCCGATGCAATTCATCGTCCGCGAGAATACGGAACCTTACTACGGCTGCGCGGCAGGCGTTACGTACAACCGGACAGGCGGATACTACCAGCTTACAGTGCTCATGCTCTGCCCGAGTGGGACGTCCGAAGCACTGGAGAAGAAATTGAAGAAGGCGCCCTGAACGGATTAGCGAACCGCGTGCCGTTTGGGATTCGCGTCGAGTCGAGCGTCGATCGATCGCTAGTCGGTGCGAGTCGGAGATGTCGAGGTACATGCCCGGGGCGACGAGCCACGAAAGTCCTGATCGTCGTGTTCGACGGGTTGCGGCCGGACATGGTCGACGCCGCGACGATGCCGAACCTGCACGCGTTCCAGGACCGGCACTGCCGCTTCGCCCGCGCACGCTGCGTCTTTCCAAGCGAGACGCGGGTCAACGCCGCGGCGCTGGTCACGGGCTGCCAGCCGGCGCGCGCCGGCGTCGTCGGCAACCAGTTCCACGCCGGCGACGTCTTCGCCGACCGCTGGGTGCGGACGGCGGAGCGCGACGATCTCGTGGCCGTCGACGCGGCCTGGAACGGCCGGCTGATCGACGCGCCGACGCTGGGCGAGCGGCTGGCCGCGGCGGGATTGACCTACGCCGTCGTCGCCACCGGATCGACCGGCGCGACGTGGCTGCTGGCGCACCGCGCCGAGGCGCTGGGCCAGCTTCGATGGTCGGCGCACGGCGCCGCGCACAGCGCGTCGCGGGCGATGTGGGACGGAATCGAGGCGCGTTTCGGCCCGCCGCCGCCGGGTGGCGTGCCGGCCTCGGCGCGCGTCGCGCACGCCACGTCGATCTATCTCGACCACGTGCTGCCGCGCATCGATCCCGACGTCGCGGTGCTCTGGTACACCGACCCGGACAATTCCTACCACTACGCCGGCATCGGCTCGGCGGCGGCGCGCGAATCCCTTGTGGCTGCCGATTCCGCGTTCGGCCGGGTCGTCGAGGCGTGGGAGCGCGCGCCCGACCAAGACCGCCGCACGATCATCGTCGTGTCGGACCACGGCCAGGTCACCAACCGCGGCCGGATCGATCTCGTCGGCGCGTTCGCCGGTTCCGGCTTCTCGGTCGACACCCGCGCCGTCGGTAACGCCGATCTCGGCCTCGTGCCGGGCTCGGCGTCGGCCGTCACCTTCCGCCGCGACGATCCCGGTCTGCGCCGCGCCGTGGCGGAATGGGTCGCCGAACAGGCGTGGAGCGGCGCGCTGTTCAGCGCCGGGCCCGACCGCGACGCCGGCGCGCTGGATGGCACCTTCAACCGCGCCCTCGTCGGCCTCGATAGCGGCCGCGTCGCCGATCTGGTGTTCACCTTCGCCCACGACGACGCGGTCGGCGGTGGCGGCTGGCCCGGCGGCGCGCCGCACGACAGCGCGCTGGCCGATGGCCACGGCAACCACGGCGGCCTGCATCCCCGCGAGATGGGCAACTACCTCGCGATCGGCGGCGCCCGGTTCCGCGGCGGCTACGTCTCCCCCTGCCCCGCCGGCATCGTCGACATCGCCCCGACGATCCTGCACCTGCTCGGCCTGCCGCATGGCGGCTGCGACGGACGCGTTCTCCACGAGGCGTTCGTCGACGGCGCGACGCCGGTATGGGAGGCCCACGCGCTCGACCTCGTCGTCGGCGGCGCCACACGGCGCCTGTCGCTGTCGCGGGTCGTCGGCACGCTCTACGTCGATGGCGGCGGCAGGGTGGCGCCATGACGGACGGCGCGATCATCGTCCGGCGCGCCGTCGACGCGGACGCGGCGGCCATCGGCGCGCTGATCAACGCCGCTTTCATCGAATACCGCGGCCGGCTGAAGCCGGAATCCGGCGCGCTCGACGAATCCGCGGCGACGATCCTGCCGCAGCTCGCCGCGCCCGGCGGCGCCGCCATCGCGTGGCGCATCGAGGGCGGCGCGCCCGTGGCCGTGGGCGCCGTCCTCTACCGGCCGGACGGCGACGATCTCTATTTCGGCCGCCTGTCGGTGCCCCCGGCGCGACGCGGACAGGGCATCGCCGGCGCGTTGATCCGCTTCGTCGAGGACGAGGCGCGCCGCCGCGGCTGCGCCGGCGTCACCCTCGGCGCGCGCATCGCGCTCGCCGCCAACCAGGCGATGTTCGCGGCGTTGGGCTACGCGGAGGTCTCGCGCGAGGCGCATCCCGGGTACGACGCGCCCACGTCGATCAACCGCCGCAAGGCCCTGCTCTAGGCGCGCTCACACGGCGACGACGTTGCCGTCGTGGCCGGGATCGGCGCCGCCATCGAGTCCGTCGGAGTGGATGCGCAGCGCGTGCACGGCGGCGAAGCCGAAGCCGTAGGGGCTGCGGATCACCTCGTAGCCCATGCCTTCGAGCGCCCGCTGCGTCGTCCAGGGGATGCGGTTCGAGATGTCGATGGCGTCGCTGGTGGCGGAGAAGCGCGGCGCGCTGACGGCCTCGACCATGGTCATGTCGAAATCCAGCGCGTTGAGCGTGGCGTGCAGCACGCCCATGGCGATCTGCGTCGCGCCGGGCGCGCCGATCACCAGCTCCGGCCGGTCGCCGTCGAACACGATCGACGGCACCACCGAGCTGAACCGCGCCTTGCCCGGCGCGATCGAGCCCGCCCGGCCCGGCCGCGGATCGAACACGCCCATGCAGCCGTTGTACATGAAACCCAGCCCGTCCGTGACGACGCCCGACGGCATGCCCAGCGAGTGGGTCATGGTGGCGCAGTTGCCGTCCTTGTCGACGACGGAGATGTGCGTGGTATCCTTGGTCGGCGTTCCGGTGTTGAAGCGCGGGACGCTGGCCTTGACCCCGCGCGGATCTCGTCGGCCATGGCGCGCGCGTAGGCTTTCGACGTCAGGCGCTCCAGCGGCACCTCGACGAAGCGCGGGTCGCCGACATGGGCGTCCTTGTCGATGGTCGCGCGCTTCATCGCCTCGGCGACCACGCGCACGTATTCCGGCGTGTTGTGGCCGATGGCGGCGAGATCAAAATTCTCGAGGATGTTGAGCATCTCGACCAGCATCACGCCGCCGCCGGGCGGCTGGTTGGTCGACACGCGGCGGCCGCGGTACGTGCTCCACAATGGATCGGTGCGCACCGTGCGCCATTTACGCAGGTCCTCGGCCGTCAGCAGGCCGTCGTTGCGGCGCATATCCTCGGCGATGGCCGCCGCGATCTCGCCCTCGTAGAAGGCGTCGGCGCCGCCGCGCGCGATGGCGCGCAGCACCTCGGCGTAGTCGCGGTTCACCACCCGGTCGCCGACCCGTTTCGGCGAGCCGTCGGGCCGGCAGTAGAGCCGCTTGGCGGCCGGCGTGAACGTGAGCCGCTCGTGGTTGGGCGCGCGCCCCATGGCGCCTTCGTCGCTCCACCAGAAATGCACGTGCGGCCGCACCGTCCAGCCGTTGTGGGCCCAGTGGATCGCCGGTTCGACCACCCGCGACCACGGCAGCGATCCGTGCTCGCGGTGGGCGTCGTGGTACATGCGCAGATTGGCCGGCGCGCAGATCGAGCGGTAGCCGATGTCGTTGACACGGCCGCGCAAGATGAAGCCGTAGCCATCGCGCGCTTCGCCCTCGATCAGGTTCGCCCACATATCCGGCCGCGCGCCCAGCGGCGCCGGCGCGTGCGCGTCGATGTAGCCGTGGAACCTCTTGCCCGGCATGTAGATGCCGCAGCTGCCGAAGCCGGCGATGCCGCACATCAGCGGATCGACCACGCCCTGGGTCAACGCGCAGGCGATCAGCGCGTCGACCGCGTTGCCACCCTCCCGCAGCATGTCGGCGCCGGCCTCGGTCGCCTCCGGCTGCGGCGCCACGATCATGGCTTTCTCGCGATATCGCATCGTGCTCCGGTTCCTCGTTCCATGGCGGGCGCCGCCTCGCCCGCGGGGCGGACTGTCGCGGCCCGGCGCCGCCCCGTCAACGCGGCGCGACGGTGTCGGACGGCACCCGCATCCCCAGCGCGCGCAGGTAGCCCGCGTTGATCGTGTTGCGCGCCAGCGGCACGTCGGCCAGGTAGGCGTCGATCGCGGCGCGGGCGCGTGTCAGCGCCGCGCCTTCGGCGGGCGCGGCTCCATCGGCGATGGCGACCACGTCGGCCCAGCCGTCCGGCCGGCGGATCGACGCCACGGTCGAGGGCGTGTCGAGGTTCTTGTACGTCCAGAAGCACCAGCCGATGCCCAGCCGCTCGTGCAGCTTACGGAACGCGGCGTGCCAGTCGTCGGTCCACTCGCCGGTCTCACCGATGAGCAGCGGCACGTCGTGGCGCAGCGAGAAGTCGATGTGCCGCTGGATCGAGTCGCGCCGGGGGCTGCTCCAGAAGGCATGGTAGGTGTAGACGAGGTTCGGCGCGAACGGCCGGCCGAACATCTCGAGATTGGTGCTCCACTGGCCGCCCGCGAGCAGCACGATCCGATCCGGATCCTCGGCGCGGATCGCCGCGGTGGCGTCGCGGTAGAAGGCCTCGAGCTTGTGGTTCAGGCGCGAGACGTCGTGGTACGGCGCGACGGGCTCGTTCAGCAGGTCGAAGCCGAGCATCGCCGGCTCGCCGCGGTAGCGCGCCGCCAGCCGGCGCCAGATGGAGATCGTCAGCGCGCGGTGCGCCGGCACGTAGAACATCAGCGGATAGCCCGACCCGTCGTCGTGGTTGAACCCCGTCTGTCCGCCGGGCGCGGCGTGCAGGTCGAGGATCACGCGAAGCCCCGCCGCGCGCGCCCACGCCACCAGCGCGTCGAGACGGGCGTAGCCCTCGCCCTCGAAGCGCGGCGGTGCGCCGGGTGCGCCCGGCGTCACCAGCGAGGCGTAGTGGAACGGCACGCGCACGACATTGAAGCCGGCGGCGGCGATGAAGCGGATGTCGGCCGCGTCGACATAGGCGTCGCGCCACCGGGCCCAGAACGCCCGCGCCCCGGCAGCGCCGAGGACCCGTTCGAACGCGGCGTAGATCCGCCGCGGCGACCGCGCGGTCTTGAACTTGAACATGTAGCCTTCGGGCACCAGCCAGTTGCCCAGGTTGATGCCTTTGACCGCGAAAGTCCGCCCGGCGGCGTCGACCAGGCGCCGGCGATCGACGCGCAGCGACGACAGCGGCCGGCCCGCCGCGGCGGGCGCGGCGATGGCGGCGGCGGAAGCGAGCGCTGATCCGATCAGCCGGCGACGGAGCATGGCGCCACGATAGCGCCGCCGGCCGGTTTGTCACGGTCCGGCCGCGTGATATGAGCAACAAGCATGTCGCCGCTGCTCCAGGCCGCCCTCCTCCTCGCCGCCGTCGTGGTCCTGGTGCCGCTGGTCGACCGGTGGCGCCTGCATCCAGCGCTGGCGCTGCCCCTGGTGTCGATCGGATACGGACTGGCCGCCGACGCCACGATCGGCGGCATGGGCTGGGCGGTCGGCGCCGGTGTCGCGCACGCCGTCGATCCGCTCGGCCTACCGTTGCTCGCGGGCGCGCTGATCGCCGTCCTGCTGCGGCGCGCCGGCCGCGGCGCGATGGGCCGCGACGGCGCCGTCGCGGCCACGGGTTTCGCGCTCGGGGCCGGGGCGACCACCGCCGCCGGCCTCGGCTTCCTGGCGGCGACGGCATCGGGGCCGCGCGCGCTGGTCGCCGGCCTGCTGGCGATGACCGCGTGCCACGGCCTCGTCATCCCCTCGCCCGACGCGGTCACGGTCGCGACCATCCTCGACGCCTCGACGACTCGCGTGGTCGCGCTCGGCCTGCCCGTCGCGGTCATCATGGCGGCGGCCGGATGGTTCTACGTCGCCCGGCTAACGCGCGGCGGCGGCGACTCCGGATCGACGGTGGTAGCGCCGTCGCGCTACGCGCTCGCGATGATCGCGGTGCCCGCCGCGCTGCTGCTGGCCCAGTCCGTCGCCCAGCACCCTGCCGCTCCGATCGGCCAGGCCGGCGAGCACCTGAACGCGCTGGCGCGGCCCGTCTTCCTGGCGGCGTTCGCCATCGCGGCGGCCGTGGCGCTGGCGCGGTGGTGGAACCGCCGGGCGCTGGCCGACGGCGCCGGCGTCGCGGACGCGGTGGCCGTGGCGGCGCCGGTGATCCTGGTCGCCGGGCTGGCGGGCGGCTTCGGCCGCGTGCTGGGCGAGACCGGCATGGGCGAGCTGCTGGCGGAGACGGCCGTCGATCCGCGGCTGGGCCTGCTGGCGCCGTTCATCGGCGCGGCGATCGTGAAGACGCTCTACGGCTCGTCGTTGACCGCTGTGCTGACGACCGCCGGCCTGGTCGAGCCGCTGCTGCCGGCGCTCGGCCTCGACGGCGCCGACGGCCGCGCGCTGGCGACGCTGGCGATCGGCGCCGGCGCCACGGCGGTGTGCCACGTCAACGACCCGCTGTTCTGGGTCGTGGCGTCGCTCGGGCGGATGCGGACGGCCCGCGCCCTGCTGTTGATCGGCGGCGGCTCGGCCGCGCAGGCGCTCGCCGCGCTCGCGGCGTTGCTGCTGATCGGCGTCGTCGTATTGTGAACGCGGGCGCCGGTCAGGCGGCGAGCGCCCTCAGATCCGGCAGCGGCCGCGCGAGATGCGGATCGCCAGCCATCGCCTTCTCGAGCGCCAGCGCCACCGAGAGCACCCTGGCGTCGCCGCCGAACGGTCCGACGATCTGGAGGTGCATCGGCGTGCCGGTGGGCTCCAGCCCGCAGGGGATCGAGATCGCGGGATGGCCGGTGATGGTCGGTCCGTAGGCCAGCGCCAGCCAAGGGAAATACGTGCGCATGGCGACGCCGTCGATCCGCTCGGGGTAGAGCGTCTCGATCGGGAACGGCGGCACCGTCGTGGCCGGGCAGATCAGCACGTCGTGGGCGCGGAAGAACTCCTGGAAGGCGCGGAATATCCTGGTCTGCCGCGCATGCGCGCGCGCCACGTCGAGCGCCGAGTGGCCGAGGCCCTGCTCGACGTTGGCGACGATGTTCGGGCCGATCAGGTGGCGGCGGTTCCGGTAGTTGTCGAGCTGCGACGTCAGGAAGTTCTGCGCCCGGATGACCTCGAAGGTGTCGTCGGCCTCGGCCATGTCCGGATCGGCCCAGGCGCAGTCGCGGAACCAACCGCCGATGCGCCCGATCCGGTCCGCGAAGGCGGCGCGGATGCGCTTGTCGACGATGGCGAAGCCGAGATCGACCGACGCCGCCAGCCGCAGCGTCGATAGATCGGCCGGTTCGGGCGCCCGCAGCAGCGCCGGATCGACCGGACGCGCCAGCGGGTCGGCGCCGTCGGACCGGACCTGCGCCGACAGCAGCAGCGCGGTGTCGGCGACGTCGCGGCCCATCGGTCCCTGCACCGAGATGTTGGTCCAGCCCAGCGGCCGCCGCTCGGTCGGGACGGTGCCCGGCGAGACGCGGAAGCCGACGATCCCGCACAGCGCGGCGGGGGTGCGCAGCGAGCCGCCGGTGTCGGAGCCGGTGCAGATCGGCAGCATCGAGGTCGCCAGCGCCACCGCCGAGCCGCCGGACGAGCCGCCGCAGATGCGCGCCGTGTCAAACGGATTGCGCGTCGGGCCGTAGACGGGGTTGTTGGTGTTGGCGCCGGCGCCGAACTCCGGCACGTTGGTCTTGCCGACGACGATGGCGCCCGCCGCGCGGCACGCCGCGACCATGCGCTCGTCCTTCTCCGGCACGTGGTCCTTGAAGATCGGCGAGCCCCAGGTGGTGCGCAGGCCGGCGGTCTCGTTGAGATCCTTCACGCCCAGCGGCAGTCCGTGCAGCGGGCCGAGCGCGTCGCCGCGGCGGACCGCGGCCTCCGCCTCGCGCGCCTCGCCGCGGGCGCGCTCGACGCACATCGCCGTCACGGCGTTCAGCCGCGGATTCACGGCGTCGATCCGGCGCAGGCAGGATTCGAGCACCTCGACCGGCGAGATCGACCGCGCGCCGATGAGGCGGCGCAGCTCGACGGCGCCGAGATCGCAGAGTTCGGACATCGCAGGGACTCCAGACGGACCGGTTCGGAAACGCCGCGGACGGTAGCCCGCGGCCCCCCCCCTCCGCCAGGCGCCGGGCGGGGGACGACGGGGGGGATGGTCGCCGCCCACCCGGGCGGCGCAGGCACGCGACGTGGTGCCCCGCGGCGACCTCGATCAGCGGCGGCGTCTCGACCTTGCAGGCCGGCATCGCGTAGGGACAGCGCGTGTGGAAGTGGCAGCCCGGCGGCGGCTTCGCCGGGCTCGGCACGTCGCCCTGGAGGACCATCCGCCGCCGCTTGCGCTTCGCGGGGTCGGGGATCGGCGCCGCCGCCAGCAGCGCCTCGGTGTAGGGGTGCAGCGGGGTCGCGAACAGGGAACGCTTGTCGGTCAGCTCGACGATCCGGCCGAGATACATCACCGCGATGCGGTGGCTGATATGGCGCATGACCGCGAGGTCGTGGCTGATGAACAGATAGGCCAGCCGGAACTCGTCCTGCAGGTCGATCAGCAGGTTGAGCACCTGCGCCTGGACCGAGACGTCGAGCGCCGACACCGGCTCGTCGGCGACGATGACCTCGGGATTGACCGCGAGCGCCTTGGCGATGCCCAGCCGCTGCCGCTGCCCGCCCGAGAACTCGTGCGTGAACCGGTGCATGGCGTCGGGACGCATGCCGACGCGCTGGAGCAGCGCCGCGACGCGCTCGTCCTTCTCCCTTCCCGTGGCGATGCCGAAATTCTCCAGCGGCTCGCCGACGATGGTCCCGACCTTGAGCCGGGGGTTCATCGACGAGTACGGATCCTGGAACACCGTCTGGATGCGCCGGCGGTGCTCCCACATCGCGCCCGGCGAGAGCCGGGTGACGTCCTCGCCGCCCAGCAGGATCGCGCCCGAGGTCGGCTCGTGCAGCTTCAGCACGGTGCGGCCGACCGTCGACTTGCCGCAGCCGGACTCGCCGACCAGCCCCAGCGTCTCGCCGCGGCGGATGGCGAAGCTGACGCCGTCGACCGCCTTCACCGCGCCGGTGCGCCGCTGCAGCAGGCCGCTGTGGATCGGGAAGTGCTTGACGAGGTCGCGGACCTCGAGGCTCGCGGGCTCGCTCACGCCGTGGCCTCCAGCACGCGCCGCGTCTCCCAGCACGCCGCGAAATGGCCGCCGCCGTGGTCCTCCAGCGGCGGCGCCTCGGCGCGGCAGCGCTCGGTCGCGAAGTCGCAGCGCGGCGCGAAGGCGCAGCCGACGAGCTCGCGGTCGAGCCGCGGCACCATGCCGGTGATCTCCTTCAGCCGCGGCCGGCGGCCGGCGATCTCGGCGTCGACGTCGAGCCGCGGGATCGCGCGCATCAGGCCGTGTGTGTAGGGGTGCAGCGGCCGGGCGAACAGGTCGTCGACCGGCGCCTCCTCCACCTTCCGGCCGGCGTACATCACGACCACGCGCTGCGTCGTCTCGGCGACGACGCCGAGATCGTGGGTGATCATGACGATGGCGGTGCCGAGCTTCTCCTTGAGCTCGAGCATCAGGTCGAGGATCTGGGCCTGGATGGTGACGTCGAGCGCGGTGGTCGGCTCGTCGGCGATCAGCACGCGCGGATCGCACGACAGCGCGATGGCGATCATCACGCGCTGGCGCATGCCGCCCGAGAGCTGGTGCGGGTACTCGTCGAGCCGGCGCCGCGAATCGGCGATGCCCACCAGATCGAGCATCTCCATCGCCCGCTCGCGCGCCCGCGGCCACCCCGCGCCGGTGTGGCGCACGACGTTCTCGGCGATCTGCGTGCCGACCGTGAGCACCGGGTTGAGGCTGGTCATCGGCTCCTGGAAGATCATCGAGATGCTGCGCCCGCGGATCGCGCGCATCTCGCGCTCGGGCAGGCCGACCAGCTCGCGGCCCTCGAACATCACCGAGCCGCGGGCGACGCGCGCGGTCTCCGGCGGGATCAGGCCCATGACCGTCAGCGCCGTCACCGACTTGCCGCAGCCGGACTCGCCCACGATGCCCAGCGTCTCGCCGGCGGCGACGTCGAACGACACGCCGTCGACGGCGCGGACGATGCCGTCGCGCGTGTGGAAATGCGTCGCCAGATCGCGGACCTCGAGGATGTTCACATCCGCCTCGCCAGCCGCGGATCGAGCCGGTCGCGCAGGCCGTCGCCCAGCAGGTTGACCGCCAGCACGGTGAGCGCGAGGAAGGCGCCGGGGATCAGGATGCTCCACGGCGCGATCTGGAAGAACGTCCGGCCCTGCGCGATGATGTTGCCCCAGCTCGGGATCTCCGGCGGCACGCCGGCGCCGAGGAAGCTAAGCCCGGCCTCGATCAGCATGCCGGCGGCGCAGATGTAGGTCGCCTGGACGATCAGCGGCGCCAGCGTGTTGGGCAGGATGTGGCGCGCCAGCAGCTTGGCGCCGCGGGTGCCGCCGGCGATGGCGCTGTCGATGTAGGGCTGCGCCCGGATGCTGAGCACCACCGACCGCACGACGCGCACCACGCGCGGCACCTCGGGGATGACGATGGCGACGATGACGATGGCCAGCCCCGGCCGCGTCAACGTGATCAGCGCGATCGCCAGCAGGATCGACGGGATCGCCATGATGCCGTCCATGATCCGCATGACGACGCCGTCGACGCGGCGGAAATAGCCGCAGACGATGCCGAGCGCGAGGCCGAGGACCGCGGACACCATCGCCACGGTGATGCCGACGACGAGCGACACCCGCGCGCCGTGCAGGGTGCGCGCGAAGATGTCGCGGCCGAACTGGTCGGTGCCGAACCAGAAGCGCGCCGACGGCGGCCGCAGGCGGAACGGCGTGTTCTGCTTGAGCGGATCGCCGCTGAGCCACGGCGCCAGGACCGCCAGCGCGACGAGGACGGCCAGCAGCGCCGCGCCGACGGCGATCGTCGGATTGCGCCGGATGCCGGTGGCGAGCGCCGCCAGCGGCGACGGCGCCGCCGGGGCGAGGATCCCGTTCTCGGCGACCGCGGCCATCGTCAGTACCGGATGCGCGGATCGAGGAAGGCGTAGGAGATGTCGATCATCAGGTTGACCAGCACCTTGGCGGCGGCGAACACCAGGATCAGTCCCTGCACGATCGGGTAGTCGCGCTTCAGCACGGCGTCGACCGTCAGCCGCCCGAGGCCGGGGATGTTGAACACCGTCTCGGTGATCACGACGCCGGAGATCAGAAGCGCGATGCCGATGCCGATGACGGTGATGATCGGCACGGCGGCGTTCTTCAGCGCGTGCAGCAGCAGCACCCGTCCGGTCGCCAGCCCCTTGGAGTTGGCGGTGCGGATGTAGTCCTGCGACAGCACCTCGAGCATCGACGCCCGCGTGATGCGGGCGATCAGCGCCATGTAGGTCACGCCCAGCGCGATCGACGGCAGGATGAGGCCCTCGACGAACGGCCACAGACCCTCGGCGATCGGCCGGTAGCCCTGCACCGGCAGCCACTGGAGCTTCACCGCGAAGATCCAGATCAGCACGTAGGCGGCGAGGAATCCGGGCACCGCGAAGCCGAGCACGGCGAACACCATGACGGCCCGGTCGGCCAGCCGCCGCGCCTGCCACGCCGCCACGACGCCGGTCGGGATCGCCAGCGCCACCGCGACGAACAGCGTCGAGAGCGTCAGCGCCACGGTCGGTTCGACCCGTTGCGCGATGAGCCGGGTCACCGGCAGGTCGGAGAAGATCGACACGCCGAGATCGCCCTGGGCGAGGCGCCATATCCAGAGCGCGAACTGCTCCAGCACCGGCCGGTCCAGCCCGAGCTTGACGCGCACGGCGGCGATGCTCTCGGCGGTCGCGTCGTCGCCGGCGATGATCGCCGCCGGATCGCCGGGCGCCAGCCGCAGCAGGAAGAACACGAACACCGCCACGACGGCCATGACCGGCAGCGTCGCGAACAGGCGGCGGATGATGTACGCGGTCATGCCGTCGGGCGCCGCTCCCGCGGCGGGGCGGGGACGGGGGCGCCCATTTCCCCTACTTCTTCCGGATGCCCCAGAGCACGGCCAGGCCGGTGTTCGGCACGATGCCCTCGATGCGGTCGGCGCGGTAGGCGAGCGGCGTCGTCCACTGGCCGAACGGGATGTAGACGACCTGCTCCATCGCCCGCGTCTGCAGCTCGCGCGATATCCGCTTCTTCTCGTCGTCGGTCTGCGCGAACGCGAAGGCGTTGCGCATCTCCTCGATCTTGGCGTCGCACGGCCAGCCGAACAGGCCCTTGTCGCAGGCCGCGCCGATCCAGGTGTGCAGCACCGGGTTGGCCGAGCCGACGCCGCCGGTGGTCGTGACGAAGATGTGCCAGCCGCCCTGCGCCGGCGGCTCCTTCTTGGCGCGCCGCGACACGACCGAGCCCCAGTCCATCGACTGGACGTCGAGGTTGATGCCGGCCTCGCGCATCGCCTGGATCAGCACCTGCGTCGCGGGCGTGATGGTGTTGTGGTCGGTCGCGGCGAGGATGGTGATCGGCTCGCCCTTGTAGCCGGCCTCCTTGAGAAGCTGCAGCGCCTTCTTGGGATTGTACTCCTTCAGCAGCGCGCTGCCGCCGTCGTTGGCGAGCGGCGAGCCGCAGGTGATCAGCCCGTGGCACACGCGGTAGTAGGCCGGGTTCCCGACGATGGCGCGCAGGAAATCCTCCTGGTTGATCAGGTGGTACATCGCCTGCCGCGCCTTCACGTTGTCGAACGGCGGATGCAGGTGGTTGAGCCGGATCATGCCGTGGGTGCTGTCGAGGTCGCCGGTCTTCATCAGCTTGACGCCGCGGCTCTTCTCCAGGATCGGCAGGAAGTCGATGCCGGGGTTCTCGTAGAAGTCGATCTCGCCGTTGACCAGGGCGGACATCGCGGTCTGCGAATCGGAGATCCACACCAGCTCGATGCGGTCGACGCCGGCGATCTTGCTGCCGGCGAACGCCGACGCCGGCTCGTTGCCCGGACGCGGCGCGTAGTGCGGGTTCTTGACGTAGACCGCCTTGCTGCCCGGAACCCACTGCTCCTTGACCATCATGAACGGGCCGGAGCCGACGGATTCCTTCACCTGCGTGTTGGGCTCCGTCATCGCCTCCTTCTCGCGCATGATGACGGCGACCGAGCTGTTGGTCTTGCCCAGCGATTCCAGCACCATGCCGTACGGCTTCTTCAGCGTCATGCGGAACGTCTTGTCGTCGACCGCCTCGAGCTTGTCGACGAATCCGAACAGGCGGATGCCGACGCCGTCCTTGGCGCCCCAGCGCCGCAGCGACGCGATGACGTCCTTCGACGCCACGGGCGAACCGTCGCTGAACTTCAGGCCGTCGCGCAGCGTGAACGTGTAGACGAGCTTGTCGGCGCTGACGTCGTACTTCCCGACCATCTGCGGCTTCGGCACCATCTGCGAGTCGTTGCCGAACAGCGTGTCGTAGACCAGCATTCCGTGGATGTTCGCGATGGTCTGCGTCGTCCAGATCGGGTCGATGACGCGCACGTCGGCGTGCATCACCGCCTTCAGCACCTTCTCCTGCGCCATCGCGCCGGAGCCGAGCGCCAGAGGGGCGGCCGCGGCGATCGCCGCGCGCCGCGCCACGCCAAATAGATTCGCCGTCGCCATCGCCACCCCCAACCGAAGATCGCGGCGGCCCCGCCTCGGCGGGCCGTCCGCCGGACGAATATGCGGCGCGGAGACCGCGGTTGGCAACCGGCGCCGCCGCCCGTCTAGGGGATCAGGACCGCGGCTCCCCGGAGACGGCCGGCCCGGAGCGCGTCCAGCGCCGCGTTCGCGTCCGAGAGCCGGAACCGCTCGATCTCGACGACCACCGGCACCAGCGGCGCGATGCGCAGGAACTCCACCGCGTCGCGGCGAGTCAGGTTCGCGACCGACACGAGCTCGCGCTCGCCCCAGAGCGCGTCGTAGGGGAACGCGGGTATGTCGCTCATGTGGATGCCGCCGCAGACCACGCGGCCGCCGGGCCGCACCGCCCGCAGCGCCAGCGGCACCAGGAAACCCGCTGGCGCGAAGATGATCGCCGCGTCGAGAGCGACCGGCGGCCGAGCCTCCGACGGCCCGGTCCAGACGGCGCCGAGATCGCGCGCGAAGCGCTGGGCGTCGACGTCGCCTTCGCGGGTGAAGGCGTAGACGTCGCGCTCCTGCCACCGCGCGACCTGGGCGACGATGTGGGCCGCGGCACCGAACCCGTAGATCCCGAGACGTCGCGCGTCGCCGGCCTTCACGAGCGACCGGTAGCCGATGAGGCCGGCGCAGAGCAGAGGCGCGGCGTGGGCGTCGTCGTAGGAGTCCGGCAGCGCGAAGCAGAACCGCGCGTCGGCCACGACCCGGTCCGCGTAGCCGCCGTCGATCTGGTAGCCGGTGAACCTGGCCTCGTCGCAAAGGTTCTCCCGCCCCGAGCGGCAGTGATCGCAATCGCCGCACGCCCAGCCCAGCCACGGGATGCCGACCCGCGCCCCCGGCCCGAACCCGGCGACCCCGGGACCGCACGCGAGGACGGTCGCCACGATCTCGTGCCCGGGGACGAGCGGCAGCTTCGGATGCGGGAGCTCGCCGTCGACGACGTGGAGATCCGTGCGGCAGACCGCGCACGCGTCGACCCTGGCCAGAACCTGCCCCGGACCGGGCGACGGGTCCGGCTGCTCGACCGGTTCGAGCGCCCGCCCGGCTCCCCGCATCACCATCGCGAACACGACCGTCCTCCGCCTACGCGCCGCCGCCGGGCGCGACCCGCCCGTGCAGCGACGCGATCTCGGCCGGGCCGAGCGTCTCGCTCCGCAGCAGATCCCGCGCCGCCTCCTCCAGCAACCCGCGGTTCGACTCCAGGATCGCGCGGGCCCGTTTCAGCGCGCCCTCGACGATGCGCAGCACCGCCGCGTCGATCGTCGCCGCCGTCTCGTCGCTGTACCACCGCGGCCCGGGCTGGGCTTCCAGCAGCGGCCCGAGGAACGGCGACGGCTCGGCGTCGTAGGCGACCGGGCCCAGCTCCGTCTCCATGCCGAACCGGGCCGCCATCGCGCGCGCGATATCGGTCGCCTTGCGGAGGTCGTCCGCCGCGCCGGTCGACACCGAGGGAAACCGCAGCGACTCCGCGGCGCGTCCGCCGAGCAGCACGGTCAGTTTGCGCTCGAGTTCCTCCCGGCTCATCAGGAAGCGGTCCTCGATCGGCCTCTGGATGGTGTGTCCGAGCGCGCCGATTCCACGCGGAATGATCGAGACCTTCTGGACCGGGTCGGACCCGGGGAGCGCCATCGCCACCAGCGCGTGCCCCATCTCGTGGACGGCGATCCGCTCGCGCTCGCCGGGGTTGAGAATCCGGTTCCTCTTCTCGAGGCCCGCGACGATCCGCTCGATCGCCTGGGTGAAATCGTCGAGCGTGACGTCGTCTCCGCCGCGCCGGGTCGCGAGCAGCGCCGCCTCGTTGACCAGGTTGGCGAGGTCGGCGCCGGTGAAACCCGGCGTGAGCGCGGCGACGTCCTCGAGGGCGACTCCAGCCGCCAGACGGACCTTCCGGGCATGGACGCGCAGCACGTCGGCGCGCCCCTTCCGGTCGGGCCGGTCGACCAGCACCTGCCGGTCGAACCGGCCGGCGCGCAGCAGGGCCGGGTCCAGCGTCTCCGGGCGGTTGGTGGCCGCAAGCAGGACGATTCCGCCTTTCGGGTCGAATCCGTCGAGCTCGGCGAGGAGCTGGTTGAGCGTCTGCTCCTTCTCGTCGTGTCCGCCGTGCGTGAACGTGCCGCGCGCCCGGCCGAGCGCATCGAGCTCGTCGATGAAGATGATGCACGGCGCGTGGCCACGGGCGCGTTCGAACAGGTCGCGCACGCGCGCCGCCCCCACCCCGACGAACATCTCGACGAACTCGGACCCGCTGATCGAGAAGAACGCGACGCCGGCCTCGGCGGCGACCGCGCGCGCCAGCAGCGTCTTCCCGGTGCCCGGCGGACCGACCAGCAGGATTCCCTTGGGGAGGCGCGCGCCGAGCCGGCTGTGCGAAACGGGGTCCTTCAGGAAGTCGACGATCTCGCGCAGCTCGGCCTTGGCCTCGTCTACGCCCGCGACGTCGGCGAACGTCACTCCCGGCGACCTCTCGAGGTAGATCCGCGCCTTGCTCTTGCCGATCGAGAGCAGGCCGCCGCCCATCCCGGCCATCCGCCGCGCGAGGTACATCCAGACGCCGAAGAACAGCGCCGTCGGCACGATCCACGACAGCACGGTCTTGAGGAGCCCGGAGTCGTGCTCCGCGGTGTACCTCACCTTGTGCTTGGCGAGGTAGTCGGCGAGATCCGGGTCGAGGCGGCTGGTGATGAACTCCCGCTTCTCGCCGCCGGCGGGCGCCGCCAGCGTGCCGCGGATGTAGGTGTCCCCGACGGCGATCTCCGCGATGCGCCCGGCCTCGAGCAATGCGCGGAACTCGCTATACGCGATGTGGTCGACGCTGCGGCTGTGCTGCCAATAGTCGCGCGCCGCGACGATCGCCATCTCGGCGAGCACGGCGTAGAGGATGTTGAAACGGCTCTCGCGCGTCATCGAAGGCTCTCAGTCCGTCGGGGCGGCGGCGGTGCCGGGTGACGGGCGCGCACAACCCTGCCCGGACCAGAGGGAGTGGAAAGTAGCGCCGCGCCCAAGGCGAGGCACGCGGCGCGGCGTCAGATGCGGAACCCCTGCGCGCGCAGAGCCGACTCCAACGTCTCCAAGGCGCCGTCGGCGCGTCCTTGCCGGCACCGCTCGATCGCCACGCTCACGGCCACCGAAGGAGTCGACGTCGCCGTCGCCGTCTTCGCGACATAGCGTTCGTAGAGCGCCGCCAGCTGGAGGCAGCGGACGACCCTCGGGTCGTCGTCGACCGCCGCCGCTCCGCCGGTCTGGACCGCGAAAGCGCAGGCTAACGCGAGAAACCATCTGGCGGCGACCATGGTCGACTCCTCATGGATGCAATTGATCAAATGTCGATCACGCCCGCCGCCGGCGCCTTGACGCACCGCAATGAGCCGCCCGACAGGCGCGCCGGCGGAAGGCATGGCTGCGTCCCGGCCGCCACGCGCGTCTGTTCATGGGCGGTGGCGCTCCGTATCCTTCGCACTGGAAACGGCGCCCCCAACTGTCCGGGCGGGCCGCCGGTGGGAGGAACGACTCGATGAAACTCGGATTGTCGCTTGGATACTCCGGCGCGCATCTCGACATCCCCGTCAAGCTCGTGCAGCGGGCCGAGGAGCTCGGCTACGATTCCGTGTGGACGGCCGAGGCCTATGGTTCCGACGCTGTCACGCCGCTGGCGTTCCTCGCCGCGCACACCAAGCGCATCAAGCTGGGCACCGGCATCATGCAGCTCGCGGCGCGCACGCCCGCCAACGCGGCCATGTCGGCGGCGACCATCGACGCGATGTGCGGCAGCGGCCGCACGATCGTCGGCATCGGCGTCTCCGGGCCGCAGATCGTCGAGGGCTGGTATGGCCAGCCCTGGGGCAGGCCGTACTACCGACTCAAGGACTACGTCGCGATCATGCGCAAGATCTTCAAGCGCGAGGGACCCGTGACGCACGCCGGGCGAGAGATCCAACTGCCCTACACCGGCGAGGGCGCGATGGGGATCGGCAAGCCGCTGAAATCGATCCTGCACATGAACCCCGACATCCCGATCTACCTCGCGACCGTCAACGAGGCGACGGTCAAGCTGACCGGCGAGGTCGCCGACGGCTGGATGCCGACCGGGATCGTGCCCGGTTCGATTGCGGAGTACCTGCCGTGGCTCGAGGAGGGCTTCCGGCGCGCCGGCAACGGCAAGAGCCTGAGGAATTTCGAGATCCAGACGTCGGTGCACGTCGAGGTGCGGGACGACGTGAAGGCGGCGTTGGCCGAGCTCAAACCGGAGGTCGCGCTCTACGTCGGCGGCATGGGCCACAAGGACAAGAACTTCCACAACGACCTGATGACGCGCCGCGGCTTCGGCGACGCCGCCAAGCGCATCCAGGAGCTCTACCTCGCGGGCCGCAAGGACGAGGCGATCGCCGCGGTGCCCGACGAATGGGTCGATCTGAAGTCGCTGGTCGGTCCGCCGGCGCGCATCCGCGAGCGCTACCGCGCGTGGGAGGATTGCGGCATCGACACGCTGAGCGTCCGCTCGCGCCAGCCCGAGGCGATCGAGGTCATGGCGCAGGCGGCGCGGTTGAACTGACCGCCCGCGGAGGTACCGCCATGCGACCGTCGCTCCGGATCGGCTGCGTCTACGATTTCCGCAACACGCCGGAATCGGGGATGGACAATCCCAGCCTCTACGCCGCGATCATCGAGCAGATCGCCACGCTCGACCGGCTAGGCCTCGATCTCGTCTGGTTCACCGAGCACCACTTCCTCGACGACGGCTACCTGCCGTCGTGGATTCCGGTCGCCGGTGCGATCGCGGCGCGCACGAGGCGCGTGAAGCTGTCGAGCGACGTCTGCCTGCTGCCGTTCAACCATCCGGTGCGGCTGGCCGAGGATCTCGCGGTGCTCGACAACCTCAGCGGCGGGCGCGTCGAACTCGGCGTCGGCATGGGCTACGCGCCGCACGAGTTCAAGGGGTTCGGCCTGCCGGTGTCGCGTCGCGTGTCGCTGACCGACGAGGGCATCGAGGTGCTGCGCCGCTGCTTCTCGGGCGAGCGGTTCAGCTTCCACGGCAAGCGCTACACCTTCGAGGACGTGGTGATCCGGCCGGGCTACGTCCAGGCCGGCGGCCCGCCGCTGTGGATCGCCGCGATGTCGGGCGCCGGCGCCGAGCGCGCCGCCAAGTTCGACAGCAATTTCCTGCCCCAGGGGGCCCGGACGGCGGTGCTCGATCCGTGGCGCGCGGCGCTACGCGGCTCCGGCCGCGACCCCGACACCTACCGCGTCGGCATCATCCGCTCGTGCCTGGTCACCGACGACCGCGAGCGCGACTGGCCGGCGGTGCGCGCCGCCGAGCGCTACCGCGGCGAGGTCTACCGCAGCTTCAACGCCGGCGAGGGTTCCGCCGGCGGCGTCGCCGGAAACACGCGCGAGGCCAGCATCCCGCAGAGCTGGGTGGTCGGCGATGTCGATCACTGCGTGCGCGAGCTGACCGCCTTCGTGCGCGAGTACGGCATCACCGACCTGGTCACCTGGGCGGTGCCGCCGGGCATGCGGCCGGACCAGATGGACGCCAGCCTCGAGCGCTTCGTGCGCGACGTGGCGCCGCGCCTGAAGGCCGCGGCGGCGGCGCCCTAGACGCGACGAGGAGTCCACGCATGCGCGTCGCCATCGGCCTGGGTTGCGCCGAGTTCCCGTTTTCCGGCGCCGCCGCGTGGTGGCGCTGGGTCGACATGTGCGAGTCGGGCGGCGTCGACTCGATCTGGCAGACCGATCGCATCGTCGGCCGTCAGCCGTTTCTCGAGTCGATGACGACGATGGCGGCGCTGGCCGGCCGCACGCGGCGGATGCGCTTCGGCATGAACGTCGTGTCGCTGGCGTTCCGCGATCCGGTGCTGCTCGCCAAGCAATGCGCCACGATCGACACGTTGTCGGAGGGGCGTCTCCTGCCGGCCTTCGGCATCGGCTCGCCGCTGGGGCCGGAGTGGAAGGCGCTGAACATCGACACGAAGACGCGCGGGCGGCGGACCGACGAGTGCCTGGAGATCATCTCGCGGCTGTGGCGCGAGGAGTCGGTGGATTTCGACGGCGTCTTCCACAAGCTGTCCGGCGTCTCGATCGCGCCGCGGCCGGTGCAGCCGGATCTGCCGATGTGGATCGGCGGCTCGACCGAGGCCGCGATCCGCCGCACCGCGCGGTACGGCACCGGATGGCAGGCCGGCGGCGACACGCCGGCCGAGGCGGGACGCGTGGTCGCGGCGATCAAGGCCGCCGCCGCCGAGGCCGGCCGCGCGATCGACGAGGACCATTACGGCGCGGGCTTCGCCTTCCACCTGGGCAGCGCGACCGATCCCGTGGTCGCCAAGGCGATGGACGCCTACGCGAAGCGCACCGGCCGCGATCCCCGCGCGGTGTTCGCGGTCGGCGACGTCGACACGGTCCTCGCGCGCGTGGCGGAGTACGTCGACGCCGGCGTGTCCAAATTCATCCTGCGGCCGCTCGGCGCCGACGACGAGGCGGTGCTGACGCAGACCCGCGAGCTCATCGAGAGGGTGCTGCCGCGCGTGGCGTCGCGCTGGCCCAGGCGCTAGGATCGCGGCCGACATGGCGAGGGGGGAACCAATGCGGATCGGCGGCGCCGTCTTTTTCACGGACTACTCGATGACGCCGGCCGAGATGGGCCGGGCCCTCGAGGAGCGCGGCTTCGATTCGCTGTGGGCGCCGGAGCATTCGCACATACCGCTGTCGCGCAAATCGCCATTCCCCAGCGGCGGGGAGGTGCCGAAGAAATACTACGACGCGATGGACCCGTTCGTGGCGTTGACAGCGGCGGCGGCGGCCACGACGAGGCTGCTGGTCGGCACGGGCGTCTGCCTGGTGGCGCAGCGCGATCCGATCCAGACGGCGAAGCTGGTGGCCTCGATCGACCACGTCTCCAACGGCCGCTTCCTGTTCGGAATCGGCAACGGCTGGAACCAGGACGAGATGGAGAACCACGGCACGGTGTTCGAGAGCCGCCACAAGCTGGCGCGCGAGCGGATCGAGGCGATGAAGGAGATCTGGACCAAATCGAAGGCCGAGTACCACGGCGAGTTCGTGAACTTCGATCCGATGATGGCGTGGCCCAAGCCGGTGCAGAAGCCGCACCCGCCGGTCCTGGTCGGCGGCGCCTTCCCCTTCTCCGCCCGCCGCGCGCTGCGCTACGGCGACGGCTGGATCCCGCACCGCGCGCGCAAGCAGTACGACGACGTCTTCGACCTGATGCCCAACTTCCGGCAGATGGCGGCCGAGGCCGACCGCGATCTCGCCAGCGTGCCGGTGACGATCTGGGGCGCCAAACCCGACGCCGACCTGCTGAGGCGCGACCGCGACGGCGGCGTCTCGCGCGTGATCATCACGTTCAAGTCGGCGAAACTGGACGAGGTGCTGCCCGAGATGGACAAGTGGGCCGCGATCATCCGCAAGCTCGATACCTAGGTCGCGTCGATCGGACCGTCGTTCGGGTCATCGTTCCTCGGGGGAGGCGGCGCCAGCGGCCGGCGGGTAGGGCGCGGCGGCAGGGTAGCCGGCTCCGGCCGCCATCGTTGCGAGCGCCCCCTATTCGATGTCCGCGGCGCCGGCCTTGTCGGAGGTAAGATGCCTGTCTGAGGCGCTGGGCTTCATCGAGATCCCCAGCGCCGACTACGACCTGTGGCGGGCGGGCAATCTGAAGCCGGACGACAAACACCGGGCCCACGGGACGTGCGTGCCGATCGCGCTGGGCGGCTGCGATTGCCCCGGCTCCAACGCTTCGGGCGACCACGGCGCCAGAAGGCGCGCCGTCTTCGTGGCGCGGCGCATCGACAGCTGCCCCGGGTCGGTCGCGGCGGCCGTCATCGGCGGCACCTGGACGGCCATGAACACGGTCTACAACATCACCCCGCCGGACATGACCTTCACCTGGACGAACCCGGGCCTGGGAGGGGAGATCGCCGCCGGCGCGATCGACGGCGCGGCGGTCAAGGCGTCGTGGAAGGGCGGCCGGTTCGGCGACGGATCGGGCACCGGCAAAGGCGTGACCGATGCCGGCCGTCGCGCGATCCGTATCGAGTGGAGCAACGGCGTCGTGTTCGCCAGGAAATAGACCGCCCTAGACCAGCGAAAGCACCTCGCTGCGCAGCTTCGCCATGTTGCCGAGCACCTCGTCGGCGGTGTTCCCGGGCACGCCGAAATCGAGGCAGCCGACGCCCGCGTCGCGCAGCGCCCGGATGTCGGCGGCGATCTCCGCCGGCTTGCCGGCGAACAGGCGGCGCTCGCCGTCGCCGGCCAGCGCCGGCACGCCTTCGCCATAGGCGGTGACGCGCAGGGTGAGGCCGACCGCGCCGGGATCGCGCCCGGCTTCCGCCGTCATCTTGCGCAGCCGCGCGACCTGGGTTTTGAAGCGCTTGAGGCTGTCGAGCGGGTTCGCGGGGTTGGTGCCGATCGGATACCAGGCGTCGCCCAGCTTGGCAGTGCGGCGTAGCGCGGGTCCGCTCTCGCCGCCGACCCAGATCGGCGGATGCGGCTTCTGCACCGGTTTGGGCGCGAACACGATCTTGTCGAACTTCACGTGCTCACCGGCGAATGTGGGATCGTCGTTGGTCCACAGCTCCTTGAACGCCGCGATGTATTCGTCGGTGACCTTGCCGCGGGCCTCGAAGTCGGGCGCCTGGATGGCCTCGAACTCCTCCTTCAGCCACCCCGCCCCGATGCCCAGCACCAGCCGGCCGCCCGACAGCACGTCGATGGTCGAGAGGATCTTGGCCGTGAGCACCGCCGGCCGATGCGGTACGACCATGACGGACGAGACCAGCCGGAGTTTCCGGGTCATGCCGGCGACGTAGGCCATCTCGGTCAGCTGCTCGTGGCGGCCGCCGCGCGATCCGCTGGGGAACTCGCCGGTCGCGCTGTAGGGGTAGGTCGCGTGGATGTCGGTCGGGATCACCACGTGGTCGCTGAACGTCGCGTAGTCGTAGCCGAGCCCCTCGCCGCCGACCACAATCCGTGTAAGGTCTTCCACCCCGTAGAGCGCGCCGGCCGTGGGCGCGTTGAAGCCGATCTGCATGGCGTGCTTCCTTCCCTGCATTGCGCCGCTCGCGACGATGCGACACCATGCGGCGGCGGCGGGAAGGCGGCAAGCGCGTCCTGCCGCGGTGTGTGGTCGAGCCCGGGTAAGGACACGGCAATCATGACGGCGAGCGGCGGTCCTGCGACGGAGCGGTATGTCGACATCCCGCTGGCCGAACTCATGGCGCGCGCGTCGGCGCTGCGCGACGGGGGCCACGGCCGGCTGATCTCCTATTCGCGCAAGGTGTTCATCCCGCTCACCAAGTTATGCCGCGACGTCTGCCACTACTGCACCTTCGCGGAGCGGCCGCACGCGTCGCGGCCGGCCTACCTCTCGCCCGACGAGGTGCTGGCCATCGCCCGCGCCGGCCAAGCGGCCGGCTGCACCGAGGCGCTGTTCACCCTGGGCGACAAGCCGGAGCTGCGCTACCACACCGCGCGCGAGGCGCTCGCCGCGCTCGGCCACGCCACCACCATCGACTACCTGACGGCGATGTGCGCGCTGGTCCTGAAGGAGACCGGTCTGCTGCCGCACGCCAATCCCGGCGTCATGACGCGCGAGGAGATCGCGGCGCTGCGCAAGGTCACGGCGAGCCAGGGCATGATGCTGGAATCGACCAGCGAGCGCTTGTGCGAACGGGGCGGCGTGCATTTCGGCTCGCCCGACAAACACCCCGCGGCGCGGCTGGAGACCATCCGGCTGGCCGGCGAGCTGAAGGTGCCGTTCACGACCGGCATCCTGATCGGCATTGGCGAGACGCGCGAGGAGCGCATCCACGCCTTGGAGGCGATCCGCGACCTGCACGCCGCGCACGGCCACATCCAGGAAGTGATCGTCCAGAATTTCCGCGCCAAACCCGACACCAAGCTGGCCGACGCCGACGAGCCCGATCTGGACGACCTGCTCTGGACCATCGCCGTGGCGCGGCTGATCCTCGGACCGGACATGAGCGTCCAGGCGCCACCGAATTTGTCGCCGGGCATCTACCAGAAACTGGTCGGCGCGGGCCTGAACGACTGGGGCGGCGTCTCTCCCGTCACCCCCGACCACGTCAATCCCGAGGCGCCGTGGCCTGCCATCGCCGACCTGGCGCGTCGCAGCGCCGAGGCCGGCAAGCTGCTGGTCAACCGGCTCACCGTCTATCCGTCGTACGTCCGCGCCGCCGATACCTGGCTGGCGCCGGAGATCGCCACGCGCGCCCGCCGCATGAGCGATTCGGAGGGCTTCGCGCGCGACGACGACTGGTCGCCCGGCAACACCGAGCCGCCGCCGACGCCCATGACGCTGGCCCGGACGGTCGACCCGGAGGTGGTCCGCATCGTCGACCGCGCGACGTCCGGCGAGCGTCTCGGATCCGGCGAGATCGTCCGGCTGTTCGCGGCGCGCGACGCCGACTACCGCCACGTCACGCAGGCCGCCGACGCGCTGCGCCGGGCCGTCAGCGGCGACGTCGTGCGCTACGTCGTCAACCGCAACATCAACTACACGAACATCTGCCACTACCGCTGCAAGTTCTGCGCGTTCTCGAAGGGACGCACGCACGAGGATCTGCGCGGCGCGCCCTACGACCTCGCGCTCGACGAGGTGCGCCGGCGGACCCTCGAGGCGTGGGAGCGCGGCGCCACCGAAGTCTGCATGCAGGGCGGCATCCACCCCGACTACACAGGCGAGACCTATCTCGACATCTGCCGGACCATCAAGGACGCGGTGCCGGACATGCACATCCACGCCTTCTCGGCGCTGGAGGTGACGCAGGGCGCGGCCACGCTGGGCCTGCCCGTCGCCGAGTTCCTGGCGCGGCTCAAGGACGCCGGGCTGGGCACGCTGCCCGGCACGGCGGCGGAGATCCTCGACGACGAGGTCCGGGCGCTGATCTGCCCCGACAAGATCGATACCGCGCAGTGGCTCGCCGTCCAGCGCGCCGCCCACCGGACCGGCCTGCGCACGACGTCGACGATCATGTACGGCCATGTCGAGACGTCGCTGTCGTGGGCCAGGCATCTGCTGGCCCTGCGCGACCTGCAGGCCGAGACCGGCGGCTTCACCGAGTTCGTGCCGCTGCCCTTCGTGCACATGGAAGCGCCGATGTACCGGCTGGGCATGGCGCGCCGCGGACCGACCTTCCGCGAGGCCGTGATCATGCACGCGGTCGCGCGGCTGGCGCTGCATCCGCTGATCCCGAACATCCAGACGTCGTGGGTGAAGATGGGTCCGGCCGGCGCGGCGATCTGCCTGCGGTCCGGCGCCAACGACCTCGGCGGCACGCTGATGAACGAGAGCATCTCGCGCGCCGCCGGCACCCAGCACGGGCAGGAGTTCCCGCCGGCCGAGATGGAAGCGCTGATCCGCTCGATCGACCGCCAGCCCCGGCAGCGCGACACGCTGTACCGCGCCGTGCCCGAGGAGCGCCGCGCCGCCTCGCTGGTGGCGCGCGAACTGGCGCCCGTGGTGCAGACGCCGCCGCGCAAGCGGGCGGCGGCGCGGACCTAGCCGGACCGCGCTACGGCGCCACCTCGGCGGCCAGCCAGTCTATCGCCGCCTGCGTGCCGCCCTTGCCGTGCGGCACGCCCAGCGCGCCCAGCGCCGTCTCGACGACGCCCAGCGTGCCCAGGATCATCGGCGCGTTGACGTGGCCCATGTGCGCGATCCGGAAGGCCTTGCCCGACAGGTCGCCGATGCCGTGGCCGAGGACGACGCCGCACTTCGTGTTGCAATAGGCCCGCAGCTTCTCCGGATCGTGGCCGGTGGTCAGCACGGTGGTGACGGTGTCGCAGCGCTCCGACGGCTCGACGATGTTGAAGCCGATGGCCTGGCCCTCGGACCACACGCCGACCGCGCGCCGCACCGACTCCGCCAGCAGGCGGTGGCGGTGGTGCACGTTGTCGAGGCCCTCCTCGAACAGCATGTCGATCGCCTGGCGCAGGCCGAACAGCAGGTGCTCGGGCGGTGTGCCTGCGTATTTCTGGTAGTGCTGGTCGCCCTCGCGCTCCGTCCAGTCCCAGTAGGGCGTCCGCAGCCCGGCCTTCTTGTGCGCCGCGCGCGCCCGGTCGTTGGCGGCGACCAGGCCGAGGCCCGGCGGCGTCATCATGCCCTTCTGCGAACCCGACATCGCGACGTCGACGCCCCAGGCGTCCATCTCGAACGGCATGCAGCCCAGCGACGCCACCGCGTCGACCATCAGCAGCGCCTCGTGGCCGGCGGCGCGGATAGCCTGGCCGATCGCGGCGATATCGTTGACGACGCCCGAGGCGGTGTCGACCTGCACCACCAGCACGGCCTTGATCGTGCCGCCCTTGTCGGCGCGCGCAGCCGCGCCTCGACCTCGGCCGGCCGCACCGCCCGGCGCATGCCGCCCTGGAGGACCTCGACCTCGACGCCCATGCGGCGGGCGGCGTCGCCCCAGCCGATCGCGAAACGGCCGCTCTCCAGCACCAGGACCTTGTCGCCTTTGGACAGGGTGTTGGTGAGGGCCGCCTCCCAGGCGCCGTGGCCGTTGGAGATGTAGATGTAGGTCCGGCCCTTGGTGTTGAACACGCGGCCGAGATCGCGCAGCAGGCCGTCGGTCAGCGCAAGCAGCGGACCGGAATAGATGTCCACCGCCGGCCGGTGCATCGCCCGCAGCACCTCGTCCGGCACCACCGTCGGCCCGGGAATCGCCAGGAACTCTCGACCCGCGCGCACAGTCATCCCACAAGTCCTCCTAGGAAGGCAGCCCCTATACCACGCGCCGACTCGGATGGAAGGGGCGCGCGCCCAAGCCGGCCGCCCCTACTCCAGTCCGAACCCCTCCAGCAGCGCCCGCGTGCGCGTGCCCCGCGACTGCGGCAGCCGCAGGAAGGTCCGGAGATCGACGGGATGGTCGATATCCATGGCGATACCGGGCTGGCGGACCACCACGGGCTCGATGCCCTGCCGGCGGGCGGCGTCGAGGTGGGGGAAATAGCTATCCTCGCCGAACCGAAGCGGCACCGAATCCGGCGGCGAGCAAACGACGGCGTTCGACCCGAGATCGTCGTGCGCCGGCGAGATGGTGAACGACGGCGCCGGCAGGTGGGCGGCCAGCACCGCGTCGATCTCCGCTCCGGTGGCCGCCGGGATGTCCCCGGGCATCGTGATCATCCCACCGCGTCCCTCGCGGGCGAGAATCCGCAGTCCCGCCGTGACGCTGCCGGTGTGGCCGTCGCGCGCGCCCTCGGTCTCGACCCGCGCGCCGATCCGTTCGGCGAGCGCACGGGCCCTCGGCTCCAGCGTCACGACCATCACGCCGGCGAGGCGGCGCGCGGCGGCGACGGCGTCGAGAACGTCCGTCAGCATCGTCTCGGCGAGCGCGCGGCGTTGATCCGGCGACAGCAAGCCCGACAGCCGGTGCTTGGCGCCGTCGAACTCCTTGACCGGGATGACGGCCCAGATGTCGCCACCGGCGCTCATCCGGGGCGGCGCGCGGCGTCTGCGGCGTCGAGCGCGACGCGCGCCAGCGTCTCGCGGTCCTCCAGCGTCGTCATCAACGTCCGGGTGGAGGCGACTGTGATGCCCAGGTCCGCGACGCCTTCGGCGTCTGTGTGGTCGACGACGTAGGCGTCGAGCAGGTCGCCGTAGCGCCGCGCGACCGCGGCCGCGCTGACCTCGAGGCCGAGTTCCGACATCATCTTCGCGGTCGGACCCTTGACCGCCGCGCCGCCGATGATCGGCGACACCGCCACCACGGGCGCGCCGCTCCCGCGGATGGTCTCGCGCATGCCCGGAAGCGCCAGGATCGGCTCGACGCTGATGAACGGGTTGGACGGGCAGACGACCACCGCGCGCACGCCGCCAGCCCGCAACGCGGCGATCGCCGCGGCTTGCGGACGCGCTTGCGCGGCGCCCTCGAACGCCAGCTCGCGCACCACCGGCCGGCATTGCTGGCGCACGAAATAATCCTGGAAGTCGATCCACCCGGCATCCGTCCGCACGCGCGTGCGCACGCGGTCGTCGGTCATCGGCACGATGGGCGCGCCGATCCCGAGCCGGCGGCGGAAATCGTCGGTGACCTCGGACAGGGTGGCGCCGGCGCGCAGCCGACGGGTGCGCTCGACATGGGTGGCGAGATCGCGGTCGCCGAGGCGAAACCAGTCCTCGCCGCCCAGCGCCGCGAGGCCCTCCATGAAGGACCAGGTCTCGTCGCGCCGTCCCCAGCCGGTGGCCGGGTTGTCGATGCCAGCCAGCGCGTAGGTCAGCGTGTCAATATCGGGCGAGACGCTGAGGCCGAGATGCTCGAAATCGTCGCCGGTGTTGGCGATCACCAGAAGCTCGTCGGGCGGCAGCACCCGGCTCAGGCCGAGCGCCAGCTTGGCGCCGCCGACGCCGCCGGACAGCGCCACCACCAACCCGCCGCTCATCGGAACATGTCCTCCGAGGCCGGCCGGACCAGCTCGGCCGCGCCGGTCGGCGCGCCACGCCACGACAATCCGCGCACGACGACGACGGGCTGGCCTTCGGCGCCCTGCCCTTGGACCAGCGACGCGGCGGCGGCGATCTCGTCGGCGTGGCCTGTGATGCTGACCTGCAGCGTGCGGCCGAACAGATCGGGATCGCCGCGCAGATCCATCAGCGCCGGCAGTCCCGCGGCGCCGAGCGCGACGCCGACGGTGCCGCGGCGCCAGGCGCGCCCGAAGCTGTCGTTGATGATCACCGCCAGCCTGGCGCCGAAGCGCCGCGACAGCGCCGCGCGCAGCGTCTCGGCGCTGCCGTCGGGATCGACCGGCAGCAGCAGCGCCATCTGCGGGCCATCGGGATTGGCGACATTGGACTGGTCGATGCCGGCGTTCGCCATGACGAAGCCGAGGCGGTGCTCGACGATCAGCACGTTCGGCCGCGCGCGCACGACCCTGACGGCCTCCGACAGGATCAGGTGCACCAGACGCGGGTCCTTCTGCGTCGTCTCCGCGAGCGCCACCGACTCGGCGGACGGCGTGACAGTGGCGAGGTCGACCATCCGGCCCTCGGCCTTCGACACGACCTTCTGCGCGACCACGAGCACGTCGCCGGTACGCGGGACGATTCCGCCGCGCGTCAATCCATCCGCGATCAGCGCCGCGAGGTCGTCGCCGGCGCGCACAAGCGGCACGCCGGGCACGGCGATGATCTCGACGCCGCCCGTCCGGTCCATGCCGCCGCTCCGTCCCGTCAACCGAACCGCTTGCGCAATCGCGGCAGCACGTGCTCGCCATAGAGCCGCAGGAAGCGCGCCTGGTCGGGCCCCGGCGCGTGGAACACGAGGTGGTGGAAGCCGAGACCGACATAGTAGCCGATGCGCTCGACATGCTCGTCGGGATCGCTCGACACGATCCAGCGGCTGGCGGCGCGCTCCAGCGGCAGCGCGTCGGCGAGGCGCTGCATCTCGACCGGATCCTCGACCGTCATCTTCTCCTCGGGCGTCAGCGCCAGCGCGGCCCAGTGCCGCGTGTCCTGGAGCGCCCGCTCCTTGTCGGTGTCGAACGACACCTTCACCTCGATCATGCGGTCGTAGCCGTCCGAGGGCTTCTCGGCGGCGGCCAGACCCTCGGCCACCTTCGGGAGGAGCGTCTCGGTGTAGAGCTCCTTCTTCTTGCCGCTGGTGCAGATGAAGCCGTCGCCGGAGCGGCCGGCGTAGCGCGCCACCAGCGCGCCGGCGGCCGCCACGTAGATCGGCACCAGCGCGTCGGGCCGGTCGTAGATGGTGGCGTTCTCGGTGCGGTAGTACTGGCCCTCGAAGCTGACCCGCTCCTGCGTCCACAGCGTGCGGATCAGGGTCACGGCCTCGCGCATGCGCGCGAAGCGTTCCTTGAACTCGGGCCAGGGCTGGCCGGTCGAGGGCACCTCGTTGAGCGACTCGCCGGTGCCGATACCGAGGATGACGCGGCCCGGGAACATCGAGCCCAGCGTGCCGAACGCCTGCGCCACGATCGATGGGTGGTAGCGGAACGTCGGCGTGAGCACGCTGGTGCCCATGACGATGCGCGACGTGCGCGCGCCCAGCGCGCCCAGCCACGCCAGCGAGAACGGGGCGTGGCCGTCGACGTGCTTCCACGGCTGGAAATGGTCGCTGACGAACACCGACTCGAAGCCGGTCTCCTCCGCCAGGCACGAGAATTCCAGCAGCTTGCCCGGCGCGAACTGCTCCGCCGAGGCCTTGTATCCGAGCTTGAGCACCGCGCCGCCTCCCGCCCCGCGCCGGGTGGGTCCGGCGCCGTGGTTCCGAGCGCGGAAATCTATAGACTGCCGCCCCGCAGGCAAACCGCCAAAGCGAGGAAACGACCATGCGACTTGGAATCGCCCTGCCCTTCGGCGATATCGGTGGCGACGGCCCGACCGTGCGGGAATACGCGCAGCTCGCGGAGGCCGAGGGCTACGACGGCCTGACCCTGGCCGACCATGTGCTCGGCGGCGCGAAGGCGCCCACCGGACGGCCGGTCGCCTCGCAACTCTTCCATGACCCCTTCGTGGCGTTCGCCTTCATCGCCGCCTGCACCGAGAAGGTCGAGCTATCGACCCAGGTGCTGATCCTGGCGCAGCGCCAGACCGCGCTGGTGGCCAAACAGGCGGCCAGCCTCGACGTGCTCAGCGGCGGGCGCTTCCGCTTCGGGGTCGGCGTCGGCTGGAACGAGCTGGAGTTCACCGGCCTGAACGAGAATTTCCACGACCGCGGCAAGCGGTCGGAGGAACAGGTCGTCCTCATGAAGAAGCTGTGGGCCGAGCCGTTCGTGAAATTCGAGGGCAAGTGGCACACCATGCCCGACGCCGGCATCAACCCGCGGCCGGCCAAGGGAAGCATCCCGCTGTGGTTCGGCGGCCACATGGACGTCACGTTGCGGCGCATCGCCAAATGGGGCGACGGCTGGATGATGCTGTCGCAGCCGCCGGGCGACGCCGCCGTGGCGGAGTTCGACAAGCTGCGCCGCTACGTCGAGGCCGAGGGCCGCGACCCCGCCTCGGTCGGCCTCGAGGTCTGGACGTCGACGGGCACCGGCGACGAGTCGGACTGGCGCCGCGAAATCGCGTTCTGGAAGAAAGCCGGCGTCACCCACGTGACGCTGCACAACACCTTCGGCGGCTACCACCACCGCCGCATGAAGGGCACGACCATGGCCGAGCACGTCGATGCCATGCGCCGGTACCGCAACGCCGTGGTCGACCTGCTGTAGCCCCGCCGGTCCTCAGGTGTCGGCCAGCGCCGCCAGCATCGCGTCGCGGGCGGCGAAATCGCCGTCGGCGTGGACGGGCTGCAGGCACACATGCGTCGCGCCGGCGTCGAAATGCGCCCGCAGACCGCGCTTGATCGTGGCGGCGTCGCCCCACAGCACCATGGCGTCGATGAAGGCGTCGCTGCCGCCGTCGGCCAGATCGGCCTCGGTGAAGCCCTGCCGCAGCCAGTTGTTGCGGTAGTTCGGCAGGACCATGTAGCGCGACAGCTCCTTGCGGCCGAGCGCGCGGGCCTTCACGGGGTCCGTCTCCAACGTCACCTTCTGCTCGACCGCCAGCCATTTCGACGGTCCGAGGATCGCGGCGGCCTCGGCGGTGTGCTTCGGCGTGACGTTGTACGGCACCGCGCCGCGCGACCGCTCGGCGCTCAGCGCCAGCATCTTCGGTCCCAGCGCCGCGACCACCACCGGCGGCGCCTCGCCCGCCGGCAGGTCCTTGTGGACGGCGTCGAGATAGGCCCGCATCGTCGCGACCGGCTTGTCGTAGCGGTGGCCGCGCAGGCCCTCGACCATCGGGATATGGCTTACGCCGAGGCCGAGGATGAACCGGTCGCCGTGCAGCGCGTTGAGCGACACCATGGCGCGGCGCGCCGTGAAGGCGTCGCGGGCGTAGATGTTGGCGATCGAGCTGCCGACCACCAGCTTCGCGCTGTTCGACAGCAGATAGGCCGCCAGCGACATCGATTCGTAGCCGCGCGACTCGGGGTACCACAGCGCCGCGTAGCCGTTGCCTTCGACCGTCCTCACGAGGTCGCGCAGCTGGGAACCGTCGAGCTTGTCCGTCGAATACCAGACGCCGAGGCGGCCGAGTTTCATGGCGTTTCCCTTCCGTTTGCTATGGCGGCGCCGGCTAGGCCGCCGCGCCCGATATCGTCCGCCGCGCCCGCGCGGTGCCTTCGGCTTGGATGTCCTTCGCGAGCCCGCGCAGAATCTCCCGATCGGCGTCGTTCTTCACCGCGATCGAGAATTCGCAGTTGGTCACGACGCCGCCGTAGCGGTCGCACAGCTTGCGCGCGACCGTGTCGTAGGTCGCGATCGTCACGAAGGTGTGGAGCACCTCGTCGTCGATGTGCTGGGGCATCTCCTCCCAGCGCTGCGCCCGCGACAGAAGCTTCAGCCGGTCCGCCAGATCGCCGAGGCCGAGATGGTCGAACGCGGCGCGGTATTGCGGCGTCGAGGCGTAGAAAGCGATCCGCGCGCGGGCGTCGCGCACCTTGGGGACGAGCTCCGCCTCGTTGGCCGCCACCGCGACCAGCGGCTTCATGCAGACCTGGAACGCGTCGAGCGGGCGGCCGGCCTTGGCGGCGCCGGCGCGCGCCGCCGGCAGCATGACCTTCTCGATGTAGGACGGCGTGCACACGGGATGCGGACGGATACCCTCGGCCACCTCGCCCGCCACATGGCACATCACGGCGTTGACCGCCGCGATGTGGATGGGGATGCGGGGATGCTCGATCGGACCGGGGTCGAACAGCGGCGCCATGAGGTTGATGTTGTAGTGCGCGCCGCGCACGTCGAGCGGCGTGCCGTTCTGCCAGCGGTCCCACACCGCCCGCACGGCCGCCACGTACTCGCGCATCCACGGGCCGGCCGGCGACCAGGGCATGCCGAAGCGGCGCTCGATATGCGCCTTGACCTGCGTGCCGAGGCCGAGCGTGAAGCGGCCGCCGGAGAGCTTCTGGAGCGTCCACGCGCTCATCGCGGTCACGGTAGGGCTGCGCGGGAACGCTATCGCGACGGAGGTGCCGAGCTTCAAGGTCCGCGTGGTCTGCGCCGCCAGCGCCAGCAGGACGAAGGGATCGTCCTTGGTCTCCTCGACCACGAGGCCGTCGTAGCCGATTTCCTCCAGCAGGCGCGCGTCGGCGGCGATGCTGTGGAGATCGAGCGGCGTCTCCGGCGCGCGTAGACCGGGGTCGACCTTGCCGAGCGGAAGAAGCGTCTCGAGGCGCACGTCGTGGCTCCATGGCGTCGCGGCCCGTCGTCCGGCCGTCGCGGCGCATCATGGCAGGCGCGCGGACGGAGGCAACCGCCCGCCCGGCGTGCCGGCGGTCATGTCCGCTTTGCGCCAAGGCCATCGGCACCCTAGGCTCGCCGACTAGCGGGCGGTGGACTCCGATATTTGCCGCGAAGCGACCGACGGAGCGACGACGTGGACGCATCTTCGAGGATCGAGGCGCCGCCGGGCGGCTGGATCGAGCCCTACGCCGGACTCGCCTACAAGCCTCGCCAGATGGCGGTGGAGGCCGCGACCGAGCATCGGGCGCTGCGGCTCTGTGGCATCGATCCCGACGTGTTCGGCGACGCGGTCGATCCATCGACGTTCATCTCGTACGCGATTCAGGAGGGCGTCCGCAACGGCGTCCACGCCAACGGCACGGTCAACATGGCGCAGCGCCTCGTCCAACGCGACAAACTGCGGCTCGGCGAACGCCTCACTGTCACGGGTACGATACACACGGTCGAGGAGGTGCCGCGGGGCAAGGTCGCCGTGAGCGAGACCTGGTTCGCTGGCGCCGACGGGCGCCCCGGCGTGATGTCCGGCCGGCGGTCGTTGCGACCCGATCCGGCCAAGGTCGAGGCGCGCGGCGCCGGCACGCGGACTGCGCCGATCGTCGACAATCCCCTGGCGCTGCGAGTCCTCGGCGAGGTCGCGCTGACGCCCGCGAACGTCGTGGCCTACGACTCCGAGGGCGTGAACCCGATCCACTCCGATCCCGACGCGGCGCGGCGTGCCGGCTTCCGCGCGCCGATCATCGGCGGCGGCATGGGTGTGCGCTTCCTGACGGCCGCGATCTGGCGGCGTTTCGCGCCGGTCGGGATCGAGCTCGACATCCAGTTCCGCCGGCCGATCTTCTGGGACGATTCGCTCGAGATCCGGGTCGACGAGCGCGACGGTGAATGGCGGGCGATCTGCCTCGTCAAGGACGGCAAGGTGGCGACCGAGGCCGCGATCGCCGGGCTGACACCCGGCGCCCGCGTCTGATCCCCGTCACGGCCGCAGCAGCAGGCGGCGGACCTCGCCGGCGGCGACACGTGCCATGGCGCGCAGTCCCTCGTCGGTGGCGCTGCTGACCGGGTGGTCGATGACGGCGAAGCGGTAGCCGGTCATGCCCAGGGCGCGGGCCATGATCTCGGCGGCGGTCGTGAAGCGCGTGGTCATCACCCCGAAGGCGGGGACGCCCAGGCGCTCGGCGGAGACGGCGTCGTGCAGACTGCACGATGAGCAGCTGCCTCAATCCCCTATGCCGGAGACCACGGCGTCCCAGCGGCGCATCTCGGCCACGATCGGCGCGTCGGCCGGCGCGCTGTAGTTGGACTTCACCCGCGTCACCACCTCGGCGACGCCGAACTCCTCGCGCAGCATCCCGTCGAGATGGGCGAAGAATCCCTTGGAACCCTCCTTGCCGTTCGACACGAGGCCGACGGTCTTGCCGCGCAGCGTGTCCAGACGCGGCGCCGACAGGCCGGCGGCGGTCTTGAGCTCGGGCGTGGGGTCGAGGATCTGGATAGTCATGGAACCTCCCGTGGAATCTGCGGACCGGCGGCGCGCTACGGCGCGTCGAGCGGCATGGTGACGGCGTGGCTCTTGTGGCCGAGCCAGGGCGGGATCACGGCGCCGAAGCCGCCGGCCGGGCCGCCGGCCGCGACCACCAGAAGCTGGTCCGCCGTCTCCATCGCCGGATAGACGCTGTCACCGCGGTCGCGCACGACGGCGCCCTTGCCGACCTCGGCCCATTCGCGCCGGTGGATGCGCGCGCGTTCGTGGACGAAGGCCGCGATCTCCGTCTTGCCCCAGCCCGCGTCCTGAAGGTGGTCGCGCAGCTGCTTGGGCACGACGATGGCGTAGTTGCCGGCATGGATGGAATAGTGGCGCAGATTGGCGCGCATCTCGGCGGCGAAGGTCTCGAGGATCTCCTCGGGCTTTGTCGTCCACTCGTTCATGATCTGGCGCGGCGCGCCCGCGGCCATGACGGTGACGGCCGACATCCCCGGCGGCAGGCCGCGGCGGGTCGCCAGCGGCGCCCACGAAGTGTCCTCCTCGTCCTCGGCGACGCAGTACGTGAACTTGCCGGGATGGCCCAGCGTCGAGCGGTCGATGGCGCCGGGCCGCACGTCGAGCAGATTGATCAAACCCAGCCGGATGGCTCGGCCGATCGCCGCCGTCGCCCGGTCGCCGTTGCCCAACGCGTTGAACGTGCCGTCGGCGCCGATGGCGCGCCGGACCGGCCCATTGACCACGACCAGCACGGCGCAGCCGCCGGTGCTCGCGGTGGCGCCATGCAGCAGGAACTCCTCGCGCAGCATCGCCCGCCACGCCGCCACCACGACCGGGAAATGGATCGGCAGGCACCCGGCCATCACGGCGTTGACGGCGATCTTCTCCGCGACCAACGGACGTTCGCGCACCGGCTCGACCCCGAGCACCGCGTCCGGCGCCAGCGCCGCGCGTTCCAGACAGGCCACGACCGCGTCGGCGGTCGGCGGCACGACGGGGAGCCCGTCGGTCCAGCCCTTGCCGTGGTAGAATTCCTGCGCGGCGGCGAAATCCGCCGCCTCGTAGGCTTTCGACGCCAGTCGCACAACGTGTCTCCGTCATCCTCGCGCTCGCGTCAGCATAGCGTGCCGGCCGGCCTCGGGCCACGCCGGCGGCGACGCGTCAGACCTGCGCGTCGAAGAACGCGTCGGCGCTCTCGACCTCGATCAGCCGGCCCTTGCGGATCTCCAGGAACCGCGTCGCCGCCGTGCGCGTGAAATACCGGTCGTGCGAGACGAACAGGCACGACACCTCTGTTTCCTCGAGCTGCGCCTCCAGCGCCTCCTGCCCCTCGATGTCGAGATGGCTGGTCGGCTCGTCGAGCAGGTAGATATTCGGCCGCAGCAGTTTCATCCGCAGGAACACCAGTCGCGCGCGCTCGCCGTGGCTGAGCGTGCCGATCGGCTCGCGAACGCGCGCGAAGGCGAAACCGGCCTGCGCGAGCAGACGGATCGCCTCCCTCTCGCCCGCGCCCCCGGCGCCGGCGACGTGGTCGAGGATCGCGGTGTCGAGCGGCAGCTCGCGCATGGTCTGGTCGAAATGCACCAGGCGGCAGGACGGGTTGAACCGGATCGCGGCCTTGCCGTCGTAGTGCCGCGACGCGGGGTCGTAGGCGCCCGCCAGCGCCGCCAGCAGCGTCGACTTGCCGGCGCCGTTGGCGCCCAGCAGGGCCACGCGGTCGCCGGCGGCGACCACGAGGCGGTCGATCGTCAGCAGCTTGCGGCCGCCACCCGGGACGACGACGTCGAGCCCGGAGACGCGCAGCGCGACCTTGGCGTCGATCTCCTCGTCGCTCAGCTCGAGGCGGCGCTCGCGCGGCGCGTAGGCGCGCGTACGTCCGGCCTCGATGCGGGCGATCCGCGTCTCGGTCGCGTTCTTGCGCTTGTTGAGATCGGGATTCTTGACCGCCCAGGCCTTGTAGCGCGCCGCCACCTGCTCCAGCCGCTTGATCTCCCTTTCCTCGAGCTGGCTCTTCGCGGCGGCGGCGGCGTCCCGGCGCAGCAGCTCCTCGCGCGCCAGTGAGAAGCGCGTCTTGAACGCGTGCAGCCCGTCGCGCCGCAGGAACAGCGTGCGCTCCGTCACGCGGTCGAGGAACTCCCGGTCGTGCGACACGATCAGCATCGGGATCTTGAACTCGGCCGTCAGCCAGCGTTCCAGCGTGTTGATGTTGACGAGGTCGAGATGGTTGGTGGGCTCGTCGAGGATCAGGAGGTTCGGCTCCTCCAGCCGCGCCGCCGCGGCGATCAGGATCAGACGCTGCCAGCCGCCCGACAGCGCGCCGAAGCCGCGCTCCGCGGTCTCCGGCGCGACGCCGATCTCGTCCAGCAGCACGTCGATGCGCCAATCCTCGCCGGCGAGGCCGACCCGTTCCAGCGCGCTTTCGAGGATCCGCCGCACCGACAATCCGGCGAGCCTGTCGGGGATGTCCTGCGGCAGACTACCGATCCGCAGCCCGCGCGAGCGGATCACGTTGCCGCCATTCAGATCGAGCTCGCCGGTGAGGCACTTCAGCAGCGTCGACTTGCCGGCGCCGTTCTCGCCGACCAGCGCCGTCCGCGCGCCGTCTAGCAGGAACGACACGCCGCTGAACACGCGCGACGCCCCGTGGAAAAAGCTGGCGTTGTCCATGCCGAGGACGGCGTGACGCGGCGCCATGGTGGTTCCCGAGTATCCCCGTCGACGTCCCGGCGTCCGCCGCCGTCGCGCCGACGCTTTTTGACCACTTCCCGCGCGGGTGTCCACACGTGCGCGGCGCACCGCACGCTTGCCGCGCGGCGCCGGCGCGTCCATGATCCAGCCTCCGTTCCAACAACAGAGAGGAGGTGGTCCAGTGTCTCATTGTCATCGTCGGCCCGTTTCGGCCAGGACCTGGATCGTCGTCGCTTCCTTCGGGGACGCCGGCTGATCGTGAATTCTGGACCTCGGCGCGATCCGGGGCCGTGACAATGGAAGGGCCGCCCCGCAACCGGGAGCGGCCCTTCTTGTTGCCAGCGTCGTCGAAAATCTCCGAGGCGCCCGCCATCCGGATTCCCTAGGATGGCGGCGCCGGCCGCGGGCCGGCGAGGAGACGACCCCGCATGCTGAACAACGCGCCCGATGGCGCCCATTTCCCCGTCGACGCCGGCCGGACCGATCTCATCGAGGAATTTCGGCGCAGTCCCAAGGGACCGCACGGTCGCGAGCTGCAGATGCTGCTGCACCGCATGCGCTGGGAGTCACCCGGCGGCCGCTACGTGCTGGTGACGATCGAGCCGGGCCGGCGCTGGATCCTCGGCCGGCTGACCGGCGCGCGCGGCGAACCCATCGAGCTGTTCCGCAACAAGACCTACGAGTCGCCGGCGGCGGCGGAGTGGGACGTGTTCAAGCTGCGGTGGGAAGCGCTCACCGGCCGGACGATCGGGGGCTGACATGCGGCTCGGCGGCATCGATACGACCTCGGTCCTCGGCTACGCGTCCCCGTACATCGTAGAGCCTGGCGGCCGGATCTCGTTCCATCTGTCGAGCGCGACGCCGCGCGAGGTCGACGTGGCGCTCGTCCGCGTGCGCTGCGGTGATCCCGATCCGGCCGGGCCGGGCCTGAAACTGCTGCCCGTGAAATCCGCGATCGACGGCCGCCACGCGGTGCGCCACCAGCCGATCCGGCCGGGATCCTGCGCCATCGTCGCCGACCGCGGCGCCCTCCGCGGCCTCGCCGGCTTCAGCGTCGGCGCCTTCATCTGGCCGACGATGCCCGGCGCGGCGGCGCAGACGATCATCTCCCGTTGGCGCGACGACTCGCAGGCCGGCTGGCGCCTCGGTCTCGACGCCGACGGCCACCTCGAACTCGCGGTCGGCGACGGCAAGGGCGCCGTCGCGGTGGCGCGCGGTGAGCGCACCGTGACACGGCGGGAATGGCTGTTCGTCCACGGCGCGTACGACGCGGCCAGCGGCGCGCTGCGCGTGACGCAGGTCAGCCTCGACCCGCAGGCCGGCCGCGACCGTTCCTGCGTCGGCCGTGCCATCGCCCGCGTCGGCATCGAATGGCCGGACGACACGCCGCTGGTGATCGCGGCCCGAAGCGCGCCGGACACGACCACGCATTTCGACGGCAAGCTCGACCGGCCCCGCCTCCACCGCGCGCCACTCACGGCGGACGCCATGCGCGCGCTGTGCGAGGCGGTCAATCCGCCGCCGGGCGATCCCGACCTCGCCGGCGCCTGGGATTTCTCGATCGACATCCCGGGCCTGTCCATCCACGACCGTTCCGCCAACCGGCTGCACGGGCGGCTCGCGCAGATCCCCGCGCGCGGCGTGACCGGCGCGAACTGGGACGGCACGGTCAACGACTGGCGGTCGCTGCCGGCGCACTACGGCGCCATCCATTTCTGTTCGGACGACATGGTCGATTGCGCCTGGTCGCCGGACTTCATGCTCGACGTGCCGACCGATCTGCCCGGTGGCTACTACGCGCTGCGCATGACCGCCGCGCCGCCCGACGGCGATCCGGTCGAGAGTTACGTCGGCTTCTTCGTCCGCTCGCCACGCGGGCGCACCGCGGCGAAACTGGCGATCGTCGCGCCGGTCGCGACCTACCTCGCCTACGCCAACGGCGCGTTGCGCATGGACCAGGTGCACGCCGAGTCGATGCTCGAAGGGCTGATCGTGCTGTCGCGCGACGACCTCTACCTCCAGGAGCACCGCGAGGTCGGGCTGTCGACCTACGACACGCACGCCGACGGCAGCGGCTGGCGCGTCAGCGGCGCGCGGCGGCCGATCCTCAACATGCGTCCGCGCTGCAACACCTTCAACTACGGCAACGACACGCACCTGATCGACTGGCTCGAGGAGAAGGGCATCGCCTACGACCTCGTGACCGACGAGGATCTGCACCGCGACGGGCTCGACGCGCTGCGGCCCTACCGCTGCGTCATGACGCTGTCGCATCCCGAGTACTATTCGCGCGAGATGTGGGACGCCATCGACGCCTACCAGCGCTCCGGCGGCCGGCACATGTATCTCGGCGGCAACGGCTTCTACTGGCGCATCGCCTTCCACCGCGATCTACCCGGCGTGATCGAGGTGCGCCGCGACGTCACCGGCGTGCGCACCTGGGAGGGCGAGGCCGGCGAGGCGCATCTGGCGTTCACCGGCGAATCGGCGGGGCTGTGGCGCAGCAACGGCCGGCCGCCGCAGCGGCTGGTCGGCGTCGGCTTCGACGCGCAGGTGTTCGACCGGTCGGCCGGCTACCGCCGGATGCCGGACGGCGAGGATCCGCGCGTCGCGTGGATGTTCGAGGGCATCGCCGCCGGCGAGATGATCGGCGATTTCGGGGCCCGCAACGGCGGCGCCGCGGGTCTGGAGATCGACCGCGCCGATCCCGAGCTGGGGTCGCCACCCGACATGCTGCTGGTCGCCAGCGCCGACCGCATCGGCTACGGCGGCATGCCGGCGCCGGAGGAGTTCCGCACCTTCCACCGCGGCCTCGACGGCGAGCAGAACTCGCGCGTGCGCGCCGATCTCGTCTATTTCCCGACGGCCAACGGCGGCGGCGTGTTCTCGACGGGGTCGATCGCCTGGGTCACGGCGCTCTCGCACAACCACTACGACAACAACGTGTCGCGGCTGATGGGGAACGTCGTGAGGCGGTTCCTCGACCCCGCACCGCTCCCCTGACTCGCGCGCCGCGCCTCACGTGCGCGGCAACTGGTGCTTCAGCACCTTGCCGGTCGCGTTGTGCGGCAGCTCGTCGATGAATCGGACCTCCTTCGGCACCTTGTATCGGGCGAGCTGGGAGCCGCAGTGGTCGATCACGGCGGCCTCGTCGAGGTTGGCGCCCGGCTTCAGGACGACGTAGGCCCGACCGATCTCGCCCCACTTCTCGTGCGGAATACCGACCACCGCGTTCTCAAGGACGCCGTCGAGCTGGAAGATCACGTTCTCGACCTCGGCGGGGTAGACGTTCTCGCCGCCAGAGATGAACATGTCCTTCCACCTATCGACGATGTAGTAGTAGCCGTCCTCGTCCTGGCGCGCCGCGTCGCCGGTGTGGAACCAGCCATCGGCCGTGAACGAGGTCCGGTTGGCCTCGGGACGGTTCCAGTAGCCCGGCGTCACCGTCGGCCCCTTGATCATCAGCTCGCCGGTCTCGCCGCGCGCGACCAGGTTTCCCTCCGGATCGCAGATCCGCAAGCCCACGTAGAGCGGCGGCAGGCCCGACGACCCGACCTTGGAGAGCGCCTTCTCGCCCGACAGCATCAGGCCGAGCGGCCCGGTCTCGGTCATGCCCCAAGCCTGCTGCAGCTTGATGCCCTTGCGGCCGTACTTCTCGATCAGCGCCAATGGCGCCGCGGCGCCGCCTACTCCCATGCAGGCGATCCGCGACAGGTCGGCGGCGGCGAAGCCCGGCTCCTGCGCGAGCATCAGGAAGTTCGTCGGCACGCCGAGCAGATGGGTGACGCCGAGCCGCTCGTCGGTGAGGATCTCCAGGAACCGGCGCGGATCGAAGCTCCGCATCACCAGATTGCATCCCCCGGTGTGGAAGGTCGGGTTGGCGTAGACGTTGAGACCGCCGGTGTGGAAGGTCGGCAGGAACACGAGGTTCCGCGTCGCGGCGGTCAGCCCGACCGTCATCGCGCAGTGGATGTTGTTGAACACCGCCATGCGGTGGGTGATCTGCGCGCCCTTCGGGCGCCCCGTCGTGCCCGACGTGTACATGATCGTCCAGACGTCATCGAGATCGGGACGCGCGGCGTCCAGCGCGCCCGTGGCCGCCGCGAGGCCGGCCTCGTAGGCGCTGGCGCGTCCGTTGGCGAGGTTCGCGGTGCGCGGCACGCCTGCCAGCCTGGCGACCTCGAGCGCGGCGTCGGCGAACTCGTCTCCGTGTATCAGGGCCACCGGCCGCGCGTCGGCGCAGATGAACTCCAGCTCGGGAACCGCCAGACGCCAGTTGAGCGGCAGGAACACGGCGCCCAGCCGGCGGCACGCGAACTGCAGCTCGAACACGTCGGTGTCGTTCATGCTGAGCACGCCGACGCGGTCGCCGGCGCGGACCGCGAGCGAACGCGCGAGCCAGAGCGCCGCCCGCGTGATGCGATCGTCGAACTCGGCGTAGGTGAAGCGCCGGCCCGATTCGAGATCGTGCGCCGCCTCCGCCCACGGCGCGAACCGCGCGTGATGGGCGATCCAGTCCTCGGCGATGATACCTGACGTCATGCCTACCCTCTTCGACGTGCGAACGACGTTCCCGTGAAGGACGACGGGAAGAGTGGATTTACGTGGCGGCGGTCGAGGCTGGCAAGCGTGACACCGTAGCCGGCGTCGGCGGCGCGGCGGACCGCGAGACCATCGCCCTCGTCCTGCCTGACGCGCCCGTGGACGGGGCCACAAGGCGAGCGACGGGGCGGAAAGCGCCCGGCCATGGAACGCCCCACGCTACCGCGCGCGCTCGAGCTCGCGCACGGTGGCGGCGACGGCGGGATCGTCCGGCAGGATCTCGGCCATCGTGCGCGCGTGGACGAGCGCCTGGGCGGGCGCGCCGCGCTCGCGGTTCAACGACACCAGCGCGCCGAGCACGTCGATATCGTAGGGATGGCGCGCGACGGCCGCCTCCAAGGCCGCGAGCGCCTCGTCGCGGCGGCCGGCCGAGTGGAGCGCGATGGCGTGGACGTAGGCGTAACGTGCGACGTCCGGCGCGGCCTCGGCGGCCGCGGCGAGTTCCTTCAGCGCGTCCGCCCGCTCGCCCTTCCGGACGAGCAGCAGCCCCAACGCGTGGCGCAGTTCCGCCGCGCGCGGGACCGCGGCGAGGCCGTCGCGCAACACCCTCTCGCCCTCCGCGTCGCGTCCTTCCTGCCGATGGAGGTCGGCCATGTTGACGTAGCCGCCGACGAAGCGGGAATCGAGCCGCAGCGCCTCGCGGTACGCCGCCCACGCCTCGAACCGCTTCCCCTGGCGCAGATACAGATTGCCGAGGTTGACGTTGGTGGCGGGCCAGTCCGCCTCCTGGCGCAGCGACGCGAGGAGTTCCGCGACCGCTCTCTCGCGCGCCGCCCGCCGAGCCGGCGGAAACTGGGCGTCGGGGATATCGGCGAGCAGGCGGGCGGCCTCGATGCGCACGCCGCGCACGGAGTCGTCCACTAGCGCCGCCGCGGCCTCGACGCGGACGGCCGGCGGAAACGGGTCCAGCATTCCCAGCGCGGCGATTCGCACGGCGGGATCGGGATCGCCCGACAAGACGCGCGCCAACGGCAGCAGCGCGGGCCGCATGTGGGCCTGCGCCGCCGTCGCCGCGGTCGCGCGCACGATCGCCGGCCGCGCCGGATCGCGCGCCAGGTCCAGCAGCGTCGGCAGGGCGCGCGCGCCTCCGGTCAGGACCGCGTGCAGGACCGGCCCGTGCTGCGGTCGATCGCGCCACGTCGTCCCGTACCATCCGTCCATCGCGGCGGCCGCCCATGCCGCGTCGCGGCCGGCGTGGCACGACACGCAGGCGTCGGGCGATCCGACCGCCGCGGAGATGTCCGGCCGCGGCACGCGGAAGCCATGGTCGCGCCGGGCGTCGATCACCATGTATTTCTGCGCCGGCATGTGGCATTCGACGCACTCCGCGCCTTTGCTCCCCGCTGCGTGGAAATGGTGCCGCGGCGTGTCGAAGGCGGCGGGGTCGTGGCATTGGCCGCACACGCCCTTGCCTTCGATCCGCAGCTTCAGCGAATGCGGTTCGTGGCAGTCGACGCACGTCACGCCACGCTGGAACATCCGGCTCTGCAGGAACGAGCCCCAAGTGTAGACCTCGTCGCGTTGCTGGCCGTCGGCGTGATAGTTCGGCGGCAGCAGCGGCGCCAAACGATGGGTATCCTCGAGCGGAGCGCCCGGCGCGCCGCCCTCGGCGAGGGTCGAGCGCCGCGCGTGGCAGGCGGCGCAAACGTTCGCCACCGCCGCCTCCGGCGGCCGGTCGCGCTGGGCGATCGGCGCGCCGGTCGCGGGGAACCGCCACGCCTCGCCCCAGCGGCTGCGCAGCTGGACGACGAGTCCGTTGTCGCCGCGTGGACGGCCCGCCGCGCCGGACGGCCGCGCCCAATCGACGTGCCGCGACCCCGGCCCGTGGCACGCTTCGCACGCGACGTTGATCTCGCTGAACGTCGTCTGATACGTCCGCCGCGTGGCGTCGTAGTTCTTGCGGAGATTCGTCGAATGGCACTCCGCGCACTGCAGGTTCCAGTTCTGGTAAAGGCCGGTCCAGTGGAGCTGGTCGTCGTGCGCGATCCGCTCGCCGGGATAGAGGTGGAACCAGCGTTGCCCGCCCTCGTCCTTGGGCCGGCTGTCCCAGGCGGTGGTCAGCGCCTGGAAGCGTCCGCCGGGAAACGCCACGAGGTACTGCTGCAGGGGAAAGACGCCGAACGTGTAGGCGATCTCGAAATCCGCCGGCGCGCCGTCCGGACCCTCGGTCCGCACCATGTACTTGGCCCCGCGCCGGAAGAACCGCGACTCCATGCCGTGATGGACGAGCGTCGCGTCCTTGAAGTCGCCCAGCACCGAACGTTCGCTGGCCTCCTGCATCGCCATATCGTGGTGCGATCCGCGCCACGCCTTGAGCTGGTCCTGATGACACTGTCCGCACGCGGCGGCGCCGACGAAGGTCGCCGCGGCGGCGGTCACTGGAGGGAGCGCGGCGGCCGTGACGGCGGGCGGTGGCTGCGACGGCGATGGAGCCGACGGCGAGGGAGGCGGCGCGAACGCGTAGTACCCACCAGCGACGATCAATACGGCGATGAGCGCCGCGGTGACGACACGCCAGTCCATATGTGCGCGACGCCTCGGCGCGGCGGCCGGCATGCCGGCCGAAGCCGCCGCCGGCGCCTTCACGCCGACGGAGCGCTTCGCCGCCGCACGACCGCGACCAGCGGCGCCGGCGGACCTGCTCTTACGACGCGCCATCGCAGGCGGGCCCGCCAAAGCGGCGCAGCGCGCCCGCAGCGGCGGTCACGTGGGTCCGCTTCTGCCGGCGGATGCGCCCCCGGCGGCGGCCGCCGCCGCATCGTCGACGGTCGCGCCGTCGCGGTCGACCCTCACGGTCACCTCACGGCTGGCCATCCGGACGCCCTCCTTGCTGAAGGCGTCGCGGATGCGCTGGTAGGCCTCCCGGCGGATCATCCAGACCTTGGCACCCGGCTTGGCGATGTACTTGACGCCGATGATCAGCGCGTTGTCCTCGATGCGGCGCACCCCCTGCGACTTGATCGGGACGATGAATTCCTGCGTGTACTGCGGATCCTTCAGCAGGTCGGCGCCGATGCCCTTGACGATCTTCTTGATCTTCTGCAGGTCGCTGTCCGGCGCGACGCTGAACTCCAGCCGTATCAGCATCCAGTCCCGGCTGGTGTTTGTGAGCGCCTTGATCTGGCCGAATGGCAGCACGTGCACCGCGCCGCGGTGGTGGCGTAGCCGCAGGGCCCGCAGCGAGATTCCCTCGACCGTCCCCCGGATGTTGCCGACCTCGACGTAGTCGCCGACGCGGAAGGCGTCCTCGAGCAGGAAGAACACGCCCGCGAGGATATCGGATATCGTCGACTGGGCGCCGAGGCCGATCGCGATGCCGATCACGCCGGCGCTGGCCAGCAGCGGGCCGATATCCAGACCGATCGCTGACAGACCGATCATGATGCCGAGCGTGAAAATGGCGATCTGGAGGAAGCGTCGGAACAACGGCAGCAGGGTCATGTAGCGCTGGGCGTTGGGGTTGCCGCCGCTCTGCACGAGGCGTACGTGCAGCATCAGGACCCAGAGGCCGATCAGGCCCCAGACGATGTAGCCGACCAGCAGCAGGCCGACCAGCTCGCCGGTCACGACCAACAGCCATCCGCCAAGTCCGAAATGCGCCGGCCGCAGACCCCACAGACCTCCGATGACGACGATCGCGCCGAGTCCGAGCGCGAGCCAGATCGCGCGCATCAGAGGCCCCGCGCCCGGGCTGCCGGCGAAGCCCGCCGTCGGCTGCGCGGCCGGCTGATCGTCGTCACCTGGCGTCGGCGCGACGGCCGCGGTCGTGGTCGACGCGCGCGCGACCGAACGGTCCACGGCGCGACGCGCGGCGGCGCCCAGCGCCACGACCAGCGCGGGAAGCGCGAAGGTGGCGAGCACCTTCTGCGCGACACCACCCTGGTCGCGCATCATCGCGTTGATGGCGAGCAGCCAGACGACGGCGAGGAAGACCACAGCGACCGGCATCCACGCCCGCGCGAACGACCTACCCCAACGGTCGTCTGCCGCGAGGGCGTACGTGACCGCGGAGACGGCGGCGGCGCGGTAACGCCACACCAACCAGCCCATGCACAACCAGATCACCGGACTGAGCGAGCCGCCGACCATGAGCGCGGATTCGCGGGGCGCGCCAAGGATGCCCAGCGTCTGCGCGAAGACGAAAATGGCGGCGATCAACCCGCACGCGGCCGCCACGACGCGGTAGAGGTCGCGCGCCAGTCCGTCGTCCATCGCGACCCGCCGCCGCCCGGACGCGCTCCGGCCGAGCAGGGCGTTCGCGAGCGCGACGGGAACCGCCACCATGAGACAGGCGCTCAACGCGACCGCTAGAAACGCCTTGGCCTCCGGTCCGAACGGCGCCTGGAGCCACCATGCGATGAACCAACCGGCGATGAACGCCGCGATCCCAGCGGCCTCGGTGGCGATCGCCGACGCGATCCCCGAGGGCGCTTCGCCCGACGCGTCCCGCCGTTCCGCCGCGCCCGTGAGGGCGCGCCGGCCGCGCGACCGCGCGGCGACGAGGAGGATGATCCCGACGGCGGCGCATATGAGAGCCGCCTCGAGCCGCACGAGCCCGGCGAGACTCCGGCCCGCCGTCCGCGCTTCCGAGGCCTTGCGTTCGATGACGCCGGGCAATCCGGCCCACGCGCCGCCGGCCCCCGTCAGCAGATTGGCCACCGACTCGAGCACCTGCGCGCCCGCGGTGGCGCCCCCGGTCGCGTTTCGCCGGAGAAGATCCGCGCCGACGAGGTGCATGACCTGGCGGACCTGCTCGTCGGTCAGGCGCGCGAGCACGGCCTCCACTTTTCCGGCGTCGGACGTCCTGAGAATCTCCGCGGCGGCCGCCTCGACGGTGCTTTCCGTCCCACCGGAGCGCGCTTTCGCCCATCCCGGCGTCGCGGCGAACGCGGCCATCAGCACCAGGAACGCGACGAACGCGCGCGCGAGCCACGGGGCGACGGCGCGACGCGCCACGGCAGTCGCCGGCGCGATCCCGACGCACGCGAGGCGCGTGGCGGCCTCGGTCCTCCCTGTCGACATCGCGCCCTCCCACTCCGAACGCGCCACGGGGTGTCCGTCGGGGCCGGCAGTCGTGCCGACGCGCCCCCGATCAGAAGCGGAACGTGGCGCCGAGGATCGGCCCGCCGACATCGACGGCGATGTTGCCGCGGTCGACGGCGATGTGGCGCCAGCCAGCCCTCAGATCGACCCATTCGGCGGCGCGGTAATTCACGGTGCCGAGAAGTTGCCACGTCACCTTGGTCTTGCCGAGGTCGAAGCCGCCGATATCGAAGTAGCCGGAGACGCTCCAGCGGTCGTCGAGCGAGAGCGTCACGCGCGCGGCAAGGACCGGATCGACGAAGGTCTTGTCGAACTTGGCCGATTCGGCTGGCAGAAGAGCCGCGTTCAGCGTCGTCTTGGACGAGATCGACCACAGCCGGAAGCCGGCGCCGACGTCGGCCTTGATGGCGGCGTCGTCGGCGACCCGGTAGAACCCGATGCCCGACACCGTCAGCGTCGACAATTTGGCCTTGCCGTCGTTGAAGAGCAGGTTGCGCGTGTCTATCCGCGAGGCGACGGGCAGGTAGATCACATCGCCGACAAATCCAAAGCGTCCGTTGCGGACCTCGCCAGCGAGCATTATCGGGGGGCCGTCGAGAATCTTCAGAATATCCGTGAAGGACTGGCTGACGCTATGCGATCCGACGGTACCCGGCGGCGAGACCTTGGTCTTGATCCCGGACATCCAGAGATAGGACGTCGCGCTGAACTCCCATGGCGCGTCCTGCGCCACGGCCGGCGACCCCGCGCCGATGGCGAGCGCCAGCGATCCGCCGATCGCGGCGACGGCGATGCTATGCGTACCTCTGAATTTCATTTCTTCCCCCGATAGAGCGTCAGCCACACGACGACGACATGACCCCGACGATGGCGGCCCCCGGCTTCGCGCCGAGGTTCAGCGCCTCTTCCCACGCCCGTCCCGCGGCGACAGAATCGCGGATCGCGGCATCCGCATCGCCTCCCTAGAGCACAATCCTCCACAAATTCATAGCGATTCGGGCACAGGTCAGCCCTCGGCTCAACTGTGCGCGCCAGCCCGCGTGACGCCATCGGGAATGAACGCCTCCGTCGAGAGGGCCCCGCAAATCGACTTCGCCGGGCGCCGCCCGGCGCGTCGGCCGCGCTACTGGGGCAGCGCCCCCGCGCCTCCCTGGAGCTTCGTCACCGACGGCGGGCTCCACTTCCCCGTGAGCGCCTCCGGTCTCGGGGCGTATAGGCGCATCGTCAGGTTGAAGGGGCCCTTGGGCGCCGGAAGCCAATTGGCCTCCTTGCCGGGCCCCGGACTGGCGTTCTGGATATAGAGATCGAGCGACCCGTCCGCGTTGTAGCGGAAGGGCATCCAGCTGCTCACCGCGAACCGGTTCAGCGGGTTCGCGACCTGGAACCCTTCCGGATCGTACAGGGTGATCGACCAGAACGCCTCGGCCGCCGGCGTGGCTCCTTTCGGGAAATGGATCACATACCGGTTCGCGCCGTCGAGCGGCCTGCCGGCCTCGTCGCCAAGGTTCAACGGATAGATGGCGTCCTCGGGGAGATTCGCGCCAAGTCCGACCTGCGCGACGATCGCCCGCTTCAGATAGTAATTTCCGTAGACGCCCATCGTGTCGGTGTTCATCGACCAGCCGTTGACGACCGTCGCGAGAGTCCTGACCTTCCATTCCATCAGAGCCTGCCCCGCCTCGGGCGCGGCCTCGAACGCCTTGCGTGCCACGGGGCTGGCCTTGGCGATGTCGAAGCTCTTGCCCGCCTCGAGACCGATCCGCCGCATGCGCGCGACGATCGGCTGGTCCGTCACCTGCGGCGGATGCAATTTCAGCAGCTCCGCCGCGTAGGCGAAGTACGCGCCCGCAGCCATCGTGTCGACCTGCGTCTTCGGCGGCGTCTTCATGTCGACGGAGGGGTCGACCGCGCCACCGACGGCCGCCGGCGGCTTGCCCCAGCCGGAGAGCGGCGTGACCTTGTATCCGGCCTGAATCTTATGGACCGCCGGATAGTCGGACGGGCCGTCGGTCTTCGTGCGGCCGATGATCCAGACGTACGGCGTCGGCGCGTCGATCCGGGTGACGCCGGCCGGCACCGCGCCCGTCCAACCCCGCGGCGCGACGAGGTAGTCGCCGGCCGTGGTGCCGGTCGTGCGCCAGCCCGGCGACGCGAACACGTTCGACCACATGTCGAGCATCGGCAGCAGGTAGTAGCGCCCGCCCGTGTCCGGCACGGACACGACCATCGGCTCCTTCGTCAGATCGAGCCAGGCACTGGAGTAGAGCGTGTCGAAGTTGGGCCGCACGACCGCCTTCATGTCCGCGGGCGGAAACGCCGGGATGTTGGCGAACGTGTTCGGCGGCGCCGCGATGCCGCCGGCGGCGTGGCGCTCGACGTTCGTGAGCTGCTTGCGGGTCACGTCCATGGTGACCAGCGGATAGAAGTACACGTACGCCTCGACCGCGATCGCGTGCGCCTCCTGCTCGGAAAGCGCGGGCGTCTGCGCGACCGCGACCGGCGTCCGCGCGTGGCCCAGCGCGAAGCCGAGAAACAGCGCAATGACAAGTCTAAGCATGGGCACCCTCCAATCGGACCCTGTCGTCTCCTGGACACCGCAGCTCCCGCCCGCGTGGGTTCCACGATATTAGCCACCGTTCGTCCAGTGTTTCTAGCGTGGACTTCGACGACGGTGGAGCGGCGGCCCCGATCCGGGCGGCGAGCGGTCGCGAGCGCCCGGCGGAGAGGTCGACCGGCGGATCGACAGCGTTCCCCGCGCCGGGACGGGCTGGCTGACGACCGGGCGGTGCCTCTTTCGCGACCGGATCGTGTATGCTGGCGCCATGGCGGCGTCCGGCAAGGCGAACATCGGCTCCACCGCGCGCATTGGGCTCGCGGCGAAGCTATTCGCCATTCTGATCCTCTTGGGAGCGACCGGCGTGCTGATCACGGGCGTGCTCGGCTACGTCCGCGCCCGCGACGCGCTCGAGGAAGCGACCTACAACCAGCTCACGGCGGCCCGCAAGACCAAGACGCGCCAGATCGAAGCCCACTTCCGCCAGGTGCGTGACGAGGTGCGGCTTCTCGCCGCGACCAGGATGGTTGTCGACGCGACGCGCGCGTTCACCGCCGCCGTCGACAAACTCGACCGCATCGATGTTCCGTTCGAACTGCGCCGCAAGGTCGGAGAGTGGTACGCGAGCAACTACGTGCCGGCGCTCGCCCGTGCCACCGGCGAGGAAAGAAACCTTCCCGACTACCTTCCCGTCGGCCCGGCTTCATACCATCTCCAGTACCACTACGTCGTCGCGAACCCGCACGAGCGTACCCGGCGCGACCTGCTCGTCGATCCGGGCGATGGCAGCGCGTATAGCGCGGTGCACGCTGCTTACCATCCATTGATGCGCGAGGCCGCCGCGACCGTCGGGTTCGTGGATTTCATGCTGGCCGACCGATCCGGCCGCCTCGTCTACACGGTCGACAAGGAGGTGGATTTCGCCACCTCGCTCCACGGGGGCCCGTACCGGCTCTCCAACGCCGCCGCCGCCGCCGCCCGCTGCGCGGGCGCCGCGGACAGGTCGACGACCTGCCTTGAGGATTTCGCCTTCTATGCGCCGGGCCGCGGCGAGCCGACAACCTTCCTGGCCGCGCCCGTGGTCGACGGAGGTGTCGTCATCGGCGTCTTGATCGCGCAATTGTCGATCGCGGAGATAGACGGCGTGATGACCGGCGACCGGCGCTGGCCGCAGGAGGGATTCGGCGCGACCGGCGAGGCGTATCTCGTCGGCGCCGATCACCGCCTGCGCTCTGGACCGCGGGCGTTCTACGAGGACCGCGAGGCCTACCTCGCGGGGCTGAAGGCGAAGGGAGAGCGGGAGTCCGTCATCGACGCGATCCGGCGGTACGATACCCCGGTCCTGCTCCAGATCGTCGAAACGCGGGGCTCTCGCGCGGGGCTCGCGGGCAGCGAGGGCACCGGTGAGAACGTCGACCATCGCGGCGTTCCGGTCCTCGCCTCGTGGGGCCCTGTAGCCGTGCCGGGCGTGAGATGGGCGGTCGTCGCCAAGATCGACATCGCGGAGGCGTTCGCGCCGATCCACCGGCTGCGGCGGGATCTGGCGACCGTCGGCGGTCTCGCGCTGCTGGTGGTCGTCGCGACCGGCGCGTGGTTGTCGCGCGCGCTGCTCGGACCGCTGCGCGAGCTCACCGCCGGCGTGACGCGGTTCGCGTCGGGCGACTACGACGCCAAGGTGGCGGTGCGCACGCGCGACGAGATCGGGCAGCTCTGCGCCGCCTTCAACGGCATGGTCGACGAGCTGCGCGGCAAGAACGTCGTCATCGAGCGCAAGAATCAGGAGAACGAGGAGCTGCTGCTCAACGTCCTGCCGGCGCCGATCGCCAACCGGCTGCGTGGCGGCGAGGCGGGCATCGCCGACGGCTTCGCCGAGGTCACCGTCGCCTTCGCCGACCTGGTCGGCTTCACGGCGATGACGTCGGAGATGCCGCCCCAGGAGGTCGTGACCCTTCTCAACGGGCTGTTCACGCGCTTCGACATCGCCGCCGCCGATCTCGGCATCGAGAAGATCAAGACCGTCGGCGACGCCTACATGGCGGTGTGCGGCCTGCCCGACCCGGTGGCCGACCACGCCGAGCGCATGGTGCGCATGGCGATCCGCATGGTCCACATCACGCGCGAGCACGCCTTGGAGCACCGCGTCTCGATGAAGCTGCGCGTCGGCGTCAACAGCGGACCGGTGGTCGCCGGCATCATCGGCAAGAGCAAGTACATCTACGATCTGTGGGGCGACACCGTGAACCTGGCCAGCCGGATGGAATCCGGCGGCGTGCCGGATTCGGTCCAGGTCACGCGTCCGGTCTACGAGCGGCTGAAAGACCAGTTCTCGTTCGAGCCGCGCGGCGGGATAGAGGTGAAAGGCAAGGGCGTGGTCGAAGCCTGGCTCCTCAGGCTGTAGGCGCCACCGCGCCGCGCTCCTACCGGCCGAGGCGGCCGAGGGCGTCGACCAGCGGGGCCGTGGAAACCGTGATCAAGCCCCCGGACGCGCGGTCCGTGTCGATGATCACGAGGATCGTGCCGACGAACGACAGCGCGGAGACGAACATCACGGCCCAGACCGTGCCGTTGTGCGGCGCGATCATGCCGAAGAGGGTGTAGATCGCGACGAGCCAGAGCACGACGAGGACGAGGAACGGCGTCGGGATCGAGTTCGTGTCGCGCTCGACCAGCGTCCAGCGGATCGCGCCGACGTCGCGCGCGAGCGACACGATCTCGGCCTTGAGCGCGCGCTGCTCGTCGTCCCGAGGCGCGAGCCCGCGGACGGCTTGCTGGAATTGCTCGATGAGCCGCGTCGGCGCGCGTTCGCCCCGCGCGGCGGCGGCGCGCGGCCCCTCGGCGGCGGCCGTCGCCAGGAGCTGCGCGAGTCCGCCGCGGAGCAGCTCGCGGGCGGCTCCCGCCTCCGGTCCATACCGGGCCAGATCGCTGTCCACGACGAGGATCTTCACGGCGACCTGCATGATGTCGGCGTTCTTCGCGTCGAGCGATCCCTTCGCCGTCGACACCAGCATGCCGAGCACCAGCGCCGTGAGCGTCGCGATCACCCCGGCGCCGAGCTTCACGACGTCCTTGGAGTCCTGCGCCAGGTGGCTCTCGGGAAGCACGCGCTGCAGGGCCAGGCCGAGCGGCATGCCCGCGAAGACAAAGGCGAGGATCACGCCCGCCAAAGCCCACTCCGACACAGCGAACCTCCCGTTCGACCGCCCCACCGCGCCGGCCCCTCGACCGGCGCTGGACCCCGCCGTCGGCTGGAACTCGGCGGCCACCACGCGCGATGATCGCCGCGCGCCGCACAACAAGAAACGGCCGGGTTTCCCCGGCCGCTCCCTGAAACCTCCGTCGGAGGATCGCGCTTAGTTCAGCACGATCTCGACACGACGGTTCTGCGGCTCGCGGACGCCATCGGCGGTCGCGACCAGCGGCTGGCTCTCGCCACGGCCGACGACCGCGATGTTGGCGGCCGGGATGCCCTCGCGGACGAGCGCGTCCTTGACGGCGTTGGCGCGGCGCAGCGACAGGGCCATGTTGTAGGCGTCGTTGCCCGAACGGTCGGCGTGACCGGTGACGCCGATGCGGGTCTTCTTACCCGCGGTCGCGGCGGCGGCGGCCTGCTTGATCGTCGTCATCGCCTGCGGCGTGATGTTCGCCCGGTCGAAGTCGAAGAACACGATGTAGTTGGTCGACGGGGCCGGCGGCGGCGGCGGCGGCGCGACGCTCATCGCGGGGCCGAACTTGTAGCCGATCATGATCCGGCCGCCGAAGTTCGTGATGTCCTTCTGCGGGACGAACACGTTCATCGCGTACAGGTTGGTGCGCAGGAAGAACCCGTCGCCCAGCCCGATCCGCATGCCGATCAGGGCCTGCGCGGCGAACTTGGTCGCGTTCGCGCTGAGGCCGCCCGACGACGCCTGCAGATAGTCGACACCGGCGCCGAGGCCGAGGTGGAAGCGCCAGTTCGACTCGGGGTTGAACTCGTAGAGGGCGTTCAACATGCCGGTCCACTGGTTCAGGCCGGTGCTGGCGACGGTGTTCCGCCGGTAGCCGCCCTCGACCTCGACCATCGGACCGATAAAGTCGTAGCCGACGACCGCTGTGATGTTGAACCCGAGCTTCTCGCTCGACGTGCGCGGGAAGTTGACATGGTTCAACCCACCGCCGGCGGCGATGTAGAAGCCGGGCTGATTCATCTGCGCGCTGACGGACAACGGCGCCGCGATCAGCGCCGCGGCAGCGAGCGCCGCGATCTTCATCTTCATCAAAAACCTCCTCGTGGACGAAATGCGCCTGACGACGCCGAAAACGGCACCTGAACCGAGTGGCGCCAGCACCGAACCCAAGATATGCCGCATCGCACTTCCGGGCAAAGGCCTTTCGCGTCCGGAGAGTCGTTCTCATGCGACCCGTGGCAAATCCGCAACACCATAGGCGGCGGCGCCCGGAGATTCATCAGTCCGGCCGGATGCCAACAAGGACAACAACCGGCGCCGCGTCGAGCGTCCGCTCATCGAGCCGACTTCCCACCGCCTGGCGGTTCGGTACACCGCCCTCGGCGGCGAGACTCGCGCACCGGCCAGAAAACGGCGCCGGTCGGTCTTCCGCCGGCGGCACCGCAGGCCTACCAGGGGCGGAGCGTGAACGGCCGCGTGTCGTCGATGACCTGGCCGGCGGCGCGGTCGCGATTGACGACTTTGACGAACTGGTCCGCCCAGTTGTTGATGATCTGGTGCGCATGGCCGTACCAAGTCAGTCCGCGCAGATTGCCCGGCGCGATCACCTGCGCCTCCCGGTCGGCCATGGCCGCCAGGATCAGACCCGACGAGGCGTCGCGCAGACGCGCCTCGATCGCCACCGTGCTCTTGTCGCCGGCGATACCGCGGACGGCCGAGATGCCCAGGCCCACGCCCCACGGAACGTGCTGCAGCATGTTGAGGACGACCTTGCTCGGCACCACTTCGATCAACGCGACCTCGAGCGACAGCGTGTCGGCCGCCGCGTCGGTCGTCTCGAGCACCCGGAGGCGGCGCTTCGGATCCTCGCGGAACGCCTTCTTGAGGGCGTTCTGGGTGTACACTGCCAGGTTGCGGACATCGCTCTCGATCTCGGCGCGACGGACGCCTTCCTGCCACTCCGTCATGCGCAGCATGTGGTTCGTGTCGACGGGCGCCACGTAGAGCTTGCGGTACTTGTCCCAGTTCAAGTCCGGCCGCCGCCAGACCCTCTGAAACGGCAGCGCGGGGTCGTGGTACATCGGCTCCGCGGCGACGAAGCTGGTCGTCGGCGCCGGCTTCGCCTTCAGCATGTCGCAGCCGGCGACGCCGACGCCACCGACGACGGCGACCGCGGTTAGCATCCGGCGCCGCGACACGACCACCGTCGGCTCCACGCTCATGACAGGCGACATATGGGGACTTCCTTCCACGTCTACTCGGCGACCGGCTTCCAGGTCGCGTCGGGGTTGAATTCAGCGAGCTGCCGCGCCAGCGCCGCGGTGTTCGGTCCAAGGTTCTTCTGGTAGACGCGTCCATTGACGCCGACGATGAACGTCATCACGCCGGACTCGCCCCAACGCTCGGGAAACGCGACCATGGCGTGCCCCGCGATCATGTTGCCGTTGATGACGTAGCCATGGGCGCCGCCGGGCGCCGCCGCGCCTTGGCGCGTGAGGATCCGGAACAGGTAGCCATAGGAGGGATCACGCTTGACGGCGGCGACGCCGGGCACCGCGGGATCGAAGGCCGCGTTCGCGAACCACGACGGCAGCGGCCCGCGGTCGCTCTGACGCTCGCCTTCCCAGTACAGCCCGTCACGCTTGCCCGGCGAGCTGCCGAACCGTTGCGCGTACTCGAAAACACCGTCGCCGTCGCGGTCGGCGAGCATGTACTCGAGCTGCGCGCGGACGTACGCGCCGCACGCCTCGATCGCGGCCAGCTCGTTCTCGCCGACGACGCGGTTGAGGATCTCGTCCTTGCCGGCGACCAGGTCGAACTGCCACGTCTGGCCGCTGCGCGTGATCGGGATCGCCAGCGGCCACGCGACCTTGCCGATCTGCACGACCCGCGTGTTCTCGTCCTTGGCCACGAGGTTCACGGCCTCCTCCGCCAACGCGAGGAAGCGCAGGCGTTGCGCAGCTGAACGCTCGGGTTCCGTCAAACCCACGAAGAACTGCGCTTCCGGCCCGAACAGCGACTTGAACCGCTCGGGGTCGTTGGCCCGAACGGCCTCGACCACGGCGGCCACCGCAGCCTCGGGCGTCGGGAACTCTGCTGCGCCAAAGGCGCCGCCAGCGCCCGCGCCATCACCGCAGCCGCCATGATCGCGGCGAGCCGGCGGCGGATTGATCCGGAACGATCCATCGTCAGTCTCCAAATCTGTCGCGCGGCGCGAAGTCCGGCATCGGAGGTGGTTGTCGTCCTAACGCCGGCCACCGCCACCGCCTCCGCCACCGCCGCCGCGACCACCGCCACCGCCACCGCCACCGCCCCCGACCGCCGCCCTGTCCGGCGGCCGCGCGGCTGGAGGCGCCACGGCTGCTTTGCGCCTGGGTCCGTTGCGTGTTGCCGACATGCTCGAACGCGGAGCGCTGCGGTACCCCGGCAGGTCGCGCGGCCGGCGCCTGGGGCCGCGCGGCTGGCGCCTGAGGCCGTGCGACGGCGCCGCCCGGACTGCCGACACCGCCTGGCCGACCCGGACCGCCTACCCCTCCAGGGCCACCGGGGCCGCCTACGCCGCCCGGCCCGCCGGGACCACCGACGCTACCGACGCCACCCGGCCCCCCCACGCCGCCGGGTCCGCCGACGCCACCGGGACGGCCGGGACCACCCACGCCACCGACACCGACGGGCCCGCCGACACCTGCGGGGCGGGTCGACGGCCGGTACCGGTAGGGATCAGGACGCCACGGCACGCCGACGCCGGGCGGGTTGTAGCCTGGCGGATTCACGCCCGGGCGATATCCCGGCGGGTTGTACCCCGGTGGGTTGTAGCCCGGACGATACCCGGGATAGTACCCCGGGGGACGCGCCCACACCGGCGGATACACGTAGCCGCCGCGCCAATCCCAGTAATCGTCGTCCGCCAGCGCAGCGCCGAGCAGGATCCCGGCGCCGAACCCGATGAGGCCGGCGGCGGCCACCGTTGAGCCGGAGTAGACCTGCTCGGGATTGTATTGCGGTACGTAGATGACCTCGGTCTTGGCTGGCTGGATCACGACGGCGCCGCCCTTCTCGAGGACCGTCTGCTCCGGGGTCGACCGCAGCGCGCCGGACTCCTTGGCCTTCTTGCGCAGGCGCTGGATCGAGTCCGAGACGTCCTTCGGCTGCTCGACGAACGCCTCGCCGAGATCGGTGGTCCAGTCGAGGTCGTCGCTCATCTTCTTGATGAGATCGGGGAAGCGCGCCATCGACTTGACGCTGATGTCCCAGTCCTGCTTGTCGGCGTCAGTGAAGTCCTGTTTGTCGACCGCGGCCTTGTTCTTGACGATCCAGCGGTGCGCTTTGACGATGTCGATGGGGTACGCCGACGCCGGCAGCATCTGCGCCAGAAGGGCGTCGGGATACAAGGCGATCGGCGCGAGCATCTTGTCGAGCGCCTCGGCGCTCAAGAGCTCGGGCTGCGCCGCGGGCGCGGGCGCGGGCGCCGCCGCCGACGGCGTCGCGGCCGGCTGCGCCTGCGCGAACACGGCGGACGACGCCGACATCATCGCGAGCAGCGCGATCATCGAAATCGCGCTCGAGCGCATGCGGGGCGGCGACCAACGCGCCGACGGCATCGTGGAGAAGAACGTCATCGTCGCTCCTTCGGCCAACGGCCCATGACCGCAGGTCGCATCCGGCATCAACGTCGAAGGTGGGTTGATCCATAACGGAAAATCACAGAGGATTGAATCGATTTTTCTCAACGCGCCGACGGCCGAATAGCTTCGGCACATGGACCCGGGGGATCGTCGATGTCACTACCTCAGCGGACGCGCGCGGACCGTCCACGATCGATCGGTTGGACGCGGTCGTTGGCACGCGCGGCGCGGTTCGGAATCGCGGCCGGCGCCGTGGCGTTGACCGCCTGTTCCGCGCCCGAGCGCCTGACCGCCGTCCCCGCCGCCGACCAGACGCGCGCCGAGGCCATCGGCATACCCGGCGTCCGCTACTCGTCGCCGGAGCACATGAAGCGGCTCGAGCAGGACGCCTTGGAATCGGTGCAGCGGGACCTCGCCCACCGCAAGGCCATGGGCCAGACCGGCCCGCTGCCGGCCGCCGAGTTTCTCGCGATCTCCGGCGGTGGCGAGGACGGCGCCTTCGGCGCCGGCCTGCTGCTGGGCTGGACGGCGCACGGGTCGCGGCCGACATTCAAGCTCGTCACCGGCGTAAGCACCGGCGCGTTAAGCGCGCCGTTCGCCTTCCTCGGCCCCAAGTACGACCCCCAGCTCCGCGAGGTCTATACGCGGATCACCGCCAAGGACATCCTGGAGCCCCGTGGCATGCTGCGGGCCATCTTCAGCGACGCGATGTCGGACACCACTCCGCTGCAGCGCCTGGTCCAGCGGCTGATGAACGCCGACATGATGAAGGACATCGCGGCGGAGCACGCCAAGGGGCGCATCCTGCTGATCGGATCGACGAACCTCGACGGCCGCCACGGCGTGATCTGGAACGTCACCAAGATCGCCGCCAGCGGCCATCCCGGCGCGCTCGACCTGATCCACAGGATTCTCGTGGCGTCGGCGGCCGTGCCGGGCGCGTTCCCGCCGGTCATGATCGACGTCGAGGTCGACGGCAGGCGCTACCAGGAGATGCACGTCGACGGCGGCGCCACGGCGCAGGTGTTCGTCTACCCGCCGAGCCTCCACGTCGGAGAGTTGTCCCGCCAGCACCAGATCACACGCCAGCGGCGCATGTACGTCATCCGCAACGCCCGGCTCGATGCCGACTGGGCGCAGGTCGACCGCCGGTTGATGTCGATCGCCGGGCGGTCGATCTCGTCGCTCATCCAGACCCAGGGGGTTGGCGATCTCTACAAGATCTCCGCCGAGGCCAAGCGCGACGGAATCGATTTCAACCTCGCGTTCATCCCCTCGACGTTCAAGGTGGAGCTCAAGGAGCCCTTCGACACCGTCTACATGAACGCGCTGTTCGAGGTCGGCTACGACCTGGGCAAACGCGGCTACGTCTGGAACAAGGCGCCACCGGGAATGGCGGGGTCGGCACCGCCCGCCACGCGCTGAGCGCGCCCGCCGCGGCTGTCGTCGGCGACTTCCGCCGTCCCCGGAAATCGCACCGGCGCCGTCTGCCCTGCCCTTAGGTCCCGACCTGATCGCTCGGCGGGCCATGCCGCCGGCCGATCAACGAGGCGGCGCGCCTCGGCGAGATGAATTCCGGCGCGCGCGGCGCACCGAGCGCGCCGGTCGGCCACACGCGGCCGGAAGTGCCCGCCCGTCACGGAAGGTCGGGCGCAGGTCCGCCGGCGACGCCCGGCGGATTCCCGGCGCATACCCGGAAGGTTGCCGGCCTCTCCGACGGCGGACACGACGCCGAGGCCAGAGGTGTCCAGAACGGGGCAGTCCGGCCCCGTTGACATATGTCATGTACCCGCCGACCACGACGCACGATAGAGGCCCCACACGGGCGGAATCGGGATCGCGCCGTGGAGGGGCGATTGTGACCGCTGCCGAGTTCCTCAACCGCGCGCGCCGTTACCGCTGGCCGCTCGCCGCCCTGGTCGCGGCTCTCGTGATCACGGGCTACTTCGCGCCGGCGGCGATCTCCGGACCACGGGTGGCGGTCTATGTCGCTGCGCGCCATGACATCGTCCAGACGGTGGTCGCCAGCGGCCGCGTCGAGACGCCGTTCCGCATCGACATCTCCAGTCAGATAGCCGGCATCGTGGCCGAGATTCCTGTCGACGAGGGTCAGTTCGTGACCGCGGGCCAGCCGGTGATCGTCCTCGACGATCGCGAGGAGGCCGCCAACGCGGACCAGGCCGGCGCCGCCGTCGCGCAGGCGGAGGCGAAGCTGCGCCAGTTGCGCGAGACGGTACGCCCGATCGCGGAGGAGACCCTCACGCAGACGCGCGCGACGCTTCTGAACGCGAAGCAGAACGCGGAGCGGGTAGAGGCGCTTTTCGGCCGGGGCGTCGTCCCGCGCGCCCAGGTCGACGAGGCCCGCAAGTCGCTCGACGTGGCGGCCGCGCAACTGCGCGCCGCCGAGCTTCAGGCCGCCAACCTCCGACCCGGCGGCAGCGACGACGCCATGGCCGAGGCAGCGTTGAGGCAGGCGAACGCGGCGCTGCGCACCGCCAGGGTGCGGCTCGACCACATGGTGATCCGCGCGACCCGCGACGGCACGCTGATCGAGCGCGCGGTCGAGCGCGGCGAGGTGGTGCAACCCGGAAAGACGCTGATGGTGCTGGCTCCGGTCGGGGAGACCCGCATCGTCGTCCAGATAGACGAGAAGAACCTCGGATTGCTCGCCATCGGCCAGAAGGCGCTGGCGTCGGCCGAGGCGTTTCCCCTACGGAGCTTCAGCGCCGACCTCAGCTACATCAATCCCTCGATCGACGCCCAGCGCGGCGCTGTGGCGGTGCGCCTGCGCGTCCCATCGCCCCCCCCGTACCTGCGCCAGGATATGACGATATCCGTCGACATAGAGGTGGCGCGGCGCGCCGGCGCGCTGGTGGTGCCGGCCGACGCGGTCCGCGACATCGCGGGCGCCGCCCCCTGGGTGATGGCGGTGGTCGACGGCCGCGCGACGCGGCGGCCCGTCGCGATCGGCGCGCGGTCGGTCGCCATGGTCGAGATTCTCGACGGACTCAAGGCCGGCGACCGCGTGATCCCGGCGACCCGGGTCGACATCGCCGAGGGAAGGCGCCTGCGCGCCAATCCGCCATGAACCGGCTGCTGCCGTTCGAGTGGATCGCGGCGGTCCGCTTCCTCTACGAAGGCCGCGTGCAGACGACCCTCATCGTCCTAGGCGTCGCGATCGGCGTCTCGGTGATCGTCTTCATGTCCGCCCTTCTCACCGGGCTGCAGGCCAACATCATCCGGCGCACGCTGACCGCCCAAGCGCCGATCGTCGTCCTGCCGCGCGAGGAGGTCGCGCGCCCGCTGCGCGGCGCGGACCGTCGTCCGGCCGACCCCGACGGCGCCCTGCAGATCGCGCAGGTGCAGGCGCAGGCGCAGCGCCTGAGGTCGATCGACCAATGGCAGGCGGTGGTCGAGCGGGCACGGCGCATGCCGGGCGTGGTGGCGGTGTCGCCCGTGGCGGCCGGCCCCGCCTTCGCCGTGCGCGGCGACGCCAGCAGGCCGGTCACGATCTACGGCGTCGAGCCCGAGCACCATTTCCGCATCGTCCTCGTCGGCGAGAAGATCGTCGCCGGCGCCCTGGGAATCACCAGCCAGGACATCCTGATCGGCACGGAGCTCGCGCATGATCTCGGCGTCACGCTCGGCGACAAGATCCGGTTGGCGACGGCCGCCGGACAGGCCGAGACGCTCAAGGTCGCGGGCATCTTCGATCTGGGGAACAAGGGCGCCAACCAGCGCAACGTCTACATCGCACTGCGCACGGCGCAGCCGCTGCTCGACCTCGCGGGCGGCGTGTCGGACATCGAGATCGGCATAGTCGACGCGTTCGCCGCCGACGACACGGCGCGCACGCTGGCCGCGATCACCGGACTCCAGGTCGACAGCTGGATCACGACCAACGCCCAGTTCTTCGTCGCCATCAACGCGCAGTCGCTATCAAGCGTGATCATCCGTCTGAGCGTGGCGCTGTCGGTCGCCTTCGGCATCGCCAGCGTCCTGGTGGTCTCCGTCGTGCAGCGCTCGCGCGACATCGGCATCCTGCGCGCCATGGGCACGTCGCGCGGCCAGGTCCTCCGCATCTTCCTGATCCAGGGCGGCATCGTCGGACTCGCCGGCTCGGTCCTCGGCGCCGCCCTGGGCGCCGGCTTCGTGATGTTGTGGCGCGCCGCGGCGCTCAATTCCGACGGCACGCCGATGTTCGCGCTCGACATCTCGCCGGCTCTATTCGCCTCGACCGCCGTCATCGCCACGGTCGTCGGCGTGTTGGCCGCCGTCGCTCCGGCGCTACGCGCCGCGCGTCTGGACCCCGTGGTGGCGATCCGTGGCTGAGCCGGACGCGACCGGCGTCCGCCCCGTCGTCGCCCTCGCCGGAATCCGCAAGACGTTCAATCCCGGCACTCCGGCCGAGACCGAGGTCCTGCACGGCATCGACCTCGCGCTCCGTCCCGGCGAGTTCTGCGCGCTCATCGGCCCGTCGGGATCAGGCAAGAGCACGCTGCTCAACATCGTCGGCCTGCTCGACCGTCCGACCGCCGGGTCCTTGGCGATCGAGGGCGCCGAAACGTCGGGTCTCGACGATTCGGCGCTGACCCGCCTGCGTGGCCACAGCATCGGCTTCGTGTTCCAGTACCACTACCTGATCAGCGCGTTCACGGCGCTCGAGAACGTGATGATGCCGCTCCTGGTCGGCCGCGGCCGCGCCGACGACGCGATGCGCCTCGCCGCGGAGGCGCTGCTCGACCGCGTCGGTCTGACGCCATGGAAGGACAGCAAGGCGGCCAACCTGTCCGGCGGCCAGCAGCAACGCGTCGCCGTCGCCCGGGCGCTCGTCGCCGGCCCGGCGCTGGTGCTCGCGGACGAACCGACCGGCAATCTCGACACCAAAGCCGCCGACGGGGTCTTCGAGCTGATGCGCGACGTCAACCGCGAGCGAGCCACCGCGTTCCTTTTCGTGACCCACAACATGGCCTTGGCGAAACGGTGCGACCGGATCGTCGAAGTGGTCGACGGGCGCGTGGTCTCGGACCGCGCGCCGTAGTCCCCGCTCGGCCGGTCGGCGGGTGCCCTCGCGGACGTTGCGGATCGCCGTCGCCCGAATTGCCGCATCCGAATCGAGCCAGGCCGGCGTCGGCGTCGACGGGTGGGAATATCGGGGAATGGTGCCCAGGGCCGGAATCGAACCAGCGACACTGCGATTTTCAGTCGCATGCTCTACCAACTGAGCTACCTGGGCCCGTCCGCGCCGGAATCGTCGAAGCGCCGGCGCCGGGCTCGGCGGATCGCTCCGCCGGCTGGCGCGCCGCTTATAGAAAAAGCCATCCGGGCTGTCCAGTGCCGCCGCCGGTCCCGTCCGGCGCAGGGCTGGACTGCGCGCCCGCCGCGTCGACGCGCGCCTGACGGCTTGCGTCGCACCGCCGCCGGCCGCACACTTCCGTTAACGTAAAGCAAAATGAACGATGGAGGAGCGGATATGGCCGGATTGCCGATCTCGGCGGACTCGCATGTGGTCGAACCGCCGAACTGCTACATCGACTTCATCGATCCGAAGTACCGCGACACCGCTCCGCACCTCGCGCACGACCCCAAGAAGGGCGACGTGTTCCTCATCCCCGGCATGGGATCACCGATGCCGATCTCGCTGGCGGCCGGCGCCGGCGTGCCGCCGCAGGACCTGAGCGTCAACGGCGCGAAATTCGAGCTGCTGCACCGCGGCGGCTGGGATCCGAAGGCGCGCATGGCCGACCAGGACCGCGACGGCGTCGCCGCCGAGTTCATCTACCCCTCGGTCGGCATGATGCTCTGCAACCATCCCGACCTCGACTACAAGAAGGCCTGCCTCGACGCCTACAACCGCTGGCTCCAGTCGTTCTGCGAGGGCGCGCCGGACCGGCTCTACGGGCTGGGCCAGACGGCGGTGCGCTCTGTCGCCGAAGGCATCGAGGACCTGCGCCGCATCAAGGCGCTGGGATTCAAGGGCGCGATGCTGCCGGGCAACCCCGGCGTCGAGGACTACGACAGCGCGATCTACGATCCATTCTGGGAGGCCGCCATCGACCTCGGCCTGCCGCTGTCGTTCCACATCCTCACGTCGAAGAACGACTCGATCGGCCGCACCCGCGGTCCGAAGATCAACGGCTTCCTGTCGATCATCCGCGGCAACCAGGACATCCTGGGCATGCTGATCTTCAGCGGCGTGTTCGAGCGCCATCCAAAGCTGAAGATCGTCTGCGTCGAGGCCGACGCCGGCTGGGCGCCGCACTACATGTACCGCATGGACCACGCCTACAAGCGGCACCGCTACTGGCTGACGGGCGCCAACGTTCCGCGGCTGCCCAGCGAGTACTTCCGCGACAACATCTACCTCACCTTCCAGGACGACTGGACGGCGTTCAAGTTCGCCGGCGACGTCAACCACGAGCGGCTGATGTGGGCGAGCGACTTCCCGCACAGCGATTCGACCTGGCCCGACAGCCGCAAGGTGATCGACGAACAGACCGCCGGCATGGACGACGCGGTGCGCCAGCGCATCCTGCGCGGCAACGTCGTCGAACTCTACGGTCTCACGATCCAGTAGGCGCGGACGCGCGGCGGCGGGCGCTCAGCGCCCGTCGTCCTCGCTCCCGGGCTTCTCGTCGGTCTCGACGCGGTAGCCCTCCTTGAACCAGCGGCCGAGATCGACGTCGACGCACCGCGCCGAGCAGAACGGCCGGAAGCGCGGCTCCTCCGGTTTGCCGCAGATCGGGCACGGGCGGCGCGCCGGCACGACGCGCAACGGCGGCTTGTCGCTCATGCCGCCGCCCCGTCGCCACCGCCATCCTGGGCGCGCTGGAACGCCTCGAGCGCGTCGCGCAGCGTCGGCCCGCGCCGCGCCCGCGTCATCTCCATCAGTCCCAGCCGCGTCATCCCCACGACCTGCGTCGACACCGGATCCTCGGCGGCGTGGCGCGCCAGCTCGGCTTGGACGCGGTTTCGGTCGCCCAGCGCGCGCATGTCGATGAAATCCACCACGACGATCCCGCCGATGTTGCGCAGGCGGAGCTGACGGCAGATCTCGGCGGCGGCATCGAGGTTCACGTCGACCGGCGTGCGCGGCCCCTGCCCCGGCCGCGCACCGGCCGAGCCGCTATCGACGTCGATGGCGCACAACGTGCGTCCGGCCTCGAACAGCAGCTCGACGCCGGACGGCAGGACCAGCCGGGGCGTCAACGCCGCCTCGATCTGGCCGGCGACGTCGTGGACGTCGAGCGCCGCGCCGCCGGGATCGACGACGCGCAGCTCGGCGCGGTCGCCGTACTGGTCGAGCGCACGGCGCGCGCGCAACGCCAGCGGACGGTCGTCGACCACCACCTCCGCCAACGTCGCCCCGGCGTCGCGGATGACGCGCAGCAAGGGATGCGGCTCGGCCAGCAGCACGGCTGGCGGCCGCACCGCCAGCGCCCGCGCGCGCAGCGAGTCCCACCGCGCCAGCAGGGCGCGCCCCTCCGCGACGACCGGCTCGCCCGGCGCCACGGCGGCGGCGGTGCGCAGCGTCCAGCCGCCCTCGTCGGCGCCGACCTCGCCGACGGCGGCGAGAAGGCGCTCGCGCGCCGCGGCGTCGGCGATACGGCGCGAGAACTGGACGGCCTGGCCGTGCGGATGGAACACGAGGAAGCGGCCGGCGAGCCCGATGTTCATCGTCAGCCGGGCGCCCTTGTCGGCGGCCGCGTCGCGCACGACCTGCGCCAGCACCGGCATGCCCGCCGGCGGACGCTCGCGGTCGGCGCCGACGAGGTCTGCGCGCTTCAGGAAACCACCGCGTTCGGTCCCGATGTCGACGAAGGCGGCGTCGAGTTCCGAGGCGAAACGCTCGACGCGTCCGATCACGATCGCGCCGGCGAGATCGGACCGGTCGCGCGGGGCCACGGCGACGTCGACCAGCCGGTCGCCCGCCAGCGACGCCAGCAGCGTGCCGGCGGCGGTCTCGTGGCAGACGAGGCGGTCGATGGTGGTCACGCCGGCCCGCGCCACCAGCCGGCGCTCCGCAGCAAATTCACCGTCTCGTGCAGCGGCAGTCCGACGACGTTGCTGTACGAGCCGGACAGGAAGGCGACGAACGCGGCGGCCCGGCCCTGGATCGCGTAGCCGCCGGCCTTGCCCCGCCACTCGCCCGCGCGGAGATAGGCGTCGACTTCCGCCGTGGTCAGGCGCTTAAAGCGGACCACCGTCGTGACCAGAGCGTCGCGAACGGCGCCCGGCGTGGCGACATGGACGGCCCCCAGCACGCGGTGCCGCCGGCCCGACAGCAGCTCGAGGCACCGGCGCGCCTCGGCCTCCGTCTCCGCTTTCGGCAGGATGCGGCGGCCGCAGGCGACCACGGTGTCGGCGGCGAGGATCGTCCCGCCGGGATGGCGCGCCGCGACCGCGCGCGCCTTGTCCCCCGCCATGCGGGCGGCGAAGGACGCCGGCAACTCGCCACGCCGCGGCGTCTCGTCGATCCCGGCGGGATCGATGGCGGCGGGCGCGACCCCGACCTGGCGCAGCAGCTCGACCCGGCGCGGAGAGGCGGAAGCGAGGATCAATGGCGATATGACGGCGTCGGACACGGTCGGCGGCCCCGGAAGCGCGGCCGACGCCGCCCCGGACTCGCCGGCGGCGCGGTCACTTGAATCGGAAAATGATGCGGCCCTTGGTCAGATCGTAGGGCGTCATCTCGACGCTCACCTTGTCGCCGGCCAGCACGCGGATGCGGTTCTTGCGCATCTTGCCCGCCGTGTGCGCGAGGATCGAGTGGTCGTTGTCGAGCCTCACCCTGAACATCGCGTTCGGCAGAAGCTCCGTCACCGTCCCCGCGAACTCTATCAAATCCTCTTTGGCCATACGCGCCCGACCGCGGCTGTTGCGACGCGCCCGGAAGATGGCAACCGCTCCAGCGCGAGTCAAGGCGGCGGCGCGCTACAGGTCGACCCCTCCCGGCGCGCCGAAACGCGCGCGCAGGCGGCGCTGGATCAGGTCGCGCAGCGCCCGGTACGCCTCCAGCCGCCGTTCGCGATCACCGTCGACCGCGCTCGGGTCGGGCAGCGGCCAGTACTCGACCCGCGTCGCCACGTCGCGGGTCGCCTCGAGCGCGCGGTGGTGCGCCTCGGGCGACAGGGAGACGATCACGTCGAACTCGCCGGGATCGACGTCGTCGAAAGTCTTGACGTGATGGCGGTGCAGATCGACGCCGATCTCGTCCAGCACGGCGACCGCGAATCCGTCGATGTCGCCGGCATGGACCCCGGCGGAGTCGACGAAGACGCGCGCCCCGTAGAGGCGTTTGGCGAGCGCCTCGGCCATAGGCGAGCGCACGGAGTTGAGGGAACAGGCGAACAGCACGCTCGATGGCAGATCGTCCATCGCGGCGGCCCGTCAGCCCTTGGCGAGGAGCGCGCAGACCAGCGTGAAAAGCCGCCGGGCCGTGTCGAAATCGACCTCGATCTTGCCGGCGAGCCGCTCGCGCAGCACCTCGGAGCCCTCGTTGTGCAGTCCCCGCCGGCCCATGTCGAGCGCCTCAATCTGCGAGGGGCTCAGCTTCTTGATCGCGTCGTAGTAGCTCTCGCAGATCATGAAGTAGTCCTTCACGACCTTGCGCAGCGGCGTCAGCGACAAGACGATGTCGCGGAGCTTGCGGTCGTCGTCGGCGCGGACGTCGAACACCAGCCGGCTGTCCATGATCGTCAGCCGCAGCCGGTAGGGTCCGCGCTCGCCCGCCAGCGCGAAACTGTTGTCCTCGATCAGGTCGAAGATGGCGACGCGGCGGTCGTGCTCGGCCTCGGGCGAGCGCGGCGGCATCGAGCCCTCGTCGAGGGCGATGTCGAGGATGCGGTCGGCGCGGGCGTCGTCCGGCATCGTGGCGCCGCCGCTACGCCCGGTTGGTCCGGATCGAGATCGACCGGCCGTGCGCCGGCAGGCCTTCGGCCGCCGCGAGCGTCGCGGCGGCCGGGCCGAGCCGCGCCAGCGCGTCGGCGTCGCAGGAGACGATCGACGTCCGCTTCAGGAAGTCCGCGACGCCCAGGCCCGACGAGAAGCGCGCCGTGCGCGACGTCGGCAGCACGTGGTTGGTGCCGGCGACGTAGTCGCCGACGGCCTCGGGCGTGTGCCGGCCGATGAAGATCGCGCCCGCGTGCCGGATGGCGCGCGACAGCGCCTCGGCCGGCGCCGGCTCCATGCAAAGCTCGACATGCTCCGCCGCCACGCGGTCGACGATCGGCGCGCACGCCGCCAGCGACGCCACGACGATCACGGCGCCGTTGTCCTCCCAGCTCCGCCGCGCCCGCGCGCCGGTCGCCAGGACCGCCAGCTCGCGCTCGACGGCGGCGCACACCGCGTCGGCGAACGCCGGGTCGTCGCACACGAGGATCGATTGCGCGGCCTCGTCGTGCTCGGCCTGCGACAGCAGGTCGGCCGCGATCCACGCCGGATCGTTGGCGGCGTCGGCGACCACCAGGATCTCCGACGGCCCGGCGATCAGGTCGATGCCGACCCTGCCGAACACCAGGCGCTTGGCGGCGGCGACATAGGCGTTGCCGGGCCCGACGATCTTGTCGACCGGCGCGATCGAGGCGGTGCCGTAGGCCAGCGCCGCGACGGCCTGGGCGCCGCCGACGCGGTAGATCTCGTCGACCCCGGCGACGCGGGCGGCGCACATCACCAGCGGATCGATCTCGCCGCCCGGCGTCGGCACGACCATGGCGACGCGGCGCGACCCCGCGACCTTGGCCGGCACCGCGTTCATCAGGACCGACGATGGATACGCCGCCTTGCCGCCGGGGACGTAGAGGCCGACCGCGTCGATCGGCGTGAAGCGGGCGCCGAGCCGCACGCCGGCGTCGTCCGTGAAATCCACGTCCACCGGCAGGAGGCGGCGGTGGTAGGCCTCGATCCGCGCGGCGGCGAACTCGATGGCGGCGCGCTGCGCGGCCGGCGCCCGCGCCGCCGCGGCGTCGATCTCTGCGTCCGGGATCCGCAGCGTGGCGGCGGTGACGTCGATGCGGTCGAAGCGGCGCGTGTACTCGACGACCGCGGCGTCGCCGCGGGCGCGCACGTCGGCGACGATGTCGCGCACGACGCCGTCGACATCGGCGCCTGAATCGCGGTCCTTGGCGAGAAAGGCCGCGAACCGCGCCTCGAAGTCCGCGGCGTCGGCGTCGAGCCTAAGCGGCATCGGCGACCTCGCCGCGCGACACCGCGCGGACCCGCTCGATCCAAGCGCCGAGCGCCTCCGGGCGCGTCTTCAGCGCCGCGCGGTTGACGATCAGGCGCGACGAGACGTCGAGTATCTTCTCGACCTCCTTGAGGCCGTTCTCCTTCAACGTGCGGCCGCTCGACACCAGGTCGACGATCCGGTGGCACAGGCCCAGCGTGGGCGCCAACTCCATGGCGCCGTTGAGCTTGATGCATTCCGCCTGCACGCCGCGCGCGGCGAAATGCCGGCGGGTCAGCTCCGGGTACTTGGTCGCGACCCGGATGTGGCTCCAGCGCGATGGATCGTCGCGCTCGGCGAGGTCGGTCGGCTCCGCCACCGAAAGCCGGCACAGGCCGATGCCCAGGTCCACCGGGGCGTAGATCTCGGGGTAGTCGAACTCGCGCAGCACGTCGCTGCCGCAGATCCCGAGATGGGCGGCGCCGAACGCGACGAAGGTCGCGACGTCGAACGAACGCACGCGGATCAGATCGATGTCAGCCCGGTTCGTGGCGAACCGCAGCGCGCGGGAACTCTCGTCGTGGAAAGCGGGCTCCGGCTCGATCCCGGCGGCATGGAGCACCGGCGCGGCCTCGGACAGAATCCGACCCTTCGGCACCGCTATCACCAGCTTGCCGTCCGCCCCGTCGCCGCCCTCGATCGCCACAGACACGTCGCCCTCCGCGCCGGGACGCCGTCCGCCGCCCCGAAAGGACGTGGTTGTCGGACCATGTCCGCGCCTTGTCAAACCCCGCGGCCGGGCCGAACGGGGCGCCCTACAGGGGCTTGGTCGCCCGGTGCAGAGCGACGATGCCGAGGCTCAGGTTGCGGTACCCGACGGCGGTGAAGCCGTGGCCGCGCAGGTCGTCGCAGAACGCGCGCTGGTCCGGGAAGTCGTGGACGCCGCGCAGCAGGTAGTCGTAGGCGCCGCGGTCGCCGCCGGTCGCCAAGCGGGCCATGACCGGAAGGCACCAGTCCATGTAGCGCAGGTAGAGGGCGCGCAGCCACGCGGCGGGGATGTGCGAGGCCTCCAGGCAGAGCAGCAGACCGCCGGGGCGCAGGACCCGGAACGCCTCGCGCAGCGCGCGGTGGCGGTCGCAGATCTTCATGCCGAACGCCATCGAATAGACGTCGATCGAGCCGCTCTCGAACCCGCGCAGGTCGTGCGCGTCGGCGACGCGGAACTCCGGTGCCGAACCGGGCGGCGCCAGCTTGCGGCGCGCCACCCCCAGCATCTCCTCGCAGAGGTCGGTCGCCACGATGCGTTTGCGGGCGGCCGCCCGCTCCTGCCGCCGCGCCACGCGCAGGGCGATATGGCCGGTGCCGGAGGCGGTGTCGAGCAGGACGGCCCCCGGCGCGCGCACGATCTCCTCGACCATCGCCGATTTCCAATGGCGGTGGGCGAACAGGCTGAAGATGTCGCACATCAGGTCGTAGCGGCCCGCGATGCGGGCGAAGACGTCGTCGCGCGCGGGATCGAACCCGGCGGCGTTGGCGGTCGGTTCCGGCGGCTCAGCCGCCATCCCGCCCGTCCGCGGCCTCGTGCGCCGGTCGCCACGGCGTCGGCCACGGATCGCCGAGGTCGGCCATATGGCAGAGCAGACGCGCCGCCTCGATCCGGATCGCGCGACCGGCGGCGAAGCGCAGGACCACCGCCACGCCGCCGCCCGCGCGCGCGTCGACCGAGACGGACAGCAGGTCGAGGACGCGGTCGGGCTCGCCGAGCGGCATCTCGGCGTGGCGCACGGCCTCGACGTCCTCGAAGGACAGGGCCGCGTGGGTCCGCGACCAGGCGCCGTCCGTGTCGGCCGGAATCTCCCAGCGGAACCGGTTCGCGACGAGCGCGAAGCGGCGCTCGGCCGCGAACCAGCCGATGTCCTTCACCGCGACCAGCGCGTCCTGCATCGCGGCCGAGACGACCGCGAGATCCTCGGCGTCGAGCGCCCGCAGCACGAGCCGTCCGGATGGCGCCGCGCTCATCCGCGGACGCGCTCGATGTCCGCGCCGCAGGCCGCCAGCTTCTCCTCGAGGCGCTCGTAGCCGCGGTCGAGGTGGTAGACCCGGTGCAGCACGGTGTCGCCCTTGGCCGACAGCGCCGCGATCGCCAGCGACACCGACGCGCGCAGATCGGTGGCCATGACCTCGGCGCCGCGCAGCTCGCGCACGCCGCGCACCATCGCGGAGGCGCCGTGGATGTTGATGTTGGCGCCCATGCGCGTGAGTTCGGGCACGTGCATGAAGCGGTTCTCGAAGATCGTCTCGGTGATCATGGCGGCGCCCTCGGCCCGCGTCATCAGCCCCATCATCTGTGCCTGCAGGTCCGTCGGGAACCCGGGGAACGGCTCGGTCATCACGTCGACGCCCTTCAGGGCGCCGTTGCGGCGCGACACGCGGAAGCCGCGCGGCGTCGGGACGCAGTCGACGCCGGCCTCGCGCAGCTTGTCGACGGCGGCCTCGAGCAGGTCGATGCGGCCGTTGACCAGCTCGACGTCGCCGGCCGTCATCGCCACCGCCATGGCGTAGGTGCCGGTCTCGATGCGGTCCGCGACGACCTGGTGGTCGGCGCCGTGGAGCCGCTCGACACCCTCGATCCGCAGCGTCTCGGTGCCGATCCCGGCGATGCGCGCGCCCATCTTCACGAGGCAGTCCGCCAGATCGCCGATCTCCGGCTCGCGCGCGGCGTTGTCGAGGACCGTCGTGCCCTTCGCCAGCGCCGCAGCCATCATCAGATTCTCGGTGGCGCCGACCGATACCTTGGGGAACACGTACTTGGCGCCGCGCAGCCCCTTGGGGGCGCGCGCGACCATGTAGCCGCCGTCGAGATCGATCTCGGCGCCCATCGCCTGCAGGCCGGCGACGTGCAGGTCGACCGGCCGCGTGCCGATGGCGCAACCGCCGGGCAGCGACACGCGCGCCTCGCCGAAGCGGGCCAGCAGCGGTCCCAGCACGAGCACCGACGCGCGCATCTTGCGCACGATGTCGTAGGGCGCGGTGGTCGAGACGATGTTCCGCCCGGTCAGCACGATCGTCTTGGCGCGGCGGTGGCCGTTCTCGCCGGGATCGGCCGAGACGTCGACGCCGTGCTGCTGCAGCAGCGCGATCATGGTGTCGATGTCGGCCAGCCGCGGCACGTTGCGCAAGGTCAGCGGCTCCTCGCTGAGCAGCGCCGCCGCCATCAGCGGCAGCGACGCGTTCTTGGAGCCGGAGACCTCGATCACGCCGCCGAGGGAGCGGCCGCCGCGGATGCGGATGCGGTCCATTTTCTATCTGCCTTCCGTGCGTCAGATCTTGGGCAGCGTGACGCCGCGCTGGCCCTGGTACTTGCCGGCCTTGTCCTTGTAGGAGACCTCGCAGGGCTCGTCGCCGCGCAGGAACAGGAACTGGCAGGCGCCCTCGTTGGCGTAGATGCGCGCCGGCAGCGGCGTGGTGTTCGAGAACTCCAGCGTCACGTGGCCCTCCCACTCCGGCTCGAGCGGCGTGACGTTCACGATGATGCCGCAGCGCGCGTAGGTGGACTTGCCGACGCAGATCACGAGCACGTCGCGCGGGATGCGGAAATGCTCGACCGTGCGCGCCAGCGCGAAGCTGTTGGGCGGGATGATGCAGATGTCGGTCCGCCGGTCGACGAAGCTGTTCTCGGCGAAATTCTTGGGATCGACGATCGCGCTGTCGACGTTGGTGAATATCTTGAACTCGTCGCCGACCCGCGCGTCGTAGCCGTACGACGACACGCCGTACGAGATGACGCCCTGGCGCTTCTGGGAATCGACGAACGGCTCGATCATGCCGTGTTCGAGCGCCATCCGGCGGATCCAGCGATCCGACATGATCGCCATGCCACACCTCTTGCGCGCCGCCGCGAGGGGGGAAGGGGCCGGCCGGGGCGCGTGGGCGCCTTATTAGACCCGCGAACCGCCCGGCTCAACCGTCGCCACCCCCGTCGCGGCGCGACGGCGCGGTGGCGGGCGGCGGGCGGGCCGGGGCGTGGTCCGCCTCCGCCTTGGCGCGGGCCTGCGCCTTGCGCCGGCGCAGGTTCTGGCGCAACGCGTCGGCCAGCCGCGCCGAGCGGTCGTCGGCGGCGGGCACGCCTTGGCTTTTCCTCTTGTCCATAACGGCTTGACTTGTAACGTGTTTCCGCCGCCCGACAAGAGCGGTGGGGTGGAGGATCTAGGCCATGTTGGAAGCGTTGCGGACGGCCGATGCACGGTTCGACGGGCTGCCTGACTTCCCCTACGCCCCGCGCCACGTCGACGATCTCGGCGGACCCTGCGCCGGCCTGCGGCTGCACTATGTCGATGAAGGCCCGCCGGACGCGGCGGTCACGTTCCTCTGCCTGCACGGCCAGCCGACCTGGAGCTACCTCTACCGGCGGATGATCCCGGTCCTCACCGAGGCCGGCCACCGGGTCGTCGCGCCGGACTTCTTCGGATTCGGCCGCTCCGACAAGCCGGTCGCCGAGGCCGTCTACACGTTCACCTTCCATCGCGAGACATTGCGCCGGTTCGTCGAACGGCTCGAACTGAAGGGCGTTTGTCTCGTCTGCCAGGATTGGGGCGGTCTGATCGGTCTGACGCTTCCCATGGACATGCCGGCGCGGTTCGATCGGCTGCTGGTCATGAACACGACGCTGGCCACTGGCGACGAGCCTTTGGGCAAGGGATTCCTGGACTGGCGCGCCTTCAGCAACCGGTCGCCCGATATGCCGGTCGGCGGCCTGATGCGACGCGCCTGCCCGCATCTGACCGAGGCCGAGGGCGCCGCCTACGACGCGCCATTCCCGGACGCCGCCCACAAGGCCGGCGTGCGGCGGTTCCCCAACCTCGTCTGCGACCATCCCGAGGCCGACGGCGCGGCGCTGTCGCGTCGGGCGCGGTCGTGGTGGTCGGAAGGCTGGCGCGGCGAAAGCTTCATGGCCGTCGGCATGAAAGATCCCGTCCTCGGACCGCCGGTGATGGTCGCACTACGGCGCCACATCCGCGGCTGCCCGGCGCCGTTCGAGGTCGCCGATGGCGGCCATTTCGTCCAGGAGTGGGGCGCCGACATCGCCCGCGCCGCTCTGCGCAACTTCCGCCTTTGATCAATCAATGGTAAATAAGCGCCTGAAATGCTGTGAATAGACGCGGTCGCCCGACGAACGAGGGGTGACGGCGGCGGACCATCACCTCCCGCCGGCCAGTCCGCGTCCCACCGCGAGGTCCGAGATGCTGCACTACGTGAAACGGAGCCCGGAACCACCGCGCACCGGCCGCACGGTCGAGGTCGGCTGGTTGCTCAAGGCGCAGCAGGCCGGTTTCATCTGGGAGGAACCGCGCCCGTTCAAGCGGCCGGACGTCCAGGATCCGAAGAACGCCAAGGCGCTGCAGAACTGCCCCTCGGTGGTCGACTTCGAGGCGCGGCACATCGTGGTGCCCTGCCCCATCGACCTGAACATCCGTATCGTGCGCGACAAGGACGGCAAACCGGCGATCCAGAATCTCGACGGTCCGCAGAGCGCGATCACCGGCACCCATCTCAACAAGCTGCTGCATCTCAACGGCCCCGGCCAATGGCGTCATCCGCAGCGGCCGGTGATCCAGATCAGCACGCCCTACTACTTCGTCGCCGACGAGGTGTGCTGGATGAACCAGCTGCCGCCGTACCTGAACTACCGCGATCCGCAGTGGCCCGGCGTGTTCGTCGGCGGCCGCCTGCCGATCCACATCTGGCCGCGCGTCATGATGTGGGCGTTCGAATGGCACGACGTGTCGAAGCCGCTGATCCTCAAGCGCGGCGAGCCGTGGTTCATGTGCCGGTTCGAGACCGATGATCCGACACGCCCGGTCCGTATGGTCGAGGCGGAGTGGACGCCGGAACTGACGGAGTTCGCCAACGGCGCCGAGGCGGTGACGAACTACATGCGCCGTACGTGGTCGCTGTTCAAGGTCGCGGAGAAACGCCGGCCCGACAAGCTGGTGAAGCGCGCGGAGCGCGGCCGGACGACGTTTACCCGCGAGACCGCGGGCGAGCCCTAACGCGGCGATGCCAAGCCCTGGCGCCGTCGTACCCGAAGCGCGCACGTGAGCGTCGCCGCGCGCCGGGCGACGCGCCGATCGGCGCTGGCCGGCGCGGCCGCCGCTCTGTCCGCGCCGTCGGTCGCGCGTGCCCGGCCCGAACGACGGAATTTCGTCCTGATCCACGGCGCGTGGCACGGCGGCTGGTGCTGGGACCGCGTCGCCCGGCGGCTGGAGGCCGCCGGCCACCGCGTCGTGGCGCCGTCGCTGACGGGCCTCGCCGACAAGGCCGCCGCGCTGTCGCGCGCCGTCGACCTCGAGACCCATATCGGCGATGTCGTCGCGGCGCTGCGGTCGGTCGGGCCCGACAAGGCGACGCTCGTCGGACACAGCTATGGTGGTCTACCGATCACCGCCGCCGCCGACCGCGCGCCCGAACGCGTGGCGCGGCTGGTGTATCTCGACGCGGTGATCGTGGCCGATGGCGGGCGGTGGAGCGACACCCACACCCCCGCGCTGGTCGCGGCGTGGGAGCGCGCGGCGGCGGCCAGTGGCGGCGTTTCGGTCCCACCCGTCGACGCGCTCTCGTTCGGGGTCACGGATCCGGTCGACCGAGCCTGGGTCAACAGCCGCCTGACGCCGCACCCGTTCGCGACCTACCATCAACCCCTGCGCCTGTCGCGCCCCGCCGACGCGTCGCTGCCCAGACTGAACATCGTCTGCCAAGGTCGCTCGGCGCTGCCGGCGTCGGCGCGGAGGGTGCCGATGCACGCTGCGGCGGGCTGGTCGAGCCGGACGCTCGACGCCGGACACGACGCGATGGTCACCGCGCCCGGGGCGCTCGCGCGCCTGCTGCTCGAACCCATCTGACAGGAGGACGCCATGGATCTCGCCAAGCCGCATCTCGATCTCGGCCTGTTCAGCAACCAGCTCGAGCCGCAGCTCGAATTCTGGCAGCGGACGGTCGGCCTGCCATTCGACCACATCGGCAAGGTCGGCGGCGGCACGTGGCAGCACCGTCACCACATGCTCGGCTCGATCCTCAAGATGAACCACGCGCGCGCGCCGTTGCCGCCGGCGCCGCCAAGCGGCTACGTCGAATTGCTGATCGCACGCGACGACCTCGACGCGCCGCGCCACCTGATCGACCCCGACGGCAACCGGGTCACGCTCGTGCCACGCGGCTGCGAGGGCGTCGAAAAGATCGGCATCGTCATGACCGTCAACAACCGTGATGCCCACGACCATTTCTGGCGCGCCGCCATGCAGTTCGAGTCGCCGCGCAAGGGCGTCTACCGCTGCGGGGATTCGCTGCTGATCGTCGGCGGCGAAGGCAAGGTCGATCGCTGCGACGAGTGGCGCAGCCAAGGGTTCCGCTACATCACGGTGCAGATCCGCGATTGCGTCGCCGAGCACACGGGCATCCTCGCGAGGGGTGGGACCGAAGGTCGCGCGCCGATCGTCCTGGGCGACACCGTCCGATACTCGTTCGTCCGCGATCCCGACGGCAATTTCATCGAGATCTCGCAGCGGGCCTCGTTGACTGGCGGTCACCTGTAGCCGGCGAACTCCGGCTCCTGCCTCCGGGGCTACCCACGGTCGCGACCAGACGCCGCTGGCGCCGCCGGAGTCGCGACTAAAATCCACACTTCAAGCATCTAACTCTCTGAATATAAAAGAACTTCATCGAATAATTTGCGTTTCAATTGCGAATTCATCAGAGGAGTTGCAGCCGGATTTTCACAGTCATTTGATAAAATAGATGAGAAATATCTTATATCATATTGATATTATGATAAAATTCTATATCATTAAGGTGTTGTGTTAATTGTATTGAAGAAATGAACCGCCTCCTTCTTAGCATTGCGATTGCGACAGCTTCCTCGCTGCTCACGCCGTTCGCACACGCCACGCCGCCGGCGATCCACGTCGCGCTGGCGCCGGGCGAGAGCGCGCGCGTCGGCGAGATCGTGGAAGCGATCGCGACGGACGCGCCGGGCTGGCGCGCCGAGGCCCGCGATTTCATCGCCAACGGCGTGGCCGCGCAGCCCGATGGCAACCGTCAGGCGGCGACGGCGCGCTCCATCGAGTTGCTGCGCGCCGTCCACCGTCGGTGCCAGGCCGCGCCGTGCGCCAACGCGCCGTCGGTGGCGACGGCGTTCCGGGGCGCGACGTTCACGCAGCAGAGCCCGCTTTCCCGTCCTTCTCGGGGCGGCGATCCACTGTCCACCGTCGGCGACATCGCGCGCTCTTCCGCCTGCGCCGCCTATCCCATCCGGGCCGTCGGCGTGCGCGACTGGACTGTGCCGCCCGGCATCCAGGCGTTCGACTTCCTGCCGCGGGGCGGCCGCGTCCATCCCGGTATGACGCCCGTGGCGCCGAGTGATCCGCGCGTGACCGGTGGCCGCGCCGGCGCGACGTACGATCCGAACCATCCCGCGTCCGGCGAGACCCTGCTCGAGGTGCTGGGGTTCAAGGCGGCGACCACGTTGACCGGTCGGCTGCGGATCACGCTGATCGGCGGCCTCCGGCCGCAGCAAGAGGCCCAGGCGGCGCCGTTCGGGAGCCAGGTGGTGGTCGGCGGGCGGGTCATCGAGGTCGCGCACGGCAAGCCCGGGCGCTGGCTTCCGGTCGGCGCCCTCGCCGACGGCAAGCCGGAGGACGTGTTCACGCCCGCCAAGCTACTGCCGGGCTCCGCCCCGGCGCTCACATTCGAGGTCTCGTCGAGCGGGCGGGAGATCGAGTTCCGCTTCCCGCAGGGCGCCGAGATCGGCGCGATCCTGATCGAACCGGCGGACCGGCCGTCGTCGTTCATGCTCGACGACACGGCCCGCGCGCATGGGACGATCAGCGACGCCAGCTGCCTGGCGCAGCGGCAACTGGTCGACCGCGCCATCGGCGCGCTCGGCGGCCGCGTCGTCCAGGCGACGCGCATATCCGGCCAGCTCGGTCCCGACTCCCGGCCGCCGGCGGTCGGGCCCCTCAGCGCGCAGTGACGATCGCGCGGCGGCTCAGGCCGCCGCCAGCTTCCGCGCCCGCTTGCGGTCCTCCGGGTGGAGGTGGCGCTTGCGCAGCCGGATCGATTTCGGCGTGATCTCGACCAGCTCCTCATCCTCGATGTAGGCGATCGCCTGCTCGAGCGACATCCGCCGCGGCGGCGTCAGGCGGATGGCCTCGTCCTTGGACGTGGTGCGGATATTGCTGAGCTGCTTTTCCTTGAGCGGATTGACGTCGAGATCGGAGTCGCGCGAGTTCTCGCCGATGATCATGCCCTGGTAGACGGCGACGCCGGGATCGATGAACAGCGGACCGCGCTCCTCGATGTACCACAGCGCGTAGGCGACCGAGGTACCGGCGTCGGTCGAGATCAGCACGCCGTTGCGCCGCCCCTCGATCACGCCGCGGAACGGGCCGTAGCCGTGGAACAGGCGGTTCATCACGCCGGTGCCGCGCGTGTCGGTCAGGAACTCGCCGTGGTAGCCGATCAGGCCGCGCGACGGCGCGTGGAACACCAGCCGGGTCTTGCCGCCACCGGACGGGCGCATGTCCTTCAGCTCGCCCTTGCGCTGGCTGATCTTCTCGATAACGACGCCGGAGAAATTCTCGTCGACGTCGACCACCACCTCCTCGATCGGCTCCGTGCGCTGGCCGGTCGTCTCGTCGGTGCGGAACAGCACGCGCGGCCGCCCGACCGCCAGCTCGAAACCCTCGCGGCGCATCGTCTCGATCAGCACGCCGAGCTGCAATTCGCCGCGTCCGGCGACGTCGAACGCCTCGGCGCTCTCGGTGTCGGTGACGCGGATCGCGACGTTGCCGTCGGACTCCCGCATCAACCGCGCGCGGATCATGCGGCTCGTGACCTTGTCGCCCTCCCGGCCCGCCAGCGGCGAGTCGTTGACCTGGAAGGTCATCGCCAGCGTCGGCGGATCGATCGGCTGCGACGGCAGCGCCGCCTCGACGGCCAGGTCGCAGATCGTGTCGGCGACGGTCGCGGTCTTGAAGCCGGCGATGGCGACGATGTCGCCGGCGGCGGCCGACTCGACCGGAATGCGCTCCAGTCCGCGGAACGACAGCAGCTTGGTGATGCGCGTCTGCTCGACGACGCGGCCGTCGCGGGCCAGCGCCTTGACGGTGGTGTTGTGGCGGACCTGGCCGGACTGGATGCGTCCGGTGAGGATGCGGCCGAGGAAAGCGTCGTACTCGAGCGTCGTCACGAGCATCTTGAACGCGCCTTCGACCTCGACGGTCGGCGGCGGCACGTGGCGCACGACCAGGTCGAACAGCGGCGTCAGGTCCTTGCGCTCGCCGTCGAGCGCCTCCGTCGCCCAGCCCTGGCGGCCCGACGCGTACAAGGTCGGGAAATCGAGCTGCAGATCATCGGCCTCCAGCGCCACGAACAGGTCGAATATCTCGTTGAGGACGTCGTCGGGCCGCGCGTCGGGCCGGTCGATCTTGTTGACGACCACGATCGGACGCAGACCCAGGCGCAGGGCCTTGCCGGTCACGAACTTGGTCTGCGGCAGCACGCCCTCGGCGGCGTCCACCAGGACGACGACACCGTCCACCATCGACAGGATGCGCTCGACCTCGCCGCCGAAATCGGCGTGGCCAGGCGTGTCGACGATGTTGATGCGCGTGCCATGCCAGTCGACCGAGGTGCATTTGGCGAGGATGGTGATCCCGCGCTCACGCTCCAGGTCGTTGGAATCCATGGCCCGTTCCTGGACCTGCTGGTTCTCCCGGAACGTGCCGCTTTGCTGCAGCAGCTTGTCGACGAGCGTGGTCTTGCCGTGGTCGACGTGGGCGATGATGGCGATGTTGCGAATGGACATGTTGCTCCGGGGGCGCGTGCGCGGCTTATAGGCGCCATGCCGCGTCGCAGCAAGGCGCGGCCTCCGCCCGGCCGTTGGCGACCGCGTGTCGATGACGGACCATTGAAGTTATTGGGGTTTTCATACCGTGCCGAGAATATTCGTGTAATTAACTTTTAATATGGCGCGCCAAGCGGACTTGAATGAACCGTGATTCAAAAAATAAGACAGAAAGGCTGACAAATCGACTCGCACGCCGGAAATCTTTGCGGCATATAACGTGCACGTGGAAACGGCGCGGGAACGCCGTTCCGGCGTCGCTCGTCACTGTAGTACCGAGGATTCCAGCCATGGCGTTGCCGCCGGCACAGGGTCTCTATGACCCGCGCAACGAGCACGATTCGTGCGGAGTGGGTTTCGTCGCCAACATCAAGGGCGCGAAATCGCACGACATCGTGCGTCAGGGGCTGCAGATCCTGGTCAACCTCGACCACCGCGGCGCCGTCGGGGCCGACCCGCTGATGGGCGACGGCGCCGGCTGCATGATCCAGGTGCCGGACAGGCTGCTGCGCGACTGGGCGCGCAAGGCCGGCGTCGACCTGCCGCCTCCCGGACACTACGCCGTCGCGATGTGTTTCATGCCGCGCGACGCCAAGGCGCGCGAGTTCGCGGTCAAGCAGCTCGAGCACTTCGTCAAGGTCGAGGGCCAGACGCTGATCGGCTGGCGCGACGTGCCGGTCGACACCACCGGCCTCGGCCAGAGCGTGCTCGAACAGATGCCGGTGATCCGCCAGGCGATCGTCGGACGCGGGCCCAAGGTCAAGGACCAGGACGCGTTCGAGCGCAAGATCCTGGCGATCCGCAAGCAGACCCAGAACCCGCTGGCCGAGCTGGAGAAGAAGAAGGGCCTGCCCGGCCTGACGCAGCTCTACATGCCCTCGGTGTCGACGCGCACCGTCGTCTACAAGGGCCTGTTGCTGGCGCACCAGGTCGAGAGCTTCTACGCCGATCTGCGCGATCCGCTGACCGAGTCGGCGCTGGCGCTGGTCCACCAGCGGTTCTCGACGAACACCTTTCCGTCTTGGAAGCTGGCGCACCCCTACCGCTTCATCGCCCACAACGGCGAGATCAACACGGTGCGCGGCAACGTCAACTGGATGTACGCGCGCCGCCGCACGATGGAGTCGGAGCTGCTCGGCCCCGACCTCGACAAGATGTGGCCGCTGATTCCGCACGGCCAGTCGGACACCGCCTGCCTCGACAACGCGCTCGAGCTGCTGGTCGCCGGCGGGTACTCGCTAGCGCACGCGATGATGATGCTGATCCCCGAGGCGTGGGCCGGCAATCCGCTGATGGACGGAAGCGCCGCAAGGCCTTCTACGAATACCACGCCGCCCTGATGGAGCCGTGGGACGGCCCGGCCGCGATCGCCTTCACCGACGGCCGCCAGATCGGCGCGACGCTGGACCGCAACGGACTGCGGCCGGCGCGCTACATCGAGACCGAGGACGACCTCGTCATCATGGCGTCGGAGTCCGGCGTGCTGCCGATCCGGAAGAGAAGATCACCCAGAAGTGGCGCCTGCAGCCCGGCAAGATGCTGCTGATCGATCTCGAAAAGGGCCGCATCATCGACAACGAGGAGATCAAGAGCGCGCTGGCCGAGGCCGAGCCCTACGAGGAGTGGCTCAAGGCGACGCAGTACAAGCTCGAGGAGCTGGGCGAGCTGCCCGACGCGGTGGCGCCGGCGCCGACCAACGATCCGGCCGGGTTGCTCGACCGCCAGCAGGCGTTCGGCTACACGCAGGAGGACGTCCAGTTCTTCCTCGAACCGATGGCCAAGGAGGGCGACGATCCCATCGGCTCGATGGGCACCGACACGCCGATCGCGGTGCTCTCGAAGAAGCCGAAGCTGCTCTACAACTACTTCAAGCAGAACTTCGCGCAGGTCACCAACCCGCCGATCGATCCGATCCGCGAGGAGCTGGTGATGTCGCTGGTCTCGATGATCGGACCGCGGCCGAACCTGCTCGGCCACCACGCCGGCTCGCACAAGCGGCTCGAGGTGTCGCAGCCGGTCCTGAGCAACGCCGATCTCGAGAAGATCCGCTCGATCTCGGAGCTGCTCGACGGCGCCTTCCGCACCGCCACGATCGACGCCACCTGGCCCGCATCGGAAGGCGTCGACGGGCTGGAGAAGGCGCTCGACCGGATCTGCCGCGAGGCGACCGAGCTGGTGCTGGCCGACAACAACATCCTGATCCTGTCGGACCGCGCCGCGTCGGCCGACCGCATCCCGATCCCGGCGCTGCTGGCGACGGCGGCGGTCCACCACCACCTCATCCGCCAGGGCCTGCGCATGCAGACCGGCCTCGTCGTCGAGACCGGCGAGGCGCGCGAGGTCCACCATTTCTGCGTGCTGGCCGGCTACGGCGCCGAGGCGGTGAACCCGTACCTGGCGTTCGAGACGCTGGAGCAGATCCGCGTCCAGAACGGATTGTCGCTCAAGGCCTACGAGGTCCAGAAGAACTTCATCAAGGCGGTCGGCAAGGGCCTGCTGAAGGTGATGTCCAAGATGGGCATCTCGACGTACCAGTCGTACTGCGGCGCGCAGATCTTCGACGCGGTCGGCCTGTCGACGGCGTTCATCGACAAGTACTTCACCGGCACCGCCACGACGATCGAGGGCGCGGGGCTGCGCGAGATCGCCGAGGAGTGCGTGGCGCGCCACCGCGACGCCTATGGCGACAATCCGATCTACCGCAACCTGCTCGATGCCGGCGGCGACTACGCCTTCCGCCTGCGCGGCGAGGATCATGCCTGGACGCCCGAGTCGGTCGCGCGTCTGCAGCACGCCGTGCGCGGCAACCTGCCGGAGGAGTACGCCGCCTTCGCCGCCTCGATCAACGAGCAGAGCGAGCGGCTGCTGACGATCCGCGGCCTGATGTCGTTGAAGGACGCCGACGCGCCGGTGCCGCTGGACGAGGTCGAGCCGGCGAAGGACATCGTGAAGCGGTTCGCCACCGGGGCGATGAGCTTCGGCTCGATCAGCCGCGAGGCGCACACCACGCTGGCGATCGCCATGAACCGGATCGGCGGCAAGTCGAACACCGGCGAGGGCGGCGAGGAGCCGGACCGCTTCAAGCCGCTGCCGAACGGCGATTCGATGCGCTCTGCGATCAAGCAGGTGGCGTCGGGGCGCTTCGGCGTGTCGGCCGAGTACCTCGTCAACGCCGACGACATCCAGATCAAGATGGCGCAGGGCGCCAAGCCCGGCGAGGGCGGCCAGCTGCCCGGCCACAAGGTCGACAAGAACATCGCGCGCGTGCGGCACTCGACGCCGGGCGTCGGCCTGATCTCGCCGCCGCCGCACCACGACATCTATTCGATCGAGGATCTGGCGCAGCTGATCTACGACCTGAAGAACGTCAACCCGGCGGCCGACATCTCGGTCAAGCTGGTCGCCGAGGTCGGCGTCGGCACGGTCGCGGCCGGCGTCAGCAAGGCGCGCGCCGACCATGTCACGATCTCGGGCTACGAGGGCGGCACCGGCGCCTCGCCGCTGACCTCGCTGACCCACGCCGGCTCGCCCTGGGAGATCGGCCTCGCCGAGACCCAGCAGACACTGGTCCTGAACGGCCTGCGCGGCCGCATCGCGGTGCAGGTCGACGGCGGCCTGCGCACCGGGCGCGACGTCGCCATCGGCGCGCTGCTCGGCGCCGACGAGTTCGGCTTCGCCACCGCGCCGCTGATCGCGGCCGGCTGCATCATGATGCGCAAGTGCCACCTCAACACCTGCCCGGTCGGCGTCGCCACGCAGGACCCGGTGCTTCGCAAGCGCTTCACCGGCCAGCCCGAACACGTCATCAACTACTTCTTCTTCGTCGCCGAGGAACTGCGCGCGATCATGGCGCGGCTGGGCTTCCGCACGCTGAACGAGATGATCGGCCGCGTCGACCGCATCGACATGCGCCGCGCCGTCGACCACTGGAAGGCCAAGGGCGTCGACCTCACGCGGCTGCTGTACCAGCCCCCGGCGAAGACGGGTGTGGCGATCTGGAACACCGAGCGCCAGCAGCACGGGCTGGAGCGCGCGCTCGACCACGAGCTGATCGCGGCCGCCGCGCCCGCGCTGGAACGCCGCGAGCCCGTGCGCATCGAGCTGCCGGTGCGCAACGTCAACCGCACCGCCGGCGCCATGCTGTCGGGCGAGGTGGCGCGCCGCTACGGTCACGCCGGGCTGCCCGAGGACACCATCGCGATCCGCATGACGGGCACCGCCGGCCAGAGCTTCGGCGCCTTCCTGGCCCGCGGAATCTCGCTGGAGCTGATCGGCGACGGCAACGACTACGTCGGCAAGGGTCTGTCCGGCGGCCGCATCGTCGTGCGCCCGCCCGATGGATCGACGCGCGAGCCGACGACCAACATCGTGGTCGGCAACACCGTGCTCTACGGCGCGATCGCCGGCGAGGCGTATTTCTCCGGCGTCGCCGGCGAGCGCTTCGCGGTGCGCAACTCCGGCGCGGTGTGCGTCGTGGAGGGCACCGGCGACCACGGCTGCGAGTACATGACCGGCGGCGTGGTCTGCGTGCTCGGCGACACCGGCCGCAACTTCGCGGCCGGCATGTCCGGCGGCATCGCCTACGTCTACGATCCGGACGGAAGGTTCGAGAGCCTGTGCAACGGCGCGATGGTAAAGCTGGAGCCGGTCGCGCCGGCCGATCCGGCCGCGACGGACCACGCCGACCGGCCGCGCCAGCGCTCGATCTCCGTCGACGACAGCGGCATGGGCGATCTGCTGCGGTTCGACGCCGAGCGCCTGCGCATCCTCGTCGAGCGGCATCTGCTGTTCACCGGTAGCGCCCGCGCCCGCGCGCTGCTGGGCGACTGGGACGCGGCGGTCAAACGCTTCGTGAAGGTCATGCCGACGGACTACCGCCGCGCGTTGACCGATCTCGCCGCCGAGCGCGCCGCGGCGAAAGCCGTCGCCGCCGAGTGACCGACACCGAATTCGCGTATTGGAGCTAAGGCCATGGGCAAGCCCACCGGCTTCCTGGAGATCGAGCGCAAGGACCGCGGCTACGAGAAGGTCGACGTCCGTCTCAAGACCTGGCGGGAGTTCGTCACGCCGCTGCCGGCGGCCGACGTGCGCCAGCAGGCGGCGCGCTGCATGGATTGCGGGATTCCGTTCTGCCACAACGGCTGTCCGGTCAACAACATGATCCCGGACTGGAACAACCTCGTGCACCGCGACCAGTGGCGCGCGGCGCTCGAGGCGCTCCACTCGACGAACAACTTCCCGGAGTTCACCGGCCGCATCTGCCCGGCGCCGTGCGAGGCGTCGTGCACGCTGAACATCGACGACAACTCGGTGACCATCAAGACCATCGAGTGCGCCATCGTCGACCGCGGGTGGGAGGAAGGCTGGATCCCGCCGCGGCCGGCGGCGCGCAAGTCCGGCAAGCGCGTCGCCGTCGTCGGCTCCGGTCCCGCCGGCATGGCCTGCGCCCAGCAGCTGGCGCGCGCCGGCCATGCCGTGACGCTGTTCGAGAAGAGCGACCGCGTCGGCGGTCTGCTGCGCTACGGCATTCCCGACTTCAAGATGGAGAAGCACCTCATCGACCGCCGCGTGCGCCAGATGGCGGCCGAGGGCGTCGAGTTCCGCACCGGCGTCGAGGTCGGCGTGACCATCTCCGTGAAGTCGCTGCTGGAGGGCTACGACGCCGTCGCCATGACCGGCGGCGCCGAGGCGCCGCGCGACCTCGAGGTGCCCGGCCGCGAGCTCGCCGGCATCCACTTCGCCATGGATTTCCTGACGCAGCAGAACAAGCGCGTCGCCGGCGACGACGAGGCCCGTGCCGCGCCGAAGGGCACCCTTTCGGCCAAGGGCAAGCACGTCGTCGTCATCGGCGGCGGCGACACCGGGTCGGACTGCATCGGCACGTCGAACCGCCAAGGCGCGGCGTCCGTCACCCAGCTCGAGATCATGCCGCGCCCGCCGGAGAAGGAGAACAAGGCGCTGACGTGGCCCGACTGGCCGCTGAAGATGCGCACCTCCTCCTCGCACGAGGAAGGCGCCGAGCGCGACTTCGCGGTGCTGACCAAGCGCGCGGTCGGGTCGAACGGCCGGATCGAGGCGCTGGAATGCGTGCGCGTCGACTGGGTCAAGGACGACGCCGGCCGCATGGTTCTCAAGGAGGTCCCCGGAAGCGCCTTCCAGCTCAAGGCGGACCTGGTTCTGCTGGCGATGGGCTTCGTCGCGCCGGTGCACGCCGGCATGATCGCCGAGTCGGGCGTGGCGCTCGACGCGCGCGGCAACGTCAAGGCGACGATGACCGACTACAAGACGTCGGTGGCGAAGCTGTTCGCCGCCGGCGACATGCGCCGCGGCCAGTCGCTCGTCGTGTGGGCCATCCGCGAAGGCCGCCAATGCGCCCGCGCCATCGACGAGCTCCTGATGGGAAGCAGCGACCTGCCGCGATGACGGAGTCGCCGCCGCGCGTGCGCAAGCGGTCGGTGACGATCGGCCGGCACCGCACCAGCGTGTCGCTCGAGGCGGCGTTCTGGGACGAGTTGAACCGGATCGCCGCGGCCGACGGCGTGTCGCTGAACGCGCTGGTGGCCGAGATCGACCGGGCGCGCATGGTCGGCCGCGACCCGCGCGACGCCACCAACCTGTCGAGCGCGCTGCGTCTGCGCGTGCTCGACGACCTGCGGCGGCGCGCCGGCGCGACGTGACGCGGGCGTCCGCCCTCAGAAAATCTTCTTCAGCTTCTTGAGCGGATCCGCCGGCTTCTGCTGCGCCGGCGCCTGGCCCGGCGCGGCCTGTCCCGGCTCCGCCGCCGGGGTGGTTCCCGGCGCGCCAGGCGCCGGCTGCTGCGGCCTGCCGGCCGACGCCGCCGCCGGCCCGCGGTCGATCTTGCGGCTGGGCGAGTCGATGGCGCCGGTCTGCCGGACGATCACGTAGGGCGCCTCCGGCGACTCCTGGACGTAGACGTTCGTCGTCGTCGCCATGGTCCACGCCGGCAGGTTGACCTGGGCGTCGGTGAGCGCCCATGCCCGGTTGCCCTCGACCCGCAGATCGCTGGTGCGCAGCTGGCCGTCGCGCATGGCGATCGTGCCCGACATCGGCCCCGACCGGTTGGCGAAGCGCTCGTTGGCGACACGTATCGCGGCGTTGATGTCGCCGATCTCCTCGGTGACGCCGCCGCTCTTGCCGCCGGCGAGCTTGTCGATCTGCTTGCCCAGCCCCTTGAGCGCCGCGCCGGCGACCTGGCCGCCGACCTGCTCGCTGGCCGAGGCGTTGAACCGCACGGTGCCCGAGACCTTACCTTCGCCGTCGATCGACGACACGATGGCCGCGACGCTGGTCAACGAACCTCGCGCGGCGAAGGTCAGACCGATCGTGCCGTCCACCCGCTTGCTGTCGCCGATGGTACGCGCCGCCGTGCCGAGATTGATGTTCGTCGCGCCGAGGCGCAGATCGAACGCGGCCCGGCCCGCGTCGATCGTGCCCGATAGATCGACGCCGCCACCGAACATCCCGCCGCTGAGCTTGGCGATGGTGAGCACCCCGCCGCGCAGAGTGGCGCGCAGCTGCGCGCCGTCGAGCCGCCATGGCGATTTCGCGATGGACGGCGCCTGGAGGTCGATATCGGCCTCAAGCGATTTGAGCGCCGACAGATTGATCGGCGCGTTGGAGAACCGGCCTCCCGAACCGCCGCCACCGGAGGCGGCCGCCGCGCCGCCGGGCGCCGCCGACCCGCCGCCGCCGGACAACTGGTCGACGTCCAGGGCGCTGGTCTTGAGGTTCGCGACGATCCTCGGCACGGCGCCACCCAGCGCGGCGTTGACGGTGCCCGAGCCTTGCACGCCCTTCACGGCGAACGAGCCGTTGAACGCGACGTTGTTCGTGTCGCCCTTGGCCGCGCCCGACGCGCTGACCGACCCTATTCCGGGCGGCGCGTTGCCGAGCGCCGCCATCAGCTTGTCGAGATCGGCCGTCTGGAAGGTGAACGCCGATAGATCGTAGCGCGTGCCGCCCTCCAGCAGCGCCACCTTGCCGGTCATCCGCAGCGCCATGCCCAGCGCGTTGACGGTGAAGTCGCGGAACGTCAGGTCGCGCGCCGTGCCGGCGACGCCACCCTGCAACGTGACGGCGCCGAGCGGCCCCTTCTTCAGCGGCGACGGCGCGCCCGCCAGCTTCAGCAACCGGTCGGCGTCGTTGGTCTGCACGTTCACCGAGAGGTCGAAGCTCGGGGTCGTCTCGAGATTGGCGACGCTGCCCTTCAGCGCGACGGCGGCGCCGGCGACGCTGCCGATCCGCGTGTCGCCGAACGTCAGCCTGCCGCCGCGGTAGGTGACGTCGGCGTCGACACCCTCGATGCGCTCGCCATTGTAGACGACACGGCCGATCTTGGCCTTTATGCGGGCGTCGATCGCGGCCGGAGCGGTGGCGGCGACCGCCGGCGCAGGAGTCGTCGCGGCCTTTCCGGCTGGCGCGCCTGGCTTCCCCGCCGGCGTTGCCGCCGCCGCGGGCGTGCGCTTGGGCAGGTAGGCGTCGAGGTCGATCGTGTCGGCCTGGAAATCCGCCGTCACGACAGCCGGCGTCGCCGCCAGCGTCGTCGACAGGCGACCGCGCATCGTCATGCCGTCGAGCTGCACGATGGCGTCGTCGACCCGCAACGCGGTGGCGCCGTCGCCGGCGATCTTGCCCTTGAACGAGAACGCGCCGAGCTTCCCCGACGGCACGCCGGCGACATCGACCTTCAACCACGCCAGCGTCTCGCGCAGGCGCGGGCCGGCGAGGCTCAGCTCGCCGGTGGCGCTGGGCTTTCCCTGCGCCGTCGTCATGGTCGAGGAGCCCGAGAGCTGGGCGTCGCCGGGCAGGGTCGCGTCCAGCTTGCGGATCGTCAGCAGACCCTTGTCGAGCGTCAGGTCGGCCACGACCTTGCGCATGGCGGCGCCGTTGTAGACGACCTCGCCCGCGTCGAAGACCAGCGCGACGGCGACGTTCGTCGGCAAGGCCGCGACCGCCGGAGCCGCCGCCGGCCGCGTGGGAGCGGCCGGAGTGGCCGGTCGGCTCGTCGGCGCGCCGGCGGCCGGCGCCGCCAACGCCAGCCACTTGTCGAGATCGAGCTTGGTGAACGACAGCTTGCCCTCGACGCTCATGGGATCGAGCTTTACCGTGATCGTGCCGCTGCCCTGGTCCTCGCCGAGCGTCAGTTTAAAGTCGCGCGCGGCGAACGCCGACGCCGACGCCTCGATCGCCCCGTTGAACGCGATCTTGCGCGATAACGTCGGCGGCAGCGCCGGCGCGGGCAGACCGGCCGCGCGCGCCAACGAAGCGACGAACGCCTCGAGGTTGGCGGCGTTCAGCGAGGCGTCGCCCTTCAGCGCCGCCGTCGCGGCGAGGTCGGTGGCGACGCCCGTGAACTTCGCCTCGCCGGCGTCGCTACGGACGAACAGCGACAACGGCACGCCCTGCGCGCCCTTGACGCCCAGCTTGCCGTCAAATCTGAGGGGGACGCCGTTGGCGGTCAGGCCGCCCTCGACAGCGAACGGACCGGCCAGGGACGGCACGGAGAGGGTCATCGACACCTTCTCGAACCGCGCCTCGCGGCCGGTCTTGGCGTCACTGTAGGTCAGCAGCCCGTCGACGACCACGATGCGCTGCGCCGAGATCGCGACGCCACCGCCCTCCTTGGCGCCCGTGGACGCCGCCGGCGCCTGCGCCGCGCCCGCCGTCGGCGGGGCGCCGGCCGGCGTGAACTCGTAGTTCGCGCGCCCGTCCGCCGCCACCTCGATCGCGATCTTCGGCTCGATCAGCCTGACTTCGGAGATCTCGACCCGCTTCGACAGCAGCGGCCACAGCGCCACGCCGGCCGAGGCCGCCTTCAGGTCCAGCATCTGCGCCGCCTTGCCGCCGGGCGCGTTCGAGAGGCGCACGCCTTCGGCCGAGACCGACGGCGTGGGGAACATCGACAGCCTCAACGGACCGTCGATCACCAGATCGCGGCCGGTCGCCTCCTTCACCTTGGCGACGATCTGCGGCTTGAACGCGTTCGGATCGATGAGGAACGGCGTCGCGACGCCGGCGGCGACGATCAAACCGACCAGGACGCCCACGCCGATGAGGATCTTCTTCAGCATCGCAACTCTCCTGCGCGCGTCCGGATCACGCTCGACGCTTCCATTCTAGCCCAGTCCAAGCGAGAATCGCGGCGACTTTGTGGTCGTCCCGGAAACGTGAACCATGGCCGAGATCGTCAATCTCCGCGCCGCGCGCAAGCGCCGGGCGCGCGACGCCAAGTCCCGCGAGGCCGACGCCAACCGCGCGAGCTTCGGCGTCTCGACGACCGCGAAGGCCGCCACCCGGCTCGAGAACGCCCGCGCCGAGCGAACGTTGCGCGGCCACCGGATCGACGGAACCCCCGAGGGAGACCCGCCGTTATCCACAGACGCGGGGCCGCCGGCCCGCCCATCGAGGCCGAAATGACCGACCATGTGCGCGACAACGCCGAGCGCGGCCGCTACGAGCTCCCGGCCGGAAACGCGACCGCCTTCGCCGAGTACATTCCGGCCGGCGACGTCCGCATCGTCACGCACACCGAGGTACCCCGGGCCGTCTCCGGCCGGGGAATCGGATCGACCTTGGTGCGCGGCATGCTCGAGGACATGCGCGCGCGGGGCCTGAGGATCGCGCCGCGCTGCTCCTTCGTCGTCGATTTCATCCGGCGCCATCCCGAGTACGCCGATCTGCGCGCGGAGCCGGGACCGCGGCCGTGACCGACACGGTGGTCGACCGTCCGGACCGCCGACAGTACGAGCTGGAGGTCGACGGCGTCGTCGCCTTCATCGAGTACGAGCCTGGCGACGGCCGCGTAGCCGCGACGCACACGGTCGTGCCTGAGGCGCTTGGCGGACGCGGCGTCGGATCGACCCTCGTGCGCGGGATGCTCGACGATCTGCGCGCGCGCGGTCTGAAGATCGAGCCCCGGTGTCCGTTCGTCGCGGCGTGGATCGGCAAGCATCCCGACTACGCGGACCTCGTCGCGGCGTAGCGCTACGCCGGCCGCACGCCAACGGCGCAGTGCATGGGATGGGCCATGAACAGCAGACCCTCGGCGGCGGCGCCGTCGCGCACGCGACGCCACGTCGTGGTCTCCTCCGGCGATAGCAGCGACAGCGCGTGGTCCTCGCGGTAGCGCCAGATCGGCCCCGACGGGTCATCGAGCGTCACCAGCGACGGAAAGCAGGTCAGATCCCGCAGGCCGGCGGCGCGCATGCGCCGGTACAGAGACCGGTCGGCGACGCCACGCGCGCCCACCGATTGCGGCGGCGTGGTCACCTTGCGACGGATATCGTCCGGCAGATCGAGATGCCACCATTGCGGCATGTCGAGCGCGCGCACGACCACGCCGACCCGCCCGCCCGGTTTCACCACCCGCATCATCTCGGCGATGGCCCGGTCGGCGTCGCATTCCTCCAGCACCGTGACGGAGAAGGCGCAGCCGAACGACGCGTCGTCGAACGGCAGCGACTCGGCGTCGCCCTCGGTGAAGCGGATCGCCGCGCCCGGGCACGCCGCGTCGACCAGCGCGGCGGCCTCGCGCAGCAGGAATGGATTAGTGTCCATCGCCGTGATCGGGGTCGCCGGGCCGAGCCGCGCGGCGAGCAGGCGGTCGAGCGAGCCCGCGCCGCAGCCGACGTCCAGGACGGCTTCGCCCGGCGCCGGCGCCATCACGTCGACCAACGCGCGGAACATCGCGCGGTAGCTCGGCGCGCGGGCACGGTCCTCCAGCGCCGCGACGCCGCCAAGATGCGCGCCGCCGAGCACGATCACGGTGAAGCGCTCCGCCAGCGCCGCGAGCGCCGGCTCCCATTGTGACGGCGCGAGGAAGAACGGCAGCAGCAGCAGCACCGGACCGGCTCCATGCGTGCGGTACGTGATGCCGGCGTGCGCGCCGCTTGCGGTAGCGATCGCCGGCGCGGTGGCGCGCCGCCCCGCCGCCTCGACCGCGTCGATGAACCCGCGCATCCCCGCGACCAGTTCGTCGCGGCGGTCGGCGACCACGTCGGCCCAGCCCGGCGCGTCGTACCCTTCGAGCGCCAGCCGCCGGGCGCCGGGCAGGCGCTCCGCGGCGCGCGCCGTCGTCTCGGCGGTCAATCCGCCGGCGCCGGCGATCATCAGGAGGCGATCCGCGACGCCGCCGAACGACGCCGCGTCCAGACGGGTCGGCACGCAGCAGACGATCCCCGCGAGCCGGTCGGCATGCGCCGACGCCAGACCCGCGATGTCGCCCGGCATCTGCGTCGCGACATGCGCCGACGCGATGCCGAGATGGTCGAGCAGCGCCAGCAGCCGTTCCGTCGGCGTCATACCGGTTCCCCGCATTCCAATGGACGGCCGGGCTAGGCCGCGCGCGCGTCCTCGCGGATCATCACGGCGGCCTTCTCGCCGATCATGATGGTCGGCGCGTTCGTGTTGCCGGTCGTCAGGGTCGGCATGATCGAGGCGTCCGCGACCCGCAGCCCGGCGATGCCGCGCACGCGCAGCCGCGAATCGACCACGGCGCGCGGATCCTCGCCCATCCGGCAGGTGCCGACGGGATGGTACAGCGTGTTGCCGGCGCGCTTGGCGTAGTCGGCGAAATCCGCGTCCGTCTCGATCCCTGGCCCCGGATACAGCTCGCCGGCGCTGTGACGCGCCATGGTCGGCGCCGCGAAGATCCGCCTCGTGTGGCGCACGCCCGCGATCAGCGCCGCCAGGTCGTCGGGCGACGAGAGGTAGTTCGGCCGGATCGCCGGCCGCGCCAGCGGATCGGCCGACGCCGCCATGATCGTGCCGCGGCTCGACGGCTTGACGACGCACACCGCGACGCTGATGCCCGGCTCGCGCTCGAGATGGCCGAAATTCTTCGGGTCGGCGCTGCCCGGCGTGAACAGAAGCTGCAGATCCGGGCTGGCGAGGCCCTCGCGGCTGCGGGCGAAGACCTGCGCCGTGGTGACGCCGAAGGTCAGCGCGCCGCGGCCCTCGACCACCCAGCGAAGCACCTCCCACGCCACCCGCGGCAGGCGCGAGAGCTGGTTGATGGTGACGAGATCGCGCACGCGGTGCACGACGCGCACGACGTAGTGGTCGACCAGGTTGGCGCCGACGCCGGGTAGATCGTGGTTCACGGCGATGCCCAGCGACTTCAGGTGCCCGGCAGGTCCGATGCCGGAGATCTGCAGCAGATGCGGCGAGTTCACCGCGCCGCCGGCCACGACCACCTCGCGCGCGGCGCGCAGTTCGCGATCCTGCCCGTTCTGCCGGAACGCGACGCCGACGCAGCGCTTGCCGTCGAGCAGCAGCCCGGTCGCCTGGGCGTCGGTCTCGATCCGCAGGTTCGCCCGGCCGCGCGCCTCGGCGAGGAAGGTGCGCGCGGTCGAGCCGCGCAGCCGGCCGCGCCGGGTCATCTGCGAATAGCCGACGCCGTCGCGCGTGCGGCCGTTGAGATCGGGATTGAGCGGAAATCCCGCCTCCTGCGCGGCGCTCACGAAGCGGTGCGTCGCCGGCAGGATGGTGCGGTAGTCCTCGACGCGCAGCGGCCCGCCGCGGCCGCGCTGGTCGTCGTCGCCGCCGTCGTAGGACTCGGATTTGCGGAACAGCGGCAGCACCTCGTCCCATGTCCAGCCGCGGCAGCCCATCTGCGCCCAGCCGTCGAAATCCGACGGATCGCCCCGCACGTAGAGCATGCCGTTGATCGAGCTCGAGCCGCCGAGGGTGCGGCCGCGCGGCCAGTCGAGCTGGCGGCCGCCCGTCGCCTCCTCCGGCTCGGATTTGTAGTTCCAGTTGACCACGGGATGGCGGATCAGCGTGCGGATGCCGGCCGGGATGTGGATCATCGGGTGCGTGTCGGGCGGGCCGGCCTCCAGGAGGACGACCTTCGAGCCGTCCTCCGACAACCGGCTGGCGACGACGCAGCCGGCCGACCCGGCGCCGACGACGATGTAGTCCGCGTCCATCTCCGGCGTTCCTCCCCGCATGCGCGTTCTTGTTCGGATCAGGATGGGCGGAACGCCGGCGCGGCGCCACCGCGTCGCGCGCGAGTCAGCCCCGCGCGGCGCGGCGGGGGGCCGACCGGTCGAACGCCAGCCGCTCGAAGAAGCGCCTTGTGTCGGGCGTGGCGCCCTCGCCGGCGACGGCGCGCACGCTGCTGAGGTCGAGCCGCCGGCCGCTGACGGCGTCGCCCAGCACGGGCTCGACGCGCCCGCCGGACGCCGCGTCCTCGAGCTCCATCGGCCGGCCGTCGACGGCGGCCGGGCCGAAGCGGTCGCCCCACTCCTTCAGGCCGACGATCACCGGGAACAGCGCCGCGCCTTTGTCGCTCAGACGGTATTCGTAGCGCACCGGCCGCTGCCGGTAGGGCACGCGGCGGAAGACGCCGGAATCGACCAGCGATTTCAACCGCGCCGTCAGCACGTTGCGGGCGACCCCGAGATTGGCCTGGAACTCGTCGAACCGGCGCACGCCGTACATCGCGTCGCGCACGATCAGCAGCGACCACGGATCGCCGACCACGTCGAGCGCGGCGGCGATGGAGCAGTTCATGTGGGCGAACGACGTCCGGCGCATGCGCGCGACTGTACGGAGGCCCGACGCCGCGCGCAACGGCGCGGCCCCGCCTCACGCCGGCGCGAACAGCTCCATCCGGCCGGGCACGCCGCGCAGCCGGTGCGGGCCGATCGAGCGCATCGGCCGCGGGCAATAGCGCTGGAAATCGGCCGACGCCAGCACCGGCTCGCCCAGCGCCTTGGTCATCGACTCCAGCCGGGCGCAGCGGTTCACCGCCGGGCCGATCACCGTGAAGTCGAGGCGGTCCTCGGTGCCGACGTTGCCGAACGTCACCATGCCGACGTGCAGGCCGACGCCGAAGCGGATCGCCTCGCGGCCGGCCTCGACGCGGCCGGCGTTGATCTCGTCGAGCGTGGCGCGGGCCTCGCGCGCGGCATCGACCGCGCCCGCGGTGGCGGCGGGCAGGAACGCCGCGTCGTCGACCGGGAAGATCGCCATCACACCGTCGCCGATGAACTTCAGGATCTCGCCGCCATGGCGCTTCAGCGCGCCGCCGACCGCCTCGAAATAGGCGTTGAGCAGCTCCAGCACCTCGCCCGCGGACGCGCGTTCGTTGAGCCCTGTGAAGTCGCGCAGGTCAGAGAACCACAGCACGGCGTTGATGCGGTCGCCGTCGCCGCGGCGGACCAGCCCGTCGAGGATGCGCTGGCCGGTGTGGTGGCCGATATAGGTCGCGACCACGGTGTCGGCGACGATGCGGTGCACGTGCATCTCGACCACGGCGCCGGCGTGGTCGATCAACCGCCGCAGATCGGCGAGATCGGCGTCGGTGAAGCCGCCGGGGCAGTCGGTGGAGAAGGTGGCTACCGGCGCGCGCCCGCCGCGGGCCATGCGCAGCGGCACGCCGAAATAGTCCGTACCGCCGGCGTCGCGCACCTCGTGCAGCACGGCGTGGGCGGCCGGCGCGAGCGCGTCGAGTCGGTGGCGCACCTCGTGCCCGGTCTCGCGTATCTCCTGCACCGGGCTGCCGATGTAGGCGCCTGTGAACTCGATCCCGCGTTTGCGTTCGATCAGCTCCGCCTCGACCGGCCGGTCGCGCCGCCACACCACGCCCAGCGCCTGGAGCTGCGGGTGCATCAGCTCGAGGCCGATGTAGAAGCGCCACACCGGGATGCCGGTGCCGCAGGCCCGCTCCATCAAGCCGACGACGAACGCCTCGAGGCGCGGCAGCAGCCGCCCCTCGCGGGCGATCCATTCCGCGACGGCCGCGACCCTGTCGGTCGAGTCGACGGCCATCGCCGGCTACCCTATCCGCCCATCACCACGCCGACCTCCTCCGAACTGGTGCGGTAGGCGGCGTTGGTCGACAGGTCGGCGATCCGGTCGATGTTGGCGGCGACGTCGTCGACGGTCGCCTGCGGTCCCAGGCGCGCGCCGGGACCCTCGCGGTACTCGATGCGCGAATAGTAGCCGGCGCCGGCCGCCCAGATCTCGCCGGTCCGCTTGCACTCCTCGCTGCACAGGTACGCCACCATCGGCGAGACGAACTCCGGCCGGATCCTCGCCAGCACCTCGGGCGTCATCAGATCCTCGGTCATGCGCGTGCCCGCGACCGGCGCCAGCGAGTTGACGAGGATGTTGTACTTCTGCCCTTCCAGCCGCAGCGCGTTCATGAAGCCGACCAGGCCAAGCTTGGCGGCGGCGTAGTTGGTCTGGCCGAAATTGCCGTAGATGCCGGAGTTCGACGACGTCAGCACGATCCGCCCGTAAGCCTTCTGGCGCAGGATCGGCCACGCCGCGTGGGTGACGTAGACCGAGCCCATCAGGTGGACCTGCATCACGAACAGGAAATCGTCCATCGACATCTTGCGGAACGACTTGTCGCGCAGGATGCCGGCGTTGTTGACCAGGATGTCGACGGTCCCGAATGCGTCGACGGCGGTCTTCACGATGTTCTTCGCGGCCTCGTGATCGGCGACGCTGTCGTAGTTGGGGACGGCCTGGCCTCCGGCCGCCTTGATCTCCGCCACCACCTTGTCGGCGGCGGCGTGGTCGCCGCCCTTGCCGTCGCGCGCGCCGCCGGGATCGTTGACCACGACTTTGGCGCCGCGCGACGCCAGCAGCATGGCGTGCGCGCGGCCCAGGCCGTTGCCGGCGCCGGTGACGATGGCGACGCGATTGTCGAAGCGGACGGTCATGGCTCGGTCACTCCCTAGGGAAAGCGGACGTTGAAGTGGGCCGCCGGAAAATCGGCGGGAACGGTGTACTCGCAGATCCACGACACGGCGCCCCACGGCTCCGTCTCGCTGAACAGGCGCACGCCGCGGCGGATCGCGGCCAGCGCGTCGGCGTCGAGATGCGGCGCGTCCGCCGCCTTGGGAATTCCGCACACGTCGGCGGCGGCGTCGGGCCGCGCCGGCTGGTTGGTGAAACGCGCGCCGATCCGCACCACGCCGGGTTTGGCGACGATCGTGCCGCACGCCGACGGGCAATCGAGGATGTGGGTCTGCGGCGCCTGCGGCGTCTCGCCGTCGCGGTGGCTGCCGATGATCCGGACCTGGCCCGCGATCAGCGGCCGCGAGCGCACGTCGAAGCTCCACGCCGGCCGGTGGTAGGCGACCACCGCGACCCGCCCGCTCCTGTTCGTCACCACGCAGGTCGCGCGCGGATTCGGCCCCGGCCCGCCGCGCACGCCGGCCGGTGGATCGCACAGCGCGGCCGGCCATATGACGGGCGCGGCGGCGCAGGCCGCTCCGGCGGCGTCGCAGGTCTCGGCGCTCAACGTCAGCGCGCCGTTCACCGCGACGTCGAAGCGCCGCGAAACGCCCGCCGCGACATGGGCCGGCGCCGACAGGCCGCCGCCCTCGACGCGGATCCGCACGCCCGGCGCGCGCGCCGCGTCGGCGACCAGCCCGACCTCGACGAAGCTCTTCGCGAACACCGGCTCGAAGCGGAACGCGGCGCGTGCCTCCGTGCCGTAGACGCCGCAATCCGCACCGACGCCGCACTGGATCGTCTGCTTGCGGCCCGGCGCGCATTCCGCCTCGCGCGTCTGCTGGCGCGGATTGTACAGGCGTTGTGGAAACGACGCCGGCCAGCGCGAGGGGATGTCCAGCGTCGTCGCCGGGCAGTTGGCGTCGTCGCCCCAGTCCGTGAACACCGCGCCGTCGGCGGCCAGCGCCGTCACGATCGTCGGGTTCAGCGCCTTGGACGGCCGCGACGGCGCGTCGACGATCCGCCGCCCTTCGTCGATCCGATCGGATTTCACACCCATCTGATAGGCGCCGCCGGCGCCCTCGCGATCGACGGTAACGGCCCCGAGCGGCGACTCCGCCGCCGGAAACGACAGGCGCATGGTCGCCGGCGCGGCGGGCGCCGCGACCGGGGAAGCCGCCGGCTTCGGCGCCGGCTTCTGTTGCGCGGCCGCCGGGACCATGACGAGAAACGCCGACAGGGCGGCGGCGAATAGTCCGGATGTCCTCATGATCGACGGCGACGCCTCAGGCCAGATCGGGTTTGCGGAGGATGATGACCGACGCGACGGCCTCCTCCATGCCGATCACCCCGCCGCCATTCTCCGCCAGCGCCACTTCGGCGCCTTTGACCTGGCGCGCGCCGGCCTCGCCGCGCAGCTGGCACGCCAGCTCGGCGAGCATCGACAAGCCGGTGGCGCCGACGGGATGGCCCTTCGACACCAGGCCGCCGGAGGTGTTGATCGGAAGGCGTCCGCCCGGCCCGGCCTCGCCCGATTCGACGAACCGGCCGCCACCGCCCTCCGGGCAGAACCGTAGCATCTCCGCCTGGTAGATCTCGCAGAACGAGGTGGCGTCGTGGACCTCGGCGACGTCGATGTCGTCCGGTCCTAGGCCCGCCATCGCGTAGGCCTTGTCGGCGGCGACGCGGGTCAGACCGGGTTCGTCCAGCCTGCGGTACTTGCCGCCGGCGAAGCCGATGCCCGCGACCTTCACGGCGCGGGCCCGAACCTCCTTCGGCAGCCGCTCGAGATACGCCGCCGAGCACAGCAGCGCCGCCGCCGCGCCGTCGCCGATCGGGGCGCACATCGCGCGGGTCAGCGGATAGGACACCGGCCGGTCCTGGAGGACGGCGTCGGCGGTCATCTGGAAGCGGTACTGCGCCTTCTCGTTGAGCGCGCCGTAGTTGTGGTTCTTGGCGGCGCCGGCGGCGATCTGCGCCTGCGTCGTGCCGTGCTTCCACATGTGCCACTTCGCCTGCATGGCGTAGGTGTCCATGAAGATCGTGCGGTCCGGCCCGGTCTCGAAGCGCGACCCGATCATCGCGCCGACGCGCGTCATCTCGTCGACAAGGCGGTCGTGCTGCGTGGTGATGTAGCCCTGCCCGAACGTGTCGGCGGTGCGCTCCGGCTTGTCGGGGCTGAACAGCTTCTCGACGCCCACGGCCAGGGTCAGCTCGTTGGTGCCGGCGAGGATGTCCTTCCACGCGCCCTGGAAGGCCGTCGAGGCGGTGGCGCAGGCGTTCTCGACGTTGAACATCGGCACCCGCTCGGGGAACAGCCCCTCCTCGACCAGCGGCTGGAACAGCGCCTGCCGCGGATCGAGTTCTGGCCCCAGAACGGCATGCCGCAATTGCCCAGCCACCCCGTCTCGATGTCGCGGCCGTCCTTCATGCCGGCGTCGGCCAGCGCGCCGAGATACGCCTCGCGCGCCAGATCGTGGAACGACTTGTCGGGGTGGCGCTTGAACTGCGTCGTGTGGGCGCCGATGACGTAGACGTCGCGCATGGTCATGGATGCTTCCGCCGGGATTGCGCGTCCAGCCGCTAGAGCGTCGCCTCGAGCTCGGTGAGCACCTCGTCGACGGCCTTCAGGCCCTCGTCGAGCTGCGCCTCGGTGACGATCAGCGGCGGCGAGATCACGAGCTGGTTGGACCGCACGTGCATCTGCACGCCTCGGTCGTTGAACATCGACTTGATGCGGCCGACCAGCGGATCGGGCGCGTTCCACGCCACCAGCGGCTCGCGCGTGGCGCGGTCCTTCACCAGCTCGATCGCCGCCAGCAGGCCGAGCCCGCGGACGTCGCCGATCAGACGGTGGCGCGATTCCAGCTCCTTGAGGCGGCGCATCAGGTACGCGCCTCGGCGCGCCGCGTTCTCGACCACGCCGTCGTCGAGCATCGCCTGGATGGCGGCGACGCCGGCGGCGCAGGACAGCGGGTTGCCGGTCTGGGTCGAGCCGATGGCGACGCCGCGGTCGAGGAACTTCGCGGCGATGGAGTCGCGCATCATGACGGCGCCCAGCGGCAGCACGCCGCCGTTGATGCCCTTCGACACGGTCATCATGTCCGGCAGGGCGTCGTAGTGCTCCATGGCGAACCACTTGCCGGTGCGGCCGAACCCGTTGATGACCTCGTCGGCGATCATCAGGATCCCGTACTTGTCGCACAGCCGGCGGAGGATCCCGTAGTACTCCGGCGGCGCCACGATCGGGCCGTTGCCGCCGGTGATCGGCTCGAAGATGATCGCGGCGATCGTGTCCGGACCCTCGGCGAGGATCTGCTCCTCGACGCTGGTGGCGCAGACGACGCCGCAGGACGGATAGGTCTGCTTGAACGTGCAGCGGTAGCAATACGGGTTCGGGAACTTCACCGAGCTGGCGAAGTTGTTGGCGCTGGCGCCGCGGCGCGGATCGCCCGACACGCCCAGCGTGGTCAGCGCCGTGCCGTGGTACGAGCGGTAGCGCGACATCACCTTGGCGCGTCCCGTCACCATGCGCGCGAAGGTCAGCGCCGCCTCGTTGGCCTCGGTGCCGGAGTTCATGAAGAAGAAGGTGTTGAGGTCGCCCGGCGTGACCGTGGCGAGCAGCCGCGACAGCTCCTCGCGCGGCTCGTTTCGGTAGAACGGCGAGATGAAGCACAGCTTCTCGGCCTGCGCCTTGATCGCCTCGACGATGCGCCGGTCCTGGTGGCCGAGATTGACGTTGAAGAGCTGCGCCGTGAAATCCAGCCAGCGCTTGCCGGTGTCGTCGTGGAAGTAGACGCCGTCGGCGCTTGTCACGCGCGGCGACGCCAGCGTGTCCTTGATCGAGGACCAGGCGTTGATGCTGACGCCTTCGGGCTCGTTGCGCAGCGTCGGGCTGATCTGGTTCACGCGGTCCTCCGGCGGTTGGGCGTCGCCGAAACGTACGTCGCGCGGCGCGACGCGGTCAACGAAACCCGATTGGAAGGCCGGGAAACATCGCGCTCGAGCCGCCGTCCGCGGACGGAACGGCGGCCTCCGGCGCCGCCAGCGGCGCGGGCGTCAGGTGAACGCCTTGAACGTGATGTAGGTGTAGGTGTCCTTGATGCCCGGCAGCGTCTGGACGCGGCTGGTCACGAAGTGGCCGACGTCGGTGGCATCGTCGAGATAGCACTTCATCAGCAGGTCGTAGGATCCGGAGATCGAGTGGACCTCCGACACCTGCTCGACGTCCTGCACCGCCGACGCGGCGACGTCGTACGCCTTCCCCAGCTCGCACTTCACGAGGACGAAGATCGTCTGCATGGATCCGCTCCGGGACGACGCCGCGCGCGGCCCGACGGGCCGGGCGCGCGGCGGAAAGCGCTCAGGCCGCCTCTTCGGCCGCCGGAGCGTCGCTGACGGGGGCCGCGACGCGCGGCGCCGGGCGCGGCACGGGGCGCGACAGGAACGCCGGCGTGAACTCGCCGAAACCGACCACGCTGGGCCCGTCGTCGCGGTCGTGGCGGCGGTCGTAACGCTCGCGGCGCGGGCGGTCGTCGTAGCCGCCGCCGCGCGGCGCGCGGTCGCCGAAGCCGCGGTCGTCGCGGCCGCGGCCGTGACGCGGACGGTCGTCGCCGCCGGCGTCGCGCGGACGCTCGCCGCGCGGCTCTCGGTCGCCCCGAGGCTCGCGGTCGCCACGCGGTTCGCGACGCGGACGGTCCTCGCGCGGCGCGTCGGCGACATCGCGCGCGACAACGGCCGGCGCGGCGTCCATCGGCGCCAGATCGGCCGGCGGCAAGAGGTCGTCGGCGCCGTCGCGGTCGGTGTCGCGGAAACGCGGCTCGCCGGCGGGGGCGCGGTCGCCGCGCTCGCCGCGGCGTCCGCCACGACGACGGCGCTCGCCGCGTTCACCGCGCTCGCGGCGCGGCTCCTCGCCGGAGACGACGACGGCCGGCAACGCCTCGGCGGGCGGCTGGAGATCGTCGGCGCCGTCGCGGTCGGCGTCGCGGAAATGCGGCGCGGCCACCGGCCGGTCCTCGCCACGGGGCGCGCCGCGATCGCGACCGCCGCGCGGGCCGGCGCGTCCACCGCGATCGCCGCCGCGCGGTCCGCCACGGCCGCGTCCGCGGCGGTGGCCGCCTTCGGAATCCGGATCGAAATCGATCTCGTCGAAACCGGCGATGGCGATGCGCGGCACCGGCTGGCCGATGGTCGTCTCGATCGCCGAGATCATGCGCGCCTCGTCGGGCGTCGCCAGCGTGTAGGCGATGCCGGTCTTTCCGGCGCGGCCGGTGCGGCCAATGCGGTGGACGTAGTCGTCGGACACGAACGGCACGTCGAAATTGAAGACGTGGCTCATGTCGGGGATGTCGAGGCCGCGGGCGGCGACGTCGGACGCCACCAGGATCTTGATCTCGCCGAGCTTGAAGCGGTCCAGCGTCTCCATGCGCGCGGGCTGGCTCATGTCGCCGTGCAGCGCGCCGACGCTGAAGCCGTGCTTGCCCAGCGACTTCGAGAGGATGTCGACATCCTTCTTGCGGTTGCAGAACACGATCGCGTTGCGGACGTCCTCGGAGCGGATCATCCGGCGCAGCGCCTCGCGCTTGTCGGCCTCGGGGATCACCGCGACGCCCTGCTTGACCAGCGCGGCGGTGGTCGCCGGACGGGCGACGGTCACCTCCTTCGGGTTCATCAGGAAGGCGTCGGCCAGCTTGCGGATCTCCGGCGGCATCGTGGCGGAGAAGAACAGCGTCTGGCGCAGCTTCGGGGTCAGCGAGGCGATGCGCTCGACGTCGGGAATGAACCCCATGTCGAGCATCCGGTCGGCCTCGTCGATCACCAGCAGCTTGACGTCGTTGAGCAGCACCTTGCCGCGCTCGAAATGGTCGAGCAGGCGGCCGGGGGTGGCGATCAGCACGTCGACGCCACGGTCCAGCGCCTTCTCCTGATCGTCGAACGAGACGCCGCCGATCAGCAGCGCCATGTTCAGCTTGTGGTACTTGCCGTAGGTCTCGAAGCTCTCGGCCACCTGGGCCGCCAGTTCGCGCGTCGGCTCGATGATGAGCGAGCGCGGCATGCGCGCCTTGGCCCGGCCGGAGGCGAGGATCTCGATCATCGGCAGAGTGAATCCGGCGGTCTTGCCGGTGCCGGTCTGCGCGCATCCGAGGACGTCGCGCCCCATGAGCACGTAGGGGATGGCCTGTTCCTGGATCGGCGTGGGCTCGGTATAGCCCTTCTCGGCGATCGCCTTGAGCACTTCGGGGCCGAGCCCCAGTTCTTCGAAAGTCATTGATTTCCCAAGGAAATTCCACTTGTCCGGTCGTCTGGCCGGGTTCCGGTGGAGCGGTCCGGCCGCCGTCGAGGCAAATGGCGGGACCGTCGGTTCACGAACGGTGCGCACTATAGGCGGGGGTGCCGCGCTGTCAACGCGACCCCACGCGTTTCCGCCATGCGGACCCGCGACAGCTAAACGCACCCCAGGTCACGCCGGCGTCACATGCCGATGGCCAGCGAGGCGCGCCGGTCGAAACGGGGGTGGAAAGCACCGGGGATTGGCGCCATAACCGGGCCCCGCCCCACCCGTGCCGACGGATCCGCCGCCGTGAAGCTGCTGGAAGGCCCCGAAGACGACAAGCCGATGCCGCTGTACGACCACCTGGTCGAGCTGCGGCAGCGCCTGATCAAGGCGTTGATCGGCTTCTTCCTGGTGTTCCTGGTCGCCTTCTATTTCTCGGCCCCGTTCTTCGAGATCATCGCCGAGCCGCTGCGCACGGTGACCGGCCGCGACCTGATCGTCACCGACCTGCTCGAAGGCTTCATGACGCGGGTCAAGCTGTCGGCCTTCGTGGCGCTGCTGATCGGCTTTCCGTGGATCGCGGGCCAGCTCTGGATGTTCATCGCGCCCGGCCTCTACCGCAAGGAGAAGGCCGCGTTCTTCCCGTTCATGCTGGCGACGCCGATCAACTTCTACATCGGCGCCCTGATCGGATACTTCGTGATGCCGGTGCTGTGGCGGGTGCTGGCGTCCTACGTGCCCGACGGCGTCGTCATCGACGCCAAGATGAACGAGTACGTCTCGCGCGTGCTGCAGCTCACCTTCGCCTTCGGCATCTCCTTCGAGCTACCGGTGCTGCTGACCCTGCTGGTGCGGGTCGGGCTGGTGTCGACGGCGGCGCTGGCCTCGAAGCGGCGCTACGCCATCGTCGTGGCGTTCATCATCGCCGCCGTGCTGACGCCGCCGGACGTCGCCAGCCAGCTCGCGCTCGCGGTGCCGTTGATCCTGCTCTACGAGATCTCCATCATCATCGGCCGCATGATCGAGAAACGGCGGCCGGCGGACACCGAGACGGACGAATCGGGTGGCGAGAAGCCGGCGGAGTCGTCGACCGGCGGCGTGCCGTCGTCGCCGGGCTGAGCCCCGGCGCCGCCCCGCGCCGCGCCCCTCCTCGACGCCCGCCCCGTCCGCCCGAGTTCAAGAAGCCGCCGCCATGCACGACATCAAATCCATCCGCGACAACCCCGGCGCGTTCGACGCCGGACTGAAACGCCGCGGCCTCGCGCCGCTGGCCGCCGAGCTGCTGGCCATCGACCAGCGCCGCCGCGCCGCCATCACCGAGAGCGAGCAGACGCAGGCGAAGCGCCGCGCGCTGTCGAAGCAGATCGGCGCCGCCCGCGGCAAAGGCGAGAACGCCGACACGCTGATGGCCGAGGTCGCCGCGCTCGACGCCACCCAGAAGGCGGCCGAGGCCGCGGCGGCGGAGGCCGGCAAGGCGCTCGACGACCAGCTCGCCGCGCTGCCCAACCTGCCCGACGACGCCGCGCCCGACGGCAAGGACGAGCACGACAACGCGCTGGTGCGCCGGGTCGGCGATCCGCGCAATTTTGCCTTCGCGCCGAAGGACCACGTCGCCATCGGCGAGGCCCTGGGCATGATGGATTTCGCCGCCGCCGCGAAGCTATCGGGCGCGCGCTTCGTCGTGCTCAAGGGCGCGCTGGCGCGGCTGGAGCGGGCCCTGGCCCAGTTCATGCTCGACCTGCACACCGGCGAGAACGGCTACACCGAGATCAACCCGCCCTTCCTGGTGAAGGACGCCGCCGTCTACGGCACCGGCAGCCTGCCGAAATTCGCCGAGGACCTGTTCGGCACCACCAACGGCTACTGGCTGATCCCGACCGCCGAGGTGCCGCTGAGCAACCTCGTCAACGACAGCGTGGTCGAGGAGAAGGCGCTGCCGATGCGGCTGACGGCGTGGACGCCGTGCTTCCGCTCCGAGGCGGGATCGGCCGGCCGCGACACCCGCGGCATGATCCGCATGCACCAGTTTCCCAAGGTCGAGCTGGTGTCGATCACGACGCCGGAGGAGTCCGAGGCCGAGCACCTGCGCATGACCGCCTGCGCCGAGGGCGTGCTGACGAAGCTCGGCCTGCCGTTCCGCACCGTCATGCTGTGCACCGGCGACATGGGCTTCGCCGCGCGCAAGACCTACGACATCGAGGTCTGGCTGCCGGGGCAGAACGCCTACCGCGAGATCTCGAGCTGCTCCAACTGCGGCGACTTCCAGGCGCGACGCATGAACGCCCGCTACCGGCCGAGGGAAGGCAAGGGCACGCGGTTCCTGCACACGCTCAACGGCTCCGGCCTCGCCGTCGGCCGCGCGCTGGTCGCGGTGCTGGAGAACTACCAGAACGAGGACGGCAGCGTGGCCGTCCCCGACGCGCTGCGCCCCTACATGGGCGGCCTCGACACCATCCGCGCGCCGGGCGCGTAGGGAACCGCAGATGACCTTCGCGCCGCTCGACCCGACGGGGGTCCGCATCCTCGTCACCAACGACGACGGCATCAACGCGCCGGGGCTGGAGGCGCTCGGCGAGATCGCGCACGCGCTGAGCGACGACGTCTGGATCGTGGCGCCGGAAGCCAACCAGAGCGGCGCCGGCCACTCGCTGTCGCTGTCGACGCCGATCCGCGCCCGCGAGGTCAATGAGCGCAAATTCGCCATCGAGGGCACGCCGACGGACTGCGTGCTGTTCGGCGTGCGCCACCTGCTGCGCGGCCGCGAGCCGACCCTGGTGCTGTCGGGCGTCAACCGCGGCGCCAACATGGCCGACGACGTCACCTACTCCGGCACCATCGCCGGCGCGATGGAGGGCTGCCTGCTGGGCTTCCGCTCGATCGCGATGAGCCAGGTCTACACCGCGCCGCATCCGGTCAAGTGGGCGACCGCGACGCACCACGGTCCCGACGTGATCCGCAAGGTGCTGTCGGTCGAGTGGCCGCGCGAATGCCTGCTGAACGTCAACTTCCCCGACGTGGTGGCGTCGTCGGTCACCGGCGTGGTCGCGACGCGGCAGGGCAAGCGCGGCTTCGGCGGCGGCGTCGAAGAGCGCGCCGATCCGCGCGGCGGCGCCTACTACTGGATCGTCTACCGGCCCGACGAGCCGCTCACCACCGAGGGCAACGACATCGGCGCGGTGCGCGCCGGGGCGGTGTCGGTGACGCCGCTGCATCTCGACCTGACGCACGAATCGATGCGGCGGCGCCTGCGCGACGCCTTCGGGCACGATTGAGGCCGGACGCGGGATGTCCAGCGCCGCCAAGCAGCGTCTGATCGCCGAGTTGCGCCGGGGCGGCGTGACCGACGAGCGCGTGCTGGCCGTGATGACCGCGATCCCGCGCGAGGCGTTCGTGACGCCGACCTTCGTCGAGCGCGCCTACGACAACATGGCGCTGCCGATCGGCTTCGGCCAGACCATCAGCCAGCCGCTGGTGGTGGCGGCGATGACGCAGGCGCTCGACGTCGGCGAGCGCATGAAGGTGCTGGAGATCGGCACCGGCTCGGGCTACCAGGCCGCGATCCTCGCCAAGCTCTGCCGCCGGCTGTTCACGGTCGAGCGCTACAAGGCGCTGTCGAAGGACGCCGAAAAGCGCCTGCTCGACCTGCGCATCCACAACGTCGTGTTCCATGTCGGCGACGGCACCAAAGGCTGGCCGCCGCAGGCGCCGTTCGACCGCATCATCGTCACGGCGGCGGCCGGCGAGATGCCGCGCGCGCTGGTCGACCAGCTCGCGGTCGGCGGCATCATGCTGGTGCCGGTCGGTCCGGATCCGGTGAACCAGACCGTCGAGCGCATCGTGCGGACCGAGGACGGCTTCACGCGCGAGCCGATCATGCCCGTCCGCTTCGTTCCCCTCGTCGCCGGCGCGCTGCCGACCTACGAGGCGTGAGGCGGCGGAGGGAACCACCCCGGTCTTCGTGTTCATCGCCATGCGCTTACAAGACCGCGGTGCGGCGGCGCGGATTCGCCCGCGGACGATGATCGTTTGAATCGCGCTTTGGACGCCATACCCCGCCTGTAAGCGGGCGCCACGGTCTCGCGGAGGCGAGGTCACCGGCCGTTCGGGGCGCGAACGGCCCAATGCGGGACGCGCACTCGGTCATACGCTTTTCGCGCCGGATCGAGACGGCGGTGATGGTCGCGGCGGTCGCGAATGCGGCGCGACGATGGCGGCGCGGCGCGCGGGGTGGATTCACGAGCGGTCGTTTTTGCGGTATCCTGCCGGCCATGAAAAACAACGCGCGTCGCTCCCCCTCGCGAGCGCGCCGCCGGAACGTGGCCTCGCGCGTCGGCGTCCCGCTCGTCCTGCTTCTCGCTCTCGCGGGCTGCCAGGCCTACGACGCGGCCGTCTACGGACGCCGCGGCGGCGTGGTCGAGTATCCCGGCTCTGGCGCCCGTCCCGACGCGCCGGCGATCTACGTCGTGCGCCAAGGCGATACGATGGACGGCATCGCCCAGCGCTTCGGCGTGCCGGCCAGCCGCATCGCCGAGCGCAACAGCCTGTCGTCGCCCTACAAGCTCTCGCCCGGCGCGTGGCTGGAGATTCCCGGCGCCCGGGTGGTCGAGGCGTCGGCGCCATCGGGCGCCGCGCCCGGCGGCGAACCGGCGTCGACCTCGTCGCCCAGCGGTCCGGTGACCTCGAGCGAACTGCCGCCGCCCCCGGGAGGCGCCCAGCCGCCGAAGCCCGTCGCGGGCGCGCTGCCGTCGTCGTCCGGCGCCGTCGCCACCACGTCGCCGACCGCGACGACGGCCACGCCGCCCAAGCCGGTCGCCCTGCCCGGCGCCGGGGCCCCGAAATTCGAGTGGCCGGTGCGCGGCCGCACCGTCCGCGGCTTCGGCGCCCAGGCCGATGGCCAGCGCAACGACGGCGTCAACATCGCCGCCGCGTCGGGCACGCCGGTGAAGGCCGCCGAGGGTGGCACGGTCGTCTACAGCGGCAGCGAGGTGAAGGGCTTCGGCAACCTCGTGCTGGTCAGCCACGCCGGCGGCTACGTCACGGCCTACGCCCATCTCGACAAGCTCTCGGTGCAGAAAGGCGCGGCGGTGAAGAAGGGCCAAAGCCTCGGCACCGTCGGCACGACCGGCGGCGTGGCCGAACCGCAGCTGCATTTCGAGGTCCGCCAGCGCAACAAGCCGGTCGATCCCGCGTCCGTTCTCCCCTGATCGTCGCCCGCCGGCGCGCTCGCGTCGCGCCGCCGCCGCCGCTATGGTGCGCCGCCGATTTCAGGCGACCATAGGAGCAGAATCATGAGCATCACCCGCATCGAGGCCGGCGCCCGCATGAGCAAGGCCGTCGTGCACGGCGACACCGTCTACCTCGCCGGCATCGTGGCCGACGACACGTCGCAGGACGTCAAGGGCCAGACCCGGCAGATCCTCGCCACGATCGACGCGCTGCTCGCCAAGGCCGGCTCGGACAAGAGCAAGCTGCTGTCGGCCAACATCTGGCTGACCGACATCACGACCTGGTCGCAGATGAACAAGGTGTGGGATGCCTGGGTGTCCCCCGGCAACACGCCGGCCCGCGCCACGGTCGAGACCAAGCTGGCCGGCCCGCAGTACAAGGTCGAGATCATGGTGCAGGCCGCCAAGTAGGCGGTCCGCCCGGACGGCATCGGACGGCGCGTTCCCCCGGGGACGCGCCGTTTTCCGTTTCGTGAACGGCGTTGATGGGCGGAGGGTCGCGCGCGCGGCTATATTGCGCACATGGACCGCGTCCGGCGAGGCCGGGACCGCGACCGACCGAAGGACGACCGACCATGACCCGATTCAGACGCCGGCATGTCATCTGGGGCGCCGCCGCTCTCGCCACGGGCGTCGTGGCCTCGCGTAGCTGGACCGCGACCGCGCAGGGACCGTCGAAGGCGTTCGAAGTCAGCTACTCCGAGGACGAGTGGCGCAAGCGCCTGTCGCCGGAGCAGTTCCGCGTGCTGCGCAAACACGGCACGGAACGCGCGGGCACCAGTCCGCTCGACCACGAGAAGCGCGCCGGCACGTTCCACTGCGCCGGCTGCGACCTGCCGTTGTTCGCCTCGACGACCAAGTTCGACAGCGGCACGGGCTGGCCGAGCTTCTGGCAGCCGCTGGACAACGCCGTCGGCACCAAGGAGGACCGCTCGTTCTTCATGACGCGGATCGAGGTCCATTGCCGTCGCTGCGGCGGCCATCTCGGCCATGTGTTCGACGACGGACCCAAACCGACGGGGCTGCGCTACTGCATGAACGGGATCGCCATGACCTTCAAACCGGCGGGTGCCTCGTGAGCGCCGCCGCCATGCCGCGCCGCTGGCTGGCGGCCGTCGCCGCCGCGCTGACCCTGGGCGCCGCCACGCTGGCGCTCGCGCAGGCGCCGACGCCCGCGCCGTCCGGCAAGGCCGTGGCGATCTTCGCCGGCGGCTGCTTCTGGTGCATGGAGCCGCCGTTCGACAAGATCGACGGCGTGACCGCGACGATCTCCGGCTACACAGGCGGCCACAAATCGATGCCGACCTACGAGCAGGTCACGGCCGGCCGCACCGGCCACATCGAGGCGGTCAAGGTCGAGTACGACCCGGCCAAGGTGACCTACGCGAAGCTGCTGGAGGTGTTCTGGCGCAACATCGATCCGCTCGATGACAAGGGCCAGTTCTGCGACAAGGGCGAATCCTACCTGTCGGCGATCTTCCCGGTCGACGAGGCGCAGCGGAAGGTGGCCGAGGCGTCGCTCGAGGCGCTGGTCGCGGCCAAGACCCTGCCCGGCAAGATCGTCACCCGCATCCTGCCGGCGGCCACGTTCTGGCCGGCCGAGGAGTACCACCAGGACTACTATCTGAAGAATCCGAACCGCTACCAGTACTACCGCTGGAGCTGCGGCCGCGACGCGCGCCTGAAGAAGCTCTGGGGCGAGCCGGCGGCGAAGTGATCGACGGCGCGTCGATTCCCTCTCCGTCGCGCGGCCGAGCGCTGAGCGCTGGTGGAAGCGAACAACGTCGCGCACATCCGCCACCGTCATCCCGAGCGCTTGCCTCCGCCATCATCCTGAGCGAGCGCCATCGGCGCGTCGTCGAAGGATCTTTCCGCGCCGGGCGCCATGACAAGATCCTTCGACTACGGCGCCGCGCGCCTCCGCTCAGGATGACAGTGTTTGGCTTCTGAACGGAGAGCGTCACCGCCCGGCGAGCAGTCATCGCGCGTTGCCTCCGCCGGCATCCTGAGCGAGCGCCGCCGGCGCGTTGTCGACGGATCTTTCCGCACCGGGCGCCACGACAAGGTCCTTCGACCACAGCGCTGCGCGCCTCCGCTCAGGATGACAATGTTTGGCTTCTGAGCGGAGAGCGTCACCGCTCGGCGAGTGGTCGTCGCTCCTCGTGGGCGCCGGCCACGATGTCATCCCGAGCGCAGCGAGGGATCCAGGCGCCGTCCCTGGATCCCTCGCTGCGCTCGGGATGACAGGGAAGCCCGGCGGAGAGGGAAGACTCCCCTTAGGCGACATTCCCCAGATCGACCCGTGGAACGGTGCGAACGCTGGCGCCCGATTTGTCGCAGGATTTGCGTGAACAGTTCTCTCGACACCGCGACCTTGGCGCCGATCTTCACCGGCTTCTCCGCAGGCTGGTCGGCGACCACTGCCCGACCGCCTCGGGCAAGGCCGGCGTGCGCATGAAACGTTGGCGAGACTGTAGGCCAGCGCGTGCAACTGGAGACGCACGCCATTTGGCGGCGAACGAGCAGCACGAAAGGCGCGTCCACTCGCGCACCGGTGCTCGCCGCGCGGTAGCACGGCCGAAGCCGCCCGCTTCCGTTCCAACGGCGGGCTTCGACCGGTCAGGCTCGACACGGGCGTTATCCAGGCGCTGTCGGCGTTGTCAGAACAGTGCAATCGCCGATACGCTCGCCACTCGATCGCCAGATCGGCCAGCCAGTGAGAAGGAAGTCGCCGGATGACACAGGACGCCCAGGGGAACGCGGTTTCGGGGGGCACGCCGGACGCTGTGGAACGTCTCGACCAAGCCATTCGCGCGTTCACCATCGGCTATGGCGACGCGATGGCGCTGCTGGATGCGGCAAGCGCCGTGTCGCCCGACATGCCCATGGCCCTGATCGCCAAGGCATGGATCGTCGCGATCCCGATCGACCCCAGGCTGGCGGTGATGGCCGCAGGCTTGGCCGAACGTGCGCGGGCATTGCCCCTGAACGAGCGTGAGCGGTCCCTGCTGGGCGCGCTCGACCGAATGCTGACCGGCGAAAGGCGGGCCAGCATCACGGCGCTCGAAGCGCATCTGCTGGACCATCCGCGCGATTTGCTCGCGCACTACGCCGCCTTCTACTGCGACGCGCTGTTGGGCCGCTTTCCCCGAATGCGCGAGCGAGCGGCACGCGCCTTGCCGTATTGGTCGTCTGACACGCCGGGTTTCGCGGTGTTGCGCGCGGCGCGGGGCTTCGCGCTGGAGGAGGCCGGCTGCTACGCCGAGGCGGAGGAGGATGCGCGGGCCGCCATTGCCCTGGAACCGCATCTCTATTTTGCCCACCACGGGATCATGCATTGCATGGAGATGACCGGCCGTCCCAAGGACGGCCTCGCCTGGAGCAGGGAGCACGCGGCGCTGTGGGCCTCAGCCGAAAGCGGCGCGCAGGGCCATCTTTGGTGGCACACCAGCCTGTTCCACGTCGAGCTCGATCAGTTCAGCGAGGCCCTGGAACTCTACGACGGCCCGCTGATGCGCACGATCCGCCCGATCGGGTTCGCGGTCAGCGACCCCGCCGCCTTGCTCTGGCGCCTGGACACGATGGGCTGCGATGTCGGCCGTCGGTGGAACGATCTGCTGCCCCGCTGGGAGGGGCGTGCCGACGGGCGGCATATGGTCTTTACCGACATGCACGCGGCGATGACCGAACTGCGCTCCGGCAACGAGGCTCTCGCGGAGGCACGCCTGTCCACCATGCGTCAGACCGCCGCCGGCACGGGCGAGACCGCGGCGTTGTATCGGGAGGTCGGGCTGCCGCTGGTCGAGGCGATCGTCGCGTTCCACCGCGGGGCGTATGACGACTGCGTCGAGCTTTTGTTTCCCTTGCGGCCCGAGGTCTGGCGCATTGGCGGCAGCATCGCGCAGCGCGACATCGTCGACTGGACCCTCACCACGGCCGCATTGCGCGCCGGACGGCGGGCGCTCGCCTGGGGACTAACCTACGAGCGCCTCGCGGCACGGCCTGAGAGTCTGATCAATCGGAGGTTCCAGCGTGAGGCGGAGCGGCTCTCTGCCTAGTCGCTTGCGAAGTCGGCGGGGGATGGATCGGGTGGGGGGCGACGTGCGGATGCGACTGATGCGCCGATCCTACGGCGGATCAAGGTTGAAGCAGCGTTGCTTCTCCAGATGTATCTCGCCCGGTCTGGATGTTGTCGTACATGGATCGGAAACGTGAGCTTAACGGATCCTACCGCATCAAATGTCCAATCCTGCCTTACGAAAACCTTCCAACCAGTGATCACGATCCGACTGGCGCGAGCACATCCTCATCCACAATTTGATGTGCGTCTTCAAGTCGTGATCGGGAGGACGCAGCCGCTCATATGACTTGATGGCTGTTGCCGCTTCTTCAGGTTTCCCCGCCTGCGCGTACGCGGCAGCCAGGACGGGATAGAGAAAAGCGGGAACGTTCTGATACACCTCGTGGATCTCAATGACCTTCGCGTAGTTGTGAGGCATGTAGTAGCAGTCGCACAGGGTATCGAGACGCTGATCATCGGGCGCATAGGGCTCGAGCCGCTCGGATTTCGTGAACCATTCCAGAGCCTGCTCCGGCTCGCCCGTGTAGCTCAGTGCACAACCGAGCGCGTAGTTGGCAAAGGGATCGTTCGGGTTGAGGGAAACCGCCCGTTCGGCGTGCTTTCGCGCCAACCGATGATCACCCGGGATATGGTACGAGAATGCGACATAGGCATTGACGTTGGATCTCTTTCGTCGAGCGCGACGGCCCGGCGGGCATGGTCCCTGCCGCGCGCCATTGTCGCTTCCGGCGGCAGCCCCAAGCAAAGTACGCCGAACATCGACGTCATGCCGAGACCGGCGTGGGCAAGGGCGTAGGTCGGATCCGCTCTTAGTTCATCGGCCCGAAGATCTTGCTCGGGTTCATGATGTTGTCGGGGTCGATGGACCGCTTGACGGCGCGCATCAGGCTGACCGCCTCGCCGTGCTCGGCGTAGAGGAACTTCACCTTGCCGATGCCGACGCCGTGCTCGCCGGTGCAGGTGCCGCCCATCTCCAGCGCGCGCGCCACCATGCGGTCGTTGAGGTCCTCGGCGCGGGCCAGGTAGGTCGGATCGTCGGGATCGACCATCATCGTCAGATGGAAATTGCCGTCGCCGACATGGCCGACGATCGGCGCGAACAGGCCACGCTCGTCGATGTCCTTCTTGGTCTCGAGGATGCAGTCGGCCAGCCGCGAGATCGGCACGCACACGTCGGTCGCCCACATGCCCCAGCCGGGCTTGAACGACTTCGTGGCCCACGCCGCGTCGTGGCGCGCCTGCCACATCTTGGTGCGCTCCTCGGCGATGCCGGTCCACGCGAAGTCGCCGCCGCCGTTCTCGGCGGCGATGGCCTGCACCATCTCGGCCTGCTCCTTGGTGCCCGCCGGCGTGCCGTGGAACTCGAGGAACAGCGTGTCCTTCACCGGCAGGCCGAGCTTGGAGTAGTGGTTCAAGGTCTGGATCTGCAGGTCGTCGACCAGCTCGATGCGGGCCACGGGGATGCCGGACTGGATGGTCTGGATGACGGTGTTGACGGCGCCCTCCAGCGATTCGAAGGCGCAGGTCGCGGCCGCCGCCATCGACTCGGGGACGCCGTAGAGCCGCAACGTGATCTCGGTGATGACGCCGAGCGTGCCCTCGGAGCCGACGAACAGCTTGACGAGGTCGTAGCCGGCCGAGGATTTGCGCGAGCGCCGCCCCAGCCGCATCAGCCTGCCGTCGGGCGTCACGACCTGCAGCGCCAGCACGTTCTCGCGCATCGTGCCGTAGCGCACCGCGTTGGTGCCCGAGGCGCGCGTGCTGGCCATGCCGCCGATGGAGGCGTCGGCGCCGGGATCGATCGGGAAGAACAGGCCGGTGGCGCGGATGTGCTCGTTGAGCTGCTTGCGGGTGACGCCGGGCTGCACGACGACGTCGAGGTCGTTCTCGTTGACCGCCAGCACGCGGTTCATGCGGCTGACGTCGAGCGAGATCCCGCCGTGCGGCGCGCTGATATGGCCTTCCAGCGAGGTGCCGGTGCCGAACGGGATGATCGGCGTCTTATGGCGGGCGCAGAGCTGGACGATCTTCTGCACCTCCTCCGCCGACTCCGCGAACACCACGGCGTCGGGCAGATGGGCCTCGTGGTAGGAGATGTCCTTGCCGTGCTGCTCACGCACGGCGTGCGCGGTGCTCAGCCGGTCGCCGAACATGGCCTTCAGCTCGGCGATGGTCGCGTCGACGTTCGGCGGGCGGGCCGGTGCGGTGGCGGTGGCCATGGGGGACTCCGGATCGGACGGCCGGCGGAGCCGGCGCGGGGTGCCGGGAAAATGGCGGTAAACGCCGGGGCAGGCAAGGCGGGCCCGACGCTGGATCGCGCGCTTACGGGTCCGATATGATAGAAGCGGATGTCACCAACGGGCTGCCGCGACGAAAGCCGATCCGTGAAAATCGAACCCATCCGGGCCGAGGCGGGTTACGACGCCGCGCTCCTCGCCATCGAACACTACTTCGATGTTCCGCCCCTTCCCGAGTCGCCCGAAGCCGAGCGCTTCGACACGCTCGCGTCGGTGATCGCGGCGTACGAGCGGGAGCACTGGCCGATCGGCGCGAGTGATCGGCACTTGCCCGCCGACGTCTCCACGCCAGCAGGCCGCTAGCGAGCATGCATGTCGCGTTAGGCGACGCTACACGATCAAGCCAGTCCAGATCACGATGTAGAGGGCATGCAGCGCCGGCACGACCACCAACAAAAGCCCCAGAGCAACGAGCGCCGTGCGCCGCGTCACCTTGTCACCAATGACATTGCCAAGCCACGAAGCCGCATATGCCTGTGTCGAAAATAGCGATCTGCGCATCAGCGCCGTCACAGCAGCGATAGCGAGGCCTACAGGGAGTCCTAGGAAGCCACCAGCATAGAGCCAGAGGATATGCACCGGCGGCGGCCCCCCAAAGTCCCGTGCGCAGAAGAGCCAAACGGCGCCGCTTCCCATCGCGGTACCATAGCCAGCGCCAACCGCGCTCAAGAGGACGATACGTAGCGGGACCGACAGCGCCAGTGGCGTCACAAGTACCCATGCAACATGCCCAGTGACCGCTCCAACCAACGCGAGCGCCGGGAAAACGAGCGGATAGCCAAACCCGAACGCAAGGAGAAACCAGGAATTCCGTGCTAAGAAAACTGCAAGCCAACCGACGAGACCGACTGGCCAGGCGATCGCGCAAATGACCGCGAAGCGACGCGCGGGACGCATGTCGGAACTCCTACGCCCACACCCGCTTGTACAGCTCCACGATCTCGTCCTTGGTGGGCACGCGCGGGTTGTTGTTGGGCGAGCCGGAGGCCAGCGCCTGCTCGGCCATGGTCGGCAGCAGCGACATGTACCTCGACTCGTCGAGCCCGTGCGCCTTGGGCGTCGGCACCTTGAGGTCGGCGTTCAGCTTGGCCAGCGCGTCGAGCAGGATGGCGACGGCGGTCTGGTCGGACACCTCGCCGCCGGCCAGCCCCATGGCCCGCGCGCAGTCGGCGTAGCGGTCGAGCGCGGCGTTGGCCGAGAAGGCGGTGATGGCCGGCAGGAGCATGGCGTTGCTGAGCCCGTGCGGCACGTGGAAGAAGGCGCCGATCGGCCGGCTCATGCCGTGCACCAGCGCCACCGAGGAGTTCGAGAACGCCATGCCGGCCTGGGTCGCGGCCAGCATCATCGCCTCGCGCGCGGCGCGGTCGGCCGGATCGGCGCAGACCTTGCGGATGTTGTCGTGGATCAGCCGCATCGCCGATTTCGCGAGGCTGTCGGCGTGCGGGCTGGCGCGCTTCGAGACGTACGCCTCGATGGCGTGGGTCAGGCTGTCGATGCCGGTGTCGGCGGTCAACCGGAACGGCTTGGTCAGGGTCAGCTCGTAGTCGACCAGGGCCGCGGCCGGCAGGCAGGGGACGCCCGCGATCAGCATCTTCTCGTCGGTCTCGACGTCGGTGATGATCGTGAAGCGCGTCACCTCCGAGCCGGTGCCGGCGGTGGTCGGGATGGCGACCAGCGGGATGCCCTGCTTCGGGATCGGGTTCGGCGTCTTGTAGTCGCGCATGCGCCCGCCGTTGGCCGCCAGCACGCTCATCGCCTTGGCGGTGTCGATCGGCGAGCCGCCGCCGAACGCCACCAGGCTGTCGTAGCCGCCGGCCTGCAGCGCCGCGACGCCGGCCTCGACCACCGTCGTGGTCGGATCCTCGATCGTGTCGGAGAACACGTCGAAGGCGACGCCGCCCTTGGCCAGCGCGTCGGTGCAGGCCGCGATCTTGCCGCTCGCGACCATGAACTTGTCGGTGACCACCAGCGCCCGGCTGCCGCCGACCTGGCGCAGCACGTCGGCGACCTGGGCCACGGCGCCGCCGCCGATGACGATCATGCGCGGCGTGAGGATGGTGGCGATGGACATGGCAATGGCTCCCGGGGCGGCGGATCGCGCGTGGTCGCGCGTTCCGGCGACACAACCCGCCGGCCCCGCCGCGGTCAACCCGAAAAGCTGAGGGCGGGGTTGTCCACTTCCGCCGCGGATCGCGGTGGCTATAGTCGGGCGATGCTCGAGGTGGTGACGGAGTCGCGGCGGATCGGCGCGGCGGTGCGGCGTCTGCGCCGCCGCCTCGGCGGCGTGCCGTCGCGAGGCGTCACCCTGTCCTGGGCCGGCGGCGGCCGCGTCGTCGCCGACATCCATTGGCTGCGCGACCACGGCTTCTGGTGGCGCCACGACGCCACCACGCGCGCCGACAGGCACGGCCTGACCTTCGGCTACGCGCCGTCGGTGCCCGGCCGGCACGAGAGCGCCACCTGCGAGATCAACCTGCCCGTTTCCGGCGCCGACCGGCGGCTGGCCGGCGCCATCCTGCGCGACGCGGATGGCGCGCTCTACCTCGCCCATAGCGGCCGCATCGGCGGCGTGCGGCCGGGCCGCGGGCGCGACGGGCTGCGCGCGGTGCTGGCCGGCGGCCACTGGCAGGGCGTGCGCTGGCCGGCAGGCCGGACCGGCGAGATGCTGGTGCTGGCGCCGATCGACGGCCCACGGCTGGCGCGCCAGATCGGCCGCTTCGTCGCCGCCGTGCACCGCTACAAGCGCGACGGCGACGACGCGCCCGTCGTGGCGCCGCGCCTGGTGGCGCGCGACGACCCCGCCGCCGATTCCGGGAACGGCGCCGACGCCGAATCCGCGCGACACGCCGCGCTGTGCGACCGCGGCCTGGTGCTCGACGCGCTGGGCGAGGAACTGCGCCGCCGCGGCCTGCGCGACGGCGACGCCGCCGGCGCCGGCGATCCGCTGTTCGCCGCGCGCGGCGGCGGCGCCCGTCTGGTCGACGTCGAGACCGACCTGTCGCCCGCGACCTTGGAGCGCGCGGTCGGCCGCCTGCTGCTGCGCCGCGCCGGATCGCCGGCCGATGCGCGCGCCGCCCTGGTGGTGCCGGCCGAGGACGCGCCGGCGGCGCTCGACGGCCTGTCGCGCCACGGCATCGCCGTCGTGCGCTACCGTTGGCGCGGCGCCCGGCCGGTGTTCGACGGCCTCGACGACGCGCTGGCCTGAGGCGCCGGCCCCGGGGCGCCGTTTCGCCGCCGCGCCGATTGCTGTATCCGTCGCCCATGGTGATGGGTTTGACGACCGGGCTCTGGGTGTCGGCGCAGGTGCGCCTGTGCGACCGCCGCGGCATGCCCGCCTACGTCGCGCGGCGCGGCGATCCGGACGCCGGCACGGTGCTGATCAAGGTCGTGCGCTTCGAGGCCGGCACCACGGTGTTCGCGCAGGCCAACGCGATGGACGACGAGCCGACCTGGCTGCGCGCCACCGGCCCGACTCCCGTCAGCGAGGCCGACGCCGACGCCTACATCGCGCGCCAGACCCAGCGCGACCCCGATCTATGGGTGCTGGAGATCGAGGACCGGCGCGCCGAATGGGTGCCGGACGGGCGGGTCGTCTGAGCCACCGCATATTGTGGATTTCCACGATATTTCACTACCATACGGCCACAGGCTGGGATAAAAAGAGAACATCGTAAGGATAAGCGGGCGAACTTCGGAACGAATACCCGCGGAAAGACGTAAGCCGTTTTAGCGCCTTATTTTTTACCCATGGTGTGAACATGAGCGAGTCCCCCTCCGCTTCAGTTCCGCCTTCAGGCACCGCCGACATAACGTCGGGTCTGATCGCGATGCCCGCCCCGGCCACGACCTCCACGATGGAGGCCGATGTCGCCGCCTTGGCCCACGCCCTCGACGAGGGCGCGCCGATCGATCTGCTGCTGGCCGGCCGCGACCTGGTCGAGCTGCCGCCCAATTTCCACGCGACGCTCTACGCGGCCGATCCGGTGCCGGACTGGTCCGCCGGCGCCTTCGACGGCGCGTCGCTCTCCGTCGCGATGGACGCCGTGTTCGCCGGCAGCTACGGCGAGAGCTTCCACGTCGGCGCCGAGCATCCGGCGTTCAGCGCGCGTATCGACGGCGCGTTCGACGGTCCCGTGCCCGGCGACGCGCTGGTCGATTTCGGATCGATCGGCGGCGGGCGTCCCGGACTCGCGCCGGTCGCGTTCGACGCGCCGACGCACATCGATCTGTCGGCGGATTCGGGCTGGCGCGTCGATCTGGCGGCGCAGTCGCTGCACGCGCCGGAGCTGTCGTGGCTGGCCGGCGGCGACGGCGGCGGCGCGCATGTCGGCGAGACCTGGGCCTGGGATGAGAGCAAGGGCGCCTACGTCTTCGACCACTACGTCTGACGTCGACGGCGGACGCCGGCGCGGCGGCCGGCCATGACCACGACCACACGCTTCGCGCCGAGCCCCAGCGGCCTCCTGCACCTCGGCCACGCGTTTTCCGCGTTGACGGCGTGGCGCGCCGCGCGCGATGGCGGCGGGACGTTCCTGCTGCGGATCGAGGACATCGACATCCGCCGCTGCACGCGCGAGTTCGAGGCGGCGATCCTCGAGGACCTCGCCTGGCTCGGCCTCGACTGGGACGGCGCGGTCCGCCGGCAATCCGACCATTTCGACGACTACGGTCGCGCGCTCGACCGGCTGACCGCCCTGGGCGTGGTCTATCCCTGCTTCTGCACGCGCGCCGAGATCGCGCGCGAGATCGAGACGGCCGCCAGCGCGCCGCATCTCGTGGCGCAGGGCCCGGACGGACCGCTCTATCCCGGCACCTGCCGCCACCGGCCGCTGGACGAGCGCCGCGCTCTGGTCGCGGGCGGACGCGAGTTCGCGCTGCGCCTCGACGCCGCGAAAGCCGCGGAGATCGCCGGGCCGTATTCCTTCCGCGACGCCGGACGCGGCGATGTCGCGGGGCTGCCGTCCCTGTTCGGCGACGTCGTGATCGCGCGCAAGGACACGCCGACCAGCTACCACCTCGCCGTCACGGTCGACGACGCGCTGCAGGGCGTCACGTTGGTCACCCGCGGCGAGGATCTGTTCGCCGCCACGCACGTGCACGGTCTGCTGCAGAAGCTGCTGGACCTGCCGACGCCGCGCTACGCCCACCACCGGCTGCTCGTCGACGCCGACGGCCGCCGCTACGCCAAGCGCGACCGCGCGTTGACATTGCGCGCCCTGCGCGAGTCCGGCGCGGCGGCCGCGGACTTACGCCGCCGCGTCGGGTTCGACTGACCCCTCAGGCCATCGCCATCGGCGGAGCCGCGATCGGCATCGCCTGCTCGAAGGCGTGGGCGGCGCGCAGCACCAGCGCGTCGGCGTAGTGCGGTCCGACGATCTGCAGGCCGATCGGCAGCCCGGCCTTGGTGAGGCCGCAGGGGATCGTCGCCGCCGGCTGCCGCGTGAGATTGAAGGTCAGCGTGAACGGCGTCCAGCCGATGCTGACGCCGTCGCCGCCATAGGCCGCCGGCAGTCCGACATCGATCGCCGGCACGGGCATCGTCGGCGTCACCAGCAGGTCGTACTTCTCGAAGAACAGGTTGAACTGCACGCCCATGCGGCCGCGGTCGACATGCGCCTGCACGACGCGCTCCAGCGGCAGGCGCGCTCCGGCCTCGGCGCCTTTGAGCAGGCCGGGGTCCATGCGCGCGCGCTGCTCGGTCGAGAAGTTCTTCATCAGGACGCTGAAATTCGACGTCCAGAGCAGGTCCTCCAGCACGCGCGGATCGATGCCCAGCAGATCCGGATCGTCCTCCACGACCTTGGCGCCGAGCTTCTTGAGCAGCTTGACGCCCTCGGCCACGGATTTCGCGACCTCGGGATCGATCGTGCTTTTCTCGACGAAGCCCAGGGTCGGCGAATAGGCGATCCGCAACCCCTTGACGCCCTTCTCGAGGCGCTTCGTGTAATCCTCGCTGTCGTCGGTCGGGATCGAGTACCAGTCGCGCGGGTCGGGCCGGGCGATGACGTTCATCATCAGCGCGGCGTCACGCACGGTGCGCGTCATCGGCCCGGCGTTCGACAGCGTTCCCTGGGCAGACGGCGGATAGAGCGGCACGCGCCCGAAGGTGGGCTTCAGGCCGAACAGGCCGGTGAAGGAACAGGGAATGCGCACGGAGCCCGCGCCGTCGGTGCCGATCGCGAGGTTGCCGATGCCGACGGCCTCCGCCGCCACGCCACCGCCCGACGAGCCGCCCGGCGTCTTGTGGATGTCCCAGGGATTGCGCGTTATGCCGAACAGCTTGGAGTCGGTCACGCCCTTCCAGCCGTACTCCGGCGACGTCGTCTTGCCCAGCAGCACGGCGCCACCCTCGCGCAGGCGGGCGGCCACCGGCGCGTCGGTCTCCCACGGACCATCGGGGCTGGTCGCGGCGCTCCCCATCCGGGTCGGCATGCCCTTGGTCTGCACCATGTCCTTGATCGTGGTCGGCACACCGTCGACGGGCCCCAGCGGCTTGCCGTTCGTCCAGCGCCGCTCCGACGCCTTCGCCGCCTTCAACGCGCCTTCTCTATCGACGTGCTGCATGCAGTTGAGCACGGGATTGAAGCGGTCCATCCGCGCGAACGCCGCCTTCGCGGCGTCGACCGGCGACGCCTTCCGGCGCTTGTAGAGGCGCGTCAGCTCGTGCGCCGGTAGCATCGCGAGATCGGTGGTCATGGGCCTCTCCGGATCGGGAACGTGGATGGTCAGGCCGCGGGCAGCGGCGGCACGCGGAACGGACGTTCCGCCAGCAGCTTGTCGGCGACCCGCAGCAGCAGCGCGTCGCGGCCGTGCGCCGCGACGATCTGGAGGCCCGTCGGCAGTCCGTCCGACGTCAGTCCCGACGGCACGCTGACCGCGGGATGACGCGTCAGGTTGAACAGCGCGGTGTACGGCGACCACATGAAGTTCGGCTTGCCGTCGGGCCCGTCCGGCGCCCGCATCCCGGTGTCGAACGCCCGCACGGCGAGCGTCGGCATCAGCACGACGTCGAACTCGGCCAGCAGCAGATTCCACGCCTGTCCGATGCGGCGGGCGTGCTGGCGCGCCTCCACGTACTGGTCGGACGTCACCTTGCGGCCCTCGTCGGCCATCCATCTCAGGCTCTCGTCCATCGACGCGTGCTTCTCCGCCGGGAACATCGACAGCAGCCGCTGCTCCGCGCCGATCCAATGCGTCCACCACACGGCGCGCGGATCCGGCGCCCCGGTGTCGGGCGCCTCGCGCTCGACCAGCTTCACGCCCAGCGACTTGACGGTCCGCGCGGCGTCGCGCGCGTTCTTCTCGACCTCGGGGTCGATCCAATGGTCGCCGATCCGGCCGATCCAGGCCGCCTTCAATCCCTTGAGCTTGCCCTTCAGCGCCATGACGTAGTCGACGCCGTCGTCCGGCAGCGCCGTGTCGTCCATCGCGTCGTAGCGGCCGATCAGGTTCATCGTCATCGCCGCGTCGAGCGCGGTGCGGGTCATCGGGCCGGTGTTGGCCAGCGTGTCCGTCAGGCTCGGCGGCCAGGCCGGCACGCGGCCGAACGTCGCCTTCAATCCGACCAGCCCGCAGAAGGCCGCCGGCAGGCGCACCGAGCCGCCGCCATCCGTGCCCAGCGATATCGGCCCCATGCCGGCGACCACCGCCGCCGCCGAGCCTCCGGACGAGCCGCCGGGCGTCTTCGCGAGGTTCCACGGATTGCGCGTGATCCCGTGCAGCGGGCTCTCGGTGACGCCCTTGTGGCCGTATTCCGGCGACGTGGTCTGCGCGAACAGCACGGCGCCGCCCTCGCGCAGACGCGTCACCGCCGGCGACTCGATGTCCCACGGTCCGGCCGGGTCGACCATCTTCGAGCCCATCACGGTCGGCCAACCGCGCACGCGGATCAGCTCCTTGATCGAGGCCGGCACGCCGTCCAGCGGCGACAGCGCCTCGCCCTTCTTCCAGCGCTTCTCCGACGCCCGCGCCGCCTTGCGCGCGCCCTCGGCGTCGAGATGGCTGATGGCGTTGATCCGCGGGTTCACCGCGTCGACGCGCTTGAGCACGGCGTCGAGCGCCTCGACCGGAGACGCCTTGCGCTTGTCGAACAACGTCATCAATTCGGCGGCGGTGCAGGCGGAAAGGTCGGTGTGCTTGGTCATGTCGAGGCTCCCATCCTCCGGATCCGATCTCGGCGCGCGGCGGCGGTCAACCGGCCGCCCGGTAGCGCCGCGACAGCGCGTCGGCGCGCAGACGCGCCGTCATCGCTTCCTCGGCGCGGCCGAGCCGCTCGTAGATCGCCGCCAGATCGCGTTTCACCCTCGGCACCGTGCCGCGCGCGCGGTCGTCGGCCAGCAACTCCGCCAGCGCGCGGTCGTTCCAGCCGGCCTTGATGAGCGCGTCCAGCCACAGGCCGCCGAACAGCGCGCGCTGGGCGTGGCTGCCGCCGATCGCGCGCAGATGCGGCTGCGCGTCGCCCAGCAGGGTGGCGGCCGCCGCCCAGTCGCCGCGGGCGTGCGCCGCCAGCCCGTGCGCCGCCGGCACGGCCGCCTCGACCCACGCCTCGCGCTCGAACGGACGCGCGCGTCCGGCGCGGTCCTCGAGGCTCGCCAGCATCTCGGTCACGGCGGCGGCCTCGCCGGCGCGCGCCAGGCCGTAGAGGTATTGAAGGTCGAGAAACGGCGAGTAGTGCTCGCGCAGGCGCGGCAGCAGGTAGGCCGCGACGTCGCGCCAGCGGCCGCCGACGTCGACGCCGCGCAGCTCCAGCCGCGCCAGCAGCGAGACGGCGTTGATCTGGTCCTGGCAGAACTCCTTCCACACGCCCCAGACGCGGCTATCGAACAACGCCAGCGCGCGCTCCGGCCGGTCGGCGTCGATATGGAACAGCGCGGTGTGCCACCAGTTGTGGGTCGACATGAAGGAGTTGCAGCTGGACCAGGTGTCGGACAGCCCCTCCATCCACGCGACGCCCTCCTCGATCCGGCCCTGCGTCTCCATCACGTGCGCCACGGCATGGTGCGCCCAGGGGTCGGCGCGCCGCATCGCGACGGCGCGGCGGCCGGCCTCCTCGGCCTCCGCGAGCCTGTGGCATTCCTCGAGCGCGAAGGCGTGCATGCCGTGCGCGTAGCCGATCTCGGCGTTGGCGGGCAGGAAGACCTCCGACAACCGCAGCATGCGGTCGGGCGCGCCGAGATCGAACCACAGGAGCTGGCCCAGTTTCGCCGCGAACAGGTCGCGCGGCCAGTCGGCGACGATGCCGTCGAAGCCACGGGCGGCGGCGTCGACCTCGCCGTCGACCCACGCGGACATCGCCGCCAGCCACGCCCGTTCGCGGTCGTTCATGCCGCGCAAGCCGCCGCGCGCGGCGTCGATCGAGCCGCGCGCGGCGGCGTGCGCGGCGGGATCGGCCATCGTGAGATTGAGCGACGCGGCGTGCAGCTGGACCAGCGGGACGTCTCGGGCCTCGCGCGCGAAGGATATGTAGGCGCCGAGGCCGTCGCCGTAGCGCAGCCACTCCTCGAGGGCGTGGTCGACGGCGGCGATGGCCGCGGCGTCGGCGTTGGAGACGGCGAGTCCCTGGGAATCCGTGGGCATGTGCGCGATCATGGATTTTCGCCGCGACCTTCCCACGCGCGCCGCCGCGAGTCGAGCCGCAGGCCGGCGCGGACGGGGCCGCGACCGTCCGTCGCCAGCCGGGCGCGGCCCTTTCCGCTATGCGGGGCCGGTGCTAGGTTCCGCCGCCATTTTCGGACGCCGGCGAAGAAGCGCCGGTGCGATCAACAGAGGAGACGGGCCATGGCCACGCAGATCGGACACCTCATCGGCGGCAAGAAGGTCGCGGGCGCCAGCGGACGCACCGGCGAGGTCACCAATCCCGCCACCGGCGAGGTGACCGCCCACGTCGCCCTGGCCTCGGCGGCCGAGGTCGACAAGGCGGTCCAGACGGCCAAGGCGGCCCAGACCGCGTGGGCGGCGACGCCGCCGCTGCGGCGCGCGCGCGTGATGTTCAAGCTCAAGGAGTTGATCGAGAAGCGCACCGACGACATCGCCCGGGCGCTAACCCTGGAGCACGGCAAGACGTTCGACGACGCCAAGGGCGAGGTCGGTCGCGGGCTTGAGGTCGTCGAGTTCGCCTGCGGCATCCCCCACCACATGCGCGGCGATTTCACCGAGCAGGTCGCCGGCGACATGGACAGCTGGTCGATGCGCCAGCCGCTGGGCGTCGTGGCCGGCATCACGCCCTTCAAGTTCCCGATCATGATTCGGTGCTGGTTGCGCGCCATGGCCATCGCCTGCGGCAACGCCTTCATCCTCAAGCCGTCGGAGAAGGATCCGAGCGCGCCGATGCTGCTGGCCGAGCTGTTCGTCGAGGCCGGCGTGCCCGACGGCGTCTTCCAAGTCGTCAACGGCGACAAGGAGGCGGTCGATTCGCTGCTGACCCATCCCGACGTGCCGGCGATCAGCTTCGTCGGCTCGACCGCGATCGGCGAATACGTCTACCACACCGGCACCCGTCACAATAAGCGCGTGCAGGCCCTGTGCGGCGCCAAGAACCACATGGTGGTGATGCCCGACGCCGATCTCGACCAGGTGACCGACGCGCTGATCGGCGCCGGCTACGGCGCCGCCGGCGAACGCTGCATGGCGATCTCCGTCGCCGTCGCTGTCGGCGGCATCGGCGACAAGCTGATCGAGAAGCTGGCGCCGCGCGTCGCGGCGTTGAAGGTCGGCCCCGGCATCGACCCGCAGTCGGAGATGGGCCCGCTGGTCACGCGCCAGCACCGTGACAAGGTGATGGGCTACGTCGACGCCGGCGTGAAGGAAGGCGCCAAGCTGGTGGTCGACGGGCGCGGCCTCAAGCTGCAGGGCTACGAGAAGGGCAACTTCATGGGGGGGTGCCTGTTCGACGACGTGAAGACAGACATGTCGATCTACAAGGACGAGATCTTCGGTCCCGTCCTGTCGGTCGTGCGCACGGACCGCTTCGACGACGCCATCGGCATGGTCAACGACCACGCCTACGGCAACGGCACGGCGATCTTCACGCGCGACGGCGACGCCGCGCGCACCTTCGCCAACAACGTGCAGATCGGCATGGTCGGCATCAACGTGCCGATCCCGGTGCCGATGGCCTACCACAGCTTCGGCGGCTGGAAGGCCTCGATCTTCGGCGACCACGGCATCTACGGCATGGAGGGCGTGCGCTTCTACACCAAGCTGAAGACCATCACCGCCCGCTGGCCGACCGGCATCCGGGGCGGCGCCGAGTTCAACTTCAGGCCCGCAACCAGGCGCGGCGGGTCCGCGGGCGCTCAGGCGCCCCGCGGCCGCATCCGGTCGATCGCCTCGGCGCGGGCGCGGGCGATCTTGAGAAGCTCGCCGTCGGTGGGATGGTCGACCGTCTCCACAGCGGCGATAAGCGGGCGCTTGTCGCGGTGGTGCGCCTCGACATGGGCGACGAAGCCGGTCTTGGCGTTGCCCGGCCCGACCACCAGCCATTCGCGGGCGCCGTCCAGCGCGCCCAGGATGGCGTCGAAGAAATGGTGGTCGTCGGCGGCGTGCTTGCCGTCGCGGCTGCCGGCGCGGTGGTGGAGATGCCGGTCCGGCGAGCGCGACCGCACGACCAGCTTATCGGCGGTGTCGGGCGAGAAATGGAACACCTTCGCCTCGAGATGATCCATCCAGACGATGGCGTGGTAATGCGACATATCCTGCCTCCGGGTGCGCGGTGCGCTTCGACGGGCCACGGTTAGGCCCGGCGGACCGCGGCGGACATGACGCAGATCAATCCTCCGGCGCCTTGCGGCCACCGCCGCCGTGGGGCATGAGGGCGCCCCGCCACCTTCCCGAGCCCATGGCCGCCCCTCCCCTCCTCGCGCTGCGCGACATCCGTTACGCGCTGTCCGACCAGACGATCCTCGCCGGCGCCGCCTTCGGCGTCGGTCGCGGCGAGCGGCTGTGCCTGGTCGGCCGCAACGGCGCGGGGAAGTCGACGCTGCTCAGGATCGCGGCCGGCGCGATGCAGCCGGATTCCGGTGAACGCTTCACCCAACCCGGCGCCTCGATCGCCTTCCTGCCGCAGGAACCCGACCTCTCGGCCGCCGCCGACGTCGCGGGCTTCGTCGCCGGCGGACTCGGCGCGGACGCCGCGGCCGACGACTACCGGGTGGCGCAATGGCTGGAGACGATCCGCCTCGACGGCGCGCGCGACACCGCCTCGCTGTCGGGCGGCGAGGGCCGCCGCGCGGCGCTGGCGCGCGCCCTGGTCGCCGACCCCGACATCCTGCTGCTCGACGAGCCGACCAACCATCTCGACCTGCCGACCATCGAATGGCTGGAGGAGACGCTGGGGGCGTGGCGCGGCGGCTTCGTGCTGGTCAGCCACGACCGGCGCTTCCTCTCGACCCTGTCGCGCGCGGTGCTGTGGCTCGACCGCGGCGTCGTGCGCCGTCTCGACGAGGGCTACGACCGCTTCGACGCCTGGTCGGAGGACATCCTGGCGCGCGAGGAGGTCGAGCGCCGCAAGCTCGACCGGCTGATCGAGCGCGAGACGGTGTGGTCGCGCACCAGCATCCGCGCCCGGCGCACCCGGAACGAGGGCCGGATGCGGGCGCTGCGGGCGCTGCGCGAGAAGCGCCGGACCCTGGTGGGACAGACCGGCAGCGCCACGATGCAGGCCGGCGCCGCGACGCCCTCCGGCGCGCTGGCGATCGAGGCCAAGGGAATCGCCAAGAGTTACGGCGGCCGCGACATCCTGCGTCCGTTCTCGACCCGCATCCTGCGCGGCGACCGGGTCGGTCTGATCGGGCCGAACGGCGCCGGCAAGACGACGCTGCTGCGCATGCTGATCGGCGAGCTGGCGCCGGATTCCGGGTCGGTGCGGCTGGGCGTCACGGTGCAGCCGGTCGTGATCGACCAGCGCCGCGCCGAGCTCGATCCGGCGCGCACCGTGTGGGAGACGCTGGCCGACACCAACGACCACGTGATGGTGCGCGGCCAGCCCAAGCACGTCGTGTCGTACATGCGCGACTTCCTGTTCCGCGACGACCAGGCGCGCCAACCAGTCGGCGCGCTGTCGGGCGGCGAGCGCAACCGCCTTCTGCTCGCCAAGGCGCTGGCGGCGCCGTCGAACCTGCTCGTGCTCGACGAGCCGACCAACGACCTCGACGCCGACACGCTCGACCTGCTGCAGGAGACGCTGTCCGACTACGACGGCACCGTGCTGCTGGTCAGCCACGACCGCGACTTCCTCGACCGCGTCGTGACCTCGACGATCGCGCTGGAGGGCGACGGATCGGCGGTGGAGTACGCCGGCGGCTACAGCGACTACCTTCTCCAGCGCGGCCCACGGCCCGCGGCGGCGGACGTCACGGCCCGCTCCGCGCCCGCCGCCGCGCCGGCGAAGCCGGCCGTCGCGCCGGCCGCCGGCCCACGCGCCGGCAAGCTCACCTACAACCAACGCCGCGCGCTCGATGGACTGCCCAAGAGGATCGCGGCGCTGGAGGCGGAGATCGCCGCCCTCGGCGCGGCGCTGGCGGATGCCGATCTCTACCGCCGCGACCCCGCCGGCTTCGCCGCCAAGACCGCCCGCCTCGCCGCCGCGGAGGCCGGGCTCGACGCCGCCGAGACGGAATGGCTCGAGCTCGAGACCCTGCGCGAGGACGCGGCGGGGTGACGCCCGCTCACGTCGCGGGCGCCGCCTCGGCGGCCGGACGGCGGCCGAGATCGCGGGTGGCGTACATCAGCGCCGCGACGAGGACGACCAGCACCGCGCTGCCGCCCAGCAGCGACCACGATTCGGCCTGCAGCAGCAGGTAGAGATAGGCGAACAGCGCCGCGCTGGCGGCGCCGAACATCGCCGCGAAGCGCGCCCGCGCCGTCGCCCGCCAGGTGTAGAGCGACGTCTGCGCCACCACGATCCCGGTCGCCATGGAGTAGGCGGCGGTGAATCCGAGATGCTCGCCGACCGATAGCAGGATCAGCGGAAACAGCGCCATCGCCGCGCCAGAGAGCGCGTATTGCACAGGATGCAGCCGGGCGCGGCCCGCGAGCTCGAACGCCAGGTAGAGCGCGAAGGCGCAGCCCACGGTCAGCAGCCCGTACTTGAGCATGCGCTTGACGCTGCGGTACGGCGTGACGGGCTGCACCAGTTCGACGCCGAACACCGACTCGTTGAGGCGCTTCATCAGGACGGCGCGCGACTCGTCGGCGGTGCTGGCGATCTGGCCGAAGCCGCGGCCGAGGATGCTGATCTGCCAGCGCGCCGAGAAGCGGTCCTCGCCGATCCGCTGCGCGACCGGCCGGAAGCGCCCGAAGAAGCCTGGATCCGGCCACGGCGCCGTCATGTCGATCGTCGTGAGGTTGCCGACCGGCATGAAACCGACCCGGCCGCTGCCGTTGAGGCGCAGGCGGATCTCGAACGGCACGCCGTCGGCCAGGCGCGCCGGATCGATCGCGCCGATCACCGCGTCGATGGCGTTCTCGCCCTGTGCGGCCGGCTCGAACGACGGCGTGCGGCCGTCGATGTCGACCGACTCGACCACGAGGCCGCGCAGATCGCCGGCGCCCAGCCGAAGGCGCACGCGGTCCGACCGCAGTCCGGCGACGACGCCCTCGGCGTTTGTCTCCGGTGTCTTGAAGCGGCCGCGCAGGGTCAGGTCGAGCGTGTAGACCACCGCCTCGAACATGCCGCGGTGGCGGACCTGGGGCGACAGCGCCGCCACGACCTCCAGCCGCTCCGGCAGGAGCAGCGCCTCGTCGCGGCCGCGCGGCGATTCGTGCGGCAGCAGCAGATACGGTCCGATCAGCGTCTGCTCGCCGCCCCACGACGAGGTGATCTCCTTGCGCGTGGTCTCGCTCAGCCGCCAGCGCTCGCCCGCCACGTCGTCGATCATGTTCAACGGGATCGCGAACATCAGCGCCAGCACCGCGAGCCCGCCGATCTTGCCGATCAGCCGCGCCCGCGCGGCCAGCGCGCGCGCCCACGGCGACAGACCGGCGGGATCGCGGGGCGGCGGCGCGGCCGGCCACGGTGAGGCGGGCGGCGGCGTGTCGGAGGTCGTGTCGGTCACGGTGTCGGCTCCTTCCATTGGACGGTCGCCGCGGAGGCTGACGCCGCCGGGTGGCCCGCGCGCGGCCGCGCCGTGCGCAACGGCCGGAAACTTGGTGCAAATCGGGTGCAATCGCGCCGCCGGGGCTTCACGCGGCGGCGCGGCGCGTGGACAATGCGGCCATGGCGAAAATCCTCGTGGTCGACGACGACCGGCATATCCGCGACGTGGTGGCGTTCGCGCTGCGCAAGGACGGGTTCACGACGGTCGAGGCGGCCGACGGCGCCGCCGCGCTCGACGCCGCGGCGCGCGAACGGCCCGACCTCGTCATCCTCGACGTCATGATGCCGGAACTGGACGGCGCCGAGGTCTGCCGCCGGCTGCGCGCCGGCTCGACGGTGCCGATCATCTTCCTGTCGTCGAAGGACGACGAGATCGACCGCGTCGTCGGCCTCGAGCTGGGCGGCGACGACTACGTCGTCAAACCGTTCAGCCCGCGCGAGCTGGTGGCGCGGGTCAGGGCGGTGCTGCGCCGGCCGCGCGCGGCGGCGCCGGAACCGGCGGACGGCGAGGCGCCGGCGCGCCGCGTGATCGCGCGCGGCCCGCTGTCGCTGGACATCGACGCGCATGTCGCGCGCTGGGCCGGCGCGACGCTGCCGCTGACGGCGACGGAGTTCGCCATGCTGCGCGCGATGGCCGAGCGGCCCGGAACGGTGTTCACCCGCGACAGCCTGATGACGCACGCCTACGACGACCGCCGCTACGTCAGCGACCGCACCATCGACAGCCATGTCCGCCGCATCCGCGCCAAGCTCGCGGCAGCCGGCGGCGCGCCGGTCGAGACGGTCCATGGCGTCGGCTACAAGCTGGTGGTCGACGGCGCCGCCGACGGACGCGCCATAGCGCCATGACGCGCTGGCGCCCGCGGCTGCGGACGGTCCTGCTCGCGGTCAATCTCGCGCTGCTCGCCCTGCCGCTGGGCGGCGTGTGGTTCCTGCGCGTCTACGAGAGCGCGCTGCTGCGCCAGACCGAGTCCGAGCTGATCGGCCAAGGCGTGCTGATCGCGGCCCAGTTCCGCGCCGAGTGGCTGGCGGCGGCGCCGGCCGGCGCGCTGGCGGCGATGCCGGCCTCCGCCACGCCGCCTTCCGCCGACCGCTGGCAACCCATTCCCGCGACGCTCGACCTCGCCGACGATCCGGTGCTGCCGGCCGCGCCGGCGGCGGCGGCGGGGGCGGAGGCCGAGCCGGTGGCGCGGCGGGCCGGCGCGCCGATCCGCGCGGTGCTGCTGTCGGCGCAGCGCCACACGCTCGCGGGCATGCGCATCGTCGACGCCAAGGGCGTGATCGTCGCCAGCACCGAGGACGACCAGGGCCGTTCGCTGGCGGCGCTGGAGGAGGTCGCCTCGGCGCTGCGCGGCGCCCCGGCGTCGGCCCTGCGCGCGCGCGACGCCAAGGCCTATCCCGGCGGGCCCGGCTGGGCGTTCAGCCGCGTCGCCGAGGTGCGCGTGCACGTCGCCATTCCCGTGGTCGAGGACGGCCGGATCCTCGGCGCCGTGGCCTTGCGGCGCACGCCGCGCACCCTGCTGCAGGCGCTATGGGGCAAGCGCTACCATCTCGCGGCGCTGGCCGCCCTTTTGTTCGCCGCGGGCGGCGCGCTGGCGGTGTTCACCGCCCTGACCGTCAGCCGTCCGGTGGCGGCGGCCGTCGACCAGGCCCGGCGCGTCGCCGCCGGCGAGCGCGACGCGGTGCGGCCGCTGCCACACCGCTACACGCGCGAGGTCGCGGATCTCTCGGCCTCGCTCGACGCCATGGCGCGCACGCTGGAACGGCGCGCCGACTACATCCGCGACTTCGCCGCCGAGATCGGCCACGAGTTCAAAACGCCGCTGGCCTCGATGCGCGGCGCCGTCGAGCTGCTGCGCGACGATCTCGACGCGATGTCGCCGGACGACCGCCGCCGCTTCCTCGACAATCTCGGCGGCGACGTCGCCCGTCTGGACCGCCTGACGCGGCGTCTGCTGGAACTGGCGCGCGCCGACGCCGCCCGGCCGGCCGGCGACGAGAAGGCCGATGTCGGCGCCGTCGCGCGCGCCCTCGCCGAACGCTTCCGCGATAGCGGACCGTCCCTCCGGCTGGCGCCGCCAGACGACGACGCCGTCGTGGCGGCGATCGATCCGGAGTCGCTGTCCTCGGCGCTGGCGTGCCTGGTGGAGAACGCCCGCGACCACGCCGGCCCCGGCGCCACCGCGACGATCGGCTGGAGCGTCGACGGCGCCCTCGTGCGTCTGCGCGTCGCCGACGACGGTCCCGGCATCTCCGCCGGCAACCGCGCGCGGGTGTTCGACCGGTTCTTCACGACGGCGCGCGATGCCGGCGGCACCGGGCTCGGCCTGCCGATCGCGCGCGGCCGCCTGGCGGCGTTCGGCGGCACCATCCGGTTGCTCGACGACGCGCCCGGCGCCGTCTTCGAGATCGACCTGCCGCGTGCCGCCTAGCGGGCCCGCCGCCGTCCGCGGCGTGGACGCGGCGGACCGGATCGCCTAGCAACGCGGGCTGGACGCCACGGAACCGACGCATGCCCGACCACGCCGCCGCCCTGATCCATCCGTTCGACGAGGCTTCGGCGCTGACACCGGCCGGCCCCGGCCTCTGGACCGGCCGGACCAGCGACGCCTACTGGAATTTCGGCGGCCCGTTCGGCGGCATCACCGCGGCGGTCATGCTGCGCGCGCCGCTGGAGGCGCCGGACCGACTGGGCGAGCCGGTGTCGCTCACGGTGAACTACTGCGCGCCGGTGGCGAAGGGCGCGTTCACCGTGTCCGCGCGCGCCACGCGCACCAACCGTTCGACCCAGCATTGGTACGTCGAGCTGTCGCAACCGGAAGGCGGCGTCGCCATCACCGCGACGGCGGTGTTCGCGACCCGTCGGCCGACATGGTCGCATTTCCCCGCCAAGCCGCCCGACGGTGGCGATCCCGACTCGCTGCCGGCATTGCCGACCGGCGGCATGTCGGCGTGGCTGTCGCGCTACCGCTTCCGCTTCGTCGACAACGCGCCGGGCGGCGGCGGCACGGCGCCCGCCAGCGCCCGGTCGGTGGTCTGGATGGACGACGCGCCGGCCCGGCCGCTGGACTTTCCGTCGATCGCGTCGTTGTCCGACGCGTTCTTCGCGCGCATCTTCCATGTCCAGCGGGCGTTCTTCCCTGTCGCGACGGTCTCGATGACGGTCTATTTCCATGCCGCCGAAGAGGAGATCGCCGCGGTCGGCGCCGCGCCGCTGCTGGGCGTGGCCGACGGGCGGGCCTTCACCCGCGGCATCTCCGACCAGACGGGCGAGCTGTGGTCGCGCGCCGGCCGTCTGCTCGCGACCACGCACCAGATCGTCTACTATCGGAACTAAGCCGGCCGGTTCGTCGCCCGGCGCCTTGACCCCCGCCAGCCGGCGGGCTACGCCGCGCCCCCGCCCCGACCGGTCCCGCCCCAGAGATGTCGCTCGTCACAGCCGCCACCGAAGATTCCGCGCTCGCCGGCCATCCGTCGGCCCGGCGGCGGACGTTCGCCATCATCTCCCATCCCGACGCCGGCAAGACGACCCTGACCGAGAAGCTGCTGCTGTTCGGCGGCGCCATCCAGGCGGCGGGCGCGGTCAAGGCGCGCGGCGACGCGAGGCGCGCGCGCTCGGACTGGATGAAGATCGAGCAGCAGCGCGGAATCTCCGTCACCACCTCGGTGATGACGTTCGAGTACGGTGGCGCGGTGTTCAACCTGCTCGACACGCCCGGCCACGAGGATTTCAGCGAGGACACCTACCGCACGCTGACGGCCGTCGACTCGGCGATCATGGTGATCGACGCCGCCAAGGGCATCGAGGCGCGCACCCGCAAGCTGTTCGAGATCTGCCGCCTGCGCGACGTGCCGATCGTCACCTTCGTCAACAAGATGGACCGCGAGTCGAAGGATCCGTTCGAACTGCTCGACGAGATCGCCTCGACCCTGGCGCTGGACGTCACGCCGATGACCTGGCCGGCCGGCTCGGGACAGGCCTTCCGCGGGTGCTACGATCTGGCGCGCGACCGCATGCTGGTGTTCGGCGCGCAGGACCGCGAACGCATCGGCGAGGTCGTGGAGTGCGCCGGCGTCGACGACCCGAAGCTGGCCGGGGCGATGCCGGCCGAACAGCTCGACAAGCTCAAGGAGGACGTCGAGCTGGTCCGCGCGGGCTATCCCGAGTTCGACCTCGGCTCGTACCGGGAGGGCCATCTGACGCCGGTGTATTTCGGCAGCGCCTACAACAACTTCGGCGTCCGCGAGGTGCTCGACGCGCTGGCCGAGCACGCCCCGCCGCCGCGGCCGCAGCCCACCGAGACGCGCGCGATCCTGCCGACGGAGTCGAAGGTCACGGGCTTCGTGTTCAAGGTCCAAGCCAACATGGACCCCAACCACCGCGACCGCGTCGCCTTCATGCGCCTGTGCTCGGGCCGGTTCCAGCGCGGCATGAAGCTGAAGCAGGTCGGCACCGGCAAGACGGTCACCATCGGCAGCCCGATCCTGTTCTTCGCGCGCGACCGCGAGATCGTCGACGAGGCGTGGCCGGGCGACATCATCGGCGTGCCCAACCACGGCACGCTGCGGGTCGGCGACACGCTGACCGAGGGCGAGGAACTGCGCATCACCGGCATCCCGAACTTCGCGCCGGAGATCCTGCGCAGCGTCCGCCTCCACGACCCGATGAAGTCCAAGCAGCTCAGGCGCGCGCTCGAGGACCTCGCCGAGGAGGGCGTCACGCAGGTGTTCCGCCGCACGCTGGGCGGCGACTGGATCGTCGGCGTCGTCGGCACGCTGCAGCTCGACGTGCTGCAGACGCGCGTCGAGACCGAGTACCGGTGCGCATCGCGCTCGAGCAGGCGCCGTTCGAGACCGCGCGTTGGATCTCGGCCGACTCGAAGGCCGATCTCGACGCGTTCATGAACGTGCAGAAGGCCGCGATCGGCGAGGACCGCGACGGCGCGCCGGTGTACCTCGCGCGCAACGCGTGGGAGCTAAACACCGTGCGCGAGCGCTTCCCGGCGATCCGGTTCGCCGAGACGCGCGAGCGGCATTGACGCCGGCCGCGCGGCGGTAGGCGGCCATGGGCGAGAGCGCTCCGCCGCCGCCGCGCGTCACCCGCCTCCAGCTCTTCCTCGCCTTCGCCAAGGTCGGGCTGCTCGGCTTCGGCGGCGACTCGGCCTGGGCGCGGCGCGTCGTGGTCGAGGAGCGCCGCTGGCTCGACGACGCCGACTACGTCCGCGTCGTCGCGGTCGGCCAGATCCTGCCCGGCGCGAACACCGCCAACGTCGCCATCATGATCGGCGACCGCTTCCACGGCGCGGCCGGCGCGTTGATCGCGATGGCGGGCCTGACGGCGATGCCTCTGGCCATCCTGATGGCGCTGGCGACGTTGTATAATCGCTTCGCCGAGGCCCCCGACGTGAAGGCCGCGATCGCCGGCACCGCCGCCGCCGCGGCCGGCATGGTGATCGGCACGGCGCTGAAGATCGCCCGCCGCCTGAGGCCGACACGCGTCGCCATCGCCTTCGGGATCGCCACGTTCATCCTCGTCGGATTGCTGCGGATCCCGCTGCTTGTCGCCGTCGCGGTCCTCGCGCCGCTCAGCGTCGCCGCCGTCGTCTGGCTGGAGCGGCCGCGGTGAGCGACGATCCGCTCTGGCGCCTCGCCGCGACCTTCTCGACCCTGTCGCTGCTCGCGATCGGCGGCGCCAACGCGATCCTGCCCGATCTCCACCGGCAGGTCGTCGACGGCGCGCGGTGGATGACCGACGCCGAGTTCGTGAACGCCTACGCGCTGGCGCAGGCCGCGCCCGGCCCCAACGTCCTCGTCGTCAGCCTGATCGGCCTGCACGTCGCGGGCGCCTGGGGCGTGGTGGTCGCGACGCTGGCGATGGCGCTGCCGTCGGGGCTGCTGGCCTTCGCGGTCGGACGCTTCGTCGCGCGCTCCTCCGGCATGCGGTGGGTGCGGGTGGCGCAGGCCGGCCTGGTGCCGATCACGATCGGCCTCATCCTCTCCAGCGGCGGCGTCATGGCCCGGGCCGCCGACCGCGACGCGCTGACGCTCGCCCTGACCGTCGGCACGGCGGTCTTCGTGTTCGCGACCGAGCGATCGCCGCTCTGGGCGCTGGCGACCGGCGCGGCGCTCGGGATCGTGGCGTCGCGGTTGGGGATGTTCGGCTGATCGGTGCGCCCGCGCTTGAACGAACCGCCGCGCGGTGCGAGATTCAGGCATGGTCCGTAGAGATTTCCCGAGGCCCACGCGCCGGCGGTTCCTCGTCGGCGCCGCGGCGGCGATCTCGGCCTTCCCGGGCGCGGCGCGGGCGGGAGCGGCCGTGGGCGCGCCGGCGCCGGACTTCGCGATGCCCGACACCCAGGGCCGGATGGTGCGTCTTTCGGCGCTGCGCGGCCGCGTCGTCGCACTCGAATGGACCAATCCGCTGTGCCCGTTCGCCGGCAAGCACTACGAGGCCGGCGCCATGCAGGCACTGCAGCGCGAGACGCTCGCCGCCGGCGGCTCATGGTACTCGGTGATCTCCTATCCACGGGAATCGGTCGGCTACGCCAGCGAGCTGGAGGCGGAGTTGCTGGCGGAGACCCGGAGATCGGCGGCGACGGCGACCCTGCTCGATCCCGATACCGCGCTCGCGAAGCTCTACGACGCGCGCGCCACGCCGCACATCTTCATCGTCGACCGCGCCGGCGTGCTCGCCTACGCCGGCGGCATGGACAGCGTCGCCTCGACCGAGATCGCCGACATCGCCCGCGCAGAGCCCTACGCGCGCGACGCTCTGCGCGCGGTCGTCGCCGGCCTGCCGGTGGCGCGGCCGGTCACGGCGCCCTACGGCTGCCAGGTGAAGCACCTGTGATGCGAGGTCCGGAACGACGCCGGCCGTCGGGAAGCCATGGCGGCTAGCCTGCGGAAGGTCCTGATCGCGGGCGGCGGCATCGGTGGCGTCGCCACGGCGCTGTGCCTCAAAAGACTCGGCGTGCCGTTCCTGCTCTTGGAGCAGGCCGCGGCGTTCGGCGAGATCGGCGCCGGCATCCAGCTCAGCCCCAACGTCACGCGGCTGCTGGCGCGGCTCGGCGTCGGCGACGAACTGGCGCGCATCGCCGTGCGGCCGGAAGGCCTCGAGATCCAGTCGTGGCGGTCGGCGGAACGCATCCTGTGGACGCCGCTGGGCGCGGCGGCCGAGGCGCGTTTCGGCGCGCCATACTTCCACGCCCACCGCGCCGACGTGCTCGACCTTCTGGTGCGGGCGCTCGGGCGGGACCAGGTGGTCTTCGGCGCCCGCGTCGAGTCGTTCGCCCAAGACGCGGACGGCGTGACGGTGGCCATCGCGGGCGGCGCGACGCATCGCGGCGACGTGCTGGTCGGCGCCGACGGCGTCCATTCCGTCGTGCGCCACCAGTTGTTCGGCGACGGCGCGGCGCGTTACGCCGGCAACGTCGCATGGCGCGGCACCATGCCGGCGGAGGCCGTCGCGCACCTCGGGGTCGCGCGCGTCTCCAACAACTGGTGGGGACCGGACCGCAGCGTCGTGCGCTACTTCATCTCGGCCGGCCGCACGTTGAACTGGATCGGCATCAGCCGCTCCGCGACGCCGACGCGCGAATCGTGGTCGGCGCTGGGCACGGTGGAGGACGCGCTGGCGGAGTACGCCGGCTGGAACCCGGCGATCCTGGCGATGATCGCGGCCACCACGCGGCTCTACCGCATGGCGCTCTACGACCGCGCGCCGCTCGACCGCTGGACCGACGGCCGCGTCGCGCTGACCGGCGACGCCGCGCACGCCATGCTGCCCTACCACGCGCAGGGCGCGGCGCAATCCATCGAGGACGCATGGGTGCTCGCGGGATGCCTCGCCGACCAGCCCGGCCGGCCGGCGGTGCGCTGGCGCGCTACGAGGCGATCCGCCGGCCGCGCGCCAACTGGCTGCAGGCCTACTCCGGCGAGGCCGAGGCCCTGTTCAACATGGCCGATCCGGACGCCGTCGCCCGCCGCGACGCGCGCCTGCGCGAGAACATGCGCCGCTACCCCGACGGCTTCCCCGAGGGCCAGATCCGCATCTACGGCTACGACGCCGAGGACGCGCTGCGCGAGAATCCGCCACGCGCCGGCTGACCGTCGCGGCGCCCCGCGGACGGTTAGCGCGGTGCCGTGACGCATGCTATGCCGGCCGCATGACGCTTCCCTTCAGGCTCGACGAAGCGCGCGTGCGCGAAGGCATGGACCATCTGGCGCGGCTCGATCCACGCATCGCCGAGGCGCGCGCCATCTACGGCGATCCGCCGCTGCGCGTGATGGACGAGGGCTTCGCCGCGCTGCTGCGCTCGATCGTCGGCCAGCAGGTCTCCGTCGCCGCCGCGCGCAGCATCTGGAACCGCGTCGAGGCGATGCTCGATCCGGTCACACCCGAGCGGGTGCTGGCGTGCGCCGACGAGGAGCTGAGGGCCTGCGGGCTGTCGAACAACAAGGTGAAGTTCGCGCGCGCGCTGGCGCTGGACACGGCCGAACGGCGCATCGTGTTCGAGGAGCTGGCCGCGCTCGACGACGACACGATCGTCGCGCACCTGACCCGGGCCAAGGGCATCGGCCGCTGGACCGCCGAGATCTACATGATGTTCGCGCTCGGACGGCCCGACGTGATGCCGGCCGCCGATCTCGGGCTGATGACGGCGGCGCAGCACCTGCTGAAGCTGCGGCGGCGGCCCGATCAGAAGCGTCTGCTGAAGCTGACGATGCCGTGGCGGCCGTGGCGCTCCGTGGCGTCGCTGTTCCTGTGGCACTACCGCCACAACATGCCGGATTTCAGCGACAGCCCCGCCGCGGTGGCGCGGCGCGAGGCGGAGCGCGCGGCCAAGGCGGCCCGCGCCGCCGCGCGCCCGCAACGCGTCGCGGCGCCGGTGGCGGCGAAGAAGCCCGCGCCGAAGGCGGCGGCCGAGCGCAAGACGGCGCGCAAGGCGCCGACAGCCAAATCCGCGACGACCAAGCGCGCCACGGCGCGCAAGCCGGTCGCGCGCGCACGCTAGGAGACGACGATGTTCGACCTCGAAGGACCGTCGCGGCCGCCCGCCTCCGGCGGCAGACCCAAGCGGCTGGTGCTGCTGCTGCACGGCTACGGCGCCAACGGCGACGATCTGATCGGACTTGCCGATCCGCTCGGGCCGCTGCTGCCCGACGCCGCGTTCCATTCGCCCAACGCGCCCTACCCGTGCGACGGCAACCCGTACGGCTACCAGTGGTTCGGGATCTCGCGGCTCGATCCGGCGCTGATGCTGGCCGGCGTGCGCGGCGCGGCGCCGTTCGTCGATTCTTTCCTCGACGGCCTGCTCGAGGAATATGGCCTGACCGAGAGCGAGACCGCGCTGGTCGGCTTCTCGCAGGGCACGATGATGTCGCTGCATGTCGGCCTGCGACGGAAGCGCGCGCTGGCGGGCATCGTCGGATTCTCCGGCCTGCTGCCCGGCGCCGAGATCCTGAAGGACGAGATCCGCACGCATCCGCCGGTGCTGCTGGTCCACGGCGATTCCGACGACATGGTGCCGGCGGCGGCGATGGGCCGCGCCGAGGCGGCGCTGGCCGCCAACGGCGTCGCGGTCGAGACCCATCTCTCGCGCGGGGTCGGCCACGGCATCGACCAGGGCGGGCTGGAGAAATGCGCCCGCTTCCTCGCGCGCCATCTCGGAGGCGGACGATGACCGCGGCGTTGAAGGAGCGGATCCGCGACGACGTGGTCGTCGAAGGCGTGGTCGCGTCCGGCTTCGAGGCCGTCGCCGACCGGTTTCTCGCCAATTTCCGCGACCGCGGCGAGGTCGGCGGCTCGGTGTGCGTGACGCTCGGCGGCGAGACCAAGGTCGATCTGTGGGGTGGGCTGGCGGATTCCAAGACACGCCGGCCTTGGACGCGCGACACCGTCGCCACCGTGTTCAGCTGCACCAAGGGCGCGACCGCGACCTGCGCCCACATCCTGGCCAGCCGCGGCCTGCTCGACCTCGACGCGCCGGTGGTCGAGCTGTGGCCGGAGTTCGGGAGCAACGGCAAGGAGCGCGTGACCACGCGCATGATGCTCGACCACTCCGCCGGCGTGCCGGCCCTGCGCGCGCCGGTGGCGCCGGAGCGCTCCTACGACTGGGACTACTGGACGGAGCGGCTCGCGGCCGAGGCGCCGTTCTGGCAGCCGGGCACGCGCAACGGCTACCACGGCTTCACCATCGGCTGGACGGCCGGCGAGATGGTGCGCCGCGTCGCCGGCGTCTCGCTCGGGACGTTCTTCCAGCGCGAGATCGCCCAGCCGCTGGGGCTCGATTTCTGGATCGGCCTGCCGGAGGCCGTGGAGCCGCGCGTCGCGCCGGTGATCCCCTACGTCTACAAGGCGGCCGAGGCGAAGACGCCGTTCATGGAAGACCTCAAGCGCCGCGACTCCATCGCCTCGCTGTTCTTCTTCAACAACGGCAAATGGCGCTCCGGCGGCGCCAACAGCCGCGAGGGCCACGCCGCCGAGATCGGCGCCGCCAACGGCGTCACCAACGCCCGCGGGCTGGCCGGCCTCTACGCGCCGCTGGCCAACGGCGGCGCGCTGGGGGACGTCCGCCTGGTCGACGCCACGGCGCTGGCCCGCATGGGGGAGGTGTCGATGGCGACGCACGACGACGCCACCTTGCGCATCCCCACCCGCTTCGCGCTCGGCTACATGAAGTCGATGGACAACCGCCGGCGCAGCGCCGCCGCCGCGCTGTGGGGCGAGGATTGCGACAGCGTCATCATGGGACCGGCGGCGTTCGGCCATGTCGGCGCCGGCGGCTCGCTGGGCTTCGCCGATCCGGCCCACGGCTTGTCGTTCGGCTACGCCATGAACCTGATGGGCCCCGGCCTGCTGATGAACGGCCGCGGCCAGCCGCTGGTCGACGCCGCCTACCGCTCGATCGGCCTCACCTCCAAGGATTCCGGGGTGTGGACGCGCTGAGGCCCGCGCTGCGCGACGCCACCGCCGCCGACCGCGCGTGGCTGCTGGAGGCGGTCGCGGCGCTCAACGACCACGAGCGCGCGCTGCACGACACGCGGCTGCCCGGCGCGGCGATGGCCGCCGCCTATCTCGCGACGATCGAGCGCGCGACGGTCGACCAGGACGGCTCGATCGTGCTGGCCGTCGCCGACGACGGCCCGGTCGGATTCATCGCCTGCCGGGTCGAGCGCGGCGACACACCGGCGGAGACGGCCGATTCCAACGTCTTCGGCTACGTGTCCGACGCCTACGTCGCCCCGGCCGCGCGCGGCCGGGGAGTCGCGGGTCTGCTGCTGGCGGAGGCCGAGCGGCGGTTGCGCGCGCTCGGCGTGACGCGGCTGCGGCTCGGCTCTCTGGCCGCCAACACCGCCGCCATCCGCGCCTACCGCAAGGCCGGCTTCGCCGACTACGAGGTCGTGCTCGAGAAGCGCGTCGGTGGCGGCTGATGTTGGCGATCTTCCGGCCGCTGAAGGACCGCGCCGTCACGACCATGTGGTCGGGACTGGCGGCCTCGACCATCGGCGAGGACGTGTTCCGCGTCGCCGTGGTGTGGCTGGCCGTCGAGGCCGCCGGCAATCTCGCCGCCCTGGTCAACGCCGCGCAGTACGGCGCGATGTTCGTGGTCGGCCTGCTGGGCTCCTCGATCATCGACCGCTGGCGGCCGGAGCGCGCCATGGTCGGCGCCAAGCTGTGGAGCGCCGCCCTCGCGATCCTGCCGGTGGCCGGCTACTACATCTGGGGCGTGTCGATTCCGCTGCTGGTGCTGTCGGTGATGGGGCTCGCCGGCCTGCGCATGGTGTTCACGCCGGCGCTGCAATCGACCGTGCCGACGCTGGTGCGCGACCGGACGGCGCTGCAGGCCGTCAACGGGCTGTTCGACGCGACGTGGCGGCTGGCGCGGCTGGTCGGCCCGATCATCGCCGCGCTGCTCGAGCTGATCGTGCCGGTGATCCATTTCCTGTCGGTCACGGCGCTGGGGTTCCTGCTGTCGGGCCTCGCCGTGCACGCCGTGCGCCAGCGCCTCGTCGATCCCGACGCGCCCAGGCTGCGCGTGACCGCCGGCCTGTGGGGCGCGTTCGAGGCGGTCAGGGACGGCGCCCGACTGATCCTGCGCGAACGCATCATCGGCATGCAGCTCGTGCTCAACGCCCTGGTCAACGGACCGTGGAGCGTGGCGCTGCAGCTCGCCATCGCGCTGATGGTCAAGGAGCACGATCCCCGCCTGTTCGGTATCGACGGGCTGGCGGCCTACGCCTTCATCATGGGCGCCTGCGGCGTCGGCGACGTCAGCGGCAACCTCGTGGCCGGCAGCGCCCGCTTCAAACGGCCGCTCTCGACCATGTTCCTCGGCTACGTCGCGATGGGCGCGGGTTTCGCGCTGCTGGCAGTCGCGGCATGGACCCTGCCGCCGGCGGCGATGCTGCCGGCGATGATGCTTGCGGCCGCCATCGCCGGCTTCGGCGGGCCGTTCTTCTTCATCCCCATGGTCACGCGCATGCAGACCGCCTACCGCGGCGCCGAGATCGCCCGGGTGTTCCGGCTGCGGCTGGTGGTGATGGCCGGCTCGATGCTGTTCTTCAATCTGTCGGCGACGTGGTTCTTCGAGTGGTTCGGCGCCACGACGACCGAGCTGATGTGCGGCCTGCTGATCCTCGCGGTCGGCATCGGCGGCTATTTCTACTGCCGCCGCCTCGACGCCGCGCCGTCGGAGCAGACTTCGGCCTAAACGCCGTCAGCGCGCGGCGCGCTGTCCCAGGACGAGCGCGATGCCGGCGAGCATCGCGGCCGACGCGACCAGCAGCCTGAGGGTGAGCGGCTCCGACAGGAACACGAGGCCGCCCGCGGCGACCAGCACGGGCATCGAGAGCTGCACGGTCGCCGCGCGCGCGGCCGACAAGCCGCGCAGCGCGCGGTACCACGCGACGTAGCCGAAGCCGGTGGCCACGGCGCCCGACGCCGCGGCGAGCCAGAGACCGGTCGGCGTGACCTTGAAAACCGGCGCGCCGAGCAGGTTCACCGCGGCGGCGGGCAGCAGGCATCACAGGAAGATGCCGGCGTTCGCCTCGACGGGATGGTCGACACCGCGCGCGAGCAGCGAGAACCACCCGAACGCCGCGCCCGATGCCGCCATCAGGACGGCGCCGACCGGGTCCGGCGCGCTGGCGCCGGGCAACACCATGTACACGAAGCCCGACACCGCCATGACCAGCCCGATCCACTGCGCCGGCTTGAACCGTTCGCCTTCGTGGAACGCGACGCTGAGCATGGTGAACTGCGTGGCGGCGATGACGATGAGGGCGCCCGGGCCCGCCTCCAACCGGACGTAGGCGAAGGAGAAGCACACCAGATAGATCAGCAGCGCGACCACCGACAGCGGCTTGACGCACGCCAGTCGCGGCAGGCGGCGGTGTTCGATCCACACCACCAGGCCGAGCGTCAACGCGGCCGCGACGACCCGCAGCGTGGTGAAGGTCGCCGCGTCGATCCGGTCCTGCGCCAAAGCCAGCCGGCACAGCAGCGAGTTGGCTGCGAAGCACGTCATCGCCGTCGCCGTCCAGACGATCGTCCGCACCGTCGTCCGGCCCGTCTCTGGCGTCCGCGGCATGGTCGACGTTCAACTTTTCGCCGCGGCGGGCGCCGTCGTCACGACGGTCGGCCGGCGGCGCGGATGTGGTCGGCGAGCCGCGCGGCGTCGTCGCCGACGCCCGACAGGAACGAAGAGCTCATCGTCGACAGCCACGGCAGGCCGAGGAAGTAGAGGCCGGGCACGGCCGCGACGCCATCGACATGCGCGGGCTCGCCGCCTGGGCGCCGAACGCCGGCAGGTCGATCCAGCTGAAATCGACGGTGTAGCCCGTCGCCCAGACCACGGCGCCGAGCCCGGCCGCGCGGACGTCGAGACGGTCGATCGGCTCGATGACGCAGGACGGATCGGCCGGTCAGTCGCGGGCCTCGGGTTCCGCAGGGAGGTCCATCCCCGCGCGCTCGATGAATTCGTCCACCCGCAGCAGAAAGGCGTCGTACGCCGCGTCGCCATAGGCGAGGCTGTCGCGGAGATCGCTGGCGAAGCGCAGGACGCCATCCTCCACGCCGCGCAAGCGGCCGAGCAGCGTGATCCCGCGCGCCGCGAACTCCCGCAGATCGATGGTGTGGCCGCCATAGGCGCCGGTGATCAGCGGCAGGGTCGCGTCCGGCCCGCGCTGCGCCACCGGCGTCCGGTCGATCCCCATATCGCCGAGCCAGCGGAACAGGTCGCGGCCGCGATAGCGCCGCGGCATGCGCTTGTGCCGCCCGGCCGATAGATAGACGCGGCGGCCGGCACGGAGCAACTCGTCGGCGATCTGCGCGCCGGAAGCACCGGAGCCGACCACGAGGGCCGCGCCGGCCGGGAGCTGGTCGGGACCCCTGTAGGCGTTAGCGTGGACCTCGAAGAGGTCGATTGCCTTCGCCACCGGCCCGGGAACGACCGGCCGCTGATACGGGCCGGTCGCGACCACGACGTTCGTGGCGGTGACGCCGCCGGCGGAGGTCTCGGCGACGAAACGCCCGCCGGCGCCATCGCGTCGCAGACGGTTCACGGCGACGCCGCACTGGATCGGCGGCTTCACGGCGGCGGCGTAGGCGTCGAGATACGCGACGATCGCCGCGCTCGTCGCGAAACCGTCGGGATCGAGGTAGGGGAACGGGAACTCCGGAAGCCTCACCGCCCAGTTGGGAAACTGGAACATGAGCCCGTTCCAGCGTTCGCTGCGCCAACGTTCGAACATCCGGCGGCGTTCGAGCACGAGATGCGGAAGGCCGCGCCGCGTCAGCATGTGGCTCATCGCGACGCCCGCCTGGCCGCCGCCGATGATCAACGTCTCCACGCGCTCCGGGAGCATCGCGGTGAATCTCCGTCCGGTCCGTCCTGGCCGACCGATCAAGCCAGATTCCCAATGGCGCAGCTAAGCGCGCTTTCAGCGGTGGTGCCAGCGGCCGGCCCGGCGCGTTCCGGCACGCGGTGGACGGCACCGTCGACCGATCTGTGGAAATCCGCCGCACGGGCGCTTGATTTTATAAATTCACACTGTTACCGTTAACGATATCGGCGCACTGGCGCCACGTTCCCATGACGGGAGGACGACATGGCCAAGGCGTTCCCGACCGACGATCCGTTCCTGCGCGGCTACTACGCGCCGCTGCACATGGAATGCGACGCCGCCGACCTGCCGGTGACGGGCGAGATTCCGAAGGACCTCCTCGGCACGCTCTACCGCAACGGCCCCAACCCGCAATTCGCGCCGCGCGGCTTCCACCATTGGTTCGCCGGCGACGGCATGCTGCACGCCTTCCACGTCGAGGACGGCCGCGTTTCCTACAAGAACCGCTGGGTCCGGACGCCGAAATGGGAACTGGAGCACGCCGCCGGAGAGGCGCTGATCGGCGCCTTCGGCAATCCCCGCTGGACCGACCAGAAGCACTGGGGCTTCGACTCGACCATCGCCAACACCAACGTCGTCTGGCACGGCGACCGGCTGCTGGCGCTGGAGGAGGCGCACGCGCCGTTCGAGGTCGATCCGGCGACGCTGATGGCGAAGGGCTACCGCGACTGGGACGGCGGCGTCGGCCGCTTCACCGCGCATCCCAAGATGGATCCGGCCAACGGCGAGATGGTGGCTTTCGCCTATTCGGCGGCGGGACGCTTCACGCCGGAGATCGACTACATCGTGGTCGGCGCCGACGGCGCGCTGAAACGCCGCGAGCGCTTCGCCGGCCCCTACCCGTCGATGATCCACGATTTCGTCGTCACCGCGAACCACGTGATCTTCCCGGTGTTCCCGCTGACGGGGTCGATCGAGCGGGCGATGAAAGGCGCGCCGGCCTTCGCGTGGGAGCCCGACAAGGGCGCGCATATCGGCATCATGCGCCGCGACGGATCGGTCGCCGACATCCGCTGGTTCACCGGCGAGGCCTGCTACGTGTTCCACCCGATGAACGCGTTCGAGACGGCCGACGGGCGGATCGTCTGCGACATGATGAAATATCCCGTGGCGCCGTTGTTCCCGCGGCCGGACGGCACGCCGTCCTCCGCGACCCAGCCGGTGGCGACGCTGGTGCGCTGGACATTCGACCTCGCCGGCAACACCGATACCTACCGCGAGGAGGCGCTCGATGACCGTCCGGGTGAGTTCCCCAGGCTGGACGAGCGCTTCGCGATGAACGACTACCGCCACGGTTACATGGCGCTGGGCCGCGTCACCGAGGCGGGCCGCGACCGGGGCGCCGGCGAGGGCCTCGGCCATGTCGATCTGCGCACCGGTCGCACGGCGCAGTGGCTGCCAGCGCTGGGCGACGCGGCCGGCGAGCCGGTCTTCGTGCCGCGCTCGGAGTCGGCGGCCGAGGGCGACGGCTGGGTGCTGAGCGTCGTCTACCGCGCGGCCGAGAACCGCAGCGACCTCGCGGTGTTCGACGCGACCGACGTCGGCGCCGGCCCGGTGGCGCTGGCCCATCTCTCGCACCGCGTCCCCGCCGGCTTCCACGGCAACTGGCGCCCCGGGCCGCTGTGACGGGCGGCTCTGGCGATCCAAATCCCTCGCCGCCACGAAGTGGGGGAGAGGGTCGAGCCCATGCGAAGCATGGGAGGGCGAGGTGGTCGCGGTACAGTAGAACATGTCGCAGGAGCGACGCCGAGCGCCGATGTCACGCGTCGTCGATTCCACCGCCACCGCCGCACCCTTCCCGCGCTGCGCGCGGGCCCCTTCCCTCTCCCCCGCTGGCGCGGCGGAGAGGGCCGAAGGCAAAACGCGGACCATCGAAGTGCGCCGCGCGCGAAAATCAGCTGCGGTTTTCGCGACGAAGACGGGGATGGCTTCCCATAGGACGCCGGCGCGGTCCGGGCGGGACCGTGTACGCCGCTTATCCGGACCGACCCGCCGTCCAGCTATTCGTGGTCGCGCCGCCGTCCCGCAAGACGCTCTACCACGCTTGCAAGGGTGGCACGCCGGCGGCGACGTGATCCGCACGGCGGAAACTGCCGTCGCCCGCCCCTCGCCGCCGCCGCCGTGAAGCGCTAGGACTCGGCGGCACCGTTCCAGAACCATCCAAGACACCGGAGTTCCCACCATGGCCCTGCCCGCCGCCCTGCAAGGCAAACTGCGCATCCCCGCCGTCGGCGCCCCGCTGTTCATCCAGTCGAACCCCGACCTGGTGATCGCCCAGTGCAAGGCCGGCATCATCGGCTCGTTCCCAGCGCTCAACGCGCGGCCGAAGGAGATGCTCGAGGAGTGGCTGAAGCGGATCACCGGCGAACTCGGCGAGTACCAGGCCAAGCACCCCGAGAAGAAGGTCGCGCCGTTCGCCGTCAACCAGATCGTGCACGGGTCCAACGACCGGCTGCAGCACGACGTCGAGATGTGCGCCAAGTACAAGGTGCCGGTGCAGATCACCTCGCTGCGCGCGCCGGACGACGTCGTGCCGATCGCCCACAGCTACGGCGGGCTGGTGTTCCACGACGTCATCAACGTCAAGCACGCCAAGCGCGCGCTGCAGGCCGGGGTCGACGGGCTGATCCTCGTCTGCGCCGGCGCCGGCGGCCACGCCGGGGCGCTGTCGCCCTTCGCGCTGGTGCCGGAGGTGCGGCAGTTCTACGACGGCTGCGTCCTGCTGTCGGGCTCGATCGCCAACGGCGCGTCGATCCTCGCGGCCCAGGCGGTCGGCGCCGACCTCGCCTACATCGGCACGCGTTTCACCGCCTCGAAGGAGGCCGGCGCCAGCGACGGCAACAAGAACTGCATCATCGAGAGCAGCGGCGAGGAGATCGTCTACACCAACCTCTTCACCGGGGTGCACGGCAACTACCTGAAGCGCAGCGTCGCCGCCGCCGGCCTCGATCCCGACAACCTGCCGAGCGCCGATAAGAGCAAGATGAACTTCGGCTCCGGCGGCAACATGAAGACCAAGGCGTGGCGCGACATCTGGGGCGCCGGCCAGGGCGTCGGCCAGATCTTCGACGCGCCGCCGGCCGGCGAGATCGTCGACCGTCTCGCCGCCGAGTACGAGCAGGCGCGCGCGGCGTTGTTCGCCGGCGAGCCGGTGCCGACCCAACTCAAGGTCGCCGCCGAATAGCGGCCGCGGCGGCGTCCACACCGACGTGACGCGCCGATGACGACCCGCCGCGCGGCGGCCTCGGCCGACCGCGCCGCGGGCGCTTCCAGATGTTGTGCGGCGCCGATCTTTGGGCCACTATCCGGCCCCATGACGAGCGAAACTGCATACACGCGGTTGGTCGCGCAGAGTACCGGCGATGTCTCCGGCGCCTGAATCCTGTCCGGCGCTGGTGCTGAACGCCGACTTCCGGCCGCTCTCGTATTTCCCCTTGTCCTTGTGGTCCTGGCAGGACGCCGTCAAAGCGGTGTTCCTCGACCGCGTCGCCGTGGTCGCCGAGTACGACCGGCGCATCCACAGCCCCAGCATCGAGATGAAGCTGCCCAGCGTCATCGCGCTGAAGGAGTACGTGCCGTCGGAACGCCGGCCGGCCTTCACGCGGTTCAACGTGTTCCTGCGCGACAGCTTCTCGTGCCAGTATTGCGGCGAAGGTTTCCCGGCGCACGACCTGACGTTCGACCATGTCGTGCCGCGCTCAAAGGGCGGCCACACGACGTGGCGCAACGTCGTGACGGCGTGCAGCCCGTGCAACCTCGTGAAGGGCAACCGCCTGCCGCACCAGGCGCACATGCATCCCATCCGCGCGCCCTACGAACCCAACTCGATCGAGCTGCGGGAGAACGGGCGCGCGTTCCCGCCGAACTACCTGCACGAGAGCTGGCGCGACTACCTGTACTGGGACAGCGAGCTCGATCCGGTCTGACGCGGCGCTCGGCGCCATGCGGACGCCCACGCGCGTGCCGATGGGGACAGCGACTGTCAGTCCGAACGCGGCGAGAGATCCAGGCGCCGCCCTTGGATCCGTCGCGACAGCCGCGATGACAGGTATTCCGGATAGACGACGCGCAGCGCTCCGGACGACGCGCGCGCCGGACTGGCGACAAGCGGAGGGAACGAGATGGGCGATCGCGTGGCGGGCAAGGTGGCGCTGGTGACCGGCGCGGCGTCGGGACTGGGCAAGGCGACGGCCGAGCGCCTCGCCGAGGAAGGCGCCGCCGTGGTGGTCGCCGACATCCGCCTCGAGCCGGCCGAGGCGGTCGTCGCGGGCATCACGAAGGCCGGCGGGCGCGCGATGTCGCGCAAGCTCGACGTGACGTCGGAGGAGGATTGGATCGGCGCCGTCGCCGCGGCCGAGGCGGCGTTCGGCGGACTAGACGTCGTCGTCAACAACGCCGGCACCGCCGACGGCGCGTGGATCCACAAGCTCACGCTCGAGCAGTGGCGCCGCGTCCACGCCGTCAACCTCGACGGCGTCTTCCTCGGCGTGAAGCACGGCGCCGACGCGATGCGCCGCCGCGGCGGCGGCTCGATCGTCAACATCTCCTCGGTCGCCGGCCTGGTCGGCATCGCCGAGGGCGCCTCGGCCTACTGCGCCAGCAAGGGCGGCGTGACGCTGCTGACCAAGGCGGCGGCGCTGGAGTTCGCGCTGCTCAAGCGCAACATCCGCGTGAACTCGGTGCATCCCGGCTACATGCAGACGCCGATGCTGGACAGCGTCATCGGCGCGTCGCGCGATCCCGGCGCGGCGCGCCAGGCGATGACCGACGGCGAGCCGCTGGGACGCCTCGGCGATCCGCGCGACATCGCCAACGCCGTGCTCTACCTCGCGAGCGACGAGTCGGCGTTCGTGACCGGCTCGCAGATGGTGGTCGACGGCGGCTACTTCGCGAAGTGAGGCGCCCGCTCAGACCCGCGTCGACAACCAGATCGCCAGGCGCGAGCCGGCCTTGACCGCGCCGGTCAGCAGCTCGTAGCCGGGCGCCCGCTCGGCGCCGCTGGCCAGCGCCTCGTCGCGGTGCTCGACCTCCTCGCGGCGGAAGCGCTCGACGGTGTCGCGCAGTTCGGCCTCGTCGTCGCCGAGCCGGTCGCGCTGCGCGGCGTAGTGCACGTCGATCGTCTCCTCGACGGCGACCGTGCAGGCCATCGCCGCCTCGTCGCCGATCAGCGCGGTCGCGGCGCCCAGCGCGAAGCCGGCGACCGACCACACCGGCGTCAGCGCCGTGGGCCGCACGCGGCGCGCCACCAGCGCGCGGTCGAACTCGGCGCGGTGCAGCTTCTCCTGCGCCAGCATGCGCTCGATCTTGCGCGCCGCCGGCGTGGCGCCGCGGCCGGCCCAGCGCAGCGCCGCGAGCTGGCCCTCGTAGATGCGCACGGCGCCGAACTCGCCGGCCTGGTCTACTCGCACGACGCGCTCGACGAACTGTCGCGGTGTCGGATCGCCGGGCTGCCAGCCCTCGGCCGTGCGGCGGTGGTTGACGGGCGGCGTCGGAGGCGTGTCCATCGCCAGCTCCTCAGGCGCGCGCCGCGCAGCGCCATGCGCCGGTCAGCGCCGCCGCGGCGAGCGCGGCCGAGATCAGCGCGTTCCAACCGGCCATCGACAGGCCGAGCAGCGACCACGGGATCTCGTCGCAACGCACCATCTTCGTGCCCAGCACCATGCGGCGCAACTCCTCCAGCGACTTGCCGACGCCCGACGTGGCGCTGCAACCGGCCGGGCCCTGCCACCACTTCCATTCGACGCCGGCGTGGTAGGCGCCGATGCCCGCCGTGGCCAGCAACGCCACTCCCGCCAACGCCAGCAGCGCCACGCGGGCCGGGGTGGCGACCGGCAGCAGCGCGCCCCACGCGAAGGCCAGCACCGCGAGATGCCCGTAGCGCTGCCAGTAGCACATCTGGCACGGCGGCAGGCCGCCGACATGCTGGAACGCCAGCGCGCCCAGCAGCAGCGCGAAGCTGGCCGCCAGCGTGGCTCCGGCCCAGTGGTCGAGGGTGGTCGGGAAGATCGGTCGGCTCATGACGCCAATATGGCCGGTCGGACTGTGTCGCGGGAGTGGCGCGGCCACGCGGCCGCCTTAGAAAATGTACCGGAACGCCACGAAGCCGCCGACAAGCGCGACCAGAAACGCCCAGGTCAGCAGCGTCAGATGGCGCTCGATGAACCGGCGCACCGGTTCGCCGAACCGCCACAGCAGCGCCGCGATCAGGAAGAAGCGGGCGCCCCGGGTCAGGATCGACGCCCAGACGAAGGTGAAGAGGTCGAAATGCGCCGCCCCGCTCGCGATCGTCACCAGCTTGTAGGGGATGGGGGTCAGCCCTTTGACGAGGATGATCCACATCCCGTGGCGGGCGAACCCCTCCCGGAAGCTCTCCATGCCCGCCTGCAAGCCGTACAGGCGCACCACCCAGGCCCCGACGGTCTCGAACAGCCAGTAGCCGATCGCGTACCCCAGCAGGCCGCCCAGCACCGACGCCACCGTGCAGACGGCGGCGATCCGGAAAGCCTTGCGGCGGTCCGCGAGCACCATCGGCACCAGCATGACGTCGGGCGGAATCGGGAAGAAGGAACTTTCCAGGAAGGCGACGGTACCCATCGCTGGAAGCGCGTGCCGGTGTCCGGCCAAGCGGATCACCCAGTCGTACATCGGGCGTATCATAGGGGCGGTTCAATCCTGTCCAACGGGCCGAGCCGCGCGATCGGCGCGAGCCTACAACATATTGTGGTGCACGCGACGACGCCACGTCCGCCCGCGATGTCGCCGCAGCGCGGTAACCGCCCGGAAACAGCGGCGAATTCCGCGGCCGAGGATCGGATATTTCACTGTATGCGCAGCCATTTCACGCTAGACTGCGACCAACAACGACACCGCAGGGATGACGGTGGCGTGTTGCGCCTCCGTCGGCAGGTTTCCTTCCAATGCGCCACAGCGTGACGCTTGCTTCTCTCGCCCTCCTCGCGGGCGCCCTCGGCGGCGCCTGGTGGTGGTTCAACGCCGGCCCCGGTGCCGGCGGCTTCACAGCCTCGACGGCGGGCGGTGGCAAGACCGGGGGGGCCGTGCCGAAGGCGGCGCCGCCGCCGGTACTGGTCGAGGCGGCGGAGGCGCGTGTCGGCACAAGCCGGCGGACCGTGCTCGCGGTGGGAACGTTCCGCTCGTTTGAATCCGTGATGATCCGGCCGGAACTCGCCAGCCGGGTGAAGGAGTTCAACTTCACCGAAGGGCAGAAAGTCGCAAAGGGCCAGGTGCTGGTGCGGCTCGACGCCGCGATCGACGAGGCGACGCTGGCCCAGGCCGAGGCCGCGCTGGCGCTTTCGCGCGCCAACTACGAGCGCGCCGTGTCGCTGGTCGCCCGCCAGGCCGGAACCGAGAAGGCGGTCGACGAAAGCCGCGCGGCGCTGCGGCGCGACGAGGCCGCCGTCCAGCTCGCGAAGGCCCGCGTCGAGAAATTCTCGCTGACGGCACCGTTCGACGGCGTGGTCGGGCTGCGCAAGGTGTCGATCGGCAGCTACCTCCAGGTCGGCGCGGATATCGTCAACCTCGAGCAGATCGATCCGTTGAAGGTCGATTTCCGCGTCCCCGAGACGTTCCTCGCCGCGGTGAAGGTCGGCCAGGCGATCACTTTGACCGTCGACGCCTTCGCCGGCCGCGCGTTCGATGGGAAGGTCTACGCGATCGATCCGCTGGTCGACGAAGCCGGCCGGTCGGTGGTCATCCGCGCGCAGGTCGACAACGCCGCCGCTGTCCTGCGGCCCGGCGTCTTCGCGCGCGTTGCGCTCACCCTGTCGACCCGCGAGAACGCGCTGTTCGTGCCCGAGCAGGCGATCGTGCCGGTCGGCGACCGTCTGCAGGTCTACCGCGTGATCGACGGCAGGTCGACGCCGACCTTCGTCAGCGCCGGCCAGCGCGACAAGGGCGAGGTCGAGATCGTCGAAGGCCTGAAGCCCGGCGACGTGGTGATTACGGCTGGCCATCTGAAGCTGTCGAATCCCGGCATGCGGGTGACCATCGTGCCGGCCGGGGGGACGCGGCCGCCGGGCGGCGCCCCGCCCGCCGCCGGCTCCAAGGCGGAGAAGCCCGGCGGCGCGGCGGCACCGTCGACCGCCAAGACGCCCGGCCCCGCTCCCGGCGGCGGCCAGGGGCGCGGCGGCTGAGCGGCCGGAGGGTTCGACGTGAGACTTCCCGAGATTTCCATCCGCCGGCCGGTCCTGGCCACCGTCATGAGCCTGGCGCTGACGCTGCTGGGCTTGGTGAGCTACCAGCGTCTGTCGATCCGCGAGTACCCGAACATCGACGAGCCGACGCTGACGGTCGACACGACCTACCGCGGCGCCTCCGCCGAGATCGTCGAGAGCCAGGTCACGCAGCCGCTCGAGGAATCTCTCTACGGCATCGACGGCATCGAGCTGATGACGTCGTTCAGCCGCGCCGAGCGCAGCCAGATCACCGTCAAGTTCCGCCTCAGCCGCAACGTCGATTCCGCCGCCGCCGACGTGCGCGACCGCGTCAGCCGCGTGCGCGCGCGCCTTCCGACCGAGATCGACGAGCCGGTGATCGCCAAGGTCGAGGCCGACGCGACGCCGATCCTGTACATCTCGTTCGTCAGCGACACGATTCCGCAGCTCGAGGTCACGGACTACATCGACCGGTTCGTGAAGGACCAGCTGCAGACCATCGACGGCGTGTCGCAGCTGCGGGTTTTCGGCGAGCGCACCTACGCGATGCGCATCTGGCTCGACCGCGTCCGGATGGCGGCGTACCGGGTGACGGTGCAGGACGTCGAGTCGGCGCTGCGCCGGCAGAACGTCGAGGTGCCGTCCGGGCGGATCGAAAGCGCCGACCGTGAGTTCACGATCCTCGCCGAGACCGACCTCCGCACGCCGCGCCAGTTCGAGGACCTGATCCTCCGCGACAACGATGGATACCTCGTGCGCCTCAGCGACGTCGGGCGCGCCGAGCTGGGCGCGCGCGACCAGCGCGTGATCAGCCGGTTCAACGGCAAGCCGGCGGTGAACGTCGGGATCATCAAGCAGTCCACCGCTAATCCGTTGACCGTGGCCCAAGACGCCAAGAAGCGGCTGCCGCAGATCCTCGCCGACCTCCCCGCCGGCATCAGCGCCGAGATCGCCTACGACAGCACCGTCTTCATCGACCGCTCGATCGCCAACGTGTTCCGGACCATCGGCGAGGCGGCGGTGCTCGTGGCGCTGGTCATCTTCCTGTTCCTGCGGTCCCTGCGCGCGACGATCGTCCCGCTGGTCACGATACCGGTGTCGCTGATCGGCACCTTCACGATGATGCTGGTGCTCGGGTTCTCGGTGAACACGCTGACGCTGCTCGCGATGGTCCTCGCGATCGGACTGGTCGTCGACGACGCCATCGTGATGCTCGAGAACATCGCCCGCTACGTCGAGGAGGGCATGGAGCCTTTCGCCGCGGCGCTCAAGGGCTCCCGAGAGATCGCCTTCGCGATCGTCGCGATGACGATCACACTGGCCGCCGTCTACGCTCCGATCGCGTTCCAGACCGGCCGCACCGGCAGGCTTTTCACCGAGTTCGCGCTCACGCTGGCGGGCTCGGTGATTGTCTCGGGATTCATCGCGTTGTCGTTGACGCCGATGATGTGCTCCAAGCTGCTGAAGCACCAGACGAGCCACGGCTGGTTCTACACCTATGGCGAACGCGTGATCAACGGCATGAACGCCGGCTACCGGCGGCTGCTGGGCTGGACGCTGCTCGTGCGTCCCGCCGTGATCGTCGTGGGCCTCGTCGTGGCCGGCGCCGCCGGAGTCCTGTTCCGCATGATCCCGTCCGAACTCGCGCCGTCCGAGGACCGCGGCAGCGTGTCGAACCTGGGCTTCGCGCCGGAGGGTTCGACGCTCGACTACACGGTCGGATACGCCAAGCGCCTCGAGGACGTCTATCTCAACAGCGCCGCCCAGGGCCGTCCGGAGATCAGCGAGAACGTCGAGCGCCTGCTGGTCATCGTCGGCTTCCCCGACGTCACGCGCATCCTCGCGTTCGCGCGTCTGAAGCCCTGGGAGCAGAGGACCGTCAAGCAGCAGCGGATCACCGAGCTGGCGAGGCCGCTGGCGCAGCGCATTCCCGGCGTGCGGGCGTTCCCGATCAATCCGCCCTCGTTCGGCCTGAAGACGAGCGACAAACCCGTGCAGATGGTGCTGCTCACGACGCAGCCCTACGAGGTACTCGACCAGGCAACGAACCAGTTGATGGCGATCGCGAGCACCAACGCATGCCTGACGGCGCTCGACAGCGACCTCAAGCTCAACAAGCCCGACCTCCGCGTCCGGCCGGACCGCGAGAAGGCCGCGCTCCTCGGCATCGAGGTCGACACGATCGGACGCACGCTCGAGACCATGATGGGCGGGCGGCAGGTCACGCGCTTCAAGCGCGAGGGCAAGCAGTACGACGTGATGGTGCAGGTCGCCGACGCCGACCGCACGCGGCCCAACCAGCTCAACGAGATCTTCGTGCGCTCCCGGTCCGGGCAGATGGTGCCGCTCGCCACGTTGATCTCCTACAACGAGACCGTCGCCCCGAAGGAGCTCAACCACTTCAACAAGATGCGCGCCTCGACCGTTTCCGCCAACCTCGTCGGCGGCTGCGCGCTCGGCGACGCCCTGAAGTTCATGGACCAGGGCGCGCGCGCCCTGCCGGACACGATCCGCATCGACTACAACGGCCCGAGCCGCGAGTTCCGGCTGTCGTCCGCCGGTCTCTACATGACGTTCCTCATGGCGCTCGTCTTCATCTTCCTGGTGCTGGCGGCGCAGTTCGAGAGCTTCCGCGACCCGCTCATCATCATGCTGACGGTGCCCCTGACGATGACCGGGGCGCTGCTGGCGCTGTACCTGACCGGCAACACGCTGAACGTCTACAGCCAGATCGGGCTGGTCACCCTGATCGGCCTGATCACCAAGCACGGCATCCTCATCGTCGAGTTCGCGAACCAGCTCCAGGAGCAGGGGATGGCGAAGCGCGAGGCGGTCGAGAACGCCGCCACGCTGCGCCTGCGGCCGATCCTGATGACCACCGGCGCGATGGTGCTGGGCGCCGTGCCGCTGGCCCTCGCCACCGGCGCCGGTGGTGAGAGCCGCCAAGCCATCGGCTGGGTGATCGTTGGCGGCATGACGCTCGGCACGTTGCTGACGTTGTTCGTGGTGCCGACGGCCTACACCTATCTGGCGCGGCAGCGCGCGGCCCACGGCGGCGGCGCGGCGGAGGCGCCCCCGGCCGGCGCGGCGCCGCATCCGGCGGAGTGACGGCCGCGCGATGACCGCGCCGGTGGTGGATTTCTGGTACGAGTTCGGCAGCACCTACTCCTACCTCGCGGCCGAGCGCGTCGAGGGCGTCGCCCGCGTGATGGGCGTGGCGGTGCGCTGGCGGCCGTTCCTGCTCGGCCCGATCTTCGGCGCGCAGGGCTGGACGACGTCGCCGTTCAACCTCTACCCCGCCAAGGGCGCCAACATGTGGCGCGACATGGAGCGGCAGGCGCGCCGCCACAACCTGCTCTGGCGCAGACCGTCGACCCTGCCGCGCAACGGGCTGCGCGCCGCGCGCGTGGCCCTGATCGGCGCCGACGAGGGCTGGATCGCCAATTTCAGCCGCGCCGTGTTCCGCTCCAACTTCATCGAGGATCTCGACATCGGCGAGGCCGATGTGATCGCCGGCGTGCTGGAGCGGCTGCGGCTGCCGGCCGACATCCTCGCGCGCGCCGAGACGGCGGAGAACAAGCTACGGCTCAAGGCGCAGACCGACGCCGCCATCGCGCTGGGCGTCTACGGCGCGCCGTCGTTCAGCGTCGGCGAAGAGCTGTTCTGGGGCCACGACCGCATGGAGCAGGCGTTCGACTGGGCCAAGGCGCCCTGGCTCTGAGGACAGCCGCCCTGCCCACGCGGTAGTGTGGCGCCCGCCACCCACGAGGGAAGGAAACGCAGAATGGCCTATCCGCTTCCGTCCGCCGACATCGCGACGCTCGGCTTCCGCGTCGAGCAGATCGACCGGCTGTGCGCCTTCATCGACAAGCAGATCGCCGACGGCCACTACCCCGGCTGCCAGATCGCGCTGGCGCGGCACGGCAAGCTGGCGATGACGCGCAGCTTCGGCGACGCCACGCTCGATCCCGCGCGCAAGGCCGCCGACGACACGCTGTGGCTGCTGTACTCGAACACCAAGGTCGTGCTCGGCACGACGATGTGGGCGCTGGCCGAGCGCGGCGCCTTCCGCTTCGCCGACCGCGTGTCGGACCACGTCCCCGAATTCTCGCGCAACGGCAAGAAGGAGATCACGCTGCTGCAGGTGCTGACCCACCAGGGCGGCTTCCCCAACGCGGTCGTGCGCAAGGACGCGTGGGACGACCACGCCAAGCTACGGCAGGTCGTGAGCGACTTCTCGCTGGAGTGGACCCCGGGCTCGCGCGTCCACTACCACGGCCTGTCGGCGCACTGGGTCGCCGCCGTCGTGATCGAGGCCGTCACGGGCAAGGATTTCCGCGACGTGGTGCGCGAGCTGCTGATCCACCCGCTCGGCCTCGGCGACGACCTGTTCATGGGCGTCGGGCCGGCCCAGGCGGCGCGCGTGTCGGACATGCACGCGCCGCCGGCCGGCGGCGGGGCGCCGCGCCTCGAGCCCGACAACAACACGCCGGAGTGGCGCCGGGCCGGCATTCCCGGCGGCGGCGCCTACGGCACGGCACGCGCCATGGCGGCGCTGTACCAGATGATGCTGGCCGGCGGCGAACTGGGCGGCGCGCGCATCGTCTCGCCGCGCACGCTGCAATACGCCATCCGCAACTGGACCGGCGACCGCGTCGACGAGTACATGGGCATGCCGATGCACCGCGGCATCGGTCCGCATCTGCGCGGCCAGACCGAGACCATCCGCGGGATGGGCACGTTCGCCTCGCCGCGCGCCTTCGGCCACGGCGGCGTCGGGACGTCCTATTGCTGGGGCGATCCGGATTCGGGCGTGTCGTTCGCCTACATCACCAACAACCGCGTGCCCGATCCGTGGCATAGCTGGCGGCTGGACCACATCGCCAACTTCGTGCACACGGCGATCCTCTAGCCGGGCCGGGTCCGCGCGCGCGTCTCCCACACAAGGCCGGTGGCGCCCGCGCCCAGGGCGGTGAGCGACAGCGCGAAGACGCCGCCGTAGCCGCCGGTGAGATCGTAGGCGAGCCCGCCCAGCCAGGCGCCGGCGGCGGCGCCGACGCCCATGCCGAAGGTGACGAGGCCGTAGATGCGGCCGAGATGCGGGCCGCGGTAGCGGATGGCGGCGAGCGTGGCGATCATCGGCCCACGCGAGCCCATCGTCGATCCGAACAGGACCACGAAGGCGCCCAGCGCGATCCAGTCCGCCGGTCCGCGCACCCACCACAGGGCGGCGATGCCGACGGCGGTGCAGGCGTACGCCGCGACGGCGCCGAAGACGCGCCCGCCGCGGTCGGCGAGCCAGTTAAAGCCGATCATGCCGACCGGCATCAGCACCGCCATCAGCGCGTAGGCGTCGGCCGCGCCCGCGGGGGTGAAGCCGCGTTGGATCAGGTAGGCGTTGACCTGTGGCGTCAGCACGTAGATCGCCACCGAGGTCAGCGCGAAGGTGACGGTCAGGTTCCAGAACGGCGGATCGCGCAGCGCCTGCGCCACCGTCCGCCCGGCGGCGGCGCCGGTCGCACCCGCCGCGCGCGTCGCCATGATCGCGGGATCGCCGGCGGCGATGCGCCGCCACGGCAGCAGAAGCACGAGCGGCGCCAGCGCGAGCACGCCGAACCCGATCGTCGACAGCGCGAAGCGCCAGTCGCGCGCCTCTATCAGGCGCTGCGCCAGCGGCGCGATCAGCATGACGCCGACGCCGTTGGCCGAATACGCCACCGCCAGCGCGGTGCCGAGACGGTCGGTGAACCAGCGGCCGAGGATGGTCGCCTGGAACACACCGCCGAGCGCCGCCGAGCTGCCGCCGAGGCCGACGCCGATCGCCCCGTAGAGCTGCCACAGGGCGTCGGCTCGCGGCGCCAGCAGCGCCGTCGCGCCCGCGCACAGCACGCCGCCGACCGCGACGCCGCGCGGCCCGAGCCGGTCGACAAGCCAACCGGCCAACGGTCCGCCGAAACCGATACCGAGCATGGACGCGCCGTAGATCCCGGTGATCGAGGCGCGGTCGGCGTCGAAGGCGGCCTGCAGCGGCGGCACGAACACCGAGAACGAGTCGTTGAGGCCGCGCGCCACGACGCCGAGCGCGAAGCACAGCGCCACGAGCCCGACCGGCAGCCATCCCCTCCCGCTCCGCACCGCGGTCCTCCGAACGCCATTCGCGGCGCGCAGGGTAGGTGCGAACGACCCGGCGCGCGAGGACCTTGCCCACCGCGCCGACGCACGGCACGTTCGCGCGCGTGGAGGATACGGCCGTGCGCACCATCGTCATCGACCGGCGTTTCAACGGCCCCAAGGGATCCGGCAACGGCGGCTACGTCGCGGGCATTCTCGCCGGACATATCGATCCCGAGGGCGTCGTCGAGGTGACTCTACGCGCGCCCGTTCCGCTCGACACGCCGATGGACCTGTCGCCGGCGGGCGACGGCTACCGGCTGACCGCCGGCGGCCGGTTGATCTGCGAGGCGCGGCGCGCCGCTCTGACGCTGGACGCCCCCGGCGCCGGCGACTGGGCGGAAATGGAGCGGCTGGCGGAGGGCGGCGGCAGCGCCGCCGGCACGGATTTCCACGATTGCCTGGTGTGCGGCCGGGGACGCGCGCCGGGCGACGGACTGCGCGTCTGGGGCGACCGCGCCGCCGGCGGCGGACGCTCGCTGTCGCGCTACCTGCCGCACCCGGTGCACGCCGGTGACGACGGGCGCATCCGGCCGGAGTTCGTGTGGGGCGCGCTGGATTGCCCCGGAGCATGGGCGGCGCAGGACGCCGATGATCGCCGCCCGGCGCTGACCGGCCGCATGACGGCGCGGATATTCGACCGGCCGCGGCCGGGGCTGCGCTGCATGGTGGTCGGCTGGAAGGCCGGTGGCGCCGGCCGGAAGTTGATCTCCGGGACGGCGCTCTACGGCGAGGACGGGACACTCTATGCGCAGGGCGAGTGCGTATGGATCGTGCTGAAGTCCGGTTGTACGTCCGGGGGATGAATCGCCCCTTGCCACACGACGGCGCGCCGGCCTAAAGGGCGGAATTGCCGGCGGCGTCCCTTTGGCGCGCGCCGGCTGTATCGGACGACATATGGATGCCCGCGACCATGTCCAACATGATGCTCAAGACCGTCGTTCTGCTCGACGGCGGCAACCTCCGGAAGAGCGCCCAGGAACTCGGATTCCAGTACCACAACGACTTCGTGGAGCGTTTCGCGTGGTCGTGCGTCGACCATGATCGAGAGCACGTGCTGCGCATCCTGTACTACGATTGCGCGCCGTTCGCGGGCGAGGTCACACTGCCGATCTCCGGCGAGCGCCGGGTCTTCGAGTCGGGCGACGGCTGGTTGCGCGATCTGGCCCAGCGCGAACGTTTCGCTGTGCGACGCGGCGTGCTGAAATTCCGCGGCTACAGGTTGCGCCGCGGCGTGCAGGCGGCGCCCGGCCAGGCGCTGACCGACGACGATTTCGCGCCGGATTTCGAGCAGAAGGGCGTCGACGTGCGGATCGCGCTCGACGTCGCGTCATACGCCCATCTGCCATCGATCGACCAGATCGTGCTGGCGTCGCAGGACACCGACCTGGTGCCGGCGATGAAGTACGCGCGGCGCCTCGGCAAGCAGATGGTGATCGCGTCGCTGGGAAATCTGCGCCGTCTGCCGGGCGAGCTCTACGAGCATTCGGACGACGCGCGCACGATCCTGCCGGAACGCCTGGCCTGACGCGCCTACTCGTGCCGTAGCGCCTCGATCGGATCGAGGCGCGAGGCGCGCTGGGCGGGATAGAAGCCGAAGAACACGCCGATCAGGGCGCTGAAGCCGACCGCGGCGCCGACCACCTCCCACCGGATCAGTGTCGGCCAGCCCGCCAGATGGGCCGCCAGCGCCGAGCCGGCGACGCCCAGCACGACGCCGATGGCGCCGCCGATCGCCGCCAGGGTCGTCGCCTCGATCAGGAACTGGTTGAGGATGTCGCGGCGCCGAGCGCCGATCGCCAGCCGCAGGCCGATCTCGCGCGTCCGCTCGGTCACCGACACCAGCATGATGTTCATGATGCCGATGCCGCCGACCAGCAACGACACGCCGGCGACGGCCGCGAGCAGCACCGCCAGCGTGCGGGCGGACTCCTCCTGGGTCTGCGCCACCTCGGTCAGGTTGCGGATCCAGAAATCGTTCTCCTGCGCCGGCGTCAGCCGGTGGCGTTGGCGCAGCAGCTCGGCCATCTGCCGCTCGGCCTCGGCCATGTCCTCGCCGTCGCGCACCTTCACCAGCAGGGCGGCCACCGCGCGGGCGTTGGCGCGGCTGGTGCCGAGCACCTTCTGCTTGGCGGTCGCCACGGGCACGATGACGGTGTCGTCCTGGTCCTGGCCCTGGGTGTTCTGGCCCTTGCGTGCCAGCGTGCCGACGACGGTGAACGGCGTGGCGCGGACGCGCACGGTCTGGCCGACCGGATCGACGCCCTCGCCGAACAGGTTCCTGGCCACCGTCTCGCCGATCAGGGCGACCTTTCCGGCGCCGGAATACTCCTGCGCCGTGAAGTCGCGGCCGGCCGCCAGCTCCCATTCGCGCGCCTCGAGGTAACCGGGGCCGACGCCGAGCACGACCGTCGACCAGTTGGCGCCGGCGGCGACGATCTGGGCCGAGCCGCGCACCGTGCCGGTGGCGATCTGGATCGCCGGGATCTCGCGCACCAGCGCCGCGCCGTCCTCCTCGGAGAGCGTCCAGCGCGAGCCGACGCCCATGCGCACGCCGCCCGACGTGACGCTGCCGGACACGACGATGATGAGGTTGGCGCCGAGGCTCTGGATCTGCTGCATCACGCGCGCGCGCGCGCCGGAGCCGACCGCGACCATCACGATCACGGCGGTCACGCCGATGATGATCCCGAGCATGGTGAGCACGCTGCGCAGCACGTTGGCGCGCAGGGCGTCGAGCGCCGAACGCAGCGCCTCGACGACGCTCACGCCGCCTCCTCCGGCGCCGCCGCGCCGAGCGCGGCGAGCTGCGCCACTGCGTCGAGCGGCGCCTGGCGGCGGTCGTCGACGACCTTCCCGTCGCGGAACCGCACGACGCGGCTGGCGAAGGCCGCGACGTCGGGCTCGTGGGTCACGATCACGACCGTCTGCCCGCCGCGGTTCAGCGTCTGGAACAACGCCATGATCTCGAGGCTGGTGCGCGTGTCGAGCGCGCCGGTCGGCTCGTCGGCCAGAAGCAGCGCCGGATCGTTGACCAGCGCGCGCGCGATCGCCACGCGCTGCTGCTGCCCGCCGGAGAGCTGCGACGGCCGGTGGTCGACGCGGCCGCCCAGCCCGACCGTCTCGAGCGCGCGCCGGGCGCGGGCCTCGCGCGTCGCCCGGTCGGCGCCGGCGTAGACCATCGGCAGCGCCACGTTCGCGAGCGCCGTCGACCGCGGCAGCAGGTTGAACGACTGGAACACGAAGCCGATCTTGCGGTTGCGCAGCTCCGCCAGCCGGTCGGGCGACAGGCCGGAGACCGCCTCGCCGTCGATCGCGTAGTCGCCCTTGGTCGGGGTGTCGAGGCAGCCCACGAGGTTCATGAAGGTCGACTTGCCGGAGCCCGACGGCCCCATCACGGCCGCGAAATCTCCGCGCGCGATGTCGATCGACACGCGCCGCAGCGCGCGCACGCGCTGGTCGCCCATGACGTAGGTCTTGGCGAGCTCGCGGGTCTCGATCAGCGGCCGGAGGTCGCCCATGCGCGGCCCCGCCGGATCAGAAGCCGAGCCGCGGGCGGCGGCGCCGCGGCCGCCCGCGGACCGCCGCCGACGATCACCTCCAGCCCGGGTTTGACGTCGGGTCCGGAAACCTCGGTGACGTTGCCGTCGGTCGCGCCGAGGCGCACGCGCAGCGTCCGCGGCAGTCCGTCGGGACCGACCACGTGCAGCTCGCCCGGCGCGCCGCCGGCCTGCGCCGCGCGCATCGCCGCGTATTTCGGCTTCTGCTCCGCCGTCAGCATCGCGTCGATCCGCCTCGTGGCCGCCTCGCGGATCTGCGCGAGTTTCGCGCGCCGTTCCTCGGGCGGGGCGCCGCCGGTGAACAGCGCTCGCGTCTCGGCGCCGCTCTGCGCGAAGATCCGGTCGAGTTCCTCCCGCTGCGCCTGATCGAGCGACAGACCTTCGACAAGGGCCTTCTTGAGCGCTTCGGCGCGCGCGCGCGCGTCGCCCCCGCCCGTCTGACCGCCGCCACCGGCCGCCTGGCCGCCGCCGCCGGCCGCAGGGCCCTCGCCGCCAGCGGCGGGCGCCGCCGACGCCACCGCGGCGCGTCCGGGCGGGCGGTACCGCAGCGCGGCGTTCACCACCTTCAACACGTCGTCGCGCTTGTCGGTCGTGATCGTCACGGTCGCGGTCATGCCCGGCAGCAGCTTGAGCTGGCCGTTGTCGGCCGAGATGACGACCGTGTAGGTGATCACGTTCTGGATGTTGATCGGCGCCAACCGGACCTGCGCGACGCGGCCGGGGAAGCGCTCGTTCGGGTAGGCGTTCACCGTGAACCCCACCTCCATGCCCGGACGCACGCGGCCGATGTCCGCCTCGTCGACCGTGGTGTGGACCTCCATCTTCCGAAGGTCCTGCGCGATCGTGAACAGCACTGGGGACTGCAGGCTGGCGGCCACGGTCTGGCCGACGTCGACGTTGCGCTGCACGACCACGCCGTCGATCGGCGAGCGGATGACGGACCGCTTGATGTCGACCTCGACCTGGACGACGGCGGCCTCGCGCTGCTGGACCGACGCCTCCAGGTTCAGCAGCTGCGCCTTCGCGACCTTCAGGCTGGCCTCCGCGGACCGCAGCGCGGCGCGCGCCGAGATGGCGGCGTTGCGCGCCCGTTCGGACTCCGCGACCGGACCGATGCCGCCGCGCGCCAGCGACTCCTTGCGGACGGCGTCGCTCTCGGCGGTGGAGAGCGCGGCCTGGATGTTCTCGATCTCGGCGGCCGCGCGCTCGATCTGCGCCTTCTGGCTCTCGACCTGCGCCCGCGCGGCGGCGAGGTCGGCGCGGGCGGACAGCAGGCGGGCGTCGATCTGCTCGATGTCGAGCCGCGCCAGCTCCTGGTCGGCTTTGACCTGGGTGTTGAAATCCGCCTTCAGCTCGACGATCTGACCGGACAGCTGCGAACCGACCACCACCGACACGACGGGGTTGACCGTGCCGGTCGCGGTGATCGTGCTGACGATCGGCCCCCGCTCGACCTTGGCGAGGCGGTACTTCGGCGGCGGATCGCCGCGCTGGACATAGAAATAGCCTGCGCCGGCGGCGGCCGCGATGGCCAGGCCGCCTATCCAGATCCAGCGTGCGCGCGCCAAGGCGCTGGCTAGGGCCATCGACAGGGACGATCCGATTCGGGACGAACGACGTCCATTCTATACGCCGTGGCGGCGGCCCGCATCCCCGCGGGCCGCGCCAAGGCGCTCCGATCAGGTGCTCTCGCTGGCGATGACTTCGCCGAACAGCTCCCAGGTCTCGCCTTTGAAGCGCTGCAACCGCACGGCCTGGATCGGGAAGAAGTCCGTCGGGCTGGTGTTGATCTTGATGCCGGGAAGCAGCAACGGCACCTCCAGACCGCGCAGGCTGGACGCCTGCTTCATGAGGTTCGCGCGGGTCAGTTCGTTGCCGCAGCGCCTCAGCACCTCGGCCATCGTCGCCGAGACGGCGTAGGCGTAGGCGTTGAAGGAGTCGGACTGGTTGCCGTTCGGGTAGTACTTCGTCATCCAGGCCTTCCACTCCACGAAGTCCGCCGAGGCCGCCCACTGCTTGTCGGTCGGATCCTTCAGGTACGCCGCCGTGATCACTCCCTGACTGGCGTCGAAGCCCGCCGGTTTGAGCACCGAGTTCACCGACGCGGACACGTTGGCGAGGTACTGCACCGGCTTCCAGCCCAGCTCCGCGGCCTTGCGGATCGCCTGCGCCGCCGCCTTCGGAGCGGCGTCGTTGAAGAAGACGTTGGCGCCGGAATCCTTGAGCTGGATGATCTGCGAGTCGACGGTCGGATCGGTCGGCTCGTAGCTCACCGAGCGCGCGACGATCTTCTCGTTCGCCTTGCCGAGCCCGGCCATGAAGCCGCCGACGTAGTCCTTTCCGGAATCGTCGTTCTGCCAGAGGATCGCGACCTTCGGATCCTTGACCGTCGCGAGGATGTGCTTGGCGTAGATGGCGGCCTCCGTGTGGTAGTCGGGCTGCCATCCCATCGTCCACGGAAAGTCCTTGGGATTGCCCCACTTCGACGCGCCGGTCGCGACGAAGAGCTGCGGCACCTTCTTCTGGTTCAGATACTTGTGCACGGCGGTGTTGGTCGGCGTGCCGAGCAGCTGGTAGATCGCGAAGACGTGGTCCTCCTCGACCAGCTTGCGCACCATCTCGACCGTCTTCGGCGGCGTGTAGCCGTCGTCGTAGGTGAGGAAGTTGATCTTGCGGCCGTTGATGCCGCCCTTCTCGTTGACCATCGTCCAGTAGGCCTTGATCGCCAGGCCGATGGAGCCGTAGGCCGACAGCGGGCCGCTGTACGGGTTGGTATGGCCGAGCTTGATCTCGGTGTCGCTGACGCCGGGGTCGTATTTCTTCTGGGCCGCGGCGGGGGCGGCGATGCCCGCGCCAAGGACCGTGCCGCCGGCGATCGCGGCGCGACGTGTGATCTTCATGAGTTTCGCTCCCTATTGCCGGACGCTGCGGCCGGACGGGGCGAATTCTGCACCCGCGCCCGCGCGACCGTAAAGCGCATACGCCCGCGGTCGGCGGCCTCCCGGGACGACGACGGCCGCCGGAACGCCGTCCGGCGGCCGCGACGTCGTGCCGTTCCCGGCGGCGGCTAGCTGCTCTCGGCCGCGAGGATGTCCCCGAACAGCTCCCAGCTCTCGCCCTTGAAGCGCTGCAGCCGCACCGCCTGGACCGGGTAGAAATCGGTCGGGCTGGTGCTGGCGGTGATGCCCGGCAGAAGCAGCGGAATGCGGAGCTTCTTGTGGTTCGCGGCCTGCTTCATCAGGTTCTCGCGGGTCAGGGTGTCACCGCACTTCAGCAGCGTCTGGTGCATGATGAACGACACCGAGTAGGCGTAGACGTAGTTCACGTCCTGGACGTTGCCGCCGGGATTGTACTTCGCCATCCACTCGCGCCACATCTTCATCTCGGCGTCGGCCTCCCACTGCTTGTCCGTGGGGTCCTTCAACCACGCCGCCGTGATGACGCCCTGGACGTTCTCGAAGCCGGCGGGCTTCATCGTCGTCGACACCTGGGCCGAGACGTTGTTCAGGTACTGCACCGGCTTCCACCCGATCTCCGCCGCCTTCTTCATCGACTGCGCGGCGAATTTGGGGATCGAGATGTTGAAGAAGACGTTGGCGCCCGAATCCTTGAGCTGGATCGTCTGCGAGTCCACCGTCGGATCGGTCACCTCGTAGGTGACGTGCTTGACGACCTTGTTGACGTCCTTGCCGAGGCCTTCCTTGAAGCCCTCCCAGTAATCCTTGCCGTAGTCGTCGTTCTGCATCAGCACCGCAATCTTGGCGTCCTTCACGTTCGCCAGGACGTGCTTGGCGTAGATCACCGCCTCGGTGTGGTAGTCGGGCTGGTAGCCCATCGTCCACGGGAACTCCTTCGGCTTGCCCCACTTGGACGCGCCGGTCGCCAGGAAGAGGTGCGGCACCTTCTTCTGGTTCATGTACTTGTGGATCGCCGTGTTGGTCGGCGTGCCCAGCGTGTTGAACATCGCCAGGACCTTCTCCTGCTCGACCAGCTGGCGGACGACCTCGACCGTCTTGGCCGGGTTGTAGCCGTCGTCGAGGGTCACGAACTTGAGGGTCCGGCCGTTGATGCCGCCCTGCTCGTTGACCATCTTCCAGTACGATTCGATGGCCTTGCCGATGATGCCGTAGGACGAGGCCGGGCCCGAGTACGGGTTCGTGTGGCCGATCTTGATCTCCTTGTCGGTCGCGCCCTCGTCGTACTTCTTCTGCGCCAGCGTCCGGCCGGCCGCCAACGCCACGGCGGACGCCGAGGCGCCGCCCAACAGTCCACGTCTGGTGGTTGCCATGTGTCTTCCTCCCTGTCGCCGGGTCGTTGCCCGGACGAGGAAGCATGCGACAACTTCCCGCGGCCGGGAAGCGAAATTCCGCGATGTGGAATCCGTCCATCGGACGGAACGAGCGCCGGAACGAAATCGGCCGCCGGGATCTCTCCCGGCGGCCGATTGGTCAATGTCGGCGTGGTCCGCCTAGCTGCTCTCGGCGGCCAGAACGTCGCCGAACAGCTCCCAGGTCTCGCCTTTGAACCGGGCCAGACGGATCGCCTGGATCGGATAGAAGTCGGTCGGGCTGGTGCTGGCGGTGATGCCGGGCAGCAGAAGCGGCAGCGTTAGCTTCTTGTGGTTGGCGGCCTGCTTCATCAGGTTCTCGCGGGTCAGATCGTCGCCGCACTGCTTGAGCGTCGCCTCCATCAGCGCCGAGACGGCGTATCCGAAGATATACCCGCCGTCGTCGGTGTTGGCGCCGGGCATGTACTTGGCCATGAACGCCCGCCACGTCTTCATGTCGGCGTGGTCGTTCCACTGCTTGTCGGTCGGGTCCATCAGGTAAAGGCCGGTGATCAGGCCCTGGCTGTTGTCGATGCCGGCCGGCTTGAGCGTGGCCGCGACCGACGAGGACACGTTGTTCAGGTAGTGGACCGGCTTCCAGTTGAGGTCGGCCGCCTTGCGGATGGCCTGGGCGGCGAATTTCGGGATCGCGATGTTGAAGAAGACGTTGGCGCCCGAATCCTTGAGCTGGATCATCTGCGAGTCGACGGTCGGATCGGTCGTCTCGTAGGTGACGTGCTTGACGACCTTGTTGGCGTCCTTGCCGAGGCCCTCCTTGAAGCCCTCCCAGTAGTCTTTTCCATAGTCGTCGTTCTGCATCAGCACCGCGATCTTCGCGTCCTTGATGTTGGCAAGGATGTGCTTGGCGTAGATCACGGCCTCGGTGTGATAGTCGGGCTGGAAGCCCATCGTCCACGGGAATTCCTTCGGCTTGCCCCACTTCGACGCGCCGGTGGCGACGAAGAGCTGCGGCACCTTCTTCTGGTTCATGTACTTGTGGATCGCCGTGTTCGTCGGCGTGCCAAGCGTGTTGAAGGTGCACAGCACCTTCTCCTGCTCGACAAGCTGGCGGACCATCTCGACGGTCTTGGCCGGGTTGTAGCCGTCGTCCAGCGTCACGAACTTGACCATGCGGCCGTTGATGCCGCCGCGCTCGTTGACCATCTTCCAGTAGGCTTCGATGCCCTTGCCGATGATGCCGTAGGACGAGGCCGGCCCCGAGTACGGGTTGGTGTGACCGATCTTGATCTCCTTGTCGGTCGCGCCGTCGCTGTACTTCTTCTGCGCCCGGGCGCCCGTCGCGCCCAGCGCCACGGCGGCCGCGCCGCCGCCCAGAACAATACGCCGTGTCGTCGTCATAGTCGGTCCTCCGAAGCTTGGCCGGTCCAACGCCGGCCGTTCCTTTTCACACCCCACCGGCGCGGCGCCGAGGCGCCGCCGGTCTCACCGCCGCAGCCGCCTCAACGCGATCGCGACGCCGCCGACGATCCCCATCGGCATGAAGTACATCAGGACCAGCAGCATGACGCCGTAGATCGCGTAGGCGGAGACGTCGAACGGCACGCCGAGGCCGTTCTTGAAGAAGGTCGAGATCGACTGCGCCGAGTTCGTCACCAGCACGGTGAAGACGCCGCCGACCAGCGAGCCCGCGAGCGATCCGACGCCGCCGACCACGAGGCCGATCAGGAAGGTGATCGACAGGAAGAAGACGAAGCTGTCGGGCGCGACGAAGGCGATGGCGCTGGCCGACAGCGCGCCGGCGACGCCGGTGTACATCGCGCTCAGCCCGAACACCGTCGTCTTGTAGCGCGCCGTGTCGATGCCCATCGTGTCGGCCGCCATGTGGTGGTCGCGGATCGCCATCATGGCGCGTCCGCTGCGGCTGTTGAGGATGTTGGCGGCGATCCAGTACAGCGCGACCAGCACGACCAGCACGTAGTAGTAGAGCCATTGGTCCTCGCTGAGAGGCAAGCCGAACGGCGCCTCCGGCTTGGACAGAACGATGCCCTGCACGCCGCCGGTCAAACCTTCGAGGTGCTTGTACTTGAGCGCCTGCGGCACCGCGAGCGCCAGCGCGAAGGTCGCCAGCGCGAGGTAGTGGCCCTCGAGCTTCAGCGCCGGCATGCCGAACAGGTAGCCGACGACGAAGCACACGCCGGCCGCGACGATCAAAGCCAGCCAGTACGGCGAGTTGACCTTGTCCATCAGGATCGCCGCCGTGTAGGCGCCGACGGCGTAGAACGCGCCGTGGCCGAGCGAGATCTGGCCGTTGAAACCCGTCAGGAGGTTCAGGCCGAGCACGGCGATGCCCGCGATCATCATCGTGCTGATGACGAACAGCCGGTAGTCGCTGACGAGATCCGGCGCGACCGAGCGCACCAGCGGCAGCGCGAACGCGATGGCGATCACCACCCACAGCCACGTCCGGGGCGCCGGACGCGCGGCGGCCTCCGGCTTCGCCGTGGAACCGGGGAGGTCGGCCCGAGCGGGGACGTCGGCCATGGTCAGACCCTCTTCACGACGACGCGGCCGAACAACCCGGCGGGCTTCACGGTGAGCACGAAGATGACGATGATCAGCGCCACCGTCAGCTTCTCGCCGTTTCCGATGATGTACATGCCGGTCGTCTTCTCGATCTGGTTGCCGAGGAAGGCCACCATGTTCTCGAGCACGCCGACGATGAACCCGCCGGCCACCGCGCCGCCGGGGTTGGAGATGCCGCCGACCAGCGCGCCCGCGAACGCGTAGAGCAGGATGCCGCCCATCATGTTCGGGTCGAGGTAGACGATGTGCGCCACCATGCAGCCGGCGACCGCGCCGACCGCCGCCGCAAGCCCCCAGCCCAGCGCCAGCATCCAGTCGACGCGGACGCCGACCAGCCGCGCCGAGGCCGGGTTCTGCGCGGCGGCCCGCATCGCCAGCCCGAGCGGCGTGTAGCGGAAGAACAGGTACAGCATCGTCAGCACGACCAGCGTCACGATGACGACGCCGAGCTGGTGCGCGCCGATCAGGCCGGTGACGCCGAAATCGCCCTTCGGGAACGGCGAGGGGTATTCCTTGATGAGGTAGCTCCAGATCGTGCCGGCGACGGCGTTGAAGATCGCCAGCAGGCCGATGAAGACCACCACGATCGACAGCAGCGGCGCGTTGTGCAGCGGCCTCAGCACGATCCGCTCGATCAGCACGCCGCCTATGAACGACACGCCGACCGCGATGAAGAACGCGCCCCAGAACGGGATGCCCCACTGCATCAGCTGCCAGGAGATGTACGTGCTGAACATCGCCATCTCGCCCTGGGCGAAATTGATGTGGTCGGTCGAGACGAAGATCATCACCAGCGCGAGCGCCACGCACGCGTAGATCGCGCCGTTGGCGAGGCCGGAGGCGATCTGCTGGATGAACTGTTCCATCGCCGGAGCCTCAGTAGCCGAGATAGGATTTGCGGACGTTCTCGTCGTTCTTGATGACGTCGGCCGGTCCGCTCATGACGACGCGGCCGGTCTCGAGGACGTAGGCGGTGTCGGCGAGGTCGAGCGCCAGCGCGGCGTTCTGCTCCACCAGCAGCATCGACACGCCCTCCTCCTCGTTGATGCGCCTCATGATGCGGAAGATCTCCTGCACGATGAGCGGCGCGAGGCCGAACGACGGCTCGTCGAGCAGCATCAGCCGCGGCCGCAGCATCAGCGCCCGGGCGATCGCCAGCATCTGCTGCTCGCCGCCGGACAGCGTGCCGGCCTGCTGCTGGAGCCGCTCCTTCAGCCGCGGGAAATAGCCGAACACCAGATCGAGGTCGCGCTGCGTCTCGGCCTTGTCGCGGCGGATGAACGCCGCGACGCGCAGGTTCTCCTCGACGGTCAGCGTCGTGAAGGTGCCGCGGCCCTCGGGCACGTGCGCGATGCGGCGGCGCACGATGTCCTCGGTGGCGCGGCCGGTGATGTCGTCGCCGGCGAAGCGGACGCGGCCCTCGGTGCGGACCATGTTGCAGATCGCCCGCAGCGTGGTGGTCTTGCCGGCGCCGTTGGCGCCGAGCAGCGTCGTGATGCCGCCGTCCTCGAGCGCGAACGTGATGTCGTAGATCGCCTGGGTCTGGCCGTAGTAGGCGCGCAGCCCCTCGACGTCGAGCAGAGCCGCCATCCTAAGCCCCCGTGCCGAGATAGGCCCGGATCACCTCCGGGTCGCGTTGCACCTCGGCCGGCGTGCCGTCGGCGATCTTCTTGCCGAAGTCGATCGCCACGACCTTGTCGGACACCGACATCACCAGGCTCATGTGGTGCTCGACCAGCAGGATGGTGACGTTCTGGGTGTCGCGGACGCGGCGGATCTGCGCCTTGAGGGTCTCGATCTCGTCGTGGTTGAGACCGGCGGCGGGCTCGTCGAGCAGCAGCAGCTTCGGGCTCGACGCCAACGCGCGGGCGAGCTCGACGCGCTTGCGGATCGGAAACGGCAGCGGACCCGCCGGGAGCGCCGCGAACGGCTCCAGATCCATGAACGCGATCAGCTCCTCGGCGCGTCGCGCGATCCGCGCCTCGTCGTCCTTGACCTTCGCCAGACGCAGCGCGTTCTCGAGGAAGCTGGTGGAGCTGCGGCTGTGGTAGCCGACCTTGACGTTATCGAGGACCGACATCCGGTCGAACAGGGCGACGTTCTGAAACGTCCGGCCGATGCCGATGGTCGGGATGTCGTGGCGCGGCCGGCCGAGGATCGACTTGCCCTCGAACAGGATGTCGCCGTCGTTCGGCTGGTATAGCCGGCTCAGGCAGTTGAACAGCGTCGTCTTGCCGGCGCCGTTGGGGCCGATCAATCCGGCGATCTGGCCCGGATGGACGTCGAAAGTGATGCCGTCGAGCGCCACGATCCCGCCGAAACGCACGGACACGGCGCGCACGCTCAACAATGGATCCGCGCCCGCCTGGCGCATCGACGCTTTCGGCTCAGACGCGGACGTAGCCGTGGCCACCGATGAAACCCTCCCTCGCACATCCGGCGGCGGCCGCGCGCGGCGCCGCGCCTGAGGGGCGCGACGACGACTCCGCATGCCGAAACTGCGATCCCGCCATCAATTCCACGGGCTTCTCGGTCCCGCGCGGCCGCACCTTGGCCGATTCACCGCCGCCTTTCAACCGCTTCCGCGCGCCCGCGCCGGACGGTCCGGACGCGCCGCGTTTTCGCCGCGTTCCGGGCGCACAGGGTTGACATGGCGCCGCGCCGGGGCCGATACCGCTGGCGCTTGGCGCAGTCGGAGTTCCGCTCGCTTTGCGTGCCACGCCGCTTCCCCCCTCGAACGGCGCGCCGGAGACGATCGTCAATGAAAAAAGCCGTCCTCGCCGCTTTTACCGCCGCCCTGACCACGGCCGGCGTCCAGGCGCAGCAGCCGCCCGCCGCCACCCCGCCGGCGCCGACCGCCCCGGCGTCCACCGCCCCGGCGCCCACAGCGCCCCCGCAGATCGCGCCGCCGCAGCCGGGCGCGCCGGTGCCTTTGCCGGACTGGTTCGGTGAGATGGACGTGAACAAGGACGGCACCGTGACGCGCGAGGAGTTCATCGCCGCGCGCATGAAGCTGTTCGACCAGCTCGACACCGACAAGAACAGTGCGGTGTCACGCGAGGAATTCGTCAAGCTGGCCGAGCCGCCGCTGAGTCAGGACGGTCCCGGCGTGCCGCCCTTGGAGCAGCGCCGCCGGTTCTACACCGCGCAGTTCGACCAGATCGACTCGGACCGCGACGGCAAGCTGTCCCGCCCCGAGGTCCAGGCCTATGTCGCGCTGAACTTCAACGAGTTCGACATCGACCGCGACGGGCGGATATCCGAGGCCGAGCTGCGTCTCGTGCTGAACCAGGCGCGCCTCCGCGCCGAGCAGCGCCAGGCGGCGATGCGCGCGCAGCAGGGCCAGCCCGGCGGCCCGGACCGCAACAACGACGGTTTCGTCGACTTCGAGGAGTTCGTGGCGTTCGAGATGGCGCAGATTCAGCAGCTCGACGCCAACAAGGACGGCAAGGTCAGCCTCCAGGAGTATCTTGTGCTGGCCGGACCACCGGACGCGCAGGCGCCGGCCGGGACGCCGCCGCTCGCTGAGCGACGCGCGTTCGTCACCAAGAAGTTCCAGGAGATCGACTCGAACAAGGACGGCGCCCTCGACGCGGCGGAGATGCGCGTGTTGCTGGCGGCGACGTTCAAGCGGATCGACCTCAACGGCGACGGAAAGGTCACACCCGACGAATGGGACGCGGCGCGCCGTCAGCAGGCGCCCGGAGCCCCCGCGCCTGCGCCCGCGCCCGCCGCGGCGGCGCCCGCGGCGAAGGGTCCAGCGCCGAAGCCGGCGCCGCGCCCAGCGCCTGCGCCGGCACCCGCACAGGGCGGCCTGCCGCAAGGGGGCTTGCTCCCCGGCACCGGTCCGTCACGATAGCCGCCGGGCCAGATTCCGGCCTCCCAGCGGGACCAACCGCATGCAATCTCCGCGTCGCGAACCGCCCCCGACGATGGCAACCGCCGGCGCGGCGTTCCTCGTCGTCCTGGCCGCGCTCGTGTTCGGTCCGGCAACTTCCGCCCGCGCCCAGGGTCCGTCTGAAGCGCCACCGCCATGGTTTGCCGACATGGACGCAGACAAGGACGGCAGCATCGCCCGCGCCGAGTACATCACGCACCGCATGAAGCTGTTCGACCAGCTCGACGCCGACAAGGACGGCGTCCTGACGCTGGACGAGTTCCTCAAGCTGGCCGAGCCGCCGCACTCGCAGGACGGCCCGAACGTGCCCTCTCTCGACCAGCGTCGGAAGGCGCTCCAGGGGCAGTACCAGCAGATCGATCTTGATCGCGACGCCAAGCTCACTCGGCCCGAGGTGCAGGCGTTTGTCGCCCTCGCCTTCAATCAGATCGATTGCGACGGCGACGGCGCGCTGTCGGCCGTCGAGGTCGTCCAAGGTTGCCGCCGCGCGGGGCCGGCCGGGCCCGCCGGACCCGCCGCGCCCGTCGCGCGACCCGCCGGACCCGACCGCAACGGCGACGGCTTCGTCGATCTGGAGGAGTTCCTCGAGTTCGAGTCGGCGAACGCCCTGCAGCTCGACACCAACAAGGATGGCAAGATCTCGCTCGAGGAATATCTCGCGATCGCCGGATCCGCGACGCAGAATCCGCCCGGCGCCCCGCCCTACGCCGAGCGCCGCCGGATCGCGCAGCAGCGCTTCCGCGACATCGACAAGAACAAGGACGGGACGATCGACGTCGGCGAGCTACGGCTGGCGCTGACGCCGGGCTTCAAGCGGGTCGACAGGAACGGCGACGGCAAGGTCGACCCCAAGGAGTGGGCCGAGGCGTACAACCCGCCGTCACCGCCGCCGCCTCCGCCGGCGCCGAAGGCCGCGCCACCGCCCCAGGCGCGGCCGGCCGCGCCTCCCGCCGGTGCGCCGCCGCAAGCGAAGCCGGGCCAGCCGCCGGCGGGCAAGCCAGGCGGCGGCGCCCCCAGCGGCCTGCCGCAAGGCACCTTGCTTCCCGGCACCGGCCCGTCGCGCTGAGGCGCGACGGCTACTCCACCACGACGCTTTTGGCGAGGTTGCGCGGCTGGTCGATGTCCGTGCCCTTGGCCAGCGCCGCGTAGTAGGCCAGCAGCTGCACCGGAACGGCGTAGAGGATCGGCGCCACGAACGGATCCACCGCCGGCATCTCGATCGACGCGAAGGCCTTGGCGCCGTGCCGGGCGATCCCGGCGGCGTCCGACAGCAGGATCGGCCGTCCGCCGCGCGCGTGCGCCTGCTCGAGGTTCGAGGCGATCTTGTCGGAAAGCTCGTCGGTCGGCGCCACGAACACCACCGGCACGCGCTCGTCGATCAGCGCGATCGGTCCGTGCTTCATCTCGCCGGCGGCGTAGCCCTCGGCGTGGATGTAGCTGATCTCCTTGAGCTTGAGCGCGCCTTCCATGGCGATCGGATACGACGTGCCGCGGCCGAGGTAGAGCACGTCGCGCGCGTCGGCGATCTGCTGCGCGACGGTCTCGATGAGCGCGTCGCGGTTCAGCACCTCCGCCACGCGCGACGGCACCTCGATCAGCGCCGCGACCAGCTCGCGCTCGCGCTCGCGGCTCAGCACGCCGCGCGCCCGGCCGGCGGCTATCGCCAGGGTCGCGAGCACGACGAGCTGCGCGGTGGTGGCCTTGGTCGAGGCGACGCTGATCTCCGGGCCCGCGAGCGTCGGCACCGACACGTCGGCCTCCCGCGCGATGGCGCTCTCCGGCACGTTGACGATCGCCAGGATCGACTGCCCCTGGCTCTTGGCGTAGCGGATCGCGGCCAGCGTGTCGGCCGTCTCGCCGGACTGCGAGATCGCGATGCACACGCCACCCTCGGGCATCGGCGCCTCGCGGTAGCGCAGCTCCGACGCGACGTCGACCTCGACCGGCAGCCGCGCGACCTTCTCGAACCAGTACTTCGCCACGCAGCCGGCGTAGTAGGCCGTGCCGCACGCCGTGATCGTCAGCCGCGGGACCTTCGCCCAGTCGAACGGCAGCGCGGGCGGCGTCGCCCGGCGCTCGATCGGATCGATGTAGGACCGCAGCGTCGCGCCGATCGCCTCGGGCTGCTCGTTGATCTCCTTGAGCATGAAGTGGCGGTGGTTGCCCTTGCCGATCAGCGCGCCGCTCAGCGCCGTCGTCTTCACGTCGCGCACGACCGGCTGGCCGTGGTTGAACACCTGCGCCCCGTCCTGGCGCACGACCACCCAGTCGTCCTCCTCCAGATAGGCGATGCGCCGCGTCAGCGGCGCCAGCGCCAGCCCGTCGGATCCGAGATACATCTCGCCGTCGCCGTAACCGACCGCGAGCGGGCAGTTGCGCCGGGCGCCGATCAGCAGGTCGTGCCGGCCGGCGAACAGGCACACAAGCGCGAACGCGCCTTTCAGCCGGTCCATCGCGAGGGCCATCGCCTGCTCGGGCGTCATCTGCCGCTCGAGGTAGGACGTGAGGAGCTGGGCCACCGTCTCCGTGTCGGTTTCGCTCTCGAACCGGCGGCCCTCGGCCAGCAGCTCGTCCTTCAACTGCTGGAAGTTCTCGATGATGCCGTTGTGGACGATGGCGACGCGGTCGGTGGCGTGCGGATGGGCGTTGCGCTCGCTGACCCCGCCATGGGTCGCCCAGCGCGTGTGGCCGATGCCGGTCGTGCCGGCCAGCGGATCGGCCGCGATGCGCGCCTCGAGATTGGCGATCTTGCCCTCGGCGCGGCGGCGGTCGATGTGTCCGTTGACGAGCGTGGCGACGCCCGCCGAATCGTAGCCGCGGTACTCCAGCCGCTTCAGGCCGTCGACCAGACGCGGCGCCGCGGGCGCCTTGCCGATGATGCCGATGATTCCGCACATGCCCTGTCTCTCCCGCGGCGTCAGGTCTTCGGTCTCGGCGAGGCGGCCTTCGCCGCCGCCGCGCGCGCCTTGAGCTTCGCGCGCAGCGCCGGCGCCCGGCCGGGCTTGCTCTCCTGCCGGGCGCGCCCGAACGCGACGGCGTCGGCCGGCACGTCCGCCGTGACGACGCTGCCGGCGGTCACGTTGGCGCCCCGGCCCACCGACAGCGGCGCCACCAGCGACGCGTTCGAGCCGACGAAGGCGCCGGCGCCGACGCGCGTGCGCCACTTGCCGAAGCCGTCGTAGTTCACGAACACGGCGCCGGCGCCGATGTTGGCGCCCGCGCCGACGTCGCCGTCGCCGAGATAGGCGAGATGGTTCGCCTTCACGCCGGGACCGAGGACCGCGTTCTTCACCTCGACGAAGTTCCCGATATGCGCGCCGGCGCCGATCCGCGTGCCGGGACGCAGGCGCGCGAACGGACCGACGACGGCGCCGGCGCCGACCACCACGCCGCCGCCGGCGCCGTCGAAATGGCAGAAGCCCTTGATGTCGACCCCGTCGCCGATCCTCACGCCGGGCGCGAAGAACGTGTTCGGGCCGACCGTCACGTCGCGGCCGAACCGCGTGTCCGCCGACAGCCACACCGTCGACGGATCGACCAGCGTGACGCCCGCGTCCATCGCGGCGCGGCGCAGACGCGCCTGCATCGCCGCCTCTGCGGCCGCCAGATCGGCGCGCGAGTTGACGCCCTGGAATTCGGCCTCGTCGCCGGCGACGACGACGCAGCGCGATCGGGCGGCCCGCGCGATCCCGACAAGGTCGGTGAGGTAGAACTCCCGCTTGGCGTTGTCGTCGCGCAGCCGCCGCGCCAGCGCCGCCAGGCGGGCGCCGTCGATGGCCATCACGCCGGAGTTGACGAAGTCCAGCTTGCGTTCGTCGACCGTGGCGTCGCGGCCCTCGACGATGCGCTCGAGCTCGCCGGCGGGATTGAGGATGAACCGGCCGTAGGGAGTTGGATCGGCGGCCTTGAAGCCGAGGACGGCGAGCGCGATTCCGCTTCCGCGCCGGCGCGCCGCGACGACCCGTCGCAACGAGGCGGTCGTCAACAGCGGCGAGTCGCCATAGACGACGAGGACGTCGCCGGCGAAGCGCCCGAGCGCCGGCAGCGCCGCCCTCACGGCGTGGCCGGTGCCGAGCGGACGGTCCTGGACCGCCGTCGGATGCGGCGCCACGGCCCGCGCGATCGCGTCCTGGCCCGGTCCGACGACCACGACGATCCTCGCCGGCTTGAGCGCGGCCACCGCCGCGAGCACGTGCTGGATCATCGGCAGGCCGCCGACGCGGTGCAGGACCTTGGGCACGTCGGACTTCATCCGCGTGCCGGCACCGGCGGCCAACACGACGACGGCGAGGGGTTTTGCCATTGATCGCGTGTCTCTTTGATTGTTGGCGAAGTGCGCCCCCAAATATGGCGAAAAGGCGGCGCGGCGCCAACGGCGGCGGTGGGAGGGCCGACCCCGGCTTGCGTCGACGCGGGGGATGCCCCATCACCTAAGGCCATGACCTCCGAGACGTCCCCGTTCCCGTTCCGCACGGTCGTGTTCGACCTCGACGGCACGCTCATCGATAGCGCCGGCGACGTCGGCCGCGCGGTCAACCGGGTGCTGGCCGCCCACGATCTGGCGCCGATCGAGGATGGCGAGACCCTTCGGGCGCTGATGGGCGAAGGCGGACGGGTGCGCACGCGCAAGGCGTTCGCCATGCGCGGCGTCGAACTGGGCGAGGGCGCGCTCAGCGCCCGGGTCAAGGAGTTCGTGCGCTACTACGCAGAGGATCCGGTGGCGACGACCGTGGCCTATCCAGGGGTCGCCGACACGCTGCGTCGGCTGGCCGGGGCCGGCGTGCGGCTGGCGGTCTGCACCAACAAATTCGAGGATTCGGCGCGCGACATCCTCGGCCGGCTGGGTCTGATGCCGCCCATCGAGGATGCCGCCGGCGCCGATTCCTTCGACGTCCGCAAGCCGCATCCCGGCCACATCCTGAAGCTGCTCGACCGGATGGGCGCCGATCCCGCGTCGGCCCTCATGGTCGGCGATTCGATCCACGACATCGAGGCCGCGCACGCCGCCGGCCTGCCCGTCATCGCGGTGTCGTGGGGCTACACGACGGTCCCCGCCCGCTCACTCGGCGCCGACGCGGTGATCGACGCGTTTCCAGAGGTGATCGAGGCGGCGCGGCGCCTGCCGAGGGCGGCGCGAGTCTAGGCGCCGGGCCGCGATCCGGTTCCTTGACAGGCCTCCGCCAGCCCTCCTATACCGCGCACGCCGTCGTTTGCGGGCGCTTAGCTCAGCGGGAGAGCACACCCTTCACACGGGTGGGGTCGTAGGTTCAATCCCTACAGCGCCCACCATTTTCCGCCCGACGGCCGAACGCGCGATCCCCCGGGGATCGCGCGTTTTTCGTGGGCCGGCTACGGCGTGGCGGCGAACGGCCGCTCGAGATGGCGTTCGACCATCATGAGCCGGTCCTGGCCGTAGAACATCTCGCCGTCGACGATGTAGGTCGGCGATCCCGGCACGCCCAGAGCGATGGCCCGCGCCGTGCACGCCTCGAACGCCGCCTGCATGTCCTCGGCGCGCGCGGCCGCCAGCAGCGCCGCGGCGTCGGCGATCCCGACGCCGCGCGCCAGATCGAAGAGCACGTCGGCGTCGGCGACATCGCGGTCGTACCGCCAGAGCGCCTCGAGGATGGCGTGGTGCAGCGCGTCGGCATCGACGCCGACGGCCTGCGCCGCCAGCACCAGGCCCGACGACAACGCGCGGTCGCCGTAGTGGTGGACCGGATCGACCAGCGCGGGGATGCCGAGATACTCGCTCCAGCGCTCGATCTCGCGGCCGAAGAAGTAGGCTTGATGGACCTTCGGCCGCTCCTGGAACGGCACGCCACCGAACGCCGGCACGACCTTCGACAGGTCGACCGGCCGGTGCACGAGCCTTCTGCCGTGCCGGCGCGCGAGGTCGATGATGCGCGTCGCGCCGAGATAGGCGTAAATCGACCGCGTCGAATAGAAATACTCGATCTCGCCCGGCATCGGCGCGCCTCCAGCGTCAGTTCGGGAACGGGCTGGCGACGTCGTCCAGCGGCCAGACGGGCCGGCGCAGCTTGGTGTAGGCGAATCGCCGGACGTCCGGCGAGCACAGCGCGCCGGAGTCGACCACGACGATGTCGCCGGCGATCGGGGCGTAGGCGGCGCGGAAATGCTGCACGCTCTTGACGACCAGCACCTTGCGCCGCGCCGGATCGATGCCCTGGCTCAGGAACACCTGCAGGTCGATGGTCTGGATCCGGTTGGAGATCACGACGACCTCGATGCCGCCGATCCGGAGCACGGCGGTCGGCCCCATCGAGGTTGCGACGCCCTTCTGCATCGGGCCGTCGTTGACGAACTCGCCGTCGGACAGGAGCTGCACGCGCGCGGTCACGCGCAGCGGCTCGCCGAAAGCCGGATCGTGGTGCCCGCCGAGATCGACCGTCACCTCGCCACCGGCACCGGCCCTCATCGCCGCCTGGACCGCCGCCGGGTCGAAGATCGTGCCGACCGCCGCGCCGTCGACCTTGGCGTCGATCAGGGCCTTGAGCACGCGCGTGGCGTCGCCGCAGGCGCCGCCGCCGGGGTTGTCGGTGCCGTCGGCGATGACCAGCGGACCCTTGCGGTCCGGCGCGTCGATGCGCGCCATGGCGTCCTCGACGGCGGCCATGCGCATCGTCTTCTCGGCCTTGCGGTCCCAGATCTCGACGCAGAGCTGGCGCGCGATCTCGCGGGCGCGGGCCTCGGCGCCGGGCTCGTAGCTGACCGCGATCGACGGGCCGACGTTGGAGATATCGGACGGCTTGAAGCCGGCCTGGACGCTGACGACGTTGATCCCGGGTTCCTTCTCGAACGCGTCCGCCTTCGCCAGCAGGTCGGTCATCGGACCGGTCTGGGTCGTGCGGCCGTCATCGGCGCCCTGCAAGGTCGCCGGCTGCAGCGCCAGGCAGCGCGGCTTGCGCCGCCCCTCCATCGCGGCCTGCACCAGCGCCGCGCCCTGGCGCGCGCGCTCGTACTGGTCGATGTGCGGATAGGTTCGGTAGCTGATCAGGGCGCTCGACAGCCGCGCCATGCGGTCGGTGACGTTGGCGTGCAGGTCGAGCGTCATCGTGATCGGCACGTCGGGTCCGACGATCTCCCGCAGCGCCTCGAGCAGCTCGCCCTCGGGATCGTCCGACGTCTCCGTGACGGCGGCGCCATGGCACGCGAGGCAGACGCCGTCGATCCGGCCCGCCGCGCGCGCGGCGCCGACGATGCCGTCGCGGATGTAGGCCCACGTCTCGGCCGTCAGCTTCCCCGACGGTGTCGCGTTGGCGGCGAGCGACGACACCAGATCCCAGCCGTACTCCTTGGCGGCGTCGAGCAGACCGCCGATCTCGGTCTTCGTGCCCTTGAACCGCGCGCCGAACTCCGCGCCTGGCGCCAGCCAGCGGCGCCGATAGTCGTCGAGCGTGGTCGGCAGCTTCGAGAAGGTGTTGGTCTCGTGCATGAACTGCGCGATCAGAACGCGGTACGCCATCGATCCACTCCCGTCCGCCACGAGGGCGCTCAGATCTTCCCGGTCTTCGTCCACTCGGCCTGGCCGGCCTCGCCGTCGACACCCATCGTCTCTAGGAAGCGCGACACCATCATGTAGTAGCCGATGGCGATGACGAGCTCGACGGTCGCCTCGTGGCCGATCGCCGCATTGACGGCCGCGAACGTCGCGTCGGACGCCTTCACATCCTTCACGATCTCGTCCGTGAACCGGATGACCAGCCTCTGCGTGGCGTCGAACGGCTCCTCGCCACCCTCGCGCAAGGCGGCGACCATGGCCGGCGTCATCCCCGCCTTGAGACCGATGCGCTCGTGCTGGAAGACCTCATAGGCCGCCCGCGAATGGCGCCCGACCCGGATGATCGCGATCTCTCGCAGCACGGGATCGAGGATGCCCTTGTAGAGGAGCGCGTTGCCGAGCCGCACGAAGCCGCGCGCGGTGCGCTCGGAATGCGCGAGCATCCTGAAGATGTTGAGGCCGCCGACCTTGCCGACGAACTCGTTGAAGTCGGCGTCCTTGGTCGCGGGATCGTAGTATGGAATTCTCGCCATCGCGCGCGTCCCCCGGAATTTTTCGGCGGCGCGAGGATGGCCCGCGCTCCGCGCGGCCGTCAACGCGGCGCCGGCGCGGGGGCGATATGCGCCCGTCGGATCGAGCGCGCTCCGCTACGCGCGCTTCGCCGGCACACCGGCCTCGCCGAGGTCCCAGAACAGCCCGGTCATGAGCCGCAGCCCCTCGCGTGCCACCGGCGCCAGCAGATGTTCGTCCGGCGCATGCTGGCTGCACGAGGCGTAGGAGTGCGGCACCCAGACCGTGGGCATGCCGAGGATGTCGGTGAACACCTCGTTCGGCAACGAGCCGCCGAGGTTGGGCACGACATCCGGGCGCACGCCGGTCGTCTTCCGGATCGACGCCACCGCCCATTTGGCCCACGGATCGTCTGGATCGAGCCGCGTGGCGCCCATCAGCACGTCGCGCGCCTGCGCGATCTTGACCGCGCCGAACCCGTGGCGGTCGAGATGGCGGCGCAGCGCCGGCAGGATGTCGCCCGGATCGGTGCCGACGACGAAGCGGAGCTGGCAGTGCGCCACCGCGCTGGGAGGGATGGCGTTGACCGGCCGGTCGGGATTGCCTGTCTTGTAGGCCAGCACCTCGAAGCTGTTCCAGCCGAACACGCGTTCGGCCGGCGTCAGGGATTCCTCGCCCCAGTCGGGATCGATGCTGGGTCCATCCGGCCCGCCGTCGATCGGGCTGAGATCGCCGATCGCCGCGCGGACGGAGTTGGTCAGGGTCTTCGGCCGCCACTCCGGCACCTTGATCTGGCCGCGCGCGTCGGCGATCGACGAGATCGCGTGCGCCAGCATCAGGCCGGGATTCGCCAGCAGGCCGCCCCAATTGCCGGAGTGATGGCCGCCCTCGCGAAGCTCGAGCGTCAGGGTGAAGTTCAGCGTGCCCCGGGTACCACCGAAGATCGCCGGCCGTTTGGGGTCGAGGCGCGGACCGTCGGAGCCCAGCAGCGCGTCGGCCTTGAGCAGCGCCTTGTGGGCGCGGCAGAAATCGGCGAGGCCGGGAGAGCCGGTCTCCTCGCCGGTCTCGATCAGGATCGTCGAGTTGAAGCCGAGCCGGCCGCGCTCGCGCAGCACGGCGTCGATGGCGGCGATGTTGATCGAGTGCTGGCCCTTGTTGTCGGCCGTGCCGCGGCCGTAGATGCGGTCGCCCTCGACCACGATCTTCCACGGCGACAGGCCCGCGCGCCACTGGTCGTCCTGGCCGCGGATGACGTCGCCGTGGCCGTAGGTCAGCACCGTCGGCCGCGCCGGATCCTCGACGCGGCGGCCGATCAGGAACGGTCCGTACTCCGGCCGCGGATTGTCGATCACGACGCATTCGTAGCCGAGCTTGCCGAGCGACGGCGTCATCTCGTCGACGAGGTAGGAGCGCAGCGCGGGCATGCTGTCGCTCTCCTGGCTCGTCGTGGGGATCGCCACGCGCCGCTGGAGGTCGACCAGGAAGCCGCCGTCGTCGAAATAGGTCTCGATGCGCCCGATGGCGCCGTCCCGCGTTCCGCTCATTGTCCGCTCCTCGCGCTACGCCGCCATTGTGGCGGATCGCGACGGGAAATGGGAGGCCGCGTCACACCACGTTGCGCTCGACGACGGGGCGGCCGGCGGCGATGCGATCGAAGCCGAACGCGGCGAGGTCCAGCGTCAGGTAGCGGCCGTTCACCAGCCATTCCGCGACCGCGCGGCCGGTGGCCGGCGATTGCTGGATGCCGTGTCCGCTGAAACCGGTGGCGAAGACGAGGTTGGCGAGCGCCGGATGCGGGCCGACGATCCCGTTCTGGTCGAACGTGTTGTACTCGTAGTAGCCGGCCCAGCTGTTGACGACCTTGACCGACTCGAACGCCGGCACCCGGGCGGCGATGCTCGGCCACACGATCTCGTCCCACTCCCAGTGCTGCACCTCCAGCGGCGCGCCCGGCGGATCGCGGTCGGCCGGAGGCGACACGCCGGCGAGGAAGTAGCGGCCCTCCGGCCGGACCCAGACGCCGTTGCTGTCGATCGTCAGCGGCATCCGCTCCAGCGTGGCACGGCAGTCGAACACGAAGACGCTGCGCCGCCTGGGCTCGACCGGCAGCGCGATCCCGGCCGTGGCGGCGAGCGCGCCCGACCAGCAGCCGGCGGCGATCACGACCTTGTCCGCCGATAGCGAGCCGCCGGAGGCCAGCCGCAGCGACCCGACACGGTCCGACGAGGCGTCGAAGCCGACGACCTCGTCCTTGATGTAGCGGGCGCCCTGCGCGATCGCCTTGCGCCGGAAGGCCTGCATCAGCGCCGGCCCGTCAAACCAGCCCTCGTCGGCGACGCCGTGCGATCCCAGTGCGACGCCGTCGGTCGCGATCCACCGGAAGCGCGCGCGCAGGGCGGCGGGATCAAGCAGGTCGACCGACGCGCCCTCCGCGGTCTGCGCCGCGTGGTTCTCGCGCAGGATCGCCTCGCCCCCGGGCGACGCCAGGAACAGGTAGCCGGGCTCGCGAAGGCCGAGATCGACCGGCGGCTCGCCGTCGATCGAGAGATGCTCCGCGGCGCGGCGTAGGAAATCGATTCCGAAACGCGACAGCCGCATGTTGAGCGGAGTCGAGAATTGCTGGCGGATCGACGACGCGCTCAACGCCGAGGATGCGCGCGCGTAGGTCGGGTCGCGCTCGACTACCGCGACGCGCCCCGCCATCGCCGGATCGCGCGTCAACCAGTACGCGATCGAGCTGCCGACGGCGCCGCCGCCGACGATGGCGATGTCGAAATCGCGCGCCATCGCCTTCCCCTCACTTCCCCAGCAGCTTCGGCAGGATGTCGGGCAGGAAGGTCACGAAGCCGGGGAACACCGTGATGAACGCGGTGAAGCCGATCATGATCAGGAAGAACGGCACCACCTTCCAGGCCACGTAGGTCTGCGAATCGCCGGTGATCCCCTGGATCACGAACAGGTTGAAGGCGACGGGCGGACTGATCTGCGCCATCTCGATCGTGAGGATCAGGAAGATTCCGAACCACACCTTGTCGAAGCCAGCGGCCATGACCACCGGCAGGACGATCGGCAGCGTCAGCACGATCATCGAGAAGCCCTCGAGCACCGTGCCCAGCAGGACGTAGAACACCACCAGCATGGCGATCAGCGCGAAGGGCGGGAGGTTCCACGACGAGATCGCGCCGGACACGTATTGCGGCACGCGCAGGTTGGCCAGCACGGTGCCCACGACGAAGGCGCCGAGCACGATGAAACCGATCATGCAGGTCGTCTGGACCGAGCCGAGCAGCGCGTCGCGCAGGTTCGGCACGGTCAGCGTCCGCTGCCACGCCGCCACGACCAGCGCGCCGACCACGCCGATCGCGGCGGCCTCCGACGGGCTGGCGTAGCCGAGATACATCGTGCCGAGCACGGTGAAGATCAGGAACGCCACCGGTCCCAGCTCGACCAGGCTGCGGGCGCGGTCGCCCCACGTCCAGCGCGACGCGCGCCGCTCCTCCTCCGGCACGACGCCGGGATTCATGATCGCGCGGATCGCGATGTAGGCCATGAAGCAGCCCGCCAGCGCGAAGCCCGGGATGAATCCGGCGGTGAACAGCCGCAGCAGCGACTCCTCGGCCAGCACGGCGTAGATGATCATCGGGATCGAGGGCGGAATCAGGAACCCCAGCGTGCCTGCGCCGCCGAGGCTGCCGACCGCGATGCCCTTGTCGTAGCCGCGCCGCAGCAGCTCGGTCAGCGTGATGCGGCCGACGACCTGGGTGGTGGCGGCCGAGGAACCGGAGATCGCCGCGAACATCGAACAGCCGATCACCGTGGTGTGCAGCAGGCGGCCCGGCAGGAAGCCCATCCACGGCGCGATGCCGGAGAACAGCGACTGCGACAGCCGCGTTCGGAACAGCAGCTCGCCCATCAGGATGAACAGCGGCAGCGAGACGATGTCGGTGGACGTCAGCACGTTGAACGCCCAGGTGCCGATCAACCGCACGGTCGGCCGGTCGGTGAACGCCTCCAGCAGGACGACGCCGGTGGCGATCAGCGCCGGCCCGATCCAGATGCCGACGCACAGCGTCACCGTCATCAGGACCAGCAGAGCGAGGAGGATGGCGCCCATGACGCTACTCGATGTCCTGGCCGATGCGCAGCGCCGGATCGTCCCCCGGCTCGCCTCGCAGCAGGCGCGCCAGACGGGCCGCCGTCTGGAGCAGGAAGACCGCCGCGCCGACCGCCAGCGCGATCTTCGGAATCCACAGCGGCAGCTCGCTTTTCTCGGGCGAGCGGGAATCGCGGACCCACGACAGCCAGGTGGCCTCGGCGAACGACCACGCGAGGAACGCCGCGATGACGACGCAGGCGACGGTCGACAGCAGGTCGAAAAACCGCGCCACGGGGGCAGGGACGTTCTCGAGCAGCACGTTGACGCGGATCTGGGTACCGGCGCGCAGCGCGTAGCCGGCGCCGAGCATGAAGGCCGCGCCCATCAGGTAGGCGCTGAACTCCCACGCGAAATAGAGGCTGGCGCCGAGGAAATTGCGCGCGGAAACCTCCGCCACGATCAGGCCGAGGATCGCGACGATGCACGCAGCCGAGGCCCAAGCCCCCCACATCGATATCCGGTCGACCGCCGCGAGGACGTCCCCCACCGCGTCGCCGGTCCGCCGCGGCTGGCGCGCCGGACCAGTCCCCACCGTCATGTCCCTGCACCTCTCCGCCGGCGGAACGGCCGGCGCCTGTCGCGGGGCGACGGCGGGCGCGCCGCCCCGACGCGGGCCGCGTCAGGCGCGGCCGACATCCTTCTTGTACTTGGCGATGACGTCGGCGGCGACCGCGCCGGCGCGGCCGATGAAGGCCTTCTCGAGATCCACGGTCTTCTCGCGCATCTCCTTCATCATCGCGGGCGGCACCTCGACCAGCTCCATGCCGCCCTCGACCAGCCGCTTGCTGCTGGCCGCGTCCGCCTCGACCGACACCTTCCAGAAGTCGGGCTCGAGCTTGGCCGCGAGCTCGCGGATCGCCTTCTGGTGGTCGGCCGGGATCTTCTTCCAGGCGTCGTTGTTGATCGTGACGACCTGCGAGCTCCACACGTGGTTGGTCCGGTAGAAGACCTTGAGGAACTCCCAGAACTTGCCGTCCACGCCCGAGACCGACGACGTCGTCACGCCGACAACGGCGCCGGAGGCCAGCGCCGGCACCGTCTCGCCCCAGGGGATCTGCACGCCGACCATGCCCAGGGCGTTGACCATGTCGCCGGCCTGGCGGTCCGGCACGCGGATCTTCAGCCCCTTGAGTCCGTCGAGCTTGTCGACCTTGACCTTGGCGTGCAGGTACTGCGTCGGCCACGGCACGGTGTAGAGGATGGTCTGGTTGTACTTGGTCGCGATCTTGTCGAACTCGGGCCGGGCGTATTTCTGCAGCGCCTTGAGCTCGTCGGCGTTGCCCACCAGGAACGGCACGCCCTCGATCCCCATCAGCGGCGCCTCGCCGACCTGCTGGATGTTCAGGATGTCGGCCATCGGCACGAGGCCGTCGCGCACCGCGTTGAGGTGTTCCGGCCCCTTGTAGCCCAGCGATCCGCCGGAATGGACGACGATCTCGACCGCGCCACCGGTCGCCTTGCCGACCTGCTCGGCGAACAGCCGGCAGTTCTTGGTGTGGAAATTGCCGTCGGGCCAGATCGTCGACAGATCCATCTTGATCTTGCCCTGGGCGCGCGCCACCAGCGGCGCCCCCAACGCCGACGCCGCCAGTCCGGCGCCGATCCGCATCGTCTGTCTGCGTGAGTACGTCATCGTCCCCTCCTCCGTGCGCGGCCGTTCAGCGGCCGCCCCCGCGACGCGTTGCGCCGCTCATTCCGCCGCCTTCAGGGGCGCGGCGCCATAGTCGCGCGACGCCGACTCCGCCGACACGAGCCCCTCCGACACGTCGAGCGCCAGCGTCGCCCGATCACGCCCCTTCGGGTCGCCGATGCCGGCGCCACCCGGCGTCATCACCACCAACCGGTCGCCCGGCGGGATCGACTGGAAGCCCTTGCCCTTGAGTTTCACGCCGGATTTGAGACCGACATAACCGGCCGCGCCGTCGGCGCCGCCGTCGCGGCCGCGCGGCGGAAAGTCGATGCGGTCGTAGGCGGCGAGCAGGTCGAACGGCAGATCGACGCCCGACGCGACCTCGATGATCTGGCCGAGCCCGCCGCGGCGCGCGCCGGCGCCGCCGCTGTCGGGCCGCAGCTCCTTCTTCCAGAAGATCAGCGGCGTGATCGACTCGGCGATCTCGACCGGCGTGCCCTTAACGCCCGACGGATACGCCGTCGCCGACAACCCGTCGGACATCGGCCGCGCGCCGGTGCCGCCGTTGCTGGTGACGGCCATCGTGAACCCGTAGTTGCCGCCACCGCCGCCGACCACCATGCCGCGCACGTTGAGGTTCCACAGGCACGACGTGCCTTCGGCCGGCACGCGGTCGGGGATCGCCTGCCGCAGGCAGCCGAACGCCATGTCCGGCAGCATCTGCCCGATGATGTGGCGCGACAGCACCGGCGCCGGCTTCAGGGCGTTGAGGATCGAGCCCGGCGGCGCCGACACGGTCAGCGGCGCCAGCGAGCCGGCATTGTTGGGAATGCGGGCCGAGACGACGCAGCCCAGACCGAACACGGTGTAGGCCGTGGTGTAGGCGTGGGGCACGTTGATGCCGCGGCGCGCCTGCGGATCGGTGCCGGTGTAGTCGACATGGATGCCGTCCTCGCCGACGGTCGTCGTTGCGACGAGCCGGATCGGCTGATCGTAGCCGTCGACCATCATCTCGTTGCGCCACGAGCCCTTGGGCAGCTTGCGGATCTCCGCCATCACCGCGTCGTAGCTGCGGCTGACGATGAACTCCGCCAGCTCGTCGAGGTCGGCGAGGCCGAACTCCGTCATCATCTCGACCAGGCGCTTGCAGCCGATGTCGTTGCACCCGGCCAGCGAGTAGACGTCGCCCTCGGTGTCGACCGGCAGCCGGGTGTTGGCGCGGATCATCGACATCAGGGTCTCGTTCATCCGGCCCTGGTCGGCCAGCTTGAGCATCGGGATGTAGAGGCCTTCCATGAACACGTCGGTCGCGTCCGGCCCGAATCCGATGCCGCCGATGTCCGTGAGATGGCTGGTGCAGGAGAACAGCGCCACCAGCCGCCCGTCCTTGAAGCACGGCGTGGTCAGGACGAAGTCGTTGGTGTGACCGGTGCCCATCCACGGGTCGTTGGTGATGTAGATGTCGCCCGCCTTCATCGTCTCGACGGGGAAGTGGCGGATGAAGTGCTTCACCGACTCGGCCATCGAGTTCACATGGCCCGGCGTGCCGGTGACGGCCTGGGCCAGCATGCGGCCCTGGAGGTCGAAGACGCCGGCCGACAGGTCGCCCGCCTCGCGCACGATCGGGCTGAACGCGGTGCGCATCAGGGTCTGCGCCTGCTCCTCGACGACCGCGATCAGGCGGTTCCACATGATCTGGAGGTCGATCTGGCCGAGGCTGTTGGACGACATGTCGATGTCCTTGTGCGATCCACCGCCGGACGCCGGTCCGGCACCACGCAAACCCTGTGCCGCCGGCGATCCTACGTCGGCGCCGCCGCCCCGGTCGAGGCCTTGCGTTCCAGGACGATGCCGCCGGCCGCGTCCAGCCAGGCGTCGAAGGTCGACGACACGAAGGTCGACGTCTCGTCCTCGGCGATGATCGCCGGACCCGGCACCGCGGCGCCGGGCGTCAAATCGCCGCGCCAGTACACCGGCACGTCGACGTGGCGCGACACGCGGGCATCGAAGAAGCGCCTGGCGCCCACCGCCGCCGGTGGCGGCCGCCGCGCCGGGGAGGCGACCACGGCGGGACGCCGCGCCTCGGTCGACACCGTGACCGACCAGCTCAACGCCTCGATGGCGGCGCCGGGGATGTGTCGGGCGAACAACGCCGCGTACTCGCGCTCGAACGTCGCGCGGAGCGTCTCCGCGTCGGCCTCGACCAGCGGGCGTCCGGGCAACGGCGCCACGATCTCGTGGCCCTGGCCGACGTATCGCATGTAGGCGACGCGCGATTCGACGACCTTGCGGCCCTGCGCACCGGGGGCCACCAGCGCGTGCGCCTCGCGCGCCATGCCGTCGAGCAGCGCGTTGGCCGCCGCCGCGTCGAAGCCGTCCAGCCTCATGTAGCGGCTGTGCACCAGCTCGTAGGCGACCGGCGCCTGCAGGAACCCGACCGCCGAGCCGACGCCGGCGTTGGCGGGAATCACGACGCGCGCCAGACCCAGCTTCTCCGCCAGCCGCGAAGCGTGCAGCGGCGCGGCGCCGCCGAACGCGATCATGGTGTGCTCGCCGATCGCCGCGCCGCGCTCGACCGCGTGCACCCGGGCGGCGTTGGCCATGTTCTCGTCGACGATCTCGCCCACGCCGTAGGCGGCCATCTCGGTGGTCAAAGCCAGCGGCGCGCCGATGGCGGCGTCGAGCGCGCGGCGCGCGGCGTCGACGTCGAGATGGATGGTGCCGCCGGCGAAACGCGTCGGGTCGATCTTTCCGAGCGCCACGTCGGCGTCGGTGACCGCCGGCTCGACGCCGCCACGGCCGTAGCTCGCCGGCCCGGGCTCGGCGCCGGCGCTGTCGGGGCCGACGACGATGCGCTTCAGCGCATCGACGCGGGCGATCGAGCCGCCGCCGGCGCCGATCTCGACCATCTCGATCACCGGGATGCGCACGGGCAGGCCCGAGCCCTTGAGGAAGCGCGCGGCGCGGTCGACCTCGAAGCTGCGCGACTTGAACGGCGTGAAATCCTGGATCAGGCAGATCTTGGCCGTCGTGCCGCCCATGTCGAACGACAGCACCTTGGCCTCGCCACGCTCGGCCGCGACATTGGCCGCGAGGATCGCGCCGCCGGCCGGGCCCGACTCGACGAGACGGATCGGGAAGCGGCGCGCCGTCTCCAGCGCCGTCAGGCCGCCGCCCGACGTCATGAGGTAGATCGTGCCCGTGAAGCCTCCGGCGGCGAAGCCGTCGCGCAACCGCGCGAGATAGCCGGCCATCAGCGGCTGGATGTAGGCGTTGGCGACCGCGGTCGACGTGCGCTCGTACTCGCGCACCTCCGGGCAGACCTCGCACGACAGCGTCACCGACAGATCCGGCATCGCCTCGAGCAGGATCTCCCGCGTCCGACGCTCGTGCGCGTCGTTGGCGTACGAGTGCAGGTAGGCGACGGCGACGGCGCCGATCCCCTCCGACCTCAGCGCCGGCACCAGCGCGCGCACCGCCGCCTCGTCGAGCGGCAGCCGGACGGCGCCGTGCACGTCCATGCGCTCCGGCACGGTGAAGCGCCGGGAGCGCGCCACGAGCTGCCGCGGCTTCTCGATGAACACGTCGTACTGGTCGTAGCGGCTCTCGTAGGCGATCTCGAGCGTGTCGCGGAAACCGTCGGTGGCGATCAGCGCCGTGGCCGCGCCCTTCCGCTCGATGATGGCGTTGGTCGCCAGCGTCGTGCCGTGCACGAACACCGCGATGTCGGCCAGCGCCAGCCCCGCGTCGGCGAGGATCGCGCGGGTGCCGTCCATGACGGCCGCCTCGGGCGCCCGCGGCGTCGTCAGCACCTTGCGCGTAAGCCGCCGGCCGCCGCCGGCGGGATCGCCGACCTCGAGCACCACATCCGTGAAGGTGCCGCCGATATCGACGGCAAGCCGCGTCGTCTTGTCCAAGCTCGAACCACTCCAACGTCCCGCCCGCCGGGACGCAGGACACTAGAGACGTGGAACCGCCGACGCAAACGGCGTGCCGTGAAGAATCCGCAATTCGTCCCGAATCCCGACACCGCGACCGGATTGAGTGCGCGCGCCGTCAGAGCGCTCCCTTCCGGGACCGCCGGCCCCTACGGGGGACATCATGGCCCGCCTCGCTCCCTTCGCGTTCGCGTCGATCATGCTGCTCGCAGGCTGCGTCACCAATCCCTCGCCGTACGACACCGGCGGGTACTACGGGGCGCCCTACGGCGGCTACTCCGGATACGGCTACGCGCCGGCGCCGGTCTACGTGACGCCGCGGCCGGTCTACGTCGTGCCGCCGGCGCACACGCACCCCGTCCCACCGCGTCATCCGCCGCCGCGCTTCGTCGACCGCGACGGTGACGGCCGCCCCGACCGTCCCCCGCCTCGATTCGTCGACCGCGACGGCGATGGCCGCCCGGATCGCCCGCCGCCACGCTATCGGGATCGGGACGACGACCGCCCGCGCGCCGTCCCCTGGCGTTGAGCGTCCGCCGCCTGCGCGGACGCTCCTAGCCGCCGGCCGCGGCCCTGGCGGCCGCCGTCCGGACTTTCGACTCGCTCTCGGACACGGACGGCCGTTCCAACGCCTCGGCGAGGCCTCGGCATTCCCGAGCCCATCCATCGTCGTCCACGGCGGCGCGTAGCGCCTCGGCGAACGCCACGGCGCCGCGCGTCCGACGGCCGGCGCCCAGCCGCTCAAGCACCGCCGTGTTCCACGCCCATTCGAAGTGGCCTTCGGTCGGCACGATCTGCGGCACGCCCCCGGCCAAAGCCGCCTCCGACACGCCGAGGCTGCCATGGTGCACGATCGCCGACACGCCCTCCGCGATCCGCCCGATCTCCGGCAGCCGCTCGAGATAGGTGAGCGCATGGCCGCCCGGTCGTGTCGCGAGCTTCTCGGGCATCTTGAGATAGACGGCGGCGGGGATGCCGCTTCCAGCCAACCCCGCCAGACACGCGCCGGCTTCAGGCTCCTCGCCCGACAGATAGGCATAGACGAGGGGGCGCGCCGGCGGTGGCCGCGGTTCAGGCAGCGTGGCGAAATGAACGCGGTCGGCCGGGTCGCGCACATGGGCGAACGGGTCGAACGGCGCGAGGCAGGCCGCGAACGCAGCCACCAGCCCGCGCTCCAGATCGTCCAGCGCCGCGAGTGGCGGAAGCCCGCGCCGGCGCCGCGCCGCCGCCAGCGATTCCAGAATCCGTGCGTCTAGCGCCGGATCGATCTCGTCCGGATCGAGGACCGCCGGCGCGCGCGTCGGCGCCGGTACCGTCATGCCGTTGCCGATCCGGATCGCAGGCACGCGGTCGAGCGCGGCGAGCTGGAGATGGATGGCGCTGTCGAGCACGACGAACGCCGGATCGACCTCGTCCAGCACGGCGTCCCAGGCGGCGCCCGCGCGGGCGGCGATCGCGGGATCGTCCATGCCCGCGGCGGCAAGTCGTTGCGCCGGCGTCGCCCACATGTCGCGGGCCGGCGGATCGATGGTCGGCGCTTGGCGCGCCTCGAATCCGCGGCCGACGACGTGGGCGCCGCTCTCCGCCAACCGGCGGACGTAGATGACGCAGTCGAACCCATCGGCCGTCAGCGACGCCGCGACGCGGCACATGCGCAGGGCGTGCCCGAGCCCGCCGCCGAACTCGTTGCCGAACAGGACGCGGCGACGGTTCATGCCGCGGCCGCGAGCCCGCGCGGTCCGTCGAATCCAGTCCCGCGATCACGCAAACGCACCTCCTTCCGGCGGCCTCCGCCGCGTCCCAGTCCACGCGGCATCCTCGCACATCCGCGGCCAGATCGATGAATCGCTCGATTTTCACCTCGCTCAGGCGTAGGATTTCAACAATCTTTCCCGCCCCAGACGCCGTCCTCGAGCGACGATAGACACGGATCGCCATGCGTCCGACGCTTCGCCCGTTGTTTCCTCTGACGATGGCCGTGATGCTCGCGTGCCCGGCGATGGTCCGCGCCCAGGGTCCGTCCGATATCGGCGCGGCGGCCGCCGCGGTCAACGCGGTCAAAGGCACGGTCGACAGCCGCGACCGCGCGCTGAAGGCCGGCGACCGGGTTTTCCAGCGCGAGGTCATCGCCACGGCCGCCGACGCCAGGGCGCAGCTCGTGTTCCGCGACGAGACAAGCCTCACGGTCGGCCCCGGCTCGTCCGTCACGCTCGACAATTTCGTCTACGACCCCGGCCGCGGCGCCAGCACCTCGACCTTGAACGCCGCGCGCGGCGTGTTCCGCTTCGTCAGCGGCAACATGCCCAGCCAGAGCTACCAGGTCCGCACGCCGGCGGGATCGATCGGCGTGCGCGGCACGACCTTCGAGCTGTTCGTCGGCGTCGACGGCGCCCTCACCTTGTACTGCACGGAGGGCTCCATCGTGTTCACGATGCGCAACGGGCAGGTGGTGGCCGTTCCCGCCGGATCGGTGCTGGAGATCGCGCCGGACGGGACCACCAAGCTCACGACGTCGTTGAGCTCCGAACAGTACCGGCGGCTGGCGCCGCTGCGGGCGTTCGTGCAGCGGCGGGACGGCGTCGACTACCTTCTCGACGACGCCGATCTGTTCCGCGACATCCGCCGGCGGCGCATCCGGCCGGGTCCGGGCGGCGGTTACGGCGGCGGCGGCAGCTACATCTGACGCCGGGCGCGTGGCCGCGCTCAGGCCAGCGACGCCCAGGTCAGCTCGTGCTTGTTGTGGTGCAGATGGAGCAGCCGGGCACCCGGTATGCGCGCGAAGGCGTCGGCGGCGTCGTGGTCCGTGCCGCCCTGGAACTTCACGGTGCAGACGAAGTTGCGCACGCGACCCGACGCGCGCCATCGTTCGACCAGCCGCAGCAGCCGCGCCGGATAGCAAATAATGTCCGAGAACAGCCAGTCGACGCGCTCGAACGCCTCGGGATCGAGACCGAACGCGCTCTCGCCGCGCCATTCGACGCCGGGCATCGCCGCCACGCCGGGATCGAGGGGCGCCTTGTCGACCGCGATCACGCGCGCGCCGAGCCCGGCCAGCACCCACGTCCAGCCGCCGGGCGTCGCGCCGAGGTCGACGCACAGCTCGCCCGGCCGCGGACGCGCGCCCAGTCGGGTCAGCGCCTCCCATAGCTTCAGGTAGGCGCGGCTCGGCGGCCCCAGGCGGTCCTCGACGAAATCGACCTCGCCGTTCGGCCACGGCGACGCGCAGTGCGCCGCGTAGAGCATCCGGTCCGGCGCCAGCAAGGTCCACGAACCGAGCGGCGCGGCCGGCGGATCGGCCGGAAACACCATCGGCTTGGCCGAGACATACGGCAGGCGCGCCGCGATCAACGCCGCGCGGCGGTGGTGCAGCGGGGCGTACATCGCCCAGTTGCGCTGCGTGTCGCGCAGACGCGCCGCCGCGTCGGCGATCGATACGATGCCGGCGTCGCGCACGTCATGCCAGACATTGGCGGCCCACGCCGCCGGGGTGGCCGGCGCGTCGGTCACGAACAGCCGTTCGTGCCGCGCGACCAAGCGGATGCCGGCGCGCCGGAGTTCCTCGGCGAGCTGCGCCTCGAGCCCTTCGGCGGCGAGATAGGCTGTCGTCATGTCCGGTGGCACGCTCCGCCGCCGGTCTCGCACGCGCGACGGCGGGCGGCAATCTCGACGCGATCAGGGGCCGACGAGGCGTATCTCCGCCCGCCGGCAGGTCTCGCCGCCGGCGACACGGATCTCGATCTCCGCGTAAGGGCGGCCGACGCAGTGCCAACCCCGGCCGGGCGACCCGGCCGCCGCCTCGTCGGCGCGGCAACCGGCGGTGAGCGACGCGTACGCGGCGCGTAGCGCCTCCGGACCGAGGCGCGTGCCGAACCTCATGATCGCCGTCTGCGGCCGCGGCCCCGAGGCGCCGCGGTAGAAGTACAGCGGCGGGGCGCACGATTCGGCGACCGGCAGCGCCTTCAGGTGGCTCGGCAACGCGAAGCGCCAGATCAGCGAGCCGCGCGGCGTGCCCTCGACGTCGAACAGCAGCCACCAGACGATGAACAGCACCGGCGCGATCGCGGAAATCGCGGCGAGCGTGATCAACGCGACCATGGTGCGGCGCCTGGCGAACATGGCGCCGGAAACGCTCGACGACGTCATAGGTCCCCGATCCGTTGACCTGAAGGCGGCGGACGATAAGTGGCGAGCGCTCACTGCACACCATTAAACTTTATCCAGCCACACCCGTCGAACGTGGCTGGAGCGTCGAGCTATGCGTGCGCGCGACAGCCATTCGTCGGGCGCTTTGCAAGCTGCGTCGTCGACCTCTAGTCTGCCCGCCAAGACATCGGCGAAGACCCTAGGAGACAGCGTCATGGCCAAGTTCGGCATCGGTCAATCGGTCCGCAGGGTCGAGGATCCGCGTCTGTTGACGGGCGGCGGGCGCTACACCGACGACACCAAAGCCGGCGCCGGCGCCGCGCGCGCCTACGTGCTGCGCAGCCCGCATGCCCACGCCCGCATCCGCGGCGTCGATACCACGGCCGCCAAGGCGGCGCCGGGCGTGCTCACGGTCCTGACCGGCGCCGACGTCAAGGCGGCCGGATTCGGCGACCTGCCCTGCCTGATCCCCGTCCAGAACCGCGACGGTACCATGCGGCCGGACACGCCGAGGCCGATGCTGGCGCTCGACCGGGTCCGGCACGTCGGCGACCCGGTGGCCTTGGTGGTGGCCGACACGCTCGACCAGGCCAAGGACGCCGCCGAACTGATCGAGGTCGACTACGAGCCCCTGCCCTGCGCCGTCGACACCTACGGCGCGGCCCAGCCGGGCGCGCCGCTGGTGCACGACCATATCGCGGGGAACCTGATCTTCGACTGGGAGATGGGAAACGCGGCGGCCACCGACGCGGCCTTCGCCAAGGCCAAGCGCGTCGTGAAGCTCCGCATCGTCAACAACCGCGTCGTCGTCAACTCGATGGAGCCGCGCGGCGCGATCTGCGAGCACGATTCGGCGACCGATCGCTCGACGCTGTGGGTGTCGTCGCAGGGCGTCAGCGTCATCCGCCCCGTGGTCGCCGACGATATCCTGAAGATCGGCGAGGATAAGCTGCGGGTGCGCACCGGCGACGTCGGCGGCGGCTTCGGCATGAAGATCTTCGTCCACCCCGAGTACCCGATGGTCGTATGGGCGTCGCGGCTGCTCAAGCGCACGGTGAAGTGGATTCCCGAGCGGCAGGAGGCCTTCCAGTCCGACGTCCAGGGCCGAGACCACGTCTCCTTCGCCGAGATGGCGCTCGACGCGGACTGCAAATTCCTCGGCCTGCGGGTCACGACCTACGCCGCGCTGGGCGCCTACCTCTCGCACTACGGCGCCTTCATCCCGACCATGGCCGGCACCGGCATGCTGGCGGGCCTCTACCAGACGCCGGCGATCTACGTGAACGTCAAAGGCGTGATGACGAACACCGTGCCGACCGACGCCTACCGCGGCGCCGGCCGTCCCGAAGCCGCCTACCTGCTGGAGCGTTTCGTCGACCATATCGCGCGCGAGACCGGGCTGACCCCCGACGAGATCCGCGCCCGCAACCATATCCGCGCCGACCAGCTGCCGTGGAACACCGCGCTCGGCGACACCTACGATTCCGGCGCGTTCACGGAGACCATGCGCAAGTCGATGGCCAAGGCCGACTGGACGGGCTTCGCCGCGCGGCGCGCCGAGTCGAAGGCGCGCGGCAGATGGCGCGGCATCGGCCTGGCGACCTACGTCGAGAAATGCTCGGGCGGCGCGCCGGAAAGCGCGATCGCGAAATTCGAGGGCGACGACATGGTCACCGTCTACGTCGGCGTGCAGACCAACGGCCAGGGCCACGAGACGGCGTTCACGCAGATCATGTCGGCGCGGCTCGGCGTCGACGCGGAGCGCATCCGCATCGTGCAGGGCGATTCCGACGTCACGCCGCCGGGCATGACCGGCGGCTCGCGTTCGATTCCGGTCGCCGGCGCGGCCGTGCTCGGCGTGTCGGACAAGATCATCGCCAAGGGCAAGCTCGTCGCGGCGAGCGCGATGGAGGCGGCGGCGGGCGACATCGAGTACGCCGACGCCACATTCCGCATCGTCGGCACCGACCGCCGGATGAGCCTGTTCGAGGTGGCGCGCGCGGCGCGGGACCCGAAGCACGTGCCGCCGGGCGAGACGCCGGGCCTCGACGCGGACTTCACCCGGACGCCCGACGCCGCCACCTTCCCCAACGGCTGCCACATCTGCGAGCTCGAGGTCGATCCCGACACCGGCACGCTGGAGATCCTGCGCTACACCGTGGTCGACGATTTCGGCGACGCCGTGAACCCGCTGCTGCTGCAGGGGCAGGTCCATGGCGGCATCGGCCAGGGCCTCGGCCAGGCGTTGACGGAGCGCACGGTGTACGACAACGACAACGGCCAGCTGCTGAGCGGCTCGTACATGGACTACGCCATGCCGCGCGCCGACGACGTGCCGCACGTGCATTTCGACATGAACAACGTGCGCTGCACCACCAATCCCCTGGGCATCAAGGGCGCGGGCGAGGCCGGCGCCATCGGCGCGCCGCCCGCGGTCATCAACGCCATCGTCGACGCGCTGCGTCCCGAGACCGGTATCGCGCATATCGACATGCCCGCGACGCCGCACTCGATCTGGAGCGCGATCCAGACGGCGCGGGCCCGGAAGGTGGCGGCCGAGTAGCGGCGCGGCGGGTCCGGCGGACGCGAGGCGGCATGCCGCACACCACCCTGCGCGACGGCGCGCGTCTGTACTACGAGACGCACGGCGCCGGACCGCCGCTGATGCTGGTCACCGGCCTCGGCGGCGTGGCGACGTTCTGGGCCCCGCATGTGGCGGCGCTGGCGGAACGGTACACGGTCGTGCTCCACGACCACCGCGGCTGCGGGCGCAGCGAGTTGTCGCGCATCGACTATTCCGTCGACCAGATGGCCGACGACGCGCTCCAGCTCATGGACGCGCTGGGGATCGAGACGGCCCGCTACGTCGGCCATTCCACCGGCGGGGCGATGGGGCAGGTCATCGCCATCGACCATCCGGCGCGGATCTCGAAGCTCGTCCTGAGCGCGACCTGGGCGAAGACGGACGCGTTCTTCCGCCGCCTGTTCGAGGTGCGCTCGCTGCTCCTGCGGCATCTCGGGCCGGAGGCCTACGTCAAGGCCAGCGGCCTGGCGCTCAACGCCGCCGCGTGGATCCGCGACCACGACGCCGAGCTCGCCGCCAACGAGGCGCTGGCGGCCGAGACGATCCCGGTGCCGGAGATCGTGCTGTCGCGCATCGCCGCTATCGTGGCGCACGACCGTCGCGAGGCGCTGCGCGGCATCCGTTGCCCGACGCTGGCGATCGGCGCCCGCGACGACCAGGTCACGCCGGCCTATTTCACCGAGGAGCTCGGCCGTCTGGTGCCGGACTGCCGCACGGTGGTCCTGCCGTATGGCGGACACCTGTTCCCCAACGTTGTGCCGGAGACGTACCAGCGTATCCTGCTCGAATTCTTCGCGGACTGACCCGGTCGGCCGCCCATCATCCCCAGGAGAGGAACCGAGATGGCCAAGAACACCAAACGCATCCTGATGCCGATGGGCATGCATCCCGCCGGTATGGCGCTCGTCGACGCGCGCGACGACGTCGAGGCGGTGCCGATGCACAACTTCACGACCGCCGAGTTCCACGCCGCGCTCAAGGACGCCCACGGCGTCACGCTGGGCCTGACGCCCCTGGGCGATCCCGAGCTCGACGCGGCGCCGAACCTCGTGGTCGCCGCCCGAATCGGCGTCGGCTACGACACCGTGGACGTGCCGGCGCTGACGCGGCGTGGACTGCCGCTGATGATCGCCGGAGTCGCGAACTCGGTGTCGGTCGCCGAACACGCGATGTTCCTGATGCTCACGCTCGCCAAGCGCGGCTTCGACTACGACAGGATGGTGCGCGAGCACCGCTGGGACGACCGGCGCAAGGAGCTGCCGGTCGACCTCTACCTGAAAACGTTGCTCGTCATCGGCTTCGGCCGCATCGGAACGCGCATCGCCCGCCGCTGCGCGGCCATGGAGATGAACGTCCTGGTGTTCGACCCCTACGTCCCGGCCGAGACGATCCGCGCCGCCGGCCACGAGCCGGTCGCCGATCTCAAGGCCGGCCTGGCGCGCGCCGACTTCGTCACCGTGCACTGCCCGAAGAACAAGGAGACGATCGACCTGATCGGCCGCGACGAGCTGGCGGCGATGAAGAGGACGGCCTACATCGTCAACACCGCGCGCGGCGGCATCATCAACGAGGACGCCCTCTACGACGCGCTCAAGGGCGGCGTCATCAAGGCCGCCGGCCTCGACGTGCTCGACAAGGAGCCGCCGACGGAGGTCCACAAGCTGTGCTCGCTGTCCAACATCGTGATGGCGCCGCACATGGCGGGGGTCACGGCGGAGGCGTCGGCGCGCATGGCGCAGGCCACGGTGCAGAACGTGCTCGACGTGTTCGACGGCAAGCCGAACCCGGACAACGTCGTGAACAAGGAGGTCCTGAAGCGCTGACGTCGGCGCCGCCCCGGGGCGGCGCGGCGGCGCCCGGGACGGTCCGACCCGGGCCCGCGCCGCGAACCCGCCGTCACTGCGGCTTGTAGCCGATGCCGTCGATGATGCCCTTCCATCGGGCGAGGTCCGTGGACATGCGCTCGCGCACCTGCTCGGGCGTCGACGTCTCGACGTCGAGGCCGAGCCCGACCAGCCGCTTGACGATCTCCGGCAGGGCGAGCACGGCGCCCAGCTCCTTGTTCCAGGCCTGCACGATCGCCGGCGGCGTCTTGGCGGCGGCGAGGAAGACGTACCAGCCGAGGATGTTGAGCTTCGGGTAGCCCAGCGCCGTGCCGGTCGGAATCTCCGGCGCCGCCTGCGTCGGCTTGAGGCCGGACGTCATCAGCACCTTCACCTTGCCGGCGCGGTGGTGCTCCAGGAAGTCGGTGATGCCGCCGCAGCCGGCGGCGATGTGGCCGCCCTGCAGATCGGCGATCAGCGGCGCCGCGCCGCGGTAGGGAACCGGCTCCAGCGGAACGCCGATCTCGCGGCCGACCATGACGCCGAAGAAATGCGTGAACGAGCCCAACGCCGTCGTGCCGAAACTCTGGCGCGTCGGGTTCTTCTTGAGCCACTCGATGTACTCGGCGAAGGTGTTGACGCCCAGCGTCGGCGACACGCAGAACGCGGTCTGCACCGTGCCCGCGAGCGTCAGCGGCGCGAAATCCGTCAGCGGATCGAACGGCACCGACGCCATCGTCAGCTTCTGCACGATCGTGGCGCTGGGGATGTAGATGATCGTCGCGCCGTCGGGCGGCGAGTTCTTGACCGCCTCCGCCGCGATCGTGCCGCTGGCGCCCGCCTTGTTCTCGATCAGCACGTTGCGGCCGGTCCGCTGCTTCAGCGGCTCGGCCAGCAGGCGCGCCATCACGTCGGTGCCGCCGCCGGCAGGGAAGCCGACGAGGATTTTCAGCGTGCCTTCCGGCAGACCGGTCTGCGCCGCCGAGACGCTCGGCAGCAGCGGCGCGGCCAGCGCGCCGCCGACGATCGGCAGCGCGCGGCGCCGGGTGATTCTGTTCGCCATCGTCCGTTTCCCCTCCAGTCGTTCTTCCCGTCGTCCGACGTCGGCGGCTCAGCCGACGAGGCTCCAGGCCAGCTCCGCCCGCTCGCGCGCGGCGCCGCCCATCTTGATCGACTCCGGCGACGAGGCGTTGCCGTCGAGTCCGCGCCGGTAGACGCCCTGCGCGATCGCCGCGAGGCGGTACAGCGAGAAGGCGAGATAGAAGTTCCAATGGTCGATCCGCGCCCGCCCGGTGCGCCGGCAGTAGGCGGCGACGTACTCGGCCTCGGTCGGATGGCCGCTGGCCGCGAAATCGACCCGCGCGTAGCCGTGCGGCGGATCGGCCAGATGATAGCCGAGGCAGTTGTAGGCGAGGTCGCACAGCGGATGGCCGAGCGTCGACAACTCCCAGTCCAGCACCGCCACGACGCGCGGCTCCTCGGGGTGGACCACGATGTTTCCGAGCCGGTAGTCGCCGTGCACGATCGTCGTCGGGTCCTCGGCCGGGATGTTCTCCGGCAGCCACGCCGAGAGCCTCTCCATCGCCGGGATGTGCTCGGTCTTGAGCTGCTCGTACTGCTTGCTCCACCGCGCCACCTGGCGCTCGACGTAGCGGCCGGCGCGGCCGTAGTCGCCGAGTCCGACCGCGGCGGGATCGACCTTGTGCAGCCGCGCCAGCACGTCGTTCATCGAGTCGAAGATCGCGCCCCGCTCCGCCGGGCTCTGCGCCGCCATCGCCGGATCGCCGAAGATGCGGCCTTCGACCGCGTCCATGACGTAGAACATCTGGCCGATGACCGACTCGTCCTCGCACAGCAGCCGCGCCGGCGCGACCGGCACGTCGGTCGCCGCCAGCGCGCTGATGACGCGGAACTCGCGGTCGACCTGGTGCGCGGAGGCGACCAGCGCCCCCGGCGGCTTCTTGCGCAGCACCAGATCGTGCCGGCGGCCGCCGATGTCGGCGGCGAGGAAGAACGTCGGATTGGAGTGGCCGCTGTCGAACTGCCGGACCTCCAAGCCGCCGCGGTAGCCGTCGATGCGGCGGCGGAGATACGCGTCCAGCGCCGCCGCGTCGAAGCGGTGCCGGTCCATCACGGGCATGGTCGAAGCGTAGACGGGCACCGCCACCTCGGTCGCGCGCGCCGGCGGGAGGCCGACGGCTGCGGCACGCTACGGGTCGGCGACGACGGCGGCAAACGCCACGAACGCCGACCCAGCCTGCGCCGGACGCACGGCATCGGCCGGACGCCGCGCGCGGCCGTTGACGCTTTCGGCTCCCTGAGCGGGTCGCGGCAACCATGCCGGAAGCGCCGCAACATGGGTCTTCGGATGGTTGGGCTCGCGCGTCGAGGCCGCGACCGTGACGCTCGACAGCGAGCAGGCGCTGGCCTGGACGTCGGCCTATCTCGACGCCGGCCACCGGCCCGACGCGCTGGTGCGCGCTGGCGTCGGCGGCGTCGCGGTTGGGCAACGACCCCCACAATCAGGAGATCGCGCTCTGCATGCTGGAGGATTTCGGCAGGAGCCGCGCGCCCGACAAGCGCCGCCTCGCGCTGGCCGCGGCGAAGCACACCGCGCGGCACCGCAAATACGGCGATCCGCTGGACTGCGCCCGGCGTTTCGGCGCGGCGATGGGCGTCGGGGGTCTGGGCTGACCGGGGTTGGTGAGCGCGGAGGGGATCGAACCCTCGACCCTCTGATTAAAAGTCAGATGCTCTGCCGCTGAGCTACGCGCTCGTCCGGACCGGCGCGGGCGGCACGCCGCGCGTCGGGCGCTGCCGTATAGGGTCCCGGCGCCGATTGGTCAATGCGCCGGCCCGAGGCGCCGGCGGGCGTCAGTTGACGCCGGTGCCGCCGGCGAATTTGGCCTTCAGCCGCGCGAACACCTTGGGCGAGACGAAGCTCGACGTGTCGCCGCCGAGCCGCGCGATGTCCTTGACCAGGCTGGAGGAGATGAACTGGTGGCGGTCCGACGCCATCAGGAACACGGTCTCGACGCCGGGCTCCATGCGGGCGTTCATGTTCGCCATCTGGATCTCGTACTCGAAATCGGACACCGCGCGCAGACCGCGCACGATCACGGTGGCGCTCTGGGCCTTCGCGAAATGCACCAGCAGCCCGGTGAACGGCACGATCGAGATGCGCGCGCCGATCTCGGCCGGCTGGTCGGCGATGACCTCGCGCAGCATCTCTACCCGCTCCTCGAGGCTGAACAGCGGACCCTTGCCGATGTTCATGGCCGGCGCCAGAACCAGCCGGTCGACCACCCTCATGGCGCGGCGCACGATCTCGGCGTGGCCGCTGGTGATCGGATCGAAGGTCCCCGGATAGATGCCGATACGGTCGCCCGCCATGTTTCCCCCCGCCGTGTTCCGGCGATTTATGATGCGCTGCGGGACGGGACGTTAGCCGCAATCGCGGGCTTCCACCAACCCGTTTGCGGCGACGCAGCATGCGGGGAACGCAGGGCCGGACGCGCCGATGGCCGCCGGAATCAGGCCTCGGGGGCGTCCTCGGCGGGAGCCGCCGCCTCGCCGTCGTCGACGATGCGCGCCACCGACACCACCTTCTCGTCGTCGGCGACGTTGACGATGCGCACGCCACGGGTGTTGCGGCCGGCGATGCGGATGCCGTCGACGGGGCAGCGGATCAGCGTGCCGCCGTCGGTCATCACCATGATCTGGTCGCGCGCGTCGACCGGGAAGGCCGCGGCGACCGTGGCGCCCCTCGGCAGGTTCATGAGATCGACGCCCTTTCCGCCGCGTCCGGTGACCCGGTACTCGTAGGCCGAGGTGCGTTTGCCGAAGCCGTTGGCGGCGACCGTCAGCACGAAGTCCTCGCGCGCCGCCAGCTCGGCGTAGCGTTCCGGCGTCAGCGTGACCTCGGCGGCGGCGGCCTCCTCCGCGCCCTCCTCGCCGGCGCCGTTCACGGGCTCCTCGACGGCCGCCTCGTCGCCGTTCTCCTGCTGCCGCGACAGGCGGGACTGGCGCAGATAGGCGTCGCGTTCCTCCGTCGTCGCCCGGCCGCTGTCGAGCAGCGTCATCGAGATGACCTCGTCGCCGTCTGCCAGGGCGATGCCGCGCACGCCGGTCGAGGCGCGGCTGGCGAACACGCGCACGGCCGAGACGGGAAAGCGCATCGCCTTGCCCAGCCGCGTCGCAAGCAGCACGTCGTGCCCGTCGCCGCACACCTGCACGCCGATCAGGCGGTCGCCGGCATCCTCGCCCTCGAACTTCATGGCGATCTTGCCGCCCTGGTTGACGCTGGTGAAGTCCGACAGCTCGTTGCGCCGGATGCCGCCGCGCGCCGTCGCGAACATCACCTGCGACGTGCCCCAGCTCGCCTCGTCCTCCGGCATCGGCATGACGGCCGAGATCGCCTCGCCGTCCTGCAGCGGCAACAGGTTGACGAACGCCTTGCCGCGCGCCTGCGGCGCGCCCAGCGGCAGGCGCCACACCTTGAGCTTGTGCACGATGCCGCGGCTGGTGAAGAACAGCACCGGCACGTGGGTGTTGGCGACGAACACCGTCGACACGAAATCGTCGTCCCGCGTCGCCATGCCGGAGCGGCCCTTGCCGCCGCGGCGCTGCGCCCGGTACGCCGCCACCGGCACGCGCTTGACGTAGCCGCCGTGGGTGACCGTGACGACCATGTCCTCGCGCTGGATCAGCTCCTCGATATCGGTCTCGAGCTCGTCGTCGACGATCTCGGTGCGACGGGGCGTGGCGAAGCGCTCGCGGATCTCGACCAGCTCCGAGCGCATCAGCGCGTAGAGCTTCTCGCGCGACGCCAGCAGCTCGAGGTACTCGCGGATGTGGCCCGCGACCTCCTCCAGCTCGGCCGCGATCTTGTCGCGCTCCAGTCCGGTGAGGCGCTGCAGGCGGAGCTCGAGGATGGCGCGGGCCTGCGCCTCCGACAGGCGGTAGGTGCCCGCGTCGGACACGACGCGGCCGGGCTCGTCGATCAGCGCGATCAGCGGCCCGACGTCGCGCGCCGGCCAGTCGCGCGCCATCAGCCGTTCGCGCGCGGTCTGCGGGTCGGGGGCGCGGCGGATGGTGTCGATCACCTCGTCGATGTTGGCGACGGCGATCGCCAGACCGACCAGCACGTGGGCGCGGTCGCGCGCGGCGGCGAGATCGTGCTTGGCGCGCCGCGTGATGACGTCCTCGCGGAAGCGGATGAACGCCTCCAGCAGCTCCTTCAGCGTCATCAGACGCGGACGGCCGCCGTCCAGCGCCAGCGCGTTGACGCCGAACGTCGTGCGCAACGAGGTGTGGCGGAACAGCTGCTTCAGCACGACGTCGGCCATCGCGTCGCGCTTCAGCTCGATGACGACGCGGACGCCGTCGCGGTCGCTCTCGTCGCGCACCTCGGAGACGCCCTCGACCTTCTTCTCGCGCACCACCTCCGCGATGCGCTCCATCAGGCGCGCCTTGTTCTCCTGGAACGGCACCTCGTCGACGATGATCGCCTCGCGGCCGCCGCGCATCTCCTCGATCCGCGTGCGCGCCTGCACGACGATCGAGCCGCGGCCCAGCTCGTAGGCGGCGCGGATGCCGTTGCGGCCGACGATCAGCGCGCCGGTCGGGAAATCGGGGCCGGGCACGATCTCGATCAGGCGCGACACCGGGGTCGTGGGGTCGTCGATCAGCGCGCAGCAGGCGTCGATCAGCTCGCCGAGATTGTGCGGCGGGATGTTGGTCGCCATGCCCACGGCGATGCCGCCGACGCCGTTCGCCAGCAGGTTCGGGAACCGCGCCGGCAGCACCGTCGGCTCGCGGCCCTGGTCGTCGTAGTTCGCCTGGAAGTCGACGGTGTCCTTGTCGATGTCCTCGAGCAGCGCCTCGGCGGTCTTGGCGAGGCGCGCCTCGGTGTAGCGCATCGCCGCCGGCGGATCGGCGTCCATCGAGCCGAAATTGCCCTGCCCGTCGATCAACGGCAGGCGCATCGAGAAATCCTGCGCCATGCGGACCATGGCGTCGTAGATCGCGCTGTCGCCGTGCGGATGGTATTTGCCCATCACGTCGCCGACGATGCGGGCCGATTTGCGGAACGGTTTGGTCGAGTCGTAGCCGCCCTCGCGCATCGCGAACAGGATGCGGCGGTGCACCGGCTTGAGACCGTCGCGGGCGTCCGGCAGGGCGCGCGCCACGATCACGCTCATCGCGTAGTCGAGGTAGCTGCGCCGCATCTCCTCTTCGATCGTGATCGGCGCGATATCGCCACCCGGCGGCGGTGAGGGCGGCGGATCTTTCGTATCTGTGGCGTCTGTCACGAGGCGGGCAACTCGGCTGATTCTCGGGCCGTCGGCGCGGCGTTCCGGGGGTCGCGGCGCGGTCGGCGGATGCCGTTCACGACGAACGCCGGCAACCTAGCAAATCCCCCTATCCAAGCAATCGAATTCGGCGCTCGAAGTTGGAATATAAGACTTTGTTTTCACTGATAAATTCGGCCTCTTTTCGCGGCCTTTCCACCAGCCCGGAACAGCCGGTCAAAACCGCCGTTTGGTGACCCCCCGGCGCGCGTCGCCAAGTCGTGAATCCGCCTTACGTCACGGGTCGTTCCGTGTAGCCTCCGCACCCGGGATCCATGGAGCCAGAATGCCCTCGCAGCCCCCCACCATCGTCGTGTTCGATCTCGGCGGCGTCATCGTCGACTGGAACCCGCGCTACCTGCTGGAGAAAGTCATCCCCGAGCCGGTCCGGCTGGACCGCTTCCTGCGCGACGTGCTGTCGACGCCGTTCTTCCATGTCCTCGACAAGGCGCGCGACTCGCGCGCCGCCGTGGCGCCGGCGATCGCCGCCTTCCCCGAGTTCGCGGCCGAGATCGCGGCCTATGTCGACCGCTTCCCCGAGACGATCCTCGGCGAGATCGCGCCGATGGCGGCGTTGGCGTTGCGGCTGCGCGACGCCGGCGTGCCGATCTACGGGCTGACGAACTGGGCCGGCGACACCTACGACCGCTGCCGGCCGCACCTGCCGACGCTCGACGCGATGCGCGACATCGTCGTGTCGGGCCACGAGGGGATCGCCAAGCCCGATCCCGCGATCTTCCGGCTGAGCTGCGCGCGCGGCGGCTTCGCGGCCGCCGACGCCGTCTTCATCGACGACAACCGGGTCAACGCCGAGGCCGCCAGCGCGTTCGGGATGCGCGGCGTGCACCACCGCGCGCCGGACGCCACGATCGCGGCGCTGCGCGCGTTAGGACTGCCGGCGTAGGCGTCGGCGCCGCGCCGACGGGCAAGGCGATTACGTCCCGCGTAATTGCCTGCATCCGCCGTCCACGACACGATCGCCGCGTCCATGCAGGAGATCGCGCATGTCGGGAACCGCCAACATCGTCGTCGTCGCGCTGCTCATCGCGATCGGCGGGCTGAACGTGCTGCCGGGCGTGGTGCTTTTCGCGCCGGGGCGCGCCGCCGACCTCTACGGCATCGACCTCGCCGACGACGCGCTGTCGGTCGTCATGCGCCATCGCGCCGCGCTGCTGGCGCTGGTCGGACTGGCGTTGCTCTACGCCGCCGCCGAGCCGTCGGCGCGGTGGCCGGCGATGGTCGCCGCCGTGGCCAGCAAGCTCGTGTTTCTCGGCCTCTACGCCGGCGCGGCGGCGCCGGCGTTGCGCAAGATCGCCGTCGCCGACGCGGCAGCGCTCGCCGGCCTCGCCGTGGCCGCCGCGCTGATGGTGTTCGCGGGTGCGTCCGCCGGCGCCGCGAAGGCGTCCTAGAACGGGATATCGTCGTCGAGGTCGCCGCCCTTGCCGCCGCCCCGCGCCGGCGCGGGGCGCCCGCCGCCCGACGACGATCCGCCGCCGCCGGACGCGCCACCGTACTCGTCGCCGCCGCCACCCGCGCCAGCGCCCTCGGCGCGGCCGTCGAGCATGGTGAGCTGGCCGCCGAAGCGCGGAATGACGACCTCGGTCGTGTAGCGCTCCTGGCCTTCCTTGTCGGTCCATTTGCGGGTCGCGAGCTGGCCCTCGAGGTAGACCTTCGAGCCCTTGCGCAGGAATTTCTGAGCGACCTCGCCGATCTTGTCGTTGAAGATCACGACGCGGTGCCACTCCGTGCGCTCCTTGCGCTCGCCGCTCGCCTTGTCGCGCCAGTTCTCCGACGTGGCCACCGACATGTTCACGATCATGCCGCCGCTCTGCATCGTCTTGATCTCGGGGTCGCGCCCGAGATTGCCGATGAGAATCACCTTGTTGACGCTGCCGGCCATCACCGCCTCCGCATTCCCGGAGCGACGCCGCGCCGCTCCTACCGCACGGCGCGCACCCTACGCCGGACGCCCTGTGGGCAACCACCGATTTCCGGTTGCGGCCGCCGGTGCGGCGCGGAGCCGGCCAAGCCCCTGGACCGGCACGATTTCCGTCGTCCGCGATCCGGGCGCGCCGCGGAACGGGTGGCGCCGGCAGACTTCCGCGACGGCGACATCGCACACAAAATGCGCACGGCTGCCGCGCGATCGGACGGGGTGACGCGGCCCGACGGCGGCCCTTAATCTCCGATCGACGCGACCCGCTCTCATTCGCAGGATCCGATGGCCGCTTCCGACCGCGCACCGTTCCACTCGCCGCTGGCGACCCGCGCCGAGGCCTACGTCATGCTTGGCGGCGCCGCGCTGATGATGACGCTGGCCATGGGCATGCGTCAGAATCTGGGCCTGTTCCAGACGCCGGCCTCGAAGGACCTCGGCATCGCCATCGCCGATTTCGCGCTGGCGATATCCGTCCAGCAGGTGGCGTGGGGCCTGACCCAGCCGATCGCCGGCGTGCTGACCGACAAGTACGGCACGCGCTGGGTGGCGTTGACGGGCTGCCTGATGTTCATCGCCGGCCTGGCGCTGACGGCGATGGCGCAGGGTTCCGGCATGATCGTGGTCGGGTCCGGCGTGCTGATCGGCGCGGCGCTGTCTTGCACCTCCTCCGGCGTGACCGCCAACATCGCCGCCCGGGTCGTGGCGCCGGGCCGCCGCACCTTGGCGTTCGGCATCGTCTCGGCCGCCGGCTCGGTGGGCAGCCTCGTCACCGCGCCGCTGGCGGCCTACATCATCGATGTCGACGGCTGGCGCGCAGGACTGTGGGCGTTCGCGATTCTGGCGCTGGCGATGCTGCCGGCGGCGTGGATGGGCGGCCGCGCCGACCGCCTGCCGACCGGCTTGCCGCAGGACAAGGCGCTGACGCTCGGTGGCGCCTTGAACGAGGCCCGCCGGCACTCCGGCTACGTGGTGATGGCCGCGGCCTATTTCGTCTGCGGCCTGCAGCTCGTGTTCCTGACCACGCATCTGCCGACCTACCTCGAGGCCTGCGGCATGGACCGGTCCTACGGCGCCACGGCGCTGATGCTGATCGGCGGCTTCAACATCGTCAGTTCGTGGGGCTGCGGCTACCTCGGCGACCGCCTTCCCAAGCGCTACCTGCTGGGCACGCTCTACATCCTGCGCTCGCTGACCCTGGGCGCGTTCTTCCTGTTCCCGCCGACGCCGGTCACCGTCGTGATCTTCGCGATCACCATGGGCGTGCTGTGGCTGGGCGTCATCCCGCTGGTGAACGGCCTGGTCGTCGACATCTTCGGCCTGCGGTATCTGTCGACGCTGACGGGCATCGCCTTCCTCAGCCACCAGACCGGCTCGTTCCTCGGCGCCTGGGGCGGCGGCTACATCTTCACCGCGCTGGGCTCCTACGACATGGCGTGGAAAATCGGCGTCCTGATCGGCCTGCTCGCCGGCACCATGCAGCTGCTGATGAACGACAAACCGACCCCGCGCATGGCGGCCCAGCCGGCGGAGTGACCTTCCGCGTCCAAGAGCGGCAGGACAGGCCTGTTTCACCAACTTCCAAAGTGGACGATCCTGCATTATAATCGACATTATAATGTGAGGAGTGTCGCCATGCTCAAGGTCAAGGTCACGACAGTCGGCAGCTCGATCGGAATCGTGCTGCCGCGTGAGGTTTTGAACCACCTGAAGGTCGGCAAGGGGGACACGCTGAGCGTGGTGGAGACCTCGAAGGGCGTAGAACTCAGCGCCTACGATCCCGAATTCGAGGCGATCATGGAATCCGCGCGGAAGGGCATGCGCAAGTACCGCAACGCCCTGCGCGAACTGGCGAAATGACCGGAATCGTCCGGATCTGGCGTTGGCTCACGCTCGAGAGCGTCCTCGCGATGCACGATGAACAGATCGCCGATCACGGTGGCGGGACCGGCCTGCGCGACGCGGGCCTGCTCGAATCCGCCCTCGCCAAGCCGATGCCTCTCGCCACGTACGGCGATCCGGACGCGGCGGCGCTGGCCGCCGCCTACGCGTTCGGCGTCACGCGCAACCACCCCTTCGTGGATGGCAACAAGCGCACGGCGTTCGTCGCGGCGTACGCGTTCCTAGCCCACAATGCCCACGATCTCGACGCGACCGAGGTCGACGCCGTGCTCGCGTTCACGGAACTGGCGGCCGGCCGGATCGACGAGGAAACGCTCGGCGCCTGGTACCGCAAGCACATCCGACCCGCGACGTAACCGTCTGTGGATAGCTTCCGCGACAAGAACATGGCGCGAACGGCCGGCGCGCGGATAATGCGCGTCCCCGTCCTCCGCCCCAGGCCGCCCGCGTCCCGATGAGCAAACAACCGCCGGCTTTCCGCAGCGCCGCCGAGCCGCACCGCTTCATCTCCGTGCGTGGCGCGCGGGAGCACAACCTCAAGGGCGTCGATGTCGACCTGCCGCGCGACAAGCTGATCGTGATCACCGGCCTGTCGGGATCCGGCAAGTCGTCGCTGGCCTTCGACACGATCTACGCCGAGGGCCAGCGGCGCTACGTCGAGAGCCTGTCGGCCTACGCGCGGCAGTTCCTCGAGCTGATGCAGAAGCCCGACGTCGACTCGATCGAGGGCCTGTCGCCGGCGATCTCGATCGAGCAGAAGACGACGTCGCGCAACCCGCGCTCGACCGTCGGCACCGTCACCGAGATCTACGACTACCTGCGCCTGCTCTACGCCCGGGTCGGCGTGCCCTACTCGCCGGCCACCGGCCTGCCGATCGAGAGCCAGACCGTCTCGCAGATGGTCGACCGCATCAAGACTCTGCCCGAGGGCACGCGGCTCTACCTGACGGCGCCGGTCGTGCGCGGCCGCAAGGGGGAGTACCGCAAGGAGCTCCTGGAGTGGCGCAAGCGCGGCTTCCAGCGCGTCAAGATCGACGGCAGGTTCCACGAGATCGACGCCGCGCCGGCGCTCGACAAGAAGCTCAAGCACGACGTCGACGTCGTGGTCGACCGCATCGTCGTGAAGCCCGACCTCGGCAACCGCATCGCCGATTCGCTGGAGACCGCGCTGGAGCTGGCCGAGGGCCTCGCCGTCGCCGAGAACGCCGACACGGGCGAGCGCACGGTGTTCTCCGCAAAATTCGCCTGCCCGGTCTCCGGCTTCACGATCGAGGAGATCGAGCCGCGGCTGTTCTCGTTCAACGCGCCGCAGGGCGCCTGCCCGGCCTGCGACGGACTGGGCGTGAAGATGTTCTTCGATCCCGACCTCGTCGTGCCGGACGACCGGCTGTCGCTGTCGGAGGGCGCGGTCGCGCCATGGGCGGATTCGTCGTCGCAGTACTACGCGCAGACGCTGGAGAGCCTCGCCAAGCACTACAAGTTCAAGATGACGACGGCGTGGCGCGAGCTGCCGGCCAAGGCGCGGCAGGCGATCCTGCACGGCAGCGGCGCCGAGGCCGTGGTCATGCGCTACGACGACGGCATCCGCCAGTACCAGACGACCAAGCCGTTCGAGGGCGTGATCCCGAACATGAGCCGCCGCTGGAAGGAGACCGACTCGTCGTGGGTGCGCGAGGAGCTGCAGCGCTTCCAGAACGAGCAGCCCTGCGAGACCTGCGGCGGCGACCGTCTGCGACCGGAGGCGCTGGCGGTCAAGATCGGCGGCCTCAACGTCAGCCAGGTGACCCGCTTCGGCATCGGCGACGCGGTCGAATGGTTCGCCGGCCTGCCGGAGAAGCTGACCTCGAAGCAGCGCGAGATCGCCGCCCGCATCCTCAAGGAGATCAACGAGCGGCTCGGCTTCCTCAACAACGTCGGCCTGTCCTATCTCAACCTCAACCGCGCCTCCGGCACGCTGTCGGGCGGCGAGAGCCAGCGCATCCGGCTGGCGTCGCAGATCGGCTCCGGCCTGACCGGCGTGCTCTACGTGCTGGACGAGCCGTCCATCGGCCTGCACCAGCGCGACAACGACCGGCTGCTGAAGACGCTGACGCGGCTGCGCGATCTCGGCAACACGGTGATCGTGGTCGAGCACGACGAGGACGCGATCCGCGCCGCCGACCATCTCGTCGATATGGGACCGGCCGCCGGCGCCCATGGCGGCCGCATCGTCGCCGAGGGCACGCCCGCCGAGGTCATGCGCAACCCCGAGAGCCTGACCGGCCAGTACCTGTCGGGGTTCCGCCAGATCGAGGTGCCGCGCCAGCGCCGCCGGGGCGATCCCAAGCGCACGCTGACGATCCGGGGCGCGTCCGCCAACAACCTCCAGGGCGTCACGGCGCGTTTCCCGCTGGGTACCTTCATCTGCGTCACCGGCGTGTCGGGCAGCGGCAAGTCCACCCTGATCGTCGAGACGCTGTACAAGGCGCTGGCCAAGCGGCTGAACGGCGCGCGCGAGACGGCGGCGGCGCACGAGCGCCTCGACGGCGTCGAGCACCTCGACAAGGTGATCGACATCGACCAGTCGCCGATCGGACGGACGCCGCGCAGCAACCCCGCGACCTACACCGGCGCCTTCGGGCCGATCCGCGACTGGTTCGCGCAGCTGCCGGAGTCGACGGCGCGCGGCTACAAGCCGGGGCGCTTCTCGTTCAACGTCAAGGGCGGCCGCTGCGAGGCGTGCCAGGGCGACGGCATCATCAAGATCGAGATGCACTTCCTGCCCGACGTCTACGTCCAGTGCGACGTCTGCAAGGGCCGCCGCTACAACCGCGAGACGCTCGAGGTGCTGTTCAAGGGCAAGTCGGTCGCCGAGGTCCTCGAGATGACGGTCGACGAGGGCTGCGAGTTCTTCAAGGCCGTTCCGGTGATCCGCGACAAGCTGCTGACGCTGCAGCAGGTCGGCCTCGGCTACATCCATATCGGCCAGCAGGCGACGACGCTGTCGGGCGGCGAGGCGCAGCGCGTGAAGCTGTCGAAGGAGCTGTCGCGCCGCGCCACCGGCCGCACCCTCTACATCCTCGACGAGCCGACCACCGGCCTGCATTTCGACGACGTGCGCAAGCTGCTGGAGGTGCTGCACCGTCTGGTCGAGACCGGCAACACCGTGCTGGTGATCGAGCACAACCTCGAGGTCATCAAGACCGCCGACTGGATCGTCGACCTCGGCCCCGACGGCGGCGCCGGCGGCGGTCGTGTCGTGGCCGAGGGCACGCCGGAGGACGTCGCCGGGGTCGCCGAGAGTTTCACCGGCCAGTACCTTGCGCCGCATCTGCGCCGGACCGCGCCGCCCGCGTCGACGCCGGCCCGCAAGCGCGCGTGACGACCGGGCGGCGTCCATGGCCCTCCGCATCGGCGACCTCGATCCGACCCACGCCGGCGCCGCGCACGCGTTGACGACGGCGGTCGGCTGGACGCACCGGCTCGAGGACTGGGTGTCCGCGCTCGCGGTCGGCCGTGGGCTGGGCGCGTTCGACGACGACGGTACGCCCCGGGGCGCGCTGATGTGGTTCCCGTACGGCTCCGCCTTCGCGACGATCGGCATGGTGGCGGTCGATCCCGCGGTCCATCGCGGCGGCGTCGGCCGCGCGCTGATGGACCGGGCGGTCGCCGACGCCGGCGGCCGGTCGCTGATCCTGGTGTCGACCGCCGCCGGCCGCCGGCTCTACGAGTCGCTGGGTTTCCGCGTCATCGGCGCCAACGCCGCGCATGTCGGCGTCGCCGCGGCGACCGCGCCGGCCGATGGCGTCGAGGCCGGCGGCGCCCACGACACTCCCGCGTTGGTCGCCCTCGACGCCGCCGCGCAGGGCTATCCGCGCGAGGCGCTGGTGTCGGCGCTGGCGCGGGACGGCGAGATCGCGGTGGTGCGCGAGGACGGCGTCCCCATCGCCTTCGCGATCTGCCGCCTGTTCGGCAAGGGTCGCCAGGTCGGCCCGGTGATCGCCCGCGACGAGGGCCAGGCGCGCCTTCTGATCGCGTGGTTTCTGGCGCGCCATGCCGGCCGGACGCTGCGGATCGACGTGCCCGCCGACCATCCCGCGCTGGCGGCATGGCTCGTCGGACTCGGATTCCCGCGCGGCGGCGAATCGCCGTTCATGGTGCGCGGCGACGCGCCGTCGCCGACGGGTCCGGCCCGCCGCTACGCGCTGGTCAGCCAGGCGATGTGCTGAGCCGTCGGTTCGATCCGCTGTCGATTCCCTCCGGCGTCGCGCGTCTCTAGGATGACCACCACCGAGGGAGACCGGACATGGCGAAGTTCATGCTGCTGCTGCGCGACGATCCCAAGGCCTTCACCGCGCTGTCGCCGGCCGAGATGCAGGCGATCATCGGAAAATACCGCGCCTGGGCGCAGGGGCTGCGCGAGCGCGGCCAGCTCGCCGGTAGCGACAAACTGCGCGACGACCCCGGCAAGGTGCTGCGCCACGCCGGCACGCGGGTCGCGGTCAAGGACGGCCCCTACGCCGAGAGCAAGGAGCTGATCGGCGGGTACTTCGTCGTCGAGGCCGCCGACTACGCCGCCGCGGTCGAGATCGCGCGGGAGTGCCCGCATATCCGGCCCGGCGCGACGGGCACGATCGAGGTCCGGCAGATCCAGGAGATGTGAGCGTGGCGGGACCGGCGCCGGAGGCCATCGGCGCGCTGGTCGACCGCCTGTTCCGCCGTGAATCCGCCCGCATCGTCGCGACGCTGGCCCGGGCCCTGGGTCCCCGCCATCTCGACGTCGCGGAGGACGTCACGCAGCAGGCGCTCCTGCAAGCGCTGCGGACATGGCCGTTCCGCGGCGCGCCCGACGACCCGGCGGCGTGGCTCTACACGGTGGCGCGGCGCCTGGCGGTCGACGCGGCGCGGCGCGACGCGATCCTCCGGCGCCACGCGGACTCCATCGAGCGGGAGCTGTCGGCGCGCGCGCCGGCGGCGCCGGAGGCGCGATTCGCGGATGAACTCGCCGACGACGAGCTGCGCCTGCTTTTCATGTGCGCCCATCCGGCGCTGTCGGCCGAGATGCGGTTGGCGCTACTGCTGCGCACGGGCTGCGGCCTGTCGACCCGCGAGATCGCCGCCGGGCTGCTGCGCGAGGAGGCGACGGTGGCGCAATGGCTGGTGCGCGCGCGGCGGCGCGTCCACGAGCGCGGGCTGGCGCTCGACATGCCGTCCGCGGCCGAGCTGCCGGCGCGCCTCGCACCGGTCCTCGACGCGCTCTATCTCGCGTTCAACGAGGGCCACGGCGCCAGCGGCGGCGAGGCGCTGGTGCGCGCCGACCTGTGCGGCGAGGCGGTGCGGCTGGCGCGGCTGCTGGCCGGCCATCCCGTCGCCGGCAGGCCGGAGACGCAGGCGCTGGCGGCGCTGCTGCTGTTCCACGCCGCGCGGCTGCCGACCCGCGCCGACGGCGCCGGCGAGATCGTGCTGCTGGCCGAGCAGGACCGCGCGCGCTGGGACCACGCCGCCATCGCCGAGGGGTTCGCCCGGCTGGAACGCGCGGCGGCCGGCGCCCGGCTATCGGAGTTCCACCTGCTGGCGGGCATCGCCGCCGAGCACGCGCGCGCCGCCACCTTCGCGGCGACCGATTGGCGGTCGATCCTCGCCTACTACGACGCCCTGATCGCGGTCGCGCCGTCGCCGGTGCACCGCCTGAACCGCGCCGTGGCGCTGGCCATGGCCGACGGCCCCGCGGCCGGACTGGCCGAGGTCGAGGCGCTGGTGCGCGAGCCGGCACTGACCGGGTACTTCCTGCTGCCGGCGACGCGCGGCGAACTACTGCGCCGGCTCGGCCGGGACGCCGAGGCGGCGGACGCCTTCGCCGAGGCGTCGAGGCTGGCCGCGTCCGCGCCGGCGCGCCGCTTCCTGGACCGCCGGCGCGAGGCGCTCGGCGCCGCCTAGGCCTTGGCCGCGACGATCTCGACCTCGACAAGCATCTCCGGCGCGGCCAGTCCGCTGACCAGCACCAGGGTCGAGGCCGGATACGGATCGTGGACGTACTTGTCGCGCATCGAGCGGTAGGTACCGATGAAACGCCCGTCGGTGAGGTAGGCGTTGACCTTGATGATGTCGGCGTAGCTCATGCCGGCGTTGCGCAGGATCGCGCCGATGTTCTTCCACACCATGTCGCACTGCTTCTCGATGCCGGCCGCGATCTTGCCCTTCGAGTCGACGCCGACCTGGCCGGAGACGTAGAGCAGCCGGCAGCCGGGCGGCAGCTCGACCGCGTGGCTATATTTGCCCGCGAGGGCGACGCCCTTCGGGTTGTGGCGCTTGAACGTCATTTCTGGTTTTCCTCCCCGTCGTCATGAAGGCGGCCGCCGGCTTGGGTCCCGGACTGGTTGCGCCCCGGACTTCGCCGGACTATCTGTGCGCCGTAACGCTCCACCACGCATGACCGAACGGGGATGTAAGCCGTGTCGCGGGCCTTGATCAACCCCGTCCATGTCGTCGGCGGCGGCCTCGCGGGCAGCGAGACCGCCTGGCAGCTGGCGCGCGCCGGCATTCCCGTCGTCATCCACGAGATGCGGCCCGCGCGCGGCACCGAGGCGCACCTCACGGAGTCCCTGGCCGAGCTGGTCTGCTCCAACTCGTTCCGCTCCGACGATTCCGAGCACAACGCGGTCGGGCTGCTGCACGAGGAGATGCGGCGCGCCGGCTCGCTGATCCTGCGCGCCGCCGACACGCACAAGGTCCCGGCCGGCGCCGCTCTGGCGGTCGACCGGCACGGGTTCTCGGCCGCCGTCCAGGCCGCGCTCGAGGCCGAGCCGCTGGTCGAGATCCGCCGCGCCGAGATCGCCGGCCTGCCGCCGGCGGAATGGGACAGCGTCGTCGTGGCGACCGGTCCGCTGACCTCGCCGGCGCTGGCGGGCGCCATCCTCGGGCTCACCGGCGCCGACAACCTCGCCTTCTTCGACGCCATCGCGCCGATCGTCCACAAGGACAGCGATCGACTTCGGCGTCGCCTGGTTCCAGTCGCGCTACGACAAGCCCGGACCCGGCGGCACCGGCGCCGACTACATCAACTGCCCGCTCGACCGCGACCAGTACTTCGCCTTCATCGACGCGCTGATCACCGGCGAGAAGACGGAGTTCAAGCAGTGGGAGAAGGACACGCCGTACTTCGACGGCTGCCTGCCGATCGAGGTGATGGCGGAGCGCGGCCGCGAGACGCTGGCGCACGGACCGATGAAGCCGGTCGGGCTCACCGACCCCCGCACCGGGCGGCGCGCCTTCGCGGTGGTGCAGCTGCGCCAGGACAACGCGCTGGGCACGCTCTACAACATCGTCGGCTTCCAGACCAAGCTGCGCCACGGCGAGCAGACGCGCATCTTCCGCATGATCCCCGGTCTCGAGAAGGCGGAGTTCGCCCGCCTCGGCGGCCTGCACCGCAACACCTTCCTCAACAGCCCGCGCCTGCTCGACGGCGCGCTGCGGCTAAAGGCCGATCCGCGTCTGCGCTTCGCCGGCCAGATCACCGGTTGCGAGGGCTACGTCGAGAGCGCGGCCATCGGCCTGCTGGCCGGCCGCTTCGCCGCCGCCGAGCGCCTCGGGCGACCGGTCGTGGCGCCACCGCCGACGACGGCGTTCGGCGCCATCCTGCGCCACATCACCGGCGGCGCGGTGGCCGACACGTTCCAGCCGATGAACGTGAATTTCGGCCTGTTCCCCGATCTTCCGGCGGTGCCCGGCGCGAAGCGCCCGCTCCGCGGCAAGGAGAAAAAGCTGGCGCTGACGCGCCGCGCGCTGGCCGATCTCGACGCGTGGCTGACGCCGGCGCGGGCGGCGGCGGAGTAGCGGCGCTGCGGACGCGCGGAGGTCGCCATGACGGATGAAGCGCCGGCGCCCCCGCCCAGCGACGTGGCGTTCACGCCGTCGGTCAAGGCGGCGCAGGAGCGGCTGGGATCGCGCGCGCACCATCTGCGGCAGGAGCGCGACCGCCCGTGGGCGACCGGCGTCACGCCGAACCTCGCGGAGTTCCTGGCATTGGTCGACACGTTCTTCCTCGCCACCGCGACGGCCGCCGGCCAGCCCTACATCCAGCACCGCGGCGGGCCGCCCGGTTTCCTGAAGCCGCTCGACGGCCGCACGCTGGGCTTCGCCGATTTCCGCGGCAACCGCCAGTACGTCACGGTCGGCAACCTCGCGGAGAACGACCGCGTCCACATCTTCATCCCCCACCATGCGACGCGGCAGCGCATCAAGCTGTGGGGCGGCGCGCGCATCGTCGAGGACGATGCCGACCTGATGCGCCGCCTCGCCGTGCCGGGCTACGACGCCCGGATCGAGCGCGCGGTGCTGTTCACGGTCGAGGCGTGGGACGTGAACTGCCCGCAGCATATCGTCGCGCGCTACAGCGAGGCGGAGATCGCGCCGGCGGTCGACAAGCTCACCGCCCGCATCCGCGAGCTGGAGGCGGAGAACGCCGCCCTGCGCGCGGCGATGCGCGAACCGGCGCCGTAGCCGACGCCTTCACGGCCCGCCGCGCCGCGTCAGGCGCAGCGCGAGTGGCCGCAGTTGAGGCAGACGTCGCAGCCCTCGCGGTGGGTCAGCGCGGCGGCGCCGCATTGCGGGCACTGCGCGAAGCCGCGCGGCGCGGCGGCGCCTTCCGGGCCGGGCTCGCGCGCGGGGGCGCCGGCGACCAGCGCGATCTTGGCGTCGGCGGGATCGGCGGCGAGCGGCTTCTGGCCCGGCGACAGGAACCCGATCTCGACCATGTGGCGCTCGATCACCGCGCCGATCGCGGCCAGCAGGCTGGGCACGTAGCGGCCGTCCATCCACTGCCCGCCGCGCGGGTCGAACACCGCCTTCAGCTCCTCGACCACGAACGACACGTCGCCGCCCCGGCGGAACACGGCGGAGACCATGCGCGTCAGCGCCACGGTCCAGGCGTAGTGCTCCATGTTCTTGGAATTGATGAAGATCTCGAACGGCCGGCGGCGGCCGTCCTGCACGATGTCGTTGAGCGTGATGTAGATGGCGTGGTCGCTGCCCGGCCATTTGATCTTGTAGGTGCTGCCCGGCAGCTCCTGCGGCCGCTCCAGCGGCTGGGCGATGTAGACGACACCGTCGCGGCTCGCGGGCTTGACCGGGGGCGCGGGCGGCGATCCCGCGGACGGCGCCGCGACGGTCTGCAGCACCGCGCCGGTCACGGCGTTCGGCCGGTAGGTCGTGCAGCCCTTGCAGCCCGCGCGGTACGCCTCGGCGTAGACGTCCCTGAACGCCTCGAACGAGATCGTCTCCGGCAGGTTGATGGTCTTGGAGATCGAGCTGTCGATATGCTTCTGCGCCACCGCCTGCATCGCCAGATGGGCCTCCGGCGTCAGGCCCTGCGCGTCGACGAACGCCGCGGTGGGCACCGCGTCGGCGCCGCGCAGGTGGCGGTAGAGGCGCAGCGCGTAGTCCTCGACCGTCTCCGTCGTCCTCGACCCGTCGGGCTGGATCACGGTGCGGGCGTGCGCGAAGGCGAACACCGGCTCGATGCCCGACGAGACGTTGTCGGCGACCAGCGAGATCGTCCCGGTGGGCGCGATCGAGTTCAGGAGCGCGTTGCGGATGCCGTAGCGGCCGATCGCCGTGCGCACGTCCTCGTCGAGACCGCGCACCGTGGCGCCGGCGAGGAAGCGCGCGCGGTCGAACAGCGGGAACGATCCCTTCTCGGCCGCGAGGTCGGTCGACGCGAGGTACGAAAGGCGCCGCAACGCCGCCAGCCATTCCCCGGTCAACCGCACCGCCTCGGGCGAGCCGTAGGCGACGCCGCACATGATCAGCGCGTCGGCCAGCCCGGTGACGCCGAGACCCATGCGGCGCTTGGCGCGCGCCTCCTCGCGCTGCGACTCCAGGGGAAAGCGCGACAGGTCGATGGCGTTGTCGAGCATGCGCACCGCGAGCGGCACGAGCTCCTCCAGCACCGCCATGTCGAGCGCGGCGTCCGGCGCGAACGGCCGCGCCACGAGCCGCGCCAGATTGATCGACCCCAGCAGGCAGGCGCCGTAGGGCGGCAGGGGCTGCTCGCCGCAAGGATTGGTGGCGCTGATGGTCTCGCAGTACGCGAGGTTGTTGGCGCGGTTGATCCGGTCGATGAAGATCACGCCCGGCTCGGCGACGTCGTAGGTCGCGCGCATGATCCGATCCCACAGCGCGCGCGCCTTGACCGTGCGGAACGTCCGTCCGCCGAAGCTCAGCGCCCAGTCGGCGTCGGCGTCGACCGCCGCCATGAAGGCGTCGGTCATCAGCACCGAGAGGTTGAAATTGCGCAGCCGGCCGGGCTCGCGCTTGGCGTCGACGAACGCCTCGATGTCGGGGTGGTCGCAGCGCAGCGTCGCCATCATGGCGCCGCGGCGGTGGCCCCGCGCTCATGATCGTGCGGCACATCGCGTCCCACACGTCCATGAAGCTGAGCGGGCCCGAGGCGTCGGCGCCGACCCCGCGCACCGGCGCCCCGCGCGGCCGCAGGGTCGAGAAATCGTAGCCGATGCCGCCGCCCTGCTGCATGGTCAGCGCGGCCTCCTTGAGGCTCTCGAAGATGCCGCCCATGTCGTCGGGGATCGTCCCCATGACGAAGCAGTTGAACAGCGTGACGTCGCGGCCACTGCCGGCGCCGGCCAGGATCCGGCCGGCGGGGATGAAGCGGAAGTCGCGCAGCGCGCCGTGGAACCGCTCCGCCCACAGCGCCGGGTCGCGCTCGCCAGTCGCCAGCGCCGTCGCGACGCGCCGCCACGTGTCGTCGACATCGTTGTCCACAGCGGCGCCGTCACCGGCCCGCAGGCGGTACTTCATGTCCCAGATCCGGGTCGCGATCGGGGCCGGGGTCAGAGGGCCGTCGCCCATCGAACGCTCCATGGCGCGGAAACGCGCGACCGGCATGAGTCCGGACGCTTCGTTTCGATGTATTCTAGGTTACGAGGGAGATTAAGCGTACGCCCATGAGGCGGCGTGGTCAATAAAAGTTTCCCGTTTTGTTCTTTTGAGGGCGCGAATTATCAACAGAGTGCGAAGTCGCAACTCGTTGATGAACGGTCGTTTTCCAGAGGCGTCCCCAACGTTTCCCACATCGCGTCGCCGGCTACCGCGTCCCGCTACCGACGTGTCCCGGAACCCGCCGCGAGGCGGCGCGAGCCGGCCTCGATCCGCTCGCGCAGGGTCTCCATGAACGCCTCCCGGCGCAGCCCTGGCGGGATCGGCGGCAGGATTTCGACCTCGATCAAGCCCGGCTTCTTGAGGAAGGTGCGGCGGCCCCAGAACAGCCCGGAATTGAGCGCTACCGGCACGACCGGCAGCTTGAGCTGCGAATACAGCGCGGCGACGCCGGGCTGGTAGGGATGGTCGGCGCCGACCGCCGTCCGCGTTCCCTCGGGAAAGATGAGGATCCGCCGTCCGCCGTCGGCGGCGGCGCGCGCGTCTCGCAGGATGGCGCGCAGCGCCGCCGTCCCCGCCTTGCGGTCGATGCCGACGTTTCCGGCGCGCCACATCATCCAGCCGACGACGGGAATCAGGAACAGCTCGCGCTTGAGCACGATGGCGGCGTCTGGAAACACGACGTTGAACGCCAGCGTCTCCCAGGTCGACTGGTGCTTGGCGGCGACGATGTACGGGCCGTCCGGCAGCCGCCGCGCGCCGTGCACGACATGCCGCAGTCCGCAGGTCCAGCGCAGCAGCAGCAAGGTGCCCCGCACCCAGAGGCGCGCGTAGGCGCGCACGGCCGGCGCCGGCAGCAGCAGCACCGGCAGTCCGACGACGGCCAGCAGCGCCGACCACGCGTAGAAGCCGGCGTTGAAGAGGAGTGATCCGAGATGGTTCATGGCCGTCGCGATCCTAGAGCGCCGGCCGGCGCGCCGCCATCACCCACCGGCGCCGCCGAGATAGGCCGCGACCGCGGCCGCGAGATCGGCGTGGACGGCGACCGGCAGCAAATCGGCCGGCACGCCGGCGGCCTGCGTGGCGGCACCTTTGCCGGTGCGCACCAGAACGCGCGGACAGCCCGCCGCCTTCGCCGCCTGGAGATCGCGCAGATCGTCGCCGATCATCGGCGTCTCGGCCGCCGACGCGCCGAACCGTCGTAACGCCTCGCGCAGCATGCCGGGGTTGGGTTTGCGGCGTTCGCCGGCGCGGTCCGGCGGGTCGACGCATTCGAACACGGCGTCGAGCCGCGCGCCGGCCTCGCGCGCCAGACGTTCGCGCATCTCGAGGTGGATGCGGTCGAGCATGTCCTGGCCGATCACGCCGCGCCCGACGATGGACTGGTTCGTGACGACGGCGACGCGCACGCCGGCCTCGTTCAGCCGCGCGATCGCCGCGGCGGCGCCGGGGATGAGGATCAGCTCGCCCGGCGTCTTGACCGAGTCGGCCCGGTCGACGTTGATCGTGCCGTCCCGATCCAGAAGCACCAGACGGGCCATCCCCGCTCCGTTGTTGTATGGCCATTTCTGGTCATCTACATTCCGGCCAGCAATAAATCTGGTATCGTCGCCCGATGCAAATCACCTGCCCGAACTGCTCGGCGCGCTACATGGTCGATCCGGCGGCGATCGGCGCCAACGGCCGCACGGTCCAGTGTTTCCGATGCGGCCACAAGTGGTTCGAGCGGCCGGCGAGCGCCAAGCCGGCCGACACCGAGGCGGGCGCGACGGCACCGGAACGTCCGGGAGCGCCGCACGCCGCCGAGAAGGCGGTTCCGGACGTCGTCATCCGCCCGGCGAATCCGGCCGAGGCGCCGTCCCTGCCGAGCGTCGCGGTAGAGGAGCGCGGAACGCCGGGTTGGCTCAAGATCGTGATCGGCGCGCTGGTCCTGCTCGCCCTGATCGGCGCCGCCGGCTACCTGCTGCGCAACCAACTCGGACCAACGGGCGGGCAGGCGCCGGGCGCCACGACGGGCAAGAGCGCGAAGACGCCGCCGGGCGGCGGCCCGTGCGCGGCGCCGGGCATCGTGGTCAAAGCCCCCGCCCAGCACGCCTCGATCGAGATCGTCGGCGCCAAGGCGACCGCGATGGCCGGTCCCGACGGCGGACAGACCACGGTGGTCGGCGGCGACATCCTCAACACCGGCGGCGCCGACGTGATGATCTGCCGCCTGTGGTTCGTGTTCAAGGACGGCGCCGGCAAGCCGATCGCGGAGAAGAACTACGCTCTGGCCGAGGGGATCGTGGCGCCGGGCGGCCGCGCGCCGTTCGAGGTCAAGGTCTCCGACGCGCCGAACGGCACCGTGAGCTTCGACCTCGTGGTCGAGGCCGGCGGCTGATCCCAGCCGCGTCCATGCCCGCGCCCGACGCGATCGCCGTCCGCATTCCCGCCGCCGAGATCGCCGCGCGCGTCGAGGCGCTGGCCGGCGAGGTCCGCGCCGCGCTGCCCGACGACACGCTGATCGTGCCGATCCTGACGGGCAGCTTCATCTTCGCGGCCGACCTGGGTGCGCGCGCGCTGGCGCGCGCCGGCGCCGACTGGCCGCTCGATTTCATGACCCTGTCGAGCTACGGCGCCGGCGTGGACTCGCGCGGCCATGTGTCGGTGGTGCGCGACCTGCGCGAGGACGTCGCGGGCCGCGCCGTGCTGATCGTCGAGGACATCCTCGACACCGGCACCACTCTGGCCTTCGCGCGCGACCTGCTGGCGGCGCGCGGCGCGCGCGAGGTGCGGATCTGCGCGTTGCTGGACAAGCCGGCGCGCCGCCGCGTCGAGGTCGCGGCCGATTTCACGGGCTTCCAGATCGGCGACGAGTTCGTGGTCGGCTACGGCCTCGACCACGCCGGCCGCCACCGCGGTCTGCCGTATATCGGGGTCGTCGGGGGCTGAGAGCCGTCGCCGGCCGCCGTCTCAGAACTGGCGCAGCAGGCGGTCGATGTAGTCGAGCTCCGGCTTCGGACGCTCCGGCTCGCCGGCGCGCCGGCGCAGCTCCTCGAGGATCTCGCGCGAGCGCTGGCGGTCGATCCGGTCCGGCACCTTGATGTCGTCGGTGTCGATCGCCTCGCCGTAGTTGCCCTCGGCGCGGCCGAACGGATCGCGGCTCTGCGCCTGCGAGCGCTCCTCGACCTCGCCGCGATCCTGCTGGTTGCCGGGACCGCGCTGCATGCGCTCGGCCATCTCCGACATGCCCTGCTGCAGGTTCTCGAGCGCGCGCCGCTGGGCGCGGGCGGCGCCCTCGAAATCGCCGCGCCGCAGCGCCTGCTCGGCCTCGCGCATCGCGCGCTCGCCGCGGCCCAGCGAGTCCGGCACGTTGCCGTCGCCGAACCGGCCCATGAAATCGCCGAGCTGGCCGCGCAGCGCCTCCTGCTGGCCGCGCTGGCCCTCGCCCTGGCCGCCGCCGGGCTGCTGGCCGGGATCCTGTCCGCGCTGTCCCTGCTGTCCGCGCTGACCCTGCTGCCCGGGCTGCTGCTGGCCCTGCTGTCCGGGCTGGCCCTGCCCGCGCTGCTGGCGTTCCGACTCGTTGAGGAGGCGGTTCTGCTGGCGCGCCATGCGGTCCAGCTCGTTCATCATCTGGCGGTTCTGCTGGCCCTGCTGCCCCTGCTGGCCCGGCTGCTGACGGTCGGACAGCATCGGGCGCATGTTCTCCATGTCCTTCAGCATCTGCTCGAGCATCCGCTTGGCCTCGTCGCGCTGGCCGTTGCGGGCCATCTCGCGCGCCCGGTCCATCTGGCTCTGCATGTCCTGCGAGTTCATCTGGCGGTCGGGATCCATCTGCTCCGCCTCGCGCATCGCCTTCTCGCGCTCGGCCGGATCCTTCATCCGCTCGGCGAACTCCCGCATCATGCGGTCCATCGCCTCGCGCAACTCCTGGATCAGACGCTCGATCTCCGGATCGGGCGCGCCGCGGTCGAGCGCGTCCTTGAGCTCGCGCTGGGCGTCCTTGAACTCGCGTTCGGCGTCGCTCATGCCGACGCCCTCGACGCGCAGCGCCACGTCCCACATCAGCTTCTGCGTCTCGAGGATCGACTCGGCCTTGCGGTCGGTCGCCAGACGGTTCGCGGCCGTGCGCAGTCCGAGATGGACGACGGTGTCGCCCTTGTAGTCGGCCGGCTTCATGTTGAGCAGCAGCAGCCCCTGCGCCGCCGCCATGCGGTTGCCCTTGGGGTCCTGCGACAGGCCCTTGCGCAGCGCGATGATGCGCCGCGCCACGGGATGCGAGAAGCGGCGCTCCGGCAAATTCGCCCGCGCGGTGCCGCTGCGGCCTTCCTGGCCGGCGCCGTCGGTCGCGACCAGCTCGACCACCACCGGAAGGCCGGCCCACGGATGCGCCGTCAGGTCCTGGCGGACCGAATCCTCGATCCGCGCGCGGCCGGCGCCGGCCGCCGGCAGGTCCAGCGCCAGCCATTGCGGCTCGTCATCATTCACGAAGCCGGTCAGGGCGCTGCCGTGCAGCCGCAGGCGCGCGCCGACCGAGGCGACGCCGAAATCGTCGGCGGCGACGTAGTCGATGCGCAGCTCGCGGCGCTCCGTGCCTGCGGGATCGCGCAGGAACTCGACGGTCGGCGGCAGATCGCCCTGCAGGCGCAGCGTCCAGCGCGCGCGCTCGCGGCCGCGCACCACGACGGCGAGCGTCTCGCCCGCGTCGATCGTCGCCTCGACCTGGAACTTGGCGCCCGAGACGGCGGAGAACGCGGTCTCCTTGTCGTCGATGCGCAGCACCGGCGCGTCCTTGCCCGGCACGTTGTCGACGAAGCCGGTGATCTTCGAGCCGGCCGGCACGCGCAGAATCCTGCCCGCGTCCTTGGCGTCGAGATAGATCGGCGCCTTGCGCGTATGGGCCGGCGGCGACACCCAGAGCTCGACCAGGATCGGCGGCGGCGGCGGGAACGCCGGACTGACGGCGGTCACCAGACGGTCGGTGCGCCAGCCTCCGGCCGACACCACCGCGACGATCAGCAGCAGCGCCGGCACGAGGCGCAGCGCGCGCGAATCGAGCGCGGCCACGCCGGGCCGCGGCGCCTTGTTGCGCAGCGCCGCGAGGCGCTCGGCCTCGCGCCGGCGGTGCGCCGCCCATAGCGCCGCCGAGAACGAGTCGTCCTTGCCGACGGCCTGGCTGTCGTCGAGCGCCGTCAGCGGCCGGTGGGCGACGCCGCTATCGACCTCGAGCCGGCGCTGCGCGGCCTCGCGGCCGGGCCAGCCGACGCCGCGGAACAGCCACCACGTGCCGCCGACGAGCGCGGCCGCGAGCGCCACGAGAAGCGCGGTGTGGGTCCATGGTTCAAGGCCGGAGAACAGGTCGAGATGCGCGGCGGCGAGGAACAGGGCGATCGCGGCGAGCGCCGGCAGGATGCGCGGCCACACCGCTTCCCAAGCCAGCGCCCAACGCGCCAACGCCACTTTCCGGGCGACGCCGGAGGGCGGTGTCGGGGGCGACGGGGCGATCGGCATCGCGTCCTACTCCTCGGTCGGCGCCGTCAACTTCCAGTCGATGGACGGCCCAGCCGACTCCGACGCTGACGATCAACCATGGCGCTTCGATGGCATGCAAAATCCGATCCGCACGCCACACGAAAGAGTAACATTTTTGACGACCGCTCGGCCAGCGGTCGCGATCACAAAGAAGTGGCGTCGCGCCGGGGCGATAACGCCAGATATTCCATGGCCTTAGGGAGCCGCCTCGACATCCAGGCGGACGGATCTAGCGGCCGCCGGCGGCGAGTCCAGGACGCGCTCGACGCGCCTGCTGCCACCCGGCGCCAACGGCGGCGCCGCGAGCTCCAATCGGCGCTCGGCGATCGTCCGGTCCTCGCCATCGAGGAACAGGACGCGGATCGCCGCCACGCAGGCCGGCACGAGGCCGGCGTTGATGATCGTGGCCGCGACGCGCAGGCGGGGTGGCGTACCGGCCCGCGGCTCGATCCGGACGCCATCCAGAGCCACGACGGCGATCGTGGACGGCGGATCCGCCAGCGCCTCCGGTGCCGTCGTCTCGACGGCGAATTCGAGCGCCTCGGTAGCCACGACGGGGCTGGAGATCCAGTGCCGGAACGAGGTCCGCGCGCGCGGCGCGATGGCCGCGCCGGCGAGCGGCACCCAGCGTCGGGCGACGACGGCGCCGGTGGCGTCGCGGAAGTCGATCCGCAGCGCGCCCGGCTTCGCCGCGGCCACGCCGACATTGGCGATGTCGCCGACCACGAGCAACGCCGTCGATGGCGGCAACGGTCCCGCCGGCGGCGGCTCGAGCCGGACGCCCTCGAGCTCGAAGCGCGGCCCGACCGCCGCCGGCGCGCTCGACGCCGGCGGCGCGATCTGCGGCGGACCCTGCGGCACCTGCGCCTGCGCCGCCGCGACGGCTCCCGACGCCGCGAGGAGCAGCGGCGCGAGGCGGCGCGCGACGGTGCGGCGCATCGCGTCGCCGGCCTACGCCAGCCAGTCGGGGACGCGGTCCGCGGCGATCAGATCCTCGACGGTCTGGCGCGGACGGATCACGGCGTAGCGGTCGCCGTCGACCAGCACCTCCGGCGCCATCGGCCGGGTGTTGTAGTTCGACGCCATCACCGCGCCGTAGGCGCCGGCGGACTTCACCGCGACCAGATCGCCGGCCGCCAGCGGCGGCATGGGACGCTTCTGCGCGAGGAAATCGCCGGACTCGCAGATCGGCCCGACGATGTCCGTCACGATCTCGGCGGCGCCGGCGCGCGGCTCGGCAACCGGCAGGATGTCGTGCCACGCCTCGTAAAGCGTCGGGCGGATCAGGTCGTTCATCGCGGCGTCGACCACCACGAAGGTGCGCGCCACGCCGGGCTTCACCACCACGACCTCGGCCAGCAGCGCCCCGGCCTCGCCGACCAGGCGCCTGCCGGGCTCGAAGGTCAGCGCGCAGCCCATGCCGCGCGTCTCCTCGCGCGCCATGTCCATGAACGCGCGCGGCGGCAGCGGCTGCTCGGCGCGGTAGCGGATGCCGAGCCCGCCGCCGACGTCGAAGCGCGCGATCGCATGGCCGTCGGCGCGCAGTTCCTCGATCAGCGCGCGCACGCGGCGGATCGCGGCGCGGTAGGGATCGAGCGAGACGATCTGCGAGCCGATGTGCATGGCGACGCCGACCGGCTTGAGGTGCGGGCGCGTGGCCGCGTAGGCGTAGGCCTCGCGCGCCAGATCGATGTCGATGCCGAACTTGTTCTCCTTGCGGCCGGTCGTGATCTTGGCGTGCGTGCCGGCGTCGACGTCGGGGTTCACGCGGATCGCGATGTCGACGTGCCGTCCCAGCGCAGCCGCGACGGCCTCCAGCATGTCGAGCTCGGCGCGGCTCTCGACGTTGATCTGCCGCACGCCGGCCTCCAGCGCCGCGCGCAGCTCCGAGGCCTTCTTGCCGACGCCGGAGAACACGATGTCGCGCGCCGCGACGCCGGCGGCCAGCGCGCGCCGCATCTCGCCCTCGGACACCACGTCGGCGCCGGCGCCCAGCGCGGCGAACGCCTTGATCACCGCCAGATTGCTGTTGGCCTTGACCGCGTAGTGGATCTCGCCGTCGAGGTCGCCCATCGCGGCGGCGAAGGCCCGGTAGTTCCCGCGCAGCGCCGCCAGCGAGTAGACGTAGGCCGGCGTGCCGACCTCGCGCGCGATGCGCGACAGCGCCACGTTTTCGACGACCATCTCGCCGTCGCGGTAGATGAAGGGGTCCATCGGGTGTTCCGGATCAGGTCTTCGGCGTCGCCGGCGGCGGCGCCACCTGCCACGGCGTCGGCTCGGGCGCGGGATAGCTGCGGGTCGGCGCCTGTTTGCCGCTCGGCGGCTCGGGTTCGCCCTTCTTGCCGCACGCCGCCAGCGCCAGCGCCGACAGCAGCAGGAGCGACGCGGTCCGCGGGGTCACGGCGGCGCCCTCAACGCCGCGGCCCGCCGGCGCCGAGGAAGCGCTTGCGCGCCGCCGCCGCCGCCTTGCGGACGTTGGCGGGCGCGGTGCCGCCGAAGCTCGTGCGCGCCGCCACCGAGGCGTCGACCGTCAACACACGGTACACGGCGGGGGTGATCCGCGGCTCGACCGCGCGCATCTCCTCCAGCGACAGGCCGGCGAGATCGACGCCCCGCGTCGACGCCGCCGCCACCAGCCGCCCGGTGACGTGGTGCGCCTGGCGGAACGGCAGGCCGACCGCGCGCACCAGCCAGTCGGCGAGGTCGGTGGCGACCGAGAAATCGGCGCCGGCCGCCGCGCGCATGCGGTCGAGGTTCGGCTTCAGGTCGCGCGCCATGCCCGCCATCGCGGCGAGGCCGAGCTCGAGCGAGTCGGCGCAGTCGAACACCGGCTCCTTGTCCTCCTGCATGTCCTTGGAATAGGTCAGCGGCAGGCCCTTCATCACGACCATCAGCGTCGCGAAGTCGCCGAGGATGCGGCCTGTCTTGGCGCGCACCAGCTCGGCGGCGTCGGGATTGCGCTTCTGCGGCATGATCGAGCTGCCGGTGGTGAAGGCGTCCGACAGCGCGATGAAGCGGAACGGCGCGCTGCACCAGATGAAGATCTCCTCGGCCAGGCGTGAGAGATGAACGGCGCAGATAGACGACGCGGCCATGAACTCCAGCGCGTAGTCGCGGTCCGACACGCCGTCGAGCGAGTTCGCCATCGGCCGGTCGAAGCCCAGCGCCTTCGCCGTCATGTGCCGGTCGATCGGATGCGGCGTGCCGGCGAGCGCGGCGGCGCCGAGCGGGCTCTCGTTCATGCGCGCCCGGCAGTCGGCGAAGCGGCCGCGGTCGCGGCCGAACATCTCGACATAGGCCAGCAGATGGTGGCCGAACGTCACGGGCTGCGCCGTCTGCAGGTGGGTGAATCCCGGCATGACGGCGTTCCAGTGCCGCTCCGCCTGCTCGATCAGCGCCGCCTGGAGGTCGCGCAGCAGCGCCTCGGCGCGGTCGACCGCGTCGCGCACCCACAGCCGCACGTCGAGCGCGACCTGGTCGTTACGCGAGCGCGCGGTGTGCAGGCGCCCGGCGGCGTCGCCGATCAGCTCCGTCAGCCGGCCCTCCACGTTCATGTGGATGTCCTCGAGCCGCGTCTGGAACCGGAACCTGCCGGCGTCGATCTCGGCCTCGATCCGCTTCAGTCCGGCGACGATGGCGCGCCCGTCGGCCGCCGTGACGATCCGGCGCGCCACCAGCATGCGGCAATGCGCGATCGAACCGGCGATGTCCTGGCGGTACATACGCTGGTCGAAGCCGATCGAGGCGTTGATCTTCTCCATGATCTCGGCCGGGCCGGCGGCGAAACGGCCGCCCCACATGGCGTTCGATCCGGCCTTGCCGGCGCGCCCCTTCGGCGCCGCGGCGGCGCGCGGTTTCGTGATCTTGCGGAGGGCTTGTTGCGGCTTACGGGTCATGACGCTTTCGCGGAAAACGCTTAGGATGGGCGTTATGGCACAGCTTGACGGTCGTTTCCTACCTCGCAGGCGGCGCGTCGTGGCCGCGCTCGCCACGCTCTGGGCGGCGCCGGCGCTCGCGTCCGAGCCGACCCGCCCGCCCGCCACCGGCGCCATGTCGCGCTTCGAGGCCGCGTCCGAGCGCCGCCCGGCGCCGGCGTTCGCCTACCTCGACGCCGCCGACCGCCAGGAGTCGCTGGCCGGGCTGCGCGGCAAGGTCGTGCTGGTGAATTTCTGGGCCACGTGGTGCGTGCCCTGCGTCAAGGAGATGCCCGGCCTAGACCGCCTCGCCGGGCGGATCGGGCCGGAGCGCTTCACCGTGCTCGCGCTGTCGCTCGACGGCCCCAGCCGGCCGAAGGTCGCGCCATTCATCGAGAGCAAAGGGCTCAAACGCCTCGAGGTGCGGTTCGACGCGCGACGCGCCGCCTTCACGGCGCTCGGCGTGTCCGTCCTGCCGACGTCGGTGCTGTTCGACGCCGAGGGCCGCGAGGTCGGCCGCTTGGTCGGCGACGCCGAATGGGACTCGCCCGAGGCGGAGGCGCTGGTGCGCCACGTGCTCGACGCGCGTTCCTGAGCGCGGCCGGGAGGCGCGGCGTTGGCGCGCATCCTCTTCGCGTGGGAGCTCGGCGGCGGCACCGGCTACGCCGACCGCCTGCGCGCCATCGCCGACGCCGTCGCGCTGGAGGGCCACGAGCCGGTGTTCGCGATCCGCGACCTGATCGGCACGGCGGAATTCTTCCGCGACCGGCCGTGGATCGTGATGCAGAGCCCGCTGGCGGTCGGCCAGCTGCATCCGACCAATCCCAATTTCGTGCCCGGCAGCTACGCCGACCTGCTGGCGGTGAACAACTTCCTCGACCCCGAGCATCTCTACCGCCTCGTCCACGCCTGGCAGATGCTGTTCCTGGCGCTGCAGCCGTCGTTGATCGTCGGCGAGTACGCGCCGGTCGCCACCGTCGCCGCGCACGGCCGCATCCCGATGATCGTCACCGGCCACGGCTACCTCGTGCCGCCGGTGGAGCGGCCGGAATTCCCGATCTTCGACGCCGGCGCGCCGCGCTTCGCGCCGCAGGAGCGGCTGGTGGAGACGATGCGCGCGGTGCAGCGCCGGCTCGGCGGCGCGGTCGCCGACACGTTGACGGAGGTGATCGGCGGCGCCCGGCACTTCGTGACGTCGTTCGCCGAGACGGATCCCTACGCCGCGTTCCGGCTGCGCGCCCACGCCGGCCCGCTCGAACGCTACGACCCGCCGGAGCCGCCCTCGGGCCCGCCGTCGTTCCACGCCTACCTGTCGGCGTCGCATCCCCGCATCCGCATGCTGCTGGAATCGCTGGTCGAGAGCGGCGTGCGCGGCGGCGCCTACATCAAGCGCGCCACACCGGAGATCCGCCAGTACCTGTCCGAACGCGGCGTCACCGTGTACGATCGGCCGCCGCCGCTGGCCGAGGCGGTCAAGGCGGCGTCGGTCGTCGTGCACCACGGCGGCGCATCGACGCTCGCCGCCGCGATGGGCGCGGGCCGCCCGCAACTGCTGTGGCCGGAGGTCGCCGACCAGCAGGTGTCGGCCAACACCATCGACCGGCTGGGGATCTCGGTGCACGGAAGGCGCCGGCTGCACAACGCCGCGCAGGCGTCGGCGGCGCTGCGCGAGATGGCGCAGAGCGGCGAGGCGACGACCCGCGCCATGGCGTTGGCCCGCGACATCCAGAGCCGCGGCGAGCACGGCAGCCTCGGCGCCATCACCGCCGCGGCGCGCGAGTTCCTCGGCTAGGTCGTTCGTCGCGCGTCTGGATGTTCCCCGTCATCCCCGGCGCAGCGAGGGATTTTTCCGCCGCGCGAAGATCCCTCGCTGCGCCCGGGATGACGGCCGGAAACGAGCGCTTCCGCGCCGGTGGCGCGCGCCCGGCTCAACCCGTCGGCGTGTCCGCCGGCGCGATGGATCGGATGATCGAGGCGTCGAGCGCCTCGTAACCGCCGTAGCCTATCGTCTCGTAGAGCTCACGCCGAGTCTGCATGCGCCCGACCACGTTCTGCGCGCCGTCGTCGCGCGCCAGCGCGGCGTAGAGATCGGCCTGGGCGCGCGCCGCCATCCGCAGCGCGCTGACCGGCCAGATCACCATGCGGTAGCCCATCGCCTCGAACTCGCGCGCGGTGAGGAACGGCGTGCGGCCGAACTCCGTCATGTTGGCGAGCGCCGGCGCGTCGACGGCGCGCGCGAACTCGCGGAACGACTCCGCGTCCGGCAGCGCGTCGGCGAACACGGCGTCGGCGCCGGCGGCGAGGTAGCGCCGCGCCCGCGCGATCGCGCCGTCCAGCCCCTCGCCGGCGGCGGCGTCGGTGCGCGCCACGATCCGCAGATGGCGGCGCGCCTTCGCGGCGGCCGCGATCTTGGCGGCCATGTCGTCGACCGTCGCCAGCCGCTTGTCGTTCAGATGCCCGCACTTTTTCGGCAGGATCTGGTCCTCGATATGGACGGCGGCGGCGCCCGCATCCTCGAACGCGCGCACCATGTGCATGACGTTCAACGCCTCGCCGTAGCCGGTGTCGCCGTCGACGAGCACCGGCAGGCCGGACGCCCGCGCCACCTGGCGGATGAAGAAGCAGACGTCCTCGATGGTGATGATTCCGAGGTCGGGCAGACCCATCGACGCGCTCATCGCCGCGCCCGACAGATACAGCGCCTCGAAACCCGCGGCCTTCGCCTGCAGCGCCGCCAGACCATTATGGGCGCCGGGCAGGCGCAGGATGCCGGGGCGCGCCAGCAGCGCGGCGAACCGGTCGCCGGCCGCTATGGAGGGCGCGTCGGCGCCGACGAGATACGTCATGGGGGCCTCCCGGCGCGGCGTCCGGGCGGCGGTGCGCGCCCGGACGGGACGCGGTGCGCGTTCGCGCGCGGACGCGCCTCAGCGCGTCGGGACCGGCTTTTCGCCGCGGTAGTCGTAGAACCCGCGGCCGGCCTTCTTGCGGCCGAGCCAGCCGGCCTCGACGTATTTCACCAGCAGCGGGCACGGCCGGTACTTGGAATCCGCGAGGCCCTCGTAGAGCACCTGCATGACCGACAGGCAGGTGTCGAGGCCGATGAAGTCGGCGAGCTGCAGCGGGCCCATCGGGTGGTTGGCGCCCAGCCGCATCGCGGTGTCGATCGAGTCGACGTTGCCGACGCCCTCGTACAGCGCGTAGACGGCCTCGTTGATCATCGGCAGCAGGATGCGGTTGACGATGAAGGCCGGGAAGTCCTCGGCGTTGGCCGGGGTCTTGCCGAGGCGGATCGTCAGGTCGCGCACGGCCCGGAACGTCTCCTCCTCGGTGGCGATGCCGCGGATCAGCTCGACGAGCTGCATCAGCGGCACCGGATTCATGAAGTGCATGCCGATGAACTTGCCCGGACGGTCGGTGACCGAGGCCAGGCGCGTCACGGAGATCGACGAGGTGTTGGTGGCGATGTAGGCCGCCGGCGGCAGCGCCGGGCAGAGCTTCTTGAAGATCTCGCGCTTGACCTGCTCGTTCTCGGTCGCCGCCTCGATCACGAGGTCGCAATCCTTGAAGATCGCGAAATCCTCTCCGGCCTCGATCCGGCCGATCGCCGCGTCGCGCTCCTCCGGCTTGATCATCGACCGGCCGATCTGGCGGTCCATGTTGTGGCCGATGGCCTCGATGCCGCGTCTGGCGCGGGCCAGGTCGACGTCGACCAGCTTCACGCTGAGGCCCTTGAGCGCGCAGACATGCGCGATGCCGCCGCCCATCTGGCCGGCGCCGATCACGCCGATCCGCTGGATCATCTTCCTGCTCCCGCGATAGCGGTCCGGGCCGGGCGCCGCGCCCCGTCCGCGGCCGCGCGTCACTTCTTCTCGATGGCCGCCGTCAGCTCCGGGATGATCTGGAACAGATCGCCCACCAGGCCGTAGTCGGCGACCTGGAAGATCGGCGCCTCCTCGTCCTTGTTGATGGCGACGATGGTCTTGCTGTCCTTCATGCCGGCGAGATGCTGGATCGCGCCCGAGATGCCGATGGCGATGTAGAGGTCTGGCGCCACCACCTTGCCGGTCTGGCCGACCTGGTAGTCGTTGGGCACGAAACCCGCGTCGACGGCGGCGCGGCTGGCGCCGAGGCCGGCGCCGAGCTTGTCGGCCAGCGGCTCGAGCAGCTTGTTGAAATTCTCGCCCGAGGCCAGGCCGCGGCCGCCGGAGATGACGATCTTGGCGCTGGTCAGCTCCGGCCGCTCGGATTTGGACACCTCGGCGCCGACGTAGGAGGACAGGCCGGCGGAGCCGGTGCCGCCGACGCTCTCGACGGCGGCCGAGCCCGCGCCGGGCAGCGCCTTGAAGTTGGTCGGGCGCACGGTGACGATCTTGATCTTGTCGGTCGCCTGCACGGTGGCCATGGCGTTTCCGGCGTAGATCGGCCGCACGAAGGTGTCGGGCGACACGACCTGCACCGCCTCGGAGACCTGCGCCACGTCGAGCAGCGCCGCGACCCTGGGCATCAGGTTCTTGCCGACGGTGTCGGCGGCCATCACGACGTGGCCGTAGCCGGCGGCGAGCTTGACCACCAGCGGCGCGATATCCTCGGCCACCCAGTTGGCGTAGGCCGCGTCCTCGGCGTGCAGCACCTTGGCGACGCCCGCGACCGCGGCGGCGGACTGGGCCGCGGCGGCGGCGTTCGAGCCGGCGACCAGGACGTGGACGTCGGCGTCCATCTGCGAGGCGGCGGCGACGGCGTTGGCGACGTTGGCGCGGACGGCGGTGCCGTCGTGCGCGGCGACGACGAGGACGCTCATCTCAGATCACTCCCGCTTCGTTCTTCAGCTTGTCGATCAGCTCGGCGACGGTCTTGACCTTGATGCCGGCCTTGCGCGTCGGCGGCTCCTCGACCTTGAGCGTCTTGATGCGCGGCGCCACGTCGACGCCCAGCGACTCCGGCGTGTGCGCGTCGATCGGCTTCTTCTTCGCCTTCATGATGTTCGGCAGCGAGGCATAGCGCGGCTCGTTGAGGCGCAGGTCGGTGGTGACCACGGCCGGCAGCTTCAGCTTCACGGTCTCCAGGCCGCCGTCGATCTCGCGCTTGACCTCGATCGAGCCGTCGCCGACCGCCAGCTTGTTGGCGAAGGTGCCCTGCGACCAGCCCAGCAGCGCCGCCAGCATCTGGCCGGTCTGGTTGCTGTCGTCGTCGATCGCCTGCTTGCCGACGATGACCAGCCCGGGCTGCTCCTTGTCGACCACGGCCTTCATCAGCTTGGCGACGGCCAGCGGCTGGAGCTCGGCGTCGGTGTTGACGTGGACGCCGCGGTCGGCGCCCATCGCCAGCGCCGTGCGGATCGTCTCCTGGCACTGCTGCGGGCCGGCGCTGAACGCGATGACCTCGGTCGCCTTGCCCTGCTCGCGGAGCCGGACGGCCTCCTCGACGGCGATCTCGTCGAAGGGGTTCATCGACATCTTGACGTTCGCCGTCTCGACGCCCGTCTTGTCGGCCTTGACGCGGATCTTGACGTTGTAGTCGACCACGCGTTTGACCGCGACCAGCACTTTCATCGTTTCGCCGCTCCGGACGGAATTCCAAAGGCGTTTGGTCTAGGACGCCGGCGCGGCGACTGTCAAGCCGATGCGGCGGCGCACAAAGACCCCAGCGCCCCGCGAAAGATCAGGCATATCAACGCTTTGGCCGCGCGCCGGCCGACACGCGCGAATGGCTGACGTTCGCCCGTGGCGGGCGGCCTCAGCGGTTCTGGCCCGGCACCCAGAGCACGTCGGCGGCGCCCTTGTCGTTGAGCCAGCGCGCCATCACGAACAGATGGTCCGACAGACGGTTGATGAACTGGATCGCCTCGGATCCCACCGCCTCGGTCTCGGCCAGCGCCGTCATCTCGCGCTCGGCGCGGCGCACGACGGTGCGGGCCAGATGCAGATACGCAGACGCCGGCGAGCCGCCCGGCAGCACGAACGATTTCAGCGGCGCCAGCTCGGCGTTCATGGCGTCGATCTCGCGCTCCAGCCGCTGGACCTGCGCCGCCACGACGCGCAGCGGCTCGAACTCGAGCTTCGCGCCCTCGTCCGGCGTGCACAGATCGGCGCCGAGGTCGAACAGGTCGTTCTGGATGCGGCCGAGCATGGCGTCGGCCTCGCCCGCGGTGTGCTGCCGCGCCAGGCCGATCACGCCGTTGGCCTCGTCGACCGTGCCGTAGGCGGCCACCCGCGGATCGTGCTTGGCCACCCGCCGGCCGGTGCCGAGCGAGGTCTTCCCCTTGTCGCCGCCCCGGGTGTAGATCCGCGTCAACTGGACCATCGCGCCCTCCGCGCCGTCAGGCGTTCTTGAGGAAGTACCAGAGGATGATGAAGCCGACGGCGGCGAGTTGGAGCCGCACGCGCCACCACATCATCCGGTTGCCGGCGCGTTTGCCCTCCATGCCGTTCTGGCCGGAGCGCGCCATGCCGATGAAGATCGACGCCAGCGCGCCCAGCATGCTCAGCCCGGCGAAGATCAGGGCGATGTAGGACAGGGCTTTGGCCATGCGGCCCTCCGGTGGCGGGACGGGCGGCGTCGCGCGCCGCGCCGTCCGCATATGGCGCTTCGGGGCGGCGCTGGCAATCCGCCCGGGTCAGCCGATCAGGCCCGGCAGCGCGCGCATGTCGTCGAACAGCTCGGCGCCGGCCGCCGCCAGCGCGGCGGCGTCGTTGTTGGGATTGACGTAGCCCAGCACGCGCATGCCGGCGGCGCGGGCGCCCGACACGCCGGGCACCGAATCCTCGACCACGACGCAGTCCGCCGGCGCGTAGCCCATCCGCGCGGCGGCGTGCAGGAACAGGTCGGGCGCCGGCTTGCCGCGCTCGACCATGGCGGCGACGTAGATCCGCTCCGCCCCGAAATGCGGCAGCAGCCCGGTCTCGTCGAGATGGCGCCGCACGTCGTCGTACAGCCCCGACGACGCCACGCATTTGGGATGCGGCAGCGCCGCCAGCGCGTCGGGCACGCCGGCGATCACCTCCAGCCCCTCCGTCGCGAACAGCCGGTCCGTGGCGGCGAACACGCGGGTCAGAAAGTCCGCCGGCAGCTTCGCGCCACGCTCCGCCTCGAGGATCGCGAGGCAGTCCGGCAGCGGCCGCCCCATCAGCCGGCGCGCCACGTCGCCCGGCGTCCACTTCACGCCGACGGCGCCGATCGTCTCCGACCAGGCCCGGTTGTAGAGCCGCTCGCTATCGATCAGCGTGCCGTCGCAGTCGAAAATAATGAGTCCCGCCATCGCCGCTCCTGTCTACAGCACGGCGCGGGTGGCGCAACCGCCGCGCCGATCGGGGCGCGGACGCGCTAGACTTGCGACAATCCAAAGGAGCGACGGGCATGACCGATGTCGTCGAATTGACGGAGGGCCGCGGCGAGCTCGCGCGCGCCGTGCTCTCGGATCTGCCGGAATGGTTCGGCCGGCCGGACGCGCTTTTGGAGTACGTCCGCGCCGCCGACCGCCAGACCATGCTGGCGCTGCGGCTGGACGACGGCCGTCCTATCGGCTTCCTGTCGCTGCGCGCGCATTCGCCGGTCTCCTCGGAAGCCTACGTGCTCGGCGTCATGCGGCGCTGGCACCGGCGGGGCCACGGCCGCCGGCTGTTCGACGCCGCCGCGCGCCTTCTCGCCGCGCGAGGCGTGCGCAACCTCACGGTCAAGACGCTGGCGGCGGACCACCCCGATCCGCACTACGCCGCGACCCGCGCGTTCTACGAGGCGCTGGGATTCGAACCGCTGGAGGTCTTCCCCGATCTGTGGGGCGCCGGCACGCCGTGCCTGCTGATGCTCAAGCGCCTCGAGGCGCCCGCGCGCTAGACGTCCAGCAGGCGCGGCAGCTCGCGCATGTCGGTGAACACCAAGCCGCCGGCCGCCGCGAGCCCGTCCCTGTCGGCGTAGGGCGCGCCGGCGTAGCTCAGCACCCGCATGCCCGCGGCGACGCCGGCCTGCGTGCCGGCGACGGAATCCTCGACCACGACGCAATCCCCCGGGGCCGCGCCCATCTCCTCGGCGGCGAACAGGAACAGATCGGGGAACGGCTTGCCGCGCGCCACCTGCGTGGACGAATGGATGCGGCCCGCGAAGCGGTCCCACAGGCCGGCGGCGCCCAGCGTGATCCGCATCTTGCCGATCTCTCCGGACGAGGCGACGCAGGTCCGGTGCTCCGCCAGCTCGACGGCGTCGATCGCCATCTCCACGCCCGGCACCGCGGCGACGCCCTCGCGCCGGAACGCCTCGAACGTCTCCGCCTGGAGGCGCTCGACGAAATCCGCCGGCAGCGCGCGGCCCAGTTCGCGCTCGACGATCTCGACGCAGGATCTCATCGACCGCCCCACCAGCCGCCGCATCGTCTCGGCCACGTCCCACGCCAGCCCCTCGCGGTTGAGCGCGGCGGCGAAGCAGCGGTTGGAGAGCGGCTCGGTGTCGACCAGAACGCCGTCGCAGTCGAAGATCACGAGCATCGCGGGCCATCCATGGCGGCGGGATGCGGTGGCGGCGGCGTCGACGGCATGGCCCGCTTCTAGCACGACGGCTAGACTCGGGAAATTAAGAGGTGGAGGGATCGTGACCGGGGATCTGAAAACGCGGATCGCGCGCGTCGCGCACGCCGCCTACGCGCAGCACCGCGAGCTGTGCGGGGTGCCGGCGATGGCCGCCGGCGTCGTCGTCGACGGCGAGCTGGTGGCGTTCAGCGGCTTCGGCGCGCGGCGCCACTCGCTGTTCCGCATCGCCTCGATGACCAAGAGCTTCACGGCGGCGGCGGCGCTGACGCTGCGCGACGAGGGCCGGCTCGACCTCGACAGGCCCATCGCCGACTACGCGCCGGAATTCGCCGGCCTGCGCGGCCCGACGTCGGATTCGCCGGCGATCACCACGCGGCATCTGCTGTCGATGGCGTCGGGCCTCGCCACCGACGATCCGTGGGGCGACCGCCATCTCGACATCGCCGACGCCGCGCTCGACGCTGTCGTGCGCGCCGGGCCGCTGTTCGCCGCGACGCCGGGGACGGTGTTCGAGTACTCCAACCTCGGCTACGCGCTGATCGGCCGCGTCATGCACCGCGCGTCGGGCGCGCGGCCGCAGGAGCTGATCACCGAGCGGCTGCTGCGGCCGCTGGGGATGACGCGCACCGTGTGGGAGGCCAAGGACGCGCCCGCCGGCACCGACGTGATCGTCGGCGTGAGGTCGGACGATGGCGCGCCCGAGCCGACGCCGCGCGACGGCGGCCTCGCGCCGATGGGCGGGCTGTGGTCGACCGTCGCCGATCTCGCGAAGTGGGTCGACTTCCTCGCCGACGCGTGGCCGGCGCGCGACGGCGCCGACCGCGGGCCGCTGTCGCGCGCCTCGCGACGCGAGATGCAGCGGATCGGGACGGCGGCCGAGCCGTTCGAGTCGCGCTCCGCCGACGGCACGACGTGGCCCTTCACCGGCGGCTACGGCCTGGGGCTGCAGATCGGCCACGACGCGGCGCTGGGCGAGGTGGTCGAGCATTCCGGCGGCCTGCCCGGCTACGGCTCCAACATGCGCTGGGTGAAGGGCACGCGGCTGGGCCTGATCGCATTGGGCAATTCGACCTACGCGCCGATGCGGCTGGCGACGCGGCGCGCGCTCGCCGCGCTGGCCGCCGCCGGGATCGCGCGCCGGCCGGCGATCACGGCGCCGCCGGCGCTGGTCCAGGCCGGCACGGCGTTGTTCGCCCTGTTGATCGACTGGGACGCCGCCCGCGCCCGCGCCCTGTTCGCCGACAACGTCGCGCCCGACGACAAGCTGGCGCGGCGGCAGCGCCGCGGCGGCGCTGATCACCCGTCATGGCGCGTTGAAGCTCGCGCGTGTCGAGGCCGTGTCGCGCACCAGCGGCCGCATCGTCGCCCACTCGGCGACGAGCGAGATCGTCATCGGCTTCCAGCTCGCGCCCGTGGGAGGCGTGCAAAGATACGACCTGCCCGGCTAGCCGCGTGTGGTAGCGACCTATCGCGCCACCTGCGCGGCCTCGTAGCCGAGGGCGGCCTGAACGCCGGGGCGGGCGGCGCAGCGCGACTGGTAAGCTTCGATCGCGGCGTGCATGGACGTGTCGATCCCGACGCGCGCGGCCAGCGTCAGCCACCAGAACAGATACGCGTCGGCGACCGTGAACGCGCCGCCAACCAGATAGTCGCGGTCTTTGAGGCCGTCGGCGACGATTTCCAGCCGCTTGGGCGCGGCGGCCCGAGCCGCGGACCTGGCCGCGTCGTCGCTCTCGGGCGTGAACATCATGTAGAAGACGCGCTTGTGCATCTCCGTGCCCACGAAATTCAGCCATTCGATGACGCGGTAGCGCTCGTCGGTCCCGAACGCCGGGCACAGGCCGCTCTCCGGCTTCAGGTCGCCCAGATACTGCAGGACGCTCGGCCCCTCGGTCAGCACGCTGCCATCGTCGCGGCGCAAGGTGGGAACCGCCCCCTTCGGGTTGATGTCGAACAGGCTACCGCCGCCCTCGATCTCCTTCGTCGACAGGGTCACGCGCCGGAGCGTCACCGGAATGCCGGCCTCGCGGCAGACGATGTGCGACGCCAGCGAGCAGGCGAACGGCGCGTAGAAGAGTTCCATGACGGCGTCTCCATGATTGGCATATATTATGTTCTTTTTAGTACAAAACTGTTCAGCGCGGGTCAAGAATTATATTCTTACCGGTACAGAATGAGGCGACGACATGGCACGGCCCCGATCCTTCGATTTCGATGAGGCGCTCACCGCGGCGACCCGGGTCTTTCTGGCGCACGGCTTCGATGGCGCCACCCTGGACGACCTGACCGGCGCGATGGGCATCAACAAGCCGAGCCTCTACGCCGCCTTCGGCGACAAGGAGGCGCTCTACGCTAGGGTTCTCGAGGGCTACGCGGCGATGGCGAAGTCGGTCATGGAGTCGGCGCTCGACGCCGGCGACACTCTGGAGCACGCCGGACAGCGCCTGCTGTCGGGCGCCATCGAAGTCTATGCGCCCGCCAAGGGCGACCATCTCGGTTGCCTGATCGCCACGACGGCGACAACGGCCGCGGGCTCGAATCCCGCCGTCAGGGCCGCGCTGTCGGCGTTCCTGTCGGACGTCGACCAGTTGATCAGGGCGGCGATCAAGCGGCGCTTCGGCGGCGAACTGGCCGAAGGAAGCGTGGCGGCGGCGGCCGACGTGCTGAGCGCGGCGATGTACTCGATCGCCATCCGCGCGCGCGCCGGCGCATCGAGACGACAACTCTCGGCGATCGCGGAACGCGCCGTCGCGACGATGGGCATGATCGCGAGAACGCGCGCCTGACCGGGAGGCGCGCCCATCCCGGGGCCGGCGCGAGGAGCGACGAGTCCGACACCGGCGTAGCCCTATCGTCGCGAGCGCAGCGCGGATCTCTTTGGGACCGCCGGCGTCTTCTTGAGCCGGCGAGACGCCGTCGCTCCCAGGAAGGCAGGTGCGTCCGACTAAACGCTCGCTTCTCTAGTTCCGCCCGTCGATCAACCCGCGGCAGACGACCTGGGCCTGGATCTCGGCGGCGCCCTCGAAGATGTTGAGGATGCGCGCGTCGCACAGCACGCGGCTGATCGGATACTCCATCGCGTAGCCGTTGCCGCCGTGCACCTGCAGCGCGTTGTCGGCGTTGGTCCACGCCACGCGCGCGGCCAGCAGCTTGGCCATGCCGGCCTCGATGTCGCAGCGGCGGTCGCCGTCCTTCTCGCGCGCCGAGAAATAGGTGAGCTGGCGCGCCACCATGGTCTCGACCGCCATCCACGCGATCTTCCCGGCCACCCGCGGGAAGGCGTAGATCGGCTTGCCGAACTGCGTCCGGTCCTGGGCGTAGCGCAGGCCCAGCTCCATGGCGCACTGCGCGACGCCGACGGCGCGCGCCGCCGTCTGGATGCGGGCGCTCTCGAACGTCGCCATGAGCTGCTTGAAGCCGTTGCCCTCCTGCTCGCCCAGCAGGTTCGCGGCCGGCACCTCGAAGCCGTCGAATCCCAGCTCGTATTCCTTCATGCCGCGGTAGCCCAGCACCTTGATCTCGCCGCCGGTCATGCCCTTTGCGGGGAACGGCTCGGCCTCGGTACCGCGCGGCTTCTCGGCCAGCAGCATCGACAGGCCCTGGTAGCCCGGCTTGTCGGCGTTGGTGCGCACCAGCATCGTCATGATGTCGGCGCGCGCGGCGTGGGTGATCCAGGTCTTGGCGCCGTTGACCTTGTAGACGTCGCCCTCGCGCGTGGCCCGCGTGCGCAGGCTCGCGAGGTCGGAGCCGGTGTTGGGTTCGGTGAACACCGCCGTCGGCAGGATCTCGCCGCGCGCGATGGCGCCGAGATACTTGGCCTTCTGCGCGTCGGTGCCGCCCAGCCGGATCAGCTCGCCCGCGATCTCCGAGCGCGTGCCCAGCGAGCCGACGCCGATGTAGCCGCGCGACAGCTCCTCGGTGACGACGCACATCGCCAGCTTGCCCATGCCCAGCCCGCCCCACTCCTCCGGGATGGTCAGGCCGAACACGCCCATCTCCGCCATCTTCGACACCACCGGCATCGGGATCAGCTCGTCGCGCAGGTGCCAGCCATGGGCGTGCGGCAGCACCTCCTCGCCGACGAAGCGGCGGAACTGGTCGCGCACCATCTCCAGCGCCTCGTCGTCGAGGCCCAGCGCGCCGAAATCGCCGGTGTCGAGCGCGTCGGTCAGCAGCTCGGCGATGCGCTGGCGCACGACCGCGGTGTTGCCGCCGGCGGCGAGACGGCGCGCCGCGGCCGTCTCGAACGGACGCAGATCGGCGTCGGTCAGGCCGAGATCGGCCGGCCGCAGCACCTCGACCTGGCTGATGGCGATGCCGCCCGCGAGCTGGTTGAGATATTCGCCGAAGGCCGCCTGGAGGATCAGCTTCTCCAGCTCGCCGAGACGGCCGGCCTCGGCCAGCGCGCCGGCCCAGCGCCGCATCTGGCGCAGGCCGGCGACGTAGGTGGCGATCCAGGCATAGCCGTGGGCGGCGAACTGCTCGCGCTCCAGCAGCTTGGCATCGACGCGGCCCTGCGGCGCCACCAGCCGGCGCACGGCGGCGCGGGCGGCGGCGTCGAACGCCTCGGCGGCGCGCTCGGCCTCGGCGCACAGCGCCAGCAGATCGGGAAGGACCGGCGGGTCCATGGCGGCGGGCATCTTCTCGGCGACGGACATCGGCGGACTCCGGAGGCAAAAACGATTCGCGCTGTCGTGCGACGGTCGGGCGCGGGGGAAAGCCCCTCATCCGCCCTTCGGGCACCTCCCCCGAAGACGGGGGAGAAGGGAAAACGCGGCGGCCACCCCTTCCCTTCTCCCCATCGACGGGGAGAAGGAGGGACACGGGCGGCCATACCCTCTTCCCTTCTCGTCCGTCTTCGGGGGAGAAGGTGGCGCGCAGCGCCGGATGAGGGGTCTTCGCGCGCCCTACTCCTCGAGCGCGTCCTCGACGGTGCGCAGGCCGGGGCGGCGGGCGGTGACGAGCACGGCCATGTTCCCGGGCTTGTGCTGGTTCTTCCACATCTTGGTGTGGGCGCGCGGAATGTCCTCCCAGGCGAAGACCTCGCTCATGCAGGGATCGACGCGGCGCTCGATCACCAGCTGATTGGCCTGGCTGGCCTGCAGCAGGTTGGCGAAGTGGCTGCCCTGGATGCGCTTCTGGCGCATCCACACGAAGCGCGCGTCCATGGTGAGGTTGTAGCCGGTGGTGCCGGCGCAGAACACCACCATGCCGCCGCGCTTCACGATGAAGCACGACACCGGGAAGGTCTGCTCGCCCGGGTGCTCGAACACGAAGTCGACGTCGTTGCCCTTGCCGGTGTGCTGCCAGATCGCCGCGCCGAATTTGCGGCACTTCTTCATGTACTCGGCATAGCCCTTCTGGTCGTCGACGTCCGGCAGCTGGCCCCAGCAGTCGAAATCGTTGCGGTTGATGACGCCCTTGGCGCCCAGCGACATCACGAAGTCGCGCTTGCTCTCGTCGGAGATCACGCCGATGGCGTTGGCGCCGGCCGCCGCGATGAGCTGCACCGCCATCGAGCCGATGCCGCCGGCGGCGCCCCACACCAGCACGTTGTGGCCCGGCCGCAGGATGTGCGGGCGGTGGCCGAACAGCATCCGGTACGCCGTCGCCAGCGTCAGGACGTAGCAGCCGCTCTCCTCCCAGGTCAGATGGCGCGGGCGCTGCATGAGCTGGCGCGCCTGCACGCGGCAGAACTGGGCGAACGATCCGTCCGGCGTCTCGTAGCCCCAGATGCGCTGGCTCGGCGAGAACATCGGGTCGCCGCCGTTGCACTCCTCGTCGTCGCCGTCGTCCTGGTTGCAGTGGACCACGACCTCGTCGCCGACCTTCCACCGCTTCACCTTGGCGCCGATCGCCCAGACGATGCCCGAGGCGTCGGAGCCGGCGACGTGGAACGGCTGCTTGTGCACGTCGAACGGCGAGATCGGCAGGCCGAGCCCGGCCCAGACGCCGTTGTAGTTCACGCCGGCGGCCATCACGAGCACCAGCACCTCGTCCTCGCCGATGGTGTGGGTCGGCACGACCTCGAGCTTCATCGAGTCCTCGGGCGGCCCGTGGCGGTCGCGCCGGATGGCCCACGCGTACATGTTCTTCGGCACGTGGCCGAGCGGCGGGATCTCGCCGACCTCGTAGAGGTCCTTCTTCGGACGATCCGCCGTCGGATGCGGAACGGCCGACACGACGGCCAAAGCTGCGCTCATCTACGAACCCTCCGGAACGACAGACGCCGGCTCGAAAATCCTTGAGCAAGGCGTCTTATGCTGCGTTGCACCTTAGCGGGATCAAATTTATGACGCAACGCACAAGATCGTAAAAGATCAAACGCCGCAGTTCGATGATAATATTATTGCGCAGATGGCATTTTTCCGCACCGCGACAATGGGATGCGCCGCGACGCAGCATCGCCGCGCGACCGCCGACCGGCCGTGTCCGCAATTGCACGGCCGCCACCTCGGCGAACTTCTACGATGCCGGCGTGCGCACCATCGAAGACAAAGCCTTCCTGCTCCTGATCGTCGCGGTGTCGCTGGCGTTACTGTGGGTCGTCTGGTCGTTTCTCGGCGCGATCCTCTGGGGCACGATCATCGCGATCCTGTTCGCGCCGCTGTGCCGGCGGCTGACGACGGCGTTCGGGGACCGGCGCAATCTCGCGGCGCTCGCCACGGTCGCCGCCATCGTCGTGATCGTGATCCTGCCGATGACGCTGATCGGCGCGTCCCTGATCCGCGAGGCGTCCGGCGTCTACGGACGCATGCGGACCGGCGAGCTGGATGTCGCCCTATCCATCCAGCGGGTCCTCGACGCCCTCCCCGCGTGGGCGACCGGCCTGCTCGGCCATCTCGGCCTCGAGAGCCTCGACGCGATGCGCGAGAGGCTGTCCGAGAACCTCATGAAGGGCGGCCAGTTCCTCGCCGAACGGGCGCTCGGCGTCGGCCAGAGCGCGTTCGACTTCGTCGCGAACCTGTTCGTGATGCTCTATCTGCTGTACTTCCTCCTCCGCGACGAGGCCGCGCTGTTCGCGCGGATCAAGGGCGCGATCCCGCTGCGCCTCGAACTGCAGCGGGCCCTGTTCCTGAAGTTCACCGTCGTCATCCGCGCCACCGTCAAGAGCGACCTGCTGGTCGCGATGCTGCAGGGCGCGCTCGGCGGCGCGATCTTCTGGGCGCTCGGCATCGGCGCGCCGCTGCTCTGGGGCGTCGTGATGGCGTTCCTCTCCCTGCTTCCCGTCGTGGGCGCGGGGCTGGTCTGGGCGCCGGTCGCCATCTACCTCCTGGCGACCGGGGCGGTGTGGCAGGGCGTGGTCCTGATGGCGTACGGGGCGCTCGTCATCGGCCTCGTCGACAATTTCCTGCGTCCGATCCTGGTCGGACAGGACACCAAGATGCCGGACTTCGTCGTGCTGATCTCCACGCTCGGCGGGCTCGCGACCTTCGGACTCAACGGATTCGTCCTCGGGCCCGTGATCGCGGCCCTGTTCATCGCCGTCTGGGACATCGTCTCCGCGACCCGGCGGGAAGCGCGGTCCGACGCCACCCCCGGCTGAACGACGGCGTCGCCAGCGGCGCGCACCGCGTTGGACCGCGCCGCGCGGCCGCGCCACACTCCCGAGGATGGAGGGTGGCGGCGATGGCGCGCGTTCAACTACAGGAATCCGACATCGTGGCCGCGATGTGGCTGCATCTCCGGCCCGGTCGCGTCCTGGCCGTTCTTCTGCTCGCCATGTCGGCGCTCGTCGTGTGCGCAACGGCGTTCAGCTTCTGGACGTACTACCGGCACGACGTCGATCCGGGCGCCTCCTCGCCATGGGACGCCATGCCCGGCTACGGCGTGGTGCTGGCGCTCGTGGTGGTCCTGATCCTGTCCGTGCGCTGGCGGGCGCGGCGGGCGTTCCGGCAATCGAAGCTGCTGCGCGATCCCGCCGACATCGAGTGGGACGACACCCGTCTCACCTTCCGTTCGGATGTCGCCCGCAGCGCGATCCCGTGGGGCGACTACGTGAAGTGGAAGGAGAACGATCGGCTGTACCTGATCTACATGTCCGACCAGCAGTACCACGTCATCCCCAAGCGGATCTTCGCGACGTCGGAAGTGGAGCGGTCGTTCCGCCAGCACCTCGACCGCATCGGCGCGAAGCAGCGCGCCTAGCCGCGCCGGCGCATTCGGCGATTCTCCGGCTGGCGGCGATGCCCTACGGCGCTTTGGAATCGGGCCTGCGACGCTGGGTCTTTAGCGGGGCGGCGGTCTGGAATATTCGCCGTCTTGGACGCCTTCCTCGCCCGACATGGGAATGAAAATCAGTGTCAGTCCTTCAAAAATTGAGGAGCGATTCCTTCGTTTTTTTCTTTAAGTCGCCTAACGGACTCGGAAATTTCGGCAACTGACTTCGTATTAAACTGATACGCGCGTCCACCCTCGACTACGCCGCGTCGCCATTGTGATTCGTTTGCAGAAACAGGAATTCCAATCACGCTAAAGACAGCGTTTAGCACACAAGAAACCTCGTTCGATTCTAATCTATTCTTGTCTACATATATTACCGCACCATTTATGGGCGGGCCCATAGCGGAGCGAAACTGAAGCGCCACACCGACACATCCTTCGGTGTGGTGAACGACATGAGGCTGCACAGAAAAGAACTCCCTTATGTTCTCCAAGAGCCGCAAGTGATCGACAACAGCGGACGTTTCCAGCGGGCTCATGTACATGACCGCGATCTGAAATCTGATTCGTTCATTTGGGTCGACGCCGCGCGTTCCGGGCACTATCGTCGCACCAAGTGGCGATAGCACCATGTTAACTAAAGGCGCCAACGCGATTGCGCGTTCATTGGCGATTTTCACCCAAACCTCAAGCGGAGCTACCTCAGCTCGGGCGGTCAGCGGATATACTGCAAGAACAAGAGGAGTTCGCCAGGGGGAGATATCGAGGCGCGACGGCTGTGGTGAAGGTATTGTGGTGCTGACTGGCGCTTGAGCTCGCGCGAGCGGGCACAAAGCCATCATGAATATCAGATGATACATTGCGAATACTTTGACGAATCGTCTCATTCTCACTGATGTTCTCCGCATCTGCGTGGACGCCATGTATTTTGTATAGCGTTCCGCTGCCTTCTATTCGCAAATCTCGCCGTTCATGATGTCGGTTCGAATCGTACACATGGCAGGGGCTGACTCACGGTGCGCAATGATGACAACCGTCCGCTCCTTCGCAATCCTCGCCATGTCCTGCCGCATGATCACCCCTGTCTCCACGTGCAGCGCGTTCTTGGCATCGTCGAAGATCAAGGCGCGCGGGCCCATCAACAGCGCCCGCGCGATGGCGATGCGCTGCCGCTGGCCGCCGGGCAGGTTCCTCCCTCGCTCCTCAATCTGCGTGTCGTAGCGTTCGGAAATCTGGAGGATGAACTCGCGCGCGCCGGCCATCGATAGCGGCGTGGATAGCCAAGCATGGGGGCGATGGCGAGCGACCGGGACAACGCGGCCTCCGGGACGGCGGTGCGTGCGGACCGTAGCACCGGCCGATGCATGCGGAGGGCCGCGGGTTCGATCATCGGCGCCCCCGTGGAGAAGCGCCGTCCCGCGGGTCCGGCCCCGATCCTCCCCATCGAAGGACCCGCTTCGCGCGCCCGGCGCCGGGCCCCGCGCGCGAATTGCGGTTTTCCCCGGCGCCCCCGATGCCGTACGGTCGCACGCCATCTTCCAACCGAAGGATCCGACATGACCGCCCCCGAACGTCTCCGCGCCCTGCTCGCCGCCCCCGGCTTCGTCACGATGCCGGCGGTGTGGGACGGCATCAGCGCCAAGCTGGCGGCCGGCGCCGGATTCCAGACGGCGTTCCTCTCCGGCTCCTGCGTCGCGGCCAGCCGGCTGGGCGGACCCGACCTCGACCTGGTGTCGTTCGGCGAGATGTTCGACTCGTTCAACATGGTCCACGCCGCGGCGCCGAACACGCTCGTCCTGGCCGACGGCGACCACGGCTACGGCAACGCCATGAACGTGCAACGCACCGTCGCCGCCTACGGCCGCGCCGGCGCCGCCGCCGTGCTGATCGAGGACAAGATCACGCCGCGCGCGCTGACGGCGGCGGGCAAGCCGTGCCTGCCGCGCGAGGAGGCGCGCATGAAGATCCGCGCCGCCGTCGCGGCCGCGAAGGAGTCCGGCATCTGCGTGCTGGCGCGCACCGACTGCCGGCCGACCCAGGGCATCGACGAGGCCGTGGCGCGCATCGAGATGTACGTCGCGGAGGGCGCCGACATCCTGTTCCTCGACTCGCCCGAGGACGACGCCGAGATCCGCCGCGCCGTCGCCGCCGCCGGCGGCCGGCCGTCCTTCGCCGTGCTGTCGCCGGGCGCGCCGCGGTCGACGCCGTCGCGCGCGCAGGCCGCGGCGCTGGGCCTGAAGATCGGCACCTATCCCACGGGCATGCTGTCGCCGGCCATCGCCGGCATGAAGGCCGGGCTGGCGGCGCTGGTCGCCGGCGAGGCCGCCTCCACGACCGCCCTGCCGCCCGCCGAGCTGCGCGACACGCTCGGCTACGGCGACTACGACACCCACGCCAAGCAGTTCATCGCCAAGGCGTGACGTCGGGGTTCTCGCTCGCCGTCGCCGCGGCGGGATGGATGGCGCCGCATCCTCCCTCTCCACCGCGCAGCGGGGGAGAGGGAAGGGGCCCATGCGAAGCATGGGAAGGGTGAGGTGGTCGCGGGATCGGGCGTGGTCGTGATCGAGTGGCAGCGCGCCTCGATATCGAACGCCTGTGGATCGATGAAACGTCGCTATCTCGGGCAGGTCGACCCGCTATCGGCGCTTCTTCCGCTCCGACCACCACCTCACCCTCCCACGCCTTCGGCGCGGGCCCCGCCCTCTCCCCCGCTACGCGGCGGAGAGGGAGCGCGCAGGGCCGTCCCTACTCGATCTTGACGTCGGCGGCGGTGATGACCTTGCCCCACTTCGCGATCTCGGCGTCGAGGAAGGCGGCCGAGGCGGCGGGGTCGTAGCCGGCGGCGAGCACGCCCAGCTCGACCAGGCGCTTGGCGACGTCCGGCCGCTTCAACGCCTTGGCGGTCTCGGCCGACAGGCGCTCGACGATGTCCTTGGGCGTACCGGCCGGCGCCAGATACATCGCCCAGCTCGACGATTCGATCGGCGGCCCGCCGTTCTCGACGATGGTCGGCACCTCGTCGGCGCCGGGCACGCGCTCCTTCGACAGCATCGCCAGCGCGCGGATCTTGCCGGCGCGGACCTGCGCCATCACGCCGGACGGCGAGTCGATCAGCATGTGCAGGTTGCCGGCGACCAGGTCGGCCAGCGCCGGCGCGGTGCCCTTGTAGGGCACGTGCGTCATCTCGATGCCGCAGACCTGCTTCATCAGCTCGCTGGTCAGGTGCGCGGCGGCGCCGACGCCCGACGAGCCGAACGACACCTTGCCGGGATTGGCCTTGGCGTAGGCGATCAGCTCGGGCACCGACTTCACCGGCAGCGCGTTCGCCACCGTCAGGATCAAGGGCGCGATGGTGACCAGCGAGATCGGCGTGAAGCTCTTGACCGCGTCGAACGGCAGCCTGCCCTTGTACAGCGTGGCGTTGGCGGCGTGGGCCGCGATCACCGTCAGCATCGTGTAGCCGTCGGGCGGCGCCTTGGCGACGATCTCGGCGCCGATGATCGAGTTGGCGCCCGGCTTGTTGTCGACCACGACGCTCTGGCCCAGCGCGTCGGCGACGTGCGCCAGCGGGATGCGCGTCGACAGGTCGGTGAACCCGCCGGCCGTGTACGGCACCACCCAGCGGATCGGCTGCTTGGTCGGCCACGCGCCCTGCGCGCCGGCCGGCGCCGCGCCGGCCATCGCCAGCGCGCCGCCGATCATGATGTCCCGACGCCTCAATCCCGTCATGCCGTCCCTCCCTCGGCACGTGGAGCCCGCGCCGTGTGCGGCGGCGACGATAGCAGACGGCCGCGGCGAGGCGGAAGCGCGGGAACGCCGCCGGTCCGGCGGCGTTCATGGACGACGGCGCGACGCGGGTGTCGCCGCCGGCACGGAGCGAGGACCCCATGGCCCGTCAGAAGAACGAAGGCGAAGGCAACCGCACCGCCGCGCGCGAGTTCAACACCGCGCAGGCCGGCTACGCCGCCTCGGGGAAGTGGAAGAAGGCCGGCAAGGACGCCGCCGCCGCGCTCGACGGTCCCGAGGGGACGGCGCTGCGGGCGGCCGAGACCTCCACCGGCAAACGCGGCGCCAAGCCGCGCAAGCCGCCGGCGCGCGGCTAGGTCCCGGGCGCCGCGCCGGATCGCCGCTCCGCCCGCCGGCGCGTCAGCGGGCTTTGCGGACGCGCAGGAATGCCGCGCGGTCGGCGGGACGCTCGATGTGGCCGGCCAGGCGGCGCCAGAGATCCTCGGCGTCGGCCGCGGCGGCGACCTCGCGCCGCACCAGCACCTTGGCGATGGGTCCGATGGAGCGCGCGAGATCCCTCTGCGCGAGGTCGAGCTCGGCCTGGGCGACGGCGACCGCCGCGCTCGGCGTCGCCACCGCCGACGGCATGCGCACGATCGACGCGGCGGACGCGGCGACCACGCTGGCGCGCATCGGATCGAACATCTCGCGCAGGAACGCCGCCCGCGACTCGGGCTGCTCGATGCTGTCGCTGACGGAGCGGCAGAGCTGCTCGAACGACGTCGCGCGACCGCTGGCGGTGCGCACGATGTGGCCGGCCATCGGCCCGACGTAGCGCGCCAGCCGGCGCTCGACCTCGGCGATCTCCGTGATGGCGGCGGCCGCCGCCGGCATCGCGGCGGGCGCGGGCGCGTGCGGCAGCACCACGGTCTCGGCGTCGCCCCTCGGCGCCACCGGCCGCACGCCGCGCAGCGCCTGGTCCAGCGCCGCCGACATCGCCGCCGCCGTCGGGAAGCGCGACGCCGGGTCGCGCGCCAGCGCCACGTCCATGAACGACACCAGCGCGGGCGAGACGTCCGGCAGATGCCGCCCCAGCGGCACCGGCGCGCCGTTCTGCAGCAGGTGCGCGATCTCGTGGAAATTGCGGCCGGGGAACGGCAGCTCGCCGGTCAGCAGCTCGTAGAGCACGGCGGCGGTCGAGAACAGGTCGCTGCGGGCGTCGACCGCCTCGCCGCGGCACTGCTCCGGCGACATGTAGTTGGGCGTGCCGATCAGCGCGCCGGCCTGGGTCAGCGACGAGCCGCCGATCCGCGAGATCCCGAAATCGGCGACCTTCACGCGGCCGTCCGCCGTCAGCATGACGTTGGGCGGCTTGATGTCGCGGTGCACGACGCCCTGGCCGTGGGCGCAGGCCAGCGCGTCGAGCATCTGGCGCACGATGGCGCCGGCGCGATCGGCCGCCATCGGCCGGCCGCGCTCGATGATCTCGCCGAGGTTGCGGCCGTCGACGAACTCCATCGCGAGGTACGGGTTGTCCTCGTGCAGCGCGAAATCGTAGACGGCGACGATGTTGGCGTGGGCGCAGCGGCCGGCGGCCTGGGCCTCGCGCTGGAAGCGCTCGACGTAGTCGCGCCGCTCGTCGCCCTCCAGCAGGTCGGCGCGCATGATCTTCAGCGCCACCGGCCGGTCGATCATCGGATCGTGGGCGCGGTAGATCACGCCCATCGCGCCGCGGCCGATGGTCGACTCGACGACGTAGCGTCCGATCCGCGCCGGTGCGGGTGCCTGCGCCATCGCCGCCCTAGCCCAGCATCTTCATCGCGTTGGCGAGGCTGCGCCGCATGCGGTTGAACGATTCCGACAGCGAGGCGATCTCGTCCTTGCCGTGGACCTCGATCTCCGGCGCCTCCATGTTGCCGAGGCTGATGTCGTTGGCCGTGGCCGAGATGGCGCGCACCGGCTTCACGATGACGTAGTGGAGCAGCAGGTTGAGCAGCAACGTGACGACGGCGAACACCGCCGCGATGCCGCCGACGTAGAGCACCATCAGCTTGTCGACCTGCCGCGTCGCCGCCGCCATCGGCACCGAGGCGATCTGCGCGCCGATCGTCTCGTTGAGCTTCCAGCCGAAGCCGTTGGCCGAGCCGTAGAGGTCGATCATCGGCTGCGGCGCCTGCGCCGCCGTGGTGTGGCAGGTCAGGCAGGCCGCCGAGGTGATGCGCAGCGGCCGCGACAGCGACAGGATCGCGCCGGTCGGCGTCTCGCGGGTGGAGACGAACTCCTTGAGGTTCGGATCGTTGCGGAACTGCTCGATGATGTCGGCCTCCCAGTCGGTCGCGCGGTCGGCCGGGTTGGTCGGGTTGAGCGCCGCCTCCTTGTAGCGGTAGTCGGGGAACTGCGGCTGCATCGAGCGCCACACCGTCTGCGCGGACCACGACGGCACGGAGTGCGGCAGGAAGCGCGTCTTCAGCTGCTCCTCGAGCAGCGGCGCGACCTCGGTCGAGGTGTAGCCGCGCACCGCCGCCGCCTGGGCCAGGATCATCGCCGCGTCGCGCAGCGCCGCCTGGCGGCCGCTCTCGCGCAGCACCTGGTTGGCCATCAGCGCCGCCAGCCCGAGACCGACCACGAACGCCGCCGCGAGCATCAGGTTGAACTTGGTCTTGAGTCCCATCGCGCGGTCCCTCCTAGCGGGCCGACAGCAGGCGGCCCGCCTGTTCCGGCGTCAGCCGGCCGGTGGGTTGTTCCATGAGCTGCATCTGGTAGCGCCGGATGGCGGCGCGGGTGTCGCCGCCGAACACGCCGTCGACCGGCGCGGCGTAGTAGCCGAGGCGGCCCAGCGCCTCCTGCACCTTGCGGCGGTCCTCCAGCGTCATCGCGTGCTCCTCGGGACCCAGCGGCGCGGCGGCTGGCGCCGGGGGCGCGGCCGGCGCGGGCGTCGGCGCGGTGGCGGGCGGTGTCGACGCGGCGGCGGGCGTTGGCGGCGGGGGCGGCGGCGTCGCGGCGGGCTGGGTCGGCGTCGCGGCCGGCTGGGTCGGCGCCGGGGCCGGCTGGGTGGCGGCGGCCGGCGGTGGCGCGCTCTGGCCGACCAGCGGGCCGGCGACCTTGGGCGCGCGCGCCACCGCGATAGAGGTCGAGGATCCTGTCCCCAGCAGCTCCTGCACCGCCGACACCAGCGCGCCGTTGTCGAGCGTCGGCCGGCCGAGCAGCGCGACCAGCGCCTGCGCCAGCAGCGTGCCGGTCGTGTCGGCGCCGGACTGGATCACGGTGATCGCGGCCAGGCCGTCGATGGCCGCGGCCTGCGCGACGGTGTCGAAGCCCGCCGGCTTGGCGCCGCCCGCCTGGGGCGCGACGTCGAGCGCCACGACGGCGGTGCCCGCCTTGCCGCGCACCAGCGTGTCGTACAGCGTCTTCGCCAGGATGCCCTGCGTGAAGACGTCCGTCGGCCGCTCGAGCGTGACCGACACCGGCAGCAGGAAGGCCCGGTCGTTGAGGCTGGCGCCGCGGGCGCAGACGTAGATGAACGCGGTGGCGCCGGGCGCCTTGGCGAGGCGGGCGCTGAAATCGCCGACGGCGGCGTCGAAGCTGCCGGTCGTCACATCGGTCCGCGTCACCACGTCGTAGCCGACCGCCCGCAGCTTGTCGGCCATCGCCTTGGCCGCCGGACCGCAGGCCGGCGCCGGCGGCAGGGTTGTGTAGGCGCCGTTGCCGATGACCAGCGCGATCCGCGCCGTCTGGGCCGCCGCGGGCGCCGGGATGGCGAGCGCCGCGAGGCCGGCGGCGACGCCCGCCGCGACCCACGATCGGATCGAACCACCAGAGCCCCGTGACATCTGAACCTGTTCCCTCAAAGTTCCGCCGTGTGGCCCCGTCGGACCGGCCGGAATCCGGCATGGCCGATCGGGTACTTCCTCAAGCGCATCAACTATATACAGGATAATTGCTGCTATCGCACTTGAGATACGGAAGACCGCGTGCGGCCGCCGGCCGACCCCGGCGGGGTCGAACGCCAACCGTCGACCGATGCCCGCGGATCATGGCCGCGTGGCGGCTGGATCGCGTCGTGCCGCCGAGTTGGCGATCTTCACGTCGAACACGCCGCAGGCGATGCGTCCGCCACCGCCGCCCAACGGCTGCGGCTTGTCGTCGAAATTGTCGCCGTTGGCGTGGATGATCAGCGACCGGCCGCGCAGATCGGCCACCTTCAGCCGCGGCGCCAGCAGCTTGGCCGAGGCGGCGCCGTCCTTGTCGGCCACGAGCGGAGGCAGATCGCCGAGATGGCCGTCGTGCTGGTGCGGCCCGCGGTGCGCCTTGGTGCCTTTGGGGTCGTAGTGGCCGCCGGCGGCGAGGCCGGGCACCATCTTGCCGTCCTGCGCGGCGGCGGCGCAGCTCGGATTCTCATGGACGTGGAAGCCGTGCGGCCCCGGCGGCAGGCCCTTCAACTTCGGGTCGATCGCGAGGCCGTGCGGGGTGTCGGTGAACACCACCGTGCCGAGCGGCGCGCCGGAACCCTTCTCCGAGATCTCGATCACCGCGACCGTCGTGCTCTGTTGCGCCGACGCGGTCCCGGCGTAGGCCGCGAGCGCGCCCGCGATCAGGGTCGTCATGGAAATGCGCATGGTCGTCTCCTTCGGATCGGACGGGCGTGTCGCGTTCAATGAACACCGGGGACCATCGGATATTCCGCCGGGCCCGCCGCGCCGTCGCGATTCCGGCCGGCGCCGGCCACCTGCGCGCGGCGATGTTCGTCGTCTCCTCCCTTCTCCCTCGGAGACGCGGGAAGACGGGAGGAGAACGCGGCATCTCCGCCGCCGCGGACGCAAACGGGGCGGAAGGCCGTCGCCTTCCGCCCCGGCCGTCGTCGAAGGCGACGCTAGGCCGCGCGGTCGCGGCGCGCGCGCTCGAGCTCGGCGTCCGTCGGCTGGTACGCCGGCGCGTCGGGATCGAACGTCTTCCAGCCGCCCTTCATGTACTCGCCCCGGCGGATGGCCGGGTCGATCGGCTTGTAGCGGTCCAGCGCGGCCTTGGCACGGCCGACCAGGTCGTCGCGGACGCGCGCGGTCACGAGCGTGCCGCCACGACGGATCGACTCCGAGTAGACGTGCGCGTGCTCCTCCGGCTCGCCCGAGTCGATCAGCGCGCCGACGATGCCGCCGGCGGTCGCGCCGGCCGCGACGCCGACCGCGGTCGCCGCCAGCCAGCCCGCCGCCACGACCGGCCCGAGGCCGGGGATGGCGAGCAGGCCGAGGCCCGCGAGCAACCCGGCGCCGCCGCCGATGGCGCCACCGACGCCCGCGCCGGCCGCCGCTTTCGACGTCTCGTCGACGTCGGCGCGGCCGGCGCTGACGTGGCGGTTGGCCACCATGCTGATGTCGGCCGACGGCACGCCGTCGGATTCTAGCGCCTGCACCGCCGATTTGGCCTGCTCGTAGGTGTCGTAGACGCGGCTCACTGTTTTCATGGGTCTGATCCTTTCAGCGCATCGCGCTTGCTAGCTGGCGGGCTGGCCGACGACGTTGCCCTTGAAGTCGACGGCGATCGAAACCGTCTTGCCGTCCTGCGTGGCGGTGCCCCGCCAGATGCCGTCGGCGTCCTTGGCCAGCGCCGACACGCCGGCGTAGCCCTCGGCCGCCGCGCGGTCCCTGGCCTGCGCCTCGGTGAAGCTGTTGGCGCCCTTCAGCGGCGCGCCGGCGTCGACCGTGCGGCGCGCGAAGACGTCGGCCTTGCAGGAATCCATGAACGCGGCCTGCGTCAGCCTGCCGTCGGCCGGCGGCGCGCGGTCGCGGATGCGCATCGCGGCCGTGTAGCGCGTGGTCTCCATGTCGGACAGGACGCCGTCGGCGTTGACGTCGGCCTTCTTCCACATGTCCTGGCACTCCGCGTCGGTCGCGGCGTAGGCGGCCGGCGCGAGGCAGATCGCGGCGACGGCGGCGATTCCGAGAATTCGTCTCATACTTCTTCCCTCCGGTGAGAACGGTCCGAGCGGACAGCGCGGCCTGTGCCCGACCCAACGTCCGGTCGCGCCGGTGGTTCCGGGGCAGGAACCACCGCGGGGACGTGGCGTTTCGATCCAGTGGCGCCCCGCGCCGGCAACCCGAGGGGACGTGAGCGCATGCCCTCCACCGTCGAGCGCGTGGCGAGGAACACCAGGGACGGCGCGAACCAGCGCATCCGTCGGCGCACCGCCGAGCGGCTCGCGCACTACATCGCCCACACGCGCGAGATTCCGCGCCGCCTGCGCGAGCTCGACGCGGAGTGGGACATCGAGCGCGTGCTGGAGGCGAACGCCGCGTCCGTCACCCTGGCCGGCGTCGTCCTCGCGGGCCTCGACCGCCGCTGGCTGGCGCTCCCGGCGCTGGTCGCGGCGTTCCTCTTCCAGCACGCCGCGCAGGGATGGTGTCCGCCGCTGCCGGTGCTGCGCGAACTCGGATTCCGCACCGCGCGCGAGATCGAGATCGAGCGAGTCGCGCTCAAGCTGCTGCGCGGCGATTTCGACGTCGACACGGTCTCCGGCACCACGGCCGAGAACGCCGAGGCCGCGATCGCGGCGGCGACGGCGTGACGCGCGCGACCACGGAGGCTTCGATGGAAGACCGGATTCTCGCGGCCCTCGCCGCGCTCGGCGGACCGGACCGCGGCGTCGTGCGTCAGCAGGCGTTGCGCGAACGCATCGGCGCCGCCGGGGCGCGGTCGGCGCGCCTCCTCAAGGCGCTCGCCGACGACCGGCTGCTGACGATCGACGACGACAGCGGCGACCTGCGCATCACGGCGGCGGGCCTCGCGCGCACCACGCCACCCACCGCCGCCGCCGCACCGCCGCTCGACTCGGGAATCGCCGCGGCGCGGTGCGCGCTACCGACGGCCGGCGGCGGTTCGGCGCGTGCGGCGACCGCCGCGGCCGCGATGCCGGCGGCGGACCCGGTCGCCGCTCCCGCGCTCGGCGCCGGCCTCGCCTCCGCGCCGCAACCGCCGCCACAGGCGACGTGGCCGATGTCGATGATGGACGCCGCGCGGCCAGCGCCGATCCCCGCCCCCGGAACCGAACCCGTGATGGGCCGGCCCGGGCAGACGACGGGGCGCGCGAAGCCGAAGCCGTCGTAGATGCGCGCCACGCGTACGCCCGCGGCGCGTGAGCTCGATTTGCTCGCTCCGCTTGCGGGGCGAGCAAATGGCAACAACCGTGCCAATCGCTTTGACCCACCGCGCACGGCACCTCCGGTTTTTCCGGAGGATGACCCACACCGCTTCCTATAAGACGATTTCCGGTCCTATAGGACGCGCCCGCCGTCCTGCCCGGATCGTGTGACCCGCCTATGGGCGCATCACACGGCGTTCCCGCCACATTTCCGCCACGCGCCGATTGGCCGCCTCGGTCCTACTTGCACACCGCGCGGACGGCGGTCCATTCGCGGGCGGTCATGACCGGCAGGCCGGTCGGCGGCCGGCGCGTCGTCTCCATGCGCTCGCGGGTCGGCGGGTGGGTCGAGAAGATGCCGGCCTCGGCGGCGGCGTCGCGTTCGCGCCGCTCCGTCTCGGCCTTGGTCTCCTTGCCGTCCTTGCCGCTGCCGGGCCGCGCCGGATCGGCCTTGGGATCGGTCTTGCCGCCGGCCTTGACCGGCGGCCGGTTCTGCATGTCCAGCAGCTTGCCGAAGAAGCCCGACAACCCGTCGGCCCGCATGCCCAGCTTGTCGAGCAGCTCCAGCGCCGTCTTGTCGGCCTGGCGCTCGGCCTCGCGGCCGTGGCGCAGCGCCAGCAGCACGCCGCCGGCGCCGCCGACCATCGACAGGTCGCCGGAATAGCCGCCGGTGACGAGGCGCAGCGCCATGTCGAAGCCGTAGGCGCGCAGCAGCGCCTGCATCGAGTGGTGGTGCACGATGTGGCCGAGCTCGTGGCCGAGCACGCCGGCGACCTCCTCCGGCCCGGCCGCCTTGTCGATCAAGCCCGAGAAGACGACCATGCGGCCGCCGGGCACGGCGAAGGCGTTGACGACCTTGTTGCTGACCACGGTGACGTCGACCTTGCGGTCGTAGCTCGAGACCTGCTGCAGGCGGTCGACGAGGAGCTGCAGCGCCGCCAGCCCCTCGGGATTGCGGCACTGGCGCATGTCCGCGATCATCGAATCGACCACGGAATCGCCCAGCGAGCGCTGCCAGGCGTGCGGCACGAACGGCGCGGCGTAGTGCGGCGCGGTCTCGAGGGCCACGGCGAAGGCGCCGATCGTGGCGGCGATTCCCAGGGCGAGGCCGGCCAGCGCCGGCGCGATGCGGGTGCGCCGGGGCGCGACGCGGGCGAGGTTCGCCGTCAGCCCGGCGATCGCGCCGCGCAGCTCGGAATCCTCGACCGCCAGCCGCGCGCCGGGCTGTCCCGCCCACACCATCAGCGCGTGCGGCTCGTGCTCGGCGTCGGAGGCGACCTCGATCTCGCCGGACGGCCAGCGCGCCAGCACCTTGCCGTCGGGCGCGACCGCGAACAGCTCGGTCGGCGTGGCGCGCACCGAGACCTCGTGCGCGACCGGATGGTGGCCGTCGTAGAAGCGGGCGTTGGTCGGAATGGTGTCGGTCATGGCGGCCTCCGCCGCGTCACACGATGCCGGTGTCGAACAGGTCGAGCAGGCCCTCGCCCATCGCCGGTCCCTGCGCCATGGCCTGCGCCACGGCCCCGGTGTCGATGCGGCCGTAGATCCAGAACTGGCTGGCGACCAGCTTGGCCGAACGGTGCAGCACCCACGGCCAGCCGAAGCCCAGGGTGAACAGCAGGATCACCCAGTTGAAGACGATGAAGCCCCACATCTGCCATGTGGTGACGCCGGTGCCGAAATACACCCGGTCGTGCCAGGCGCGCGACACGACGTAGCGCATCGAATAGGCCTGGTACCAGCAGCGCAGCGGCAGGATCAGCACGCCGATCATGGCGTAGAGCGCGATCGCCACCAGGAAGATGACGATCAGCGTCATCGGCGTGGGGTGCGCCAGCCGCTCCTGGATCGCCTCCCATCCGCCGAGCCGCTCGATCAGGTCGGCGAACCCGCCGATGATGGCGATGGTGACGCCGATCAGCACCATCCAGGCGAGGATGTTGAGGAAGTAGAAGCCGATGAAGCGGCCGTAGATGTCGCCGGCGTTGCCGGAGAAGCCGAACTTGAGCTGGCCGTAGGTGGCGTTGGCGACGCGGTAGCGCGTGGTCACGATGTCGACGATCGGCGTCAGCAGGCGCATGCACAGCGCGTTGGCGAATCCGAGGCCGATCGACATGCCGGCGTATTTCCACGCCGAGCCGCCCATGCCGGCGCGGATGCCGCGCCAGCGCGTGCGGCTGAGCTTGTAGCGCATGCCCGCGTACTGGCCGGCGGCCAGCAGCGGATAGCCGACCAGGATCAGCGTCCAGGTGACCACGTCGGCGGCGTCGACCGTCTGGAGGATGTTGTCGCGGCCGAACAGGTAGAGGCCGCCGACCAGCAGGCCGCTGCCGAGCAGCAGGAACCCCATGCCGGTGAGGAAGCCGAGGAACAGTTCGACGCCGCGGCCGCGGTATTCGAACCGGTCGCCGACGATGGAGAAATGCGACCACAGGTACCGCCGCACGCGGGTGCGCGCCCAGAACCGGTAGACGCCCAGTGTCAGCATGGTGAGCAGCAGGGCGCGCAGATAGACGAGGTAGAGCTCGCCCAGCTTGCCGTCGTACTCCAGCTTGACCGCCGGCACCGGCTCGGGCGGCGGCTGCGGCGCGGCGTAGCCGTAGGGATAGGGATACTGGCCGGGGTACCCCGGCCCCTGCGGCGGGTAGTAGCCCATCGGCGGCGCCTGGCCGGGATAGACCGGCGGCGGCACCTGCCCGGGCTGATACGCGGGTGGCGGCGGCACGGCGGGCGGATGCGCCGCGTATTCGGGCGCGTAGCCCGGCGGCGGGGCGGCGCCGGCGTGCGGCTCGGCGGCGTAGGCGTGCGGACCGATGGCGTAGGCCTGACCCGGTGGGGTCCCTGCCCGGCCCATGGCGTGCCCTGCGGGGCGCCCGGCGCGCTCGCCGGCGTCGCGCCCGCCACGCGGGTGGCGGCATCGTCGGCGGGAGCCGCGGCGGCCAGCGTCGCGGCCGAGGCGGACGGCGCGGCCGGCGTCAGCCATTGCGGGCCGGCGGGACCGGCCGGTGGCGGCGTGCCGCCCGGGGGCGTCGATGATGAATCCGTGGTCACGCCCTTGTCCCATTCCGCGAAGCGTCGCGCATGATCGCGCAGGCGGCGCGGCACCACAACAGCGCGTCGCGGGCGGCGCCGTGACGACGCGCGGCCCGCGTCGTCTCCGCCGCACGTGCGAAGGATCGGGAAGTTACAGAATTCGCCATTCCACGGGCAACATATCGCCAATCATGTTGCATCGCAGCACGAATCGACGTAGGCGTGGTGCCGGACTTCTTTCCGACCTTCGGGGCCTGCGACCATGACCGACGCGAAACCCACCGCGGCCGCCGCGACGAAGGATCGCCCATGGTTGATCCGGACCTATTCCGGACACTCGACGGCGAAGATCTCCAACGAGCTCTACCGCAAGAACCTGGCGCGCGGGCAGACCGGGTTGAGCATCGCCTTCGATCTGCCGACCCAGACCGGCTACGACAGCGACCATCCGCTGGCCAAGGGCGAGGTCGGCAAGGTCGGCGTGCCGGTGTCGCATCTCGGCGACATGCGGACGCTGCTCGACGGCATCCCGCTCGACCGCATGAACACGTCGATGACGATCAACGCGCCGGCCGCCTGGCTGCTGGCGCTCTACGTCGCGGTCGCCGAGAAGCAGGGCGTGCCGAGGGCGGCGCTGCAGGGCACGACGCAGAACGACATCGTCAAGGAGTACCTGTCGCGCGGGACGTACATCTTCCCGCCCGAGCCGTCGCTCAAGCTGACCGCCGACACGATCGCGTTCTCGGTGCGCGACGCGCCGAAGTGGAACCCGATGAACGTGTGCAGCTACCACCTGCAGGAGGCGGGTGCCACCCCCGTGCAGGAGCTGGCCTACGCGCTGGCGGACGCCGTGGCCGTGCTCGACACCGTGAAGGCCGCCGGACAGTTGACGGCGTCGGAGTTCCCGCAGGTGTTCGGGCGCATCAGTTTCTTCTGCAACGCAGGCGTCCGCTTCGTGACGGAGATGTGCAAGATGCGCGCCTTCGCCGAGCTGTGGGACGAGCTGGCGCTGAAGCGTTATGGCGTCGAGGATCCGAAGCACCGTCTGTTCCGCTACGGCGTCCAGGTCAACTCGCTGGGCCTCACCGAGCAGCAGCCCGAGAACAACGTCTACCGCATCCTGCTGGAGATGCTCGCGGTCGTGCTGTCGAAGAACGCGCGCGCCCGCTCGGTGCAGCTGCCGGCGTGGAACGAGGCGCTCGGCCTGCCGCGGCCGTGGGACCAGCAATGGTCGCTGCGCCTGCAGCAGATCGTGGCGCACGAGACCGATCTGCTGGAGTTCGGCGACATCTTCGACGGCAGCGTCGAGATCGCGCGCAAGGTCGGCGAGCTGAAGGACGAGGCGCGCGCCGAGCTGGCGCGGATCGACGCGATGGGCGGCGCGGTCGCCGCCGTCGAGGCCGGCTACATGAAGCAGCGCCTCGTCGAGTCCAACATGCGCCGCATCGCCGCGATCGAGAGCGGCGCGCAGACCGTGGTCGGCGTCAACGCCTTCACCGAGGGCGAGACCTCGCCGCTGTCGGCCGGCGAGGGCGCGATCCTCACCGTCGATCCGGACGTCGAGCGCGAGCAGGTCGGCCAGCTCAAGGCGTGGCGCGCGGCGCGCGACGCGGCGGCCGCCGGCGCCGCGCTCAAATCGCTGCGCGACGCCGCGCGCGAGGGACGCAACGTGATGGAGCCGTCGATCGCCTGCGCCCACGCCGGCGTCACGACGGGCGAGTGGGCCCAGTGCCTGCGCGAGATCTTCGGCGAGTACCGCGCGCCGACCGGCGTCGGCCGCGCCGCCGCGCTGGGCGGCGACACGCTCGAGCCGGTGCGCCGCGAGGTCGACGCGGTGTCGAAGTCGCTCGGCCGCCGCGTCAAGATCCTGGTCGGCAAGCCCGGACTCGACGGCCACAGCAACGGCGCCGAGCAGATCGCCGTGCGCGCGCGCGACTGCGGCATGGAGGTGGTCTACGAGGGCATCCGCCTGACGCCCGCGCGCATCGTCAACGCCGCGCTCGAGGAGGGCGTGCACGTCGTCGGCCTCTCGATCCTGTCGGGCAGCCACGTGCCGCTGGTCGCCGAGGTGATGGCGGGCATGCGCGCCGCCGGCCTCGCCGACGTGCCGGTCGTGGTCGGCGGCATCATCCCGCCGGACGACGCCGACGCGTTGCGCAGATCCGGCGTGGCCCGCGTCTACACGCCCAAGGACTACGACATCACCGCGATCATGAAGGACATCGTCGGCGTCGTCGCCGCCGGCGCCCGCAAGGCGGCGTAGCGCGCGGCGTCCGCCGCCCGCTCTTGCCAAAGCCGGCGGGAAGCGGAACCATCGCCGGCGGTGGCGTCGCCGGACCGCCGCCCGCCGGGAGTCCGAGAGCATGACCAGCATCACGCGCCGCGCCGCCCTCGTAGGGACCGCCGCCATGCCCTTCGCGGCGGCCGCGCAGGCGAAATTCCCCGAGCGGCCGATCAAGCTGATCATCCCGTGGGCCGCCGGCGGGCCGGCCGACGCCGGTTTCCGCATCCTGGCGGAGTCCGTCTCGACGGAGCTGGGACAACCCGTCATCGTCGAGAACAAGGCTGGCGCCTCGGGCATCCTCGGCGCGATAGCCCTTCAGGACGCCAAGCCCGACGGGTACACGATCTCGCAGATGCACATGAGCGTGCTGCGCCAGCCGCTGCTCAACAAGTCGCTGACCTACCACCCGATCAACGACCTCACCTACATCCTGCAGATCACCGGCTTCACCATGGGCGTGGTGGTGAGGGCCGACGCGCCGTGGAAGACGCTGCCCGAGCTGCTGGCGCACGCCAAGGCCAATCCCGGCAAGCTGAACTACGGCACCTTGGGCATCGGCTCGACCCAGCACCTCGCCATGGAGCGCGTGGGGATGATCCAGGGCCTGAGCTGGACGCACGCGCCCTACCGCGGCACCGCCGACACGCTGCGCGCCCTGCTCGGCGGCGAGATCGATTTCGCGTCGGAGGCGTCCGGCTGGGCCCCCATGGTCCGGGCCGGCCAGCTGCGGCTGCTCGCGGTCTTCACCGCATCGCGGGCCAGCCGCTTCCCCGACACGCCGACCGTGCGCGACCTCGGCATCGACGTCGCCGTCGACTCGCCGGGCGGGCTGATCGGTCCGCGCGGCATGGATCCCGCCGTCGTCAAGGTGCTGGCCGACGCGTTCCGCGCCGCGGCGCGGAAGCCGGCGCATTTGAAATTCCTCGACAACATGAATCAGCCGCTGCTGTTGCAGGACGGCCCGGCCTACCGCGACCAGATGGCGCGGACGCTCGAGGAGGAACGCGAGCTGCTGCGCCGCCTGAACCTGCTGCCGGCGTAGCGCGAAGAAGGAGGCCGCCATGGGCCAGTCGACGATCCCCGTCCTCGATCTCGCGCCTTTGCGCGAGGGCCGTCCCGGCGCGCTCGACCGACTGGGCGACGAGCTGCGCCGCGCCTTCACCGAGGTCGGCTTCTACTTCGTGCGCAACCACGGAGTCGCGCAGGACCTGCTCGACGCGACTTTCGCCGAGGCCGAGCGCTTCCACGCCCAGCCGCTCGACGCCAAGCTGGCGATGAGGATCGACGAGCACAACATCGGCTACATGGGCATGCGCGGCGCGACGACGCGGGTGAACGCGGTCGGCGCGGTGGCGCTGCCCAACGCCAACGAGGCGGTGTTCTTCAAGCGCGAGCTGCCGGCGGACCATCCCGACCTCGTGGCCGGGCTGCGCTTCCGCGGCCGCAACCGCTGGCCCGCCCTGCCCGGTTTCCGCGAGCGGATCCTGGCGGCGTGCGACGCGTTCGAGGGACTCGCGCTCTCTCTGCTGCCGATCTACGCCCGCGCGCTGGGGCTGCCGGCCGGCCATTTCGCGCGCTTCTTCGTCGATCCGATGTACACGCTGCGGATGACGCACTATCCCGAGCAGGAACCGACCGCGCCCGAGAACGAGTACGGGCTGGCGCCGCACCTCGACACCAGCTTCATGACGATCCTGGCGCAGAACCGGATCCCCGGCCTGTCGCTGCGCCTGCCCTCGGGCGAGTGGATCGACGCGCCGGCGCCCGAGGGCGCGCTGCTGGTCAACGGCGGCATGATGCTGCGCCGCTGGACCGACAACCGGTTCCTCGCCACGCCGCACCGCGTCGTCAACCGCTCCGGCCGCGAACGCTACGCCATCCCGTTCTTCTTCGACGCCAACTACCACGCCACCATGACGCCGATCGCCGCAGATGGCGGCGCCGGCCGCGAGCCGCCCATCACCTATCCGGGCTTCATGACCGGCTACCAGCGCGCCAATTTCCACCACGCCGCGGTCGACGGGAAGAAGCTGGAGCTACAGGGGGCGTGAGCCGCCGCGGAGCGCAGGACGTCCCGGAAGGAGCGCCATGACGCACGGGCACGCGCGCATCTGCCGGGGTTGCTGGGACCAGATCCGCGTGCCGGTGCCGCTGCGCGGCGCGCTGTCGATCCCGTTCCGCGTGTTCGGCATCCGCCCGAGCCGCATGAACCCCGACACCTGCACGATCTGCGAGCTCGGCTTCAAGACGGTGATGCGCGCCCGCAAGGTCACCATCGACGCCACCGTGCTGTTCGCCGACCTGCGCGGCTACACCGCCCTGTCGACGTCGATCTCCGGCGACGCGATCTCCAGCCTGCTCGACGAGTTCTACGACGAGTGCGGCGCCGCCATCTGGAACCACGACGGGCTGCTCAACAAGACGATCGGCGACGCGGTCATGGCGGTGTTCAACTTCCCGATCCGGAACGAGGGCCACGCCCGCCAGGCGGTGCTCGCCGCGCGCGAGATCCAGCGCCGCTGGACCGCGCGGCGGGCGGATCTCGCGGCGGCGGCCGGCGTCGCCGCCACCGAGCTCGGCGTCGGGATCGGCATCCAGACCGGCGAACTCAGCTTCGGCGAGTTCGGCCGCACCCACCGCGACGTGACGGCGATCGGCACCGTGGTGAACACCGCGGCGCGCGCCCAGGCGGCCGCCGACGCCGGCCAGATCCTGGTCACCCAGGCGGTCCGCGACCGCGCGCCGGACGAGCTGGCGGGGTCGCGGGCGAACGCCTACCGGCTCAAGGGCTTCGACGCGCCCCTCGAGCTCTACGCCGCCTGACCGGGTCCGGACGTGCCACCGCGTCTGCAGATCGAGTTCAAAACAGTGTCAAGAAGGCCCGAGCGCTTTCGTTCAGGTCTGCCGCTCCTCACATCTCCAGCACGATCTAGCGGGAGAGGGAGAGCACGGCGCAGGTCGAAGTAACAACTAAGAGCTTTTCCAGAACCGCTGGCGATCCTCCAACCCACAGCATATCGTCATCAACCAAGGCTACGCCGAACGCTTGGCGACACCTGAACAAGATTTCCGGCCGCCACCGGAGGGGTGAACTTTACGGTTGCCGCCTATCGTTTCCCGAACAGCCTCAGCATAGCGGCGAACGCCAGCATCGTAATTCTTAGCCTTCGGCCAATCGTCTAGGATCTTCCCTACCTCCCGAGCAAGAAGCTCTCGATCAGCAAGCGTCGGCTTCTTCGCCATTACGACTCCCCTTCTGTGTACAAATTGTACACCACACTATATGTAGCGTCTACGCTTCGATTGAGGCACTATGCTGGCCGGACTGCGGAGAACTCGTGTCGGCGGAGCGAGCGCTAGCTTGGCGCATCGATCCATCGTGGCAAACTTTTGAGACGCACCGGTCGACAGGCTCCGAGTGTGAATTTTGGAGTTGTACCACCATCTTGCCGCCCATCAAGCGTCGTCTGCTCAGCCACTGACGAGGCCAGCGACAAAACCAATCCATGACACCCAGCAGGCATCTGCAATTCCTTCGCTACATCACCCGCCTGCTTCCACAATGATATGGTGCGTGACATTGCCTCACCCGGCATCGTTGAACGCGCGATCATACCCAAACTGGTGAGAGTGAGGACGGAGCTACCTGGATCATCGGCCAGCACTGACGCGTGTCTGCCCGGCCAGCGGCGCTCAAGCTGCGGTCCGTCCATCAACAAGACCACAACCAAGCTTGGACCGACTGAGTTGATGATCGGAAGTACAGGATCCAGTCGCGCGAGATCCTCACAGATTAAGACTGCGAGGCTCGCCCCCCGCCTGACGACCGAGAAAACGCACTCTCGCGAGGAAACTCCGATTCGTTCCCACCAGTCTAGGTGCGGATCAAGAGTATGCCCCAAATGATAGCGCCGGATCTGCCCTGAATCGAGCCGCCACCGGTGGTGCTTCGATTGAGTCCACCCCTGATACGGCCGATCGTTCACATAGCGCACGGTCAGCGCCGAGTTCTGGCCGGCACTTTTCGAGTTGCGGCCATGCTTAATCTCCGTGGCTCCCGTTACAAATAGTTCCAGACCCTTCACGCGGCGAGGCAATTCGAACGCAACTTCCATCGCAAAATCTGTCGGCAGTGCGCCTTCCGGTAGAACGACACCGTGGATATCACCTGACTCGCGCCGAGCCTCGTCAACAAGCGTCTTGATAAATCTTACAAACTCAACGGGCTTCACCGCTTTCAACCACGTCGGAACAACCTCAAAGAATCCATAACCTCCATCGACGTCAGTCTTTGCTGCCCTGAAGGCGTTTCCCGAGACGACAAATGGATATGGGATCAAGAGCAAGTTTAGAGGTTTCGCCGTTTCATCCGACGGATGACCAAACAGCCACGAAGTGCAAACAGCTGTTTTTGCAGGTAGCAGCGCTAGATTGTGAGATAGCGCACGCAGGGTATATCCTACTCCCGGCGTATTTGTTTTTGGCTGCACACATGCTCTCGCAGGCGGCACCGCCCAACAGAGGCTGTGCGGAATAGGAAGCCATGATCTAGCGGTCCGCCGCCCGTAGTACCTCTGTGTCTGCTCCATGACCGCACGTGCAAACACGAGTCGCCTTGCATGGACTTCCGACAACTTCTTCGGCGAACGATTCGGCGCGCTTCCGCGGATTCGGCTTGGCGTATAGAACCATCCGAGCTTCGTTATCGCAAAGCCAATGCCCTCGCATGCTTCGTCTGCGATTGCGAGCAGTTCAAGCGCGCATCGCGCCAACGGCAGATGTGCATCATCGATATCCGCCCGTCTATACTGGGCAACCAAGCGCTTCCATAGCTTCTGCACGCTGGGAGGAGCAGTCCAAAGAGACTGCCACTTCACAGCGCTGCGCTTAATCCGCCGACGCCACTGATCGTCGAATATACCCGGTCCTTCGCCGCCATCATTTATGCTTGGCGCAGCGTATCCACCAGTAACCTCCAAAATAGAAGCTGCGACAGCAAAGACGTCCGGCGGCCAATCCGGACATGAGTCCCAATCCGATCGCTTGCGATCTGGATTGGTGCCGTTTGGGAGCAGATACGCAATCAAATCAGCCGCAATTGCCATACGATTGTCACCCGCATAGGTTACCCAATCGTGTGACACACAACTTTCATTGTCCAGCAATTTCTGATCGCGCTTGAGATCGACAGCTCAGGTCGCTTCACGCAATCGAGTGCACCGGCGGCCCTACTCACAAGGTATGGTCAGGGCCACACTGCAGTTCGCTCATGTATTCCGCTACGGCGCGATGTCGAGGCCCTTGTAGAGCGCCGCGGCGTAGTTGCCGTGGGCGCGGACGTTCTTGATCGACTTCTTCGCCACGAGATGCAGGCGGCCGTGCACCACCGGCAGCATCAGCGCCTCGTCGTGCACCAGCTGCTGCACCTTGAAGAAATTGGTCCGTCGGTCGGCCTCGGTGATCGAGCCGCGGCCGGCGTCGAGCAGCGCGTCCGTCGCCGGGTCCGCCCACATCATGCGGTTCGGCACCGGGCGGTTCTTGGAGTGGTAGTAGAGGTACATCTGGTCGCCGGCCGAGGTGTACGGCACCGACAGCGTCCAGATGTCGTAGTCCTGCTGCGCGATCTTCTGGAAGAACACGGTCGGGTCCCACATCTGGATCTTGATGTCGACGCCGACCTTGCGCGCCGCGCCCTGCAGCACCTCCGACAGCTTCGGGTTCTGCCCGACGGTGTAGGAATAGAGCAGCAGCTCGAGCTTCTTGCCGTCCTTGTGGCGGAAGCCGTCGGCGCCCATCGCCCAGCCGGCGTCGTCGAGCAGCTTGCGCGACAGCGCGGGATCGTACTTCGTGAGCCCGTCGAGCGTCGCCGGGTTGAAATCCAGCGCCTGCTCGGCGACCAGGGAGCGCGCCGCGACCGCCTGGCCGAAGAAGATCGCCTTGTTGATCTCCTCGCGGTCGATCAGATGGCTGAGCGCGGCGCGCACGCGCTTGTCGCGCAGGTGCTCGCGGGTCGTCTTGAAGCCGTAGTAGTACATCGAGAAATAGGCGTCGGGCTCGTAGACCGACAGGTTCGGCGCCTTGCGGAAGGCGTCGATCGCCTGCAGCGGGTTCCAGTGGCAGAAATCCGCCTGGCCGGCGAGCATCGCGGCCATCCGCGTGGTCTCCTCCGGCACGATGCGCCAGATCATGCGCTCGTACTTGACCGGCCCGGGGTTCTTGTAGACGGCGGTCGGGCCCCATTTGTAGGCGTCGTGGCGCTTCAGCACGAGCTCCTTGCGCGGCTCCCACCGCTCCCAGCACAGCGGCCCGGTGCCGTCGAAGCCCTTGACGCCGAAATCGGCGCCGAGCGCGTCGACGTTGTCCTTGTTGATGATGGTGGCGGCGAAGTTCGTCAGGTCGACCAGCAGCTCGGCGTGCGGCCGCTTGAGCTTGTAGACCAGCGTGTGCGGATCGGGCGCGGTCAGGGAGTCGATGTCGCCGAGGCGCCAGTAGAACGGGTACCTGGCGTCGGGGTTGGCCAGCCGGCTGAACGAGTAGATGACGTCCGCCGCGGTGAACTTCTTGCCGCTGCAGAACGTCACGTCGTCGCGCAGCTTGAAGGTGTAGGTCAGGCCGTCGGCCGAGCGGTCCCACGACTTCGCCAGCAGCGGCTTGACCGCCTTCAGATCCCAGTCGAGCGCCACCAGCGTGTCGCCCATCATGTACATGGGATGGCCCATGCCGCTCGACGTGTTGGTGTGCGGATCGTATTTCGGCGCGTCCTGCGTGCGGATGTTCACGAAGGTCTGCGCGGCGGCCGCGGTGGCCGCGAGGGACAACCCGAGCGCCACCGACGCGGCCTTGATCATGCGCGTGATCGACATTCCCAACCCCTTCGACATCGTTCGACCGGCGCTTCCGGCGCGCCGTTGCCGCCAGCCTAGAACGGCCGGCGGATTCCGCAAAGCGGCGGCGGAGCGCCCGCCGTCAGCGCAGGAAGTCCGGCGAGATCAGCGACGGCAGGAAAAGCGACGCCGCCGGCCACGCGATGACCAGCGCCAGCACCAGCAGCATCGGCACCAGCATGATCATCGTGTCCTTGATGGCGTCGCGCACGCGCATGCCCGCCACCGAGCAGGCGATCATCAGGCACAGCCCGTAGGGCGGCGTCACCAGCCCGAAGGCCAGCGACACGATGCCGATCATCGCGAAGTGCACGGGGTCCATCGCGACGCCCTTGGCCAGCGGCTGCAGGATCGGGCCGCAGATGATGATCGCGGGGATCGCGTCGAGGAAGCAGCCGACCACCAGGAACACGAAGGCGATGAAGAAGCCGACGCCGTAGAAGCCCATGTTCCACGAGCGCACGTCGGTGAGGATCGCGTCCGGGATCTTGTAGTAGGCCAGCAGCCAGCCGAACATCGAGGCGGTGCCGACGCAGAACAGCGCGACGCCGGCCAGCTTGCCGGTGTCGAGCAGCGCGCCGTAGAGGCCCTTGAGGTCCATCTCGCGGTAGACGATGAACGACAGCGTGCCGGCGTAGAGCACGGCGATGGCCGCCGACTCGGTCGCCGTGAACCAGCCGAAGATCTTGCCGCCGATGATGATGACCGGCGTCATCAGCGCCAGCGACGAGTGCGCCAGCGCGCCGGTGAACTGGCTCCACGTCGCGCGCGGGTAGGTGGGGTAGCCGCGGCGGACGGCGTAGGCGTGGACGGTCGCCATCTGCGCCAGCCCGATCAGCAGTCCGGGCACGATGCCGGCGAGGAACAGCGCGCCGATCGATGTCGTCAGGATGCCGCCCCACACGATCATCAGGATCGACGGCGGGACGATCACCGCCAGCACGGCCGACACGGCGGTGATGGCGACGGAGAAGCTGTCGTCGTAGCCCTCCTTGCGCTGCGCCTCGATGAAGAGCTTGGACTGGCTGGCGGCGTCGGCGGTCGAGGAGCCGGAGATGCCGGCGAAGAAGATCGACAGCACGACGTTGATCTGCGCCAGCCCTCCGGGGAAGTGCCCGACCATGGTGCGCGACAGCTTCATCAGCCGGTCGGTGATGCCGCCGGTGTTCATCAGGTTGGCGGTCAGCAGGAAGAAGGGCACCGCCAGCAGGATGAAGGAATTGTAGGCGTTGAAGGTCTCCTGCGCGAGCGACATGACCGACAGGCGCGGCTCGATCGCCAGGATCGGCAGGCACGCCAGCCCGAGCGCGAAGGCCACCGGCACGCGCAGGAACATCAGCAGGAAGAACAGGCCGAAAAGGACGATGGCCGCCTGGCCGGGCGACAGGACCGCGCCGGTCACGCGCGCGCCCCGGCGATGACCGCGAGGTCGTCGCGCATCTGCGGTCCGAGGAACACCAGCCACGTGAAGCCGGCCACCGGCCAGGCGACATGGATCAGCCACAGCGGCAGCTCGGCCAGCTCCGAGATCCGGTTCCACGCGAATTTCGTGAACTCGTAGCCGGCGACGATGAACACCAGGGCCAGCGCGAGCACGCCGATCCGGCCGAGCAGGCGCGCCACCGCCTCGCCGCGCGCGCCCATGCGCGGCCAGACGTCGACCTCGAAATGGGCGCTGTCGCGCACGCCGACCATGGTGCCGATCATGATCGTCCAGATGAACAGGAAGCGCGCCATCTCCTCGGTCCAGATGTAGTGCGGAATGATCGCGGTGAAGCGCGAGAAGATCTGCAGGCTGACCGGCAGCACGAGGATCGCGACCGCGAACACCAGCGCGTGGTCGAGGGCGCGGCCGTAGACGGCGGCGACCCGGCGCCAGAGGCCCGGCGGCCTGGGGACTTGGATTGTCATGGGGTTCCGGAGCGCGGACGCGGTGGCGCGGCCCCGCCGCGCGGGCGGCGGGGCCGGCGGCGCGGCGTCAGACGGCGTTGATCTGCGCGTAGATGCCCTCGGCGCCGATCTCCTTGGCGTAGGTGGCCATCACCGGGTCGACCAGCTTCTTCATCGCGTCGCGGTCGGTGAACGGCACGCGCTTGAGCTTGCCGGCCTTCTCGAGCGCGTCGAGCTTGGTCTTCTCCTCGCTCGACTCCAGCGCGCGGCCGAAATCGCCGGCCTCGGCGCCCGCCTTGACGATCGCTTCCTGGAGCTCCTTCGGCAGCGTCTTGAGCGTCTTCACCGAGAAGCAGATCGGCCGGATCGAGACCGCGTGCTCGGTCAGGTTCAGGTGCGGCGCGACCTCGTAGAACTTCATCGCCTCGACGCCGGCGGCCTCGTTCTCGCCGGCCTGGATGACGCCGTTCTGGATGGCGTTGTAGACCTCGTTGTAGGCGATGACGGTCGGCGACATGCCGGCGGCGGCGAAGGTCTTGGACCAGATCGGCGCGCCCTGGACGCGCACCTTCAGGCCCTTGATCTCGGCCAGGTTCCGCACCGGCTTGTTGGCGAAGATGTTGCGCACGCCGCCGCCGGCGTGGCCGATCAGCATGACCTCGGCCTTCTGCGCGATCTCGTCGGCGATCGGCTTGAGCAGGTTCTTGCCGACCACGGCGTTCATGTGCGCGATGTCGCGGAACACGAACGGCGCGTCGATGAACGGCGCGGCCTTCGCGAAGGTCGACATGTGGGCCGGCGAGACGATGGCGTAGTCGACCGCCTTGCCCTGCGCCATGTACTCGAAATACTGCTTCTCGAGCCCGAGCGAGGAGTTCTTGTGCAGCGTGAAGTTGACGGGCTTGCCGTAGTACTTGACCACGAGCTCGCTGAAGCGGACCAGCGCCTTGGTGAAGGCGTGGTCGTCGTTGAACTGGACGGCGCCGTTGAGCGTCACCGGAGTCTGGGCCCGGAGCACGGCGGGCGCCGCGATGGCGGCCGCGCCGGCGGCCGCGAGAATTTGTCTGCGCTTCATCTGGTGTTTCCTTCCCGGGTGGCGTGCCCGTTCGCGGGCGGCCTTGCCGGCAGTCTGGTCCGAAGCGCGAACCATTCGCAAGCCGAAACGCGCGCGTGCGGCGCGCTCACGGGTCGCGCAGGACGCAGGTCGCGGTGGCGTGCAGCACCGGATCGACCACGGCGTGGCTGAACAGCCACGCCTCGGCGTGCAGCGAGGCGCGGCCGCGGCGGATGACGCGGGCGATGGCGAGGGTATCGGCCGGCTGGGCCGGGCGCAGGAACGTGGCGTTCAAGGTCGAGGTCAGCGCCAGCCGCGCGCCGCCGGTCGCGGCCACGGCGGCGGCGAAGACCGCCGTGTCGGCGAAGGATAGCAGCAGCGGGCCGGAGAAGATTTCGCCGGGGCCGACGAAATCGGCCGCGAACGGAAACCGCAGCCGGACGTCCTGGTCCTCCGCCTCCTCGACGACGACGCCGTGCCGGTCGCGCGCCGGCAGCGCGCGCTCGAGCAGGGCCTGGAGCTCGTCGGCGGTCATGGCCGCCGATATCGCATGGAAAGACCGCGGCGCGCCATCGTATGGTGCGCGCCGCCCCGACGGATCCCCGCCGATGTCCTTCCTCGACCACATCGAACGCTGCAACGCGCACGACCTGTCGCAGTTCGCGCCATGGCGCATCGGCGCCACGCCGGCGGGGTGGGTGCACCGCGATTTCGCGCCCCATCTGGCGTCGCCGGGCTCGCCGTTCCGGCGCGACGGCGCCGGCTGGCGGCTCGACGACGCGTTGACGACGCCGGTGGCGCGCACCCGCGCGGTCGAGGCGTTCCTGCTGACGCTGCGCGACCGCGGCCTGGTCGAGGCGTGGCGCGGCGAGCGCTATCCCGTCACGCCCGATCTCAAGGCGACGCCGCTGATGGACATCGAGCGCGCCGCCGCGCCGCTGTTCGGCGTGCGCGCCTACGGCGTGCACCTCACCGGCTTCACGCGGCGCGCCGACGGGCTGCGCATCTGGGTGCCGCGCCGGGCGCGCGACAAGCCGACCTACCCCGGCATGCTCGACAACACCGTCGCCGGCGGCCAGCCGACCGGGCTCGGGCTGATGGAGAACGTCGTCAAGGAGTGCGGCGAGGAGGCCTCGATCCCGCCGGAGATCGCGCGCCGCGCCGTGGCCGTCGGCGCCATCACCTACTGCCACCAGTCCGGCGCGCAGCTGAAGCCCGACGTGCAGTACGTGTTCGACCTCGAGCTGCCGGCGGACTTCACCTGCGCCGGCAACGACGGCGAGGTCGAGTCGTTCGAGCTGTGGCCGGCGCGGTCCGTGTACGAGCGCGTGCGCGACACGATGGACTTCAAGTACAACTGCAACCTCGTGCTGATCGACTTCTTCGTGCGCCACGGCCTGATCGAGGCCGACGACCCCGACTATTTCGCGATCGTCTCCGGCCTGCGGCGCAACGCCCATGGTCCCGGAAGGTGAGCGGCGCGGCGCCGCGGCCTATGGACTCGCGCCGGAGCGCGCGCGATAAGCGGCCGGTTCCTCCGACCGCCCGGACATGACGACCGCACGACGCGCCACACCCGACACGACGACGCCGCGGCGGGCGCTGGCGTCGTGGCTGGCGCTGTTCGCGCTGACGCTGCAGGTCTTCGCGCCGGTGGCGCACGCCCGTGCCCTGCTCGGCCTGAGCCAGGCCGCGCCCGACGGCTACATGGTGGTGTGCTCGGCCGATGGGCTGAAGGTGGTGCGCACCGACATATCGGCCGCGCCCCAGGACGACGACGGCCGCATCGTCGGCTTCCACCTGCCCTACGACGTCCACGCCAAATCGGCCAAGCACACCTGCTGTCTCGCCGCCGCGATCGCGGCGGTCGCGCCGGAAGCGCCGGCCGCCATCCGGTCCGACGACGGGCCGTCGAGCGCGGCGGCGATCCCGGCCTCCGCGGCGACGGCCGATCGCGGGCCGGCGCCTGAGCGTCCCGGCCACCCGCGCGATCCGCCCGCCGTCCATCCCACGAGCCCTTCGTAGCGCCACCGGCGGGAGCATCCGGCGGGGCGCGCGTCCCCCGTCCGATGGAGATCCACCCATGTCGCCGCTCCTTCCGCGCGCGCTTTCCGCCGCCGTCCTGTCGTCGTCGCTCGTCCTCCCCGCCGCCGCCCATGTCGTCGCCCATCCCGATGAGGGCGTCGCCGGCGGCTATTTCCGCGCCGCGTTCGCCGTCACCCACGGCTGCAAAGGCTCGCCGACCGTCGCGGTGACGATCCGCGTTCCCGCCGACGTGCTGTCGGTGAAGCCGCGGCCGAAGGCCGGTTGGACGATCGAGATCGTCAAGCGTCCCGTCGATCCGCCGGTCGAATCCGGCCACGGCTCCGCCATCCGCGAGACGGCGGCCGAGGTGACCTGGCGCGGCGGTCCCCTCGACGACGCGCATTTCGACGATTTCACGCTGTCGATGCGCCTGCCCGCGAAGCCCGGCGAGACGCTGTACTTCCCGGTGGTCCAGACCTGCGCCTCCGGCGCCCACAACTGGACGACCATCCCGGCGGCCGGCCAGGGCTGGCACGACGTGCCCGAGCCCGCTCCGTTCGTGAAGCTGCGCGCGCGTTGAGCGTGCCGCCGGCCATCGCCTCGGACCAACCCCATCGCCGGACGACACGCCGCCCGTGGCCAGGCGCGACGCACGTCCCTACCCGCCGGTGTCAGTCCGCATGTCCGACCAACCGTACGCCCCGCGGCGCGCCAGCGGCGACGTCCGCGCGATGATCGCCGGCGTCGTGTCGCTCGGCGCGCCGGCGGGCGCCCAGGCGGGCTGGGCGTTCGACAAGGGGCCGGGCCTGCGCCTCGACGCGCGCGATCTGTTCAAAAAGGCCCACGTGTCGAACACCGGCGTCCGGCCCGTGGCCCTGGCGACCGACGCGCTGTACAATTCCGTCGAGGGTCGCGCGGTGTTCGTCGGCCTCGGATTCAAGTGGTGACCGCGATTCCCCTGGGTGAAGCCCCGCTCGACGGACGCGCCGTCCGTCCGGTCGAGACCTCGTTCGCCGCCTATCTCGCGTCGGCGGGCGCGGCGCATCTCGTCGTGGCCGCGGCGCTGCTGGCGGCGCCATCGCCACGCGTGACGGCGACGCCCGGCGACGAGCCCGCCATCGAGGTCGTGATGGCGGAGGCGCCCGCCGAGCGCGCGCCCGCGCCGTCGTTGGAGGCGGCGCTCCGCGAGGTCGCCACCGAGACGCCGCCGCCGGTCGACCTGACGCCACCCCCGCCGCCGGCGGCGCCCGTGGAGCCGCCACCGCCGCGCGCGGACATCCAACTACCGCCGCCCGTGGAGCCGCCGCCGCCGGTGTTCGAGCGCGTCGAGCCGCCGCCACCGCCATCCGCGGAGATCGATCCACCGTTGCCCGAGCCGCCGCCACCGGTCGCGTTCGAGCCGCCGCGGCCGCGGACACCGCCACCTGCGCGGCCGCCGGTCGCCGCCGCGCCGCCACCCAGACCGGCGCCACCACGCGCGGCCGCCGCGCCGGCGCCCGCGACGACGCGCGAAACCGCAGCGGCGCCGGCCACGAGCGCCGGGACGCCGACCGTCGCGCCATCGGCCGAGATCCAGATGAACTACGCCGCGCTGCTGCTGCAACGGCTGCAGCGGTACCGCGAGTACCCGCGCGCCGCGCGCCAGCGCGGCGAGGAGGGCCGCGTCACGCTGCGCGTCGTGATCGGCGCCGGCGGCGCGCTGGTCGACGTCCAGGTCCAAGGCGGCAGCGGCTTCGCCGCGCTCGACGCCGCCGCGCTCGACATGGCGCGGCGCGCGGCGCCGTTCCCGCCGCTGCCGCCGGCGCTCGGCGCGGCGCAGGCGACCTTCGTCGTGCCGGTGGTGTTCGCGCTCAACCGGTAGACCACGAAAAAGGGCCGCGCGAGGCGGCCCTTTCCGGTCGGGACGTCGCCGCCCCTCCTAGTTGTGCTTGGCCACTTCCATGCGGCCGATCTGGTCGCGGTGCACCTCGTCCGGACCGTCGGCCAGACGCAGCGTGCGCTGGTGGGCGTACATGTTGGCGAGCTTGAACACCTGGCTGACGCCGCCGGCGCCGTGCAGCTGGATGCAGCGGTCGACCACCTTCGACGTGATGTTCGGCACCGCCACCTTGATCATCGCGATCTGCTGGCGGGCTTCCTTGTTGCCGAACTTGTCCATCGCCCACGCCGCCTTGAGCACCAGCAGGCGCGCCATGTCGATCTCCATGCGCATGTCGGCGAAGTGGGCGCGGCTGACGCCCATCTCGGAGATGCGCTGGCCGAACGCGACGCGCGACTTGGCGCGCTTGATGGCCATCTCCAACGCCCGCTCCGCGACGCCGATGGCGCGCATGCAGTGGTGGATGCGGCCCGGCCCGAGCCGCCCCTGCGCGATGTCGAAGCCGCGGCCCTCGCCCAGCAGCATCGCGCTCTTGGGCACGCGCACGTTGTCGTAGATGACCTCGGCGTGGCCGTGCGGCGCGTCGTCGTAGCCGAACACGTGCAGCATCTGCACGATCTTGATGCCGGGCGTGTCACGCGGCACGACCAGCATCGACTGCTGGCGGTACGGCGGCGCGTTGGGGTCGTTCTTGCCCATGAAGATGATGACCTTGCAGCGCGGATCGCCCATGCCCGACGACCACCACTTGCGGCCGTTCAGCACGTAATGGTCGCCGTCGCTCTCGATGCGCGACTCGACGTTCTTGGCGTCCGACGACGCCACCGCCGGCTCGGTCATCGCATAGCTCGAACGGATCTCGCCGGCGAGCAGCGGCTTCAGCCACTTCTCCTGGTGCTCCTTGGTGCCGTAGCGCGCCAGCACCTCCATGTTGCCGGTGTCCGGCGCCGAGCAGTTCGTCGCCTCCGACGCCAGCTTGGAGCGGCCGAGGATCTCGCACAGCGGGGCGTAGTCGAGGTTCGACAGGCCCATCGTGCCGTGCGCGTCGCCGGTCTCGCGGTGGGCCGGCAGGAACATGTTCCACAGGCCGCGCTTGCGCGCCTCGGCCTTGAGCTCCTCCATCACCGGCGGCAGGTTCCAGCGGTCCTTCGCCTTCTCCATCTGCTCTTCGTAGACGGGCTCCGCCGGATAGACGCACTCGTCCATGAACTTGGTGAGCTTCTCGGCCAGCTCCTTCGTGCGGTCCGAGTATTCGAAATCCATCGCCATCGTCGCTCTCCTCCCGGCCGATCCACGCGGTCCACACGACCGCCGGCCGATCCTCTCTGTTCTCAACGGCCGGACTTTATGCCGAATCCCCACGCTAAATGAACGATGATTTTTTGCAGGGGTGCCTCCGGGGAGACGCTCCGGACCGTCACGCGGATGCCACGTACCGCGTCGCGGAACGAGGCCACCAGGGATGCCTACGCCTCGCGCACCGGACGATGCGCCAGCCACAGCCCCAGCGCGAGGCAGGCGAGCGCGGCGGCGAACAGCGGCGACAGCCGCTCGCCGAGGAAGATCCAACCGAGCGCGGCGGAGGTGACAGGGCCGAGCGCGATGAACACGGTCACCCGCGTCGGCGTCGTGTGGGCGAGCGCCCACAACCACAGAAAGTAGCCGACGCCGCTGGCCAGCCCGATGAACAGCACCGCCAGCCATGCCGTCGTCGTGAACCGCGGCCAATGGTCGAAGAACCCCTCCAGCCCGGCCAGCGGCGCCAGGAAGGCGATCGACGCCAGCATCGCGAAGGCGCCGACCTGCAGTGTCGGATATCGGCGCACGTAAGGCCGGTAGAGGACGCTGCACACCGCGCCGCACAGCGCGCTGGCGAACACCGCCGCCTCGCCCCACCAGCCGCCGCCGCCCGGCGCCAGCGCCTTGTCGCCCAGCGCCAGGCCGACGCCGGCGAAGGTCAGCGACACGCCCAGCGTCTTCGCCAGCGTCAGGCGCTCCATGCCGGCGGCGGCGGCGATCACCATGGTCAGCAGCGGAAACGTCGCGAAGATCAGCGCCGCGCGGCCCGACGGCATGAACCGCAGGCCCCAGTTCAACAGCGCGATCAGCACGCCGAACTGGACGATGCCGAGCAGCGCCACCGGCACGATGTCGCCGCGCGCGAAACGCGTCCGCGGGATCGCCGCCGCCATCGGCAGCAGGCAGAGGACGCCGACGACGTAGCGCAGCAGCGCCAGCGCCGCCGGGGTCGTCTGGTCGATGGCGTGGCGGCTGGCGACCATGGCGGCGCCGACCAGCACGCCGCTGCCGGCGGCGGCCCACGCCGCGCGCGCGGCGCTCACAGCGGCTTGTCCCAGGTCTCGCCGACCAGGTCGCAGCCGAACTTGTGGTAGGGCTCCTCCGCCACCAGCGCGTAGCCCTCGCTGGCGTAGATCGCGCGCGCCGCCAGCAGCACGTTGTTGGTCCACAGCGTCATCTTGCGGTAGCCCGCCGCGCGCGCGAACCGCTCCGCCTCGCGCACCAGCCGGCGTCCGAGGCCGGTGCCGCGCGCCTCCGGCTCCACCAGCACCAGCCGCAGCCGCGCCACCTCGTCGCTGTCGCGCACGACGAAGGCCGAGCCGATCTGGCGGCCGTCCTTCTCGGCGATCCACGACGCCTCCCGCGCCGGGTCGAAGCTCAGGATCAGCTTGGCGGCGATCTCCGCGACCAGCGCCTCGAACTCGTGGTTCCAGCCGAACTCGCGGTGGTAGAGCGTGGCGTGGCTGGCCACGACCCAGCCCATGTCGCCGATTCGGTGCGGCCGCAGCACGAAGGGCTCGCGGGCGGGCCCACCGCCCAGCAGGCGCTCGATCGTCGCCATCGCGTCCAGCAGCGTCCGCTGGTCGCCCTCGGCCAACGCGCCGAGCACGGCCGTGAACTCGCGCTGCGAGGCCTTGTCGAGCGGCGCGAAAGCCTTGCGACCGGCGCGGGTCAGGGTCAGCAGGCTGCGGCGCGCGTCGTCGGCCGCCGGACGCCGCGTCAGCAGCCCGCGCTGCTCGAAACCGCCGAGGATGCGGCTGAGGTAGCCGGCGTCGAGGCCGAGATCGCGCGCCAGACCGGTGGCGGTGGTGTCGTCGCGGTGCGCCAATTCGTAGAGCACGCGCGCCTCGGCCAGCGGGAACGGGCTGTCGTTCAGCCCCTCCTTCAGCACGCCGATGCGCTGCGTGTAGAAGCGGTTGAAACGGCGCACGGCGCGGGCGCGCGCGTCCAGCATTTCGGCGTCCATGACGGGCCTCCCGACCGTGGGATGGCGACTGTCAATCGATCATTTGACTATGTCAACTATATGCGGCCCGGCGGCTTCCGCCTTCCGGCCGCGCGCCGGGGCGGCTGGACGACGGGCGCGGGCGCCCGCTAAATGCGGCGGAACGAGAACGAGCGATCCCGGGAGCGACGAATCCATGACCGCGGCCGATCTGCGCCAGGTGCCCTTCAAGCCGATCGATTTCCTGCCGCGGGAGATCGACGTCGACCGCCGCGACGACGGCACGCTGGTGGTGCGCCACCGCCATCCGCTGATGCCCTACGAGCGGCACGTGACGGCGTTCCTCGCCAAATGGGCCGCCGAGGCGCCGGACCGCGTGTTCCTTGCGCAGCGCCGCGGGCCGGACCGCCAGTGGCTGAAGCTCGCCTACGCCGAGGCCAAGCGGCAGGTCGACGCCGTGACGCAGGCGCTGCTCGACCGCGGCGTCGGGCCGGACAAGCCCGTCATGATCCTGTCCGGCAACTCGCTGGAGCACGCCGTCCTGACCTTCGCCGCCATGCAGGCGCGCGCGCCGGCGACGCCGGTGTCGCCGGCCTACGCGCTGCTGAGCAAGGACTACGTCAAGCTCAAGCACGTGTTCGAGCTGGTGCGGCCGGGCCTGATCCTGGTGCAGGACGGCCCGCCCTTCGCCGCCGCGCTCGACGCGCTCGACCTGACCGGCGTGGTCGTCGTCCATGTCGACCGGCCGGTGCCCGGCCGCCAGTCGGTCGCGTGGGACCAGCTCGTGGCGACGCCGCCGACCGACGCGGTGCGCCGCTCGGTCGAGGCGATCACGCCGGACACGGTCGGCAAGTTCCTGTTCACCTCGGGGTCCACGGGGATGCCCAAGGCCGTGATCAACACCCAGCGCATGATGTGCGCCAACATCGCGATGGGCCAGCAGGTGCGGCCCGACCGCGGCAAGGAAGAGCCCGGCGTCGGGCTGGCGTGGCTGCCCTGGGCGCACACCATGGGCGGCAACGCCGGGCTTCACGCCGCGCTGGCCGACGGCTCGACGCTCTATCTCGACGACGGGCGGCCGCTGCCGGGCCAGTTCGACGAGACCATCCGCAATCTGCGCGAGATCGCGGTGACCGGCTTCTCGAACGTGCCGGCGGGGTACGCCGCGCTGGCGGTCGCGCTGGAGCGCGACGAGGCGCTGGCGGCCAAGTTCTTCAGCAAGCTCAAGATCCTCGCCTATGGCGGCGCGACGCTGCCCGACGACCTCTACGAGCGCATCGAGCGGCTGGCGGTCAAATACACGGGCTACCGCATCCCCTTCATCACCGGCTGGGGCAGCACCGAGACGGCGCCGACCGCGACGCTGACCTATTGGGCCAGCGAGCGCGTCGGTCTGGTCGGCCTGCCCTTCCCCGGCGTCGAGCTCAAGATGGTGCCGGTGGGACCACCGGATTCGCGCGGCCAGCGCTACGAGATGCGCCTGAAGGGCCCGCTGGTGATGCCGGGCTACCACAAGCGCCCCGACCTGACGGCGGCGGCGTTCGACGAGGACGGCTTCTACAAGATCGGCGACGCCGGCCGGCTGGTCGATCCCGGCGACGTGGCGCAGGGCATCGTGTTCGACGGCCGCGTGGTCGAGGATTTCAAGCTGATGAGCGGCACCTTCGTGCATGTCGGCTCGCTGCGCACCGCCGCCGTCGGCGCCGCCTCGCCGGTGCTGCAGGACGCCGTCGTCGCCGGCCAGGACAAGGAGTACGTGGCGCTGCTCGGCTTCCCCAACGTGATGGCGTGCCGCCAGCTCGCCGGCGATCCGGAGGGCAAGCTGTCGATCCCCGAGCTGCTGCGCCATCCCGCGGTGGTGACCCGCGCGCGCGACGGCCTGCGGGCGATGAACAAGGCCGCGACCGGCTCGTCGCTGCGCGCGCAGCGCCTGCTGCTGATGGCCGAGCCGCCGTCGATCGACGGCCACGAGATCACCGACAAGGGCTACGTCAACCAGCGCGCCGCCCTGGAGCGCCGCGCCGCGCTGGTCGACGCACTGTACGCCGATCCGCCGGGCGAGGGCGTGATCGTGGTCGGGTGAGCGGCGCGAAATAGCCGCGCCGCGCGGCTTGCGGGGGCGGCGGGCGGCGGCTATAAGGCCGGCCGCTCCGGGTACCAGGACCGGCGCGGACGATGCCGGAGTGTAGCTCAGCCTGGTAGAGCACTAGCTTCGGGAGCTAGGGGCCGGAGGTTCGAATCCTCTCACTCCGACCAATCGCGAAAACGCCGCGTGGATCGCTCCGCGCGGCGTTTTTCGTCGGCCCGGCGCCCGAACCGGCGCGTCAGCGCCCTTCCGGCCGGTAGGACGCCACGACGTTGCGCATCAACGGCATGGCGCGGTCGTAGGCGGCGCCGTTCGAGGCGTCGAGCAGCTGGTAGGCGTGCGCGCCGGGCTCGGAGATCACCGCCACGATCACCGCGCCGCCGCCGGAGCGCCGGGGCACCGAGAACACCTCGGCGCGGCGGCCGCCGCCCATCTGCAGCGGGATCGGCGCCAGCCGGTTCGGCGCGCCGAGCCCGTCGCCGACGCCGGCGCGCGCCGCCAGGCGCGCCGCCAGCCGGTCGGCGCTCTCGGCGGTGCGCGCGACGCCGATCTCGGCCGTCGCCTGGCCGCCGCCGCTGCCGGCGTTGAGCCGCGCAGGCGACCGGGCGCCGGTCGCCGACCCCGTCCAGTCCGACGGCGTCATCACGGAGTAGCTCAGCACGCCGGGCTCCGAGACCATGACGCGGTTGTCGGGTCCGCGCGTCCAGGCGCCCGCGCCGGATTCGGAGCCGGTCGCGCAGGCGGCGAGCGCGCCCGACGCGAGGATGGCGGCGAGCGCGCGGCGGCGGAACATCATGGGCATACTCCGATGCGGACGCGGCGCGGTCATCGTGTCGGGTCCAGCGCCGCCTTGCCGACGACCTTGCGGTCCTCGATCAGGCGGAAGGCCGCGACCCAGTCGGCGAGCGGGAAGATTCCGGCGGCCCTGGGCTTGAGCTTGCCGGCCTCGAGCCAGCCGAACATCTCGCTGAAGGCGTCGCGCACCATGCCGCGCCGCCGGTCGAGGTCCGGGTCCGGGCCGCCGCCGCGGCCGCTCCAGCCGTTGTAGTAGCCGTAGTAGAAGCCGATCACCGTGATGTTCTTGACCAGCAGGATGTTGGCGGGGATCTGCGGCACGCGGCCGCTGGCGAAGCCCATCGGGATGATCCGCGCCTCCGGCGCCACGCAGCGCATCGAGGCGTCGAACACCTCGCCGCCGACCGGATCGTAGACCACGTCGACGCCTCTGCCGCCGGTGATCTCCAGCACCCGGGCGCGGATGTCCTCCGACCGCGAATCGACCACGTGGTCGGCCCCGTGGGCGCGCGCGACGGCCAGCTTGTCGGCGCCGCCGGCGGTGGCGATGACCGTGGCGCCCATCGCCTTGCCGACCTCCACCGCCGTCAGACCCGAGCCGCCGCCGGCGCCGTGCACCAGCAGCGTCTCGCCGGGCCGCATGCGCGCCTTCCAGCGCAGCGCGCCGTAGGCGGTGGGATAGAGCGTCGGGAAGTTGGTCGCGGCGGCGAAATCCAGCGAGTCCGGGATCCTCTGGAGATTGTACGCCGGCACCACGACCTCGGCGCCGAACGCGCCACTCGACGTCGGGCCGCAGACGCGGTCGCCGGCCTTGAAGCCGGCGACGTCGTCGGCCGCGTCGAGGACGATGCCCGCCATCTCGTTGCCCGGGATGTAGGGCAGCGCCGGCTTGTTCTGGTGCTTGCCCTGCACGCCGAGGATGGTGGCGAAGCTGACGCCGGCGGCGCGCACCGCGACGCGCACGTGCCCCGGCGCCATCGCCGGCACGGGCATCTCCTGGATCTTGAGGCTGTCGATCGGGCCGTATTCCGTGCAGACGAGCGCGCGCATCCTGAGAAATCCACCAAGCTTCGGAACGGCCCCTAACCTAGCGACGATGGTGCCGCTGGCAACCTTTCCGTGGCCGGCGGGGGCGGCGCCTCGGGGCGCCACTGGTGCTTGGGCGCCGGCATCAGCCAGTCCATGACGGGCACCAGCGGCGTGGCGATGATCAACGCCCAGATCAGGCCGTTGGTGCGGAACAGCACGAAGTGCCAGGCGAAGGCGATGACGGCGACGATGAAGGCGTAGAGGTAGCGCATGATCCGCCGGTTCGGCGTCGTCATGGGGTCGGTGATCATGAAGAACGTGAACAGGATCAGCGCGCCGCTGGCGAGCTGGTTCTCGAGCACGGCCCAGCGCGCGCCGAGGTAGACGATGCGCAGCGCCAGCAGCCCGACGTAGAAGGCGAGGAACGCCCAGGCGATGTCGAAGCGCCGCGCGCTGCTGGAGACGGTGACGCCCAGCACCGCCACCCACAGCGCCAGCGACATGTCGTTGCCCCACTGGCCCGGCGAGATCCACGCGCCGGGCAGGAACAGCAGCGCGACCATGGCGCCGAGATTGGCGGGATTGAAGATGTGCTTGCCGCGCACGCGCACCGTGAACTTGGCGCCGATCGCCAGCGTGGCCACCAGCGGATGCACCCACAGCGAGTCGGCGCGCACGAGGATCGAGAGCCCGAAGCACGTCACCACGGCGCTGAGGATCCCGTGCGCCGGCAGGCCGAGCCAGCGCGCGCCCAGGGCCTGCGTCGTCAACCCGAACGCGAAGGTCAGGACGACCTGCTCCCAGCGGATGGCGAAATCGCGCATGAACGCGCCGGCCAGCAGCAGCGATCCGAGGAACAGGATCTGCAGCACGCGCGCGTCGAGCCGGCTCCACGCGTCGCGCAGGCGGACGAGCGGCGGGACCGGACCGGGCGCCGGCGCGAGATCGATGGAGGCCATCGCCCCCCCCGCGCCGGCGCGCTACCGGCGCGGCGTCGCGGCGGGCGCCTCGCGCTGGCGGCGGCGGACCTCGTCGATGTTCCAGCCCGTCAGATTGGAGAGGGTCTGGACCTCGCGCTCCTGGCGGGCGCGCAGCGCGCGGCCGTATTCGACGGCGGCCGGGCACTGCGCCGTCGCGCCGGTCGGACCGCTCCACGGATGGCGCAGCACGTAGCGGGTCTGGAAGTTCTGCCGGTCGCCGGTCTCCTGGAGCGCGAGGTCCTCGGGGAAGCTCTCGCGGGTGTAGCGCACGTGCAGCCGCGTCAGCGTCACGGGCGCGGCGCCCGGCGGCATCGGCGTCGGGCGGACCCTGCCCTGCCCGCCGGTCTGGCCCGCCGGCCCCTCGCCCAGCCACGTCACGCCGGCCGCCAGCAGCTCGTCGCGCGACAACGGATCGGCCGCGCAGGGATCGCACCACGCCATGTCCCAGACGTACTCCGTGAACACGGCGCGGAAGCCCTCGTCGCGCGCGCGGCGGTCGAACATCGCCTTGTAGAAATCCTTGAACCGGCCGGGATCGCGCAGACAGGTCGGCAGATCCATGTTGGCCGGCAGCTTGACCGTGCGGTAGTTGGTCGACTCGACGCGCCCGGTCTTGCTGAGGACGTAGACGATCATGTCCTGCGGGCCCTGGGCGTTGATCATGCCCAGCCGCATCGGCAGCATGAACTTCTCGCTCTCGAAGGTGAACTGGATCGGCCGCAGGAACTGCCCGCCGGTCTTGGCCTGCTCCTTGAGGTTCACCTTGGCGACGAAGAACTTCATGCCCTGCAGGATGTAGGGCCGCAGCGCCGGCGCGGCGCCGGCGGGGATGCGGTAGCCGTTCTGCGTCAGCCAGGTCTCCAAGCCGTCGGATTCGGTGGCCGAGAGGATGACGATGTCGTACTCGCCGACCGAGAAGCTGTCCTCGACGGTCACGCCCAGCGCCTTCTCGCCGCGCCGGGGGGCGCCGCCCGCCATATCGCGCGACGAGGAGGGCGCCATCGCCACCATCGGCGGCCGCGGCGCGCACGGATCCTCGTCGAAATACTCGGCCAGCCGCGGCGCCGAGTAGGAGTCGAGCCGCTCGAACGTCTTCTTCTCGATCACCTTGACCTGCTCGCGCCGCAGCACGACCGGCACCGGCACCACCAGCGCGAACTCGGTCAGCGCGCCCTTGTAGTCGTTGAGCATGGACAGCGTCGTGCGCCGCCCGTCGCGCGCCAGGATCACCTGCGAGGCCTCGTTGAACAGCGAGCTGTCGGCCTTGCCGACGTAGAACCCGCAGAACGCCGAGGCCGGCGCGCCGGGCGCCAGCGCGAGCGGAACGGAGAGCGCGGCGGCGGCGATGGTGGCGCGTAGGATCATGGGCGTCCTCCCTGGATGCGGCGGCGCGAGTGTCCGGACCGACCGTGGCGCGGTGTGGCCGCGATCATGGCGGAACCGGGGCTGGCGGCGATCCTAGCCGGCGGCGCGCGCCTACGTCAGGGTTTCCAGCAGCCCGGCCATCAGGCGCGCCCGCGGCTCCAGCGAGGAGACCAGCAGGTGCTCCTCGTGCGTGTGCGCGCCGCCGCCAAGCACGCCCAGCCCGTCCAGCGTGGGGACGCCCAGCGCACCGGTGAAATTGCCGTCGCTGCCGCCACCGAACTGCCCGTGCGCGAGGTCGACGCCGACGCCGCGCGAGATCTCGCGGGCGCGCTCGTAGAGCGCCATCGTGCCGGGATGCGGCGCGAACAACGGCCGCACCGGCCCGCGCGCGACCTCGACGCGCACGCCGTCGCGGTCGCCGGCGAGGCCGGTCATGAACGCGACCACCTCGTCGAACGCCTCCGGGGTCGGCGCCACGGCCAGCACCTGGGCCGAGCACTCGATCGGGATGACGTTGACCCAGCGCCCGCCGGAGACGACGCCGACGCTGTAAGTGACGCCGCGCGCGAAATCCGAGCGCCGCTCGATCGCCTCGATCAACCCCGCCATGGCGCGGATCGCGCTGCGGCCGTCTCGGTTGGTCGAGCCGGCGTGCGCCGGCCGGCCGTGGGTGGTCACGGTGAAGCGCAGGAAAGCGTGGCGGCCGGTCACCACGGTGTTGCCCGGCCGGCCCGGCTCCGGCACCAGCACGTGGCGGTGCGCCCGCGCCTCGGCCTCGATCAGCGCCCGGGTCGACGGGCTGCCGACCTCCTCATCTGGCACGAACATGAACGTCACCGGCAGCTCCGGCCCGCCGCCCTGGCGCTGGGTCTCGCGCAAGGCGTGGACCGCGAGGTACATGCCGCCCTTCATGTCGAAGATGCCCGGCCCATAGACCCGGTCGCCGTCCCGCCGGATCGGCAGCGCGCCGTCGACGGTGCCGACCGGATGCACGGTGTCGAGATGGCCGAGCACGAGGATTCCCGGCCCCGCGCGGCGGCCCGGGACGCGCGCCAGCACGACGTCGCCGTAGCCGTCGACGCCCGCGACGCGCTCGATCGCGGCGCCGAGGCCGCGCATCGTCGCGGCGGCCACGTCCATCATGGCGTTGACGGCGCCGGCGTCGAAGGTCGGGCTCTCGCGCCCGACCCAGTCGAGGATGCCCGCGAGGATCTCCTCGGGGTCGAACGCGTTGGACCGGCGCGGCGTCATCGCGGGGCGGCGGTCACTCCGCCTTGATGCCCTTCTCGCGGATCAGCGTGCTCCAGCGCTTCTCCTCGCGGTCGATCAGCGCGGCGAGCTCGGCAGGGGTCGAGCTCTTGAGGTCGACGCCGCGCTCGGCGAAGGATTTGACCATGGCGGGATCGGCGCAGATCTTGGCGATCGCGGCCTGGAGCCGGTCGATGACCGGCTGCGGCGTGCCGGCCGGCACCACCATCGCCTGCCAGAACACCGCGTCGAAGCCCGGCAGGTTTCCGGCCTCCGCCACGGTGGGGATGTCGGGGAACGCCGGCGCGCGGGTGCCGCTCGAGATCGCGATGGCCCGCGTGGCGCCGCGTTGAAGCAGCGGCGCCGCCTCGAGCGAGGCCGAGAACATCATCTGCGCCTGGCCGCTGGCGAGGTCCTGGGCCGCCGGCGCGCCGCCGCGGTAGGGCACGTGCGTGATGTTCAGCCCAGCCATGTCCTTGAGCAGCTCGGCGCACATGTGGTTGACCGCGCCGATGCCGGAGCTGGCGATGTTGAACTTGCCGGGATTGGCCTTCACGTGCGCGATCAGCTCCTTCAGGTCCTTGGCCGGGAACGCGGCGTTGACCTGCAGGATGAACGGCGTGACCGACATCAGCGACACCGGCGCGAAGCTCTTCTTGGCGTCGTACTGGACGTTGCCCTGCAGCGTCGGGTTGATCACCAGCGAGGTGCCGGCGGCGTAGATCGTATGGCCGTCCGGCGGCGCCTTGGCCGAGAAATTGGACGCCACCGTGGTCGCGGCGCCGGCCTTGTTGTCGACGATCACCGACTGGCCGAGATCGGCGGTCATCTTGTCGGCGAAGCCGCGGGCCACGACGTCGTTGAGGCCGCCCGGCGGATACGGCACCACCATCGAGACGGGTTTCGCAGGCCACGCCTGGGCGCGCGCGCCGCCGGCCGCGAGCGCCGCGCCCGCCGCCAGCGCCATGCCCGACGCGGGCCGCCTGCCGAGATCCCTCATCGCCGTCCTCCCTCGAAGCCGGCGCCTGTGCGCGCCGTCGACGCCAGCATGCCCCGGCCGCCGGCCGGCGCCAAGCGCGCTACGCGGGATGGTAGGCGGCGAACACCTTGTTCGAGTTGAAGATCGAGGTCTCCACCCAGTCGCTCCAGTCCAGCCGCGCGCCCAGCGCCTCGACGGCGCCCATCAGCGCGAACCAGTTCAGCACCTCCTGCTGGCCCGCGTCCTCGACCTCGCGCAGCGACGTGCGCCGCCAGGCGTCGAAGTCGCCGGCGCGCAGCGCGTCGTAGAGATGGCGGTCGGCCGGCGTGTCGGGCCGCAGGCGGTGGGTCTTGTCGCACAGGAAGGCGTGCGACCAGCTCGACGAGGCCACCAGCGCCACGCGCCACGGGCTGGCGCGCAGGACGCGCGCGGCGGCCGCCCCCATCTCCATGAAGCGGCGGGGCGATGGCGACGGCGGATCGAACTCCACCGGATCGCCCATGCGTGTCAGGAAGCCTTTGCAGCTGATGACGCGGCGGCCGTAGCAGTTCAATGGAAACGTGACCACGGGATGGTCGAAGCCGCGCCGCCCGTAGTCGAGGAACAGGACGGCGTTGAGGAACGCGTGCGCCACGCCGTGGTGGTGCAGCGGCTTGTAGGCGTAGGCGACGTCGATTCCCGATTCCAGCAGGCCGGTCGCGAGGTGGCGCGCGATGTCCGGCCGTCCGCGCAGGGTGAACGCATGGTCGGGCCCCTCGCCCCAGACGTTCGCCTTGCCGCGCATCGCCGAGGAATCCTTGGCGTCGGCCCAAGGCCGCACGACCATGTCGGGATAGGCGCAGACCGTGAACGGCGGGATCACGTCCTCGCGGAAATTCTCGTACTGGTCGTCGCCCCAGATCAGCACCACGTCCGGGTCGAACGCGTCGAGCGCGGCGCGCACCCGCCGAAAGCCCGCGACCAGCGCCGCGCGGTGCGCCGCCGCCGCGCCGTCGTCGCCCCACTCCCGGCGCATCGCGTCGGGCCAGTTCGCCGGATCCTTCAGGGCCGGTGGAATCGCGGGATCCTGGAGCGTCCAGCGCAGGATGCCGGCCATGTCGTCGTCGGACCCGCAGAGCGGCGGGTAGTGGGTCAATCCCAGCGCGAGAATCTCCGCCATCGCCATCGCTCCACGCGCAGGAGGGCGTCGGGTCGGCGCCATCCGATCCGCGGAACCGCCCATGCCAACATCCGCACTCTACGCCGTGCGCACGGCCTCCCAGCGCGGCACGCCCGCCGCGCGCATCGAGCGCCCGGAGGCCGCCGCACCGACTCGAAAAAGAACAGGCCGGGTCGTGGGACCCGGCCTTAAGTCAAACAGGGAGGCTTCACGTCTGGGAGACGTAGGATCCGAAGATCCCTGCCCGAGGGATCGCCCCGGGCCCACCGCTAGCGGCGCTTGGAAGCGTCGCGCCAGCGACCTCCATAAGATGGGGTTCGCGCGGCCTGGAAACCACAGGGAATTGATCATCACAGCCATGCGACAGGGGCAATACCCTTGTCGCAACACGGGAATGCGCCCGCCAGCGACATCCTGTCGCCGCTAAAACCGGGTCTCCGCGACCTTGCGCAGCAGGAAATCGCGGAACACCGCGATCCGCTTGGAATGCCGCAATTCCTCGGGGTAGGTGAAGAAGACGTCGGTGGTGCGGGCCGCGAGTTCCGGCAGCACCTGGACGAGCTTGGTCGACTGGCGCGCGAGGTAGTCGGCCAGCGAAGCGATGCCCAGACCGTTCTCGACGGCGCGGAAGATGCCGTAGGTGTTATTGACGCGCAGCACGACCTTGCGCGCCTTACCGTCGGTGCCGCCGGCGGTCAGCAGCCAGTTCACGTCCTGCACCGGGGCGCGGGCGTCCTCGCCGAACACGATCAATCTATGGTTGTCCAAATCGGCGGGCTTGAGCGGTTTGCCGTATTTCTCGACGTAGGATTGCGAGGCGTAGACGTGGCTGTGCACGGTCATCAGGTGGCGCTGCACCAGTCCGGGCTGGCGCGGCGCGATCAGCCGCAGCGCCACGTCGGCCTCCCGCATGCCGAGGTCGAGCTCGTTGTCGGACAGGATCAGCGAGACGTCGATCTCCGGGTAGGTGTTGACGAACTCGTGGATCTGCGTGGTCAGCCAGGTCGAGCCGAAGCCGACCGTGGCCGTGATCTTGAGCCGCCCGACCGGCTTGTCCTGGTTGGCGTGCAGCAGCGCCTCGGCGGTCGCCACCTTGCCGGCCATCTCGCGGGCGGTGCGATAGAGCAGTTCGCCCTGCTCGGTCAGGATCAGGCCGCGGGCGTGGCGGTGGAACAGCATCACGCCGAGCTGCTCCTCGAGCGCGCCGATCTGGCGGCTGATGGCCGACTGGCTGAGATTCAGCTGCTCGCCGGCATGCGTGAAGCTGCCGGCCTCCGCGACCGCGTGGAAGATGCGCAGCTTGTCCCAGTCCATGATGCGCTCCCGTCCCTCTCTTCTTTCCTTGCCGCGCCGCGCGCGGTCGGGTCGCCGGCTATTCCGCCGCCTTGGCCGGCGCGTGCTCGTGCGCCGCGATGAACTTCTCCGCCTCCAGCGCCGCCATGCAGCCGGTACCGGCGGCGGTCACCGCCTGCCGGTAGATCTTGTCCTGCACGTCGCCGGCGGCGAACACACCGGGCACGTTGGTGCGCGTCGATCCGGGCACGGTCCGCAGATAGCCGTCGGCATCCATGTCGAGCTGCCCCTTGAACAGCTCGGTGTTCGGCGCGTGGCCGATCGCGACGAAGACGCCGTCGGTGGGAAGGGTCCGCGCCGCCCCGCTCAAGGTGTCGCGCAGCCGGACGCCCTTCACGAGAGGATGCGGCGCGGTCTCGCCGACGATCTCCTCGACGACCGCGTTCCACACTACCTCGATCTTCGGACTGCGGAACAGCCGGTCCTGCAGGATCCGCTCGGCGCGGAACGAGTCGCGCCGGTGGACCACCGTGACCTTCGTGGCGTGGTTGGTCAGGTACAGCGCCTCCTCGACCGCGGTGTTGCCGCCGCCGACCACGACGACCTCCTTGCCGCGGAAGAAGAAGCCGTCGCAGGTCGCGCAGGCCGACACGCCGCCGCCGCGGAACGTCTCCTCCGACGGCAGGCCCAGCCAGCGCGCGGTGGCGCCGGTGCAGACGATCACGCAGTCGCCGACATAGGTGTCGCCGGAGTCGCCCTTGGCGACGAACGGCCGCTTGGACAGGTCGATGGCGGTGATGATGTCGAACGCCACCGTGGTGCCGACATGCTCGGCCTGCTTCTGCATCTGCTCCATCAGCCACGGACCCTGGATGACGTCCGCGAAGCCGGGGTAGTTCTCGACATCGGTGGTGATCGTCAGCTGTCCGCCCGGCTGGAGGCCCTGCACCAGCAGCGGCTTGAGACTGGCGCGCGCGGCGTAGATCGCGGCCGTGAATCCGGCCGGACCCGATCCGATGATCAGGACCTTGCTGTGGTGCGTCTTCGTCATAGCCGCTATCCCTGCTTCGCGCGCATGCATAGAATAGAGAAGCAATGCGTCGAGCGCGAGGCTCTTTATTAAACACATACCGATTGGAGAATATGCCCAGATCGCTTGGAATCGGGACGAGTTCATAGGCGGAGCCGCGCAAGCGCATGGCGAAAAATGCGACAACCCGAAAAAGGGCGTAATTTTATTGCTATCGACGGCTGGGATGCCCTAGAAGGCGTGCCGAGACGGAGACCCGCACATGCCCAATCGCGCCAAGCTCGACCAGATCGACCGCCGCATCCTGTCGGACCTGCAGGATGATGGGCGCATGACGAACGTCGATCTCGCCAAGCGCGCCGGAATCTCCGCGCCGCCTTGCCTGCGGCGCGTGCGCGCCCTCGAGAAGGAGGGCGTGATCCGCGGCTACCATGCGGATATCGCGCCGGAGACGCTGGGCTTCACGGTCACCGTGTTCGCGCTGGTCGGGCTGAACAGCCAGGCCGAGGCGGACCTGAAATCGTTCGAGGAGCTGATGGCGTCGTGGGACAACGTCCGCGAATGCCACATGCTCGCGGGCGAGGCCGACTTCCTCGTCAAGATCGTCGCCGAGGACTGGGACTCCTACCAGCGCTTCCTGACGACGCGGCTCACCTCGGCGCCGAACGTGAGCCACGTGAAGTCGCTGATGGTCTTCCGCACCGCCAAGCAGAAACCGGGCGTGCCGATTCCGGCGGCGTGAAGCGGCCGGGCCGGCGTTGACTCGATCCTCCGGGCGTGCGCGTCTTGCTCCCAACACCGCGGTGAAAGCGGCGACCGGAGAGCGAAATGTCCATGACCATGAACGAGGCCGGCGGCGCGGCCGAGGGCTCGATCCCGCTCGATAAGATCGACGTCAGCGATCCCGCGCTGTACCGCGACGACACCTGGGCCCCGCTGTTCGCGCGGCTGCGGCGCGAGGATCCCGTCCACTTCTGCCCCGCGAGTCCGTTCGGACCCTACTGGTCGGTGACGCGCTACGACGACATCATGGCCGTCGAGCTGAACCACGCGGTCTACTCGTCGTCGTCGGAGTTCGGCGGCATCCAGATCACCGACGTGCCGATCGGCCGCGAGACGGTGAGCTTCATCCGCATGGACCCGCCGGAGCATCCGACGCGGCGGCGTACCGTCAGCCCCATCGTGGGCCCCAGCAACCTCGTCAACATGGAGGGCACGATCCGCGAACGGACGTCGGCGGTGCTCGACGGTCTGCCGCGCGGCGAGGTGTTCGACTGGGTCGACCGCGTCTCGATCGAGCTGACGACGATGATGCTGGCGACGCTGTTCGACTTCCCGTGGGACGACCGCCGCAAGCTGCCGTTCTGGTCCGACGTCGCCGTCGCCAACATCGACGCGCCGGACTCGCCGGTGCGTTCGGAGGAGGAGCGCTGGGCCGAGCTCGGCCGCATGGGCGCGTATTTCAGCAAGCTTTGGAACGAGCGCGTGAACGCGCCGCCGCGCTTCGACCTGATCTCGATGCTGGCGCACGGCGAGTCGACGCGGAACATGACGCCGGCCGAGTTCGTGGGCACGCTGGCGCTGCTGATCGTCGGCGGCAACGACACGACGCGCAACACCATGACCGGCGGCCTGCTCGCGCTCGACGCCAATCCCGGCGAGTGGGCCAAGCTGCGCGCCAACCCGGCGCTGGTGCCGAGCCTGGTCGCCGAGACGATCCGCTACCAGACGCCGGTGATCCACATGCGGCGCACCGCCAAGGAGGACGCGATCCTCGGCGGCAAGCGCATCCGCAAGGGCGACAAGGTCGTGATGTGGTACGTCTCCGGCAACCGAGACGATTCGGCGATCGAGCGGCCGGACGATTTCGTCGTCGACCGCGCCAAGCCGCGCCAGCACCTGTCCTACGGGGCCGGCATCCACCGCTGCGTCGGCGACCGGCTCGCCGACCTGCAGCTGCGCATCCTGTGGGAGGAGATCCTCAAGCGCGACCTGCGCGTCGAGGTCGCCGGCCCGCCGGTGCGCGTCTACTCCAACTTCCTGCGCGGCTACCGCTCGCTGCCGGCGCTGATCCGCGCCTGAGGCGTCAGCGGCCCTGGAAGAGCGGCTTGCGCTTCTCCATGAAGGCGCGGCGGCCTTCCTTGTAGTCCTCGCTGTTGAAGCAGGTCTCCACGGCGGCGTCCATCGCGGCGTGGTCGCGCTTGTCCGGGTCCTTGGCCGTGGCGTTGATGATCATCTTCGCCGCCTTCACCGTCAGCGGCGCGTTGCCGGCGATGATCCCGGCGTAGTCGGCGACGAACTTCTCCAGCTCGGCCTTGGGCACGACCCGGTTGACCAGCCCCATGGTCCGCGCCTCCTCGGCGCTGAACAGGCGGCCGGTGAAGAAGATCTCCTTGGCGAAGGACGGGCCGACCACGTCGGCCAGGTTCTTGATGCCGCGGTAGCCGTAGCCGAGGCCGAGCTTGGCGGCCGGCACGGCGAAGCGCGAATCGTCGCCGCAGATCCGCATGTCGGTGGTCAGCGCGATGCCCATGCCGCCGCCGACGCAGACGCCCTTGATCATGGAGATGGTCGGCTTGGTCGCGTGCGTGATGGCGCCGTGCGCCTTGTCGCCGGCGGCGTTGTAGACGGCGATCGCGTCGGGCGTGCCGCGGCGCTCCTCGAACTCCGAGATGTCGGCGCCGGACACGAAGGCCTGCTCGCCGGCGCCGGTCAGCACGATCACGCGCACCGCCGGGTCGGCCTCGAAATCGCCGATGATTTTCGGGATGGCCAACCACATGTCGTACGACACGGCGTTGCGCTTCTCCGGTTGGTTGAAGACCATCCAGCCGATGCCGTCGGCCTTGCGCGCGATCATCTTGGGCGTGCCGGTGTCCATGTCCATCGCTCCTCGATCCGTGTATGGCCGCCGGCCCGCGGGGCGGCGGCGTGGAATGTCAGACGACCTTGCGGCCGCGCAGATCGGCGATCCCGGCGGCGTCGAAGCCGAGCGCGCGCAGGATCTCCTCGGTGTGCTCGCCGCGCTCCGGCGTCGGCCGGTCGATCACCGCCGGCGTGCGCGACAGCTCTATCGCCTGGTTGACGACGCCGACCTCGCCACGCTCGGGATGGTTCAACGGCGTCGCGGCCTTGACGTGGCGGACCTGCGGATCGGCGAACATCTCGTCGATGGCGTAGATCGGCCCGCACGGCACGCTGGCCTTGTTGAGCCGGTCGATCAGCTCGGCGCTGGTGTATTTCGCCGTGTACGACGCGATCTCGGCGTTCAACTTGGCCCGGTTCCGGGAGCGGTCGGCATCGCCCTTGTAGTCGGGGTTGTCGAACATCGCCTGGGCGTCGAGGCAGGCGCAGAAGCGCTTCCAGATGTGCTGGCCCGACGCCGCGATGTTGATGTTGCCGTCGCTGGTGGGGAACACGCCGGTGGGGATGCTGGTCGGATGGTCGTTGCCGGCCTGCTTCGGCACCTCGCCGGCGACCAGCCAGCGGGCGGCCTGGAAATCGAGCATCGCGATCTGGGCCTGCAGCAGCGACGTGCGGACCCACTGGCCCTCGCCCGACACCTCGCGCTCGAGCAGCGCGATCAGGATGCCCATCGCGGCGTAGTTGCCCGACGACAGGTCGGCGATCGGGATGCCGACCCGCACCGGCCCCTGGCCGACGAGACCGGTGATCGACATCAGGCCGCCCATGCCCTGCGCCACCTGGTCGAAACCCGGCAGCAGCGCGTAGGGGCCGTCCTGGCCGAAGCCGGAGATGCTGGCGTAGACCAGCCTGGGGTTGATCGCGCGCAGCGTCTCGTAGTCGACGCCGAGGCGCTTCTTCACGTCGGCCGGTAGTTCTCGACCACGACGTCGACGTCGGCGACCAGCCGCTTGAAGATCGCGACGCCGTCGGGCTCCTTCAGATTCAGCGTCAGGCTGCGCTTGTTGCGGTGCAGATTCCAGAAATCGGGACCGTGGCGCGGGCCGCCCATGCCGTCGCTGTCGTCCAGCCCCGGCGGCATCTCGACCTTGACGACGTCGGCGCCCCAGTCGGCGAGATGGCGCACGCAGGTCGGGCCGGCGCGCACGCGCGTCAGATCCAGCACCTTGAAGCGCGCCAACGGTCCCCTGCCCGGCATCCGATCGTCCCCCTGCCCTTCGCGGCGCGCACCCTAGCGCCGGACCGCCGCCGGCGCGAGCCCGGCCGCGGCATGGCCGGCCTTCGTTCCGGTCAGGTCCGGCGCAGCATGAAATCGCGGCCGACGACGCGGAAGCCCAGCGCCACGATGCCGATGGTGATGACCAGCAGCACGCCGCCCAGCGCCGCGAGCTGCTCGAGGTTGCCCTGCTCGCTGAGGTCGAGCAGCACCACGGAGATGACGCGGGTGTTCGGCCCGGTCAGGAAGATGGCGGTCGACAGCTCCTGGCTGGCGGGGATGAACACCAGCACCCAGGCGCCGACCAGCGTGCGCTTGAGCAGCGGCGCCACGACGCGCCGGATCGCGGTGAAGCGGCCGCCGCCGAGGATGCGGACCGCCTCCTCCATCTCGGGATGGATGCTGGAGACGCCGGCGGCGGCGCTGCCGTAGGCGATCGGCAGCAGCCGGGTGGCGAAGGCGAGGATCAGGATCGTGGCCGTGCCGTAGAGCAGCAGCGGCGGCGGCGCGTAGGCGGCGTAGAAGCCGATCGCCAGCACGATGCCTGGGATCACGAAGGGCGCCATGCAGAGGAAGGCCAGCGCGCCGCCGAAGCGCACCAGCTTGCGGTGCACGATGTAGGCGATCGCCAGCGCCAGCGCGATGGCGAGGAACGCCGCCGTCGCCGAGTACCAGACGGTGTTCCAGATCGACTGCCGGGCCGAGACGTTGTCCACCAGCACGTACTTGAAGTTCGCCAGCGTCAGGTTGTCGAACGAGAAGCCGCGGCCCCACGCCTTGGCGAACGCCGCCTGCACCAGCACGATCATCGGCATGACGACGGAGAGCGCGCACACGAAGGCGGCGTAGCCCAGCATCGGCCAGCGCCACCGCCCCAGCGCCACGATCCGCCGCTCGCCGCCCTTGCCGGTGACGGTGACGAACCCCTTGCGGCGCAGGATCAGCCGCTGCAGCGCCAGCATGCCCATGGTGACCAGCAGCAGCGGGATCGCGTAGGCGGCGGCGACCTCGACGCGCACGGGATGCTCGAAGAACTGCCAGAGCTGCGTCGTGACGACGGGATAGCGCGCCGGGATGGCGATCAGCGCCGGCACGCCGAACAGCGCCAGCGACTGCAGGAAGACCACGATGACGCCGCCGATGATCGCGGGATAGACCAGCGGCAGGGTGATCGAGAACGCCGTCCGCAGCGGACCGGCGCCCAGAACGTTGGCCGCGTCCTCCATCTCCGACGACACCAGCTCCAGCGCCGAGGTCGTGAACACGAAGATGAAGAAGAACAGGTTGCAGGCCATGATCAGGATCAGGCCGCCGAGCGTGAAGACGTTGACCAGCGGCTCGCCTGCGCCCGTGACCGCCACCCACGCGCGGTTGATCCAGCCGGCGTTGGGGCCGGCCAGCAGGATCCAGCCCACCGCGCCGAGATAGGGCGGCATGATGAAGGCCGCCAGCACGCCGAGGCGGATCAGGTTGCGGCCGGGCATGTCGGTGCGCGAGCAGGCCCACGCCAACGGCACCGCGAAAACCGCCGACAGCGCCGCGACGCCGGCGCCCATGACCAGCGTGTTGACCAGCGCCTGGACGTAGCGCGGCCGGCCGTAGGCGGCGAGGTAGTTGTCGAAGGTGTAGCCGGCACCGTCGCGCACCTCGAAGCTGGACAGCACGAGGCGGGCCAGCGGATTGACGACGACGAACAGCAGGATGGCGATCAGCGCCAGCCACAGCAGCATCGACCAGTCGAAGACCCGGCGCGCGGCCGGCGCCGGCATCGCGGCGTCCGTCATCGCCACGGCTCCGCGACGCGACGCCGCTCAGTTGCCGAACGTGTCGCGCCACTTCTCCTTGACGTCGGCGACGCCCTTGAGGATCTCGTCGGGCTTGAGCACGAGCGTCTTGAGCTCGGCCGCCGACTTGGCGCCCTTGCCCTTGACCGAGGCGTGCAGCGGCTCGCCGAAATCCTCGGCCTGCACGGCGCTGCACTCCGCGCTCAGCATCCATTCCTGGAACAGCTTGGCGGCGTTGGGGTGCTTGGAGCCCTTGATGATGCCCTGCGGCGCGATGATCATGACGGTGCCGTCGGTCGGGTAGACCACGCCCATCGGATCGCCCTTGGCGGCCGCCTCGTAGGCCGGCGGGTACGAGCCGGCCGCGACCGTCCGCTCGCCCGCCTTCAGCATGGTCTGGGTGTCGAGGATCGAGCGCCCGATCTGCGGCTTGTTCTTCTCGAGCTTCTCGAAGTACGACCAGCCGTAGAGCTTGGTCATGGTCAGCGTCCAGATGCCGACGTAGCCGCTGAACGCGGGATGGCCGAGCGACACCTGGTTGCGCCATTTCGGATCGAGCAGGTCGGTCCAGTTCTTCGGCGCGTCCTGCGGCTTCACCTTCTGGGTGTTGTGGGTGATGCCGATCAGCCCGATCGAGGCGACGTGGTACATGCCGTCGGGATCGATCCCCTGCAACGACGCGATGACCGTCGCGGCGTTGGCGGGCGTGAACTTCTCCAGCAGGCCCTTCGATTTCAGCTCGACGTAGTGGCCGATGTCGGTCGACGCGAAGACGTCGACCTGCGGCCCGCCGGCGCGCAGCTCCTGCGTCAGGCGCTGGTAGGCGACGTGGGCGGTCGTGCGCACGACGTTCACCTTCACGCCGGGATAGCGCTTCATGAAGACGTTGCCGATCTTCGCCGCCGTCTCGCCGGTGAAGTGCGCCGTGTACCAGGTCAGCTCGCCCTCGGCCTTGGCGGCCTCGTACAGGGCCTTCTCGGCCTCGGCCGACAACTGGGCGGCGGCGGGCGCCGCCGCGAGCGCGGCGGCGACGATGAGCGCGGACGCGCTCCACCCGATCTTGCTGGTCATGGCTTCCTCCGGTCGACGCCGCGTCGGCCGGCACCGCCGACCCGCCCGTCCTTGTTTGACCGGAACCTTACCAGCCGGACCGGGGGAATCAAATTCGCCGCCGACCGCCGGAACGGAAACGCCCGGCGCGCGGCCGGGCGTCTGGACGTCGCGGCGGCGCTCTACTTGAAGAGGACCGACATCACCTCGTACGACTTGGCGCCGCGCGGTGTCTGGACCTCGACGCTGTCGCCGACGGTCTTGCCGATCAGGGCGCGGCCCAGCGGCGCGGTGATCGAGATCTTGTGCTTCGTCAGGTCGGCCTCGAACGGACCGACGATCTGGTAGCGAACCTCGTCCTCGGTGTCCTCGTCCGACAGTTTCACGGTGGCGCCGAACTTGATCACCTTGCCGCCCTTGAGCTTGGCGACGTCGATCACGTCGGCGCGCGCGATGACGTCCTCGAGCTCGGCGATCCGGCCCTCGATGAAGCCCTGCCGCTCGCGCGCGGCGGTGTACTCGGCGTTCTCGGAAAGATCGCCATGGGCGCGGGCCTCCGCGATCGCCTTGATCACGTTGGGACGCTCGACTCCCTTGAGGTTCCGCAGCTCGTCCTCGAGCGACTTGAACCCCGCCGGCGTCATCGGGACCTTGTCCATGGCTTCTTCCGTGCCCAAAAAACAACGGCCGGCGCGGACGCCGGCTCTGGGGATACTTTACCGTAATCTGGGGGCGCAGGGAACCCGATGCAAGGCGCGGCGGCGTCGCGTCGCGGCGGCGCCGACGTTCCCGTCAGATCCGGATTATATCCAGTCTTTATAGATACTTACGGCTTCGTCACGATCTCGGCCGACCGTATCTGGGCGCGCCGCACCGCCTCGCGGTGGGAGATGTACATGGCGCTGGCGAAGATCACGGCGGCGCCGATGAAGGTCCATTCGCTCGGCGTCTGGCCGAAAAGCCACAGCCCGAACAGCGTGTTCCAGATCAGCGACAGGAAGCCGATCGGCTGCAGCGCGGAGATCTCCGCCACCTGGTAGCCGCGCTGCATCACGAGGTGCCCGGCGGTGCCGAAGAATCCCGCCAGCAGGAACCAGCCGACATGCTCCAGCGACGGAGTCTGCCAGTTCAGGAGCGCGAACGGCGTGGCGCACGCGACGATGAAGACCGACTGCCAGATGACGATGCCCTCGGCGTTGTCGGTGCGGGCCAGCGATTTCGCCATCAGGTTCGACGCGGCGAACAGCGGGGTCGACGCCAGCGCCGCCAGCGCGCCGATGCCGATGGCGGTGAACCCCGGGCGGATGATGATCATCGCGCCGATGAAGCCGACCGCGACCGCGATCCAGCGGCGCATGCGGACGTCCTCCTTGAGGAACAGCGCCGCGCCGATCGTGACGAAGATCGGCCCCGTGAAGCCCAGCGCCGTCAGATCGGCCAGCGTGATCAACGGCAGCGCGATGAACCAGAGCTGCATGCCGGCGCTGTGGAAGGCCCCGCGCACGGCGTGGAGCCCCAGCCGCTGGGTCCGGAACGGCGCGATCAGCCCGTGGCGCATGAAGACGTGCAGCAGGAACACGGCGCCGAACAGATAGCGGCAGAACGCCATCATGTAGGAGTTCAGCTCGCGCGCGGGGAAGATCGTGGCGACGTTGAGGCCGGCGAACAGGACGCCGGAGATGGCGACGAGGATGATGCCGCGGAGGTTCCCTGATTGCGCGTTCCACCACGCCTTGAGCGCGGTCACCGCGACCCCTCGCGCACCTTCAGGACCTCGGTCTCGAGCGACTCGATGTAGGGATCGCGCACGCCCAGCCCGCGAAGCTGGTCGGCGCACTCGAACAGGTACTCCCGGCAGGTGCCGCGGCGGCCCTCGGCGAAGGCGATGTGCTCGCACTTCAGCGGCCGCTCCAGCGCGCCGCAATACTGCGGATGCTCGGGGTTGACCACGAACGCCACGGCGCGCAGCCGCTCGCCGGTGGGATCGACCACCTCGGCCCAGATCGCGTCGTAGACGCCGCTGAGCATCTCGCGGTTGTAGAGGATCGCGAACTCGGTCGTCACCGCGTCGGCCGCGACGCGGTAGGCCATGCCGTCGCAGGCGCCACCCGGCTCCAGCCCCAGCATCAGCCCCGGCTTCTCGGGCGTGCCGCGGCCCAGCGGCGTCCAGAAGCAGAAGCTGCGCCGGTAGCCGTCGAGCCGGGCCGGCCGGCGCTCGACGAAGTTGAACGCGGGGTTCCACATCAACGAGCCGTACGCGAACACCCAGGCGTCGGTGCCCGGCGTCCAGGTCTTCAGCGTCTCGTCCAGCCGGCGGCGGCGTTCGGCGTGCGAGATGAAATAGTCGAAGCCCGCCGCCTTCGCCTCGGTGATGAGGCGGTCGATCCGCTCCGGCGTCAGCTCGTCGCGCTGCAGCACGATCCCCCCGCGATCCCCGTGCGCCCGGCGCGTCGGCGTCAGGCCGCCGCGTAGGCGATGCCCATGGTCTCCGCGACGCAGGCGGGACGGTCCTTGCCCTCGATCTCGATGGTCCACTCGTAGGTCATGCGCACGCCGTTGTTCGGCATGTCATCGGCCGCCAGCAGCTTCACGCGGCCGCGCAGCTTCGATCCGACCGGCACCATGTTGGTGAAGCGCACCTTGTTGCTGCCGTAGTTGATGCCGTTGCGCACGTTGTTCACGTGCAGGACGTTGTGGCTGAAGGTGGGGATCAGCGACAGCGTGAGATAGCCGTGCGCGATCGGCTTGCCGTCGGGCATGTCCTTCTTGCAGCGCTCGACGTCGACATGGATCCACTGGTGGTCGCCGGTGGCGTCGGCGAAGGTGTTGACGCGCTCCTGGCCGATCTCGACCCAGTCGCTGACGCCCAGCTCCTGGCCGACCAGCGCCTTCATCGCCTGCGGATTCTCCACGGTGCGCTTCGCCATCGTTCCCTCCCTCATTTCCGTTCCAGATACGCCTTGGTCTCCGGGCGGGCCTTCAGCCAGCCCGACCACTTGTCCATCACCTTCGCCATGCGCGCCGGGGCGACGCCGAGCTGAGCCATGGCGACGCCGCCGTTGACCGACTCCGCGTAGTCCACGATCAGGCCGCCGCGCAGGCGGAAACGGCTCATGCCGTCGATGACGACGCGCTTGCCGGCGAACTCCGCGCACCGTGGACGTGAAGGCCGACAGCGACCAGGCGTAGGCGAGATCGCCGTCCACCACCGGGTCGAAGAAGCGCCAGCGGTAGTCGGCCGCGTCGCGGTGGAAGTAGTTCTCGAGCATGTCGGCGATGCCGTCGCGGCCGGCGTGATCGCCATAGATGTAGTCGTGGTAGACGCCGTCGGGCGCGAAGCAGGCCGCGAAGGCGCGCCCGTCGCCGGCCTCGGCGGCGGTCGTCATGCGGTCCAGCAGGGCTGCGAATTCGGCGCCGGTCATGGGGCTCGGTCCATCGGGGCGGGCTTGTCGGCCCGTTCCGCCACCATCACAATGGCGGCGTCGTAAATCAACGCCAATCCACGCAACGCCCCCATACCGGGCGCGGCGGCGGCACCGGAAGGGGAAACGCCATGGCCTACGCCAACATCCTGGTCGACACGAAGGACCGGATCCGCACCATCTCGCTGAACCGGCCGGACCGGCTCAACGCCTGGACCCGCGACATGCATGTCGAGCTCAAGGACGCCATGCACGAGGCCGGCGACGACGCCGACGTGCGCGTGATCGTGCTGACCGGCGCCGGACGCGGCTTCTGCGCCGGCGCCGACATGGGCGGCCTGCAGCAGATCGGCGCCGCCGGCGCGGCCAGCGACCGGGCCACCAAGGCGCGCCCCGTCCCGGCCGGCGGGAGCGCCAGCGCCGAGTTCAAGATGACCTATTCGTATTTCCCGTCGATCCCCAAGCCGATCATCGGCGCGATCAACGGCCCCTGCGCCGGCCTCGGGCTGATCATGGCGCTCTACTGCGACATGCGCTTCGCCGCCGAGAGCGCGGTGTTCACCACCGCGTTCGCCGCCCGCGGCCTGATCGCCGAGCACGGCGTGTCGTGGCTGCTGCCCAAGCTGGTCGGGCTGCCCAACGCCATGGACCTGCTGCTGTCGGCGCGCAAGTTCCGCGCCCCGGAGGCGCTGTCGATGGGCGTCGTCAACCGCGTCATCGCCGACGCGCAGTTGATGACCGACACTCGCTCCTACGCCCGGCTGCTGGCCGAGACCGTCTCGCCGCGCTCGCTGGCGGTGATGAAGCGGCAGCTCTGGGAGGCGCAGTTCCAGACGCTGGCGCAGGCCACCACGGCGGCGAACCACGACATGGAGCTGAGCTTCGTCACCGATGACTTCAAGGAAGGCGTCGCCCATTACGTCGAGAAGCGCGCGCCGCGTTTCACCGGCCGCTGACGGCGTCCGGACCGGCCACGGCCGCGCCGTCATCCGGCGACAGCCCTGCCGTCATCCCGAGCGCAGCGGGCGATCTCGGAGCCGCCGCCGCGTCAGGTCGGCTCGGTCTCGCTGGCCTTGGGCTGCCAGACCATCAGCCGTCGCTCGACCGCGCCGACGGCGGCGTCGAGCGCCAGCGCGAACGCCGTCAGCACGAGGATGCCGGCGAACACCGTGTTGATGTCGAACGTGCCCTCGGCCTGGAGGATCAGGTAGCCGACGCCGCGGGCCGAGCCGAGGTACTCGCCGACCACGGCGCCGACGAACGCCAGGCCCACCGCGTTGTGCAGGCTGGCGAACACCCAGCTCATGGCGCTGGGCACGTAGATGGCGCGCAGCAGCTGGCGCCGGTTGGCGCCGAGCATGCGGGCGCTGGCGATGACGTTGGGGCTGACCTCGCGCACGCCCTGGTAGACGTTGAAGAACACGACGAAGAACACCAGCGTCACGCCGAGCGCGACCTTCGACCATATGCCCAGCCCGAACCACACCGCGAAGATCGGCGCCAGCACGACGCGCGGCATCGAGTTGAGGCCCTTGATGTAGGGGTCCATCACCGCCGACGCCGTCGGCGACAGCGCCAGCCACAGGCCGATGACGAGGCCGGACGCCGCGCCGATGGTGAAGCCCAGCGCCGTCTCCAGCAGCGTGACGGCGAGATGGCCGAAGATCTCGCCGCTGGCGAACCACTCGACCACCACCTGGAACACCTTGTGCGGCTGGCCGAAGAAGAACGCCGCCCGGTTGTCCTGCTCGAAGTAGAACGGCGGGATCAGGCCGGGCTGGGTCATCGCGTGCCAGAACAGGATCAGCACCACCAGCACCAGGATCTGGAGCGCGCGCAGCCGCATCTCAGGCCACCTTCTGCGCGGCGTAGGCCTTCAGGACCTCTTCCTTCATCGCGTTCCAGATCTCGCGGTGGACCTCGATGAAGCCGGGGCTCATGCGGATTTCCGACACGTCGCGCGGCCGCGGCAGGTCGATGCGGAAATCGGCGATCGGCCGCGTCGCCGGGCCGGCCGACAGCACCACCACCCGGTCGCTCAGCGCGATCGCCTCCTCGAGGTCGTGGGTCACGAACATCACCGATTTGCGGTCGGCCGCCCACAGCGCCAGCAGCTCGTTCTCCATCAGCTGGCGCGTCTGGACGTCGAGCGCCGAGAACGGCTCGTCCATCAGCAGGATGTCGGGATCGACGATCAGGGTCTGGGCCAGCGCCAGCCGTTTGCGCATGCCGCCGGACATCTGGTGGGGATAGCGGTCGCCGAATCCCGCCAGCCCGACGCGGCGCAGCCAGTCGTGGCCGCGCGCCACCGCCTCCGGCCGCGCCACGCCGCGGAACTCCAGGCCCGCCACCACGTTCTCGATGCCGGTGCGCCACGGCATCAGCGCGTCCGCCTGGAACATGTAGCCGGCGCGCCGGTTCACCCCGTCGGCCGCGGCCAGCCGTTTGCCGAACACCTCGACGACCCCGGACGACGGCGCGAGCAGGCCGGCGGCGACGTTCAGGAGGGTGGATTTGCCACAGCCCGTCGGTCCGACCACCGAGACGAACTCGCCGTCGGCGATCGACAACGACGCGCCGCCGACGGCCGTGTAGCCGCCGCCGCCGTCACGCGCCGCGAAACGGCACGTGACGTCGCGGAACGTCAACGCGTCGACCACGATCCGGTCGCTCTCAGGCGCGCTTCCCGGCGCGTTGCGCGAACTCGTTGGTCCACGTCAGGTCGAGCTTGCCCTCGGCCGCCTTGATCTTGTCGTCGGTGTCGGCGAGGAACTTCAGGCAGTTCTTCGGGCCGTCCGGCGGCATCATCCCGTCGGGCGAGATCGTGTCGCGCACGTTGGCGAACGCCTTCTCGTAGATCGCGCGGTCGCCGAGCAGGTAGCCCTCGGGCACCGCCTTGGCCACCTCCGACGGCGGCGCGGTCTGGAGCCACTGGTTGGCACGCACGATCGCGGTGGCCAGCGCCTGCGCGGTGTTCGGCGTCTTCTTGACCAGGTCCGGCTGGGCGTACAGGCAGGCGGCGGGCATCGACCCGCCGAACAGCTCGGCGTTGCACTTCATCGTGCGCGTATCGAGCACGATCTGGATCAGGCCCTTCTCCTGCAGGATGGTCAGGGCCGGATCGGACTGCGCCACGGCGTCGAGCTCGCCCTTCTCGATGCCGGCCACGACCGAGGCGCCGGCGCCGACGCCGATGACCACGATGTCGCTCGGCTTCAGGCCGCCCTTGGACGCCCAGTAGTTGGCCAGCATGTGCGTCTGCGAGCCCGGCGCGGTGACGCCGAACTTCAGGCCCTTGACGTCGGCCGGCCCCTTGACCTTGGCGGCGACCTCCTTGCGCAGGCCGATCGCGAGCTGCATGCCGCGGCCGATCAGCGCGAAGCCGATGATCGGCTGGCCGCGCTGCTGCATGCGGATGGTGTGCTCGTAGGCGCCGGCGACGACGTCGGCGCTGCCGCCCATGAGCGCCTGCAGCGACTTGGCGCCGCCCTGGAAGTCGTTGATCTCGACGTCGAGACCGGCCTCCTTGAAGTATCCCCGCCGCTCGGCGATGGTCAGCGACAGGTAGTACAGGGCCGACTTGCCGCCGACGGCGAGCACGACCTTGGTCTTCTCCGGCTTGCCCTGCGCCCGGGCCGAGCCGATGTAGGCCGTGGCGCCGAGCGCGCCGGCGGCGGCCGTGGTCGCGAGCATGCCGCGACGCGCGATGCGTTTTTCCGTCATTGTCTCCTCCGGTGCGTGCCGGCGCTCTTGGTGGCGCCAGTCGGCCGGGAGAATGCAGCGAACCGGGCGCAGCGTCCACCGCCGCGACGCGCGCGGCGCCGGTGGCGAGCCGGTTACTTGAACGTCCGCTCGGCCCACCACGGGAAGTAGGACGGCATGCCGTCGCTGACCTTCATCGGGAACCGGGCCGGGCGCTTCTCCAGGAACGCGACCACGCCCTCCTTGACGTCGGCCGACTTGCCGCGCGCGTAGATGCCCTTGGAATCGACCTTGTGGGCCTCCATCGGGTGGTCGGCGCCCAGCATCTTCCAGATCATCTGCCGGTTCAGAGCGACCGAGACCGGCGCGGTGTTGTCGGCGATCTCGCGCGCCAGCGCGTAGGCCGCCGGCAGCAGGTCGGCGGATTTGTGGACCGAGCGCACCAGCCGCCCCGCCAGCGCCTCCTGGGCGGGGAAGACGCGGCCGGTCATGACCCATTCCAGCGCCTGCTGCGGGCCGACCAGGCGCGGCAGGAACCAGCTCGAGCAGGCCTCCATCACGATCGCCCGGCGGGTGAAGACGAAGCCGTAGCGCGCCTCCTCCGACGCCAGCCGCACGTCCATGGCCAGCTGCATGGTGATGCCGACGCCGACGGCGGCGCCGTTGCAGGCCGCGATGGTCGGCTTGAGGCTCTCGTACAGGCGCAGCGTCAGCAGACCGCCGCCGTCGCGGTGGCCGTCCAGGCCGGGATCGACCGGTCCGCGGTTCTCGGCGTTGAAGGTGTTGGCGCCGCCCGACAGGTCGGCGCCGGCGCAGAAGCCGCGGCCGGCGCCGGTGAAGACGATGGCGCGCACGTCGTCGTCGCGGTCGGCGCGGTCGAGCGCGTCGAGCAGCTCCGACAGCATCTTGCCGGTGAAGGCGTTGAGCTTGTCGGGGCGGTTCAGCGTGATGGTGAGGATCCCGTCCTTCACCGCGTACTGGATCTGCTCGTAGGTCATGTCCGCTCCTGGTCCGTGGTCCCGCTCAGGCGGCCGCCTTGAGCAGATCGGCGCATTTCTCGCCGATCATGATCGCGGCCGCGTTGGTGTTACCCGATACGACCTGCGGCATGATCGAGCAATCGGCCACGCGCAGAGCGGCGACGCCGCGCACGCGCAGCTGCGGGTCGACCACGGCCATCGGATCGTGCTCCGGGCCCATGCGGCAGGTGCCGGCCTGATGGTGCACGGTGCTGCCCGTCCGCTTGGCGTAGTCGAGCAGCTCGTCGTCGCTCTGGACGCCGGGGCCGGGCACGACCTCGGCGGCGATCCACTCTCTCAGCGCGGGCTGCTCGGCGATGCGCCGCAGCAGGCGCATGCCGGCGACCATGGTCCGCCGGTCGACCTCGTCGGCGAGGTAGTTCGCCACCATCGACGGCGCCTCGCGCGGATCGGCGGAGCGCAGCCTCAGGCGGCCGCGGCTCTGCGGCCGCGACTGGTTCACGATGGCCGAGAAGCCGGGGAAGTCGTGCAGCTCGGTGATCTTGCTCGCGGTCGAGAACGGCATGTAGTGGATCTGCACGTCGGGATCGGCCAGCTCCGGCCGGGTGCGCGCGAACGCGCCCGCGACGCCGGCGCCGATCGCCATCGGGCCGGACCGCGTCAACGCGTAGCGCGCGCCCATCGCCAGCCTGCCCAGCCAGTTGCGGTTGAAATCGTTGATCGTCACGGCGCGGGTGGCGCGCCACGCGATGCGCGCCAGATAGTGGTCGTGCAGATTCTCGCCGACGCCCGGCAGGTCGCGCACCGGCGTGATCCCCATCTCGCTGACATGCGCCGCCGGTCCGACGCCGGACAAGAGCAGGATCTGCGGCGAGTTCAGCGCGCCGCCGCACAACACCACCTCGCGGCCGGCCTTCGCGACGTGCGAGGCGCCGGCGGCGCTGTAGCGCACGCCCGTCGCGCGGCCGTCGACGATCTCGACCTTCTCGGTCAACGCGCCGGTGACGATCCGCAGATTGCGGCGCCCGCGCGCCGGGCCGAGATAGGCGCGCGCGGCGGAGCAGCGGCGGCCGTGGCGCTGGGTCTGCTGGTAGTAGCCCGCGCCCTCCTGCGCCGGTCCGTTGAAATCGTCGTTGCGCGGCAGACCGGCCTCGACGGCGGCGTCGACATAGGCGTCGGCCAGCGGATGGCGCCAGCGCGTGTCGTCGACCCCCAGCGGGCCGCCGCCGGCGTGCAGCGCGTCGTCGCCGCGCACGTTGCCCTCGGCCTTGCGGAAATACGGCAGCACGTCGTCGAAGCCCCAGCCGGTGTTGCCGAGCTGGCGCCAGTAGTCGTAGTCGCCGGGGACGCCCCGGATGTAGATCAGGCCGTTGATCGAGCTGGAGCCGCCCAGCGTCCTGCCGCGCGGCCAGTACACCTTGCGCCCGCCGAGATGCGGCTCGGGATCGGTCTCGTACTTCCAGTTGACGCGCGGGTCCTCGAAGGTGCGCGCGAAGCCGATCGGCACGTGGATCCAGACGTGGTTGTCGGGCGGGCCGGCCTCCAGCAGCAGCACCTTCCACGCCGGGTTCTCGCTCAGCCGGGCGGCCAGCGCACAACCCGCCGATCCCGCGCCGACGACGATGAAATCGTAAATCTCCTCAGCCATCGCCGCTTCTCCTCCCCCCGCGGCCGCGCCGCGCCGGGGGACAATAGCGCATCCCCGCCACGGGGCCGCAAGCGCGCGCCGGCGTCGCCTCAGGGACAGTCGGCGACGACCGTCGAGGTCGCGTCGGACACGAGACGGTAGTACGCCGCCCGCCCGGGCACGGGGTGGAAGCGGTCGAACGCCGCTTTGGTCGTCGCGAACCGGGCGGCAAGCCGATACACCCGCGCATTGCCGTCGCACCCCCAGGCGACCGCGCCGAGCGCGACGGGCGACGTCGTCACGACCGCGATGGCGTCCGGCGCCAGAAGCTCGATGGCCAGCGGCGCCCGCCCCTCCCGGCGATAGGCGCCGCCGCCCGCGGCGGAGCGTGGCGGCCGCCGGCGCGCACGCCTATGCTGGGCGCGCGCCAACCGCCGGAGACCCGACCATGCCCGCCCATGTCCGCTTCATGCTCCGCCACGCCGGCATCGGCTTGACGCTCGCCGCGGTCACCGTGGCCGGCATGCTGTGGTTGGACGTGGCGCATCTGCGCGCCTTGACGCTGGGGACGGCTCACGGTCCGCTCGGACTGGCGCTGCTGACGTTCTTCATGGGCCTGACCTTCGGAAGCGTGCAGATCGGCGCCGCCGTCATGCTCACGTCCGACGACGACCGGCCGCGCGGCCATGGGCGCCGCGTCGCCGCGATCCCCGCGCCGTCGATGCTCGGCGCCCTCGGCCGTCGGCGGTAACGGAGGGCCTCCGTCGGCGCGCGCCGGCGGAATGGCGCCGCTCGCCATCGGCGTGGTCGGCTGCGGCGTCGCGGGCCAGGCGGCGGCGATCCTCGCGGCCGGCGACGGCCACGACGTCACGCTGTTCGAGCGCTTCCCCACGCCGCGCCCGGTCGGCGCCGGACTCCTGCTGCAGGCCACCGGCCAACGCGCGTTGCAGCGCCTGGGGCTGCTCGACGGCGCGCGCGCCCTGGGCGAGCGCATCGACGGCATCGACGCCCATACGAGGCGCGGCCGCGTCGTGCTCCACCTGCGCTACGAGACGCTGGCGCCGGGCATGGCCGGCCTCGGCATCCACCGCGGCGCGTTGTTCCAACTCCTGCACGACCGCCTGCGCGCGACACCCACGCGGCTCGAACTGGGCGTCGAGATCGCCGGAATCGAGGAAACGGCGCGGCCGCGCCTGCGTCTCGCGGATGGTGGCGCGCGCGGTCCGTTTGACGTGCTGCTGGTCGCCGACGGCGCGCATTCGGCCTTGCGGGCGGCGCACGCGCCGCGCCACGCCGCGCGGCTCTATCCCTGGGGGTGCCTGTGGGCGACGGTGCCCGACCCGGAGGGACGGTTCGCCGGGCGCCTGCGCCAGCGCGTGCGCGACACGCGGGTCATGCTGGGCGCGCTTCCGGTCGGCCGCCGGCCCGGCGATCCCGCCGCCGCCCGCGAGGTCACGCTGTTCTGGAGTCTGCCGGTGGCGGCGATGGACGCGTGCCGCGCGCGCGGGCTGGACGCCCTGAAAGCCGACATGCGGGCGGAATGGCCGGACCTGGCCGGGCCGTTGGAGCGCGTCGCCTCGTTCGACCAGCTCAGCATGGCGACCTACCGCGACGTCCGGCTGTCGCGCTGGCGCGCGGGCCGAGCGGTGTTCATCGGCGACGCCGCGCACGGCACCTCGCCGCAGCTCGGCCAGGGCGCCAACATGGCGCTGCTCGACGCGCTGGCGCTGACCACGGCGTTGCGCCAGCGCGACGGCGACGGCGAGGCGGCCATCGACGCCGCGCTGGACCGCGCCGAGGCGTGGCGCCGGCCGCACACCGATGCGTTCGGGCGCATCAGCCAAATGCTGACGCCGTTCTACCAGTCGCGCCTGACGCCGCTGGGCTGGGCGCGCGACCTCGCCTTCGGCCCGTTCTGCGCCTTGCCGCCGACTAGGAACCTCATGCTGTCGGTCCTTGGCGGCGTCCGGCGCGGCTGGATCGGACGCTTCCCGATGGCGGCGGACGGAATGCCGGAGCTGCCGTATTAGCGGCCCCCCCCCTCACCCCGCCATGTTGTTGCCTCCGTGTCCAAAGCGCGGCACCTTGCGGCCAAGGCCGCCGCGTCGGCCGCGCCCCTCGTGGATCTGGAGCCCCTCCGCATGCAGACGCCCATCGGCAGATCATTGTCCGCGCCGGCCGCGTCGCGGCGTCTGGGCAGCGGCTGGCTCAGCGGCACCGTCGCGTTGTTCCTCGGGCTCGTGTCGCTCGGCGCGGTCCTGTGCGTGCGCTATCCCGCGCTGCTGACGATGCCGGAGCTGCGCGAGCTCTATCCGCTGGCCTCGATCCGGGCGGCGATGCACGTCGTGATGATCGTGGCCTTCGCGCTCGGGCTGGTGAACATCATGCTGGGCCGGCACGCCGCGCTGGGCGGCGCGGCCATGGCCTGCGTGCTGGCGGCGGTCCTGCTCGGCGGCTGGAAGGTCGAGCCGGTCGGCGAGCTGACCAGCGGCGTCTACCTCGGCCTCGACTGGTTCCTGCTCAACCTGATCGCCTTCTCCGTCGTCTGGATACCGATCGAGCGGCTATGGGGGCGGCTCACCGACCAGGCGGTGTTCCGCGAGGAATGGAAGGTCGATCTGTTCTATTTCTTCCTCAGCGGCCTGGCGATCCAGTTCCTCGCCTACGTCACGCTGAAGCCGGCGATGACCCTGTTCGAGAACACCGACTGGCGGCTGCTGCACGAATGGGTCGAGTCGCAGTGGCTGCCGCTGCAGTTCCTCGAGATCATGATCGTCACCGACCTGGTGCAGTACGGCGTGCACTACGCCTTCCACCGCGTGCCGTTCCTGTGGCGGTTCCACGCCGTGCACCACTGCGCGGCGAACATGGACTGGCTGGCGGGTTCGCGCCTGCACCTGCTCGACATGCTGACGGTGCGCGCGACCACCGCCATACCCATGATCATGCTGGGCTTCGCCGACACCGCGGTCTACGCCTACCTGAGCTGGGTGACGTTCCAGGCGACCCTGGCGCACGCCAACGTGCGGTGGAATTTCGGGCCGTTGAAATACGTGCTGACCACGCCGCAGTTCCACCACTGGCACCACGCCGCCGACCAGGAAGGCATCGACAAGAACTTCGCCATCCACCTGCCGATGATCGACAAGGTGTTCGGCACGTTCTACCTGCCGGAGGGCAAGTGGCCGACCGCCTACGGCATCGCGCCCGATCCTGTGCCCAAGGGCTTCTTCAAGCAGTTCCTCTACCCGTTCTTCCCGCGCGCGCTGGAACGGAAATAGGCGGCGGGCGGACACGGCGCGATCAGATCGGGTCGTCCCGTCATCGCACCTGCCGGCGACCTGTCCATTCTGTCATCCCGAGCGCGGCGAGGGATCCAGGGTCCGCGCCTGGATCCCTCGCCGCGCTCGGGATGACGGTGAGAGAACGGAAGGCCGAAGGTGTAGCCGGGCGAAACGCGTCACCCGAACTTCGGGATCTGCAGCGCCTGGCAGGCCATCAGCGCGTCGATCTCGCCCTGCGCGTAGCCGTATTCGCGCAGCACGTCGGGACCGTCGGCGCCGATCCGCGGCGCGTGCCGGCGGAACGAGGTCGGGGTTTTCGAGAAATCGAGCGGGCTGCCCACCGTCGTGATCGGCCCCTCGGTGGGATGCTCCCGCCGGGTGAAGAAACCCGTCGCCTTGAGGTGCTCGTCCTCCAGCACCTCCTCCAGCGTGTTGGCCGGCATGGCGGGAATGTCGGCCTCGTCGAACAGGCGCAGCCACTCCGCCGTGGCCCGCGGCTTCAGCAGCTCGGCCAGCACCTGGTAGAGCTCGTTGTAGTGCTGCGCGCGGGTGGGTCCGTCCTTGAAGCGCGGGTCGGCCGCGAGATCGGGCCGCTCCGCCAGCTCGAAGAAGCGCTCCCAGTGCTTGTCGGTGTAGGGCAGCGCGCAGATGTAGCCGTCCTTCGTGGGGAACGGCAGGCGGAACTTGTTGATGATGCGGTCGTAGCCCATCGTGCCGGTCGGCGGATCGAAGGTGCGGCCGAACAGGTGGTCGGTCAGCCAGAACGAGACCAGCGTCTCGAACATCGGCACCTCGACCATCTGGCCCTCGCCGGTCTTCTGGCGGTGCACCAGCGCGCCCAGCACCGCGATGGCGAGATGCAGGCCGGTGGTCTTGTCGGCCACCAGGCTGGGCATGAAGCGCGGCGGGCCGCCGTCGACCCGCGACTGCAGCGAGGCGGCGCCGCTGGCGCCCTGCACCAGATCGTCGAACGCCGGCTTGTGGCCGTACGGGCCGGAGCGCTTGTAGCCCAGCGAATAGGCGTAGATCAGGTCGGGCTTGACCTTGCGCAGATCGTCGTAGCCCAGCCCGAGCCGCTCGATCGCCTGCGGCCGGCTGTTGTGGATGAAGATGTCGGCGGTCTCGACCATCCGCTTCACGACCGCGACGGCCTCCGGCTTTTTCAGATCGAGGCACACCGAGCGCTTGTTGCGACCGGCGGCGATGTAGATCGGCCCCATCTTGGGCGACGGGCCCTTGCCGGAGTTGCGCAGCAGATCGCCCTCCGGCGGCTCGATCTTGACCACGTCGGCGCCCATGTCGGCGAGATGCTGCGTGGCGAACGGCCCCAGCAGCACCGCCGTCAGATCGACGATCTTGATCCCATCCAACGCGCCGGGCATGTCCCGCATTCCTTTCACTCAATGACGCATCACGGACGACCCAAAAGAAAGCGACGTCAGCGCCTCAGAGGTTAGTCGACCAATTCACTTCGTCGAAGCGGCCAGCACCGCGACTTCACCGATCGTAAGCACTCCATTCGAACGGCGGGCGTCGATCGGTATGCCCGATGACGAGAATGCGCGGCCGACGCGGCGTCGGGTCAACGACCTCCGTAACCTCCGGTGGGAAGTCCTCAACATCGCGCGCCCAAATTGCGATGCCGCAGATGACTGCGGCGATGGCGAAGGCAACGATGAGAGGTTTGCGCATATCGTACCGCCGCCCTCAGTACGATTTCGGCAGGCCCAGCACGCGCTCGGCGATGTAGCAGAGCACGAGCTGCTCGCTGACCGGCGCGATGCGCGCGATCATCACCTCGCGCAGGAAGCGCTCGACATGGAACTCCTTGGCGTAGCCGTAGCCGCCATGGGTCAGCACGGCGCGCTCGCAGGATTCCCACGCGGCGCGGCCGGCCAGCAGCTTGGCGGCGTTGGCCTCGGCGCCGCATTCCTTGCCGTTGTCGTAGAGCCACGCCGCCTTGAAGGTCAGCAGGTCGACGGCCTCGAGCTGGGCCCAGCTCTCGGCCAGCGGATGCTGGATCGCCTGGTTCTTGCCGATCGGCCGGCCGAACACCACGCGCTCCTTGGCGTACTGCGTCGCCTTGGCCAGCGCGGCGCGGCCGATGCCCACCGCCTCGGCCGCGATCAGCACGCGTTCCGGGTTCAGGCCGTGCAGGAGGTAGTGGAAGCCCTTGCCCTCCTCGCCGATGCGGTCCTCGAGCGGCACCTTCAGCCCGTCGATGAAGATCTGGTTGGTGTCGATCGCCTTGCGGCCCATCTTGTCGATCTCGCGCACCTCGATCTTCGAGCGGTCGAAATCGGTGTAGAACAGCGACAGCCCGTCGGTCGATTTGCGGCACTGCTCCTTCGGCGTGGTGCGCGCGATCAGCAGCATCTTGTCGGCGATCTGCGCGGTGGTGGTCCACACCTTCTTGCCGGTCACGATGTAGCCGTTGCCGGCGCGCTCGGCCTTGGTCTCCAGCGCCGTGGTGTTGAGGCCCGCGTCCGGCTCGGTGACCGCGAAGCAGCCTTTGACCCGGCCCTTGATGATGTCCGGCAGGATGCGTTTCTTCTGCTCCTCGGTGCCGAACACCACGATCGGATTGGGTCCGAAGATGTTGAGGTGGATGGCGGAGGCGCCCTGCAGGGCGGCGCCCGACGCGGCCACGGTCTGCATCAGCAGCGCCGCCTCGGTGATACCCAGCCCGCTGCCGCCGTACTCCTCCGGCATGGCGATGCCCAGCCAGCCCGCATCGGCCATGGCCTTGTAGAAATCGTGCGGGAAGCCGCCCTCCTTGTCCTTCTTCAGCCAGTACTTGTCGTCGAACTGCGTGCAGAGCTTGGCCACGCTGTCGCGGATAGCGAGCTGCTGCTCGTTGAAGCCGAATTCCATGGCGTCGTCCCTTCCCTACGTCCGTTCCGCCGCGCGCCTCAGCGCCGCGCCCACAGGAACGACATCATCGCCTTGTTGAACGCCGCCGGCCGCTCGACGTTGGGCAGATGCCGCGCGTCGGCGATCTCCACGTAGGCCGCGCCGGGGATCTTCGCCGCGATGAAGCGGTTGCGGTCCGGCGGCGTGCCGGGATCGTCGTCGCCGCAGACCACCAGCGTCGGCACCGCGATGGTCGGCAGCCGCGCCTCGAAGTCGAAATTCTGGATCGCCGCCGCGCAGCCGAGGAAGCCCTGCGCCGTGGTGCCGACGATCGTGTCGCGGATCTGCTTGAAGCGCGCCGGGTTGGCCGTCTTGAACGCCGGCGTGAACCAGCGGTCCATCGAGCCGTCGGCCAGCGTCGACAGCCCGCCGGCGGCGCGCACCGCCGCCTTGCGCTCCTCCCACGACGCCGCCGCCCCGGCCGGCGAGGCCGGCAGCGTGTCGCACAGGATCATCGACAGCAGCCGCCCGCCGTGCTCGAGCGCGAACGCCTGGCCGATCATGCCGCCGATCGACAGGCCCATGTAGTGGGTTCTGGCGATACCGAGCGCGTCGAGCGCCTTGACCACGTCCTCGGCGAGCGCCGCCATGGTGTAGTCGCCGGCCACGGGATCGCTGCCGCCGTGGCCGCGCATGTCCAGCCGCAGCACGCGGAAGCCGGCGGCCAGCAGCGCCGGCATCTGCTCGGCCCACATGCCGCCGTCGGATTGCAGCGAGTGCGTGATGGTGATCGTCGGCGCGTCCGCGTCGCCCACGAGGTCGCAGTAGATGCGCCGGTCGTCGATGTTCAGGATCATGGCGTTTCCTCGTGATTCTTGGTTCGTCCGTCGTCGGCGCGGCCCGCGCCGTTCACATCGCGCTGAGGCCGCCGTCGATGATCACCTCCGAGCCGGTCATGAAGCTCGATTCGTCGGACGCCAGGAACACCAGCGCCCAGCCGACCTCCTCCGGCCGGCCGAGTCGGCCGATCGGCACCTGCCGCCCCAGCTTCTGCTGCATGACGGCGTCGCCCATGCGCACGCGGTGGCGGTCGAGGATCGGGGTGTCGATGAAGGTGGGGCACGGAGTTGCAGCGGATGTTGTAACCGCTCTTGGCGCAGTGCAGGGCCACCGATTTCGACAGCAGCCGCACGCCGGCCTTGGCCGAGTTGTAGGCCGCCATGTTGGCGCCGGCGATGATGCCGGAGATCGACGAGATGTTGATGATCGAGCCGCCCAGCGCGCCGGTGTGCCTCTTGATCTCCTTGACGCCGTGCTTGCAGCCGAGGAACACGCCGTCGAGGTCGATGGCGTGGACCCGGCGCCACTCCTCCAGCTCGATGTCCTCGACCGTCTTGGTCAGGCCGATGCCGGCGGAGTTCAGCAGCACGTGCAGCGCGCCGAACCTGTCGACCGCGCCGGCGATCGCGGCCTTCCACTGGTCCTCGCTGGTCACGTCGAGCGGCAGGAAATGCGCCGCCGCGCCGATCTTCGCCGCGACCGCGCGGCCCTTCTCCTCCTGGATGTCGGCGACCACGACCCTGGCGCCCTCGCGCGCCATAAGGACCGCGGCGCATTCGCCCAGCCCCGACGCGCCGCCCGTGATCAACGCCACCTTGCCGTCGAGCCGTCCCGCCATGCGTCCGTTCCTCCCGATGCCCGTGTCAGCGCGCCGGACAGCGCCGCTGGATCTCCGTCAGGATCCGCGTCTGCGCCTCGCCGGCCTGGTTCAGCGCGATCTTCTCCGACACCGGCAGCGGCCGCACCACATCGTAGGCGCAGTCGCACTGGCGGCGGACGACCGCCTCCTGGGCGCCGGGCCGCTTCAGCGCGGCGTCGACGCAGCTCGAGCGGAAGCTCTTCTCGAACGACGCCTCGAAGGCCGGGCCGCCGGCCTCCATCGCGCTCTTGACGATGAAGTACCCGCCGACCAGCAGGAGGCAGACGACGCCGACCGCGGCCGGCACGACGAACTTCGCGCGCATCCCCATCTCCCCCGCGCCGCGGCGGACCGCCCGGCGGCCGGCATTTAAGGCGAAATCGCCGGGTCGAGGAAGCCGGCGCGCGCATGGCCGCCGCGTTGCCGGCGCGCCTCCGCTCCGCTAGAGAATGCGCCGCGCGCGCCACGGGGCGCGGGCGGGACCGCCGGAGCGACGAAATGGCCGCGTATCAGTACGTCTACGTGATGAAGGGTCTGTCCAAGACCTATCCCGGCCGGCAAGCAGGTCCTCAAGGACATCTGGCTGAGCTTCCTGCCCGGCGCCAAGATCGGCGTGCTCGGGCTCAACGGCGCCGGCAAATCGACCCTGCTGCGCATCATGGCCGGCAAGGACGACAATTTCACGGGCGAGGCGTGGGCCGCCGAGGGCGTCAAGGTCGGCCACCTGTCGCAGGAGCCGGAGCTCGACGCCTCGAAGGACGCGCTGGGCAACGTCATGGACGGCGTCGGCGAGCTGGCGCAATGGCTGAAGCGCTTCGACGAGGTCTCCAACGCCTTCGCCGACCCCGACGCCGACATGGACAAGCTGCTGGCCGAGCAGGCCGATCTCCAGGAGAAGATCGACGCCGCCGAGGGCTGGGACCTGCAGCGCACCGTCGAGATCGCCATGGACGCGCTGCGCTGTCCGCCGGGCGACGCCGACGTCACCAAGCTGTCGGGCGGCGAGCGCCGCCGCGTGGCGCTGTGCCGCCTGCTGCTCAGCAAGCCCGACATGCTGCTGCTGGACGAGCCCACCAACCACCTCGACGCCGAGTCGGTGGCGTGGCTGGAGCGCTTCCTCGCCGAGTTCCCCGGCACGGTCGTCGCCATCACCCACGACCGCTACTTCCTCGACAACGTCGCCGGCTGGATCCTCGAGCTCGACCGCGGCCAGGGCATCCCGTGGGAGGGCAACTACACCTCGTGGCTGACGCAGAAGGAGCAGCGGCTGGCGCAGGAGGAGTCCAAGGCCGACGCCAAGCGCCGCACCCTGCAGCGCGAGCTCGAGTGGATGGGCCAGAGCGCCCAGGCGCGGCGCAGCAAGAGCAAGGCGCGAATCGCGGCCTACGAGCAGATGCTGGCCGAGGGCGAGCAGCAGAGCCTGGAGAAGGCGCAGATCGTCATCCCGCCGGGTCCGCGCCTGGGCGATCTGGTGATCGAGGCCGAGAAGGTCTCCAAGGGCTTCGGCGACCGCCTGCTGATCGACGGGCTGAGCTTCAAGCTGCCGCCGGGCGGCATCGTCGGCGTGATCGGCCCCAACGGCGCCGGCAAGACGACGCTGTTCCGCATGATCACCGGCCAGGACAAGCCGGATGGCGGCTCGTTCCGCGTCGGCCCGACGGTGAAGCTGGGCTACGTCGACCAGTCGCGCGACTCGCTCGACCCGAACAAGAGCGTCTGGGAGGAGATCTCCGACGGCCTCGACGTCCTCAAGATCGGCAAGAGCGAGATGCCCAGCCGCGCCTACTGCGGCGGCTTCAACTTCAAGGGCGCCGACCAGCAGAAGAAGGTCGGCCTGCTCTCGGGCGGCGAGCGCAACCGCGTGCACCTCGCCAAGATGCTCAAAAGCGGCGCCAACGTGCTGCTGCTCGACGAGCCGACCAACGACCTCGACGTCGACACCCTGCGGGCGCTGGAGGAGGCGCTGGGCGACTTCGCCGGCTGCGCCGTGGTGATCAGCCACGACCGCTGGTTCCTCGACCGCGTCGCCACCCACATCCTCGCCTTCGAGGGCGACAGCCAGGTGGTGTGGTTCGAGGGCAACTTCCAGGACTACGAGGCCGACAAGAAGCGCCGCCTCGGCGCCGACGCCGACCAGCCCCACCGCATCAAGTACAAGCCCCTGACGCGGGGCTAACGACGCGTTCCCTCGATCGATCCAGTCGTCCCGGCAATTTCTGTCATCCCGAGCGACGCGAGGGATCCAGGAGCGGCGCCTGGATCCCTCGCGTCGCTCGGGATGACATTTGGAGAAGGACAGGCGGCACGGTCGATCGGCGGAGCCGGGCGCCCGTCGACCCGAAATGAAAACGGCCGGTCGCGGGGACCGGCCGTTCGTTCGAGTCGCGGGCGGCGCGCGCCGCCCGCGCGGCGATCAGATGCGCTGGTCCATCTCCAGCGCCGGCTCCGGCACGTCGACGCAGCCGACGATGCGCGCCGGCACGCCGGCGGCGGTGCACCCGGCCGGCACCGGATCGAGCACCACGCTGCCGGCGGCGATCTTGGCGCAGACCCCGATCTCGATGTTGCCCAGCACCTTGGCGCCGGCGCCCAGCAGCACGCCGCGGCGCACCTTCGGGTGGCGGTCGCCGCGCTCCTTGCCGGTGCCGCCCAGCGTCACGCCGTGCAGCATCGACACGCCGTCCTCGACCACGGCCGTCTCGCCGATCACGACGCCGGTGCCGTGGTCGATGAAGATGCCCTTGCCGATGCGGGCGGCGGGGTTGATGTCGACGCCGAACAGCGAGCTCGAGCGGCTCTGGAGGAACAGCGCCATGCCGCGGCGGCCACGCCCCAGCAGCCAGTGCGCGACGCGATGGGTCTGGAGCGCGTGGTAGCCCTTGAACCACAGCACGGGGTCGAGATGCGACGTGCAGGCGGGGTCGCGCTCGTAGACGGCCATGACGTCGGCGCGGGCGGCCACGCCGATCGACGGGTCGGCGTCGAACGCCTCCTCGATGCTCTGGCGCACCAGCATCGCCGGCGTCTCGTTGGTGCCGACGGTGCGCGCGAGATGGTAGCTCAGCGCGGATTCGAAACGCGGCTGGCTCAGGACCGTGGCGTGCAACAGGCTGCCCAGGGCCGGCTCGGCGCGCGCCATCTCCTGCGCCGCCTGGCGCACCGCGTCCCACACCGGATCGACGCTCGCGACCTTCTTCAATGCGGACTGGTCCATGATCTACTCCCGAATGCCCGGCCCAAGACGCCGGCTACCACGCCCCAGCAGACGCTTCCGGGGCCCGGCGGGCAATAGACCCTCGCGCGAATTTTACGCGCGCTCGGGCGAGGTGGATTTGCGCGAACGCCTCAGCCGGAGCGGCGCTTCAACTCGGCGATGAGGCCGTCGATGCCGTTGCGCTGGATGTAGGCGTTGAAATCCGACCGGCGCGTGATCGCCATGCTGATGCCTTCGACCGACACGTCGACGATGCGGCCCCCGACCAGCTCCCAGACCAGCTTGATCGGCGGCCCGTTGACCTGGATGATCTGGGCGTCGACCAGCTGCGCGCCGCCGTTCTGCGTGACCTTGCCGACCTGCAGCGACTGGCCGCCGTACTCCTTGAAGCGGTTGGAATAGGCCCGCACCTCGGCGCGTTCGAACGCCTCCATGAAACGCTGGCGCTGCTCCTCGGTCGCGGCGTTCCAGTGCCGTCCCAGCACGGTGCGCGCGATCGACGGAATGTCGAAGCTGTCGCGGAACACCGCCGTCAGCGTGCGCTCGCGCTCGGCGTCGGTGACGCCCGCCTTGACGGCGGCCAGCACGCGGTCGGCGGCGCCGTTGATCACGCCGGCGGCGTCCTGGGCTAACACGGTCCGCGCGCCCACCGCGGCGCCGGCGACACCAAACGTCAGGCGCGCCATGCCGCGGCGCGTCATCAACGTCCTCGACACGATCCCCTCCGGATATGAATCAGCGCGCGAGCCCAAGCTCGGCGCGGCCGCCCACCGACAGCGGCAGGGCCGCGGTCGCGACCACGCCGCGCTGGCGGATCTGCGCGGCGCGGCGCTGCGTGTAGGCGCTGCGGATCGCCGTGTAGTAGTCGACCGAGTTCTTCTCGATGTCGTCGAGCGCCTGCAGCGTGCGCGACCGGCTATCGATGGCGTCCGCGCCGGTGCGCACGTAGAGCAGCCAGTCGACGTCGAAATGGTGCGCGGCGACGCGGAACGGGTCGACCAGATGGTCGACCAGAAGGCCGACGGCGTCGCGGGCGTTGGACGGTCCGACCAGCGGCAGCACCAGGTACGGACCGCCATCCTCCGGCGGCGCCTTCGCCCAGACGCCGATCGTCTGGCCGAAATCCTCCTTGGTCGGCGGCAGGCCGATATCCTTGGCGACGTCGAACAGGCCGAGCAGGCCGATCGTGGAGTTGACGATGAAGCGGGCGACCGTCTGGGCGGCCCGGGTCGCCTCGCCCTGGGCGAGCTCGTTGATCGCGGTGACCGGCTCTCCGAGATTGTTCAGCGCGTTGCGAACGCCGCGCTGCGCGCCGTTCGGCGTCAGGTCGCGGTAGGTCACCGCGAGCGGCCGCAGGATGAACGTGTCGAGCGTCTTGTTGATCGCGAACATGAACCGGTTGGGCGTCTCCAACGGATCCCACGCGTCGCCGGATTCGGGCGCCGACGCGCAGCCGGAAACCAGCATGGCGGCCACCGCGATCGCGGCGACGCCGCGACGGATCCCCGTTACACAACCACCGAACATGCCGATTGTTCCCGCCAACAACCCGAGGGCGCGCGGCACAAACGCCGCGCGGTTCGTTCCTTCGGTCGCGTAACGCCTTCCTCGCCCGGCGCATCGCCGCCGGTCGAGGCGGCAAAACCACGCCCCGGGCATGTCTATAGCACGCCCGGCGGCGATCCGTCACTGCCGGACGTTTGGGCGATGTGGCTAACCTTGAGAGATTTCTCTTGTGGTAGATATAAGAATATATTTATATGTAAAGCATGGAAGAGACACTCGCTGTGCTCAGAGCGATGGCCGAGGAAACGCGACTGCGGATTCTTGCGTTGGCCGCGCGTGACCAGCTCACGGTGAGCGAGATTGTCGACGTGCTCGGCCAGTCGCAGCCGCGCGTCTCGCGCCATCTCAAACTCATGGTGGAGGCTGGCCTGCTCGAACGGGCGCGCGAAGGCCAGTGGGCGTATTTCCGGCTGGCGCGGGCCAGCGGCCATGCCGCGACGCTGGCGCGCGACCTCGCCGCGCGGCTGCCGATGGACGATGGCGTGCTCGCCGCCGACCAGGCGCGGCTCGACGATCTGAAGCGACGGCGCGAGAACCGGGCGGTCGCCTATTTCCGGCGCAACGCCGAGCGCTGGGACCAGCTGCGCGCGTTGCACGTCGCCGATGGCGAGATCGAGGCGGCGCTCCTGGCGCATCTGCCCGGACGGGGCGAGACCCTGCTCGACATCGGCACCGGAACCGGCCGCATCCTCGAGATCATGGCGCCGCGCTTCGACCGCGTCATCGGCATCGACCAGTCGCGCGAGATGCTGGCCGTCGCCCGCGCCAACCTGGCGCGTTCCGGCTTGGCCAACGCCGAGATCCGGCGCGGCGACATGTACGCCCTGCCGCTGCCGGCCGCCGCCGTCGACGTCGTGACGATCCACCAGGTGCTGCACTACGCCGAGGATCCCGCGGCGGTGCTGCGCGAGGCGGCCCGCGTGTTGGCGCCGGGCGGCGTCGCGTTGGTCGTCGATTTCGCGCCGCACGACCTCGTCGAGCTGCGCCGCGAGCACGCCCACGTCCATCTCGGCTTCGCCGACAACCAGGTCGAGGGCTGGCTGACGGCGGCCGGCTTCGCTGTCGAGCCCCCCACCCGTCTGCCCGGCCAGCGTCTGATGGTCGGCGTCTGGCGGGCGCGCCGCCTCCCGGCCGCGCCCGCGATCACCAACGCCGCCCGGACGTCCGCCGGCGACCCGGCCGCCGCGAGGAGCTCCGCGCCATGACGCCCGATCAAGGCGTGTCGCCCGCGCCGGCGACGCCGTCCACCTTCCCCGCGCGCGCGCCGTCGTCGCTGGCGGTGTCGTTCGAGTTCTTCCCGCCCAAGACCGACGCGATGGCCGAGACGCTGTGGCAATCCGTCGAGCGGCTGGCGCCGCTGCGGCCGGCGTTCTTCTCGGTCACCTACGGCGCCGGCGGCTCGACCCGGCAACGCACCCACGAGACGGTCGTGCGCATGAAGCGCGAGACCGGTATCGATCCCGCCGCCCACCTGACCTGCGTCGGCGCCACGAAGGGCGAAATCGACGACGTGGCGCGCGCCTATTGGGACGCCGGCATCCGCCACGTCGTGGCGCTGCGCGGCGATCCACCGTCGGGCATGGGCGGCAAGTACACCGCGCATCCCGGCGGCTACGCCAACGCCGCCGAGCTGGTCGCCGGCCTCAAGCGCATCGGCGATTTCCAGATCAGCGTCGCCGGCTATCCCGAGCGCCATCCCGACTCCGCGGACACCGCCGCCGATCTCGCCAACCTCAAGCGCAAGGTCGACGCCGGCGCCGACCGCTGCATCACGCAGTTCTTCTTCGAGGCGGACGATTTCCTGCGCTTCCGCGACCAGGCATGGACCGCCGGCGTGCGCGTGCCGATCGTGCCGGGGGTGGTGCCGGTGAGCAATTTCACCCAGGTCCGACGCATCGCCGGACTTTGCGGCGCGCGCGTGCCGGACTGGCTGGCGGACCTGTTCGAGGGCCTCGACGACGACCTCGAGACCCGGCGCATGATCGCCGCCACCGTGGCCGGCGACCTGTGCCGCCGGCTCCAGTCCGAGGGCGTCGGCGCGTTCCACTTCTACACGCTCAACCGCGCGGACCTGACGTTCGCGATCTGCCATCTGCTGGGCGTGCGCCCGGCCAAACGGACACTCCAGGCATGAACCGCGAAGAGAAGGCCGAGCTGCTGCTGGCCGCGGCGCGCGAGCGCATCCTCGTCAAGGACGGACCCTACGGATCGATGATCCAGGGCTACCGCCTCGACGAGGAGGGCTACCGCGGCGGCCGCGCCTTCAACCACGACCAGAAGGGCGACAACGACCTGCTGAACGTGACGCGGCCGGAGATCGTCGGCGAGATCTGCGACGCCTATCTCGCGGCCGGCGCCGACATCGTGGCCACCAACACCTTCAACGCCAACGCCATCAGCCTGTCCGACTACGGCATCCAGTCGATGGCCCGCGAGATCAACCTCGCCGCCGCCGCGATCACGCGCGAGCACGCCGACCGCTGGACGGCGCGCGACCCGGCGAAGCCGCGCTTCGTCGCCGGCGCGCTCGGGCCGACGCCGAAGACGCTCTCGATCTCCCCCGACGTCAACAACCCCGGCTACCGCGCCGTCGGCTTCGACGAGATGAAGGGGGTCTACCGCGAGCAGATCGACGGGCTGCTCGACGGCGGCGTCGACTTCATCCTGGTCGAGACCGTGTTCGACACGCTCAACGCCAAGGCCGCGCTGGTGGCGGCCGACGAGGCCGCCGAGGAACGCGGCGAGACGCTGCCGGTGATGGTGTCGATGACGCTGACGGACCTCGCCGGCCGCAACCTCTCAGGCCAGACCGTCGACGCCTTCTGGCACTCGATCCGCCACGTGAGGCCGTTGACCATGGGCCTGAACTGCTCGTTCGGCGCCACCGAGCTGCAGCCCTACGTCGCCGACATGAACGGCCGCGTCGACAGCCTTGTCTGCGTCTACCCCAACGCCGGTCTGCCCAACGACATGGGCAGCTACGACGAGCCGCCGGAGCTGACGGCGAAGCTGGTGCGCAAATGGGCCGAGGCCGGCTGGATCAACGTGGTCGGCGGCTGCTGCGGCACCACGCCGCCGCACATCAAGGCGATCGCCGACGCCGTGCGCGGCCTGCCGCCGCGCCGTCCGCCCGTGCTGCCGCCGGCGCTGCGGTTGTCGGGCATGGAAGCCGTGAGTTTCATGTGATGACCGGAAAACGCACCGCCTCCTTCATCAACATCGGCGAGCGCACCAACGTCACGGGCTCGGCGCAGTTCAAGAAGCTGATCCTGGCCGGCGACTACGCGGCGGCCGTCGAGGTGGCGCGCCAGCAGGTCGAGAACGGCGCGCAGATCATCGACGTCAACATGGACGAGGGCCTGCTCGACTCCGAGCTGGCGATGGAGACGTTCCTCAAGCTGATCGCCGCCGAGCCCGACATCGCCCGCGTGCCGGTGATGATCGACAGCTCGAAGTGGAGCGTGATCGAGGCCGGCCTGAAATGCGTCGCCGGCAAGCCGATCGTCAACTCGATCAGCATGAAGGAGGGGCTGGAGCCCTTCATCGCCCAGGCGCGGAAGATCCGGCGCTACGGCGCCGCCGCCGTCGTGATGGCGTTCGACGAGAAGGGCCAGGCCGACACCGCCGACCGCAAGGTGGCGATCTGCGAGCGCTCCTACGACGTGCTGGTGAACCAGGTCGGCTTCCCGGCCGAGGACATCATCTTCGATCCCAACATCTTCGCGGTCGCGACCGGAATCGAGGAGCACGACAACTACGGCGTCGACTTCATCGAGGCGACGCGGCGCATCAAGGCGTCGTGCCCGCACGCGCGCGTCTCCGGCGGCGTGTCGAACCTGTCGTTCTCCTTCCGCGGCAACGAGCCGGTGCGCAAGGCGATGCACTCCGTGTTCCTCTACCACGCCGTCCAGGCGGGCATGGACATGGGCATCGTCAACGCCGGACAGCTCGAGGTCTACGACCAGATCCCGGCGGAGCTGCGCGAGGTCTGCGAGGACGTCATCCTCAACCGCGGCAAGGACGGCACCGAGCGGCTGCTGGCGCTGGCGCCGAAATACAAGGCAGCGGCGGCGCGGTCGAGACGATCGACGCGGAGTGGCGCTCGTGGCCGGTCGAGCGGCGGCTGGAGCACGCGCTCGTCAAGGGCATGGACCAGTGGGTCGTCGACGACACCGAGGAGGCGCGCCTCGGCGCGGCGCGGCCGATCGAGGTGATCGAGGGGCCGCTGATGGCCGGCATGAACGTGGTCGGCGACCTGTTCGGCGCCGGCAAGATGTTCCTGCCGCAGGTGGTCAAGAGCGCGCGCGTCATGAAGAAGGCGGTCGCGCACCTGATCCCCTACATCGAGGCCGGCAAGTCGGCGGGCGCGCGCGCCAAGGGCCGCATCGTCATGGCGACGGTCAAGGGCGACGTCCACGACATCGGCAAGAACATCGTCGGCGTCGTGCTCCAGTGCAACAATTTCGAGGTCATCGACCTCGGCGTCATGGTGCCGTTCCGCGACATCCTCAAGGCCGCGAACGAGAACAAGGCCGACATCGTCGGACTCTCCGGCCTGATCACGCCGTCGCTCGACGAGATGGCGACGGTGGCCGAGGAGATGACGCGCGCGGGCCTCACCATCCCGCTGCTGATCGGCGGCGCCACGACGTCGAAGGTGCACACCGCGCTGCGCATCGCGCCGCGCTACAAGGGCACCACGGTGCACGTGCTCGACGCCTCGCGCGCCGTGGGCGTGTGCTCGACGCTGACCTCGGGCACGCTGGCCGTCGACTTCGCCGCCAAGGTCGCGGCCGAGTACGAGGCGATCCGCGTCGAGCGCGGCGACGGCCGCAAGGAGAAGGTGGCCCCGCTGGCCGCCGCGCGCGACAACGGGTTCAAGATCGACTGGAGCGCCTACGCGCCGCCGAGGCCGACCTTCACCGGCACGCGCGTGTTCGCCGAGTACCCGCTGCACGAGCTGGTCGAGCGCATCGACTGGACTCCGTTCTTCCGCGCCTGGGAGCTGGCCGGCAACTACCCCGCCATCCTCGAGGATCCCGTCGTCGGCGACAGCGCGCGCAAGCTGTTCGCCGACGCGCGCCGCATGCTCGAGCGCGTCGTGCGCGAGAAGTGGCTGACGGCCAAGGGCGTGGTCGGCTTCTGGCCGTGCCGGCGCGAGGGCGACGATGTCGTGCTGTTCACGGACGAGACGCGGACCAAGGAGCTGTCGCGGCTGCACTTCCTGCGCCAGCAGGTCGAGAAGCGCGCCGGCCGCGCCAACATGTGCCTCGCCGACTTCATCTCGCCCGACGCCGACTGGATCGGCGGCTTCGCGGTCACGGCGGGCCACGGCATCGAGGCGCATCTCCAGCGCTTCAAGGCCGACCACGACGACTACTCCGACATCATGCTGAAGGCGCTGGCCGACCGTCTGGCCGAGGCCTTCGCCGAGCGCCTGCACGAGCGCGCGCGCAAGACGCTGTGGGGCTACGCGCCGGAGGAGGCGCTGGGCAACGAGGAGCTGACGCGCGAGAAGTACCGCGGCATCCGGCCGGCGCCGGGCTACCCCGCCTGCCCCGACCACTCGCAGAAGCCCGAGCTGTTCCGCCTGCTCAACGCCGGCCAGAACGCCGGCATGACGCTGACCGAGAGCTTCGCGATGCTGCCGACGGCGGCGGTGTCGGGCTACTACTTCGCGCATCCCGACGCCGCCTATTTCGGCGTCGCCCGCATCGGCCGGGACCAGGTCGAGGACTACGCCCGCCGCCGCGGCGTCAGCGTCGAGCAGGCCGAACGCTGGCTGCGGCCCAATCTCGGCTACGAATCGTAGGTTCCGGTCGCTCCGGCGGCGTTCGCGGGGCGGTGGATTTCGAGACCCGCGCGCCGCGCGCCGGACAATTTGGAATCACGCCGCCACGGCATCGGATCGTTTTCGGGCGGCCTCCGCGAAGCCGGATTCGCGTTTTGTATATTGTATTTTGTATACAATATGCAAAATCGCGCTTTTTGACGCTGTGAGCGCTCCCTTTCGACGATCCGCCCCCAAACGCACCCTACGGGCGACCGGCGCCGAGCGCCGGCCACAGCTCCGTCAACGTGGCGCGGCGACGAGGTGTTTGCGGCCCGACCACTCCCACGCGACCGTCGTGCGCGAGACGCCCAGCAGCAGGCCGCCGAGCTCCTTCGGATGCACCCAGCCGCCGTCGCGCTCGGTGGCGGCGTCCTTGCCGCGCGGCGTCCAGCGCGATTTCGAGTCCATCAGCGCGGCGTGGACGCCCGGCCAGTCGTGGACCTCGACATAGGCCATGTAGAGCGAGTCGCCGCGGCGGGCGGTGAAGCGGCCCATGGCGCTGTCCGGCCCGGTGACCTGCGACAGCTCGATGCGGTCCAGCCGGTTGGGCGGATCGAACAACGTCAGCGTGCCCTCGTAGGCGAAGCGGTGGCTGCCGATCTTCGAGAAGCGCGACGGGTCGAGGCCGAACAAACCGCTGTAGATCGCCGCCGCCGTCCGCCAGTCGCTGACCAGCGTGTTGGTCGTCTCGTACAGGAACGAGGCGCGCCCGACGCGCGGCCGGTAGGTGCTGGGCGAGATCACGAATGGCACGCCGGGCGTGTGCGGCGGGCCGAAGTAGAGCTGCTCGCCCTCGCGCGCGGTGGTCACGCCGAGCTGGTCGAGCCGGCGTTCGAGCGCCGCGACGTCGACCGTCGAGTAGCCGGCGGTCATCAGCGATTCGCCCCACTTCGCCAGATGGTCGCCGACGCGGCCGGCGCCGTCGGGCTCGCACAGCTCGATCTCGCTCTCGCCCAGCGCCAGGATCAGACGCTTCGCGCCGAGATGGCGGCTGGAATCCTCGCGCGCGGTCTCGGCGCCGAAGATACGGCGGTATCCCTCGGCGGCCTTGTGGCGGTCGATGACCGCGACCTGAACGCGGTCGCAACGGTCGAGCATGGCGTTCCGTCCCCCGGATCGGCGTTGGCTATTTCCGCAGCGGGCGGAACGAGTCGAGGAAGCCCTTCACGCTGGGTTCCGCCTCGGCCCAGCGCGCCGAGGTGATGAAGGCCTCTACCTTGTAGACGTTGTCGGCGGTGACGCAGACGCGCGCGGCGTAGACCATCTCGTCGGCCAGTCGCGCCTGGATCGACTTGCCGATCGCCTCCTGGGGGCAGCCCTGCGCCTCGTCGCGCTCGACCTTCTCCGGCTTCGCGGCCTCGAGCATGCGCTTGACCGAGAGGCCGAGGATCTCCTCGGCGGCGATGCCGGTGCGCGTCGACGCGGGGATGCGCACCGCCGTCACGCTGTAGGTCTCCTCCGGATTGCCGGTGACGTAGTGGCGCGCCGGCAGGCCGCCGTCCTTCCAGTCGCGGCCCTTCACGACGTTGGGCACGCGCACCGCGAAGCCGTCCTCGGTGGCGACGTGCTCCTTCCACTGGTCGAACGGCGGCAGCGCGCCGAGCTGGGCGTGGGCGGCGCCGACGGCGCCGAGGACCGCGGCGAACGCCGCCGCGCGCGCGGGACGCGGGATCATGCCGGGTCTCCGGCCGGCGTTTCGCGGCGCTGGCGTTGCGCCTGCAGCGCGACGTCGTCGGGGCCGGACACGGCGCGCATGTTGCGGATCTCCGCGCCGTCGCCCTTCGGCAGGCCGAGCATGTTGCACGACACCGTGTTGCCGAACACGTTGTTGGCGTTGCCGGCGAAGTTGCGCGGGTTGAACAGCGGCGGCGTGTGCCAGAACAGCCGGTAGCCGAGCCCCAGCAGATGCGAGATCAGCGCCGGCGAGCCGGCGCCGCCGTTGTTCTCCAGATAGAGCCGCGGCTGGTGGCGCGCGATGGTCGCGGCGGCGCCCTTGAGCACCTCCAGCTCCATGCCCTCGACGTCGGCCTTGATCAGCGCGCAGCGCGGCAGCTCGAACGAGTCGATGGTGGCGACCGGCACGCGCTCGCCGGCACCGTCGCGGCGCAGCGCGATGCCGCCGTAGTTGCCGGCGCGCGCGTAGTCGAGCGGCGGCACCACCGCGACGCCCGGCTCGGCGCCCAGCGCGCACCACGGCGTGACCACGTTGGCGAGACCGTTCATGGCGACGTTGGCGCACAGTGTCTGGTGCACGAGGCGCTGCGGCTCGACCGCCAGCAGCCAGCCCTGGGGCCCGAGATGGCGCGCCAGCGGCACGGTGTCGGCGCCGATATTGGCGCCGGCCTCGACCACCATGTCGCCGGGCTTGGCCAGCTTGGTCAGGAACTGGACCTCGACCTCGCCGTACTCGCCGTAGAGATCGAGGCTGCGGCCGATATAGATGTCGCGGGCGTTGTAGAGGAACTGGCCGTAGCGACAGGCCTTGACGCGGTACTCCAGCCCGGCGGCGACCGCGGCGGGCGGCGCCCCGGCGGACGGCGCCCCGGCGGACGGCGTGCCCGCGGCGGGAGCGGTGGCCTGCTTGGCGGCTTGCCGGTGCGCCGCGGTCTCGCCGAGCCGGGCCGGCGGCGCCTCCTTGGGCAGCGGCACGCCGTACGACAGCTCCTCCGGCGTGAGGCCGATCTCCTGCTCCAACGACATGCGCCGACGCCTTCCGATCCGTTACGCGACTGAGGTCATCGTACCGCATCCAAGCCGCTGCCGCGAGGGGCGGGACTTTTGCACCCGGGTCATGCGGCTTGTTCCCTCTCCGCCGCGCAGCGGGGGAGAGGGTGGGGCCCACGCCGAAGGCGTGGGAGGGTGAGGTGGTGGTCGGACAGGTAGGGACGCCGACAGTGGGTCGACGAGCCCGACACACACGGCATCGACCGAAAGGCGTTCGATACCAACTCATGCGATCGTCCCATCGCGACCACACCCGATACGACGACCACCTCACCCTTCCCGCGCTCCGCGCGGGCCCCTTCCCTCTCCCCCGCTGCGCGGCGGAGAGGTGTCTGGATCGGGGTGATGGTTCACAGAAAAGTCCGGGCGGATGGGTAACAGTGGGGGCATGCGATGGAGGTGTGCATGCCGTGGTCGGAGACGAGCGCGATGGAGAGCAGGGAACGTCTGGTGAGGGACTGGCTGAGGGGCGACGCGACGGTGAGCGAGCTCGGTCGGCGGCACGGTGTGAGCCGGCGGACGGTGTACGCGACGCTGGCGCGGTACGACGCGGAGGGCGTGGCGGGTCTGAAGGAGCGTTCGCACGCGGCGCGCCACCATCCGAACGCGATGGGCGAGGCGGTGGAGCGGCGGCTGGTGGAGCTGCGCGGGGAGCGTCCGACGTGGGGACCGAAGAAGCTGCTGGCGTGGCTGTCGGCGCGCGAGCCGGAGGTCCGGTGGCCCGGGCGGAGCGCGGCGGCGGCGGCGTTGTCGCGGCACGGTCTGACGGCGAAGCGGCGGACGGAGCGGAGCTGGCGTCCGCAGGGCGACGATCTGGGGACGGGCGAGCGTCCGAACGACGTGTGGTGCGTGGACTTCAAGGGGCTGGTGGCGGACGCGCGACGCGCGGCGGCTGGATCCCGCTGAGCCTGAGCGACCACCGCAGCCGCCGCCGTGCTGCGGCTGGTGGCGGTGGAGCGCTGCGACTTCGCGACGGTGCGGACGGTGCTGTCGGGGGCGTTCCGCGAGCACGGGCTGCCGCTGTCGCTGCGCTCGGACAACGGGCCGCCGTTCGCGGGCCAGCGGGATGGGCGGGATCGGGCGCCTGGCGGTGTGGCTGGTGCGGGCCGGGGTCCGGCCGGAGCGGATCGCGCCGGGCCGGCCGCAGCAGAACGGCCGGCACGAGCGGCTGCATCTGACGGTGCAGCAGGACACGGTGCTGCCGGTGGCGCGGGACCGGCGCGAGCAGCAGCGCCGGTTCGCGGCGTTCACGCGGATGTTCAACGAGGAGCGGCCGCACGAGGCGCTGGACATGGCGACGCCGTCGAAGGTGTGGAGCCCGGAGCCCGCGTCCGTGGGACGGCGAGCTGCGCGCGCCGGAGTATCCGGCCGGATGGGAGGCGCGGGCGGTCAGGAGCAACGGCGAGGTTCGCTGGGGCGGGGAGATGGTGTTCCTGAGCGAGACGCTGGCCGGCGAGACGGTCGGCTTCGAGCCGACCGCGCGCGACGGCGTGTGGGTGGTGCGCTATGGTCCGATGCGTCTGGCGGCGATCGACGCCAAGAAAAGTGAGCCGCCTGCGCCAGGGTTAACCCCCGGCGCAGGCGCGGCCCGGCCCTCCAGCCGGGTGATGTGTTAGCCATCCGCCCGGACGCTTCTGTTACCCATCCGCCAGTTCGCACAGAGGGAGAAAACGCGCCGATCAGTAGGCGTACGCCTCGTACAAGCGGGAGGGGTCGCCTCCGAAGTCGCGGGCGACGCGGGTGCGCTTCTCGTCGGCCAGCGTGACGCCGCTGTCGGCGATGCGGCGTAGCGGGTCGAGATGGATGGTCTCGTCGCGGCCGTCGGCGTCGAGGCGCGCGCGCGCCTTGAGGCCCGCGTCGGCGATGGCGACGACCTGCTTCGCCAACTCCTGGAGCGGTCGGCCGCGGAACATCGTGCGCAGGCCGTGGCGCGGATTGTCGGCGCGCAGGGCGGCGTGCTCCTCGATGGTCCAGTCCTTGACCAGGTCCCACGCGGCGTCGAGCGCGGTCTGGTCGTAGAGCAGGCCCATCCACAGCGCCGGCAGCGCCACGATCATGTCGCGCGGGCCGGAATCGCAGCCGCGCATCTCGAGATAGCGCTTGAGCCGCACCTCGGGGAACGCCGTGGTGACGTGGTCGGCCCAGTCGGTGATGCGCGCGATGTCGCCGACGTCGTTGTGGTAGTCGCCGGCCATGAACTTGCGGAACGACCGGCCGCTGAGGTCGAGGTACTCGCCGCCGCGGTAGACGAAATACATCGGCACGTCGAGCAGGTAGTCGACGTAGCGCTCGAAGCTGAAGCCGTCCTCGAACACGAAGGGCAGGATGCCGCAGCGGTCGGGATCGGTGTCGGTCCAGATATGGCTGCGGCGGCTGGCGAAGCCGGTGTCCTTGCCCTCGACGAAGGGCGAGTTGGCGTAGAGCGCGGTGGCCACGGGCTGCAACGCCAGCGACACCCGGAATTTCTTGACCATGTCGGCTTCGCCGCCGAAATCGACGTTGGTCTGCACGGTGCAGGTGCGCAGCATCATGTCGAGGCCCATCGAGCCCTTCTTCGGCATGTAGCCGCGCATGATCTTGTAGCGGCCCTTCGGCATCCAGTCGAAATCCTCGCGCCGCCAGGTCGGCGTGAAGCCCATGCCGGTGAAGCCGATGCCGAGCGGGCCGGCGACGGCGCGCACGTCGTCGAGATGCGCGTCGGTCTCGACGGCGCATTCATGCGCCGTCGCGAGCGTCGCGCCGCTGAGCTCGAGCTGCCCGCCCGGCTCCAAGGTGATGTTGGCCTTGCCGCGCAGCAGGGCGATGACGTTGCCCTTCTCCTCGACGCGCTCCCAGCCGCGCGCGGCGATGCCGTCGAGCATCGCGCGCACCCCGGTCGGGCCGGCGTACGGGATCGGAAGCAGGGTCGCGCGCGAGAAGCCGAACTTCTCGTGCTCGGTCCCGGCCTTCCACTCGTCGCGCGGCTTGCTGCCGGCGGCGAGGTAGTCGACGAGCTGACGCCGATCCGTGATCGGAGCGCCGCCGCCGCTCGGCGGTGCCGACATGATGATTCCCCCCAAATCCAGCCGTCGCGGTCCCGCGCGCCAGCCGGTGCGTTCGTCGTGGTCGGGCCGTCCGGCCCGGTGTCGCGCCGTTGCTAGCAAGCCGCGACGCCGCGCTCAACCTTCCTCGCCGCGGCGGTCATTAGGTTTCCTCGCGCGATGGCGCAAGGTATCTCATCCGAGCCGAGGCGCTACGAGCCCGGATTGCCGCGCGACGCGGCGTAGTCGGGCCACAGCCGCGGTGTCGAACGGCGCCAGTCGCCGACGGTGGACTGCCACACCGCCAGCGCCGCCAGCGCGGCGGTGTCGGCGCGCAGGATGCGCGGCCCGAGGCCGACGGCGAGCACGCCGGGCACGTCCGCGATCCGGTCGAGCTCCTCGCGCGCGAAGCCGCCCTCGGGGCCGATAAGCGCCGCCCATGGCGCGGCGCGCGCCGACTCGTCGAGCGCCGCCAGCGCGTCGTGGATCGGCGGGCCGCCGCCGGTCTCGTCGCACACCAGCAGGCGACGCCCGGCCGGCCAGGCGTCGAGCAGACGCTCCAGCTTCACCGGCTCGCGCATCTCGGGCACCGACAGGCGCTCGGTCTGCTCGGCGGCCTCGGTCGCGGTGGCGCGCAGACGCGCCGTGTTGACGCGCTCCGCGATGGTGCGTCTCGTCAGCACGGGCTGGAGCGCCGAGACGCCCAGCTCGGTCGCCTTCTCGACGATGAAATCGGTGCGCGTCTTCTTGATGGGCGCGAAGCACAGCCACAGATCGGGCTCGGCCGCCGGTCCGCGGCGGCGCGCGCCGACGCGCAGCGAGGCGCCGCGGCGGCCGACCGTGTCGATAGTGGCGGCGAATTCGCCGTCGCGGGCGTTGAACGGATGCGCCGCCGCGCCGGCGCCCAGCCGCAGCACGTCGCGCAGGTAGTGCGCGCGGTCGCCGTCGAGCTCGACGACGGCGCCCTCCGCCAGCGGCGCGTCGATATGGAGGCGCGGGGTCATGCCCGACGCTGTAGCACCACGGCGCGCCGGAGGCGACGGGGGTGGCGCTTCCGACCCCGGTCGTCATCCCCTCCCCGTCGTCATTCCGAGCGTAGTGAGGGATCCATGGACCGCGCCTGGATCCCTTGCATGGTGTTTCCGCCTCGCTGGCGATGCCAGAGTGGCGGTGACGCGCGCCGGGGGTGGCCACCCCCGGCGCGCGTCGGCGGCGCGTAGCCCGACGGATATCCGGCGGCCCCCAGGGACCCCGACAGCGAGCATGGTGCGCGCGTCGCCTTCTTCCGCAAAGCCCGAACGGTTGGCTGGTCGCAAACCGCATGCAAGATGGGGTCACGAAGATGGACACGACGATAGCAGTGGCCGGCATCGACGTCAGCAAAGGCGAAGCTCGACGTCGTCATGCCGGATGGCGGCGCCTTCGTGGTGCCGCGCGACGGGCGCGGCCTGGCGGCGCTGCGCGGGCGCTGCCGGGAGGCGGGCGTCACGGACATCGCCTTGGAGGCCAGCGGCGGGTACGAGCAGGAGGTGCTGGACGGCCTCGCCGACGGCGACTGGCGGATCCACCTGCTCAACCCGCGCCGCGTGCGGCGCTTCGCCGAGGCCGCCGGCGTGCTGGCCAAGACCGATCCGATCGACGCCCGGGTGATCGCCCTCTTCACCCGGCACTTCCCGAGGCCGGCGTCGTCCGCCGGCCGCCCGGGGCGCGCCGCCTGGCCGAGTTCCTGCGCGTGCGCGCGATGCTGCGCAAGGCCGTCGACGACGCACGCAACCAGCTCGAGCACCTGCGCGAGCCGGCGTTGCGCGAACTCGTCCTCGCGCACCGCGCCGGCCTGGAGGGCCGCCTCAAGGCCCTCGACGCCGACATCGCCGCCGCGATCGAGGCCGACGGCGAATGCCGCCGCAAGGCCTCCCTCATGCGCTCGATGTGCGGCGTCGGCCCGGTGCTCGCCGCCAGCGTGCTCGCCGTGCTGCCCGAGCTCGGCTCCCTGACCCGCCGGCAGGCCGCCCATCTCGCCGGCACCGCCCCGCCGACCGCAGGAGCGGCGCCGGCCGCGCCCGCGCCACCGTCCGCGGCGGCCGCGACGGTCTCGTCGAGGTCCTCCACATGGCCGCCCTCAACGCCATGCGCTTCAACCCCGACATCAAGGCCTTCGCCGAGCGGCTCCGCGCCGACGGCAAGCCCTTCCAGCTCGTCTGCATGGCCTGCGCCCGAAAGATCGTCGTCACCCTCAACGCCATGATCCGCGACGACATCCCGTGGACGCCCCGCCTCGCCGCTTGACTTCGACCACGGTTGCTCGCTGCGCTCGGGATGACAGTGGGGGCGAGGCCCGCGGCGTCGCGACGGTTGAGTGGGCGGCGCGCGCCGACCATGATGCGGGCGCGATGACCGCCACGCCCGCCGCCGGCCACACCGACATCGATCCGCTGCACTGGACGCTGCGGCGGCTGCCGGCGTGGGCGCGGCCTTACGGGCGGCTGGCCCGCTGGGACCGGCCGATCGGCGTGTGGCTGCTGCTGTTTCCGTGCTGGTGGAGCTGGGCGCTGTTCATGCCCGACCCGCGGGCCTGCGCCGCCGGCGCGCTTGCGGCGTGCGGCGGCATGCTGGCGGGCTTCGCGCTGTTCGCGCTGGGCGCCGTCGCGATGCGCGGCGCCGGCTGCACGTGGAACGACTACCTCGACCGCGACATCGACGCGGCGGTCGAACGCACCCGCGGCCGTCCGCTGCCGACCGGCGAGGCGACGCCGCGGCGGGCGCTGGTCTGGGCGGCGGCTCAGTCCGCGGTCGGCGCGCTGGTGCTGGCGACGTTCAACGGCTTCGCGATCGCCGTCGGGCTGGCGTCGCTGCTGGTGGTCGCGGTCTATCCGCTGATGAAGCGCGTGACGTCGTGGCCGCAGCTGGTGCTGGGCTTCGCCTTCAACTGGGGCGCGCTGATGGGCGACGCGGTCGCCAACGGCCTGGTCTCGCCCGCCGCCGTCGCGCTCTACCTCGGTGGCGTCGCGTGGACGCTGGTGTACGACACGATCTACGCCATGCAGGACCAGCGCGACGACGCCATCGTCGGCGTGCGCTCGACGGCGCGGCGGTTCCAGTTCCACCCCAAGGCGTGGCTGAGCCTGTTCGCCGCGCTGACGGCGATCGGCTTCCTCGCCGCGGGATGGCTGACCGGGCTCGGCCCCCTCTTCCACGTGGCGCTGCTCATCGTCGCGGCGCATCTCGCGTGGCAAATCGCGACGGTGAAGCCGCACGATCCGGCGGACTGCCTGCGCAAGTTCAAATCCAACCGCTGGATCGGATGGATTCTGCTCGCCGGCATCCTCGGCGGCCGCTTGGTCTGACCTTCGGCCGTTCCCAAGCCGCGTCGCGGCCTGTATCAGGCGCCATGCCGAGATCGCCCGCCGACCCCGAATCGTTCATCCGCGAGCACACCGCGCTGGAGGCGCCGGCGATGGTGCCGGAGCTTCGGCTGTGGCTGGCGGCGGAGTACCTGCCGATCTGGCAGGCGACCGAGGCGTGGCTGGAGGAGCGCAACGTCGATCCGCCGTACTGGGCGTTCTGCTGGCCCGGCGGCCAGGCGATGGCGCGCTACCTGCTCGACAACCCCGACACCGTCGCCGGCCGGACGGTGATCGATTTCGCGGCGGGCTGCGGCGTCGCCTCGCTGGCGGCGATGAAGGCGGGCGCGGCGCGCGCCACCGGCAACGACATCGATCCGATGGCCGTGGCGTCGATGCGGCTGAACGCCGAGGCGAACGGACTCGGGATCGAGACCAGCGCCGACGACTGGCTGGCCGGCGCGCCAGCGACGCCCGAGGCCGAAATCGTGATCGCGGGCGACGTCTGCTACGAGCGCGAGATGACGGCGCGGGCGATGGTGTGGCTGCGCGGCCACGCCGCCGCCGGCCGGCTGGTGCTGCTGGGCGATCCCGGCCGCAACTACTTCACCGCCGACCGGCTGGTCGAGATGGCGCGCTACCAGATCCCCACCTCGCTGCAGCTCGAGAACCGCGGCCTGCGCGAGACGGTGGTGTGGCGCGTGCTGCCGTGAGCGGCGCCCGCGCCACGCGGGATAACCGCGCCAACATGACGCTCGCCATTCCAGCCCTCGCCGCCTAGATTCCACATCGCATGACCAAGATCTCCCCCGACGATTTCGCCGCGATCTACAAGGACTTCAACGCCTCGGTGTCGAAGTTCGACTGCGGCAAGAAATGCTCCCCCCTCAACGGCGGCTCGCCGGTGTGCTGCTCGACGCAGGACGCGGTGCCGGTCGTGCACAAGGCCGAGTTCAAGCTGCTGAAGGGCCGCACCGACCTGTGGAAGCGGTTCAAGCCCTACGACGCCGCGACGAAGAAGATCGTCGAGGAGCTGACCGACGCCGCCTGCGCCATCGAGTGCAAGGGCGCGGCGTTCTGCGAGCGGAACAACCGCACCATCGCCTGCCGCGCCTTCCCGTTCTATCCCTACGTCACGCGCGAGAAGAAGGTTCTCGGGCTCAGCGTCTACTGGGTGTTCGAGGACCGCTGCTGGATGATGTCCAACATGGCGCTGGTCGAGCGCCCGTTCGTCGACGAGTTCCTGCGCGCCTTCGAGGCGATCTTCGCCAAGGACGAGGAGGAGTGGGAGACCTACGTCGATTTCTCCGCCTCGATGCGCCGCGTGTTCAGCCGCTGGAAGCGCAAGATCCCGGTGATCGGCCGCGACGGCGGGCTGCTGCTGGTCGATCCCTCGACCGGCAAGGCGCGGCCGGGCGGCGCGCACGAGTACCCGAAATACGGCCCCTTCCGCACCGAAGCCGGCTACCGCCGGGCGATCAAGGAAGCCAAGGGCGTCGTGCCGCCGCAGGGCCTGCGGCCGGTGTGACGCATCCGTCGCGAGGCTGACACGGCGGCGGAAAGCCTGTAGGCACGCGGCGCCATGCCGCCCTCGATCCGCGTCCCCCTCGCCTGGGCGATGCTCCTCGCCATGCCGGCGTTCTTCGCCGTCAACCAGCTCGCGGCGCGCTGGGTCGATTTCGTGCCGCCGCACGCGCTGGCGCTGGGCCGCTGGGCGCTGGCCTCCCTGTTCCTGCTGCCGTTCGTCGGCGCGACCCTGTGGCGGCAGCGCGCCGCGGCGTGGCGCGAGGCGCCCTATCTGCTGGTGCTCGGCGCGCTGGGCATGTGGGTGTGCGGCGCCTTCGTCTACATCGGCGGGCGCGAGACCACGGCGACCAACATCGCGCTGATCTACGCCGCCTCGCCGGTCGGCATCGTGGTGATCGCGCGGCTGTTCCTGGGCGAGCGGCTGTCGTGGGTCCGCGCGGCGGGCGTCGCGCTGTGCCTGGCGGGGCTGCTGCTGATCATCGTCAAGGGCGAGCCGTGGCGGCTGGGCGCGGTGCGGTTCTCGACCGGCGATCTGTGGGTCGCGGTGGCGGCGTCGTGCTGGGCCGCCTACTCCGTGCTGCTGAAGCGCTGGCCGACGGCGTTCGACCCGACGGCGCGGCTGGCGCTGATCTCGGCCGCGGGCTGCGTCGTGCTGCTGCCGTTCACCGTGGCCGAGGCGGCGCTGGTCGGCCCGCCGAGAATCGACGGCGCCACCCTGCTGACGTGGGTGACGCTGGCGATCGTGCCGGGGATCGGCGCCTACGCCTGTTTCGCCTTCTGCCTGCGCGAGCTGGGCGCCGGGCGCGCCGCCGTCGGCATGTACCTGGGGCCGCTCTACACCGTGGCGATGGCGTGGGCGCTGCTGGACGAAGCGCCGCGCTGGTACCATATCGCGGGCGCGGGGCTGGTGTTGCCCGGCGTGTTCCTCGCCACGCGCGCGCCCAAAGGCTGACCCGGCCGGCGGCGCGGACTCCCCCGGAGATCGCCATGCGCCACGCCATCGTCCCCGTCCTCGCCGCCGCCCTGCTGGGCGCCGCCGGCCTCGCCGCGCCGGCCGCCGCCGAGGAGATCGGCACCGCCAGCTACCAGTTCAAATGGTTCGGCCCCAACGACAAGATCCGGGTCGAGGCGTTCGACGATCCCGAGGTGCCGGGCGTCGCCTGCTACCTGTCGCGCGCCACGTCGGGCGGCGTGTCCGGCGCGCTGGGCCTGGCCGAGGATCCCGGCGAGGCCTCGATCGCCTGCCGCCAGGTCGGGCCGATCGACCGCGAGAAGGCCAAACGCCTGCGCAACGGGCGCGAGGTGTTCGAGCGCGGCGCCTCGATCGTGTGGAAGAAGACGCAGGTCGTGCGCTTCTACGACTCCAAGCGCGACGTGCTGGTCTACCTCGCCTACACCGACCGCCTGATCGACGGCAGCCCGCGCAACTCCGTCAGCGTCGTGCCGCTGGGCTGGCCGCGTTAGGGCGCGGCCTGGAGGCGAGCGGCCCTGTGTCATCCCGAGCGCAGCGAGGGATCCAGTAGTGGCGCCTGGATCCCTCGCTGCGCTCGGGATGACAGTGGGGAACCGGGACGTCCACGACGCCCGAAGCGCGCGAGGGGGAGGCGCGTCCACCACGACGGCGCGCGCGAGGGGGAGACGGGGGGCGCGGGCGATGGTAAATTCGCCGTTCCTCCCACCGCGCGGTCCCGCCGCGCCCGAGCCGAGCGATCCAACAATGACCTACCGCGCCTTCGCCGCCACGCTCCTCGCCGGATTCCTGTGCGCCGGCGTCGCCTCAGCCCAGCTGCCGCCGCCCGGCGGCTCCCGCCGCGCCGCCATGGACGTGTCGGCCGAGGATCTCGCCACGATCCTGCGCGCGGAAGGCTACCAGGCGAAGATCGGCGTCGACTCCGACGGCGATCCGAAGATCGACAGCTCGATGGACGGCACCAACTACGAGATCCTGTTCTACGACTGCACCAAGGGCGACGGCGCGCGCTGCAAGAGCTACCAGTTCTCGACCACGTTCAGCCGGCTGAGCCCGGCGCCGACCGCCGAGAGCATGAACGTCTGGAACGAGCAGAAGCGTTTCGCCCAGGCCTCGGTCAACGACCGCGGCCGCGCCCGGCTGACGATGAACTGCAGCCCGCGCGGCACGGTCGGCGACGACAATTTCAAGCACGTGCTGAGCTGGTGGAAGGTCGCGACCCGCGAGTTCAAGCAGCACATCGGCTTCAAGTAGGAGCGCGGCGCCGGCCGCGCCGCCTCCACGCGCGGCCCGCGGCCCGGCCGCGCGGTCGCGGCGCTCGACGTTTGCGTCAGCCGCGCCGGCACGGCGCGGCGCGGGCGGCTTTGGCGCGGCGGCGCCCGGTTTCGCGTCGGCGTACAGGAACGTCACCAGCAGCACCCAGCGCCGGGCGCACGACGGGGGCGGCGTCAGCCGCGCCGTCGCGACGCGCGCGGCTGCGGCGCGGCGGCGCCCGGTTTCGCGTCGGCGTAGAGGATCGTCACCAGCAGCACCCAGCGCCGGGCGCACGACGGGGGCGGCGTCAGCCGCGCCGTCGCGACGCGCGCGGCTTCGGCGCGGCGGCGCCCGGCTTCGCGTCGGCGTAGAGGAACGTCCCCAGCAGCACCCAGCGGCGCGCGCCGGCCTCGCAGCCGCGGCGCGCCACCAGCGGCGTGACCTGGTGCCAGAACGGCAGGCGGTAGGCGGTGATCGTGCCCGCGCCGCAATCGCCGCCCGCGACCTGCGCGATCTCGGTGAAGTGGCCGGCGCGGGCGTAGACCAGCCATTGATGCGCCACCATCGGCGACGCCAGCGACAGGTGGACGTCGAGATAGCCGCCGCGCGCGCGCGGGTTCTCCGGATGGTGGTCGTTGTGCGGACCGCTGTAGTCGCCGGCGCGGTAGCACAGCGCCTGGATCCCGTGGCCCGGCGCCAGCGCGCGGCCGGCCAGCGCCGTGGCGAAGGCGGTGAAGCTCGCCGAGCGCAGCATCGTCGTCAGACCGGTCTCGCGCGCCACCCGGGCGCCGCGTTCGCGCGCGGAGTCGAAATACACCGTGCCGACGCGCGCCGCCTTGGGCAGCGTCTCGGCATAGTCCTCGGTCATCTCCCAGATCGATTCCGGCGGGATCGGCCGGTCGATCATCTCCAGCGCCGCCAGCAGATGACGGTCGAGCAGGCCGCGCAGCCGCGTCGCCTTGCGCTCGTCGACCAGATCGTGGGCGACGACGAAGCGCGTGCGCGGATCGGCCAGCGCGCCGCACAGCGGATCGCTGCCGCCCAGCAGATGGCGGCCCCTGGGCGTCAGGATGTCCTCGAACTCGTCGGGGAAACGCTCGCGCGGCGGCAGGCCGACGGCGGCGGCGCGCGCCGGCCGCGAAGCGCCCGCTTTGGCGGCACGCGGGGCGCCGGCGGACCGGGACGTGGATCGCGGGGGCATCCCGGCGGCCTCTAGCCGCCGGCCGAGCTGTCGATCTCGATGCGGAAGCGGCACAGCGCGTCGTCGACCGTGGCCCAGGCGCGGCCGGCCCACGCCTTCTGCGCCTCGGCCTCGGTCGCGAACGGCCCGTGCCGCTCCAGCGTCTTGCCCGGCGCCAGCCGCGTGAAGGTCGAATCGGCGTATTCACCGCCGACCACCCAGTAGCGCGGCGCGGTCGAGGTCGTGGCGTCCTCGGTGAGGATCGAGAACCGGCTATGGGCGTCGTCGACGGTCGACCAGGCGCGGCCCGACCACGCCTTGAGCGCGTCCTCGTAGTTGGCGAAGGGGCCGTGGCGTTCCTCGGCCTTGCCGGGGGCGAAGCGCGTGAAGCTGGTGTCGCTGTATTCGCCGCCGATCACCCAGTAGCGCTTCATCGTCCGTCTCTCCCAGCAACCGACCAACGACGCCGGAGGGACTCGATACCGCGGACACCGCTACGGTTCAATGACGCGCGTGGTCGCAGCGCCGGCGGGATCACGGATCAATCCAGCGCGCGGCGCGCCAGCTCGACCCAGGCCTTGTCCTCGAAGCTGATCTCGCGCCGCCGGCCAGGGCCCTTGACGATGTCGGCGTAGAGAAGCCGCGCGCGGGCGGAATCGCCGGCCGCCGTCAGCAGCTGGGCGAAGCGCGCCTTGGCCTCGGGACCGGGGTAGACCGGCACCAGCGCCTCGTACTCCTCGGCCGCCTTGGCGGTGTCGCCCAGCGCCTCCAGCACGCGGGCGTAGAGCAGATGGCCGGAGCGCGACTCGAAGCCGGGATGGTGCGTCTGGACCAGCTCGAGCGAGGCTCTTGCGGCGGCGAAATCGCCCATCCCGAACTCGGCCCGCGCCCGGCCGATCAGCAGCGGCGCGTCGAATTCATAGAGGCCGGTCATGACGGCGGCGTAGAGCGCGCGCGCCTCGGCGAAATTGCCGCGCTCGACAAGCTCCTCGGCGAGGTCCTTGGCGTTCTGCGGCGTGTCGGCGTCGGCGTAGGCTTCGCGCTTCAGGCGCAGCGCCTTGTCGGGATCGAGCGCCGTCAGCACGCCGGCCTCGATGCGCCGGGCGCCCGGCGTGCCGCGCATCTCCGGCAGCAGCACCATCACGAAGTACAGCGCCGAGCCGATGCCCGGCGCCAGCACGAGGATGTAGAGCCAGTTGCTGTTTCCGCCCTTGCGGACGCAATGCAGGAGGCACCCCATGTTCAGCGCCCACAGGAACCCCAACAGCACCGGCACGCGCACATCTCCCGCTCGATACCCGTCCACAGTGTACAACGGATCGCCCCGCCGGGGAATCGGATGGCGGGAGACCGCGGAGATTCGCATTCGTACTTCTGCGATGGCGACCCATTCCCTCTCCGCCGCGCAGCGGGGGAGAGGGCGAAACGCGCCGCAGCGTGCCATCCGGCGCCGCCTCGGCTAGAACGGCGGACGCCGCCTGACCCGTCCACGGCCCACGCCCAGGTCCACCATGCCCTACGCCTCGCTGCGCGATTTCATCGACCGTCTGGAACGCGACGGGCGGCTGGTGCGGGTGACGCGGCCGGTGTCGCCGAAGCTGGAGATGACGGAGATCCAGACGCGGCTGCTGGCGACCAAGGGCCCGGCGGTGCTGTTCGAGAACGTCGTGCGCGACGACGGCACGCGCTACGACATGCCGGTGCTGGTCAACCTGTTCGGCACGGTCGAGCGCGTCGCCTGGGGCATGGACCGCGAGCCGCACCAGCTGCGCGAGGTCGGCGAGACCCTGGCGTTCCTGCGCCAGCCCGAGCCGCCCGGCGGCTGGCGCGAGGCGCTGGACATGCTGCCGCTGCTGCGCACGGTCATGGCGATGAAGCCGCGCACGGCGGCGGCATCCTCGGCGGTTCGGCGCCGTGCCAGGAGGTCGTGCTGACCGGCGACGACATCGATCTCGGCGCGCTGCCGATCCAGACCTGCTGGCCGGGCGAGCCGGCGCCGCTGATCACCTGGCCGCTTGTGGTGACGCAGGGCCCGAACCCGAAGGGCGACAAGCAGGACAGCTTCAACCTCGGCATCTACCGCATGCAGGTGCTGAACAAGAACCAGACGCTGATGCGCTGGCTCAAGCACCGGGGCGGCGCGCAGCACCATCAGCGCTGGAAGCAGTCGGGCAAGCGCGCGCCGCTGCCGGCGGCCGTGGTGATCGGCGCCGATCCCGGCACCATCCTCGCCGCCGTCACGCCGGTGCCGGACACCTTGTCGGAGTACCAGTTCGCGGGGCTGCTACGTGGCCGCAAGGTCGACCTCGTCGACTGCAAGACGGTGCCGCTGAAGGTGCCGGCCGAGGCGGAGATCGTGCTGGAGGGCCATGTCAGCCTCGACGAGCACGGCGACGAGGGGCCCTACGGCGACCACACCGGCTACTACAACAGCGTCGAGCGCTTTCCGGTGTTCACGATCAGCGCGATCACCATGCGCAAAAAGCCGATCTATCTCTCGACCTTCACCGGACGTCCGCCGGACGAGCCCTCCGTGCTGGGCGAGGCGCTGAACGAGGTGTTCATCCCGCTGCTGCGCCAGCAATTCCCGGAGATCGTCGATTTCTGGCTGCCGCCGGAGGGCTGCTCCTACCGCATCGCCGTGGTGTCGATGAAGAAGGCCTACGCCGGCCACGCCAAGCGCGTGATGATGGGCGTGTGGAGCTACCTGCGCCAGTTCATGTACACGAAATGGGTGATCGTCGTGGACGACGACATCGACGCGCGCGACTGGAAGGACGTGATGTGGGCGATGTCGACGCGCATGGACCCGGCGCGCGACATCACGCTGATCGAGAACACGCCGATCGACTATCTCGACTTCGCCAGCCCGGAGTCGGGCCTGGGCAGCAAGATCGGCCTGGACGCGACCAACAAATGGCCGCCCGAGACCAAGCGCGAATGGGGCACCAAGATCGCGATGGATCCGGACGTGGTGGCGCGCGTCGACGCGATGTGGGCGGAGCTGGGGTTGCCGGGCGGCGCGGCGCCGAAGCGCTGAGGCGGCGGCGACGTCAGGCGCGCGGACGCAGCAGCCACCAGCGGATCGCGAGCAGCACGGCGGCGATCAACAGCGCGAAGACGGCGCCGATGCCGGCGAAGTACGGGATCATCCCGGCCATCTCGTCGTAGGCGCGCCGGCCGGCGGCGGTGAACAGACCCCACCAGCAGAACGCGGCGAGGGCGAGGGCGACCGCGACCAGCGCGATGGCGACGCCGACGAGCAACGGTCGGCCGGACGGCACTTGAGCAGGTCGCATCGGTCCAGCATCCAATGGTGTCGGCCACCACTCATGGACCGTCCCGGCGCGCCCGGCAAATCCACGGCGGCCGGTCGGCACGGCTGCGCGCGTGCCAGGTCGTCATGGTATAGTCCGATCATGCCGGCCCGCGATCTCACCCTCGTCCGCGAGTTCAAACGGCGCGCCGAAGCGGCGCTGCCGGGGCGGATCGCGCGCGTCGTTCTGTACGGCTCGCGCGCCCGCGGCGACGCGCGGGCGGACTCGGACTGGGACATCGCGGTGTTCACTCCAGGCGATCCGACGCCGTCGGAGTGGAGCGAACTCGGCGACATCAGTTTCGAGCTCTCGACCGAGACCGGCCTGCCCATACACCTGATCGTGCTCCCGCAACGACGGGCGGACGACGGATCGGCGATCTCCGTCAGCGTCGCGGCCGACGGGATCGCGGCGTGACACCGGCGACGACGCTGGCGTTCGTGCGGGCCGTCGAGTCATTGGCGATGGCGCGCGCCAATCTCGCGGCCAACCGCCCGGAGACGACGATCCACGACGCCTACTACGCCATGTTCCGGGTCGCCCGCGCCTTCGTCGCCGAGCGCGCCGGCGCGCGACCGAAGACGCATCGCGGACTCGGGATCGCATTCGGCCAGTTGACGCGCGATCTACCTGCGGAGGAGCGGCGGATCGCCCGGAGGCTGGGCGTCGCGCTCGACCGTCGCGTCATGGCCGACTACGACGACGTGGCGTCCTTCGATCTTTCGCACGCGGCGGTGGCCCTCGACGAGGCCGACGCGTTCGTCGAGCTCTGCCGGAGGCTGATGGCCGGCTAGCGGCGGCCCCGGGACCCGCGACGGCGCGTGCGCCGGACCCCTCCGCCATGTTAAGAGCCTTAACATGAGCAGGAAGGACCGCGAGGCCTCCGACCGGAGCTACCACCACGGCAATCTGCGCGAGGCGCTGATCGAGGCGGCGCGCGCGTTGATCTCCGAGAAGGGGCCGGCGGGCTTCACCTTCGCCGACGCCGCGCGCTGGGTCGGCGTCAGCGCGGCGGCGCCCTACCGGCACTACCGCGACCGCGAGGCGCTGCTGGCCGACGTGGCCCTGCGCGGGTTCGAGCGCTTCGAGGCGGCGCTGGCGAAGGCGTGGGACGCTGGCCGGCCGAGCCCGATGCGGGCCTTCTCCAACCTCGGCCACGCCTATCTCGATTTCGCGCGGCGCGAGCACGCCTACTACACCGCGATGTTCGAGGCCGGCCTGCCGCCGGACGCGACGCCGGAGCTGCGCGCCGCCGGCGACCGGGCGTTCGCGGTGCTGCGGCTGGCGTCGGAGACGCTGTGCGCGTCGCTGCCGCCGGCCAGACGGCCGCCGTCGCTGATGATGGCGCTGCATGTCTGGTCGATGTCGCACGGCGTGGCGTCGCTGTTCGGACGCGGCGATTCCGGGCGGCGGGCGATGCCGATGACGGCCGACGAGCTGCTGGAATCGGCGGTGCTGGTCTATCTCCAAGGATTGGGATTCGGCGCCCCCTCTTGACATCCACAGGGGGAATCGCCAATGTTAATGTTGTTAACATTTACATGGAGGCCGTGATGGGCCTGGTGGGGAAACTCGACGACCTCGGCAAGCCGGCGTGGATCGCCCTGATGGTCGTCGCCTTCGTCCTGTTCTGGCCCGTCGGGCTGGGGATTCTCATCTACCTGAAATGGAGTGGACGCATGTCGTGCTGGAAACATCAACGCGCCGGCCACTGGTACCGGCCCGACGAGAGCCGCGACGCCCGGCATGAGGGCCGCCCCGATGGCCGCCATGGCGGCTTCGGCGATTGGGTGAAGCGCGGCTGGGACGGCCGGCGCGGGCCGGAATCGAGCGGCAACCACGCCTTCGACACCTACCGCGAGGACACGCTGCGCCGCCTCGAGGAGGAGCAGCGGGAGTTCCGCGAGTTCCTGGAGCGGCTGCGCTACGCCAAGGACAAGGCCGAGTTCGACCAGTTCATGGCCGACCGCCGCGCCGCGCCGCCGGCCTCGCCCGAGGGCCCGCACGCGCCGTCCGCCGGCGGTCCGACGCCGACCCCGCCGGCCCCCTCGGCGCCGTTCTCGCCGACGATCTGACGCCGGCCGCCACCGCGCGAAGATGGAAACGGCGGGCCTCGGCCCGCCGTTTTCGCGTCCGGCCGGCGGCGGGCGCCGCGGTCGGGGCATTGCCGACAGCGCGTCGTTCATCCATATTTCCGGTAACTTTTTCCGGATATAGCGATGACCAAGCGCACCAGCTCCAGATCAACCGCCACCGCGGTGCGGGCGCATCGCCGCCGGCTCAAGTCGCGCGGCATGGCGCGCGTCGAGTTGAACGTCGACCGCCGCGACGTCGCGCTGGTGCGGGACGTCGCGACCGCCCTCGCCGACCCGGCGCGCCGCGACGCCGCGCGCTCCGTCCTCGCGCAACTTCGGCGCGCCGGCGGCGCCGAGCCTCAAGGCGCTGCTCGCGTCCGCGCCGCTCGACGACGTCGATCTGACGCGCGACCGCGACCCGCCGCGCGAGACCGGTCCATGGGTTTCCTGATCGACACCAACGTCATCTCGGAGATCCGCAAGGGCGCCCGCTGCGACCGGCGCGTCGCGGCGTGGTACGCCGGCCTCGCCGACGACGACCTCCATCTCTCGGCGCTGACCCTGGGCGAGATCCGGCGCGGCGCCGACCGCCTGAGGCCGACCGCGCCGGAACGCGCGGCCGCGCTGCTGCGCTGGCTGGACGCCGTGCGTGCCGCGTTCGACGCGCGCGTGCTGCCGATCGACGGCGCCGTCGCCGACGCGTGGGGGCGCATGACCGCGCACCGCACGGTGCCGACAGTCGACGGGCTGATCGCCGCGACGGCCCTGGTCCACGGCCTGACGCTCGCGACGCGCAACCTGCGCGACGTCGCCGATCTCGGCGTGCCGCTGCTCGATCCGTTTCGCGCCGCCGCCTCAGTGCGCGAACAGCACGGGGATCGGCGAGGCCGTGATGAGGTGGCGCGTCAGGCCGCCGAAGATGAGCTGGCGCAGGCGGCTCTGGGTGTAGGCGCCCTTGATGATCAGGTCGGCGCCGACCTCCTGCGAGGCCTCGACCAGCGTGTGGCCGGTGCTGCGCGCCACCACCGGATAGTGGCGCACGGTGACGGTCAGCCCGTGGCGGCGCAGCGACAGCGCCAGCTCCTCGGCCGACGGGCCCGGCACCATCGCGCCCTCGACGCTGATCACCGACACCGCCTCGGCGCTCTTCAGCAGCGACGAGGCCATGGCGATGGCGCGCGCCGTCTCGGTCGAGCCGTTCCACGCCACCACGACGCGGCGGCCGACCTCGGCCGGCGCGCCCTGCGGCACCATCAGCACCGGCCGGCCGGACTCGAACAGCGCGCCCTCGAAGATGCTCTCCGGCATCTTCGGCGGCCCGCCGGGCTGCGGCACGATCATGATGTCGGCGGCGCGGCCGTTGGCGCCGATCGTGGCCGGCGCGGCGTGGTCGGAATCGGCCCAGCAGGCGCCGCCCTCGAGCGCGCCGGCGGCGACCTTGCCGATGCCGGCGGCGGCCATGCGGGCGTCGAACGCCTGGCGCAGGCCCTCTATGCGGCGCTTCTCCTCCTCGTCGTCGTCGAGCATGTCGAACGGCGCGCCCATCCCCGCCTCCGCCCAGGCGACGCTGACGGCCCGGAAGGACGGCGGCGCCAGCCCGATGACGTGCGAACCGTGGCGCTTGGCCAGCGAACCGGCGACGTCGAACGTCGTGGTGTCGTCGGCGCTCCACGCCAGTGCGAGGATGGTTTTCATGACGTACTCCCTCCGGTGAACGTTCCACGCCTACGCGCGCCGCGCGGCCGTCGTTCGGGGGGAGATCGGCGAACCGAGCGTCCGCCCCGGGGCGGTTTCGTTGTCGCGGCGTCCCTGTCGGACGCGAGGATACGCCGCTGACGGCGCCACGGGGAACCGCAAAGATGCGCCCGCGGATCCGCCGTCCCTCTCGAGAATCCGGGGCAACGAGCGCCTGGAACGATCCCCCGCGTTCGCGCGCGCCGTCTTTTTTTGGCCACCTTCCGGACAGAGGGTGGACACGCCGAGACAGACCCATCCCGAGGAGGCCGTCCATGTCCGACACCACCGTTCCAGCGATGATCGCGCGCGGCGCGACCCTCGGTCTGACGCTGGCCGCCGCGGTGGCGTTCGCGGCGCCCGCTTTCGCGGACCCGGGACGCGGCCGGGGCCACTACCATGGCGGCGGCCACTACAACGCGCCGCCGCACAAGCACCACCACCACTACGCGCCGCCACCGGTCGTCTACCACCCCGCGCCGGTCTATTACGCACCCGCGCCCGTCTACTACGCGCCGCCGCCGGTCTACTACGCCCCGCCGCCCGCGTATTACGGCCCGCCGCCCGGCTACTACGGCCCCGCCCGCGGATCGCTGAGCATCGGCGCCACGATCCCTCTGCGCTGATCCACGCCATCGCGACACCGACGGCGCCGCGGGGATGCGCGGCGCCGTTTTCGCGCGCGCGCCGAGCGCATCGACAAACCCGCCGCGCGGGGGCACGCTACGTCGGAGAAGGAGCGCCACCGCGACCATGACCACGCCGTACAACGCGCCTCAAGATCCTGTCGTCCGCGGCGGCGACGGCAGCGGCGGCGGCGCCCTCAAATTCCTCGCCGTGCTGGCGGTCCTCGGCGCGCTGGGCGGCGGTGGCTACTACGCCTACCAGACGCTGGTCGTCGACGCGCCGGCGCGGCCGGCGCCGACGCGGCCCGCCAAGCCGCCGACCGCCACGCCACCCGCGCGCACCGCGCCGGCCGAGCCGCAGGCGACGCGGCGGACCGAGCCCCGGCCGACGTCGCCGTCCTCGACCACGGCCGAAGGCGAGAGCATCGGCAAGCGGCGCAGCGCCGTGGACACGCCGTCGCCGCCGAACACGACGCCCGCACCGGCCGCGCGGACGACGCCGTCGACCGGCGGCGGCGCCAAGGGCGGCCCGCCCGAGAACGTCTTCATCTGGGTGTTCGTCGGCTTCATCGTGATCACGACGCTGGTCCTCATCGCCGTCAACATCCGCATTCTGCGCGCCCGCGCGGCGCGGGCGGCGGCCGCCGGAGGGGGCGGCCCGTGGGGCGCCTCGCCGGTCGCCGTCGATGGACGCGGCCAGGCGAAGGCGTCGTCGGGTGGAGGCTTCCTGTTCCGCGTGATCTGGTTCCTGTTCCTGGCCGGCATGATCGATTTCACGGTCCTGGACGGCGCCATCTTCAACTGGCTGAAGATCTTCACGATGGCCTTCCTCGCGCAGTGACGCGCCCGGCGGCGGCTTGACTTCGCGGCCGGTTCGGGCAAATTGCCGCGATGACGTGGCGACTGCCCCTGCTTCGACTTATCGGCGCCGGCCTCTGAAGGTCGGCGGCGCGCGTCTGCGCGCCCCCTGTCGAAGCACCGCCAACGTTCCCCGGGTCCACGTCATGACTTCCCAAGATTTTCCGCGCCGCCGCCCGCGCGCGTCCACGCCGTCCGCGGCCGCCGCCGGCGGCGCGCGACTTATCACCGGCTCCGGGGCCTGAGCGTCGCCGCTCGCCCGGGAGCGCGGCCGGCCGCCATCGCGGCGCCAGCCATCGTTTTCGCCGTTCCCATCATGGCCCGCCCCGCGCCCGGACAGGCGCCCGAGGCGGCGCGCCGAGGAGAGTAGAGATGACCCAGAAACCGATGATGCCCGGCGCGAAGGACAAGTACGCGCCGTTCAAGCCGGTGGCGATCGCCCACCGCGAATGGCCCAACAAGGTGATCACCAGGCCGCCGATCTGGTGCGCCGTCGACCTGCGCGACGGCAACCAGGCGCTGATCGAGCCGATGGATTCCGACCGCAAGACGCGGATGTTCAAGCTGCTCTGCCAGATGGGCTACAAGGAGATCGAGGTCGGCTTCCCGGCGGCGTCGGAGACCGATTTCGAGTTCGTGCGCGAGCTGATCGGCAAGCGGATGATCCCCGACGACGTCACCATCCAGGTGCTGACGCAGAGCCGGCCCGAGCTGATCGAGCGCACCTTCGAGGCCTGCCGCGGCGCCAAGCGCGCCATCGTCCACCTCTACAACTCGACCTCGACCCTGCAGCGCCGCGTCGTGTTCGGACTCGACCACGCCGGCATCATCGACATCGCCGTGTCCGGCGCCAAGCTGGTGAAGAAGCTGGCCGACGCCGATCCGGCCACGGAGTGGGTCTACGAGTACTCGCCGGAGAGCTTCACCGGCACCGAGCTGGAGTTCGCGCGCGACATCTGCGCCGCCGTCGGCGACGTCTACAAGCCGACGCCGGCGAAGAAGATGATCGTCAACCTGCCGGCGACGGTCGAGATGGCGTCGGCCAACGTCTACGCCGACCAGATCGAGTGGTGCCACAAGAACTTCAAGTACCGCGACTCGATCATCCTGAGCCTGCATCCGCACAACGACCGCGGCACCGGCGTGGCGGCGGCCGAGCTCGGCTTCATGGCCGGCGCCGACCGCATCGAGGGCTGCCTGTTCGGCAACGGCGAGCGCACCGGCAACGTCGATCTCGTGACGCTGGGCCTGAACATGTACACCCAGGGCGTCGATCCGGAGATCGACTTCTCCGACATCAACGAGATCCGCCAGACGGTCGAGTACTGCAACCAGCTGCCGGTGCACCCGCGCCACCCCTACGGCGGCGATCTGGTGTTCACCGCCTTCTCCGGCTCGCACCAGGACGCGATCAACAAGGGCTTCAAGGCGCTGGAGGCGTCGAACAGCAAGCTGTGGGAGGTGCCCTATCTCCCGATCGATCCGGCCGACCTGGGCCGCAGCTACGAGGCGATCATCCGCATCAACAGCCAGTCCGGAAAGGGCGGCATCGCCTACATCCTCAAGAGCGACTACGGCATCGACATGCCGCGGCTGCTGCAGGTCGAGTTCTCGAAGGTGATCCAGCGGATCGCCGACGAGACCGGCAAGGAGATCCAGCCGGCGCTGATCTGGGAGACCTTCCAGCGCGAGTATCTCGGGCGCGTGTCGCCGGTCGAGTTCTTCGAGCACACCACGGTGCCGAACCCGGCCAACCCGGAGCAGCGTCTGCTCGACGCCAAGGTGAAGTTCAACGGCTTCGAGAAGACGATCACCGGCGCCGGCAACGGCCCGATCGCGGCCTATGTCGACGCGCTGGGCAGGAACTGCGGCATCCGCCTGAAGGTCCGCGACTACCACCAGCACGCCGCCGGCGCGGGATCCGACGCGACGGCGGTCAGCTACATCGAAGCGGAGACGGCCGACGGACGGGTGCTCTGGGGCGTCGGCATGGACTCCAACATCGTCGCCGCCTCGCTCAAGGCGGTGACCAGCGCCGCCAACCGCGTCGCCTCGCCGGTCAAGGGCGGCGCCGACTGAGGCGCGGCCTCGCCTTCCGACGGGCGCCCGCGCGGGGATGGTCTTGGCCGTCCCCGCGTAGGAGGCATAGAGTGAGCGCGCGGTCCGTTCCGGACCGGCCACTCTTGGAGGGAGAGCGAATATGACCACCCGGATCGCCGGCTTCGCCCGGCTCAGCGGAGTCGCCACCGTCGCCGCCATCGCCGGCGCGCTGGCCGTCTATCTGCCGACGCGCGAGGCGGACGCCGAGAACCAGCCGCACATGCGATCGGCGTTGAACTCGCTGCAGACCGCGCGCAGCCAGCTCCAGCAGGCCTCGGCCGACAAGGGCGGCCACCGCGCCCAGGCGATCAACCTCGTGAACTCGGCGATCGACCAGGTCCAGAAGGGCATCGCCTACGACAGCCGACGCTAGAGGCCCGTCCACCGCCGCCGGCGCCGCCCGGCGGCGCCGGTGGATCGACCGGGATCGCGCGTCGCGCCGGTGCGCCGGCGCTGCTATACCCGGCGCATGTCCGATCCATTCGACATGACCGACGAGCCGGCCGAGCCGGCGACGCGCGCGCGCCGTCCGGCGCCGCCCGCGCCGCCGGTGGCGACCGACGGCGCCTACCTCGCCGGCCTCAACGAGACCCAGCGCGAGGCCGTCGAGCACACCGAGGGGCCGCTGCTGGTGCTGGCCGGCGCCGGCACCGGCAAGACCCGCGTGCTGACCACGCGCATCGCGCACATCCTCGTCTCGCGCCGCGCCTTCCCGAGCCAGATCCTCGCCGTCACCTTCACCAACAAGGCGGCGCGCGAGATGCTGGGCCGGGTCGGCGCCGCGCTCGGCCACGCCGCGGACGGGCTGTGGCTGGGCACCTTCCACTCCATCGGCGTGCGCATCCTGCGCCGCCACGCCGAGCTGGTCGGGCTCAAGAGCAACTTCACGATCCTCGACACCGACGACCAGGTGCGGCTGATCAAGCAGCTGCTGGAGGCCGAGGGGATCGACGACAAGAAGTTCCCCCCGCGCGTCCTGAGCGGCATCATCCAGCGCTGGAAGGACCGCGCGCTGACGCCGGACAGGATCGGCAATTCGGACGACTCGGCGGAGTTCGCCGACGGCCGGGCCGTCGACATCTACCGCCAGTACCAGGAGCGTCTGGCCGCCCTGAACGCGGCCGATTTCGGCGATCTGGTGATGCACTGCGTGACGATGTTCCAGGCGCATCCCGACGTGCTGGCCGACTACCACCGCCGCTTCCGCTACATCCTGGTCGACGAGTACCAGGACACCAACGTGGCGCAGTACCTGTGGCTGCGGCTGCTGGCGCAGGGCGTCGGTGGCGGCGCAGGGGCGCCCGGCGGCGGCCGCAACATCTGCTGCGTCGGCGACGACGACCAGTCGATCTACGGCTGGCGCGGCGCCGAGGTCGGCAACATCCTGCGCTTCGAGAAGGACTTCCCCGGCGCCCGCATCGTGCGCCTCGAGCGCAACTACCGCTCGACGCCGCACATCCTCGCCGCCGCCAGCCACGTCATCGCCCACAACGAGGGCCGGCTGGGCAAGACGCTGTGGACCGATCTGACCGAGGGCGACAAGGTCCGGCTGCGCGGCGTGTGGGACGGCGACGAGGAGGCGCGCGCGATCGGCGACGAGATCGAGGCGCTGCAGCGCGAGAAGCACCGACTGGGCGAGATCGCGATCCTGGTGCGCGCCTCGTTCCAGACGCGCGAGTTCGAGGAGCGTTTCATGACGCTCGGCGTGCCCTACCGCGTGATCGGCGGGCCGCGCTTCTACGAGCGGCAGGAGATCCGCGACGCGCTGGCCTATCTGCGGGTGGTGGCGCAGCCCGACGACGACCTCGCCTTCGAGCGCATCCACAACACGCCCAAGCGCGGGCTGGGCGACTCGACCCTGAAGACGCTGCGCGACATCCACCGCACGCAGCGCGTCAGCCTGTTCGAGGCGGCGCGCCGGGCGCTGGAGACCGATGAGTTGAAACCCCGCGCGCGCAAGTCGCTGGGCGACCTGGTGCGCAATTTCGAGCGCTGGCGCGCCATGCTCGACGGCATGGGTCACGTCGAGGTGGCGGAGACCGTGCTCGACGAGTCCGGCTACACCGAGATGTGGCAGCGCGACCGCGCGCCCGAGGCGCCCGGCCGGCTGGAGAACCTCAAGGAGCTGATCAACGCGCTGCAGGAGTTCGAGAACCTCCAGGGCTTCCTCGAGCACGTCGCGCTGGTGACCGAGGGCAACCAGAACGCCGACGGCGACATGGTCAACATCATGACCATCCACGCCGCCAAGGGGCTGGAGTTCGACACGGTGTTCCTGCCGGGCTGGGAGGAAGGCCTGTTTCTCAACCAGCGCGCGCTCGACGACAAGGGCCTGTCCGGCCTCGAGGAGGAGCGGCGGCTGGCCTACGTGGCGCTGACGCGGGCGCGCAAGCGGGCCTACGTGTCGTTCGCGGCCAACCGCCGCGTGTTCAACCAGTGGCAGGCCGCGATCCCGTCGCGGTTCGTGCAGGAGCTGCCGCCGGCGCATGTCGAGGCCAGCAGCGACGCCGGGCTCTACGGCAACGCCTCGACCGGGCATTTCGGCTCGATGCGCGGCGGCGGCCTGACCGACGTCGACGTCGACACAGAGGCCGACTGGGGGCCCGACTGGGCGCGGGCGCGCAAGCTCGGCGCGGCGACGCGGCCGGGCGCGACCAGCGTCTATTCGCAGGGCGCGTTCGGAGGCCGGGGCGCGGCGCGCAACGGCCGCGGCCGCGGCGCGTCGGGGACCGTCGAGACCTTCGACGACCGCCGCGCGGCCGGCGACCGGCCCGCGGACGCCCTCGCCGTCGGCCAGCGCGTGTTCCACCAGAAATTCGGCTACGGCCGCGTCGCCGCCATCGACGGCAACAAGCTCGACATCGAGTTCGAGAAGGCCGGCCCGAAGAAGGTGTTGGACAGCTTCGTCCAGGCCGCGTGACGGCGCGCCCCGCTCCCCTCGATACGCGCGAGTCCACATGACCGCCTGGAAGCTCTCCACCACCGTGCCCGCGCCGGCCGCCGCGGCGTTCGACGCGGCGCTGTCGGACGCGCTGGTCGACGACGGGCTGGTCGTCTCGACCGTCGAGCTGTCGCGCGACGGGCCGTGGCGCAGCGACGTGTTCGGCGAATGCGCCACGGTCGACGGGCCGGACGCGGCGACGCGCGCGCGGCTGGCCGACGCGGTCGCCGGCGCGGCGCGCGCCGCCGGAATCGCCGCGCCGGACTGGTCGATCGAGACGCTGCCCGACACCGACTGGGTGGCCGAGAACCAGCGCTCGTTCCAACCTTTCGCGGTCGGCCGGTTCTGGGTGCATCCCTCGCACGATCCCGGCGCGCCGCCGGCGGGCGCGATCCCGCTGCGGATCGACGCCGGACTGGCCTTCGGCACCGGCACGCACGCCACCACCAGCGGCTGTCTCGAGGCGATCGGCCGGCTCGACCCGGCGGCGCACGCCCGGGCCGTCGACATCGGCTGCGGCAGCGGCATCCTGGCCATCGCCATGGCCAAGCTGTGGAACCGCCGCGTACCCGGCGGCGACAACGATCCCGAGGCGGTCGACGTGGCGCGCGAGAACGCCGCGCTCAACGGTGTGGCGGCGCTGTGCGATTTCCACGTCGCCGACGGCGTCGACTCGGCGGCGCTGGCGGCGCGCGGGCCGTTCGATCTGATCGTGGCCAACATCCTCGCCGGCCCGTTGGTCGACCTGGCGCCGTCCTTCGCCGCGGCGGCGGCGGCGCGCGCGACGATCGTGCTCGCCGGCCTGCTGGCGGAGCAGCGCGACGAGGTCGCGGACGCCTACGCGGCGCTCGGCTTCCGGTTGGTCGACGAGATCGTCCGCGAGACCGGCGGCGCGCTGTGGCCGACGCTGACGCTGCGCCGCGGCTGAGCCGTCGACGCGAAAAGGGCCGGCGCTCGCGCGCCGGCCCTTCCGGAATGCGGTGGTCCGCGGAACGCCTAGGCGGCGCGGCTGGCGTGATCGTCGTTCAACGACGGGGCGGTCGAGCCGCCGCGGATGCGCGGGGCCACGCCGGACGCGCCGGCGACGGCCGAGGCGATCTCGCCGCGCGAGATGCCGATATCGGCGAGCATGCGCGAGTCCAGCGACTGGAGTTCGGCCATCGCGGCCCGGCGCCGGGCGGCGGCGCGGAGCGCGAGAACGATGCCGCCGATGGCGTTGCCGATCCAGCCGCCGACGATCGCCGCGCGATGCACGCGCGCCTGGCGCTCAAGGGCGCGCAGCTCATCGTTCGACGGCATGATGAAGGACGGTCCGTTTTTCGGCGCAACCGCCGCGGCGCGCAGCACGCCGGCGTCACTGGCCAGGGTCGCGAACACGGGATGGTGCGGTGCGGTCAACATGACGATCCTGCTCTTTCTGTTCTCTGCCGACGGGCGCCAGCGGCGTCCCGATGGGCCTTGAGGCCCTCGCGGAAATGATTTCCACGACACCTTCGTAAGATAGTCCTTTGATTTGCATTGTTAATCGCAAACATCGGAAATCAGTCATGCGTTTTTGGAGGAGATATGAAATTTGTCACGATTGTGCCGACGCAAGGTTCTGTCGGCCGATCAGGCGAGGACGATTGAACATTGCGGCCAGCCGGATGAACCCCTAGGTTTGTTGCCGCTTGGACCCGATTTGGCGTCAAGCGAGACAATCTTGAGTATCGATTAGCAACTCGCTGCCATGGAGATTTGCGCATGTCCGCGCCCGACGATGGCCTGATCGCGCTCGCCCGGCGGCTGTCGGACACCGGGCGGCCGACCTCGGCCCCGGCGCTCGCCGAGCTGATGGCCGGGATCGCCGCCGCGCCCGGCGGTCTGGCCGGTCCGGAATGGATCGAGCTGGTGGCGCCGGCCGCCGACGCCACGCTGCGCCGAGACCTCGAGGCCGAGCGCGCCCGGCTGGCGGCGCGCCCCGACGGCATCGACGACAGCGTGCCGCCGCGCGCCCGGCTCGACGCGCTGCGCGCCGAACTGCGCCGCCGCGGCCTGGACGGCTTCATCGTGCCGCGCGCCGACGAGCACCAGGGCGAGTACGTGCCGCGCGCCGCCCAGCGTCTGGCGTGGCTGACAGGTTTCAGCGGCTCGGCCGGCTGGGCCATCGCGCTGACCGGGCGGACGGCCGACGGCGCGCCCGATCCGGCGCGCGACAAAGGCGCGGTGTTCGTCGACGGCCGCTACACGCTGCAGGTCCGCGACCAGGTCGACGTCGCGGCGTTCGAGCCGCAGAGCTATCCCGAGACCACGCCCGACGCCTGGCTGGCGGCCAACCTGCCGGCCGGCGCGCGGTTCGCGTTCGATCCGTGGCTGCATTCGCTGGCCGAGTCGGAGCGGCTGGCGGCGGCCTGCGCCAAGGCCGGCGCGACGCTGGTGGCCGTCGACACCAACCCGCTCGACGCGGTGTGGACCGACCGGCCGCCGCGGCCGCTGGCGCCGGTCCTGCCGCATCCCGTCGAGCTGGCGGGCGAGGCATCCGACGTTAAGCGCGCGCGCATCGCGTCGCTGGTCGCTGCCAAGGGCGCCGACGCCGCCCTGCTGACCCAGCCCGATTCGATCGCCTGGCTGCTCAATTTGCGCGGCGGCGACGTGCCGCGCACGCCCTTCGCGCTGTCCTTCGCGCTGCTGGCGCGCGACGGCGCCGTCGACCTGTTCATCGATCCCCGCAAGCTGACCGACGCCGCCCGCGCCCATCTCGGCAACGGCGTGGCGCTGCGCGCGCCCGACGCGCTGGGCGGCGCGCTGGAGGCGCTGGGCAAGGCCGGCCGCGCGGTGTGGCTGGATCCCCAGACGGCGCCGCGCTGGGCGCTGGACCGGCTCGGCGACGGCGCCAAGGTTGTGCGCGAGACCGATCCGGTGGCGCTGCCGAAGGCCTGCAAGAACGAGGTCGAGCTCGCGGGCGTGCGCGCCGCGCACCGGCGCGACGGCGCCGCTGTGACGCGCTATCTCGCGTGGCTGGCGGCCAACGCCGCGACCGGCGGCGTCGACGAGATCGCGGCGTCCGACCGCTTGCAGGCGCTGCGCGAGGAGACCGGCGCCATCCGCGACCTGAGCTTCGACACGATCAGCGGCGCCGGCCCCAACGGCGCCATCGTCCACTACCGCGCCACGCCGCGCACGGCGCGCCGCCTCCAGGCGGGCGAGCTCTATCTCGTCGATTCCGGCGGCCAGTACCGCGACGGCACCACCGACATCACGCGCACCGTGGCGATCGGAACGCCGAGCGCGGAGATGCGCGACCGCTTCACGCGCGTGCTCAAGGGGCACATCGCGCTGGCGACGGCGCGGTTCCCGGCCGGCACCACCGGCAGCCAGCTCGACGCCCTGGCGCGCTACAGCCTGTGGCAGGCCGGGCTCGACTACGACCACGGCACCGGCCACGGCGTCGGCGCCTATCTCAGCGTCCACGAGGGCCCGCACCGCATCTCGAAGCTGCACAACGCCGTGGCGCTGCGGCCCGGCATGATCGTCAGCGACGAGCCGGGCTACTACAAGACCGGCGCCTACGGCATCCGCATCGAGAACCTGATCGCGGTGCGCGCCGCCGAGATCGCCGGCGCCGACCGCGCCTATCTCGAGTTCGAGACGCTCACCCTGGCGCCGATCGACCGGAACTGCGTCGAGCCGGCGCTGCTCGACCAGCGCGAACGCGACTGGCTGGACGCCTACCACGCCCGGGTACGCGACACGGTCGGCCCGCTGGTCGACGCGGAGACCCGCGCCTGGCTGGACGGCGCGACGCGGCCGCTCTGAGGCGCGGCCGGATTCCGCCATGGCCCGCGCGTCCCGCGATTCGACGCAGTCGGCCGTCCCGCGCAAGCTCGCCGACCACCGGATCGCGCGGCCGGAGATGCCCGGCGTGGCGCTGCGCGCGCTGTCGCTCGGCGACCTGCGCCAGGTGATGCGCTGGCTCGAGCGGCCGCACGTCGCGGAGCGCTGGGGACCGCCGCACACCGCGCTGGCGTCGATCGCGGCGGGCATGGACGCGCCCGGCGTCTCGCCGTTCATCGTCATCGGCGCCGGCCGGCCGGTCGGATTCCTCCAGATCCACGCCGCGTGCGACGATCCGTTCTGGCGCGGCCACGACCTGCCGCGCGAGACCTTCGGCCTCGATCTGTTCATCGGCGAGACCGACGCGCTGCGGCGCGGCCACGGCGGCGCCTGTCTGGCGCTGGCGGCGACGCACCTGCTCGACATCCCCGGCATCGTCCGCGTCCAGGGCGATCCCGCGCCGGACAACGAGCCGGCGCTGCGCGCGTTCGAGCGTGCCGGATTCAGAAGCCTCGGCCTGATCACCACCCCGGACGGCACGGCCGTCCACATGGCGGTCGAGCGACGGACCCGGTAGACCCGATCCCGATCAGATGGCCGCGCGCCGTCGCGCCTCGCGTTCAGCGCGCGTGCCGGTCCAGCGTCGAGCGCGCGTGCGCTCCTGGGCGTCGGCCGGCCTGTAGCCGGTCTTGACGCCGCCGTTGCGCCGCAGCTCCCGCGACACGCTCGACGGCGAGCGCTCCAGCGCCGCCGCGATCTGGCGGATCGACTGCCCGGCCTTCTGAAGGCGGGCGATCGCTCGCCGCTCCTCGATATCGAGTTGGCTGTAGTGCGCGCCCATCACGACACCTCGAACCGCGTTTCGTCAGGAACCCGGACGGATCCTACGTTCAGCTCCGTGGACCGGAATAGCCCTCGCGGCGTCGGAAGCGACGGGGTAGGCGCCGTCGCTCCCGACGCCCGCCGATCAGTACCGCGACGCGTCCGACGCCCCGACGTGGGCAAGGGTCCGACGCTTGGCGTCACCGTCGTCAGGACGCCGGCGCGGGCGCGCGCTCGCCGACCTCGATGTCGACCGAGACGCAGTCCCGGCAATCGATGCGCGCGCCGACCGGCACGTGGAAATGGACGAAGACGCGGTAGTCCGCCGCCGCGACCACGCGCTGGCGCGCCGCGTCGGCGTAGCGCGTCTCGCGCAGGGTCCGGACGTAGACGCAGAGCTGCTCGTTGACCGGGGCGCAGCCCTGCGACTGGAGATAGGCCATCATCCCCGGCGCGCCGCCGCGCTCGCGGAACTCGCGGTTGACGATCTCCTCGAAATAGCCGCGCGGCACGCCCTCGTGGAAGCGCGCCAGGCGCGCATCGATGAAGTTGTCGCGGCCGTCGAGCACACGCGTCTCCACCACGCCGCCGCCAGGCGGAGGCGCCGCGCACGCCACCGCGCCCAGCCCGCAGGCGAGCGCCGCCGCGAGGCGTGCCCGCCGTTCCCAGATCCGATCGATGAGGCTCATGCGCCGACCCTACCCGCATCCCGTCGCGGCGTCGAACGATCCGCGCCGGCGACGGGGGCGGCATTGAGATGGCGCAACGGCGGTCAGGCCGGCGCCCCGCCCATCGCCACCCACTCCTCCTCGGAGAGGATGCGCACGCCGAGCTCGGCGGCCTTCTTCGCCTTCGAGCCGGCGTCGGCGCCGACCACGACGAAATCCGTCTTCTTGGACACCGAGCCGGCGACCTTGGCGCCCAGCGCCTCGGCCCGCGCCTCGGCGGCGTCGCGCGTCATCGTGGTCAGGGTGCCGGTGAACACCATCGTCCTGCCGGCGAACGGCGAGTCGACCGGCGCCACGGCCGCCCGCGCCGCCTCGACCGCGACCTCGCGCATCAGGTCGCGCACGATCTCGACGTTGTGGCCCTCGCCAAAGAACGCCGCGACCTTGTCCGCGGTCGTCACGCCGATGTCGACGACGTTGCACAGACGCCCGAACGCCGGGCCGATCTCGGCGGCGGCCTTCTCCTTCTTGACCGGCGCGGGATTGGCGCGCCGCTCGTCCCTCGCCGCCAGCATCGCGGCCAGCCACGATTCGGCGTCGGCGTACTCGCGCGCCAGCGCCTTGGCGGTGGCCTCGCCGATGCTGGGGATACCCAGCGCGTTGATGAAGCGTTCCAGCGCGACCGTGCGGCGCGCCTCGACCGCCGCCAGCAGCCTGGCGACGGACTGGTCGCCCCAGCCCTCGCGGGCCGCGATCTCGCGCTCGCGGTCCTTGAGCCGGAACATATCGGCCGGTGTCCTCAGCAGACCATCGCGCCAGAAATTCTCGATATGGACGCCGCCCAGCCCGTCGATGTCGAAGGCCTGGCGCGACACGAAATGGCGCAGCCGCTCGACCTGCTGGTACGGGCATTCCAGCCCGCCGGAGCAGCGCCGCACGACGCCGTCCTCCTCGCTCTTCACCGGCGTCGCCAGCGGGCATGGACAGCGCTCCGGGAACGCGAACGGCGCCGCGCCGGCAGGACGGGCGTCGAGCACGACCTCCAGCACCTGGGGGATGACGTCGCCGGCGCGCTGGATCACGACGGTGTCGCCGGGACGCGCGTCGAGCCGCGCGATCTCGTCGGCGTTGTGCAGCGTCGCGCGCGACACCAGCACGCCGCCGACGTTGACCGGCTCGAGCTCGGCCACGGGCGTCAGCGCGCCGGTGCGGCCGACCTGGATCGAGATCCCCTTGAGCGTCGTGCGCGCCTTCTCGGCGGGGAATTTATGCGCGATGGCCCAACGCGGCGAGCGGCTGACGAAGCCCAGCGTCTCCTGCCAGTCGACGCGGTCGACCTTGTAGACGACGCCGTCGATGTCGTAGGGCAGCGCCGCGCGCCGCGCGCCGATGTCGCGGTAGAAGGCCAGCGTCTCCTCGAGCGAGCGGCAGGTCCTGGCCTCCGGATTGACCTTGAAGCCCCAGCGTTTCAGCGCGTGCAGGAACGCGCTCTGGGTGTCCCACGCGCGCGGCTCGGCCTCGCCCCACGCGTAGGCGAAGAACGACAGCGGCCGACCGGCGGTGATCGACGCGTCGAGCTGGCGCAGCGATCCGGCCGCGCCGTTGCGCGGATTGGCCAGCGGCTTCTCGCCCGCGGCCATCTGGCGCTCGTTGAGCGCGATGAAGTCGGCGCGCGCCATGTAGACCTCGCCGCGGACCTCGAGCACGGCGGGCGCGGCGCCGCGCAGCGTCGCGGGGACGTCGGCGATGGTGCGGACGTTGGCGGTGACGTCCTCGCCCTCGGCGCCGTCGCCGCGCGTCGCGGCCGTCGTCAGGGCGCCGGCCTCGTAGCGCAGCGACAGCGAGACGCCGTCGATCTTGGGCTCGCAGGTCAGCGCGATCTCGGCCTCCGGCGCCAGCGACACCTCGCGCTCGAGGAATCGGCGCACGCGGTCGAGGAACTCGCCGACCTCGGCGTCGTCGAACGCGTTGTCGAGCGACAGCATGGGGCGCGCGTGGCGCACCTTGGCGAAACCCTGCGACGCGGCGGCGCCGACCTTCATCGACGGGCTGTCGAGCCGCACCAGCTCGGGATAGCGCGCCTCGATGTCGCGCAGCCGGACCCGCAGCGCGTCGTACTCGGCGTCGGAGATCTCCGGCCGGTCGTCGCCATGGTAGAGCTTGTCGTGGCGCGCCACCTCCTGCGCGAGGCGCGCCAGCTCGGCGTCGGCCTGACGCCTCGTCAGGCGCTCCACCGGCACCGTGGCCACGACCTTCGCCTGCCGCGACATCGCCTCCCCCGCCTCAGCCGCGCGCGGCCAGGAGCTGCGTCGCCGCCGCCCGCGCCGCGTCGGTGACCTTGGCGCCCGACAGCATGCGCGCCACCTCCTCCAGACGCGCCGCGTCGTCGAGCGGCACGACCTCGGTGGCGGCGCGGTCCTTGCGCGCGGTCTTGCGGATCAGCCAGTGATGGTCGGCCAGCGCCGCGACCTGCGGCGAGTGCGTCACCACCAGCACCTGCAGGTCACGCGCCAGGCGCCGCAACCGCTCGCCGACCGCCGCCGCCGTCGCGCCACCGATGCCGCTGTCGACCTCGTCGAACACCAGCGTGCGCGCGTCGCCGACCTTGGCCAGCGCCACCTTGAGCGCCAGCATGAAGCGCGACAGCTCGCCGCCCGAGGCGATCCGGCCGATCGACGCCGGCGGCGCGCCGGGATTGGTCGACACGAGGAAGTCGACGCGGTCGATCCCGTGCGCGCCCCAGTCCTTCTCGAGCTGGCGCTCGATCCGGGTCGTGAACTTGGCGCGCTCCAGCTTCAGCGGCGCCAGCTCGCCACCCACCGCCTTGTCGAGCTTCACCGCGCCCTTGCCGCGGCCGGCCGACAGCGTCTCGGCGGCGACGGTGAACGCCTCGCGCGCCTTGCGCGCGGCGGCGGCGAGCTCGCGCTGCCGCGCGTCGCCGTCGTCCAGCGCCGCGAGCTGCTCCGACAGACGCGCGCGCAGGCCGGCGAGGCCGGCGACCGGCACGCCGTGCTTGCGGGCCGCCGCGCGCAGCGCGAACAGCCGCTCCTCGACGCCGTCGAGACGCGCCGGATCGCCGTCCAGCGCGTCGCGCGCCTGCTCGAGCTGGGCCGCCGCCTCGGCGGTCTCGGATTGCGCGCGGTCCAGCGCCGCCAGCGCCGCGTCGAGCCGGCCGCCGGCCTGCGTGGCGTTGCGCTCGATGGCGCGGTGCGCGGCGCGCAGCGCCGCCGACGCGCCCTTGTCGCGCTCGAGCTCGTCCAGCGCCGCGGCCACCGCTTCGCCGACCGCCGCGCCATGGCGCAGGAGCTGGCGCTCGGCCGCGAGCCGCTCCTCGTCGTCGGCCCTGGGGTCCAACTTCACCAGCTCGGCCACGGCGTGGCGCAGGTACTCCTCCTCGCGCTGCGCCTGCTCGAACGCCAGCGCCGCCTCAGCCCGCGCCGCCTCGGCCGCGCGCCACACGTCCCACGCCGCGGCCACCGCCGCCGCTTCCTTGCGCAGGCCCGCGAAGGCGTCCAGCGTGGCGCGGTGGTTCACCGGCACCAGCAGCCCGTGCTGCTCGAACTGTCCTTGGATCTCGACCAGCGTCTCGCCCAGCCGCTTGAGCAGCGCCACCGAGGCCGGCTGATCGTTGACGAACGCCCGGCCGCGGCCATCGGCGCCGACCACCCGGCGCAGCACGAGAGCGGCGCCCTCCGGCGCGACGCCCTGCTCGGCGAGGATGGCGTGGGCGGGATGGTCCGGCGCCAGCGCGAACTCGGCCGCGACGGTGGCCTGCGCGGCGCCGGCGCGGACGACGCCCGGCGCGACACGGCCGCCCAGCGCGAGGCTGAACGCATCCAGCAGGATCGACTTGCCGGCCCCGGTCTCGCCGGTCAGCGCCGCCAGACCCCGGGCGCCGCCGCGGACCGGCTGCGGAAAGCCGATATCGAGCTTCTCGATGAGGACGAAATCGCGGATCGAGAGGCCGAGCAGCATCGACGCGCCCGCGTCCTCAGAACACCGACTTCCACATGCGGTTCAGCCACGACCCCTCGGAACGTTCCGGACGCAGATCGACGCCCTCGAGCAGCAGGTAGGCGTCGGCGTACCAGTCGCTGCCCGGGAAGTTGTGGCCGAGCACCGCCGCGGCCATCTGCGCCTCCTGGCGCACGCCCAGCGCCAGATAGCACTCGACCAGGCGCAGCAGCGCCTCCGGCGTGTGCGTCGTGGTCTGGTACTTCTCCAGGACCCGGCGGTAGCGGTTGATCGCGGCGACATACTGGCGCTGGCGCTGGTAGAAGCGGCCCACGTCCATCTCCTTGCCGCCGAGATGGTCGATGGCGAGGTCGACCTTCAGCCGCGCGTCGCGCGCGTAGGGCGTGTCGGGATAGCGCTTCACGACGTCGGCCAGCGCGTTGAGCGCCAGCTCGGTGATGCGCTGATCGCGGCCTACGTCGGCGATCTGCTCGTAGTAGCAAAGCGATTTCAGGTAGTAGGCGTAGGTCACGTCGCGGTGGCCGGGGTGGAGCTGGATGAAGCGGTCCAGCGCCAGGATCGCGTCGTCGTACTTGTTGCCCTGGTAGTACGAGAACGCCGCGAGGATCTGCGCCTTGGTCGCCCACACCGAATAGGGGTGCTGGCGGTCGACCTCCTCAAAGGCCTTGGCGGCGGCCTTGTAGTCGCCCTCGCCGAGGGCGTCGAGCGCGGTGTTGTAGAGGCGGTCGACGGGCTGCTCGACATACGTGGTGTTCTCGTCCTCCTTGCCGAAGATCCCGCACGCCGACAGCGCGAGCGCCGCCGCGACCGCGAGGGCGCAGGCGCCCAGGGTCCGGGGCAGGAACGACAGGGTCGAACGCGACGTCATGGGCGGGCTCCGCCGAAGGATCGGGGCGACGATGTAGCTGGTTATATCACGCGGGGAAAGCGCGCCGGAACCGCCGCGGCCGGCGGGTCCGGACGAAAAACGGGGGCCGCGAGGCCCCCGGAAGTCGTCGGTGTGGATACCGGTTGATGGCAATCGACCGGCGGGACGGGCCCGCCGGGCCGTGTCAGTTGGCCTGCCGCCGCAGGAAGGCCGGGATCTGGAGATCATCCTCCTCGCGCGAGGCTTTCACACGCTCCGCCGGCTCCAGCCCGGCGATCTTCGGCTGGGCCGGCGCGCCGGCGACGGCGCGCAGCGGCGTCGGCTCGGCCGCGCGCGGCGGCTCGGGCTGCGGCGCGGGCGCCGGACGACCGCCGCCGATCAGACCGGTCATGCGCTGGAACAGGCTGTTCGGACGCTGGGCGTCGGACTTCGCGGCGGCCGGACGGGCGGCCCCCGGACGCTGCGAGACGCGCCAATCGTGCGATCCCGTCGAGGTCAAGGCGGCCGCCGGCATGACGGCGGGCGGCGCGGCCACCGGCGCGGGCGCGGGCGCGGGTTGCGCCAGCGGCAGTTCGGCGATCGCCGGCGCGGGCGCCTCGGCCACTATCGGCGCGGGCTCGGGCGCGGGCGGCGCCGCGACGACCGGCGGCGGCTCCGCGACGGCGATCACGGGCTCGGGCGCGGCCATCACCGGCGCCGGGGCGGGAACCGCCACCGGCGCGGGCGCGGGCGCGGGCATCGCCACCGGGGCGGACGCCATCGACGGCATCGTGTACGGGGTCGCCGGCGCCGTGCGCAGCGGCACCGCCGGGGCCACCTTGTTCAGGTGTGGCTGGCCGGTCTGGCCCGGCTTGTCGATGCTGAGGTAGGTCGGCGCGGGCTGGTGCATCACCGCCGCCGAGATGCCGGTGGCGACCACCGACACGCGCATGCGGCCGTCCATCGCGGCGTCGAAGGTCGAGCCGAAGATGATGTTGGCCTCGGGATCGACCTCCTCGCGGATGCGGTTGGCGGCCTCGTCGACCTCCAGCAGCGTCATGTCGAGGCCGCCGGTGATGTTGATCAGGACGCCCTTGGCGCCCTTCATCGAGGCGTCCTCGAGCAGCGGGTTGGAGATCGCGGCCTCGGCCGCCGACTTGGCGCGGTCCGAGCCCTCGGCCTCGCCGGTGCCCATCATCGCCTTGCCCATCTCGCCCATGACGGTGCGGATGTCGGCGAAGTCGAGGTTGATCAGGCCGGGCATCACCATCAGGTCGGTGACGCCGCGCACGCCGGAGTAGAGCACGTCGTCGGCCATCTTGAAGGCGTCGGCGAAGGTCGTCTTCTCGTTGGCGATCTTGAACAGGTTCTGGTTGGGAATGATGATCAGCGTGTCGACGTACTTCTCGAGCTCGCTGATGCCGTCGTCGGCCATCACCATGCGGCGGCGGCCCTCGAAATGGAACGGCTTGGTCACGACGCCGACGGTCAGGATGCCCTGGTCGCGCGCGGCCTGCGCGATCACCGGCGCGGCGCCGGTGCCGGTGCCGCCGCCCATGCCGGCGGTGACGAACACCATGTTCGAGCCCTCGAGGGCCTGCATGATCTCGGGCAGCGCCTCCTCGGCGGCCTGCTTGCCCACGGCCGGCCGGGCGCCGGCGCCGAGGCCCTGGGTGATGCTGATTCCGAGCTGGATGCGGCGGTCGGCCAGCGACTGGCCCAGCGCCTGCGCGTCGGTGTTGGCGACCACGAACTCGACGCCCTCGAGCGACGAGCTGATCATGTTGTTCACGGCGTTTCCGCCCGCGCCGCCGACACCGATCACGGTGATGCGCGGTTTCAGGTCGGACTCCTTCTGGGGGAGCGACAGGTTTATCGTCATTGGCATCTCCACACGTAGACGAGGGGGTTATCCGCGTTTGGAGCCGCCGCGATCCCGTTGTTTTGGGAAGGATCTTCGACGACGCCCGCTTTTTGTTTTGTACGGCTTGGGGGATTGCCAGCCCCGTCGCAGATTCTAGACTAAAAATTCTCCCTGATCCAACTGCCAATTCGCCCGAAACGCCCCGCCGTGTGGGAATCCGCGGCGTCGGCGGTGGATTGCGTCGTCGCCTGCGCCTGGCGGGCCGCGTACATCAACAGGCCGGCGCAGGTCGCGAAGCCGGGCCCGGCCGTCGAGTCGGCCAGGCCCGCGACCTTGAGCGGACCGCCCAGCCTCACCTTCTTGTTGAGGATGTCGGCCGCGACCTCCGAGACGCCGTCCATCTGGCTGGCGCCGCCGACCAGCACGGCGCGGCCGCCGGCCAGCCGGTCGACGCCGCTGGCCTCCAGCCGGCTGCGCACCAGCTCGAAGGTCTCCTCGATGCGCGGCCGGATGATGCCGACGAGGATGCTGCGCGGCACGTGGTTCGGCGTGGTGCGCTCGTGCTCGCCGATCAGCGGCACGTCGATGATGTCGTACTCGTCGTTGGGCCGCGCCTTGGCGCGTCCGATCAGCGTCTTCATGCGCTCGGCGTCGGCCACCGGCGTCGACAGGCCGCGGGCGATGTCGCTGGTGACGTGGCCGCCGCCGATCGGGATCGAATCGACGTGCACGAGGTGGCCCTCGTAGAACACGGCGATCGACGTGGTGCCGCCGCCCATGTCGATCAGCGTCGAGCCGAGGTTGCGCTCGTCGGCGACCAGCGCCGACAGGCCGCCGGCGTAGGGCGCCGCGACGCGGTCGGCGAGGTCGAGATGGGCGCGCTTGACGCACATCGAGAGGTTGCGCATGGCGCCCGAGGCGGCCGTGACGAGATGGATGTCGACGCCCAGCCGCTCGCCGTACATGCCGCGCGGCTCGACCACCGGGCTGCCGTCGACGGCGTAGCCGACCGGCAGCGTGTGGATAAGGTCGCGGTCGGCGGTCTCGGCCGGCAGATGGGCCTGCGACAGCAGCCGGCGCACGTCGCGCTCGCCGATCTCGTGGTGCCCGACCTGGGTCTCGAGCGCCTGGCTGTGCGAGGCCGGCTGGCCGCCGCCGACCCCGACGATGACCTCGCGCACGGTCTCGCCGCACATCTCCTCGGCGGCGCCGACGGCCGAGGAGATCGCCCGCGTGGCGGCCTCCATGTCGACGATGTTGCCCGACCGCACGCCGGTCGACGGGTGGTGGCCGATGCCGATCACCCGCAGCCCCGACCCGTCGACCCGGGCCACGAAGCACACGACCTTGCTGGTGCCGATGTCGAGGGCCGCGACGATTCCGTTCCTTGCCTTGACCACGGTACGCACTCCACTCAGATCCGCTGGCCGGCCGGGGGGGCGCCGGTCTTGCCGCGGAGGTTGTCGTTGGGGCCGGTGGCCGGCGGACGCGCGGCCGCCGGCGGTCTCGCGCCCGGCGCCGTGCCGGGCGCCGGTTGCGGTTCGGGACGGGCCGGCGCACGGGCGCCGACCGACTGGATGGGATCGGGCGCGCCGGACGGGCGCAGCACCAGCAGGTCGGGCAGCCGCACGTCGACCACCGAGACCTCGCGCGACAGCAGGCGGTCGGAGGCGTCCAGCGCCACCACCCGCGCCAGCGCCGCGCCGGCGTCGTCGGCCGGCAGCTTGAGCGTGATGCCGCCGTCGAGGATCAGGTTCCAGCGCCGCCCGCCGACGTACACCGCCGAGCGCAGCCGGTCGCGCACCGGCTTGGCGTCCTGCAGCAGCAGCAGCAGCTCGCCGAGATGCTCGGGCGCGCCGTCGCCGGCCAGCAGCAGCCGCACCTGCGACTCGGCCGGATCGACGGCGCGCACGCGGCGTCCGAAGCGGTCGATCAGCACGTATTCCAGCGCACGCGAGCCGTCGGCGCGGGCCACGACCGTCTGCCACAGCGCGACGGCCGAGCGCTCGCGCAGCGCGACGTGGATCGAATCGGGCCAGCGCCGCTCCACCGCGGCGTGCTCCACCCACTCGATGCGCTCCAGCCGGTCGCGCGCGCCCTGCAGATCGACCGTCAGCAGCGACTGTCCGCGGCGGACGTCGAGCGCCTTGAGGATCGCCTCCTGGCTGACGTGCTTGCGGCCGTCGACGCTGACGTCCTCCAGCGGGAACGGCGCGAAGGCGGCGACGCGCTCGCGCCAACCGTCGATCCGGGCGCGGGCCTCGTCGATGGCGCCGCTCTTCCACACGGCGTAGCCCGCGATGCCGCCGGCGCCGAGGACCGCGATCGAGAGCCCCAAGACCACGGCGCCGCGCCACGCCAGCCAACGACGGAGGCCCGACGCCTGCTTCTTCCGGCTCGCGGCCGGACGCGGCGCGCCGGGACGCGTCGAGCCGGCCCGCCGCGCGCCGCCGCGCCGGGGGCGGACGTCGATGTCCTTGCCGTGGGGCGACGTCACGACGGGCATCGCGCGCGCTCCACCATCCACGACATCAGCTCGGGAAACGACATGCCGGCCCAGCCGGCCTGCTCGGGCGCCAACGACAGCGGCGTCATGCCGGGCTGGGTGTTGGTCTCCAGGATGTGGAGCCCCTCGGTTCCGGGTCGCGAATCGTCCCACCGGAAGTCGGAGCGCGTCAAGCCTTCGCAGCCCAGCGCGCGGTGCGCCGCCAGCGCCCAGTCCATCGCCGCGTCGTAGACCGGCCGCGGCACCGGCGCCGGCACGATGTGCTCCGTGACGCCGTCGGTGTACTTGGCCTCGTAGTCGTAGAACTTGACCTTGGGTCGCAGCTCGGTGACGGCGATGGACCTGTCGCCGAGCACCGCCACGGTGAGCTCGCGGCCCGGCACGAAGCGCTCGACCAGCACGCGGTCGCCGAACCGCGCCTCCGCCGATTCGACCGCCGCCAGATTGTCGCCGGCGCCGACGATGTGGACGCCGATGCTGGAGCCCTGGTCGACCGGCTTGACGACGTAGGGCCGGGGCATCGGATCGCCCGCAAGAAGCGCGCGCCGCTCGATCACCATGCCCTCGGCGCAGCGCAGGCCGATCGAGGCGTAGACCTTGCGCGACATCTCCTTGTCCATCGCCAGCGACGAGGCGAGCACGCCGGAATGCGTGTAGGGGATCGCGAGGATCTCCAGCACGCCCTGGATGCAGCCGTCCTCGCCCCAGCGCCCGTGCAGGGCGTTGAAGACGACGTCCGGACCGCCGCCGGCCAGCGGCCGCAGCGCGTCGACGAGCGCCCGCAGATCGCGCGTCACGTCGATCTCGACCACGTCGTAGCCGGCCTCGCGCAGCGCGTCGGCGCAGGCCGCGCCGCTGGCCAGCGAGACCTCGCGCTCGGGCGACCAGCCGCCTTTCAGGAGCGCCACCCGCTTGCTCACGACGGCGCTCCCGCGGCGATCGGGGCGTCGCCGGGACGCGGCGCGCCGATCCGCCGGATCTCCCACCGCAGCGCCACGCCGCTGTCGGCCAGCACGCGGCGGCGCACCTCCTCGCCCAGCGCCTCGATGTCGGCGCGCCGTGGCCTCGCCGGTGTTGATCAGGAAGTTGCAGTGCTTCTCCGACACCTGCGCGCCGCCGATGCGCAGACCGCGGCAGCCGGCGCGGTCGATCAGCTCCCACGCCTTGTGGCCGGGCGGGTTGGTGAAGGTCGATCCGCCGGTGCGGCTGCGCGGCTGGCTCTCGCCGCGCGCGCGGTCGATCTCCTCGATGCGGGCGCCGATCGCCGCGGCGTCGCCGGGCGCCGCGCGCAGCGTCGCCTCGACGAAGATCCAGTCCTCCGGCACGGCGCAATGGCGGTAGGTGAAGCCCAGGTCGGCGGGCGCGAGCGCGTGGCGCCCGCCGCGCCGGTCCAGCGCCACGGCGGAGCGCACCACGTCGCGCATCTCGCCGCCATAGGCGCCGGCGTTCATCCGCAACGCGCCGCCGATCGTGCCGGGCACGCCGCAGGAACTCCAGCCCGCCCAGCCCGGCATCGCGCGCCGTCAGCGCGACGTTGACGTCGAGGGCGGCGGCACCGGCGGTGACCGTCGTGCCGTCCACCGCGATCTCCGCGAAGCCGCGGCCGAGCCGGATCACCACCCCCGGTACGCCGCCGTCGCGCACCAGCAGGTTCGACGCGACGCCGATCACGGTGACCGGCACGTCGTCCGGCAGGGCGGCGAGGAACTGCGCGAGATCGTCGGCGTCGGCGGGGCGGAACAGCGCCTCCGCCCTGCCGCCGACCCGGAACCAGGTGACGGACGCCAGCGGCGCATGGGCGGTCAGCCGGCCGCGCACCGGCGGCAGCCGTCGCCATGGCCGCTGTCGCGCCGGGCTGCATGCCGCCATCCCGCCCGCGTCGCCGGCGCCGCGCGCGTCGACGGCTCGGCGCGCCCTGCGTCCAGGGGAGCGCATGCCCACGTCGTGATGTTGCCGGCGCCCAGGCAGACCACGAGGTCGCCCGGCCGCGCGATCGTCCGCCCAGCGCCGGCAGCGCGGCCGGGTTCGCAGCGCCACCACGCTGCGGATGGCCGGGCGCGCAGCCCTCGACCAGGGCATCCCGGTGACGCCCTCGATCGGCTTCTCGCCGGCGGCATAGACGTCGGCCACGATCACCGTGTCGGCGTCGTTGAAGCAGGAACAGAACTCCTCGAACAGGCTGGAGAGGCGCGTGTAGCGGTGCGGCTGCACCACCGCGATGACGCGCGCCCTGCCACCTGGCTGGCGCGCCGCCTTGAGCACGGCGGCGATCTCGACGGGATGGTGGCCGTAGTCGTCGATCACCGTGATGCCGTGCGCCTCGCCGGTGCGGGTGAACCGCCGTTTCACACCCGAGAAATTCGCCAGCGCGCGCCGTATCACCTCGTCGTCGACGCCCATCTCGGTGGCCACGGCGATGGCCGCCAGCGCGTTCTGACGTTGTGGTGGCCCAGCATCGGCAGGCGCAGGCCGCTGGATCGTGCGCGCCGCTGGCCACGCGGTCGCGACCAGGCCACGTCGAAGTCGGCGCCCTCCGGCGTCAGGACGCAGGTTGATCGCGCGCACGTCGGCCTTGGCGCGGACGCCGTAGGTGACGATCTTGCGGTCCGACAGGCGCGGGATCATCTGCTGCACGGCGGGATGGTCGATGCACAGCACCGCGAAACCGTAGAACGGGATGTTCTCGACGAAGGTGACGAAGGCGGCGCGCAGCGCGTCGAAGTCGCCGTAGTGGTCGAGATGCTCGGGATCGATGTTGGTGACGACGGCGATCGTCGCCGGCAGCTTGACGAAGGTGCCGTCGGACTCGTCGGCCTCGACCACCATCCACTCGCCGCGGCCGAGCCTGGCGTTGGTGCCGTAGGCGTTGATGATGCCGCCGTTGATGACCGTGGGGTCGAACTGCGCGGCGTCGAGCAGCGCGGCCACCATCGACGTGGTCGTCGTCTTGCCGTGCGTGCCGCCGACCGCGATCGACCATTTCAGCCGCATCAGCTCGCCCAGCATCTCGGCGCGGCGCACCACCGGCACCAGCCGCGCGCGCGCCGCCAGCACCTCGGGATTGTCCTTCTTCACGGCCGACGACACGACCACGACCTGCGCGCCGCCGACGTTCTCGGCGCGGTGGCCGATCGCCACCTTGATGCCGAGCGACGCCAGGCGCTTGCAGTTGGGGCTGTCGGCGATGTCGCTGCCCTGCACCTTGTAGCCGAGATTGTGCAGCACCTCGGCGATGCCGGACATGCCGATGCCGCCGATGCCGACGAAGTGGATGGTGCCGATGCTCAGCGGTAGCGCCCTCATGCGGCGGCTCCTTGGACGGGCGGTTGCGGGGCGGCGGCGCCGTTCCCGGCGGCCGCCCCCATGGTCGCGACGACGAGGTCGGCGAGCAAGCGCGCCGCGTCCGGCCGGCCGGCGCCGCGCGCCGCCGCCGCCATGGCGGCGAGGCGCGCCGGATCGCCGAACAGCGCCTCCAGACGGTCGCGCAGCGCGTCGGCGGTGAACGCCTCGTGAGGCAGCAGGATGGAAGCGCCCACCTCGTCGACCGCGCGGGCGTTCGCGCGCTGATGATCCTCGGTTGCGTGGGGGAAGGGGACGAGGATCGATGGCCGCCCGGAAGTTGAGAGCTCGGCCACCGTCGACGCACCCGCCCTCGCGACGACGAGGTGGGCCCCGGCAAGACGGGCCGGGAAATCGGGAAAGAACGCGCGGCATTCGGCGTCGACGCCGTTGGCCGCGTAGAACGCCGTCACGCGCTCGAGATCGTCGGCGCGGCATTGCTGCGCCAACCGCAGCCGGCGGCGGACCGCCTCGGGCAGCGCCACGACCGCCTCGGGGATCACCTTCCCGAACGATGCCGCGCCCTGGCTGCCGCCGATCACCACCATGCGGATGAGCGCGTCCCCGCCCGGCGGCGCGTAGGGGATGTCGCGCACGGCGCGCACGGCGTCGCGCACGGGGTTGCCGACAAGGCGCACGCGCGGATCGGCGGCGTCGAGATGGCGGACCTCGGCGAAGGCGGTGGCGATGGTCGTGCGCGCGCCGGCCACGAGGCGGTTGGCGCGGCCGAACACGGCGTTCTGCTCGTGCACCAGCGTCGCGATGCCCCGCGCGCGCGCCGCAAGCAGCGGCGGCACCGAGGCGTAGCCGCCGAAGCCGACCACCAGCGCCGGCGCGAGCCGGCCCAGCAGCGCGTAGGCCTGGACGCAGCCGACGCCCAGCGCCGCCACGTTGGCGATCCGGTTCGCGATGCCGCCGGCGCCGGGGCTGCCCGACCTCACGCTGTGGACGGGATGCTCCGCCAAGGCGCCTTTCCACTGCCGGCCGCGGTCGTCGGTGACCAGCGCGATCGGCACGCCGCGCGCCGCCAGCTCGCCCGCCAGCGCCTCGGCCGGGAACACATGGCCGCCGGTGCCGCCGGCGGCGAGGACCACGGGTCGGTTGGACGCGCCGGTCACGACGCCTCCCCCAGCCCGACGCGCTCGCGCGTCAGCGCCAGCAGCATGCCGACCGACAGCGCCATCGCGATCGCCGACGAGCCGCCATAGGAGATGAACGGCAGCGTCATGCCCTTGGCCGGCATGAGCTGCACCGTCGAGGCCATGTTGATGAAGGCCTGCAGGCCGAACTGGATGGTCAGCCCGGCGCCGGCGAGCATGATGAACAGGCTGGTCTCGGTGGCGACGCGGGACATCGAGCGCAGCGTCACGAAGGCGAACAGCGCCAGCACCATGAGGCAGGCGATCAGGCCGAACTCCTCGCCCGCGACCGCCATCACGAAGTCGGTGTGCGCGTCGGGAAGCTGCGCCTTGACCGTGCCCTCGCCCGGGCCGCGGCCGAACAGCCTGCCGTTCATGAACGCGTCGAGCGCGGTGTTGACCTGGAAGTTGTCGCCCGCCTCTGGGTTGAAGAACCGGTCGATCCGGCTCTGCACGTGGCCGAACATGAAATAGGCCGCGACCAGCCCGACGCCGGCGACCAAGACGCCGATCGCGACCAGCCACGCCGACAGGCCGGCCAGCACGAACTGGGCCGCCCAGACCGCCGCCACGACCACCGACATGCCGAGGTCGGGCTGCATCAGCAGCAGCGCCATCGTCAGCAGGAACAGGCCGGTCGACAGGGTGTAGCCGGGGAACCTGGGATTGAGCTTGCGCTGCGCGAACAGCCAGGCCGAGATCACCGCGAGGCTCGGCTTGACGAACTCCGAGGGCTGCACCGAACCGAAGCCCGGCACGGAGATCCAGCGACGCGCGCCCTTGATCTCCGCCCCGATCACGAAGGTCGCCGCCAGCGCAACGAGGCCGCCGGCGAACACCAGCAGCGCCAGCCGGCGCACGTAGCGCGGCGGCGCCAGCGAGACGCCCAGCATCACGACCAGCGCGACCGGCAGGAACACGAGCTGGCGGCGCACGAAATGGAACGAATCGGCGCCGATGCGCTCGGCCGCCGGCGGCGATGCCGCCATCGTCAGCATGACGCCGGCGCCCATGATCAGAAGCACGGCGCCGAGCGACCAGCGATCGACCGTCCACCACCACCTGCCGACGACCGACGTGTCGTTGCGCGGAACGACGATCATGCGGCGCCCCCCGTCTCGACCACCGCGCCGGGCAGCCCGCGCCATGGCGCGGAACGCGTCGCCGCGGCCTCGAAGCTGGGCCACTGGTCGTAGGAGGCGCAGGCCGGCGACAGCAGCACGACGGCGCCCGGCCGGCGGTCGCGGCCCGCCATGGCGTGCGCCTGCGCGAGCGCGGTCGCGAGGTCGCCGCTGCGGGTGTGCGGCACCGCGGCGCCGAGCGTCGCGGCGAACGCGTCGCTCGACTTGCCGACGAGGAAGGCGTGCACGACGCGGTCGAACAGCGGCGCCAGTGGCGCGATGCCCTCGGCCTTCGGCGTGCCGCCGACGATCCAGTAGATGGTCGGATAGGCCGCCAGCGCCTTCTCGGCGGCGTCGGCGTTGGTGGCCTTGCTGTCGTTGACGTAGACGACGCCGTCGACCACCGCGACGCGCTCCTGCCGGTGCGCGAGCCCGGGGTAGGTGGCGATGCCGCGGCCGATCGCGTCCGGCGCGAGGCCGAGCGCGCGGCAGGCGGCGTAGGCGCAGGCGGCGTTCTGGCCGTTGTGCGCGCCGGGCAGCGTCTTGACCGTCGCGAGGTCGATCTCCGCCCCGTCGCGCGCGTCGCGCAGTCTTCCGTCGACGACATGGACGCCGCCGTCGACGGCGCGTCCGACCGCGACCGGCACGACGGCGCGCCCGGCGGTGCGCAGCGATCGCGCGACGGCGGCGGATTCGGCGTCGTCGACGCCGACCACGGCGGTGTCGCCGGGGCGCTGGTTGTCGAACACGTGGCGCTTGGCGGCGACGTAGCCCGCCAGATCGCCGTGGCGGTCGATATGGTCGGGCGTGAGGTTGATCCAGACGGCGACGTCGAAGCGCAGCGACGGCACCAGCTCGAGCTGGAAGGACGACATCTCCAGCACGTAGACGCCGTCGGCGCCGAGCGGGCGCGAATCGAGCGCCGCGGGGCCGAGGTTGCCGCCGACCTCGCGGTCGATTCCCGCTGTCTTGAGGATGTGGCCGATCAGCGCCGTCGTGGTCGATTTGCCGTTGGTGCCGGTGATCCCGACGAAGCGCGCTTTCGGCCGCGTGCGGGCCAGCAGCTCCATGTCGCCGATCACCGGCCGGCCGGCGGCGCGCGCGGCGGCGGCGGCGGGATGCGGCGCGGGGAAGGTGTGCGGGATGCCCGGGCTGATCACCAGCGCGTCCCAGCGGTTCCAGTCGACCGACGCCGGATCCGCCAGCCTGTAGCCGTGGCTCTGCGCCTGCGCGCGCTTGCCCGCGTCGTCGTCCCAGACCGCGAAATCGACGTCGGCCGCCTTCAGCGCGCGCGCCGCCGCCAGACCGCTGCGGGCGAGCCCGAGCACGGCGAAGCGCGAACCGCGGAGCGACGAGAGGTCGATCATCGCCGCCTCACCTCAGCTTCAGCGTGGAGAGGCCGACCAGCGCGAGCACCGTGGCGATGATCCAGAAGCGGATGACGATGGTCGGCTCGGCCCAGCCCTTCTTCTCGAAGTGGTGGTGCAGCGGCGCCATGCGGAACACGCGCCTGCCCGTGAGCTTGAACGACAGCACCTGGACGATCACCGACACCGTCTCCAGCACGAACAGGCCGCCGACGATGGCGAGCACCACCTCGTGCTTGATGATGACGGCGATGGCGCCCAGCGCGCCGCCCATGGCCAGCGAGCCGGTGTCGCCCATGAACACCATGGCCGGCGGCGCGTTGAACCACAGGAAGCCGAGTCCGCCGCCGATCAGCGCCGCGCACAGCACGATCAGCTCGCCCGAGCCGGGGATGGCGTGGAGCTGCAGGTAGGTCGTGTAGACCGAGTTGCCGACGATGTAGCTGATGATCCCGAACACCGCCGTGGCGATGATCACCGGCACGATCGCCAGCCCGTCGAGGCCGTCGGTGAGGTTGACGGCGTTCGAGGCGCCGACGATCACCAGCGCGGCGAAGGCGAGGAACCCGATCGCGCCCAGCGGCACCAGCAGGCTCTTGAAGAACGGCAGCGCCACCTGGTGGCGCAGCGCCGCCGGCGAGGCGTCGGCGATCAGCGCCGCCGCCGCCATCGCGATGGCGACCGCGACCAGCAGCTTCAGCCGCCCCGACATGCCCTTCGGGTTGCGCTTGCTGACCTTGAGGTAGTCGTCGAGGAAGCCGATGCCGCCGAAGCCGAGCGTGACCAGCAGCACGATCCAGACGTAGCGGTTGCGCAGGTCGGCCCACAGCAGCGTGCCGACCACCAGCGCGATCAGGATCAGGAACCCGCCCATCGTCGGCGTGCCCTTCTTGGTCAGCAGGTGCGCTTCGGGCCCGTCCTCGCGGATCGGCTGGCCCTTGCCCTGCTTGCTGCGCAGCCAGTCGATCAGGCGGCCGCCGAACATGAAGGCCAGCAGCAGCGCGGTGATGAAGGCGCCGCCCGACCGGAACGTGATGTACCGGAACAGGTTCAGCGGACTGAACTGGTCGGCCAGCGGCGCCAGCAGATGGAACAGCAACTCAGACTCTCCCCGTCGCGCGCGGCGCCGTTCCGCCCAGCGCCAGTATCGCGTCGACCACGACCTTCATCCGCGACCCCAGCGATCCCTTGACCGCCACGACGTCGCCCGGACGCAGCGCCTCGACGACGCGCTGCGCGATTCGCGCCGAGTCGGGCGCGTGCGCTGCCCGCAGGCCGGCGGGCAGCGCCCGCGACAGCGCCGCCATGTTGGGGCCGGCGGTGAACACCGCGTCGACCCCGGCCGCCGCGATGTCCGGCGCCAGCCCGACATGCAGCGCCTCGGCGTCGGCGCCGAGCTCGAGCATGTCGCCCAGCACCAGCAGCCGGCGGCCGCCCGGCCCCGGCGTCGTCGTCGCCAGCACCGCCAGCATGGCGCGGACCGCGACCGGGCTGGCGTTGTAGCTCTCGTCGACCAGCTCGATCTCGCCGCCGCCGAACGCCACCCGCCGGCGCGCGCCGCGGCCGGCGGGCGCGCTGACCGATTCCAGCGCCGCGGCCGCCGCCACCGGATCGGCGCCCAGCGCCGCGACCGCCGCCAGCACCGCCTGCGCGTTCATCGCCCAGTGGGCGCCGGGGGCGCCGACGCGATAGCGGAGTTCGCGGCCGTCCACCAGCGACCGAACGTCGCTACCGGCCGCGTCCAGCGCGCAATCCAGCAGCCGGAATTCGGCGTCGGCGTGGCGGCCGAAGCCCACCACCCGGGCGACGCCCTCGGCGCGGGCCCGCGCCGCCAGCGTCCCGAAGTGTGGATTGTCGCGCGGCAGCACGGCGGTGCCGCCGGCCATGCCGGCGAAGATCCGCGCCTTCTCCTCCGCGATCGCCGCCTCGGTGCCGAAATGCTCGAGATGGACGCCGGCGATGGTCGTGATCACCCCGACATGGGCCGCCGTCATGCGCGCCAGGGGCTCGATCTCGCCGGGATGATTGGTGCCGATCTCGCACACCGCGTAGCGCGTCGATGGCGGCAGCCGCGCCAACGTGAGCGGCACGCCGATATGGTTGTTGTGGCTGGCGTCGGCGCCGTGGGTGGGGGCCTGCGCCGACAGGACGTGTCGCAGCGCGTCCTTCGTGCTGGTCTTGCCGACGCTGCCGGTGACGGCGACGATCCGCGCCGTCGCGCGCGCGCGGGCCGCGCGGCCCAAACCGACCAGCGCCGCCAGCGTGTCGTCGGCGACCAGCAGCGGGCCGGTCGCGTCCAGAGCCTCGGCCTGCGACGCCGCGACCAGCGCGGCGGCGGCGCCGGCCGCGAAGGCGCGACCCACGAAGGCGTGGCCGTCCATGCTCTCGCCCCGGATCGCGACGAACAGGTCCCCCGGACGCAGCGTGCGCGAATCGATCGAGACCCCCGCCGCCTCCCAGCCGGCGGCGCCGACCGCGCGCGCGCCCGAGGCGGCGATCGCGTCGCGCGCGGTCCACAACGGCGGGCGCGGCGGCATCGCGGTCATGCGGCGGCTCCGCGCGCGCCGGACGCCAGTTCGCGCGCGACCGCGGCGTCGTCGAACGGCAGCGTGACGCCACCGATGGTCTGGCCGCGCTCGTGGCCCTTGCCGGCGACGACCACGACGTCGTCGGCCGAGCGCGCCGCCTCGAGGCCGGCGGCGATCGCGGCGCGGCGGCCCTGGGCGATGTCGACGACATGCGCGGCGCCCACCGGCACGCCGGCCATGATCGCGGCCCGGATCGCCGCGGCGTCCTCGCCGCGCGGGTTGTCGTCGGTGACGAAGGCGGCGTCGGCCAGGCGCGCGGCGATCGCGCCCATGATCGGCCGCTTGCCGGCGTCGCGGTCGCCGCCGCAGCCGAACACCACGATCAGCCGGCCGCGCACGTGCGGGCGCAGCGCCTCCAGCATCTTCTCCAGCGCGTCCGGCTTGTGGGCGTAGTCGACCAGCACCGCCGCGCCGAGCGGATGCGTCGCCACGCGCTCGAGCCGGCCGGGCGCGCCGGTCAGGCGCGACAGCGCCGCCGTCGCCACGTCGGCCGTGACACCGCCGGCGACCGCCAGACCGAGCGCCGCCAGCGCGTTGCCGGCCATGAACGCGCCGATCAACGGCAGGTCGACCTCGTGCCGCCGGCCGAAGATCTCGACGTCGAGGACCTGTCCGGCGCCACGCGGCCGCGATGCGCGCAGACGCAGCGCGTCGCCCGCCGCGCCGTAGCGCCACACCGGCAGGCCGCGCCGTCGGCAAATCTCGAGCAGCGCCGCGGTCTCCGGCGAATCGGCGTTGAGCACCGCGGTCGCACCCTCCGGCAGCAGCTCGGAGAACAACCGCGCCTTGGCGGCCAGGTAGGCCGCCATGTCGGGATGGTAGTCGAGATGGTCGCGCGACAGGTTGGTGAAAGCCGCCGCCGTGAAGCGGATGCCGTCGAGCCGGAACTGGTCGAGCCCGTGGCTCGACGCCTCGACGGCGGCGCGCGACACGCCGGCACGCGCCAGCGCCGCCAAGGTCTGGTGCAACGCCACCGGATCGGGCGTCGTCAGGCCGGGCGGGCTGGCCAACGCGGGCGACACGACCCCGAGCGTGCCGAGGCTGGCGGCGCGCAGGCCGGCGACCTCGAAGATCTGACGCGCGAACTCCACCGTCGAGGTCTTGCCGCTGGTGCCGGTGACGGCGACGACGACCTCGGGCTGCGCGCCGGCGAACACCGCCGCCATGCGCGCCAGCCGCCGGCGCGGCTCGGCGTCGCGCACGACGGCGACACCGGCGGGCACGCCGTCGAGCGTAGCGGTCGTCGACGCCAGCACCGCGACCGCGCCCGACGCGGCGGCTTGCGCCGCGAAGCGCGCCCCGTCGACGCGTCCGCCCGGCAGCGCCGTGAACAGCCAGCCCGGCCGCACGGCACGCGAATCGGCGGTGATGCCGGCGATCTCGGGATCTGACGCCAGCGGCGGCGATGCCGCGCCGCGCGGCGCCGAGAGACCGACCAGCTCGGACAGGCGCATGTCAGCGCTCCCCCGAGGTGGCGGCCTCGACCAGCTGGCCGATGGTCGGCGTCGCCGCGGCGACGCGCGGCCCGGCCGGCGCGGTGGCGACGACGGGCGCGCTCTGGGCCGGCGCCTGCGGCGACGCCGGCGCGGGCGCTTGCGCCAATGCCTTGGCCACCGCCGCCGGATCGACCGGCGCGATGCCGTACAGCGTCGTCATGTGCGTGATGATCGCCTTGACCGACGGCGCCGCGACCACGCCGCCGGTGGCGTAGCCGCCGGTGTCCTTGGTGCCTTTCGGCTCGTCGATCGAGAACACCACGACGTACCTGGGATCGCGCATCGGGAACGCGCCGACGAACGAGCTGATCAGCGCCTTCTCGCGGTAGCCGTGCTTGCCCGGCTTCTCGGCCGTCCCGGTCTTGCCGCCGACCTCGTAACCCGGCACCTCGGCCGCCTTGCCGGTGCCCTCGGTCACGGTCAGGCGCAGCAGGTCGCGCATCTGGCGCGACGTCTTCTCGGAGATCACGCGCTTGCCGTTCTCGCCCTTGCCGGGCTCGCGGCGCAGCAGCGTCGGCTTGTAGAGGACGCCGCCGTTGATCATGGCCGTCGTCGCCGAGGCGACGTGCAGCGGCGTCACCGACATGCCGTGGCCGAACGCGATGGTCAGCATGTTGATGCGCCGCCACTGCTTCGGATACAGCGGATGTCCGACCTCCGGCAGCTCGACCTGCACCGGCCGCAGCATGCCCAGCTTCTCGAAGAAGGCGCGCTGGCCCTCGACGCCGACCTCGGCCGCCATCTTGGCCGAGCCGATGTTCGAGGAGAACCGGAACACGTCGGCCACCGTCATGGCCCGGTTCTGCCCGTGGTAGTCCTTGATCGTGAAGCGGTCGATCTTGATCGGCTGGCTGGCGTCGAACACCGACGCCGTGGTGAAACGGCCGGTGTCGAGCGTCATCGCGGTGTTGAAGATCTTGAAGGTCGAGCCCTGCTCGTAGACGCCCAGCGTCGAGCGGTTGAACAAAGCGTCGTTGCTGATGGTGCGGTGCTTGTTGGGGTCGTAGGCAGGCAGCGACGCCAGCGCCAGCACCTCGCCGCTGGAGGCGTCGATCACCGCCGCCGTGGCGCCGATCGCGCTGAAGCGCTGCGTGGCGCGCACCACCTCCTGCTCGACGAAGCGCTGCAGCCGCACGTCGATCGACAGCCGTAGCGTCTCGCCCGCCTTCAACCGCTCGTCGAACTGCTTCTCGACGCCCGCCAGCCCGACGTTGTCGACGCCGGTGTAGCCGAGGATGTGCGGCGCGATCGCGCCCTGCGGGTAGAAGCGCCGCTCCTCCGGCTGGAACTCGAAGCCCGGCAGGCCCAGCCGCATGACCGCCGCGTGCTCGCGCGGCGACAGGCCGCGCTTGATCCACACGAAGCTGCGTCCCGACAGCAGACGCTCGCGGATCTCCTCGGCCTTCAGGTCAGGAAGGGTCGCCGAAAGCCGCTGGACGGCCTCCTCGACGTCGAGCACCAGCTTGGGCGTGGCGAACAGCGACATCACCGGCAGAGAGGTGGCCAGCACGACGCCGTTGCGGTCGACGATCTCGGCGCGCTCGCCCTGGATCTGGCCGCCATTGACCGCCCGGGTCACGCCCGGCTCGCCGCCCTCGCGCAGCAGCGACACGTAGGCCATCCGCAGGCCGACCGCCACGAACAGGCAGGTGAACAGCACGGCGCCCACAGCCAGCCGCGCCCGCGCTAGATCGAGCGCGTCGGCCGCCGGCGGAAGGTCGCGGCGCGCGGCCTCGGCCGGCGGCGGCTCCAGCGGATCGCGCTTCGGGGCGCGACGGAAGAGGCGGCCGATCACCGGGGCCCCCCGCGCATGGCGGCCGAACCCGCCGGCCTCTCGGATGCCTCGCCCTCCTCCAGCGGTCCGGCGGTGATCGGCTCGGGCGGCAGGTCGCGCGCGCGCCCCGGCTGGGGGCGGGTCTGCGCGGAGGCCGGCGCTGGGGCGCCGGCCTCCGGTCGCGCGGCGGTCCGGGGCGTCGTCGACGCCGAGGGGGCGTCGGTAGACGAGGGGCTCCGGTTCCGGGCCCCTTTTGTGGCGTCGTCTTGTTGCCGTCGACGATCGCCCCGCCGCCGCGGCGGATGGGAATCTGGTCTATGCGGCCGATCTGGCGCGCGCCGATCGGCTGCAGATGCACGTATTTGTCGTTCAGCCGCTCGATGCGCTGCAGCTCGCCGAGATGCGCCCACTCGACCCGCAGCACGTGGGTGGCGCGCTGGTTGTCGACGATCTGGCGGTTGATGCCCTCGATTCGCTCCTTCACCTCCTCGACACGGTACTTCACGAGGAAAAGCCCGATCCCCGTGGAGATCGCCGCGACGACCCAGAAGGCGACGCCGCGGTTGATCATGCGGCGCCTCCGGCGGCCGCCAGCCGCTCGCCGACGCGCAGCCGCGCCGAGCGCGCGCGCGGATTGGCGGCGACCTCGGCCTCGCCCGGCGTGACGGGGCGGCGCGTGACGACGCGCCACCGCGGCGCGCGCGCCGCGGCCGCGGCAGGCGGCGCGTGGCGCGACGGCCGCGGGCCGGAATCGGCGCCGTCGCGCAGGAACGCCTTGACGGCGCGGTCCTCGAGCGAATGGAACGACACCACCGCGAGGCGGCCGCCGGGCGCCAGCAACTCCTCGGCGGCGGCGAGACCGCGCTCGAGCTCGCCCAGCTCGTCGTTCACGTGGATGCGCAGCGCCTGGAAGGTCCGCGTCGCGGGATCGATCTTGTCGCGCGCGGCGGCGGGACCCAGCGCGCGGCGCACCACGTCGGCCAGCTCGGCGGTGCGCTCGAACGGCTTCTCGGCGCGGCGCGCCACGATGGCGCGCGCCACGCGGCGCGACTGCCGCTCCTCGCCGTAGGCGTAGATCACGTCGGCCAGCTCGCCGGCCTCGGCGCGGTTGACGAACTCCGCCGCCGTCGGGCCGTCGCCGGACATGCGCATGTCCAGCGGCCCGTCGTTGCGGAACGAGAAGCCGCGCTCGGCGCGGTCGAACTGCATCGACGACACGCCGAGATCCATCGCCACGCCGTCGACGGCGGCGACGCCGCGCGCGCCCAGCAGCCCGACCATGTCGCCGAAGCGTCCCTCGAGCACCGCCAGGCGGCCGCCGGACTCCGCCTCCATGGGCCGCGCCGCGCGCACCGCGTCCGGATCGCGGTCGATGCCGAACACGCGTCCCGCCGCGGTCGCCAGCAGCGCGCGGCTGTAGCCGCCGGCGCCGAACGTGGCGTCGACATAGGTGCCGCCGGCCTTCACCGCGAGCGCGTCGAGCACCTCGGCGGCCATCACGGGGACATGCGGCGCGCTCATGCGGCGCCGCCGCGCGCCGCGCGCACACGGCCGTCGAACGCCGCGCGCTCCGTCGCCTGCTGCGCCGCCCACGCCTCGGCGCTCCAGATCTGGAAGAAGTTGTTGCGGCCGACGAACACCAACTGCTCGCAACCCGCCCCGACCACGTCCTTCAACGACGCCGGCAGCGACAGGCGGCCTTCGCCGTCGAACCCGACATCGACCGCGACGCTCGCGAGGTAGCCGGCGGGGTTGGCGCCGTCCGTGAACAACTCGGCGTCGAACGCGCCCGCCTTGGTCTCGGCGGCGGCGCTGAGCTTGGCCATCAGCGCCTGGAACGCGCGCATGCCGCGCGCGTCGATCGCGTCATGGGTGGCGGAGCGGAAACCGATGAAGCCGTCGAAGCCGTCGGCGGAGAGATGGGCGCGCCAAGAGGCCGGCAGTGAAACCCGCCCCTTCTTGTCCACTTTCATGGTGTACGTGGACAGGAACATGCGCCGTCCCGTGCGCCTGTGCCGTCGCTGCCGCCCCACGCGGCCGTGACCCCCATGGCCTATTTGGTGGCTTTTGGGTATCTACGGGATATCACGGGAATTTACGGGACGTCAATTCATTCAGGGCCGAAAACCGGATATTTGACAGGAACTTAGGCCCGTTCTGCCTCCGTTTCCGGGAATCCACCGCCAGAGGCGGCAGGTTTGCCTGCACCACAATATGCAGTAGTCGCATCCGCGTCATGCTTGGCGCGAATTTACCATGGGGCGCCGTTATCCACAAAGCGGTTTGGATAACCCCGCCCCGGCCGTTTGGCGGGCCGAAATCAGCCTCGATCCGACGTCCGAACCGCCCTGCCGGCCCCCGGGGCTGGCGACCGACCGCCGGGCGCGGCATCATCGGCGGGTGAACGGAGGATGCCTCGCGATGACGGCGCGGATGAAACTGACCGATCCCAGCGTCTGGCTGGGTAGCGAGATCGCGCGTTCGTCACGCTGGATCCGCGATCTGCCGGCCGGCGCCGCCGCCGAGATCGACGCCGCGCTCGACGGCGTCAAAAGCCGCGGCCTGGCGTGGTCGGACATCACCCGCGGCGATTTTCCGCTGCCGTCGCTGGCGCCGCTGTTCGCCGACATCGCCGACGAGCTGGAGAACGGCAGCGGCATGGTGAAGCTGCGCGGCTTCCCTGTCGGCCGTTACGACGAGGCCGAGCTACGCCAGATCTATTTCGGCTTCGGACAACATCTGGGCACGCCCGTGTTCCAGAACCGTAGCGGCGAGTTGATGCGCGCGATCCGCGACGAGGGCGCCGCGGTCGGGCGGCTGTACGGCCAGGTCCAGACCGAAGGCGCACCAGGCGCCGGCGGCAAGACGTTCCTGTCGTCCTACGCGCGCACCCTGACCAACAACCTGCTGCGTTTCCACACCGACCGCACCGACGTCGTCGGACTGCTCTGCGTGCGCCAGGCCCGCGCCGGCGGCGTCAGCCGGCTCTGCAGCACCGGCGCGATCCACAACGCCTTCCTCGAGCGCCGGCCGGACCTGCTGGAGGTGCTGTTCCAGGATTTCTGGCGCAGCCGGCTGGGCGAGGAATCGAAGGACCCCTCGACCGTCTATCCGCTGCCGATCCTCGGCCTGCGCGACGGCAGGCTGACCAGCCACTACTCGCTGACCTTCATCGAGGCGGCGGAGCTGGTGCCCGGCGTGCCGAAGCTGACCGCGGCGCAACGAGAGGCGATCGACATGCTGATGGCCGTGGCCGACGAGTTGTCGTTCGAGATGACGCTGGCTCCCGGCGATCTGCAGCTCATCAACAGCCACGTCACCTACCACGGCCGCACCGCGTTCGAGGACGACGCCGCGACCGGGCACGACCGGCTGCTGCTGCGGCTGTGGCTGACCGTGCCGAACAACCGGGCGCTGCCGGAAGGCCACGAGGTGCTGTGGCGCGAGATCGCCGCCGGCACCCCGCGCGGCGGCATCGCCCAGGTCCCGGCCTGACGGCGCCCTAATCCCCGACCGGCCTGGCGGCCGGCGGCGCCAGGCCCGTAGCGGGGCCGGGCGGCCATCGACGCATGGCAGCCCGCCCTGCCGACCGCGCGCACCGCGGCGGCTTCGACGCCGGGGCCGCGACATTCCTCCTACGCCCGTCGCGGCGACCGGTGCATCGACGACGCGAGCGGCGCTTCGTGGTGGATCACGCCCATGGCCCCGGTCGCGGGCGTCTCCGGGCTATCCGCGCGCGCGGCCCGATTCGTCGCGCCGCCTGACCGCCGGACCCGCCTCGTACCAGCCGCGGGTGCGGTTCACGATCCACACGACCGACAGCATCACCGGGACCTCGATCAGTACGCCCACGACGGTCGCCAGCGCCGCCCCGGAGTTGAATCCGAACAGGCTGATCGCCGCAGCCACGGCGAGCTCGAAGAAATTGCTGGCGCCGATCAGCGCCGAGGGACCCGCGACGCAGTGCGCTTCTCCGGTGGCGCGGTTCAGCAGGTAGGCGAGCCCGGAATTGAAATAGACCTGGATCAGGATCGGCACCGCCAGCAGCGCGATCATCAGCGGCTGCGCGAGGATCTGCTCGCCCTGGAACCCGAACAGCAGCACGAGGGTCGCGAGCAGCGCCACGAGCGAGAGCGGCTGAAGTTTCCCGAGCAGTCGAAGCAACGCCGGCTCGCCGCCGCCCGCCATGATCGACCGGCGGACGATCTGGGCGAGGACGACGGGCACGACGATGTAGAGCGCGACCGACAGGAGCAGCGTCTCCCACGGCACGGTGATCGCCGAGAGGCCAAGGAGGAGCCCTACGATCGGCGCGAAGGCGACCACCATGATGAGGTCGTTGAGCGCGACCTGGCTCAACGTGAAATGCGGCTCGCCATCCGACAGACTGCTCCAGACGAACACCATGGCGGTGCACGGCGCGGCGGCGAGCAGGATAAGGCCGGCGATGTAGCTGTTGATCTGGTCGGCGGGGAGATACGCCTTGAACAACCAGCCGATGAACAGCCAGCCGAGCAGAGCCATGGAGAACGGCTTGACGCCCCAGTTGATGAACAGCGTCACCCCGATGCCGCGCCAGTGCGCCTTCACTTGCCCGAGCGCCGCGAAATCGATCTTGATGAGCATCGGGATGATCATCAGCCAGATCAGCGCCGCGACGGGCAGATTCACCTTGGCGACTTCGGCGGCGCCGACGGCCTGGAAAAACGCCGGAAAGAAGTGACCGAGCGTGACGCCGGCGACGATGCAGAGCGCGACCCAGACGGTCAGGTAACGTTCGAATGTCGACATACCGCTACTCCGGCTGCGCGGGGGGCAACCCGGCATCGATGGGTTCGGGGAACGATGCGGGGGAGGCGCCCCCCGGAGCGAGCGAATCGCAAATCCGCGGTCGGACGGTTTCACCGATCTCGGAGCCGACGACGGCGGCGACCAGGAACGCCTCGGCGGCGACGGGCTTCGCGAGGGTCCTCACGTCCATGTCTCAGCGCACCCGGCGGCCGGACTCGTCGATCACCGCCTCGCCGTCCTCCTTGCGGAACGCCTGACGCGGCGCCGCCGGCAGGAGGTCGAGCACGGCCTCCGATGGCCGGCACAGCCGCGCGCCGGCGGGCGAGACGACGATCGGCCGGTTGATCAGGATGGGATGCGCCATCATGGCGTCGATCAGCGCGTCGTCGGTCAGCGACGCGTCGTCGAGCCCGAGCGCGGCGTAGGGTGTGCCCTTCTCCCGCAGCAGCGCGCGCGGTGTCATCTCCATCCGCGCCAGCAGTCCGACGAGCATCGCCCGGCTCGGCGGCGTCTTCAGGTACTCGACGACGTGCGGTTCGATGCCGGCGTGCCGGATCAGCGCCAGCGCGTTGCGCGACGTGCCGCAATCGGGGTTGTGGTAGATCACCACGTCGATGGACGCGTCCGTCATCGCCGGGCTCCCGCTTTGCGCCGCGTCAGCGTCCCCTCCGCCGGGTCGCAAATCGGCGCCGCGCACGCGGCGGCGTCCCCGGCGCAGCAATTCTCGGTCAGAAATCCCATGAGCGCGTTCATCGCGTCGTAGTCGACGGCGTAGATCAGCGATCGCCCGTCGCGCCGCGCATGGACCAGACCGGCGTTCTTGAGCTGGCTGAGGTGGAACGAAAGCGTCGGCGCCGGGATGCCCAGATCATCCGCGATCCGGCCGGCCGGGACGCCGTCGGCGCCGGCGCGCACCAGATGCCGGAACACGTCGAGACGGTTCTCCTGCGCCAGACTCGACAACGCGACGACCGCATGTTTTGCTTCCATAGTTGTGAAACTATGGAAATATGCGCTCGTGTCAAGCCGAGGCCGGACCGCGCGATGGAGAAGATGTCAGACGGCCTGTAAGCCGGGTTCTGTTCCCGCTCGCGCGGGCGACGACCATTCCTCTGGGACGCCCGTTGCCGGACGCCTCGCGCGACCTACCCGGATGGCGACGCGGAAACGCGTTTCGACCGGTTTCCCGGCCAGTGCCATCCCTATTTGGTCTTGCTCCCGGTGGGGTTTACCTTGCCGCTTCCGTCGCCGGTCGCGCGGTGCGCTCTTACCGCACCCTTTCACCCTTGCCGCGGGCCGAAGCCCGGTTGGCGGTCTGCTCTCTGTGGCACTTTCCCTGGGGTCGCCCCCGCCGGCCGTTAGCCGGCACCGTGTTTCCGTGGAGCCCGGACTTTCCTCGACGCGTCGAGCGCGCCGCGGCCGTCCGGCCGTCTGACGCCGCGACTGGTACGCGCGCGCGCGCGGTCGGTCAACAGCAGCGCGGCTCAACCGCCCGCGAGCGTCAGCAGAGCGCGCGCCAGAGCCAAGGTTTCGGAATCGGCGCCGCCGCCGAGGCGATGCGGCTGGTATCGACGCTGGAACGCGGCGACGATGTCCTCGCGCCTCACCTCGACGACATCGGTGACGCCGTCGTCCGCCGGCCCCTCGGGCACGAGGACGAAGCGCCCGTCGCGCCGGCCGTAGCGGTGCGGCGGCGGATAGCCGATGCGGCGCAGCAGCGCATCGAGCGCACCGGCGTCGCTGCCGGCGGGGAGCTCCTCGACCGCCGGCGGCCACAGACCGACTCCGGCCGCCGCCAGCTCACGCCAGAAGAACAGCGCGCCGGGGTCGTCCTTGCGCCTCGGCGCGATGTCGGAATGGCCGACGACGTCGCGCGGCGCGATCGGGTGGCGCGCGACGATCCCGCGGCAGAGCTCGATCACCGCCGCCCGTTGCGCCTCGGGGTATGGATGGACGTTGCCGTCGAGGTTGACGATCTCGATCCCGATCGACGTGGCGTTGAGGCCGCGACGGTCGCGCCACCACGAGAGTCCCGCGTGCCAGGCGATCCGCGAGTCTTCGACCAAACGGTGGACCGTACCGTCGACATCGACGACGTAGTGCGCGCTGACGGCGCCGAAGCGTAGCAGCTCCAGCGACACGTCGAGCGGCTGCGCGGTGTGGTGCAGCACCAGCGTGTCGACGGCGCCGGCACGCGGCGCCGAATTCCGGGAGGGCGCGTCGATCAGGCGGAGCATGCGCGCAGCCCTGGCGCGCCGCGCCGCGCTCGGGCCAGCGCGCGCGCAGCCACCGACGCGCCGGCGCCTCGACCGCGGCGTGCAGCGCGGACGCGGCGAGGATCGAGAGCGCGACCATCGCGGCGAAGAACGGCCACCCGAGCTCGCCGCGGCGGCGGCGCCGGAGCGGTGCCAGAACGACCACAGCGCCTCGAAGACCAGCCAGTGGACGACGTAGAGCGCGTAGGAGGCACGGCCGAGCGCGACCATCGGCGCCGCGGACAATGCCCCCGGTATCGCGCCCCCTCCGCGCGCGGCGGCGACCACCAGCGCGCCGGCGCCGGCGACGAGCAGGTGATCGGCCCAGATCTGGCGCGGCAAGCCGGCGACGATCAGCCCGATCGCGGCCGCCGCGACCCAGGCGCGCCCGGCCGGCGACACGCCGCCGGGCGCCGGCGGACGCGCGGGCGTCGTCGACACGGGCGCCAACGTCCACGCGCGGCACAGCGCGGCGCCGGCTGTGAACTCGGCGGCGATGCGCGCGGCACCGTGCGCGGCGCCGGTGTGCAGCGTGGTCAATCCCGCGACGTGCGTGTAGGCGGCGTGCGCGAGCAGCGCCGCGGCGGCGAGCGCGAACGCGACCACGGCGCCGCGCGTCCATCCGACCAGCGCGAGGACCAGCGGGAACAGCAGATAGGCCGCCCATTCGTAGCTCAGGCTCCAGCCCGGCGGGTTGATCGCCTCGGCGGGGGTCCAGCCCCAGCTCTGCATCAGCGCGGCGTAGGTCGCCCACACCGCCGGATCGAACACCGGCGCCGAACCCGGCGCGCGCCAGCCCAGCGCCGTCGAGACCACCGGCTTCAACGCGAACAGCGCCAGCACGAAGAGCCACGCCGGCCACAGCCGCGCGACCCGGCGCCACACGAATGACGGCCACGCCGCCAGTCCATCGCGCGCGAACCGCGCGGCGTAGACGTGCGTGAGCGTGAAGCCGGAGAGGACGAAGAACAGGTCGACGCCGAGATAACCGCGGTCGACGACGGGCGGCATCGCGTCGAGGAACGCCGTGGCGTGGAACGCCACCACCCACAACGCGGCGACGGCGCGCAATCCGGTCAGCGCGGGAAGATCGTCCGGCGCGTCGCGCGCATTCACGCCGGGGCGTCCGCCGCCGCGCGCGCCGCGGCGCGTTCCGCGCGCACCCGGTCGTGCGCGGCGTTGATGGCGGCGAGGCGGCGGTTGGCGAGCGCCACCGCCTCGGAGGGCATGCCCAGCGCCACCATGCGGTCGGGATGGTGCAGGCGCGCGAGGCGGCGGTGCGCGGACTTCACCTCGTCGTCAGTGGCGCCGGGATCGACCTCCAGCAACGCGTAGGGGTCGTCCCCCAGGCGGGCGCCGGCGACCGACGCCACGCGCCGGAACCGCGCCTCGTCGAGCCCGAAGATCGCGGCCACGGCGCGCAGATAGGCCAGCCGGGCGTCGTCGAGCGCCTCTCCACCATCGGCGAGCGCGATCAGGAACAGGCCGGTCAACACGTCCTCGAGCACGGCGGGATGGTCGGGGAACAACCCCGCCAGCTGGCGCGCGTAGGGCTCGAAGCCTCGGGCGTCGCGCTTGGCGAGGTCGAAGAAGCGGCCGACGTTGTCGACCTCCTCCGGCGGCACCTCGAAGAACGAGCGGAACGCCGCGACCTCGCGCCGCGACACGACGCCGTCGACCTTGGCCAGCTTGGCGCCGAGCGCGATGACGCCGATGGTGAAGGCGATCTGCCGCGTCGCCGCCGGCCGCTCGTGCTCCGGCAGCTCGCGCGCGGCGGCGTCGAGCCACCACGGCCGCCGCGTCGTTCCGCCGGCCGCGCCCGCGACCTCGTCGACCGCGCCGGACTCGGCCAGCGCGTCGTAGGCGTGGCCGGCGGCGGCGCCCAGCAGCGCGCCGATCGGACCGCCGATCATCAGTCCGGCGGCGCCGCCGAGGATCTTGCCCCAGACGCTCATCGCCGCCTCAGATCGCCGCGCGGTCGAGCAGCGGCTCGACCACGGCCTCGAGCGAATCCGTGGTCACCAAGTAGCTGCTGCACACCACGAAATAGCCGGCCCGGCCGTCGAAGAATGCCGCCTCCAGGCGGTCGGCATCGAGATCCGTGGTGTCGAACAGGCTGCGCCGATCCGTCAGACCGCCGCCGCTCGCCGCGGAGCGCACGACGTGGCAGCGCGCGATCAAGTCCTCGTGGCGGCCGACCGCCTCGTACAATCCCTGCTCCGACCATCCCGGCGGCTTGGTGCGCGCGGCCAGCGCGATCCACCACGGCACGCGGTAGAGCGATTCGACGCGCGCCCACATCGCCTCGAGGATGTCGCGGCAGTACAGCACCGGGGTCACCCCCATCGAATTGCGCGCGGATGGACGCGGATAGCAGAGCAGCGCGGCCGAATCGTGGATCCATCCGCGGATCATGTCGGACAACACCGGCGCGCGCGCCATCTTGCCGCGTCCGCGCACGATCAGGTCCGATGGCGACCAGCGGCGCAGGCACAGCAGATCGGCGTCCAGCGTCATCCACCAGCGCGCGTCCGACAGCCGCGGCGCCCCGAGCTTGACGAGCTGCTGGCGGTGCCAGCCGCCGCAATCCAGCGTGCCGAGGCCGGGGATCACCGCGCCCTCGTCGACCACGGCGATGTCGAGCGTGTCGCCGCCGTAGCGCGCCAACGCCTCGCGCGTCATCTCGACGTCGCCGCCGGGCGTCGCGATCCAGATGCGCAGCGGCGCCGGCCCGTCGAACCGCGCCCGCAGCGAGCGCAGCAGCATGGCGGCGCGCCGCAGGTCGTCGGACTCCTTCGACCCGCGCGTCGTCAGCGGCATGATCGCCTCGAGGTCGTTCCCCGCCATCGTCCTTTCCGCCGGTGGATCCCCTCGCCCCGCCACGCGGCGCAGAGAAGGGGAGGAAGCCTTTGCTGCGCGATATCGGATGCCGTGGTCCGGCGCAAGCACGCCAGACGCCGCGGCCTGTTACGGCGCGGCCTTCAGATGGCGTCCGAGGAACGCGAGGATCCGCCGCTCGTACTCGGCGCCGGCGATGTCGTGTAGATCCCAGTGGTGCGCGCCCGGCACGATCCACATCTCCTTCGGCGATCGCGCGGCGTCGAACAGCGCCCGCGTCTCGGCCGGCGGCGTGTAGGGATCGCGTTCGCCGCCCAGCACGAACACCGGCGCCGCCGCGGCGCCGATGCGTTCGACCGGCCGCAGCGCGCGGTGGGACACCCCGAAGCGCAGCGGCATCTGCGCGTAGAGCAGCCACGGCAGGGTCGCGCCGACGGCGGCGCCCATGCCGGCCGCCACGCGGTTGCGCGCGGAGTCCTCCAATGTCGCGTAGACGGCCTCGACCACCAGCGCGTCGAGCGGCGCCGGCGCGTCGCCGAGCAGCAGCGCGGCGCCGCCCAGCGAGAAGCCGATGGCGGCGACCCGCTGGCCGGGGAAGCGCCGGCGCGCCTCGGCGATCACGGCGCGGGCGTCAAGGCTCTCGCGGCCGCCGAAGGTCGTGAACGCGCCGTCGCTGCGCCCGTGCGCGCGCATGTCGACGAGGATCGACGAATAGCCGGCGCGGTGAAGGAAGCGGGCGCGGGACAGCATCGATTCGCGCGTCCCGGCAGAGCCGTGCAGCAGCACCACGACGCCGCAGGCGCAGGGGTTGGCGACGGCCCAGCCGCGGATCACGATCCCCGGCTCGCCGTCGACCGCGATCTCCACCACTGGCAGATCGGTCGGCGGCGCGCCGACCGGCCAGCGCGGCACCGACACCGCCCCGCCCGCCGCCACCCATGCCGCGACCAGGACGCCTATCGCCGACAATCCGAGCGCGATCCGGCTGAGCCGCATATCTTTGATCCAGTAATGAGCAAATACTCAATACTGGATTCGGCCCGCGGCGGCAAGCGCTCACAGCAGCGGCGCGGCCACGGCGACGGCCGCCAGCACGGCCAGCGCGAGACGGCGGAAAAACGTTTCGCTGGCCAACGGGAACAGCTTCTCGCCGATCAGGCCACCGGCGATGTACGGCGCCGCGAGCAGAGCGGCGAGCGCGACGGTCCGGCCGGTCAGCAGACCCCCGAGCGCCAATCCGGCGAGCGCCACCAGATCGACGGCGCTGAAGTAGACGATGAAGCTGGCGCGGATGGCCGCCGCGGCCTCGGCGCCGGCGAGGAAGAAGAACACCACCGGCGGCCCGGCCATGCCGCACAGCCCGTTGAGGAAGCCGCTGGCGGCGCCGGCGCCGAGCGTCGCGGCGATCCCCGGGCGGCCGGCGAAGCGCCAGCCCAACGCCAGAATCGCGACCGCCAGCAGCACCACGGCCGAGATCGCCCAGCGCAGCGCGGCGGCGTCGAGCGCGAGCAGCGCCCAGACACCGAGCGGCACCGCCAGGGTCGCGGCGGCCAGCAGGATGGCGATGCGCCGCCAATCGACCAGTCCGGCCACGCCGCGCAGCAGCGGCAGGGCGATGGCGAACTCCAGCAGCAGGCACACCGGCACGCCGACCGCCGGGCCGTACAGCGCCGCGAAGGCCGGCGTCATGATCATCGCCGCGCCGAAGCCGGCGAAGCCCCGTACGACGCCGGCGGCGAGCGCCACCAGCGCCGCGAGCGCGAGGGACGGGGTCAGCAGATCGGCCATGGCGCGCGACCATACGCGGCGGCCGGTGACGACGCACGCCGCTCGTGGATCGGCGGCCGCTGAAAGCGCGCGACGGCGCGCAAAGGCAGAACTACCCATTGGGCGCGGCGCCGCTATCGGATGCGGCGCCGCGTCCGATAGCGGCGCAACGCCCCCACGCTACGGCCGAAGGCGAGGCAACTTCCTGCGAAGCTTCGCGTTGAGATCGTCGGGCAGCACGTGGCGCATCGCCCGATCCGCGCGCGCGACGCGCTCGCGCCACCCCGACAACGCCGGAGGCCCCGTGCCGATCATCGAAGGCTACGCGATCGTCTCGCGCGACGGCATGATCGCGAACGCCGACGGGTCCCACCCCGAAACCCTCAAGATCGAGGCCGACCAGAGCTTCTTCCGAGCGGGACTGCAGCGGTCGCGGGCGATCGCGCACGGCCGCCACTCAGGCGGCGACGGCGCGGAGCTCTCCAGCGGCAGACGGCTGATCGTCACGCGGCGCGTCGACACGCTGTCCATCGATCCCGTCAACGCCAAGGCGGTCCTGTGGAATCCGGCCGGCGCGTCGCTCGCCGAGGCCTGCCGCCTGCTGTCGCTAGGCGACCGCGACGCGCTGGCCGTGGTCGGCGGCACCGACGTGTTCGGCGTGTTCCTGGCGATGGGCTACGACGCGTTCTTCCTGTCGCGCGCGGCCGGCGTCGAGATTCCGCGCGGCCGGCCCGTCTTCCCCGGTGGCGTCCCGCCGCAATCGGCGCTGACGCGGCACGGCATGGCGTTGCGCGAGAGCCGCGTGATGGACGCGGACAAAGCGCTGGTGCTCGAGGTCTGGAAGCGCGTCTGACGCGCGGCGCGCCCCGCGGACGCCTGGGTACACCTCACTCCAGCGGCACGCCGCGTCTGGCGCGGTCGTAGTCGGCCTTCGCCATCATGGCGACGAGGCCGGCGAAATCCGTGCCGGGCGTCCAGCCGAGATCGGCGCGCGCACGCGCGGCGTCGCCGAGCAGCAGATCGACCTCGGCGGGCCTGTAGAATTTCGGATCGACGCAGACCACGAGCTTGCCCGACTTCGCGTCGCGTGCCGTCTCCCGCTCGCCGGCGCCGGACCAGTCGAGCTTGATGTCGAGCGTCGCCGCGGCGAGCTCTACGAATTCGCGCACGCTCGACGTCCTGCCGGTCGAGACCACGTAGTCGTCCGGCGTCGCGGCGACGACCATGGCGTGCATGGCGCGCACGTAGTCGCCGGCGAAGCCCCAGTCGCGTCGGGCGTCGAGGTTGCCCAGCCGCAGCACCACGTCCTCGCCGTTGGCGATACGCGCCAGCGTCGCCGTCACCTTGCGGGTGACGAACTCCAGGCCACGCAGCGGCGATTCGTGGTTGAAGAGGATGCCGCACACCGCGTGCATGCCGTAGGACTCGCGGTAGTTCACGGTGGCGTGGTGGGCGAAGGCCTTGGCGACGGCGTAGGGACTGCGCGGATGGAATGCGGTGGTCTCGCGCTGCGGCGTCTCGCGCACCTTGCCGAACATCTCCGAACTGGAGGCCTGGTAGAAACGGATATCCGGGTCGACGTGGCGGATCGCCTCGAGCAGGCGCAGCGCGCCCAGACCGTCGACGTCGGCGGTGTAGATCGGCTGGCCGAAGCTGGCGGCGACGAAGCTCTGGGCGGCGAGGTTGTAGACCTCGGTCGGCCGGACCGTCCGCAGCATGTCGATCAGGTTGGTGATCTCGAGCAGCTCGGCCGAGACCATCGACACGCGGTCGACCACGCCGACCTCGCGCAAACGCCACAGATTGGCCGAGGAGGTCCGGCGGATGGCGCCATGGACCTCGTAGCCGCGTTCCAGAAGATGCTTCGCGAGATAGGCCCCGTCCTGGCCCGTGATCCCCGTGATAAGCGCCCGCTTGACCATCACAATCTCTCAAAAATACAGCGAATTAAATGACTTAGTGGCATATTCTATATCAATATTTTCACTCCGGCGCAACCTGTGGGCGGACGGCGCGGCGAAGGACGCATTCATCACCCGGAGCGGAGCGAGGGATCTTTACGCCACCTAAGGACCCCTCGCTGCGCTCGGGATGACGGTTGGGGGCGACGCGACGGCGCGGGTTGGTCGAAAACGACGATGGGAGCTCTTCCCACGCGGTCTCGGCACCCGCCCGCCCCTCACATGTCGCCGACCACGGGATCGAGCAGTTCGCGCAGATGGCCGTGGCGCGCGAGCACGGCCGCGGTGTCGACGTCGGGCGCGGCGAGGTGGCGGGCGAGCGCGGTCGACTGCACGCCGCGCGCCAGCGCCGTCACGACCGTCGCCAGCTCGTCGACGCGGATCGACACCGGCACGTGCCGGGAATGCCGCAGCACGTGCATCGGGGTCTTGCGAGCGACGAACTCGTAGGTCGCGCCGGCGTGGCGCCACTTGTCGCGCGGCATCAGCTCGACGAAGGCGGCCGCGTGCGCCGCCGGCAGCAGCATGCCCGAGCCGTGCACGCCGCAGACGACGTGGCTGGCGGCGTAGCGCCGCAGCCACGCCTTCTCGTCGACCGGCGCGCCGGGGGCGATGCGCAGGTCGGCGACGCCGCCGGGCAGCACGCCGGTGACGCCGAAGCCGGCGACGGCGATGTCGGCGTCCGGCAGGCCGGCGCGGATCGCGGCGCAAAGCTGGGTGAACAGCATCGCTTGCTCGATCGCGTCGGTCGGCGGTGGCCGGTCCTGGCCGCCATAGGTCCAGCAGCGGTCCTCGCGCCAGATCAAAGTGACCACCGGCGGCCCCAGCGCCGCCGTCGAATCGAGGTCGAAGGGCGCGACCCGCGTGAAGGCGGCGATGTCGACGGAATGGGACCACACCCGGCCGGCGACCGAGGCGCGGCCACGTCGCGCCAGACGGCGCGCGATCGACGCCGCCAGCTTCGGGTAGCAGCGCGCGCCGTCGCGCAACGGCAGATCGACGGTCCAGATCTCGGCAACGCCGTCGGGCACCAGCCAGCGCTGCGCGCGCTGCACGAGGACGACGACGTCCCGGTCCGGATTCTCGGCGACGATGCGCGGCACGTCGAACAGCTTCTGCAGCGTGTGGCCGTAGAGGAAATCGACGCAGTCCACGAGGATCGGCGCGCGCACCGGCCGCAGCCGCTCGACCTTGACCGCCGGAATCCGTGGATCGGGCCGGCGCAACGCGTCGCCCATCGCCCGCTCGAACCACTCCCCGGCCAGCGGCCCGACCACGCGCGCCTCGGCGCGGTCGAACATCGCGGACCGCCCGGCGCCGTAGCCGACATCCAGATGCGCGTAGTAGCGGCGGCCGCAACCGGAACAAACCGCGTCGGCGCAGACGAACATGCCGGACACGAACGGCGCCACCGCCCGCAGCGCCGCGCCGCAGGCCGGGCAGGCCGCGTCGAGCGTCGGCACGGGATGGAGGTCGATCATCGCGGGACAGGGCCTCGGGCAGCGTGGCGCGGCGGACCATATCGGAGCGTCCGCCGGCTGGCGACAGGCGCCGGGCGCCGCCGTCGACAACGCGCATCCCCGGCGAAATCGGGGTTGGCGGCGGAGGTGCGGCAGCGCCATATATCCGCCATGCCCGACTCGCCGATCCTCGCGAATCCGCCGATGCCCTGGCTCCAGCGCCGCCCGCGCCTGGCGGACGGCAAGCCGTTGCGCGTGGTCTCCGACTACAAACCGGCCGGTGACCAGCCGGCGGCGATCCGGCAGCTTCTCGAGGGCCTGTCGCAGGGCGAGCGCGACCAGGTGCTGCTGGGCGTCACCGGCTCGGGCAAGACCTTCACGATGGCCAACGTGCTGGCGACCATCAACCGGCCGACCCTGGTGCTGGCGCCCAACAAGACGCTGGCGGCGCAGCTCTATGGCGAGTTCAAGAGGTTCTTCCCCGACAACGCCGTCGAGTATTTCGTGTCGTACTACGACTACTACCAGCCCGAGGCCTACGTGCCGCGGTCGGACACGTACATCGAGAAGGATTCGTCGATCAACGAGCAGATCGACCGCATGCGCCACAGCGCCACCCGCGCGCTGATGGAGCGCAACGACGTGGTGATCGTGGCCTCGGTGTCGTGCATCTACGGCATCGGCCCGCTCGAGAACTACCAGGCGATGACGTTCCGGCTGTCGGTCGGCGACCGCATCGACCGCGCCGACCTGCTGCGGCGGCTGGTCGAGATCCAGTACAAGCGCAACGACGCCGCCTTCCAGCGCGGCGCCTTCCGGGCGCGCGGCGACACGGTCGAGCTGTTCCCGGCCCACTACGACGACAAGGCCTGGCGCATCTCGCTGTTCGGCGACGAGATCGAGGCGATCGCCGAGTTCGACCCGCTGACCGGCGAGAAAACCGCCGGGCTGAGCGACATCGTGGTCTACGCCAACAGCCACTACGTGACGCCGAAACCGACCATGACCGGCGCCATCCAGCGCATCAAATCGGACCTCAAGGTCCGGCTCGAGGAGTTCACGCGCGCCGGCAAGCTGCTGGAGGCCGAGCGGCTGGCGCAGCGCACGCAGTTCGACCTCGAGATGCTGGAGACGACCGGCTCCTGCGCCGGCATCGAGAACTACTCGCGCTACCTCACCGGCCGCAATCCCGGCGAGCCGCCGCCGACGCTGTTCGAGTACTTCCCCGAGGGCTCGCTGCTGATCGTCGACGAGAGCCACGTCACCGTGCCGCAGATCGGCGGCATGTTCAGGGGCGACTTCAACCGCAAGAGCGTGCTGGCCGAGTACGGCTTCCGCCTGCCGTCCTGCATCGACAACCGGCCGCTGAAATTCGAGGAATGGGACGCGATGCGGCCGGAGAGCGTGTTCGTCTCGGCCACGCCCGGCCCGTGGGAGATGGAGCGCACCGGCGGCGTGTTCGTCGAGCAGGTCATCCGCCCGACCGGGCTGATCGATCCGCCGACCATCATCCGTCCCGTCGAGAAACAGGTCGACGACCTGCTGGCGGAGTGCCGCGACTGCGCCGCCAAGGGCCAGCGCGTGCTGGTCACGACGCTGACCAAGCGGATGGCGGAGGACCTGACCGAGTACATGCACGAGGCCGGCATACGCTGCCGCTACCTGCACTCCGACATCGACACGCTGGAGCGCATCGAGATCATCCGCGACCTGCGGCTGGGCGCCTTCGACGTGCTGATCGGCATCAACCTGCTGCGCGAGGGGCTCGACATCCCGGAATGCGCGCTGGTGGCGATCCTCGACGCCGACAAGGAGGGCTTCCTGCGCTCGCCGACCTCGCTGGTGCAGACCATCGGCCGCGCGGCGCGCAACGTCGACGGCCGCGTCATCCTCTACGCCGACCGCATGACCGACGCGTTGAAGTACGCCATCGGCGAGACCGACCGGCGCCGGCGCAAGCAGCAGGCCTACAACGAGGCCAACGGCATCACCCCGGCCTCGATCCGCAAGAACATCAACGAGGTGCTGCAGTCGATGTCGGAGCGCGACCACTACACGGTCGACACCGGCGTCTCGGGCGATCTGCACCTGGTCGGGCACAACCTCAAGACCCACGTCGCCGAGCTGGAGAAGCGCATGCGCGAGGCGGCGGCCAACCTCGATTTCGAGGACGCCGCCCGGCTGCGCGACGAGATCCGCCGGCTCGAGGCCAACGAGCTCGGCCTGCCGCCGGGCACCGCCGGCACCGGCCGTCAGGGCCTGTCCGAGGCGCCCAATCCCTACGGCAAGGCGCAGAACTCGCGCACCTTCCGCGGCGCCAAGACCGGCTCGGGCTCGCGCGGCCGCCCCGCGCGCAAGAGCGGCCGGCGCTGAGCCGCCGCGCCGGGGCCGGCGGCGCATCGCAGACCTGCGCGCCCCGGCCTAGGCCGCGACTCCGGGCCGGCTACAGTCGCCGCCGATGACGCCCCCGCCCGCGACATGACGACCGCCGCCACCGACGACCGCCGCGACACGCGGCTGTACGTGGTCGCCGTCGTGTCGCTCACCGCCGTGCAGACGCTGTCGACGATCGCCTTCAACATCGCCGCCGTGCTGGCGCCGGCGGCCGCGCCGGCGCTGGGCGTCGCGGTCGACGACCTCGCCTACTACATCTCCATCGTCTACCTGGTCTCGATCGTCTCGGCGATGGCCGGCGGCGCCATGGCGCTGCGCTTCGGCCCGATCCGCTACACGCAGTACGGCCTGGTCGTCTCGACGGCGGCCTGCGCCCTGCTCGCCTGGGGCCACATCGCGCCCGCGCTGCTGTCGGCGGTGCTGATCGGCCTCGGCGGCGGCGGACTGACGGTCGCCAGCTCGCAGATCCTCGCGCGCGTCACGCCCAGGCGGCTGTCCAACGTGACCTTCTCGATCAAGCAGAGCGGCGTGCCGCTGGGCTTCGCGCTGGCCGGCGCGCTGGTCCCGCCGGCCGTCGAGCGCTTCGGCTGGCAGGCGGCGTCGCTCGGCATCGGCGGCCTGTGCCTGCTGACCGCGCTGGCGATCCATCCGCTGCGGCAGCTCTACGACGGGGACCGCGCGCGCGGCGGGCCGCTGCTGCCGACGCTGCGCCAGACCCTCGATCCTCTCGCGCTGGCGTGGCGCGATCCGGTGCTGCGGCCGCTGTGCCTCGCCTCGATCGCGTTCTCCTCGATGCAGACGACGATGGTCAATTTCGCCGTGCTCTACGGCATCGCCGACCTGCGGCTCGACTACGTCGCCGCCGGCGTGCTGCTGTCGGTCGCGACCACGGCGGGCATGTTCGGCCGGGTCGTCTGGGGCGCCGTCGCCGACGCCACGCGCCGGCCGCTGGGCACGCTGATGCTGCTCGCCGCGGTGATGTCGTTGTCGGGCTTGGCCATGGCGGCGGCGCGGGCGGACTGGCCGGGTTGGCTGCTGTACGGCGTCGCCGCCGCGCTCGGCGGCACGGCGATCGGCTGGAACGGCGTGTTCATCTCGGAATGCGCGCGCCGCGCGCCGCCGGGCCGGGCCGGCGAGTATGTCGGCGCCACGTCGTTCTTCGTGTTCCTCGGCCCGGTGCTGTGGCCGATCCTGTTCCGCGGCATTCTCTACGCCACCGACTCCTACGCCGCCGGCTTCATCGTCATGGCCGTCGCGACCGGCGCCGCCGCCATCGGCATCGCACGGCTGATGCGACGCGGCGAGCGCTGAGCCCGTGACGCCGGCCGCCGCCCTTCCCGGCACGCGCGTCTACGCGACCGCCGTCGCCTCGATGCTGGCGGTGCAGATCCTGTGCTCGCTGGCGACGCAGTCCATCCCGGTCATGGCGCCGGTGGCGGCGCCGGCGCTGGGCGTGCCGAAGGAATGGGTCGGCTACTTCACGGCGCTGACCTACTGCACCGCGATCCTGTCGGCCGCGGCCGGCGGCCTGCTGGCGACGCGCTACGGCACGATCCGCGTCAGCCAGGCCAGCCTCGTGCTGTGCGGCGGCGCGCTGGCGCTGTTCGGCGGCGGCAGCATCTGGCTGCTGGCGCCGGCGGCGCTGGTGATGGGCATGGGCGTGGGCCCGCCGACGCCGTCGAGCTCGCAGGTGCTGGCGCGCGTCACGCCGGCACGGTTCGCCAACATCACCTTCTCGGTCAAGCAGACCGGCGTCCCGCTGGGCAACGCGCTGGCCGGCGTGCTGGCGCCGGCGCTGATCGCGCTGTGGGAATGGCGGTCGGCGTCGCTGGCGATGTGCGCGATGTGCGTCGCCCTGGCCGTCCTGCTCCAGCCGCTGCGCGCGACCTTCGATTCGACGCGCGAGGGCGACGGCAGCCTCTACGCCGCGATCTCCGGCCTGTTCGGACCCGTCGGCAGGGTGTGGCGGGCGCCGGATCTGCGCCGGCTGGCGCTGGCGTCGTTCGTCTTCACCGCCTCGCAGGTCGGGTTCGGCGCCTTCCTCGTGGTCTATCTGGTCGAGCGCATCGGCCTGTCGCTGGCGAGCGCCGGCCTGACCTTGTCGATCGGCCTGGTATCGGGCGCCGCCGGCCGGATCTTCTGGGGCCTCGTCGCCGACCGCTCGCGGCGGCCCGTGGCGACGCTGGCGGTGATGACGATCGGCATGGTGGCGGGCGCGCTGGCCTTCGCGTTCTCGGCGCCGGGCTGGCCGTGGGCGGCGATGGTCGCCGCGGCGGTCGTGTTCGGCTCGACGGCGGCGGGCTGGGGCGGCGTATTCTTCGCCGAGATCGCGCGCCGCGCCGGACCGGGCCAGGTCGGCGCGCTGACCGGCGGGGCGCAGTTCTTCACCTTCTCCGGCGCGCTGCTGGTGCCGCCGGCCTTCAGCGTCCTGCTGGCGTCCACGGGATCGTACATGGCGTTGTTCGCGGCGCTGGCGGCCATGAACCTCGTGGCCGGTCTGTCGCTGCTGCCGCTGGCCCGCGTGGAGAAGGCCTGAGATGCCGGACGCCGGGGCCACGGAGAAACCGTTCGACGCCGCGGCGTTCTGGACCGCCTTGTCGTCGACATTGGCGACGCAGTCGCTGACCTCGATGGCGGCGCTGACGGCGGCGATCCTCGCGCCGGTGGCGGCGCCGGCGCTCGGCGTCAACCGCGACGACATGGGCCTCTACACGGCGGCGATCTACCTGTTCTCGATCCTCTCGGCGGTCACGGGCGGGCCGCTGGTGGCGCGGTACGGACCGATCCGGGTCTGCCAGGTCTGCCTCGCGCTGTGCGCCGGCGGCGTCGCCTGCCTCGCCAGCGGCTCGGTGTGGCTGCTGCTGCCGGCGGCGGCGATCATCGGGATCGGCTACGGGCCGGTGACGCCGTCGAGCTCGCAGCTGCTGGCGCGGGTCACACCGACGCGGCTCGCCAATCTCGTCTTTTCGGTCAAGCAGAGCGGCGTGCCGCTGGGCGCGGTGCTGGCCGGCGTGGCGCTGCCCTGGGCCGAGGCGCGCTGGGGCTGGCAAGGGGCCGCGCTGGTGTCGACGGCGCTGTGCGTCGCCGTCGCGCTGGCGATCCAGCCGACGCGCCGCGGCCTCGACATCGAAAGCCGCGCGCCGCGCGGCGGCAGGCTGTTCCCGTCGTTCGGCGCCGTGTTCGCGCCGGTCGGCGAGTGCTGGCGCATCCCCGACATCCGGCGGCTGGCGATCGTGTCGATGGCGTATTCGACGGCGCAAGTCTGCTTCCTCTACTTCGCGCCGCTGCACCTCACGGGGCGCCTCGGATTCGATCTCGCCTCCGCCGGCGCCCTGATCGCCGTCGCCAACGTCGCCGGCGGCTTCGGACGCGTCGGCTGGGGCGCGGTCGCCGACGCCACCCGGCGGCCGTTCGCGATCCTGATCTTCCTCGCTCTGACGATGGCCGCCGGCACCGCGACCCTGGCGCTGGCCGACGCGTCGTGGCCGCGCTGGAGTCTGTTCGCGGTCGGGTCGCTGATCGGCGGCACCGCGATCGGCTGGAACGGGATCTTCTTCGCGCAGGTCGCGCGGCTATCGCCGCCGGGACGCGCCGGCGCGGTGACCGGCGGCGTGTCGTTCTTCACATTCGGCGGACCGCTGCTGGCGCCGTTGCTGTTCAGCCTGCTGCTGCGGCTGACGCAGGACTACACCGTCGGATTTCTGCTGGTGGCGGCCGCGACGCTCGCGACGATCCCGGCGCTGGTGCCGCTGATGCGCGACCGCGGCGTCAGCTGAGGCGCTTGCGGGCGCGCCAGTCGTCCGCGAGCATTCCGAACAGCACGTGGTCGTGCCAGCGGCCGTTGATCTTGAGGTAGTGGCGCGCCAAGCCCTCCTCGGTGAAGCCGGTCTTGCGCAGCACCGCCTTGCTCGGCTCGTTGGACGGCAGGCAGGCGGCCTCGAGGCGGTTGAGCCGCAGCTCGTCGAACACGAAGGGCAGCAGCGCCGTGAGCGCCTCGGTCATGACGCCGCGGCCGGCGTAGCCCTCGCCCATCCAGTAGCCGACGCTGGCGCATTGCGCGACGCCGCGGCGCACGTTGCTCAGCGACACGCCGCCCGCGAGACGGCGCGTGTCGCTCATGCAGATGAAGAAGGTGAACCCCTCACCGGCCCGCCACTCCTGCATGTAGTGGCGCAGGCGGCGGCGGTAGTTGTCGCGCGTCAGCGCGTCGTCGCCCCAGCTCGGCTCCCACGGCGTCAGGAAAGCGCGGCTGGCGGCCCGCAACTCCGCCCATTCGCGCCAGTCGTCGGCGGCCGGCGCGCGCAGGAAGACGGTCTTCCCTTGGACGCGCGGCGTCGACATCAGGGCCAGCGGGACGTCGGAGAAGCGGAACATCGGTCGGAGCGGCTCCGGGCGGATAGCGGAACCATACTACACGAGAACCAAGCCGCCGTCGCCCCGCCGGCAGGCGGTGGCGGGCGCGGTCGAATCCGCCTAGAGGGTGGCGATGGCGCGGGTCCACATCCTCGGGGCTTCCGGCTCGGGCACGACGACGCTGGCGGCGGCGCTCGCGGCCCGTCTCGGGGTGCCGCACGTCGACGCCGACCGGCTGTTCTGGACGCCGACCGACCCGCCGTTCACGACGCGACGGCCGGCGGCGGAGCGCCTGGCGATGCTGACGCGGCGGCTGCCGATCACGGCGGACTGGGTGTTCTCGGGATCGGCGACGGGCTGGGGCGCGCCGATCGAGCCGTTCTACGATCTGATCGTGCTCACGCGCCTCGACCCGGCGGCGCGGATGGAGCGGCTGCGACGGCGCGAGCGCGAACGCTATGGCGCGCGCATCGCGCCAGGCGGCGATATGGAGGCCGCGAGCGCGGCGTTTCTCGAATGGGCGGCGGCGTACGACACCGCCGGCCTGGAGCAACGCAGCCGCGTGGCGCACGAGGCGTGGCTGACGTCGCAGACCGCGCCCGCGCTGCGTCTCGACGCCTCGGCGCCGGTCGACGATCTGGTCGCGGCGATCCTCGGCAGGCTCGCCGCCGACGCCGGTCGACGCCAGGTCGACGGCGTCGAGGGCTACGTCGAGCACGCCGACACGCTGGCCGCGCGCTTCGAGAGCGTCGCTTTCGCCGACGTGCACCGCGTCGTGCTTCCCCTGCTGCCCGATCCGCCGCGCGACGTGATCGACGTCGGCGCCGGCACCGGCCGCGACGCCGCCGCGCTGGCAGCGATGGGACACCGCGTCGTGGCGGTCGAGCCGGTGGCGGCGCTGCGGGCGCATGGCCGGCGCCTCCATCCGTCGCCGGCGATCGCGTGGCTCGATGATTCGCTGCCCGACCTCCGCGCGACGCTCGCGCTCGGCCGATCCTTCGACGTCGTCCTGGTGTCAGCGGTCTGGATGCATCTCGACGCCGGCCAGCGGCGCCGCGCCATGCCGCGGGTCGCGGCGCTGCTACGTCCCGGCGCGATCGCGATCGTCTCGCTGCGGCACGGCCCGGTGCCGGCCGGCCGGCGGATGTTCGCGGTGTCGGCCGACGAGACCTGCGCGCTGGCCCATGCGCATGGGCTGGAGACGCTCCACCGCAGCGAACGCGACTCCGCCTACGGACCGAGCGACGTGCGCTGGAGCGTGCTGGCGTTCCGGCGCGGCGCGTAGGGCATCCGCCTCCCACGAAGCCGCACGACGGGAACGAGGCCCCTCGCCCCGACCCTCTCCGCGCGACCGGCGCGAAGGGGCACGACGCACGCTTTCCTCCTCGCCCCGCTCGCGAAGAGAGGAAGGGCGCACGCACGGCGTGGGAAGGTGAGGGGCTTCCGTCGCCGCGTCAGAGCCGCAGGCGGCGGCCGATGGCGTCGTAGCTCTCGAGCTTCGCCAGTGGACCGACGGCGCAGACCGTCGGCTTCGAGCCGAGCAGCCGGCGCGCGACGCGGCCCACCGCGTCGCGGTCGACCGCCTCGATGCGCGCCACCGTCTCGGCGATCGGAATCACCCGGTCGTAGGTCAGCAGATGGCGCGCCGCCTGCTCGCAGCGGGCGTGGCTCGATTCCAGCGCCATCAGCGTGCCGGCCTTGAGCTGGGCCCGGGCGCGCGCGATCTCGGCCTCGGTGACGTCGGCGGCGACCTTGAGGAACTCCTCGCACACCATCGGCACCAGCTCGGGCAGGCTGTCGCCGGCGGTGCCCGCGTAGATGCCGAACAACCCGCCGTCGCGGTACTGCGAGGCGAAGCTGTAGATGGAGTAGACCAGCCCCTTGTCCTCGCGGATGCGCTGGAACAGGCGCGAGGACATGCCGCCGCCGAACAACGTCGAGAACACCGCCTGGGCGTGGTGGTCGGGATCGAGATAGCCGAACGCCTCGCCGCCGATCACGAGATGGACCTGTTCGAGATCGTCCTCCTCGCGGCCGTCGCCGCCGGCGTAGACCGGCGCCACGGGCGGTGTCGGCGCGCCCGCCGCGGCCTCGCGCGGCACCGCGCCGAACGCGGCGCGCGCCAGATCGACCACGCGCGCGTGTTCGACGGCGCCCGCCGCCGACAGCACCATGCGTCCGCCGGTGTAACGCCGGCCGAGCCAGTCGAACAAATCGGCGCGGGAGATGCCGTTGACGGTCGCCTCGGTGCCGAGCACCGGCCGGCCGAGCGGCTGGTCCGGGTAGCAGACCGCCTGGAAGCGGTCGAAGATCACGTCGTCGGGCGTGTCGAGCGCCTGGCCGATCTCCTGGAGGATGACGCCGCGCTCGCGCTGCAGCTCCTCCTCGACGAAGGTCGATTCGAGCAGGATGTCGGCGACCAGGTCGATCCCCAGCGCCACGTCCTCCTTGAGCACGGTGGCGTGGTAGGCCGTGAGCTCGCGCCCGGTGTAGGCGTTGAGGTTGCCGCCGACGGTCTCGATCTCCTCGGCGATGCCACGCGCGGTGCGCCGCCGCGTGCCCTTGAACGCCATGTGCTCGAGCATGTGCGCGAGGCCGTTGAGCCCGGCCGGCTCGTGGCGCGCGCCTGCCGCGACCCAGACGCCGAGCGCCGCCGTCTCGACGTGCGGCATCGCGTCCGTGACGACGCGCAGGCCGTTGTCGAGGGTGGTGATCTCAAGAGCCATGGTCCGCCCTCCGGGGCGCGGGTCAGGACGTGGAATCCATCAGGCGCTGGAGCGCCGCGATGTCGTTCGGCAGCGCCGCGCAGCGCTCGGGCCGGTCGTACAGATCCGCCAGCCGCGGCGGCAGGGCCGGCCGCCGGCCGGTCGCCTTCTCGACGGCGTCGGGGAATTTCGCGGGATGCGCCGTCGCCAGCACCACCATCGGGATCGAGGGATCGCCGCGCTTCGCGCGCGCCACGGCGTAGCCGACGGCGGAATGCGGATCGAGCGTCTCGCCGGTGTCGCGCAGCGCCTCGGCGATCACGCGCAAGGTGCCCGCGTCGTCGAGACGGCCCGCGTCGAACACCGCGCGCATCCGCGCCAGCCGCTCCGCCGACACCGCCATGCGGCCAGTCGCGCGGAACGACTCCATCGCGGCCGCCAGCGCCACGCCGTCGCGGTCGAACAGGTCGAACAACAGGCGCTCGAAATTGCTCGATACCTGGATGTCCATGCTGGGCGACAGGGTCGGCTCGACGCCCTGCATGGTCTGCGTCCCGGTCTCCACGAAGCGCGCCAGGATGTCGTTGCGGTTGGCGGCGATGACGAGACGCGCCACCGGCAGGCCCATCGCGCGCGCGGCGTAGGCGGAGTAGATGTTGCCGAAATTGCCGGAAGGCACGCAGAACGACACCGGTCGCTCCGGCGCGCCCAGCCGCAGGGCGGCGTGGAAGTAGTAGACGATCTGCGCCGCCAGCCGCGCGAAGTTGATCGAGTTCACCGCCGTCAGATGGTGGCGGTCGCGGAACGGCAGGTCGTTGAAGCAGGCCTTGGCGAGGTCCTGGCAGTCGTCGAACGTGCCGTCGATCGCGACGTTGTGCACGTTCGGCGCCAGCACCGTCGTCATCTGCCGCCGCTGCACCTCGCTGGTGCGGCCCCTGGGATGCAGCATGAAGATGTCGATGGCGGCGCGGTCGCGCACCGCCTCGATCGCGGCCGAGCCGGTGTCGCCGGAGGTGGCGCCGATGATCCGCGCGCGCCGGCCGCGCGTGGTCAGCACCTCGTCGAGCATGCGGCCGAGAAGCTGCAGCGCCACGTCCTTGAACGCTAGGGTGGGGCCGTGGAACATCTCGAGCAGATGCAGGTTGTCGACGCCCAGCGGCTTGAGCGGCAGCACCTCGGGATGGTCGAAGGTGGCGTACGCCTCGCGCACGAGGCGCTCGAACACCGCCGGCGCGAAGGTGCCGCCGATGAACGGAGTCATGACGCGCACGGCCAGCTCGGGATAGGACAGCGCCCGCATCGCCGCGATCTCGGCGGTCGTGAAGACCGGCCAGGTCTCGGGCACGTAGAGGCCGCCGTCGCGGGCGAGGCCCGCGAGCATGACCTGCTCGAACTCCAGCCGCTCGACCGGCTGGCGCGAACCCTGGCGTGTGCTGATGTAGCGCAAGATCGACGCCCCGCTTGGAAAGCGCCGGACCATAGTGACCGCTCCCCACCACCGCAAGAGAGGCGGCGGCTCAGTCCGGCGCCGCCAGACGGCCCACGGCGTCGCGGAACACGCGGTCGAGGCCGGGCGCGAGCCGTCCGGGCAGGCCGAACAGCGGCATGAACCCGTCGACCTCGTAGCCGCCGCGCGGCCGCTCGGAATCCGGCGGCCAGTAGCCGAACGCGTCGCCGACATAGCCGACCGGCGTGATGCCGGCGGAAGACACCATCGGCGCGAGGCCCTGCAGCGGCTCGGCGCCAACGCCCACGAGGTCGAGCGCGTCGCCGATCCGCAGGCGCCGGAACGGCACGACACGGCCGGCTTCGGCCGCGGGCGCCAGCGCGGTCAGTTCCACGTCGAACGCCGCCGACGCGATGGTGCCGGACAGCGCGGCGGCGGCGCGGGAGCGCGCGTCGTCGACCGCGCGCATGACGTCGTCGGACAGCGCGCCGGCCCAGCGCTCCCAGCCGGCACGGTCGAATTCCGCGAATTTCGGACCGACCACCAGTCGCCGGAAAGCGTGGACAACGCCGGCGTCGCGGTCGGGCACACGCGGTCGGACGTCGCCGGCGAATCCCTGCAAGAACACCACTGGCAAGCCCGCGCCGAAGCGCGCGCGCAACGCGGCGCGGACGATCCCCGGAAACTCGGCGGTCACGGCGTCCGGGTCCGGCGCGCCGGTGGGATGGCAGGTGAAATGCCAGACCACGCCGACGACCGCGCCGGCGGCGTCCGTGAGCAGCCAGACCGTGATCGCCGGATCGCTCGGGCCGGCCTGGTTCGGCGCCATCGCCGCCGTGCCGAAGGTCGGACGGATCGACGGCCCGACCAAGCGCCAGCCGCCGGCGCCATCGGGCTTCAATGCGAAGTGCCGTCGCAGATAGGGCAGCGGCCAGTCTCGGCGGCGGTTGATTCCGGCGCGCGAGCCGCCGCCGCCGCGGCGCGCGTGGCACGCGGCGAAATCCCGGGTCACCTCGTCGATCAGCCGTCCGCCGCGCGCGGCCACGAAGTCGATGTAGGCGTCCGACGGGCGTCCAAGCATCGACTTGGTCGGATCGACCGACGGCGCGAAATGCGTGTGGGTGGCGGCGACGAAGATATCGCTCCGCCGCAGGCCGCGCGCGACGGCGCGCTCGACCAGCGCCGCCTCGAGCGTCGGCCCGACGAACAGCAGATCGGCCGAGACGACGACGGCGCGGCGCCCCGACGCGTCGCGGAAGCCCACCGCGTTCATCTCGATCGGCGAATCGATCCGCGTCCAGTCCACGCGACGACCGAAGCCGGCGAGCGGCGCGGCGTGGTCGGGCGTTATGTCGACGGCGGCGGCGGCGACGGCGATCACGCCGGAGGCGGTCACGCGGCGCGCTCCGACGCCGGGCGTCGCGGTCGCGGCGCTACTCGGCCGCCGCGACGCAGGGCGCGTGCGCCTTGTTCACGCGCTTGGTCGAGGCGGGATGGCGCGCCAGCATGCGCTCCGGCCGGGTCGGGCGCTTGACGAGGTCGCCGCCGCAATTCGGGCAGCTTCCGCCCAGCCGCGTGTCGGCGCAGGCGGCGCAGAACGTGCACTCGTAGGTGCAGATCCGCGCGTCGGGCGCGCCGTTCGGAAGGTCCTTGTCGCAGCATTCGCAATTCGGCCGCAGCTCGAGCATGGCGTCGTCTCCGCGATGGAGCCGTCATGCTAGCATGACGGCGACGGCGCGACTCGGCCGTCGTTCCGGCGGACGGTCAGCCGACGGCGGCCTTCGCGACCGGCGGCCTCTCCGTCTCGACCGGCTTCGCCGCGTCGAGCGCGGCGACGGCGAGCGGCGCACCGAGGGGGACCGGCCCGGCCGGCGCGGCCTCGGTACCGGACGGCGGCGCGACGGCGGCCGTCTCGATGGCGACCGGCTCGGCCTCGGCGGAGGACGGCGGAACCAAAGCGGCGGTCTCGATGGCGACCGGCGCATCGGTCGCAGGCGGCGCGAATTCAGCCGACGTGACGGCCGGCGGCGGCTCGGTGGCCGCGGTCGCCTCGTCGATCGCCGAGCGCACCGATGCCAGCTCCTTCTCGGCATCGATCGCGCCCTGGTCGACCAGCGACTTGATCTCCTTCGTGGGGTCGAGGCCCTGGAGGTCGAGCACGGCGTCCTTGGTGCCGTCCTCGATCTGCTTCTTGACCTCGTCGAGCTCGGACTGGCGCACCATGTCGTCGACGTGGCCGCGGAACTCGGCCGCCAGCCCGCGCGCGGTCGCCATCCATTTGCCGACGGTGCGCAGCATCCCCGGCAGCTCTTTGGGGCCGATGAAGATCAGCGCCACCACGGCGATCAGCAGCAGCTCCGGGCCGTCGATGCCGAACATTCTCTCGCGTCTCCGCCGGCCGCCGGCCGATCGCCCCGTGGGCGGCCGCGGCCCGTCCGTGCTTGAACCGACGTGCGCACGTCCCCGCGACGGGGCCGGGCGCGGCGTCCGGTCAGGTCTTGGCCTGCTCCTTCGGGGCGCCGGCCGGGGCCGTGGTGCCAGCGGCCGCCGTCGCGGTGGCGCCCTCACCGATGATCTTGGCGCCCTCGCCTGTCTTGGCCGCCTCGGCCGCGGCGGCGTTCTCGCCCGACACGCCCTTCTTGAACGCGCTCAGGCCCTTGCCGAAATCGCCCATCAGCTGCGAGATCTTGCCCCGCCCGCCGAACAGCAGCAGCACGATCGCCAGCACGATGATCCAGTGCCAGATGCTGAAGCTACCCATGGTCCGCCTCCTCGACGCTTTGTGGCCGGACTCAGGTCCGGGAACGTGGCCACCTTATGGCACTGTCCGGCGCCACGCCGCAACACGGCCGGCCGCGCCGGCACCGCTCATTTGGGGTCGCCGACCGCGAAAACAAAGGCCTGCGCCGGATTGAGCGACACCCGCAGCTCGGCGCCCTCGGCCGGCAGGAACTGGCCGGGCACGCGGATGTGCCAGTGGCTGTGCTCCTCGCCCGTGCCGCCGGAGTCGTGGCGGTGGGTCGGATCGGTGTTGAGGCAGACATGGACCCAGCTGGTGCGGCCCAGCAGGCGGGAGGTCAGCACCGTGGCCGGCTGCGCGCCCTGGACCGGGCCCGCTCCGGGCCCCGGATCGGCGCCCGCCACCTTGAGCGCCTCCGGCCGGATGAGCACGTGCACGGCCTCGCCGTCGGCGTGTCCCGGCGCGGCCACCGGCCCGAACGGCGTGCCGACGGCGCCGGCGTCGACGCGGCTGTCGATGCGGTTCACCTCGCCCATGAACTCGGCGACGAACTCCGTCGCCGGCCGGGTGTAGACCTCGGTCGGCGTCCCGATCTGTTCGAGCCGGCCTTCGCGCATCACCGCGATGCGGTCGGCCATGAACATCGCCTCCTCCGGATCGTGGGTCACGACCAGCGTCGTCACCCCGTCGGATTTCAGCAGGTGCAGCGCCTCGTCACGGACGGCCGAGCGCAGGCGCGTGTCGAGCCCGGAGAACGGCTCGTCGAGCAGCATGGCCCTCGGCGCCGGCGCCAGCGCGCGCGCCAGCGCGACGCGCTGCTGCTGGCCGCCGGAAAGCTGGTGCGGCCACGCCGCGCCGAATCCCTGGAGATGGACGCGCCGCAGCAGCGCGTCCACGCGCTCCCGGCGCGCGGCGGTCGAGAGGTTGCGCAGGCCGAAGGCGATGTTGTCGGCGATGTCGAGATGCGGGAAGAGCGCGATCTCCTGGAACACGAACCCGACGCCGCGCGCCTCGGGCGCGAGATCGCGGCCCGGCTCGGCGACGACGCGGCCGTCGACCGAGATGCGCCCCGCCTGCAGGGGTTCCAGACCGGCGACGAGGCGCAGCACCGTGGTCTTGCCGCAGCCCGAAGGACCGAGCAGGCACACGAGCTCGCCCGGCGCCGCCGAGAGCGAGAAATCGCGCACCACGGGCACGCCATCGTAGGCGTGCGTGATGTTCTGGAGTTCTAGTCCGGAGCCGGAGGCCATCGCGGGGTGTCATAGCGGCTGGCGCCGGCTTGTCAAAGCGGCGCCGGCGCGACGGGCGCCGGCCACCTATTCCGCCGCGGCCTTCGGCGCGTCGCCCGCGTCCGCCTCGAGCGGCGGCGCGGCCTCCTCCTCGTCGTCGTTCAGTGGCAGGTCGGGCTCGTCGGGGCGGTAGACGGCGACGTCGGCGCGCACGTCGAGCAGTCCGGCGGCCTTGAGCTCGTCGAAGCCCGGCAGATCGTCGACCGCCGCCAGCCCGAAATGCTCGAGGAAGAACGCCGTCGTGCCCCACGTCACCGGCTTGCCGGGCGCGCGGCGGCGGCCGAGCGGCTGGATCCAGGTCTGCTCGAACAGGAAATCCAGCGTGCCCTTGCTGAGACCGACGCCGCGGATCTGCTCGATCTCGGCGCGCGTCACGGGCTGGTGGTAGGCGATGATCGCCAGCGTCTCGACGGCGGCCCGCGACAGCTTGCGCGAGACCTGGGTCTCGACCCGCATCTTGCGCGCGAGGTCGGGCGCGGTTCGGAACTGGTAGCCGCCGGCGACCTTGGCGACGTTGACGCCGCGGGCGGCGTAGATCTCCGCCAGCTCGGCCACGATCGCCTCGACGTCGGTGTCGTCCGGCAGGCGCTCGGCCAGCGCCGCGGCGTCGAGCGGGGTGGCCGACGCGAACAGCAGCGCCTCGACGAGACGGAGATTCTGCGCGTGCCGCTCCTCGGGCGAGGCCTCGGCGGCCGGCTCCGGCGCGGCGGGGGCGTCGGCGTCGAAAGGCTCGCGGTCGGTCGGATCGATGTCGGTCATGGCGGCACTCGCTCAGGCGGCCGGGGTGGCGACGGGGCCACCGTCGACCTGTGTCGTCTCGGCCGTCTCGGCGCGGCGCAGCATCAAGGGCCCGAAGGGCTCGGTCTGCCGGAGCTGCAGCACGCCGTCCTTGGCCAGTTGCAGGGTCGCGACGAAGGTCGAGGCCAGCGCCGACCGGATCTTCAAAGGCTCGGTGAGGCCGGGCGGCAGGAACGCCGCGAGGCTCGACCAGTCGATGGCGATGCCGAGCAAGCGCGACAGGCGCTCCGCCGCCTCCTCGACCGAGAAGAACTCCATCGGCGCGACGTGGTAGGCGTCGGCGTCCTTGGGTCGCTGGATCTCGCCGTACGTCTTCAAAAGCTCGTAGAGCTGCACTTCCCAGATCGACTTGCGCACGACCAGAACGCCCTCGGCCTTGCCGCGGCCGAACGTGTCGATACCCAGCCTGGGTCGCGCCATCAAACGCGTGCCGGCCTCCTGCATCGCCTCCAGCAGACGCAGCTGCCGTTGCAACGCCTCCGCCATCTCCTCGCCGCTCGGCTCCTCGCCCTTCGGCGGCTCCGGCAACAGCAGCCGCGATTTGAGATAGGTGAGCCACGCGGCCATCACGAGGTAGTCGGCGGCGAGTTCCAGACGCAGTTTGCGCGCGCGATGGACGAACGCGAGGTACTGGTCGACCAGCGCCAGCATCGAGATGCGCCGGAGATCGACCTTCTGGTCCCGCGCCAGGTTCAGCAGGATGTCGAGCGGGCCCTCGAAGCCTTCGAGGTCGAGGATCAACTCACCCTCGCCCGGCGCCACGACATCGGCTTCGCCGCGGTCGAACGCCGCCGCACCGTGATCCTGGGGGATCGCGCTGTTGGGGGTCTCGACCGGAATCGGATCGTCGCTCGGTGTCATCGCGGTTTCGCAGTATCCGACACAAGATGTAGGCTACAGCAACCCCGCGCCGCCACAATATTCGGGGTGACTTATCCCCAAAGGATTCCGGCAAGTCACTGGAAAATCAACGACTTAGTGCGGATCGACGCCAAGCCGCCCGGGCGATCAGGCGACAGGGCGGTCCATCAAGGCCGCCATCCGCCGGCGGATCGCCTCCAACGTCTCCGCATCGGCGTGATCCGCGCGGGACCGTCGCAAGGTCTCGCCGCGCGCCAGCCGGTCGATCGCGATGGCCGTCAACGGCCGCAGCGCCCCGGCGACCGCCACCATCTCGTCCATCGCGCCATTGCAGTGCAGCACCACGTCGCAGCCGGCGTCGAGCGCGGCGGCGGTGCGCTCCTCGAACGCGCCGCCCAGCGCCTTCATCGACAGGTCGTCGGAAATCAACAACCCGTCGAAGCCGATATGGCCCCGGATCACATCGCGCACGACCGGCGCCGATGTCGTCGCGGGCTGGTTGCCGCTCAGCCCGCGGTAGAGGACATGCGCCGTCATCGCCCACGGCAGATCGGCCAAGGCCCGGAACGGGGCGAAATCCGTCGCCTCCAGTTCGGCGCGCGAGGCGTCGACCGACGGCAGCTCGAAGTGGCTGTCGGCGCGCGCCCGCCCGTGGCCGGGGATGTGCTTGATCACGGGGATGACGCCGCCGGCCAGCAATCCATCCGCCTGCGCGCGGCCGAGCGCGGCCACGGTCGCGGGCGCGTGGCCGAACGCGCGGTCGCCGATCACGCCATGCGCGCCGGCGACCGGCACGTCGAGCACCGGCGCGCAATCGACGTCTATGCCGAGCGGCGTGAGATCGGCCGCGAGCAGGCGGCCATTGAGACGCGAGGCCTCCACGGCGGCGGCACGGTCGTGGTCGTACAGTTCACCGAACACGGACGCCGGCGGCGCCACGCGCCAGTACGGCGGCTTGAGGCGCGCCACGCGGCCGCCCTCCTGGTCGATCAGCACCGGCGCGTCGGCACGACCGACGCAGCCGCGCAGTTCCGACGTCAACGCGCGGACCTGCGCCGGCGTCTCGACGTTGCGCGCGAACAGGATGAAGCCGAGCGGATCGACGTCGCGGAAGAAGGCGCGCTCGTCCGCCCCGAGCCGCGCGCCTGCGCATCCGAAGATCGCCGCGGCGGGCACCGTCATCGACGGAACGTCCGCCGCGTCGGCGGCCGCCGGGAGCGAGTTCGCGGCAAACGGGATTCCACCGTCATCTCGCGCGCGGGGTTCGCGACGACGGCGCGGGACGGCGTCGCCACGCCAAGGAGAAACGCCCTAGCCGCGTGACGGGGGAAGGACGACACAGTCCTGGCCGCGGGCCTTGAGCTTGGCGCAGGCGTCCTTGGCCTGCCGCTCGTCCAGCGGCCCGGCCTGCACGCGGTACCACACGCCCTTGGCGGCGCCCTGGTCCACCCGGGTCGCCTGCATGCGCAGCGGGCCCAGCACGTCGCCATTGGTCTTCTGCAGGCGGGCCCAGGTCGCTTTGGCGCCGTCCTCGGATTTCTCGGCCGCGACTTGGATGCGGTAGCCGCCGCCGGTGGCGGCCGCGCCGCCCAGTCCATCGATGATCGAGGCGATCGCCGACGGCGAGCCCGTGTCGCTGATCTTCGGCTGCGCCGTCGCCTCGGCCGGCTTGGCTTCCGGCGGCCGGGCCGGGGCGGCGGTCGCGGGCGGCGCGGTCGATGGGACGCGTTCGGCCGTGGTCGCGCTCGCGGCTGGCGATGGCGTGGCGGTCGGGGCCGGTGGCGCGCCGGCCGGCGCCGGCGGCGCTCGTTCAGCCGTCGCGGCGGGCATCCGGGGCGTCGCGGGCGGCGGCATCAGACGCTCGGCCGGCACGGGCACGGCGTTCGGATCGACGCGGCGGTAGGCGTCGATGTCCTGGTTCGGGATCACCTGTCCCCTTGGGATCGTCCGGCTTGACCTTGTGGGGCGTGTCCGGCGCCTTGATCTCGATGGGCAGGCCGGAGCCGCCGGCTTCTATGTTCTGGCGGTGCGCCCAGTAGACGACACCGACGAAGCTGGTGATCGAGGCGACGGTGATCAGCGCCGTCACGACGGCGTTGCGGCGCTGGGCCACCCGGTGCAGCAGCGACGGCGATTCGTCGGCCGCGCCGTTCTGGGCGGCGATCTCGTCGAGCGACAGCGCCCGGTAGGCTGGTTGGGCCGGCGCCATGATCGGCTGGCCGGGGTGGTAGACGACGGGCCCGCCGGCAGGCAGCGGGGTACGCTGGAACATTTTTTGTCCCTATCTCATTTCCTCGGCGGGGGGTACGCCGAACACAGCGAGACCGGATTGTATCACAATTCCAACGCCTTGCACCAACGCGATGCGGGCGATCGTCAGTTCAGGATCACCTTCCACGACGAAGCGTAACCCCGGCTCCTCCTTGCCCCGGTTCCAATGGGCGTGGAACTGCGACGCCAGTTCGTAGAGGAAGAAGGCGATCCGGTGCGGTTCGTGGGCGATGGCCGCCGCCTCGACCTGCCGCGGCCACTGCGCCAGCAGCTTGATCAGCGCGAGCTCGCCCGCGTCGGAGAGCCGCCCGAGCGCGGCGTCCGCGAGATCGGCCGCCGCAGGCACGACGACCCCGGCGTTGGCGGCCTGCCGCATGACCGAGCGCGTGCGGGCGTGGGCGTACTGGACGTACCAGACGGGGTTGTCGCGCGACTGCTCGGTCGCCTTCACGAGGTCGAAGTCGAACGCCGCGTCGTTCTTGCGCGTCAGCATCGTGAACCGCACGACGTCCGGTCCGACCTCGTCGAGCAGATCGCGCAGCGTCACGAACGTGCCGGCGCGCTTGGACATGCGCACCAGCTCGCCGTTCTTCAGCACGCGCACGAGCTGGCACAGCTTGACGTCGAGCGCGCCCGCGCCGGCGGTGATCGCCTTGACCGCAGCCGTCATGCGCTTGACGTAGCCGCCGTGGTCGGCGCCCCACACGTCGATCATCTCGGCGAAGCCGCGGCGGTACTTGTCGAAGTGGTTGGCGATGTCGCTGGCGAAATAGGTCCAGCCGCCGTCGCTCTTCTTGAGCGGCCGGTCGACGTCGTCGCCAAACTGGGTGGCACGGAACAGCGTCTGCTCGCGGTCCTCCCAGTCGTCCGGCTTCTGGCCCTTGGGCGGCTCGAGCCGGCCCTGGTAGATCAGGCCCTGGCGCGACAGCGTCTCGAACGCGGCCTCGACCGCGCCGCTCTCGACCAGAGCGCGCTCCGACGTGAACACGTCCATGCGGACGCCGAGCGAATCGAGATCGGTCTTGATGTCGGCCATCAGCTCGGCGATGGCGAAATCGCGCACCGGCGCGAGCCATTCCGGTTCGGGTCGGTCGAGCCACTTGCCTCCATCGCGCGCCGCCAGCTTGGCGCCGACGTCCTTGAGGTACTCGCCGGGATAGAGGCCCTCGGGAATCGCGCCCACGTCGTGGCCCAGCGCCTCGCGGTAGCGCAGATGCGTGGAGCGGCCGAGGATGTCGACCTGCGCGCCGGCGTCGTTGACGTAGTACTCCTTGGTGACGGCGTAGCCGGCTTTCGACAGGAGATTGGCGAGCGCGTCGCCGACCACCGCGCCGCGGGCGTGCGCGACGTGCAGCGGTCCGGTCGGATTGGCCGAGACGTACTCGACGTTGACGCGCCGGCCGGCGCCCGCCGCGCTGTCGCCATAGGCCGGTCCCGCCGTCAGCAGCTCGGCGAGGCGGGCGCGCCAGAATCCATCGGCGAGCCGCAGGTTGATGAACCCCGGACCCGCGACCGACACCTCGGTCACGTCGGCGACGGCGCGCAGACGCGCGGCCAGCGCCTCGGCGAGATCGCGCGGCTTCAGCTTCGCGGCCTTCGCCAGCACCATCGCGGCGTTGGTGGCGACGTCGCCGTGGGCGGCGTCGCGTGGCGGCTCGGCGGTCACGCCCGCGAGGTCGAGGCCGCCGGGCAGCTCGCCCGCCGCCGCCATGGCGCGGAGCGCGCCGGTGATCTCGCCGGCGACGTGGGAGAACAGGTTCATGTCGGAAGGGTCACTCGTACAGGTCGAACAGGCGGCGGTGCTCGTCGAGCGCGTAGCGGTCGGTCATGCCGGCGATGTAGTCGGCCACGATCCGCGCCCGGGCGCGCTCGTCGACCGCCAGCGCGCGGGCGCGCCACTCGTCCGGAAGGCACTCGGGCTCGCGGAACAGCAGGTCGAACAGGTCGGCGACGACGCGCCGGGCCTTGGACGTCATGCGGTTCACGCGCCAGTGGCGGTACATACGCTCGAACAGGAACCGCTTCAAGGCGACGTTCGCCGCCGCCATCGGCGCCGAGAACGCCACCACGGCCGTCGGCAGGCGGCGCAGCGCGGCGGCCGATTCCGGCGCCGCCGCGGCCAGCCGCCGGCGGGTCTCGGCGACGACGTCCTCGACCATGGCGTTGATCAGCCGCCGCACCGCCTCGTGCGTCAGCCGGCCGGGATCGATCGCGGGATACCGCCGGCGCACCTCGCGGAACATGTCGCCGACGAGCGGCAGATCCAGAAGATCGTCGACCGCGAACAGACCGGCCCGGAGCCCGTCGTCTATGTCGTGGTTGTTGTAGGCGACGTCGTCGCTGATGGCGGCGACCTGCGCCTCGGCGCCGGCCCAGGTCGCCAGCTCGAGATCCCACTCGGCGCTGTATTCGACGATCGCGGCCGGCAGATCGGCCAGCGCGACGCCGGGCTTGAGCAGCGGCCCGTTGTGCTTGACCGCGCCCTCCAGCGTCTCCCAGGTCAGGTTCAAGCCGTCGAACTCGGCGTAGCGGTGCTCGAGCTTGGTGAGGATGCGCAGGGTCTGGGCGTTGTGGTCGAAGCCGCCGAAGGCGCGCATCGCGGCGTCGAGCGCCTCCTCGCCGGCGTGGCCGAACGGCGTGTGGCCGAGATCGTGGGCCAGCGCCAGCGCCTCGGCCATGTCCTCGTCCAGCCCCAGCGTGCGGGCGATGGAGCGCGCGATCTGCGCCACCTCGAGCGAGTGGGTCAGGCGCGTTCGGTAGTGGTCGCCCTCGTGGTTCACGAACACTTGGGTCTTGTGCTTCAGCCGCCGGAACGCGGTGCAGTGGATGATGCGGTCGCGGTCGCGCTGAAAGGGCGATCGCGTGGCGCTCTCCGGCTCGGGGCGCAGCCGCCCGCGCGTGCTGGCCGCCAGCGTCGCGTACGGCGCCAGCGCGCCCCGCGCGCGGAGTTCCGGAACGCCGTCGGCCATGCGATCCTCCCGTCCGGCCGGCGCGCCCGGACGATTCAAGCGGCCCGACGGGCCGGGCCGCTCATTTCACCAGGCACAACGGGACGTCGACGTGCCCGATCACGTCCTGCGCCACCGAGCCCATCACCATGCCGGCGATCCCGCCGTGTCCGCGAGTGCCGATCACGACCTGCCGCGCCCCCAGCTTGCGCGCGAAATCCGCGACGATCTGGCCGGGCCGGCCGACACCGATATGCGGCTCCGCCTTCACGCCCGCGTCGGCGCAGAGCTTGAGGGCGGACGCGATCGCCTTCTCGCCCTCCTCGCGGTGGTAGGCGTCGATGTCGGCGCGCGCGATGAACGTCGACACCAGGCTGCCGACGGAGGGCTGGACGTTGAGGATGTGCAGCGTGTCGGCGAACCCCGCCTTGGCGAGCGCGACGGCGTGGAGGACCGCGCGGTCGGAGTTGGCGGAGCCGTCGACGGGAACCAGGATCGATGCGGTGGCGGCCATTGCCCTCTCCTACTTTTACTTTTCGTCGCGCGGACGCGCGAGGTCGACGAGTTCCGTCTTGGCGTCGGCATGGGCCCGCCCGCGGCGCGCCAGCCACAGGCCGAGCCCGACGACGAAGACCGCGCCGACGGCGGCGCAGACGTGCTCGGCGTGCGGAATCCACGCATCGAGGAAGGCGGCGATCGTGCCGGGTGGCGCCACCGTGGCGTTGGGCGGCCTGCCGTCCGTCGCCATGACCTCGCCGCCGATCCAGCCCAGAAGCGCGCCGCCGGCGATGACGAGGACGGGATAGCGCTGCAGCACCGAGGTCAGCAGCGTGCTGCCGAAGACGATGATGGGGATGCTGATGACCAGGCCGAGCATGATCAGCACGCCGTCGTTGTTGGCGGCGGCGGCGATGGCGATCGCGTTGTCGAGGCTCATCACGGCGTCGGCGACGAGGATCGTCCACACCGCGCCCCACAGGCTGCCGCTGCTCTTGATGTGGCCCTCGCCCTCCTCCTCCTGGTTGACCAGCTTCACGCCGATCCAAAGCAGCAGCGCGCCGCCGATCAGCTTCAGGTAGGGCACGCTCAGCAGCCAGCTGATCATGAACACGAAGATGATGCGCAGCACGATGGCGCCGAGGCTGCCGCCGATGATCGCCGGCCGCCGGTGCTGGTCCGACAGGTTGCGGCAGGCCATGGCGATGACGACCGCGTTGTCGCCCGACAGGATGATGTTGGCGACGATGATCTTGCCAAGCGCCGCCCAGAACACCATCGAGCCCAGATCGGGCATCACGAAATTCATCAATCCCCCCAGCGGAATCGGCCCGGCGCGCGCGGACCGGCGGTCGGCGGCAACATAGCGGCCGCGACCGCGCTGGCAACACCCACGTGCGCGCCCTCAGGCGCGGGTCCGGCGCTTCCTGACGGGCGCCGGCGGTGGTACTGGGGGCGGCCGCCGCTAGCCGGCCGGCCCACCCGATGGAGCGCGCGATGGCGTCGACGGCGGCCTACAGGAAGATGTTTCCCGTCTCCTGGACGGAGCTGCACCGCGACGCCAAGGCGCTGGCGTGGCGGCTGGCCGACCTGGGGCCGTTCAAGGGACTGGTCGCCGTCACCCGGGGCGGCCTCGTCCCGGCGGCGATCGTGGCGCGGGAGCTGAATTTGCGGCTGATCGACACGGTGTGCTGCTCGACCTACGAGAAGACCAAGCGTGGCGCCAAGGTCGAGGTGTTGAAAGGCACGCTGGCGGAGACCGAACGGGGCGACGACTGGCTGATCGTCGACGATCTGGTCGACACCGGCGTCACCGCCGAGCGGGTGCGCGAGATGCTGCCCAAGGCGCATTTCGCCACGGTCTACGCCAAGCCGGCCGGCAAGCCGATGGTCGACACCTTCGTGACCGAGGTGAGCCAGGACACCTGGATCCTGTTCCCGTGGGACCAGGAGGCGGTGATGTCGACGCCGATCGCGGAGCTGAAGCGCGGCGGCAAATAGGCGCGCCCGTCAGCCGACCTGGCGCGACTGGCCGGCCCAATAGGTCGCGCGCAGGACCTTCTTGTCGACCTTGCCCACCGCCGTCAGCGGCAGCGTGTCGACGAACTCCACGCTCTTCGGCGCCTGGGCCGCGCCCTTGCGCTCCTTGACCAGGCGCATCAGGGCCTCCGGATCGGGCGTCGCGCCGGGCTTGCGCACCACCAGCGCCTTGACCGCCTCGCCCCATTTCACGTCGGGCACGCCGATGACGGCGGCCATCGCCACGCCGGGATCGGAGGTCAGCACGTCCTCGACCTCGCGCGGGAAGACGTTGAAGCCGCCGGTGACGATCATGTCCTTCTTCCGGTCCACGATGTAGAGGTACCCCTCGCCGTCGGCGCGCGCGACGTCGCCGGTGCGGACCCAGCCGCCCTTCATCGTGTCCGCCGTCTGCTCCTCGCGCTTCCAGTAGCGCTCCATCGCGTAGGGCGCGCGCACGCAGATCTCGCCGGGCGCCACCTCCGCCATGTCGTCGTCCATCAGCTTGACCTGGCAGCCGGCGACCGGCGCGCCGCACGAGGCGAACAGCTCCGGCCGCTTCGCGTCGTGGTCGGCCTTGCGCAGCACGCTCACGGGGTAGCATTCCGTCTGCCCGTAGAGCTGCGAGAACACCGGGCCGATGCGCTGGAGCCCCTCGACCAGCCGCGTCGGCGACATCGGCGAGGCGCCGTACAGCAGCAGCTCCAGCGACGACAGGTCGGTGCGCTCCAGCGCGGGATGGTCGAGCAGCATGTAGATCATCGTCGGCACCAGCAGCGTGAAGTTGATGCGCTCGCGCTCGATGATCGACAGCACCTTCGCCGGATCGAACCCCTTCACCAGCCGCGTCGTGCCGCCGAGCATCAGCGTCGGCAGCACCTTGGTGCCCGCGACGTGGGTGATCGGCGCCACCGCGAGGAAGCGCGGATCGCGCGGGAACTCGAAATCCGCGAGGATCGTCGCCGTCGCCGCGCCGCTGGAACGGTGGCGGCGGATCGCGCCCTTGGACTTGCCGGTCGTGCCGCCGGTGTAGTTGAGGATCGCGTAGTCGTCCGGCGCGGTGAGGTCGCGCGGCGCGCTCTCGCCCGCGGCCTCCGCCGCCGCCAGCAGATCGACGCCGTAGGACGCACGGCCCAGCGTGAACACGGTGCCCAGGCGCGCGACCTTCACCGCCAGCTCGCCGCCGCGGTCGGCGTAGGCCGGCGTGTCGACCACCAGGGCGTCCATGTCGGCGTCCTCGAGCTGGTCGACGTGGTCGGCCAGCGAGCCCATCGGATGCAGCCAGGTGACCACCAGCCCGAGGCCCGACGCGGCGATTCCGGCGCACCAGCCCTCGGCCCGGTTGGCGCTGAGGAAGCCGACGCGCATGCCGTGCGACAGTCCGGCCTTCGCCATCGCCGCCTGCATGCGTCCGATCAGCGCCGAGACGCCGGCGTAGGTGATCGCGCCGTCGTCCCACGCGAACGCGGTCCGCGCCGGGAAGCGCCGCAACGCGCGCAGCGTCAACGCGACGCCGGTCGGGCCGTCGAACACGGGCGAATTCATGTCGTCTCCATCTCTGCGCGCATCCGCCGTCAGGCCGGCGGATGCTGCTTGATCCAGTGCCGCGCGATCTCCTCGCGCGTGGCGACCCAGACATGGTCGCGGCCGCGCACGTGGTCGAGGAAGCGCGCCAAGGTGGCGGCGCGTCCCGGCCGCCCGGCGAGCCGGCAATGCAGCCCCACCGACATCATCCGGGGCGCCGTCGCGCCCTCGGCGTAGAGCGTGTCGAAGGCGTCCTTCATGTACTGGAGCCAGCCGTCGCCCGACGAGAAGACCGGCGCGACGGCGAACTTCATGTCGTTGACGTCGAGCGTGTAGGGCACGATCAGATGCGGCTTGCCGTCGACGCGCGTCCAGTAGGGCAGGTCGTCCGCATAGGAGTCGCTCGAGTAGAGGAAGCCGCCCTCCTCGACCACGAGCCGCAGCGTGTGGTCGCTGAAGCGGCCGGTGTACCAGCCGACCGGACGCCTGCCGCACGCCGTCTCGATGGCGCGGATCGCGCGCGCCATGTGGTCGCGCTCCTCGGCGGCGCTGAAATCCTTGTAGTTGATCCAGCGGTAGCCGTGGCTCGCGACCTCGTGGCCGGCGTCGACCATGGCCCGGCCGGCGGCCGGGTTCAGCTCCAGCGCGCGGCCCACGGCCCACGACGTGAACCGCATGCCGCGCTCCGCGAACAGCCGCATGACCCGCCAGAAGCCCGCCCGCGCGCCGTACTCGTAGACCGACTCGGTGCTGAGGTCGCGCATGCCCGCGAACGGCGCGCCGCCGGGCGTCTCGGTCAGATAGACCTCGGAGCCGGGATCGCCGTTGAGCACGGTGTTCTCGCCGCCCTCCTCGTAGTTGACGACGAAGCTGACGGCGATCCGCGCGCCGCCCGGCCAGCGCGCGTGCGGCGGGTTGGCGCCGTAGCCCACGAGGTCGCGGGCGGGAAGATCAGGCATGTCGCGCTCTCCGCGTCATCGGCGCCGATTGTCGCGCCGGTTCCCCGCCTGTATAGCAGCGGCGGAGGCGAATCTCACCGGACGGAGCGCGGGGATGGACGACGTCGAGCGGGCGGCGGCGGCGGTGCGCGAGGACCGGCTGTGGTCCCGGCACGCCGATATGGCGAAGCTCGGCGGCACGCCCAAGGGCGGCGTCAACCGCCAGGCGCTGTCGGCCGAGGACGCCGCGGCGCGCAATCTGCTCATGGATTGGGCGAAGTCGCGTGGATTCGCGGTGTCGACCGACCCGATCGGCAACCTCTTCGTGCGCCGGCCGGGCACCGATCCCGCCGCCAAGCCCGTGTTGAGCGGCTCGCACATGGACAGCCAGCCCACGGGCGGCCGGTTCGACGGCATGTATGGCGTGCTCGCGGCGTTCGAGGCGCTGGAGGCGCTGGAGGATTCCGGCGTGCGGACCAAACGCCCGGTCGAGGCGGTGGCCTGGACCAACGAGGAAGGCAGCCGCTTCCAGCCCGGCGCGATGGGCTCCGGCGTGTTCGCCGGCCACTACGAACTCGCGCCCATGCTGGCGATGAAGGACTGGGACGGCGTCGCCTTGGCGGACGCGCTGCGCGAGACGTTGAAGGCCGCGCCGGCGCCGGCGCGCGCGCTGGGCTCGGCGCTGGACGGTTACGTCGAGGCGCATATCGAGCAGGGCCCGCGGCTGGAGGAGGCGCGGCGCACGATCGGCGTGGTCACCGGCATCCAGGGCAGCCGCCGCTACGTCGTGACCATCCTCGGCGAGGAGGCGCACGCCGGCACCACGCCGCGCGCCGCGCGCAAGGACGCCTTCGCCGCCGCCACCCGGATCGCCGCCGCGATGTACGCCGCGACGACCGACGAGGCCGACGCGCTGCGCTTCACCATCGGCCGCGTCGAGGTGGCGCCGGGCTCGCCCAACACGGTGCCGGGCCGCGTCGTGTTCACGATCGACATGCGCCATCCCGAGACCGCCGTCCTCGAGGCGCACGAGGCCAAGCTTCTGAGGATCGTCGAACGCGATGCCGCGCCGTGTCCGGCCACGATCGAGCGCGTCACCGACGTGGCGCCGACGGTGTTCGATCCGGCCGTGATCGACCTCGTGCGCGCCGCCGCCGACCGGCTGGCGCTGCCGAACATGGACATGCCGTCGGGCGCCGGCCACGACGCCATGCACATCGCCGGCCTGTGCCCGACCGGCATGATCTTCGTGCCGTGCGAACGCGGCATCAGCCACAACGAGATCGAGAACGCCGCCCCGGCCGACCTCGCCGCCGGCGCGCGCGTGCTGGTCGAGACCCTCGTGCGGCTCGCCAACCGCTGAACCGCCTTCCCGACGGAATCCCCATGCCCGCCCTCGACAAGACGCTCGTCGCGATCCTCTCCGACCTGATCGCGATCCCCAGCCCCTTTCCGCCCGGCGAATCGGCGGCGATCTGCGCCTACGCCGCCAAGCGGCTGAAGGCCTGCGGCTACAAGGTCGAGACGGTGCGCCGCAAGAAGGGCGTCGACAACGTCGTCGCCCGGCTGAGGGCGCGCGCCAAGGGGCCGAGCGTCGCGTTCAACGCCCATGTCGACACGGTCGGCGTCGGCGAGCGCGCCAACTGGAAGACCGATCCCTACCGCGCCGTGGTCAAGGGCGGGCTGGTGTACGGACTGGGCGCCGGCAACTGCAAGGGCAGCATGGCGGTGCAGCTCTGGCTGGCGGAGGAGATCGCCCGCCGCGGCGGACCGGCGCGCGGCGAGATCGCCTTCACCTTCGTGGCCGACGAGGAGAATCTCGGTCCCGACGGCATGGATTTCCTGCGCGCCAGCGGCCGCGTGCGGCCCGACGCGCTGATCCTCGGCGCCCAGACCGAGAACAACCTGATCGTCGCGGAGCGCGGCGTGATGTGGGCGCGGATCACCACCAGGGGCCGCGCCGCGCACGCCGGCAACCCGGCCGCAGGCGACAACGCCATCCTGCGCATGATGCGGCTGGTCGGCGCGCTGCAGGCGCACTACGACAAGGCGCTGCGCACGCGCGTGTCGGGCGCGATGCGCTCGACCGTCAACGTCGGCATGTTCCACGGCGGCCACAACACCAACGTCGTGCCCAGCGCCTGCGTGGTCGAGATCGACCGCCGCCTGCTGCCCGACGAGAAGGTGAAGGCGGCGTTCACCGAGCTGAAGCGCGTCGTCGACGCCGCCGGCGCGCGCGAGCCGAAGGGCAGCTACGCCGTCGAGTTCCTGACCGGCACCAACGGCTTCTTCGCGCCCGAGAACGGCCAGGCGGTCGGCGCCTTCGAGGCCGCGGTCCGCAAGCGGGAGAGGCGCGCGGTGAAATTCCTCAACGCCACCGGCGTCAGCGACGGCCGCTACTACGCCGACGACGGCATCGAGATCATCAATTTCGGCCCCGGCTCCGGCGCGCAAGGCCACGCCGCCAACGAGAGCGTGCCGATCAAGCAGATGGTCTCCGCCGCCCACATCCAGCTCGACGTCGTCGAGCGGCTGGTCGGCTTCGCCGGGTAGGACGCCGGCCGCAGCGCGCCGCCGGCATGAACGCGCCCCGGCCCTGGCCGTCATCCCGAGCGTAGCGGGGGATCTTGAGGCGGCAGAAGGATCCCTCGCTGCGCTCGGGATGGCAGCGAGCGACGACAAGACCCGCCGCGGGCGCCGTCGCCGCCGCGCTCCCGATGACGGCAGGCCCTTCGCCTTGGTCGCGGCGCGTCCGGAGGACTACGCCGTCTTCTGGGCCACCAGGCCGCGCGCCTTGATCTCCTCGTCGCGGATGACGAATTTCTGCACCTTGCCGGTGATCGTCATCGGGAACTCGTCGACGAAGCGGATGTAGCGCGGGATCTTGTAGTGGGCGATCTGGCCCTTGCAGAAGGCGCGGACCTCCTCCTCGTCGGCGGACTCGCCGGGACGCAGCTTGATCCAGGCGCAGATCTCCTCGCCGTAGCGCGGATCGGGCACCCCCACGACCTGCACGTCCTGCACCTTGGGATGGCGGTACAGGAACTCCTCGATCTCGCGCGGATACACGTTCTCGCCGCCCCTGATGACCATGTCCTTGAGCCGGCCGACGATGTTGACGTATCCGGCGTCGTCCATCACCGCGAGGTCGCCGGTGTGCATCCAGCCGGCGGAATCGACGGCCTCCGCCGTCTTCTCCGGGTCGTTCCAGTAGCCGGTCATCACCGAGTAGCCGCGGGTGCAGAACTCGCCGGTGACGCCGCGCGGCGCGATCCGTCCGTCGGCGTCGACGATCTTGATCTCGATGTGCGGCAGCACGCGGCCGACGGTGGACACGCGCCGCTCCAGCGGATCGTCGGTCGCGCACTGCGTCGACACCGGCGAGGTCTCGGTCATGCCGTAGGCGATCGTCACCTCGTTCATGTTCATGCGGCCCTGCACGCGCTTCATGACCTCGATCGGGCACGGCGAGCCGGCCATGATGCCGGTGCGCAGCGAGGAGAGGTCGAACTCCTCGAACCGGGGATGGTCGAGCTGGGCGATGAACATGGTCGGCACGCCGTAGAGCGCGGTGCAGCGCTCCTCGGCGCAGGCCCGCAACGTCTCCAGCGGGTCGAACGCCTCGGCGGGATAGACCATCGCCGCGCCGTGCGTGAGGCAGCCGAGATTGCCCATCACCATGCCGAAGCAGTGGTAGAGCGGCACGGGGATGCAGAGCTTGTCCTCGTGCGTCAGCTTCAGGCCGGCGCCGACGAACAGGCCGTTGTTGAGGATGTTGTGGTGGCTGAGCGTCGCGCCCTTGGGAAAGCCGGTCGTTCCCGAGGTGAACTGGATGTTGATGGGATCGTCGAACTGCAGCGTCGGGGCCGTCTCGGCCAGCCGCGTCCGCTCGGCCGCGCCGCCGGCCGTGGCGACGTCGTCGAAATTGAGCATTCCCGGCGTCCGCTCGGCGCCCAGGCGCACGACGTGGCGCAGCAGCGGCAGCTTGCCGGCCTTCACGAGGTCCTCGACGATCTCGAGGTAGTTCGAGGTCTTCAGCGCCGGCGCCAGGATCAGCGCCGCGCAGCCGACCTTGTTCAGGGCGTACTCGACCTCGGCGCGGCGGTAGGCGGGGTTGATGTTCACCAGCACCAGCCCGGCCTTGGCGGTGGCGAACTGGGTCAAGGTCCATTCCGAATTGTTGGGCGACCAAATGCCGACCCGTTCGCCGCGCTCCAGCCCCAGCGACAGCAGCCCGGCCGCCAGCGCGTCGACGCGGCGGCCCAGTTCGCCCCAGCTCCAGCGCACGTTCTGATGGCGCACCACCAGCGCCTCGCGGTCGTGCAACGCCATGACCTGGCGGTCGAAGAACGCGCCGATGGTCTCGCCGATCAGCGGCGTGGTCGAGACGCCGTGGTCGTAGGACGGGGCCGGTTGGTTCATGGACGCCTCTCCGCTGCGTTGGCGCGTTTCGGCGGGGATGATAGCGTCGCCGCCGTCCCGCGCCAGAGAGGAAGCGACCCATGGAAAAGGCCCGCCAACCCGGACGGCCGCCGGTGCGCGCCGACCATGTCGGCAGCCTGCTGCGGCCGGCCGCGCTCCGGAAGGCGTTCCGCGACCGCGCCTCGGGCGCGATCGACGCCGCGACCTTCGGCGCCATCCAGGACGACGCCATCCGCGCCATCGTGCGCTTCCAGGAGGAGGTCGGCCTGGGCGTGGTCAACGACGGCGAATTCCGCCGCGGGTCCTACTGGGGCCGCTTCGTCGAGCTGACCGAGGGTCTGGGCGTCGCCGAGTCGCGCTTCCGCTTCCGCGACGACGGCGGCGCGGAGAGCGATTTCACCGCCCCGGCCGTGACCGCCCGCGTACGTCGCGCCGCCGCGATCGCCGCCGACGAGGTCCGGTTCGTCCGCCCGCTGACCGACAGGATCGTCAAGGCGACGCTGCCGGCGCCGTCGACCATGCACTTCTGGCGCGGCAGCGCCTACGCCGCGCCCGGCCTCTACGGCGATCCCGCCGCGTTCTTCGCCGATCTCGCCGCCGTCTACCGCGCGGAGATCGCGGCCCTGGTCGCGGCCGGCGCGGACTACGTGCAGTTCGACGAGGTCGCGATCGCCATGCTGTGCGACCCTGCCGTGCGGGCCATGGTCGCCGCCGACGGGCTCGACCCAGATGGACTGGTCGACCTCTACATCGACGCGATCAACGCCGCGCTGGAAGGTGCGCCGGACTCGGCCGTCTACGCGCTGCACCTCTGCCGCGGCAACCACAAGGGCCAGCATCTCGCGGCCGGCGCCTACGATCCGGTGGCCGAGCGGCTGTTCCAGCGCGCCGGGGTCAACCACTTCCTGCTGGAGTACGACACGCCCCGGGCCGGCGACTTCGCCGCCCTGCGATTCGTGCCGCGGCACCGCGGCGTCGTGCTGGGCGTGGTCAGCTCGAAAGTCGCTGCGCCGGAGCCGCTCGACCGGCTGCGCCACCGCGTCGACGAGGCGGCGCGCCACGTCGATCTCGACCGCCTCGCGATCAGCCCGCAATGCGGCTTCGCCAGCACCGTCGGCGGCAACCCCGTGACCGACGCCGACATGCGCGCCAAGCTATCCCTGTGCGTCGAGGCCGCCGACGTGATCTGGGACGGCTGATCCGGCGCGGCGCGACCGAGAGGACAGCCGCCAAGAACGGCGCGATCGTCAACGCCGCGACGGTGCACAGCGGCACCGCGCTGGTCGGGTTCGGCGGCAGTGCGCCGTGCCAGCCGGCCATCCGTTCCCGCAGCGCGTAGGCCCTGCAGAACCGCCATCGCCGCGTAGAGCAGACGCGCGAGGTCGAGCAAGACGGCAATCCCCAGGGAATGGCGCCGGAACCGGCCGGGGCTGCCATCGCGGCCGCCTACCGCGCGAGCGGCAGGGCCGTGCCCTGCTTCACCGGCCGCAGCGCGAAGGAGCTACGGATCTGGGCGATGCCCGGGATCTTGGTGAAATCCATGACGAAGCGCTCGTAGGCCTCGAGGTCGGGCACGACCACGCGCAGCAGGTAGTCGCTGTCGCCCGTCATCAGGTAGCACTCCATCACCTCGGGCCGCTGACGCACGGCCTTCTCGAATCGTTGCAGCGCGCTCTCGACCTGCGTGGTCAACGAGACGCTGACGAACACGTTGACCGACAGGCCGACCGCCTTGGCGTCGACCAGCGCGGTGTAGCCGCGCACGACGCCGGACTCCTCCAGCGCCTTGACGCGCCGCCAGCACGGCGACGCCGACAGCCCGACACGGTCGGCGAGGTCGGCGTTGCTCAGCCGGCCGTCGCGCTGGAGTTGGTCGAGGATCCGGTGGTCTATGTCGTCGAGCATGCTCCTAGGGTCGATCATTGCCGAAGAATAGTCGATTTGGGTTGGATTATCCACATGGCGGGGATATCCCGATCAAAACGCAAGGATTTGCCCCGGCCGGCGGGCGTAGTTTCACCCGCGTAGGCGCTCCGGAGTTCCGCCATGCCCGATTCCCTGACCCCGTCGCACGCCCCGGCCACGACCTCGCGCGATGGTGGCGCCCGCCTGCGGCTGCTGCGCGAGCTCGAGCGCAAGGTGCTGTGGCTGTCGGCGTGGACCATCCACCACGCCAACCACGTCAGGCCCAACCGCGACGGGTTGAAAGTCGGCGGCCACCAGGCGTCGTGCGCCTCGCTGGCGACGATCATGACGGCGCTGTACTTCGCCGTGCTGCGGCCGGAGGACCGCGTCGCGGTCAAACCGCACGCCTCGCCGGTGTTCCACGCCATCCAGTACCTGTTCGGCCGCCAGACGCGGGACAAGCTGGAGCGTTTCCGCGCGCTGGGCGGCGCGCAATCCTACCCGTCGCGCACCAAGGACACAGACGACGTCGATTTCTCGACCGGCTCGGTCGGGCTGGGCGTCGCGATGACGCTGTTCTCCTCGATCGTGCAGGACTACGTGCGGCTCAAGCGCCTGGCGCCGGAGCGTCCGGTCGGCCGCATGGTGGCGCTGGTCGGCGACGCCGAGCTCGACGAGGGCAACGTCTTCGAGGCGCTGCTCGAGGGCTGGAAGCACGACGTGCGGAACCTCTGGTGGGTGATCGACTACAACCGCCAGAGCCTCGACTCCGTCGTCAACGACCGCCTGTTCGGCCGCGTCGCGGAGATGTTCGAGCTGGTCGGTTGGCGCGTGGTGACGCTGAAGTACGGCAAGAAGCTGGAGGCGGCCTTCGCCGGCCCCGACGGTGGCGAGCTGCGGCGCTGGATCGACGAATGCCCGAACTCCCTGTACTCCGCGCTGGTCTACAGGGGCGGCGCGGCGTGGCGCGAGGCGCTGACCCGCGATCTCAACCGCTTCCCCGGCGTGCGCCGCATCCTCGACACGCACGACGACGCGGCGCTGCACGCGCTGATGACCAACCTCGCCGGCCTCGACATGCAGGCCGTGCTCGACGCCTTCGAATCCGTCGTCGACGACACGCCGACCTGCTTCATCGCCTACACGATCAAGGGCCACGGCCTGCCCTTCGCCGGCCACAAGGACAACCACGCCGGTCTGATGAACGTCGAGCAGATGTCGGAGTGGCGCGCCCGCATGGGCGTGCCCGACGGCGCGGAGTGGGAGCCCTTCGCCGGTCTCGGCGCGAACCCGGCCGAGCTGCGGGCGTTCATCGACGCCGCGCCGTTCGCCGACCGCCGGACGCGTCGGTTGACGGCGCCGGTCGTGCCGGTGCCGGCGACGCTGGCGTTGGCGAAGGACCGCCGCACCAGCACCCAGGCCGCGTTCGGCCGCGTCCTCGACGAGATCGCCGCCACCGGCGGGACGCTGGCCGAGCGCATCGTCACGACCTCGCCGGACGTCACGGTGTCCACCAATCTCGGCGGCTGGGTGAACCGCAAGGGCCTGTTCGCGCACACCCCGGCCGAGGACGTGTTCCGCGAGCTGAAGGTGGTGTCGGCGCAGCGCTGGAGCCTCGATCCCAAGGGCCAGCACATCGAGCTGGGCATCGCCGAGAACAACCTGTTCCTGCAGCTCGCGGCGCTGGGACTGGCGCACGAGCTGTTCGGCGCCCGCCTGCTGCCGATCGGCACGCTGTACGATCCGTTCGTGGCCCGCGGCCTCGACGCCTTGAACTACGCCTGCTACCAGGGCGCCCGCTTCATCCTCGTCGCGACGCCGTCGGGCGTGACCCTGGCGCCGGAGGGCGGCGCGCACCAATCCGTGTCGTCACCGCTGATCGGGATCGGCCAGCCGGGATTGCTGTCCTACGAGCCGGCCTACGCCGACGAGGTCGCCACCATCCTGCGGTTCGGCCTCGAGCACATCCAGACTCCCGACGGTCGCTCGCTCTATCTGCGCCTCTCCACGCGTCCCCTCGACCAGCCCGAGCGCGAGATGGCGCCGGACCTCGCGCAGCGTGTCGTCGAAGGCGGCTACTGGCTGCGGCCGCCGGCGCCCGGCGCCGAGATCGCCATCGTCGCCATGGGCGCGGTCGTGCCGGAAGCGCTGGCCGCGTGGGAGACGGTGTCGCGCGACTTCGCCGGCGCGGGTCTGCTGGCGATCACCTCGCCCGACCGGCTGCACGCCGACTGGATCGCCAGCCGACGCGCGCGGCGGACGGCGACGGCCCGCGCCGGCGCCGCGCTGAGCCCGGTCGAGCGCCTGATGGCGCCGCTTGGCGCCAATGCGCGTCTGGTCACGATCCTCGACGGCCACCCGCTGGCGCTGTCGTGGCTCGGCGGCGTCGGCCCGCACCGCGTCGTGCCGCTCGGCGTCGAGGGCTTCGGCCAGTCCGGCGACATCCCCGACCTCTACGCCGCGCTGCGGCTCGACCCCGCCGCGATCGTCGACGCCGTGGCGCAGGCCGTCGCCGAGACGTGGTGACCGCCGCCGCCGCTTGACCTGCGGGCGCGATGGCCCGATTTTCGCGGCATGGCGCTCGACATACCGCCCGGCTACCGGGCCCTGAAGGAAGCGGACGTCGCGGGGTATCTCGCGGGCGTCCCCGCCGTCGCCGCGCGGCTCGGCGGCGCGAAGGCCGACTGGCGCATCCGCGAGGTCGGCGACGGCAACCTAAACCTCGTCTTCGTGGTCGAAGGACCGGCCGACAGCGTCGTGCTCAAACAGGCGCTGCCCTATCTGCGGCTGGTCGGCGAGAGCTGGCCGCTGCCGTTGCGCCGCGCCTATTTCGAGTACCACGCGCTCAAGGCCGAGGGCGCGATCGCGCCGGAGCACGTGCCGGAGCTGTTCCACTTCGACGAGACGCTGGCGCTGACGGTGATGGCGTTCCTGCGGCCGCACATCATCCTGCGCAAGGGGCTCATCAAGGGCGTGGTCTACCCGAAGCTCGCCGACCACATGGCGACCTTCATGGCCCGCACGCTGTTCCTCACCTCGGATCTCGGCCAGCCGGCGGCGCGCAAGAAGGCCCACATGGCGCTGTTCTGCGACAACGTCGAGCTCTGCCGCATCACCGAGGATCTGGTGTTCACCGATCCGTGGCGCGTGGCCGAGGCCAACCGCTGGACCACGCCGCAGCTCGACGCCACGGCCGCCGCGGTGCGGGCCGACGGTCCTTGGAAGCGCGCGGCGCAGGAGCTGAAGCTCAAGTTCCTCGGCCAGGCGCAGGCGCTGATCCACGGCGACCTCCACTCCGGCTCCATCATGGTGACCGAGAACGAGACCTACGCCATCGATCCGGAGTTCGCGTTCTACGGGCCGATGGGCTTCGACGTCGGCGCGCTTATCGGCAATCTGTTCCTGGCGTATTTCGCCCAGAGCGGCCACGAGGCGCGGCCGGGGGCGCGCGACGCCTACCGCGCATGGATCCTCGACACGATCGAATCCGTCTGGACCCTGTTCGACCGGCGTTTCCGCGCGCTGTGGACCGGCGCGCACGCGTCGGAGACCTTCGCGCCGGCGCTGTTCGCCGACGCGCCCGACGCGCTCGGGGCCGCGCAGGATGACTACATGCGCCGCCTGTTCGTCGAGTCGCTGGGCTTCGCCGGCGCCAAGATGACGCGCCGGATCCTCGGGCTGGCGCATGTCGAGGACCTCGAGAGCATCGCCGATCCGGACCGCCGCGCCGCCTGCGAGAGGCGCGCGCTGCGCCAGGCGCGGACGCTGATGGTCGAGGGCGCCGCGTTCACGGGCATCGCCGCGGCCACCGACGCGGCGCGCCAGCTCCAGCGCGAGGCGACGTGAGGGTCGACGGCGCGCCCTACCGCACGATCTGGCTCGCCGGCGACGGCGCCACGGTCGAGGTGATCGACCAGACCTCGCTGCCGCATCGCTTCGTGGTCCAAGCGCTGCGCAGCGTCGAGGACGCCGAGCGCGCCATCCGCACGATGGTCGTGCGCGGCGCGCCGCTGATCGGCGCCGCCGCCGCCTACGGCGTGGCGCTGGCGATGGCCGGCGACGCCCTCGGACGCCGCGCTCCAGCGGGCGCACGCCTTCCTGTTGGCGTCGCGTCCCACCGCCGTCAATCTGCGCTGGGCGTTGGACGACATGCGGGCGCTGCTCGGGCCGCTGGCGCCGGCGCGACGCCGCGACGCCGCCTACGCGCGCGCCGCGGCGATCTGCGACGAGGACGTCGAGATCTGCCGGCGCATCGGCGACCACGGGCTGGCGGAGATCCGCCGCGTCACGGCCGGCAAGCCGGCCGGCGCCACGATCAACGCGTTGACCCATTGCAACGCCGGCTGGCTCGCCACCGTCGACTGGGGCACGGCGCTGGCGCCGATCTACCGGGCGCACGATTCCGGCCTGCCGATCCACGTCTGGGTCGACGAGACGCGGCCGCGCAACCAGGGCGCCAGCCTGACGGCGTGGGAGCTGGGCAAGCACGGCGTGCCGCACACCGTGATCGCCGACAACGCCGGCGGCCACCTGATGCAGCACGGCCAGGTCGATTTCTGCGTCGTCGGCACCGACCGCACGACCCGCGCCGGCGACGTCTGCAACAAGATCGGCACCTACCTGAAGGCGCTGGCCGCGCGCGACAACGGCGTGCCTTTCTATGTCGCGCTGCCGGCGCCGACCATCGACTGGACGATCCGCGACGGCGTGCGCGACATACCGATCGAGACGCGCGCCGCCGAGGAGGTGTCGCGCATCGCCGGACGCGCGCCGTCGGGCGAGATCGTCGCCGTCGATCTGCTGCCCGATGGATCGCCCGCCGCCAACTACGCCTTCGACGTGACGCCGGCGCGGCTGGTGACGGCGCTGATCACGGAGCGCGGCGTGTGCGCGGCGAGCGAGGCCGGATTGCTGTCGCTCTATCCCGAACGCGCGACGGCGGCCTGAGATGTCCAAGCCGAGCGAGGCGGCGCTGCGGCGGCAGTTGATCGAGACCTGCCGGTCGATGAACGCGCTGGGGATCAACCAGGGCAAATCCGGCAACGCCAGCGCGCGGCTCGACGCCAAGCGGTTCCTGGTCACGCCGAGCGGCGTGCCCTACGACCGGCTGCGCCCCGTCGACATCGCCGTCATGACGCTCGACGGCACGTGGTTCGGACCGAGACGCCCGTCGAGCGAATGGCGCTTCCACCGCGACATCCTCGCCGCGCGCCCCGAGGCCGGCGCCGTCGTGCACACGCACGGACCGCTGGCGACGTCGCTGGCCTGCCTCGGCGAGGGGATTCCGGCCTTCCACTACATGGTCGCCGCCGCCGGCGGCGATTCCATCCGCTGCGCGCCCTACGCGACGTTCGGCACGCAGCTCCTGTCCGACCACGCGCTGGCGGCGCTGAAGGACCGGCGCGCCTGCCTGCTGGCCAACCACGGCCTGATCGCGCTGGGCGCCGACCTCGCGGCCGCGCTGGCGCTGGCGGTCGAGGTCGAGGCGCTGGCCGGCATGTATCTGCGCGCCCGCGTCGCCGGCCGCCCGATCATCCTGCCGCGCGCCGAGATGCGGCGCGTGATCGCGCTGTTCGCGACCTACGGAACCCCCGCGTTTCCCGACCGCGACCTGCGCCATGGCGGCGAGCGCGCCGGCTGATCCGGCCGGCGGGCCGCCCCCGCCGACCGATCGCGCCCGCGCCCACCGCACCCTGGCCTGCGTCGCCGGCATCGGCGTCACCCAGATCGTCGGCTGGGGCTCCACCTTCTTCGTGCCGGCGGTGCTGGGCCGCCACATCCAGGAGGAGCTCGGCCTGCCCAGCGAGGTGGTGTTCGCGGGCGTCACGATCATGTTCGCGATCAGCGGCGTCGCCGCGCCGCGCGTCGGCCGCCATGTCGACCGCCATGGCGGGCGGCGGGTCATGGCGGCGGGCTCCGTGCTCGCGGCGCTGGCGCTCGTCGGCCTGTCGATGTCGCAGGGCCTCGTGGGCTACATCGCGGCGTGGATCGCGATCGGCATGGCGACGGCGATGATGCTGTCGACACCGGCCTTCACGACCCTGGCGCAGGTCGCCGGTCCCGGCGCGCGCCGCGCGCTGGCGATGCTCACCACCGTCGCCGGCATGTCGTCGACGGTGTTCTGGCCGTTGACGGGCGCGCTCGACGCGGCGCTGGGCTGGCGGTCGACGGTGCTGGTGTTCGCCGCCACGCACATCCTGCTGTGCCTGCCGATCCATCTGTTCATCGTGCCAGCGGGCGCCGCTGGACGCGCGCCGGAACCCGCCGGCGGCGCGAAGCCCGCGCCCGAGCCGCCGCCTGCCGCCAACCACCGCCTGACGTTCCCGCTGCTCGCCATCGCGTTGTCGCTGGGCACGCTGGTCTACAACGGGCTGTCGCTGCACATGATCGAGGTGTTCCGCCAGCTCGGCCACGGGCCGGCCGTGGCGGTGGCGATCGCCTCGATGATCGGCCCGGCGCAGGTCGGCATCCGGATCGTCGAGATCGCGCTGGGCAACCGCTACGCCGCGATGAGTTCCGGCCTGGTCGCGGCGGCGACGCTGCCGCTCGCGCTGGCGATCGGCCTGGCGGCCGGCGACGCGCTCTACGCCGCGGCGGCCTGCGCGTTGATCTACGGCATCTCCAACGGGCTCAAGGCGGTCGTGCGCGCGGCGCTGCCGTTGGCGCTGTTCGGCCCCGCCAGCTACGGCGCCTATCTCGGCCGGCTGGCGGTGTCGCAGAACCTCGTGTCGGCGGTGGCGCCGGTGGTGTTCGCGGCGTTGATCGCGCGGCTCGGGGTCGGCACTGCGCTGGGCATCGCCATCGCCGCCGCGCTGGCCTCGCTGGCGGCCCTGCTCGCCCTGTGGCGCGTGACGCGGCCGGCGGCCTGATCTCAGCCGACGATCTCGCCCCGGAACGCCCAGCGGGTCATGCGCCGCTCCACGGCGGCGCACACCGCGTACATGGCGATGCCCATGACCGCGATCGCGAACAGCCCGGCGAAGGTGGTCGGCGCGTCGTTGCGGGCGCTGGCCGACAGCATGAGGAAGCCGATGCCGCCGTTGCCGCCGACGGTCTCGGAGATCACCGAGCCGATGAACGCCAGCGTGATCGCGACCTTCAGGCTGGCGAACAGGTAGGGCATGGCGCGCGGAATGCCGATCTTGGTCAGGATCTCCAGCCGCGTCGCGCCCAGCGAGCGCATCACGTCGCGCATCTCCGGCTCGATGGTGGCCAGGCCGGTGGCGACGTTGACGACGATCGGAAAGAAGCTGATCACGAACGCCGTGATGACCGCCGGCAGCGGCCCGACGCCGACCCAGATCATCAGGATCGGCACGATCGCCACCTTGGGCACGGCGTTGAAGCCGATCAGCAGGGGATAGAGTCCTGAGTAGACGAGCGGCGAGAAGCCCACCGCGAGTCCGAGGAACAGCCCGCCGGCGATGGCGAGAAGGAAGCCGAGGATCGTGGTCCACAGCGTCTGCCAGCAGAACTGGACGATGATGTCGAACCGCGCCACCAGCACCGTGAACACGCGGCTCGGACGCGGCAGCACGATCTCCTCGATCGCGAACGCCACGCAGGCGATCTCCCAGACGATCAGGAACGCCGCCATCACCAGCCAGGGCATGGAGACGCGCAGCGCGCGTTCGCGGGCGTCGGTCATCACGCGTGCTCCTGGTGGATGCGGTCGCGCAGCTCGTGGACGATGTCGACGAAACCCGGCTCGAACGTCGTGGCGAGCGTGCGGGGACGAGGCAGGTCGATGCGCCGCGACATGACGATGCGGCCGGGACGGCGGCTCATCACGTAGACGGTGTCCGCGAGATAGACCGCCTCGCGCAGATCGTGGGTGACCAGCGCCGCCGTGAACCGCCGCTCCAGCCACAGCGCCTGCATGACGCCCCACAGCTCCTCGCGGGTGAAGGCGTCGAGCGCGCCGAACGGCTCGTCGAGCATCAGGATCGCGGGCTCGTGGATCAGCGCGCGGCACAGGTTGGAGCGCTGCTGCATCCCGCCGGAGAGCTGCCACGGGAACTTGTCGGCGAAATCGGCGAGCCCGACCGTCGACAGCAGCCTCATCGCGCGCGCGACGTACTCCGAGCGATGGGCGCGGAAGCGCCGCTTGTGCGGCTCGACCACCTCCATGGGCAGCAGGATGTTGTCCATCGTCGTGCGCCACGGCATCAGCGTCGGGTTCTGGAACGCCATGCCGACGCCCTTGATCGGCCCCGTGACGCGCGCGCCGGCGACGCGGACCTCCCCGGTGGTCGCCGGCAGCAGCCCCGTGACGAGCTTCATGATCGTCGACTTGCCGCATCCCGATGGACCGACCACGGCGATGAACTCGCCCTTGGCGATCGAGAAGGTGGCGTCCGCCAGCGCCAGCGTCGTCTCCTTGCCCAGACGGTAGGTCAGGGAGACGCCGCGCAGGTCGACGAGCGGATTGTCAGCGGCGGGCATGCCGGCATCCTCGGCGGGCGGCGCGCAAAAAGACGGGCGACACGAGGTCGCCCGGCCCTGCGCGTCCGCGGAAAACGGAATCCTACGGCGCCACCATGCGTTCGGCCTTCGGCGGCAGGTAGGCGTTGGAGAAGACCTTGGCGGGATCCGGCGCGGCCGGCAGGCCGAACGCCTCGGCCACGTCCTTCACCGAGCGCGCGAAGCGGGCGGGGTCGACGTCGCCCATGCCGTTGGCCTTCACGAACGGCGTGAAGATGTTGTTCTGCAGCGAGAGCTGGAGCCGCTCCGTCTCCAGAGCCTCGTCGATCAGCGGATCGCGCTTCTTGGCCGCGGCGACGCCGACCTTGTTGTCGGCGATGACGTCCTTCCAGCCCTTGATCGTGGCGCGGATGAATCCCCGCACGGCGTTCTCGTTCTTCGCCATCTCCGGCGACACGATGATGCCGTTGCCGTACACGTCCATGCCGAAATCGCTGTAGCGCATGGCCACGATGTCGTCGAACTTCACGCCGCGCGCCTTGAGGTCGAGCATCGACGAGAAATAGTGGCCGGAGATGAAGTCGACGGTGCCCTGCACCAGGCTCTGCTCGCGCAGCTGCGGCGCCAGGTTGACGTGCTCCCACTTCGCGATCCCCTGCTTCTTCGCGAATGCCGGGAACAGACGGAAGGACGCGTCGAACACCGGCGCCCCGAGCTTCTTGCCCTCGAGGTCCTTCGGCGTCTTGATCCCGCTCTTCTTGAGCGCGTAGACGCCGAAAGGCGGAAAATCGTATCCCATGAAGACGCAGAGGATCTCCTTGCCCGCGTTCTTGGCGTTGTACTCGATCAACGAGTTCACGTCCGCGAAGCCGATCTGGTAGGCCCCTGTGGCGACGCGCTGGACGGCGCCGGCCGACCCCTGCCCGGGATCCATCGTCACGTCGAGCCCCTCGGCCTTGTAGTAGCCCTTCTCCAGCGCCACGAGGAACGGCGAGGTCGGGCCCTGGAACACCCAGTCCAGCGTGAACTTGATCGCGGTCTGGGCCCGCGCCGGCGCCGCCAGCGCGCCGGAGACGGCGGCGCCGAGGGCGGCCGCGCCGAGACCGCGGCGGTTTATGGAGACCATTCGGAAGCCCTCCCGGAGGCGTCAATCTGACCGTGGAGGCACGCATGGATCGTGCCATCGCCGGCGAACCTACGGGCCGGCGCGGGCGATTCCAAGTCTGGCGGCGGCGGCGCCTGTGGGTATGCGCGGCACCGGCCGTTCCGGCCCGGGCGCGACGGTCAGTCGATGATCGCGGCCTGGACCATGGTGCGGAACTGGTTGCGCAGCATGACGCGCACCGGCTCGTCGACCTGCACCATGTAGATGGCGATCAGCTCCTCCTTCGGGTCGATCCAGAACAGGGTGCCGGCGTTGCCCGCCCAGCCGTACTCGCCGACCGAGCCCGGCAGCGCCGCGTGGCCGGTCGCGGTGCGGACCTCGAACCCGAGGCCGAAGCCCAGCCCCGGCGGCCGTCCCGGCAGCGCGCCGCTGTGGTCGGCGGTCATGAAGGCGACGGTCTGCTTGCCGAGCAGCCGTTTGCCGCCATAGGCGCCGCCGTTCGCGAGCATGGCGGCGAAGCGGAGGTAGTCGGCGGTGGTGCCGACAAGGCCGCCGCCGCCGGATTCGTAGCGCGCCTTCACGCCGACGTCGAAGCGCCGCGTCATCGGCGGCGCGCCGGGCTTCTGCCAAGGCTGGGCGGCGCGGCCGATCTTGCCGGAGGGCAGGACGAAGGCTGTGTCGACCATGCCCAGCGGCCGGTGGATGCGCGCCTCCAGCGCCTCGCCCAGCGTCCTGCCGTCGACGACCTCGACCAGCCTGCCCAGCACGTCGGTCGACACGCCGTACTCCCAGCGCTGGCCGGGCGAGAAGCGCAGCGGCACCGCCGCCAGCTTCGCGACCAGCTCGGCGTTGGTGTCGTCGCGGGATCCCACCTTGGCGTCGCGGTAGGCGGCGTTGACGGCCGAGCTTCCGCGTCCGCCGTAGGTCAGGCCGGAGGTGTGGCGCAGCAGGTCCTGGATCGTCATCGGCCGCGCCGGATCGACCAGCTCCACGGCCGGCTTGCCGTCGGCGCCGGGCTTCTCGACGGCGACCCGCATCCTGCCGATCTCGGGCAGGTACTTCGCGACCGGCTCGTCGATGCGCAGGCGTCCTTCCTCGACCATCTGCATGATCGCGACGCTGACGATCGGCTTGGTCATCGAATAGATGCGGAAGATAGAGTCCGCGCGCATCGGGTCCTTGGCGTCGCGGTCGCGGTCGCCGAGCACCGACACCCACGCGATCTTGCCGCGCCGCGCCACGAGCATGACGGCGCCGGGCACGATGCCGTCCTCGATATGGGCCCGGGTGACGGCCTCGATCCGCTTGAGCCGCTCCGACGACAGGCCGACCGCCTCGGGCGTGGCCGCCGCCGGCAGGACGGACGGCATCTCGGCGCGCGCGGCGCCGGCGGCGATCAGCGCCGCCGCGGCGATCGCGGCCGCGTTTCGCAGGACGTTCATGGGTTTCCTCCGTTCCGGGACCGGCCGACGATGATCCCGCCCGGGCGCCGGCGCAAGCGGGCGCCGCCGGACCTCAGCCCGACGTCTCGAGCGATTCCCCGGCGTCGGCGGGGCCCATGAACTTGCGCGCCTCGGTGCCCGGCAGGACGCCCGAGCGCTGCGTCGCGACCAGCGACGCGAACACGCCGTCCTTCGCCAGCAACTCGTCGTAGCCGCCGATCTCCACGGCGCGGCCCTCGTTGAACACGACCACGAGGTCGGCGTCGCGGATGGTCGAGAGCCGGTGCGCGATGACGAACGTCGTGCGGCCGACCATCAGCGTCTTGAGCGCCTTCTGGATGCGCGCCTCGGTCACCGCGTCGAGCGCGCTGGTCGCCTCGTCGAGGATCAGGATCGGCGGATCCTTGAGCAGCGCGCGCGCGATGCTCAGCCGCTGCCGCTCGCCGCCCGACAGCGTCGCGCCGCGCTCGCCGACCAGCGTCTCGTACCCGTCGCTCTGGCGCTCGATGAACTCGTGCGCCTCCGCCAGCCTCGCCGCCGCCTCCAGCTCCTCGCGGGTGGCGTCCTGCTTGCCGATCCGCAGATTGTCGGCGATCGTGCGGAAGAACATCGTGTTGTCCTGGAACACCACGCCGACGTTGCGCCGCAGGCTGTCGAGCGTCACCTCGCGCGTGTCGACGCCGTCGATCCGGATGACGCCGCTCTGCGGGTCCCACAGCCGGTGCAGCAGCGCCATCGCCGTGCTCTTGCCGGCGCCGGTCGGCCCGACCAGCGCGACCGTCATGCCGGGCTCGACGCGCAGGCTGAAGTCGCGCAGCGCGGTCCGGCGGCCGTCGTAGGAGAAGCTGACGTCCTCGAACTCGACCGCGCCCTTCACGCGCGGCAGCACCGCCGCGCCGGGGCGCTCCCGGATCGTCGACTGCGTCTCCAGCACGTTGAAGAAGTCCTGTAGCGCCGGCATCTGGAAGAACATGCGGGCGACGAAGCTCGAGGCCTGCTCCATGCGTCCGATCAGCATCGTGGCGAAACCCATGAAGCTGACGATGTCGCCGACAGTGGCCTCGCCCGCGAGGTGCAGCCACGTGCCGGTGACGAAGATCGCCAGCACCGTGAGCGTGGAGGCGGCCCGCGTCAGCACCGACAGGACCGCCCACCAGTTCAGGACCGGGAACTGCACCGTCAGCAGCTCGCGGATCGTCTCGTGCAGCATGCGGGTCTCGTGCGACAGCCGCACGAAGCTCTGGATCAGGTGGACGTTGCCGAGGGCGTCCCCGGCGCGCCCGGCGAGGTCGGAGTGGAACTCCTCGACCTTGTGCTGCAGGCGGTCGGTGCGCGCCACGATCCAGGCGTTGGCGACCGCGAAGAACAGGATCAGCGCGATCAGCAGCAGGCCGAGCCGCCAGTTCATGAACAGCGACAACGGCAGCATCACGAACAGCGCCACGCCGGTCGCCAGGTGCTCGCGGAAGAAGCTGAGCCACAGGCCGAACAGGTTGTCGACGCCCTGCAGCATGATCTTCAGCAGGCGGCCGGAATGCTGCTCGTTGTGGAACGCGAACGGCAGCGCCAGCACGTGCTCGAAGTAGCGCGCCATGGCCGACAGCCGGTTGCGGTGGGCCATGCGGTCGGCGTGCAGGGACACGACGATGCTGGCGATCACGCCGCCGATCCCGATCGCGATCCACACCGCCAGCAGCCGCAGCGCGTCGTCCCAGACGTCGGCGTTGGGACGGCCGGCCGCGCCGGTCAGGATGTCGATCACCTTGCCGAACAGGACCGGCTCGAGGAACTGGAGGCCCGCGACCGCGATGTTGGCCAGCGCGAGGATCCAGGCGAGCCCGCGCTCCGGCCGCAGCAACCCGAGGACGCGCGCGTAGATCGAGACGAAGCCCATCTGCACTCCCTGCCCGGCTCCCGCCCGGCGGCGTCCGCCGCTAGCGCTTCTCGAGGAACCGCTCGGCGAGGCGCACGAAGAAGCTCGAGCCGAACGGGATCGCGGCGTCGTTGAAGTCGTAGCGCGGGTTGTGGAGGATGCGGCCCCCGTCGCCCGACCCGTTGCCGAGCCACACCATCGCGCCCGGCCGCGCCTGGAGCATGTAGGAGAAGTCCTCGGCCCCCATCGCCGGACGGATGGCGCGCTGCACGTTGCCCTCGCCGCAGACCTCGGCCGCCACGTCGGCGGCGAACGCCGCCTCCGCCGCGTGGTTGACCGTCGGCGGATAGCCGCGGCGGTAGTCGATCTCGACCGGCACGCCGTGCATGGCGGCGGCGCCGCCCGCGATCTCGCGGATGCGCCGCTCGACCATGTCGCGCAGCTCCGGCGTCGTGGTGCGGACGGTGCCGCCGAGGCTCAGCTCCGGCGGGATCACGTTGTAGGCGGACCCGCCCTTCATGAACCCCACGGTGACGACGGCGTTGTCCATCGGATCGACGTTGCGGCTGACGATGCCCTGCAGCGCCAGCACGATCTGCGAGCCGATCACGAACGGATCCACGCCGAGATGGGGGTAGGCGCCGTGCGCGCCCTTGCCCTTGACCACGATGTCGAAGCGGTCGGCCGCCGCCAGCAGCGGCCCCGGCCGGGTGGCGATATGGCCGAGCGGGATGCCGGGCTTGTTGTGGATCGCGAACACCGCGTCGCACGGGAACTTCTCGAACAGGCCCTCCTCGACCATGACGCGGCCGCCGCCGCCGCCCTCCTCGGCCGGCTGGAAGATGAAGTGCACCGCGCCCTCGAAATTACGGGTCTCCGACAGGTACCGGGCGGCGCCCAGCAGCATCGTGGTGTGCCCGTCGTGGCCGCAGGCGTGCATGCGGCCCTCGTTGCGCGAGCGGTGCTCGAACTCGTTGGTCTCCGGCATCGGCAGCGCGTCCATGTCGGCGCGCAGCCCGACCGAGCGGGTCGAGGTCCCGCGGCGCAGCGTGCCGACGACGCCGGTGCCGGCCAGCCCGCGGTGCACTTCGCAGCCCCATTCCGCCAGCCGGGCGGCGACGATCTCCGACGTGCGGTGCTCCTCGAATCCCAGCTCGGGGTGGGCGTGGATGTCCTGCCGGATGGCGGCGAGTTCTTGCTGGAGTTCGAGCAGACGACCGACGACCGGCATGGCGTCCTCTTGGCTGGATGGAAAGGCGACGTCCGATCATAGCGGCTGGATGGCGCGGCGTGCGAGGGCCGTTTAGTGTCGCGGCACCGAAACACCCGCCGGACCGGGAGGCCGCCGATGGACGACAACGCGCTCGACGCCGGCGAGTTGCGCCTCTTCCTCGAGGAGATCTGCTGCGAACTTTGCCGGTTCGACCACGTCGAGCGCGACCATCTGCCGCCGGAGGCCGTGGAGACGATCCGCGAGGTCCGGCTCGACCGGCCCGGCGCCTACGCCGACATCCGCGTCGGGCCGGGCGCCGGGCCGCCCTACTTCGTCGAGATCAAATGGGGCTACGGCGCCGACGAGCTGGTCGATCGGCTGGCGCGGAAGTACGGACGCAACCCCGATCCCGCCTGCCGCCGCCTGGTCGTGGTGACCGACCTGGCCGACCGGCCGGCGTGGGGCGACGTCGAGACGCGCCTGCGCCGGCGGCTCGATCCGGCGCTGACGCTCGACGTCTGGGGCGAGGCGGCGCTGCTGGCCCGCATCGAGCGCAGTTTCGGGCTGGCGATCCCCGCGCTCCATCCGGGCGGCGTGCGGGCGATCCGGGACTCGATCATCCGCGCGGAGTGGCGCGCCGCGTTCGGCGACGCCGACGACCGCCTGGCGCCCACGCTGCTGTGGCATTTCAGCTCGTGGACGCTGCGGCGGCTGAAGCGCGACCTCGGCCTCGAGCCGGACCGCGTGCTGCGCGCGGGCGCCTACGCCAACGTCGCCGTCGTGATGGCCGACATCTGCTCGTTCTCGAGCTACGTGCGCGACACCCGGGACGCGGCGCTGGTGCGCCAGTCGCTGACGGCGTTCTACTCGCAGGCGCGCCAGGCCATCGTCGAGACCGGCGGGATGATCGACAAGTTCGTCGGCGACGAGGTCATCGGCCTGTACGGCTTCCCCGACAACCGCGCCGGCTTCGCCGAGGACGCGCTGCGCGGCGCGCGCCGCCTGCTCGACATCGGCAGCTCGGTGTCGGCCCACTGGCAGAGCCACATCGACCGCGTCCAGAAATCCGCCGGCGTCCACATCGGCATCGCGATGGGCGACCTCAACCTGATGCCGCTGCGGGCGTTCTCGGCCGCGCACCACGGCTTCATCGGCGACGCGCTGAACATGACCGCGCGGCTGATGGCCGCCGCCGGCCCGAGCGACGTGTTCGTCAGCAACGGTTTCTACCAGGCGCTGGCGCCCGCGACGCGCGCCGGCTTCGAGGAGCTCTCGCCGGTCGAGGGCAGGAACGTCGGCCTGATCAAGGCGTGGCGTCTGCCGCCCGCGCCGTGACGACGGAAGGAACGAACATGGCCGCGCTCCCCGCTCTCGCCGATCTCGAGGACGCCGCGCGCGTCGTCTACGCCGCCATGCCGCCGACGCCGCAGTATCCATGGCCGCTGCTGGCGCGCCGCGCCGGCTGCGAGGTCTGGGTCAAGCACGAGAACCACACGCCCACGGGCGCGTTCAAGGTGCGCGGCGGCCTCGTCTACATGGACCGCCTGCGCCGCGAGCGGCCCGCCGTGCGGGGCGTGATCAGCGCCACCCGCGGCAACCACGGCCAGAGCGTCGCCTTCGCCGCCTCCCGCGCCGGGGTGACGGCGACCATCCTCGTGCCGCGCGGCAACAGCGTCGAGAAGAACGCCGCGATGCGCGCCTTCGGGGCCGAGCTGATCGAGCACGGCCACGATTTCGACGCCGCCCGGCTGGAGGCGGCGCGGTTGGCGCCGGAGCGCGGCCTGGAGATGCTGCCGTCGTTCGACCTCGACCTCGTGCGCGGCGTCGGCACCTACGGGCTGGAGCTGCTGCGCGCCGCGCCCGACATCGACACCGTCTACGTGCCGATCGGGCTGGGCTCGGGCATCTGCGGCGTGATGGCGGCGCGGGACGCGCTGGGCCTGCGCACCAGGGTCGTCGGCGTGGTGTCGACGGAGGCGGCGGCCTACGCGCTCTCGTTCGAGGCGCGACGGCCGGTCGAGACCAACACCGCCGACACCATGGCCGACGGCATGGCCGTGCGCGTGCCCTCGCCGCTCGCGCTCGAGCTGATGCTGGCCGGCGTCGAGCGCATCGTGCGCGTGGACGACGCCGAGATCGCCGCCGCCATGCGGATCTACTACGAGGACACGCACCAGCTCGCCGAGGGCGCCGGCGCCGCCCCGCTCGCGGCCCTGCTCAAGGAACGCGACGCCATGCGCGGACGCAAGGTCGCGGTCGTGCTCAGCGGCGGCAACATCGACCGTCCGGTCTACGCCCGCGTCCTGGCGGGCGGCGACGCCTGACTCAGGCGCCGCGCGGACGGTAGGAGATGAACTCCAGCAGCGAACCGTCGGGATCGCGGAAGTAGACGCTGACGCCGGGCCCCTTGGCGCCGATCCGGCCGATCGGCCCCAGCTCGACGGCGACGCCCAGCGCCGCGAGGTGCGCCGCGGCGTCCCCGATCGGGCCGTCCCACTCGAAGCACAGGTCGCTGCCGCCCGGCGGCACCGGCAGCCGCGCCACCGGCACCGCGTCGAGGCCCGGTCCGTGGACGTTGAGCTGCCGGTCGCCGAACCGGTACATGTGGATGGACAACCCGCGCACGGCGACCAGCTCGGCGCCGAGCACGTCGCGGTAGAAGGCGTCCGAGCGCGCGCGGTCGGACACGTGGATCACGCAATGGTCCAGGCTCGTCGGAAGCGCCATGTCCGTCTCCTCCCCGCGTGGCGGCGTCACAGGAACGTCGCCACCTCCGCCATCGGCTTCTTCGCGAGCGCGTGCGCCGGCACGACGGCGCCGGCCGCCGGATAGCCCGCGACCACGATCATGATGGCCTTCTCGTTGCGCGGCCGCCCCAGCGTCGCGCCGAGGAACGCCATCGGATTGGGCGTGTGCGTCAGCGTCGCCAGACCGGCGTGGTGCAGGCAGGCCAGCAGGAAGCCGGCGGCGATCCCCGTCGATTCCGGCACGTAGTAGTTCTTGCGCCGCCGCCCGTCCGGCCAGCGGCCCCATTGCTCGGCGAACACCACGACCAGCCACGGCGCGGTCTCGAGGAACGGCTTCTCCCAATCCGTGCCCAACGGCGCCAGCGCCTCCAGCCACTCCGGCGAGGCGCGCCCGGCGTAGAACGCGCGCTCCTCTGCCTCGGCGGCGGCGCGGATGCGCGCCTTGACCGCCGGATCGGCGACGGCGACGAAATGCCAAGGCTGGTGGTTGGCGCCGCTCGGCGCGTGGCGCGCCGCGTCGATCGCCGCCTCGACGATCTCCCGCGGCACCGGCCGGTCCGAGAACTCGCGCACCGTGCGCCGGCGCGCCAGATCGCCGGCGAAGGCGCGGGCCCGCGCCCGCATCTCCTCGGGTGGATACTCGTGGAACGCCAGCGGGACATGTGGAAAGTCGCGCGTCATCGGACTGTCTCCCCGCGCCGGATGTAGCCGACCCGCTCCCGGCCGCCAAGCGCGTCGCGTTGCGCCCGTCCGGCGGCGCCTGTAGCGTCGCGCGATGCCCTACAGATCCTCCCGCGACCGGCCGGCCGACGCCGGCCGCATCGTCGAAGTCGAGCCGCTGTCGGCCGAGGCGTTCGCGCCGTTCGGCGACGTGGTGACGGCCGACGATTCCGGCCGTCCCGCCAACCACGGCACCGCCGCGCGCCACGACCACCTCGCCCGGCTCGAATGCAAAATCCCCGGCGCGACACCCAATCTGGCGCTGTTCGACGTGCGCGGGGAGAACCTGCCGCTGCGGTTGCGCGGGCTGGAGCGCCATCCCGGCACCACCCAGGCCTTCATTCCGATGACGGCGGCGCGCTACCTCGTCGTGGTCTGCCCCGACGACGGCGCGGGCCGGCCGGACGCGGGCGCGCTGCGCGCCTTCGCGGCGCCGGGCGACGTGGCCATCAACTACCGCGCCGGCGCGTGGCACCATCCGCTGATCGCGCTCGACGCCGACGCGCGCTTCGCCATGCTGGCGTGGGAGGACGGCACCGCCGCCGACACCGAGACCGCCGAGCTGCCGGCGCCGGTGACGGTCGCCGAGTGACCGCGGCGCGGCCGGCGTCGCGTCGTTCCAGCATCCCCGTCGCCCGCGGAAGCCGGTGGCGCCGAGGCAGCCGACGCCGCCGCTGGCGGGCGACGGCGCGATCCCCGATACTGGCGGCCGCCATGGAACGGCCACGGACCCCACCCGCCCCGACCGGCGCCGCGATCGACGCCGCGGGCCTGCACGCGCGCATCGCGGAGCTCGCGGCGATCGGCGCGATCGAGGGCGGCGGCTGCGCGCGGCTGGCGCTGACCGACGAGGACCGCGCCGGCCGCGACCTCGTCGTGTCGTGGATGCGCGCGCTGGACCTCGACGTCACCATCGACGCCATCGGCAACGTCCACGCCGTGCGCGCCGGCCGCGGCGACGGCCCGCCGGTCATGACCGGCTCGCACATCGACACCGTGCGCACCGGCGGCCGCTACGACGGCAACTACGGCGTCATCGCCGGCCTCGAGGTCTGCGCCGCGCTGGACCGCGCCGGCATCGTCACGCGCCATCCCGTCTGCGTGGCGTTCTTCACCAACGAGGAGGGCGCGCGCTTCCAGCCGGACATGCTCGGCAGCCTCGTCGCCGCCGGCGGCATCGCGCTCGCCGACGCCCATGCTGCGACCGATTCCTCCGGCCGCAGCGTCGGCGACGAGCTGGCGCGCATCGGCTACCTCGGTTCGGCGGCGCCGGGCGCCATCCGCCCCCGCGCCTTCGTCGAGCTGCACATCGAGCAGGGCCCGGTGCTCGAGGCGGCGGGGATCGGCATCGGCGCCGTCACCGGCGTGCAGGGCATCTCGTGGCACGAGTTCACGGTCGCCGGAACCTCCGCCCACGCCGGCACGACGCCGATGCGCCTGCGCCACGACGCGGGCTACGTCGCCGCCGCGACCGCCACCTTCGTGCGCGACCTGACACGCGAGATGGGCGGCGCCCAGGTCGGCACGGTCGGCGTGATCGAGCTGCGCCCGAACCTGATCAACGTGATCGCCAACCATGCGCGCTTCACGGTCGATCTGCGCAACACCGACGAGATGGTCCTGCGCGAGGCCGAGCGCCGCGTCTTCGCCTTCGTCGACGATCTGGCGCGCAGCGAGGGCGTGACCGTCTCGCGCCGCAAGCTGGCGCGCTTCGAGCCGGTCGAGTTCGACCCCGCCATGGTGGCGTGCGTCGAGGCCGCCGCCCGCGCCCGCGGCCACTCCACGATGCGCATGCCGTCGGGCGCCGGCCACGACGCGCAGATGATGGCGCGGCTGTGCCCGACCGGCATGATCTTCGTGCCCAGCGTCGGCGGGTTGAGCCACAACGTCGCCGAGTTCACCGCGCCGGCCGACCTCGAGGCCGGCGCCGGCGTGCTGCTCGACCTGATCCTCGAACTGGCGGAGACCTGAGCATGCCGCGCTTCCTCACCGTCGGCGCCGCCCAGATGGGCCCGATCCAGCGCGCCCACACGCGCGCCGACGTGGTCGAACGTCTGCTGGCCCAGCTGCGCGAGGCGGCGCGCATGGGCTGCGAGCTGGTCGTGTTCCCCGAACTCACCCTGACGACGTTCTTTCCGCGCTGGTGGATGGCCGAGCAGGCCGAGGTCGACGCCTGGTTCGAGCGCGAGATGCCCGGTCCGGCGACGCGGCCGCTGTTCGACGAGGCGCGGCGGCTGGGGATCGGCTTCTGCCTCGGCTACGCCGAGCTGGTCGAGCGGGACGGCCGGACGCGCCGCTTCAACACCTCGATCCTGGTGGAGCGCGACGGGCGCATCGTCGGCCGCTACCGCAAGGTCCACCTGCCCGGCCACGCCGAACACGAGCCGTGGCGCCAGTTCCAGCATCTGGAGAAGCGCTATTTCGAGGTCGGCGATCTCGGCTTCCCGGTGTTCCGCGCCTTTGGCGGAATCATGGGCATGTGCATCTGCAACGACCGTCGCTGGCCCGAGACCTACCGGGTCATGGGGCTGCAGGGCGTCGAGATGGTGCTGCTGGGCTACAACACGCCGCTGCACAACCCGCCGGCGCCGGACCACGACGAGCATTCATGGTTCCACAACCAGCTCAGCATGCAGGCCGGCGCCTACCAGAACGGGACGTGGGTGGTCGGCGTCGCCAAGGGCGGCGTCGAGGAGGGCGTGCCCAGCCTCGCCGACAGCCAGATCGTCGCCCCGTCGGGCAAGGTGGTCGCGCGCGCCCAGGGCGACGGCGACGAGCTGGTGGTCGCGCGCTGCGACCTCGACGCCGGCCTCAGCTACAAGACCACGACCTTCAACTTCGCCGTCCACCGCCAGCCCGACCAGTACCGCATGATCGTCGAGCGCAAGGGCGCGATCCCGCCGCCGGAGGAGAATGCCGTGCCGTCCACGGTCGCGTTCGAGCGCAGCCACGACATCCTGATCGACGCCCCGCCCGAAGCCGTGATGGACTACGTCTCCAATCCGAACTCGTGGCCGGAATGGCTGGCGGCGTCGCACCGCATCGACGCGGCCGACCGCCCGCTCGTCGCCGGCGAGACGTTCCACGAGCGCTGGCGCACCCGCACCGGCGAGGTCCAGCTCGACTGGCGGGTGACGAAGGCCGAACGCGGCGTGGTGTGGATGGCGGAGACCGACACGAGCTTCATCGGCCGCATCGTGGCGCGCTACACCTTCGAGCCGGTGGCCGGCGGCACGCGCTACACGCGCACCGTGGTCAATCCGGCGCGACCGAAGGCGCCGACCGACGACATGGTCGCGCGCATGGACGAGGAGGCGCGGATCGCGCTGGCCAACATCAAGGCCAACGTCGAACGCCGCCACCGCGGCGGCTGATCCTGTCAGCAGTCCGGGCCGCGCGACTCCGCGACCGCGACTCCCGGCACGGCGGCGAGCGCGCGCGCCGCGTCGGCGACGGCGCGCGTGCCGTACGGCGCCCTGATCGTGAGCCCGCCGGCGGATAGTCCGGACTCGCCGCCGCCGCGCGCCGGCGACAGCTCGTGCCATGTGATCCGGTCGACGCCGCCAGGGCCGAGGACGGCCGAATCCCAGACCGTGGACAGGATCCACGGCCCGGCGTCGCCGGCGCGCCACAGCGCGAGGTCGTTCGGCTGGAGGCCGTCGCGGATCGCCGGCGGCGTGTCGATGACCGCCCGGCTGTGCAGGACGCGCCACGCCGTCCGCGACTCGTCGCGTCCGTCGTCGGCGCCAACCGGCCTGACGCCACCCGGCAACCCGAAACGCCGCACCGACCGCGGCGGCGCCGCGGCCACGGAGTCCGACAAGGCGCGCCACGCCGGCAGGAATGGCGCCGCCGCAGCTTCAGCGTCCGCCCATGTGACGTAGAACAGACCGGCCGATCGGCCGCCGCCCTCGGCGCGGTATCCGCCGTAGATCGATAGACCGAGCTCGACCGCGCGGCCGGGCCAGCGCGCCCAGAACGCCACGCCGCCGCTGGGATCGCGGTAGGCCGACAGATCCGCGCGCTCCGCCGCCGCCGCCGGGCCGAAGCGCGCGCGCAGCGGGCGCATCCAATGCTCGGGATCGGCCCGGCGCGCGCCCGGCACCGCCGCCAGCGCGTAGGACACACCCATCACGGGCCGGTCGGGCGCCGGCGAGGAGATCGTCACAAGGAGCGTGTCGAGACCGAACGCCGACGCGCACGGCACCGCGCGGTGCAGGTAGTCGGTCCCACCCGGCAGCGCTCCGACGCCGCCGACCGCGCTTGGCAGCGTCCCCCATCGATAAGCGACACCATCGATCGAGAAGCCGTCCGCCGGATCATCCATCGTTCGACTCCGCGGCTAGGCCGGCGCGATTCCCGGATCGACAAGGCGCGACGCATGGGGAAGAGTACCGGCTGCGGCGCCAAGCCGCCAAAGCGAAAAGCGACGCGGGCGCCCACGCCGGCGTCATCTCGGGAGGGGACGATGAAGCTGGCTGGACTGGCGCTGACCGCGCTCGTCGCGCTAGGCGCGACCATGGGCGCCTCGGCGCAGGACAAGCCGATGGATCTGCGGCTGTCGCACTGGGTGCCGCCGACCCATCCGCTGCACAAGGCGATGGAGGAATGGGGCGCCTCGCTCGCCAAGGCCTCCGGCGGCACGATCAAGACGACGGTGTATCCGGCCCAGCAGCTCGGCAAGGCGTTCGACCACTACGACATGGCGCGCGACGGCATCGCCGACGTGACCTACATCAACCCGGGCTACCAGCCCGGCCGTTTCCCCGTGATCGGCGCCGGCGAGCTGCCGTTCCTGATCGCCGACGGCAAGGGCGGCTCGCAGGCGCTGGACGAGTGGTACCGCAAATACGCCGCCGCCGAGATGAAGGACGTGAAATTCTGCCTCGCCTTCGTCCACGATCCCGGCGCGATCCATTCGCGCACCAAGAAGGTGATGGTGCCCGGCGACATCAAGGGCATGAAGATCCGGCCGGCCCACGCCACCATCGCCGCGTTCGTGACGCAGCTCGGCGGCACCAACGTCCAGGCCGGCGCGCCGGAGGTGCGCGACGTGCTCGAGAAGGGCGTCGCCGACGCCGTGACCTTCCCGTGGGGCTCGGTGCCGCTGTTCGGCATCGACAAGGTGGTCAAGTACCACATGGACGTGCCGCTCTACGCCACCACTTTCGCCTGGGTGATCAACAAGCCGAAATACGAATCGATGTCGGCGGCGCAGCGCAAGGCGATCGACGACCATTGCACCAACGAATGGGCGCTGAAGGTCGGCGGACCGTGGGCGGAGTTCGAGGCGTCGGGACGCGGCAAGATGAAGGCCGAGCCCGGCCACGAGGTCTACGGCATCTCGGCCGACCAGCTCGCGGAGTGGCGCAAGGCCGCCGAACCGCTGCGCGCGAAGTGGGCCGACGCGGTGCGGAAGGCGCGCGTCGACCCCGACGTGGCGATGAAGGAGCTGAAGGACAGCCTCGCCAAGTTCAAGGCCGCCTACTGAGCGGGGACGCCCGGTGGGCCGCGGGCGCGTCGAACGGCTGATCGACGCGATCGAGTTGACGGCGGCGGTGTTCCTCGCCGTCGTCACCGCGCTCACGTTCGTGTCGGTGTTCCTGCGCTACCTGTTCGCCTGGTCGATTCCCGACGCCTACGATTTCGGCAGCCTCCTGCTGGGCGTGCTGATCTTCTGGGGCATCGCCGGCGCCAGCTACCGCGGCGAGCACATCACCGTCGACCTCCTGTGGGGCGTGGCGCCGCCCGCGATCCGCCGCGTCATGGACGGCTTCGCCGACGCGCTCACGCTGGCGTGCCTGGCGGTGTTCGCGTGGATGATGGGCGTCAAGGTGCTGAGCACCTACGCCGACAACGTGCGGACGTTCGACCTGCGCCTGCCGGTCTGGCTGTTCCACTTCCTCGCCTGGGTCGGACTGGCGACCGCCGTGGCGCTGCTCGCCACGCGTCTCGCGCGCCGCGCGCTGGGCGCGCCCGAACCGCCCCGCGCGCCGCCGCGGGAGTGACGCGGGCATGAGCCACGACGCGGTCGCCCTGACGGGCTTCGTGGCGCTGTTCGCGCTGATGCTGCTGCGCGTGCCGGTCGGCGTGGCGATGGGCGTGGTCGGCCTCGGTGGGTTCGGCTACCTCGCCGGCACGATGCCGGCGCTGAACTTGCTCGCGCAGTCGCCGATCCGCACCGCGACGGCGGGCGAGTTCGCGGTCATCCCGCTGTTCCTGCTGATGGGCGCGCTGGCGTCGACTTCCGGCATGAGCCGCGAGCTGTTCCGCGCCGCCAACGCCTTCGTCGGCCATCTGCGCGGCGGCCTGGGCATCGCCACGATCGCGGCCTGCGGCGGCTTCGCGGCGATCTGCGGCTCGTCGGTGGCGACGGCCGCGACGTTCTCGACCGTCGCCTATCCCGAGATGCGCCGCCATGGCTACCCGCAGAGCTTCGCGACCGGCGTGGTCGCGGCCGGCGGCACGCTGGGGATCATGATCCCGCCGTCGACGGTGCTGGCGATCTACGGGCTGATCACCGAGCAGGACATCGGCAAGCTGTTCGTCGCCGGAATCATCCCCGGCCTCGTCGCCGTGGCGATGTACATCGTCACCATCAACCTGATCGGCCTGGCGCGGCCGGGTTTCCTGCCGGCGGGCGCGCGCGCGACATGGGGCGAGCGGCTGGCCGCGACGCGCGACGTCTGGGCCGTGGCGCTGCTGTTCGTGTTCATCATCGGCGGCCTCTACGGCGGGCTGTTCACCGCGACCGAGGCGGCGGGCGCCGGCGCCGGTGGGGCGTTCATCATCGCCGTCCTGCGCCGCCGCCTGACGCGGGGCGAGTTCTGGCGGGCCTGCGTCGAGACCGTGCGGACCACGGCGTCGGTGTTCACGATCCTGATCGGCGCGCTGCTGTTCGGCTACTTCCTGACGATCACCCAGACGCCGCAGAAGGCGACGGAGTTCCTCACCGGCCTCGGGCTCGGCCGCTACGGCGTGCTGCTCCTGATCATGCTGATGTACCTGGTGCTGGGCTGCATCATGGACGCGATGGCCATGATCATCCTGACCATCCCGATCGTGTTCCCGGTGATCAAGGCGCTGGGCTTCGATCCGATCTGGTTCGGCGTCATCATCGTGATGACGGTCGAACTCGGCCTGATCCATCCGCCGGTCGGCATGAACGTCTTCGTCATCAAGAGCGTCGTGAAGGACGTGAAGATCTCGACGATCTTCTACGGCGTGCTGCCGTTCGTCGCCGCCGACATTCTGCGGCTCGGCGTCCTGATCGCCTTCCCGATCCTGGCGACCTTCCTGCCCAGCCACATGTGAGCCGGGCGGCGGCTCAGCCGTCGCGGCCGGTGAATTTCCCGTGCGAGCGGTCGGGCGTGCCGCGGAACAGCGACATGTGGGTGTGCGTCGCCACCCAGGGATCGCCGACCGCCGCCCGCGCGAACGTCACGGTCGCCCGCCCGCGGCGCTCGAAGCGCGTGCCGTCGGGCTGGAAGCCGGTCGAGTCGAACACCGCCATGCCGATCCCGGTGAGCCGGTCGGCCGAGATGATCGCGCGCACGCCGTCGAGCCGCCAGCGGAAGTCGCGGATGGTCGGCCAGACGTTGCGCCATTGCTCGCGCTCGGCGTCGGGGCGGCCGGTCATGAAATCGGTGAAGGTGCCGAACGCGATCATGTCGTCGGCGAACAGCGGATGGGCGCCGGTGAAGTCGACGGCCTGGACGCGGTCCGCCAGCGCCGCGAACCACCGCCGGATCGCCTCGAGGTCGACGGCCTCCGGCTCGCGTCGCATGTCCATGATCCATCCCCTCCGCCACATGCCGCCGGTCGCGGCGCGTCGCGAATCTAGGACGGACGGCGGGATGTTGCCAGCGACGGGATGTCCCTGCGATGCTGGCGCGCTCCCATCCACTGGCATGGCCGGGTACCGAAGATGTCCAGACCCCTCGCCCTCGCGGCGCTCGCCGTCGGCCTGCTCGCCGTGTTCGCGGCCGCCTCGGCCCGCACGATGCGCGAGGTCGCCGGCGTCTACAACCTCGTCGGCGTGCGCGAGGCGGCGTCGCAGTTCGTCCTGCACGCCGACGGCCGTTTCGAGTTCGGGCTTTCCTATGGCGCGCTCGACAAGAGCGGCAAGGGCAGGTGGCGGCTGGACGGCGACGCCGTCGTGCTGACCAGCGACGGCCCCCACAACCCGCCGCGCTTCACGCTGGAGCGCAGCGGCGCCGGACAAGGCGGCGGCGCCACCGTGCTCGTGACGGTCAACGGCCGCGGCGTGGCGCTGATCGACGTCGTCCTCGAGCTGTCGAACGGCCAGCGGCTGACCGGCTACACCCAGACCTACGGCTACCGGACCGCGCTGCCGGCCGGCGTCGACATCCGCGCCATCCTGCTCGGCGTGCGCATGTACGACCTGGCGCCGCAGCGCATCGAGATCGCCGAGCGCGGCCGCCGCGACTTCACCGTCCGGTTCGATCCCGGCGACATCTCGCAGCAGCGCTTCGAGAACGAGCGCCTACCGATCGTCGACGGCGCGCTGGTCTGGCAGCTCGGCGGCCAGCCGCTGCGCTACCGCAAGCGCTGAGCCCGCGCCGCCTCAGCCGCCGGACGCGCGGGCGCGGATCGCCTCGAGGAACGCCGCGCCGTAGCGCGCCAGCTTGGCGTCGCCGACGCCGTGCACGTCGCGCATCGCCTCCAGCGTCGCCGGCCGGCGCGCCGCCATGTCGACCAGCGAGCGGTCGGCGAACACCACGTAGGCCGGCACGTTCTGCGACGCCGCCAGGCCGGCGCGCAGCCGCTTGAGGTCGGCCAACAGCGCCGCGTCGGCCTCCGGCACCGCCGCGGCCGCCGCCTGGCGCGCCTTGCGGCCGGATTTCTTCGACGTCCCGCCGAGGTCGCGCCGCAGATCGACGCGGGCGCGGCCGCGCAGCGTCGCCCAGCCCTCGTCGGTGATGGTCCAGCGTCCGTAGTTGACGATGTCCTGCTCGATCAGGCCCAGCGCGTTGAGCTGGCGCAGGATGGCGCGCCATTCCGGCCGCGGCCGGCCGGCGCCGACGCCGAAGGTCGGCAGCGCCTCGTGGCCGAATTTCAGCACCTGCTCCGTGCGCTCGCCCAGCACGACGTCGACGACGTGCTCGGTGGCGAAGCGCTGGCCGGTGCGGGCGATCGCCGACATGATCTTCTGGGCCTCGACCGTGCCGTCGAACGACTCGACGCCCTCGACGCAGAGGTCGCAGTTGCCGCACGGCGCCGAGGCCTCGCCGAAATACGACAGCAGCGTCTGGCGGCGGCAGCGCGGCGCCTCGCACAGCGCGACCAGCGCGTTGAGGCGCTGGCGCTCGACGCGCTTGCGCTCGTCCGGCGCGTCGCCCTGCTCGATCTGCATGCGGCGTAGGCGCATGTCCTCCAGCCCGTGCAGCGTCAGCGTGTCGGCCGGCAGCCCGTCGCGTCCGGCGCGGCCGATCTCCTGGTAGTAGCTCTCGACGTTGGACGGCAGGTCGGCGTGGCAGACGAAGCGCACGTCCGGCTTGTCGATGCCCATGCCGAAGGCGACGGTCGCCACCATCACCACGCCGTCCTCGCGCTGGAACGCGTCCTGGTTGGCGTCGCGGTCGGCCTTGTCCATGCCGGCGTGGTAGGGCAGCGCGCGGTGGCCGCCGTCGCGCAGCATGGCGGCGAACTCCTCGACCCGCTTGCGCGACGAGCAGTAGACGATGCCGCTGTCGCCGGCATGGTCGGCGACGAAGCGCAGGACCTGGCGCGGCGCGTTGTCCTTGGCGCGCATCGCCAGCCTCAGGTTGGGGCGGTCGAAGCTGCGCACGAAGACGCGCGGCGGCGCGGCGAACAGCTTGGCCTCGATGTCGGCACGGGTCGGCGCGTCGGCGGTGGCGGTGAGCGCCAGCACCGGAACGCCGCCGAGCGCGATCCGCAGCTCGCCGATCCGCAGGTACTCGGGCCGGAAATCGTGGCCCCATTGCGAGACGCAGTGGGCTTCGTCGATCGCCAGCAGGTCCACGCGGCTGTCGGCCAGCAGCTCGACCGTGTCGGGACGCAGCGCGCGCTCCGGCGCGACGTAGAGCAGGCGCAAGGTGCCGTCGCGCGCCGCCCGCTCGATGCGCCGGTTCTCGGCCGCGTCGTTGCCCGAGTTCAACGCGGCGGCCTCGACGCCGTAGGCGTTGAGCTGCCGCACCTGGTCGCGCATCAGCGCGATCAGCGGCGAGACCACGACGGTCAGGCCGTCGCGCGCGACCGCCGGCAGCTGGTAGCATAGCGACTTGCCGCTGCCCGTCGGCATGACCGCCAGCACGTCCTCGCCGGCCAGAACGGCGCGCAGGATCTCCTCCTGGCCGGGACGGAATTCGTCGAAGCCGAAGACGGTCTTGAGCCGCTCGCGGGCGCGGTCGCTCGGAACGGGCGTCAAGACCGGCGCCATCCGGTCCGCGCGTCGGCGGCGGGCAGTGTCACGACGGTCGATCTCCGGCGCCGCGCGGCGCGTCGATTGCGGGGTTGCGCCACGACCGGGCGCGGCCCTTGGCGGCGAAGCCATAGCGCGGATCGCCGCGACGCGCGCGGAATTCCGACGACCAGCGTCCCCGGCCGGGAACCGCTCGCCGTCGGGAGCCGGGACTCGCAGGATCGCCGTTACGCGGGGCTCGACCGATCGTCCGCGCGGGCTCCCCTCCGGCCACATACTCGCCGCAATGCCGTCAAATTGCGGACGCTTTTGGGTCTAAAGGTCACTTCCTGACCATTTCCTGACGAAACTCCCAAGGAACTGGAGGGCGACATGGGCCGGCTCACATCCGCGCAGCGGATATTCATCGCCATCGGCGCGGTCGCGCTGGTCGCGGCGTTCGCGGGCATCGCGCTGCTCACGCGCGGCGACGGCGGCAGCCTCACGGCCGACCAGCCGAAGGCCGAGGCGCCGGCGACGCCCCAGCCGTCATCCGCGGCGCCTGCCCCGCCAACGTCGTCCCCGGCGCCGGCGCCGTCGGTCGACACCAAGAAATGAGCACACGCCCCTGAGATCGTGCACCGGCCGCTGGCGCGCGACGGACGGGCGCATCCCTCCGGCATCCGACGCGGCCGGGCGGACGCGGGCACCGATCGGCCTTCTCCAGTAGCGTTCCGAGGATGCGCCCATGACCCGAATGTTCGCGGCCGGCATCGGGGTGGTGTTGACGCTATTGGCCGCCGTGCCGGAGGCGTTCGCGCAAAGGCGGCCGGCGGCCATCGGGCCGGGCTCCGGCAAGGTCATCCGCCCTGCGATGGGCGCCGACGCCGCGCCGTCAAAGGCATCGCGGGCAGCCGCCGCGGCGCCCCGCGCCACCACGCCGAAGGTGGTGCGCAAGGCGCCGCCGGCCGCGCACGTCCGCCCCACGACGCGCAAGACGGCGCGCACGGCCCCGCCCGCCGGCCACGCCCGCGCCGCCGCGCGGAAGCCCGCCCGGACCGCCCCGGCGCGGACGAAGACCGTCTCGCGGGGCGCCCCGGCGCGGAAGGATTGGAAGATGCGCAACGTCGCCGCGCAACGGCGGCGCGGCCCGGCGATCGTCGCGCTGCCGCCGGCGGTCCCGGTCGACGATGCGGCGCCGCGATCGCTGTCGTTCCACCACGTCCACACCGGCGAATCGCTGACCGTCACGTTCTGGCGCGACGGCCGGTACGTCCAGCGCGAGCTCGACCGCCTCAACGCGTTCCTCCGCGACAGCCGCGACGACACCAGCGTCCAGATGGACCCCGAGCTGTTCGACGCGCTGTGGCGCATCCGCCACCGGCTGCGGTCGAACGGCGCGTACCATGTGCTATCGGCCTATCGTTCGCCGCCGACCAACGCCTGGCTCGCCGGCTTCACGAGCGGGGTCGCCTCCGACAGCCTGCACATGCGTGGACAGGCGATGGACGTGGTGCTGCCGGGACGGACGGCGGGCCAGATCCGGGCCGCGGCGCTCGCTTTGAATCTCGGCGGGGTAGGCTACTACCCGCGCAGCGGCTTCGTGCACATCGACACCGGGCCGCCGCGGCGGTGGTAGGAATCGCCGAGGCGCGCGCGTCCTCCGCCGCGCCCCTCCGCGCCGATGTTCGGGCTCCGCGGCGCCGTCGAGCGCGGCGACGGCGCCCCGTCGCCGCCGACGGCCATCGACCTCTATGAATCCGCCGAGAAGCCGATCCTCTTCACGATCGGCCCCCAACGGTCGTAGCTGTCCTTCAGCAGCGTCGCGAGCTCCTGCGGCGTCGACGACTTCACCTCGAGACCCATCACGGCCAGACCGTCGATCACCTCGCGCAGCGCGAGCGCGGCGCGCAACGCCTCGTTCGCCCGCCGCACCACCGGCTCCGGCGTGCCGCCCGGCGCGAAGAAGCCGAACCACTCCGAGAAGACAAGGTCCTTGTAGCCTTGCTCGGCGAAGGTCGGCACGTTCGGCGCGAAGCGGCTGCGCGCGGCGCCCGACACGCCGAGGAAGCGGATCTTCCCGGCGTTGGCCTGCTGCGTGAACTCGCCCACCGGCGCCGAGACCGCCTGGAGCTGGCCCGCGACGAGGTCCTGCACCGCCGGCGCCGACCCGCGGTAGGGCGCGTGCTTCAGGTCCACGCCGCCGGCCTGACCGAGCAGCACGCCGATGAAATGCGGCACCGAGCCGGCGGCCGGCGAGCCGTAGTTGGCCTTCCCGGGGTTGGCTTTGCACCACGTCAGGAAGTCGGCGATCGTCTTCACGCTGTCGGGCACGGCCGGACCGACGCAGAAGCCGAAATCGAACGTGCAGCCCAGCGACACCGCCGTGACGTCGGTGAAGGCGTTGTACGCCAGGCTCTTGTAGATGTGCGGGTAGATCATCAGCATCGACGCCGGCGTCTGCAGCAGGACGCTGCCGTCGGTCGCCGCGCCCTTCATCGACTGGACCGCGATCTGGCCGCCGGCGCCGGGCTTGTTCTCCACGATCGCCGCCTTCGCGTAGGCCGTGCCTTTGATGCCCTCCGCGACGCGCCGGCAGAGCGTGTCCGAGGTCCCGCCGGGCGGAAATCCGGTGACGATCTTGACGGTCTCGAGCGGCCCGGCCTGCGCGCCGGCGACGCCGGGGAAGGATCCCAGTGACGTCGCGACGGCGGTGGCGCCCGCCGCGTGGATCAGGTGGCGACGACCAAGATTCGACATTGTTTTTCCTCCCCTGTTCGCCCGCGCCGTCACGTCCCACCGCTCGGATCCGACCGTGCACGGTGCGACCGAACGATCGCGTGAGGCGTCGCCCGCGTATCCGGGCGCGATGGTTATCGCATGGACCCACGGGAAACCGTCAATGGCGATGACGCGATGTCGCTCGGACGACAAAAAGCCCGCCGCCCTTTGGGGCTGGCGGGCTTTTGGTGTGGTTGCGGGGGCAGGATTTGATCTCAACTTGCGACCAGTCGTTTCCGGTGGTGCTCTGGCTGTAGCGAGCCATTGCGGGCTGTTTCGTACGGCCGCGTAGCAAAGCGCAGGTCCGCTTGGGATCTAGTCTAAAATAAATTGGTCGATCCTCCTTTACATCGTCCCGTAGTAGGCCAGCTAGCAATGGCGGCTGGTCGCGAGCTGTTACGCGTCGCGACGTAATAGCCCTGCACAACATCAGCGCATCTTCTCCGGGAGCATTCTTGGCGGTCAACCGCCGTCTTCAAGTTCCAGCGCCCGCGTTGCCGCATACTCGCCGAGCCTTGCGCACGAATTCGACAATGATCCATGAGGCCTTAAAGCGGCCATCAGCCTCTCCTGGTTGGCAAGGCCCCTCCCCTCCCTCGGTTGCAACACGAGACCGTTTATTGGGTCATCCATAAGGCAGGGAGCCGAAGGGAGGCCTGATGCACGCTTAACCAGAGGATCGCCGACGAGCTCTGGCAAAGGTTGAAACGCAGTATCGCACCATTGCGCGCATCGGCGGCGGCTGTAAGTCTAGCTAGGACGACGATAGGTAGTCCGCGCCCTATGTCTCAGGCATCTCCGCTTCATTAACTCGTCCGCGTGCCGGTTCCGGGCAATTGGCCGGATGCGTGATTCCTTGAAGCAACGAAGGCCCAAAGTGCTCGAGCGCTTCCATTCCAGGTGGCGCTCATGTCCAAGCTGGCGCGCTGTTTGGATTCTGGCACCCGACTGTCGCCGGCACGATTGCTAGCAAGGCTGTCAGGCTTGGTCAGCCGCGTCCGCACTATGCACCGGAACGGCCACTCCTGCCCTTGCAATGTCCGGACCCGGGCAGAGCGCGCCAATACCGCGTCTCACTCGTGTGCCGGGGAATAGGCTCAATACCGCTTTTGTTCGCCCGAACCTTTTGCGGTGGAAGGGCTTACAGACAGCTCTTTTTGATTTCCTGGCAAAGGCCGATCTGCGCGTTTAGCAGCAACTTCTTCGCATCATCGAGGCTGCGGCGCTTGGGCGGACTCGTGGCGATTATCTTATCGAGTGCGGCGATCTCGCGCTCAACCTCGGCTACGGCCGCTGCTCGTGCGGGACCAATGCCGCCTTCTTGAGCCAAATTCCACATCGCGTTTCCTTGCTTTGCCAGGGCAAGTAAGAACCCACCACAAACAAGCAAGGCCGGCGGAGCTTCTGCTGCCAGACAAAGGTACGCTGCGTGATACTTCCCGACTTCAATGACGAGGAGCTTGCCGAGTGTCTTCGCCGCGTCAAGCGTGTTGACAGTTCTGAGCTCGACGAGCCGCTTGGCCAGCAGATCTCTCTGCGCTTTCACGGGATTTGGAGAGGCGACCGCCGCTGCTAGCTCAGCTGATGTGAGCCCGCTGCCGCGGAATAGCTCTTGGCGTAGCGTCTCTGCGTCAAGGCAACTCAAAGTGGCGCCGGCGCCGGGACTTTGAGGTAACCATCCAAAATAGGCGATGGGCTGATCCTTTTTGACGGGCAAGGACCGCATGCAGTCTGGCGGCAGTTCTTGCGACCAGGCTGCTGTCGCAGCGCTTACGAGGATCGAACAAGTCCCAATGACGTACACTAGTCGGGTTAGGTTTCTCAGAAACAGCATAGGGCGGTTCTCCCCCGCAGGTCACGCGTCCATCGAGCCAAGCAAGGAACGGTCGTAGAGTTGGTCAACTCGGAGCGCCACACAACATGCATATATTGCATCACGAGCGCGCGCCTCTTGTCACTCCCAAACGCGCTGGTCTTAAGCCATGGCTTACATGGTGCTGTATCAGTTTGCAGCGGCACAGAGGTCATTACCGCCTCTGGGCGCCACCGAGTGAAGCTCTATCCTTGTTGCGGACCTGGATAGCCCCCCGACCGCCCAACAGGCTAATCGGATTGCAAAAATCCGCACGGTTCATGGACTGCTGCAGCCGGTTCCGTATTCGAGCACGGGATTGTTGTCGGCAAAGCGGACAACAAATCTCAGTTCTCTCTCCGAACCAAAGCCGCTCAAAGATAGGAGTTTTGGGGGAATGGCTGTGGAGTTTGGTAGCGCAGGCGTGATACGGATCTGTGAGGGATACTCCTCGCGAAAGCGCGTTGTGGTAGTGACAGGTATCAGGCGCATGACGAGACACTTGTCAGGATCGACGTCGCGAACAAGCAGCTGCGCCGTACAGTCCGGCTGAGGCCGATTGCAGTCCAGCCAACCTATTGTGCCGCCGGGCATCAAGCCAGCACGAGCCTTCATGTCATCGGAAAGCTGGAGCTGATGCATTCCGCCGGGAGACTTTCCAACCGTCTGCAAACCGTCGTAGAGCCGATTCTTGCCAGTGCGATCATACAAAGAAAGCGCAAGCTGGACCTGCATGGGGCTGCCGTCCAACGTACTTTTGTGGACCCTGATCAGGAGAGACATTACTTTCGCAGAAGCCGACGCGTCAGTTTGCTCACCCAAAAGGGACAGACAAAGGATGAGAATGGCAACGAAGGCGGACAGCAAACAATCGATCGCGGAAATTCCAAGGGAGATACGAAAGGCGGGAGACACTTGTCAGCCTCTATTGGGGCCGAGGTAGGAGAACGAACAAGCCGATCTCCTTTGGAATCGCGCATTCAGACTGGCGCAGACCGAAACGCGCAAAAGTTGTCCCAGGGTACAGGCCTCGCTCTTCGAAGCAGGGATCGGCACGGAGCGCGACGGCTTGGCCGCGTGGTCGTGCCGTCGTTGACCGTGGCAACACCAGAATTTCATCGGGCTGACGCACGACGATTGCTGGATCTCCTTGCGAACACTCAGGCAGGACCAATTGCGGCATCAGTCCCAGCTGGAGTCTCACCTCTGAGGCATCACAAGCGATCACAATAACCCAGGTCTCCCCCGTCGCAGCAGTGACCTGGAGGACTGCCCCGGGGTTGGACAGTTCGATGTCGATGTCACGGACCTTCTGGGGCAATTCGTAGTAGCCCTTCCTTTCGCTCGCAGGCAGGAGGCGTTCAATTGGCTCTGGCGGCTTGGCCGAACCGACAGGCTCGGGAGCCAGGCCGACAAGTCGAAGCTGCGTCGCTGGTAAAGCCCACGTCTCTATGACTGTAACGCCAGTATGCGCTGCGCTTGCGTCTTCCATGGCAGCGCCATTGCTCGGCTCGCCCATAACAACCAGAACCAGCACAAATGCAGCAATCACCGCTGACAAAAGCAGATCGACCGCAGCAAGAATGATCAGCAGAGTCTGACTACCGCCGCCCTCGTGCGCAGCTGCGCTCATTGAGGCTGTTCCAATGGTGGATTCTGCGTTGTTTTATCCTCCAGGAGATTTGTGCTGGCCGCCTGAAACAACGCCTTTCGCTCTACTTCGATCTCCTCCGCGAGCTGTATGTCGGTAGCGGCCTCCGTCTCCTTGACGCGCGCTTCGGCCTTGTTCGCCTGCGCCCTTGCGCGAAGAAACTCCTGTCGGCGTTCGAGAAGCCGCGACTGTCGCGAAGCTTCGGCTGCTGCAGCGCGTTGATCCTGAACACGTTGTGATGCGGCTGCACGCCTCTCATCCTCAGCCTTCTCAGCGAAGTGCCTGAAGAGCAGCCCTTCGAGAGACGCCTGCACGTCGTGGATGATCGCTCTCTCTCTCCTGGCTTGCATGCCACTCCACAATGCCAGGATCGCGAGGGCGACCAGGGCGATCATCGTCGTGGAGAAACAAGCGCTGAGAACTGACGTGACACCATCAATCTCTGCTCCGCGGAGGTCACCGGTGGTGGTCGCGATACGCGGCGCCTTGGAGATGGCTTCAATCAATCCGCGAAGTGTGGCGACCAGTCCAATCACAGGCAGCAGCCCGACAATGTAGTCGGGTAGCAAGCGTTCATGCGCCAACTTCTCCAGAATGGCTGCGGTGGTGCGTGTCAAATCGTGTCGGTTGGTTGAAAACTGCAGATCGCTTGACGCTGCATCAATCATAGCCCGCAAGGGCGCTGTGCGGATGTTATGGTCGCTCTCGCCGATTGCCTTCAAGGCAGCGCCCAGTTGACGGGTATTCTGCTCCGTTATGTTCTGCTCCGTCACCGTGGCCCCGGACTCTACGTGACCGGGTGACGACGGCTCGAGAGTCGCGCGGATAGTATCGGCAAAAGTTGCCGCGGAGCGGCGTGCGAAATAGCGGAGGACAAGCAGTCCTGTGGCCGCGAAAGCAACGACAAGAACGAGCAATCTCTCCCATCCATGTATGAAGTTGACCTGCACACGTGCGTTTCGCACTGCCGAGTCGTCGAGGATGGATTGTCCAACGCGCGTTACAAGTTGACAGAGGCCCTCCGTAGGCGCCGAAGGAAGGCATGCTTCGGTCGACAAAGCCAGGGTGGCAAACCGTGGCGCTGAAACTTCTCTTGAGGTTGAAAACAGCAGAGACCTCAGGCTCAGTTCCCAAGCTTCGCTATTCTCTGCTCGAAGGTTGGCAGACGAATATGTCCCGTTCTTGATTTTGCGGATGATGTTGGAATCCCTATCCAGCGTCCCTGGCCAGCCTGCAAAGTATCGCACGATTGCTCCGCGCGCCCACTCGTGGCAGTCGGCGGGCGAAGCGTTGGGGGCGCTGGTGCACTTCTTGTTCCCGGTGAGCAGAGCGGCCAGGAAGTCTGCGGTGTGTACGTCTGCCAAGTTTGCAGACTTCTTCTCCTCGCGGAGGGTCTCCAGCGCCTGACGAAGCGCTTCCACTGAAGCATTGGAGGTGGCACGGAATTGCTTGGCAATGGAGCTTGGTTCGACCTGATCAAGACGCGCGCCCTGATAGTTGGTGGCATCGGGCAACTTCGCGGTTTCGATCGCATCTCGGAGATCTCTATAACTGTAGTACAAAGCGGCAAGGTAAATGCCAAAGCTCAACAGCAAAGCCGCAAGCCCGATCGAGATCAGGGTATCAGTTGAAGGCCCGAATATGCGATTCTGCCGAACCACCGGTCTGGTTCCCCGCGCCACGGCAGTCGAAGAAGAATCCGTCGAGCTCATGGGGACACTTTGTTGCACGTCGTATTAGGCGCACCTGGTGGCGGGAACAGCGACAGCGCTTCGACAGGACCGTCATTGCCTACGAGGAAGTTCGCCACTGCTTCGGGCCACGATGGTTCTTTCTCGTCGAGAAGCTTTGATGACTTTTGTGCATCGAGATCTCCAGACTCTCTTGCCGCTTCGAGCATCTTGCGCAGAGCCGGCCAGTCAAGTTTGCGCACACACGCTACGGAGTCCCCTTTCACCTTTGTGAGGATTGCCGACTGCAGCACAGTCGCGTTCTCGAAACGCTGAACCGCGACGATATGCTGCCCCTCCACTGATGTGCGAATGTAGATTGGAGGTCTTCGAGCCGATGTTGCATTCGAACTATCACCAGCTAAGCTGTCGAGCAGGGCGGCCTTGACCTCCATATCGCTGGACCACCCCAGCTCCTTGGATGGAGATAGCAGTGGCGTGTTTATGTGATGCTGTCCAAAACCGTTGGAGTCGAGGTTCACTATGTTCAGATCTTGCATAGCGCCGTCCTCTCCAACAGCGACAAGCTCGGGTGTCGCGTTGCCGCTCCTTTCGGTGTTCCTTTCCACGAGAACCACCTTAGGAATCCCGTTTGAATACTTTGCTTTGCCAATGGCGTAGAGAGGAACGGTCCAGTCCTCAAGCAGCCTCCGCAGTGCATCTTCGACACAATTTGTCCGGTTGCATTGCTCAAGTAGGACCTGAAGCAGGGAGTTCCGATCAACGACGCCATCGCTGACCACGGAACTGGCATCTCCTTCAAGTGAATCAATGCGCCAATCTCCAGTGCCGCCGGCATTACTGGCGCTTGTGACTCGAGCTACGGCAACGTCGCAACGGTCCTTGCTCTTGATGTAGCACCACAGGCGTGGTGCACCGCCCGGCGCAAGACTGGCCTGAGCAATCGCTTCGGATATGAACAGAAAGGGGACGTGCTCCGTGAGCACATTTTTGGCGTACACGTTGCCAGCGTTTAGCTCGACCCTGCGCGGGGGCTGAAGCTGGATGCGTGATGTTACATCTGGCTCCAGGTACTCGACTAATACTATACCATCCGGACGGCACTTCCATGGTTGGCATGCCAAATACAAATTCCTGCCCTCGTAGTTGAACGGACTTGAGGCGTACTCGAGCCAGATGTCTCCGTGAACGATCTTGATCGCATCCTCGAGACGAAACAGAGCGCCGCCGAACACAAGGGTCGGTTGACTGCCATTTTCTGACTCGTAAATCTGATACATCCCCGTCGCTTGGTATGGCTTGCTCGATAGTTGATAGTATCCGGGAGGGCCTCTGTATTGGCCGCTAGGCAGAGGGGCAATGACCGCGTTTGTCCCTCTGTTGGCGGATGGCGGCGGCGCCGACGGTGAGCGCGGGTCGGGTGATGCCGTAGATGCCGTCGTCGCAGACTGTCCTGAAGTTGAAGGTGATTGCCCAGGAGCAGGAGACGGCCCACTGTCCGCATCGTCGCCAATGTCATCGCCGTCTTTCTTCCCTTCCGCGTCACCGTCTCCGCGCCTTCCCCCTTTGCTAGCAGGCGAAATGTCAAACTTTCCTTGCAGCAGGGCTTCCAAGTCGATGCTCGGGCGAAGAAGATTCTCAAGAATCTTTCTGAGCATTCCCTCGTCGAGCCCTCCCAGGTTAGGAAGCAGGAGCCCTATCCGAACTCCGAAGACGCTTATGCGAAGTCGCGCCAGTCGCTGATTGACCCTTGCGGAGAGGTCCATTTTGTCGCCGAACAGTTTGACGTGCGCCTCTACACTCGGCAGTGGCGCATCTATCCGGCTTGTGAGCTGCCCGACCGCGCCCCCGATTTTGCCCAGCGTGACATCCCCGCTCAGACACACAGCGCCGACACCGCGCGGACCACATCGCGCTATTTTTTCAGCGACTTTGGGATCCGTCGGCGGCGCTGATACGGTACAGCCCCCTCCGAGCAACATGGCCGCTGTTGCAGCCGCGAGATTGGCGCCAAGGACGCCCCAGGTTGCCCGGCCGACTATCGAGCAATTCCGGCCCTCAACAAACACTTCTCCCTTTGGCAGGGGCAATAACTCCATGGAACCTGTCGGCTCGACTTTGATGTAGATGCGCCCCTCTTCATAGCGCCAGAAGCCACTGGCTGATGCTACCGCGCTTCCGGCAAGCACCAAGTCGGCTTTGATCGTGAGCTGGCGCTGCGTCTCTTCCAGTGCCAAGCTGCCGTCCAGGCGAGCCGTTTCAGCATTGCCCTCGCCAGGCGTTAAACTCACGGCTCCCTTGATGCCGATGTCGGCCGGGTGGTCGAGATTGATGGACACCATTCCTCTTCCGACATCCAGCCCAGAGCTAATTCGTATCCAGGTTGGGACGATGGGGACTGTGATGGTGCCCAGACGAATACCCTCATTCAGGCGTGCGTAGACAACAGTCGAGATCTTTGAGGGGCCGCTCCCGAACAGAGGCGGCTTGAGCGTGATCGGAATCTTTATGGCGGGAACGCCATCCGGATCGAGATATGGCATCGGCAGGTCGCCACCGATCTCCGCCGACAGAAAAGCCAGCGCCCGCTCGAGGACGACACGATCGAGTTGGGGTGGCTCGACCTTGAACGCCGGAAGGATGCTTGCGCGCACTTTGACCGGCACAAGATTTCCAAAGGTCGCCTCGCCTTCGACGGACAGACCTTCGGAACTGGACTTGAATGCCGGCTTTGCGAACACCACGGGACCAAGAGAGATCCTGCTGGCAGACAACTTCGATTGAAGGATCGTCGCGATCTGGGTGAGGACAAGCTCCTTGATACCTTCGGGTTTGCTGATCGATACGCGGATTGGCACAGACTCGTTCAGGATTGGAATCGAGGCTGTGCTTTCGAAAATCAGGTCCCATCGCCCGTCGCTCTCGGTGAGCCTTAGTGCCCCCTGCCCAACGAGGGGCTTCAGCTTATCTTCAAGCAGACGAAGAGCTTGCCCATCTTGCTCAATGCGGATGTCTGAGAGCGAAGCTTGCAGAAGAGTCTTGTCACTGACGAGGCATATGGTGCCAAGGCCAGTCGTCAAAGCCAGGCAGGCCCGCGTATCGCTGACGAAACGAAGAGGAAGCCCTTTGAGCGCTCGGGATACCGCGGTGTCAATTTCGCGACGTGTCCGGTCAAGCGCAACGCATGTTGCCCATGCGGACGCGATCTGACGAACGAGCTGGCTTCCGGCTTCAGGATGAACCACGTCCATCACAAACGACTGCCTACAGTCAGGCATCAAGGTCGCCGAGAAGTTAAGAGAGGTGCCGGAAACCGCAATATCGTGAATCTTCGAGGAGGCCGAAGCCGGCAGGCTTTGTTGGAGTATCTTCGAGAGTTCGGGAAGCTCAGTGATCTTGAACCGGGTCGTGCCGTCGCACGCCAGTGAGAAGTCCCCATTCACCTTAAAATTGAGAGTGCCGGGCTGGACAGTTATCTGGGCTGGCGCAACAAGAGGAGTCTGCCCTTCGGCGCAACCGTTGAGTCGAACTCTCGCCCCTTCGCGCAGTTCCAGATGCACACCGCCTATCTGTACCCTGGCACCTGCGAGCGCGTTTTCAAGTTGGGCCTGGACCTGCGACTGAAATCCCTTGAAGCCCCTTTGTTCGCCTGTCTTGAAGCCGTATCTGTCGATCGTGATCACGATCGGTGCCAAAGGCGGCAGGCCCTGGATCGGGACGGATGGAACTACAGCAAGATTGAGACGAGGACCGCTCTCTAACCGGTGACTTGTCGTAACCAATTTGAAGGGCAGCGGCAGGAGACTTGCAAAAGCACGCTCGAAGCTCCCATCGGATCGCTCTTCATACGGCTTGGCCGGCCCGGATCGAAGAACGAGTTCTCCATTGAGTATATTGCCCTGTACGTTGAAAATGCCGATGTCTCTTATTGTATGCGTTTCGCCGGATTGAGTTGTGGCTCCGCCGCCCGGTGTGAGCAGTGCAAGATTTGCCACACACTCTTGACCCTCTTGCGTGCAGGATGAGAATGAAATCCGCAAGGCGTAGCCAACCGCTGCGGTCGGTTCAAAGCAGATGTCGAGGATACCAGTGGCCAGATCGACTGTGCGAGACGTGTCGCAATGGGTGCGGTTACTGTGAGAGCGATCGGTCTTGATTCTATTTGCGGCCGTCTGCAACACGTCACTGTGTTGTGAGTACTGCCTGACAGCGGTCAGCAGACCACTTGCATCTTGGCGGGGGTCAAGGCCATCGCTGACCTTGCGCCACTCAGCGGCGACCTTGGAAGCTTGGCCGAAGTCCGTGGAATTCAGGGACGGCGTACCAACAATAGCCGCCACCCGATCTAGATGCAGTTTCAAGGCCTGCGCGACCTGAAGTTTTGCGTCCGCGACCCGAAGCTGGATTTCAGCTGCTGCTGCCTGATAGCGAGGCAAGTGCCGGTCGGCCACTGCCAGCGCTGCCGGACGCAGAAAGAATGGAAGCGCCTCTGACTCGGCAGAGTCTGCGGTGAAAAGCGTCCGCCTGTCTGCGTCATCGTTCCACGCGTCGAGAAACTGACCCAGAGAGGGCATTTTCTTTAAGAGCGTGTCACCATCCGGAGTATCCCGCATGCGAGTCAAAAGATCAGCCAGTTGAGATTCGCGCGTGAGCCGGTTCGCGCGTTGGAACGTCAAATCAATCAACGCCGCTTTGCAGGTCGATGCGTTGTTTGGACTTCCGTCAGGTCTGTGCCCTGGTTGACAGTAAGCGCTCACGTTCAGCTTGTCTTGAAGTGCACTGATCCCCACCTGTCTGAGCAGGTCCGCAGCAACGCCAATCGCGATTGCGTCGGCGTCGGCTCGGGGCCGGCAATCATCGCGCTTCGGCTTTGGCATCTCGCCGGCTGCACTGTGTTCGGGACAATCGGCTGGGTTCGTCGCCCGAGAGAAGGCATAGCGCAACTTAGCAATGTTGCTCACATTGACGGGACACTCAGCTGACGGTGATGGCGCTCTCACCAGACAAGCTGGTCGGAGGCACGCAAAAGTTACGTCCGACCCGTCGCCGCCGACGTCACGGTACCTTTGTTGAGCCTCGGAGCAGAACTTTTGGCTTGCATCGGGAAGCACCTGTCTGACGCTTCCATCAAGCGCCTGACGGTCGGGCTGGTTGGGAGAATTGCCAACGAGAAGCCCTCCAATTGCTCTCGCTGCGCGCTGTAGTCCCGGAAACTCGACGAGATTCTTGTCAAGGTCACCCGTCGTAGCATTGCACAGCGCCGCCAATTGCGAGAACGACGACAAAGGCAATCCGTGTAGTGCCTCTGTGGAAGCGGCTTGAGGCACTATCCGACATTGGGCGGGGTTCGGCCTAGCATATGCACCATGGAAAAGAAGAAGGTGGCAAAGCCCCACAGCGATGGCAGCGAACATGCGCATACGATCGTCCTCGCGCCCGATTGACAACGGGAAGTACACGATAGTTAATCTTTGGCGTTTCAACCAAGGATTTTTTGGGGCCTCAAGCGAGAAACCCGATTCTAGTGGAGCCGGCTCCGTCGAGAGCTGATCGCGATGTCATACCATTACGTTGTGTACAGTCCGCACGACCATCGCCGAGTGCGACCGCCAACGGCTCGATCAGGTCAGACCACTTGCTTCGATGACACTGTCAACCCCGGGCTGTATTCTCCATTCCCAAGGTGAGGAGGTGTGCGGAAGCCGGCCCAATTGTTCCTGGCGCGCGAGGGGACCGGACCTAGGTCGTCTCAAGATTTCAGCGCGATCCTGGTGTTATGGTCCGCCCGGGCCATCAGCCGGAGGCCGTGCGAGAGAGTGGAAACGAGCATGGCAGAGATAGAGGTGCGCATATTCAGGAAGGGCAAGGAGATCGCAAAGGTCTTGCGGCCGCTGCGTGAGCTCAATGGAAGGCCCGCTGTTAAATATAGGAAGCAGCTCTGGCCGCTGGTCAATGACGGCGAGGTCCATCTTGACGCGACTGCGCCGAGCGCGGATGCGGGAAATCAGAAGACGACGGGCAGCTCCCCGACAGGCGCTGCACCTCAGTTTCAGGTCGTCCCGCCTGCGCTCATTGAGTGGGACCAGTCACAGCGCGACGTCATTGATGCGCCGCCTCAGCAACGCCTGCTGGTGGGGGCTGGTCCTGGAACCGGCAAGACGGCAGTCGCCTGCGCGCGTGTATCCCAACTGATCGATCAGGATGGTCTGGAGCCAAGCCGCATCTGGCTGATCAGCTTCACGCGGACGGCTGTCCGCGAAATCCGCGACCGGATCGCGGCCTACCTGGAGGACACGGCCGCAGCCTACGCAGTGAAGATCGCCACTCTGGACGCGCACGCCTGGACGATCCACTCGGGTTTTGACGACGAGGCGAAGATTCTTGGCTCGTACGAAGAGAATATCGAAAGAGTTCTCGAACTGATCCAGGGCGATGACAACGTGGCGGAGTACCTTGAGGGGATCGAGCATCTGGTGGTTGACGAGGCCCAGGACATCGTTGGGGTGCGTGCGGACCTCGTTGTGGGAATCATCCGCAGACTGGCGGCGTCATGTGGCGTGACAGTGTTCGCGGACGAAGCCCAGGCCATCTACGGGTTTGCCGATGACAGGGAGGCCCAGGCCGGTCACGCGAAGGAGCCGTTGCTTCCCGAGAAGCTCCGGCGCGGCGATGCCGGTGCTTTCACGCAATGCGAGCTGACGAAAGTCCATCGCACGGGCTCGCCGCAGCTGTTGACCATCTTCTCGGATACCCGCCGCAAGGTGCTGACAGCCGCCGGTGATGGGATCGACCGACTCACCGAAGTGCGTGAGGACATCATCCGCCTCGCGCATGGCGAGGCTCCAGGCATTGATGATGCGGCGCTGGCGGAGCTCGCCGACGCCTTCATCCTCTACCGCCGTCGCTGTGATGTGCTGCTGACCACCTCGATACTGACGCAGAACGGCATCGCGCACAGGGTGCGGATGTCTGGTCTGCCGGCCTGCCTTGCGCCATGGATCGGGGTGACTCTGTCCGAGCACACCGCATCTGACCTCGGCAAGGAAGGCTTCATGCAGCTCTGGACAGGCAGCGTGCAGGGGACACACCTGGCGTCATGCTCGCCAGATGAGGCATGGGCTCATCTTGTGCGCATTGCTGGTCGCACCAGGACCGTTGTGGACATGAAGTTGCTTCGGCAACGGCTTGGAAGGACACAGCCACCGGCAGAATTGTGCCAGCCGGAACTGGGACACCGTGGTCCCATCGTGGGGACAATCCATGCCTCCATTCACGGACAAAATGTTGATCAGGATGAGGAGGCCCGCGTTGTATTCGTGGGGGCGACGCGCGGGCGTTCACGGCTGCTGATCGGCCGGGGCTATCGTCAGTATGCAGGCAGGGTGGAGGCATCGGGCCGGGCCTACTGCCTTCAGACCAGGAACGACATGCCTCGCGCTCAGGTCGAGATCGGCCGCGATGGTGATATTTCGGCGGAAGGTCTCGCAGGACGGCGCTTCTTCGGCAGCGCGGGCGCCGTACGCATCAGCCAGACCAGAATCCGCAGCTTTGCAGAGAACACTGTCTCACTCGTCGCGGAGACTGACCGTTCTGCCGGCTTTGCCTACCGGCTGAAGGAAGATGGTGAAGCACAGTGCCTTGCTGTGCTGTCTCAGAGTGTCAATGCCGACCTCTTCAGCATTGCAAAGGCCATCCAGGGAAAGATCGGAGGAAGCAAGCGGCGCACGCCTGACACACTCCGGCATCTGCATGTCCACGGGCTACGGACAATCGTGCTGCCGCCCGATTCTGCGGAGACTGAGTCGCTTTATGAGCCGTGGCGGACCAGCGGAATCGTCGTGGCTCCGGTGGTGCTGGGATACACCACGGCATTTTTCCCGACCGTGAGTAAAGGGCGGAGGTGGTGACGTGCGCGACATCCTTCTGGAGAGGCTGAAGCAGGACCTGGTGGGTCCCTACACGGAGGATGAGGTCCTCACCTCACGCCCGTCAGATGTCTATCTGACCGGCATCCTGTGGCCGCGCGAAGCGCGGATGGGTGCTGAAGAAGACGAACGTCTCGGTCTTTCGGGTGGAGAAGAAAGCGAAACAGGTGGCGCCGGCGAGGAGGAGGAAGTGTCTCTTGCCGGGCTGATGCGTCCATGCTCAGCGGGGGTCTCCTTCGCTGCCAGGGCGGCCAATGGAGACGCTAGACTGAATGTCCGGATCGGCTTCGCGACCTATCAGCCTGTCGAACCGCCGGCACCCGGTCGCGAACCGGAGGAGGCCGGGAGCCGGCCGCGTTCGAGGATGGAATGGCACCGCCGCGCTCACGACATCACAGTGAGCGATGTGGCGCCCGGTGAAGGGTCCCGCTTTATCGGTCTCGATGAACACGGAGCACCGTCTGGTATCAGGCTTCACCTGCGAACTGCGGCTTGGTCGGGCGGAACACTCGTGACAGTCACGCTGCTCAACTATGCCGAGCCCGAGGAGGACGAAGGCCGAGACGGCGTCGAGCGCCTGACGCTCTTCCAGGTCAACGTTCAGGTACGGCCAGGCAATGGAGCCGTACTTGTCGCACGGCCGTCACGGCGCGCAGTGCTGGATGACGATGACCGTTCGGCTGAACTGCTGTACCGCAAGGCACATGAGTTCGCGACTGGCCATACTTGTTCGGCGGAGTGGGCGGCCGGCACCGACCCGGGGACAGCTACCATGGTCGGCACCAGCTGGGTTCCCAGGACCACGGTCCCGGCGACGAGCGCGGCGGGTCATGAAGTCTTTGACGCCCTTCGCGCAAACGAGAAATACAGGCCACTGTCGGCACGGTGGCTGGCGGGCGCACGGGCGAAGGAGATGGGTGAGGCGCTCCTGAAACTGCCTGAAGCGTACAAGAAATGGATCGACACACAGGAGGCAGCAGTTTCTGCGCTCCCGGCAGCCTTCCGGGAGCAGGCCACGAAGAATATCGCAACATGCCGGCAGGTGCATGACCGGATCGCTGGGGGAGCATCACGGATCGCTGGCGATGACGCCATGTCTCATGCCTTTCGCCTCGCCAATCTGGCTATGGCGCTCCAGCACAGCTGGGACCCTGAAAAAAGCAGCCGCGGCCCGCTTGAGTGGCGGCCATTCCAGCTCGGTTTCATCCTCCTTGCCGCCGCCTCCGTTGCCGACCGGAAACATCGGGAACGCGGAATCATGGACCTGCTCTGGTTTCCCACGGGCGGCGGTAAGACCGAGGCGTATCTCGCCCTGATTGCCTTCCTGTCGTTCTACAGGAGGCTTTCGGCCGGAAAGAATCCCGATGACGGCGATGGCGTCGCCGCGGTCATGCGCTACACCCTCCGCCTGCTGACCACGCAGCAATTCTCGCGCGCAGCCTCTGTGTTGCTGGCCTGTGAGGCGATCCGGCGTGGCCGCATCCGGGAAGCCGGCACGTCGCACCGCGAGCTGGGACGATCCCCTTTCTCCATCGGCCTTTGGGTCGGAGGTGACGCTGTTCCGAACAGAGTCCGCGATGCGGCGGCGGCTCTGGGTGGATCTCCCGATCAGCCGTCGCCGAAGCAGCTTGTGCAGTGTCCAGCGTGCAGGCAACGGCTCGACTGGTCCCATGATGAGCAGGCTGACGCCATTCAGGTGAGGTGTGTCAATAGCGAGTGCCTTCTGTACGACGCGCAGGCTCCCCTCCCAGTCTGGACGGTTGACGAGGATGTCTACCGGCAACGTCCGACCCTGCTCATCGGTACGATTGACAAGTTTGCGCAGATTGTCAGGCGCAAGGAAGTCAGCGGCCTGTTCAGCATCGGCACTGGCAGCCCTCCCGATCTCATTCTCCAGGATGAGCTGCATCTGATCTCCGGGCCACTCGGAACCGTCGCCGGCCTGTACGAGGCTGCCATAGACCGGATGTTTTCATCCGGGGACACGCGGCCGAAGATCATCGGGTCGACGGCAACGATCCGCCGCGCGTCCGAACAGGTTGCTGCTCTCTTCGACCGTCAGACCGAGCAGTTTCCGCCATCCTGTCTGGATGCGGATGATTCCGGTTTTGCGGTCGTGGATCGCGGCGCCCCTGGCCGGGTGTATGTCGGCGTGACTACGGCAGGCAGGTCGGCGAAGTTCACCCTCCAGGCGGTCGCGGCATCACTGCTTCAGGCCGCTTACGGCGGAACCGTGGATGATCAAGCGCGCGACCCTTACTGGACGCTGGTCACGTACTTCAATTCGCTGCGCGAGCTGGGTGGCGCTCTCGTGCTGATGCAGGATGACGTGAATGACAGCCTTGCCATCCTGGCCCAGCGTAGGGAAGAGACAGCCCGGCAGCCTGAGTTCATAGAGGAACTGACCTCGAGGCGAACGCAGGCCGATGTAAGGGACATGCTAGACCGGCTGGCTGTGCGGTCCGACGCCGAAGGCGCGCTCGATGTCGTCCTCGCAACGAACATGCTCAGCGTCGGTGTTGATATTCCGCGTCTCGGCCTGATGCTGGTGAACGGCCAGCCCAAGGGAATCGCAGAATACATTCAGGCCACAAGTCGCGTGGGCCGCGGCAGTGTCCCCGGTCTGGTGGTTTCTGTGCTGAACAATGCCAAGGCAAGGGACCGCTCTCACTATGAGAGCTTCCCGACCTGGCACAGCACTCTTTACAGGGACGTCGAACCAACGAGTGTCACGCCCTTCGCGTCACGGGCGCGGGACCGGGCACTGCACGCGGTGCTGGTTGCCCTCGTACGCCATCTCGCACCGGGAATGCTCGACAGGCCGGCGCTTGATGTTAATGCCATCAACGCCGCCAGAGATCTCATCAACGAGGTCGTCCGGCGATCAACTGCGATTGACCCTGAGGAAACCGCCGTGCGTCTTGAGCTCGAGCGCCGCCTCGACACCTGGGAATTCCGGGCGCCCCGAAGCTACTGGAGCCGGCAGGTCCGCAGTTCGCTGCTCCAGGACGCGGAGAGGGCGGCGACGCTTCGCGCGATGGGCAGGCTGCCCGGTGAAGCCTGGCCAACATTGAACAACATGCGCAGTGTCGAGGCATCCACGCGGTACAGGCTCGCGGAATGGCTGCGTCAAAGAACGGCCGGGGAGAACAGCAATGGCCAATAACCGCCTGGGAGAGCTGCGGAGAAGTGCCGCGGTCATGACATTCGGCCCGGGTTCGGTTGTGGACTTCCGCGCGGACGGCGCAGCGGTATCTGCTGTCGCGGCAGGGCTCGAGGAATGGGACAGGTCATTCCCTCCGGCGGGCCTTGCGAACCCGCAGAGGATCACGGAACCGAGATTGCAACGGAAGCTTGGCGTAGGTGGTTTCCGCCTCCCGCCGGTCGTGGACGAGAACTGGCGCGACGTTGAGGGAAACCCCGACAACCGTACGCTCGTCGCGGCACGGTTTCCGGAATGGCTCCTTTGTCCCCAGTGCGATCGCCTAGCTCCTTCGGGAAAATGGGCAAATGACCCTGGCCGGGCATACCGGTACTGCGCGAGCTGTACGCGGAAGACTCCCGGGCAGCGCAAGGTTTTTGCCATCCCCGTCCGCTTCATCATGGCGTGCCCGAAGGGTCACCTCGATGATTTCCCTTGGCATTTCTGGGTCGGGCACAAAGCCGACTGCAAGAAGAAGGAGAATGCCGATCTCTATCTCAGGTCAGAGCGGCCTGGACTGGCCGGACTTGTCCTGAGCTGCCGGGAATGCAAGGCACGCAGACCGATGGATGGCGTCTTCAGTGCAAGGACGTGGAAAAGCTTCAGATGTCGCGGCCGACGGCCCTGGCTCGCCGCCTCCAGCGAGGCCTGCAATTGCGAGCCGCGGGCGCTGCAACGCGGTGCATCCAACCTCTATTTTCCGGTTATCGCGTCCGCACTCAGCATCCCGCCGTGGTCAGATGCGCTGCAGGAAGCGCTCGGCGTCTACTGGACTCCGATTGTGAATGCGAAGCCAGAGGATCGCGCGACGTTCATCCGGATTCTTGCCGGTGCCGATCTTGAACCAGTGCTGCGGGAACTCGGTCTCAGCCCGGAAGAGCTTGCTCAGCAGATTGAGGAGCGGCTGAAGCGGTATAACGACGACGCCATCCTGAACATCCGCCAGGAGGAGTACCGTCAGTTCGTATCCGGTGCCGATACGCGGGAGAAGGACGCACGCGAGTTCGAAGTGCGCAACGTACCGGTACCCGAAACCCTGCGCCCGTTCCTGAACCGGGTAGTCCGTGTGGTGAGGCTCCGCGAAGTCCGGGCGCTCAAAGGGTTCACCAGGATCAATCCTCCGGGTGATGAAGACAGCGCGGACATAGCCTCCATCTCGGTTGGAACGCTGGACTGGCTTCCGGCAGTAGAGGTGCGTGGCGAAGGCATCTTCCTTGCGTTCAACAACGGGACGCTCCGCACCTGGGAAAATGCCAGTGCTGTCGTGGAGCGCGCGAAACGCATTGATGCTGCATGGCAGATCGAGTGGCAGCGACGGTACGGCGAAGACAAGCCTTCGTGGCGGATAACGCCCCGCTATCTGCTGGCGCATACCTTCGCCCACGCGCTGATGCGCCAGCTTACGCTCGAATGCGGCTACTCGACCGCAGCCCTGCGGGAACGTCTCTATGTGAGTGAAGGAAACGATGGGATGGCTGGTGTTCTTATCTATACCGCCACATCTGACTCGGACGGAACGCTAGGCGGATTGCAGCGGCAGGGAGAGGCCACCCGCATTGAACGGGCGATCGGAGCGGCCGTCCATGCGATGGAGTGGTGTTCGTCCGATCCCCTGTGTATTGAGGGCATGATTGCGGGTTCCGACGGGCTCTCGCTCGCCGCCTGCCACGCCTGCGTACTCGCTCCGGAAACCGCCTGTGAGGAGTACAATCGGTTTCTCGACCGGGCCACGCTGGTCGGACTGCCGGAGGCCGCCGGAGTCGGCTTCTTCTCCCAGCTCATCCGGAACGCCTGACATGGCCGTGATGTGGCCACGGACGTTGCCGCCCGACATCCTGGCGAACTCTCTGCGCAGCACCGAATGTGAGGTTTACCGGCGGCTTGAGGTCGTCCTGAATGACTCGTTCGTCGTATTCTACTCCCGCCCCTGGCTCGGGCTGAAACCCGATGGTGAAGAGATTGACGGCGAGTGCGATTTCGTCATTGCCCACGCAAGGCTCGGCCTACTCACTCTTGAGGTAAAGGGTGGCGGGATTGCCTACGACCCGCTGACCGACAGATGGTCAAGCCGCGACCGATGGCAGCTGACGCATCGCATCAAGAACCCGGTGCAGCAGGCAAGAAGCTCGAAGCATGAGCTGCTCAAGAAGCTGAGCAACTCCCCGCACTGGAAGCCACGATGGATCCGGGCACGGCATGGCGTGGTCCTTCCGCATTCCTCGGCGCCGGCGGCAGATCTGGGGGCGGACATGCCGCTGCGGCTATTCTGCTTTGCAAAGGAATTTGAAAGCGGGCTCGGCGACTGGATAAGGAAACGCTTCGGGGAAGTATCCGGCGACGAAGACCGCACCGAAGATCTGGGTGCGGACGGGCTTCAGGCACTCGAAAAGATACTCGCCCGGCCATTTCAGCTGCGCATGCCGCTTGGCACCGCGCTGTGTCGCGACGACTCGGCATTGCAGGTGCTGACACAGCAGCAGTTTCATATTCTGCGTGCGATCGAAGCAGTTCCGCGCGCCGCAGTCAGTGGTGGGGCCGGAACCGGCAAGACGGTACTGGCGATGGAGGAAGCCAGGCGCTGCGCCGAGGCGGGCGCCCGCACCCTGTTTGTCTGCTACAACCGGGGCCTTGCAGTGGAGGTCCGGGCGCGGCTCAAGGAGAGCGCGGGCATCTCGGCAATGACATTCCATGAGCTGTGTGTGGAGCTGAGCCGGCAAGCGGGCATCGCGGTTCCCGAAACTGCTGGTGACAGACAGCTGTTTGAAGAGGGCTGGCCTGAGTTCCTTATGCAGGCGTTCGAACGCCTGCCGCGGGCGGCGTATGATGCGATCATCGTGGACGAGGGTCAGGATTTTCTGCCGCTCTGGTGGACGGCTGTCCAGGCTGGCCTCCGGAATGACGGCCGCGGAATCCTCCGGGTGTTCTATGATAACAACCAGCGCGTATACGCAAGCGCCATCAGAATTCCTGAAGAAGTAGCCCTGATCCCCATCCGCCTGACACTGAACCTGCGCAACACGCGGCGCATATATGAAACTGTCCGTCTACATTACACGGGCCATCCGATTGAGGCGATCGGCCCGGAGGGAGTTGAGGTCCGCTGGATCAGGACCGGCACTCAGGAGGCACTCGGAAAACGTGTCGCCGACTATGTAGGGCGCCTGACAGGTATTGAACGGGTGCCGGAGGGAGACATTGCGGTGCTCGTAGCCACGGAGAATGCCGTAGATGATCTGGCTCCCGGGAAGCGTCTTGGCGGCGTCCGGACAGCGCGCTGTGACGAACAGGCCGGAAGGCTGATGGTCGTCGACAGCATCAGACGGTTCAAGGGTCTCGAACGGCCCGTTGTCGTGATCGCGGCAACACCCGATACCGTGATCAATACCGAACTTCCTTATGTGGCGCTGTCGCGGGCCCGCACTCATCTGACGGTCATCGGCGCAGAGAAGGTCCTCGAGAGGATGAGAGGCGGATGACGTGCGGCTCCGCAAGTGTGACGGTCAAATCCAGGCGACGCCCTTACTCGGGCATGGACGTGCTCAGTAGTCTATAATTGCCAGGATGGTTACCGGAATGAGGGGAGATGACGGAGGAAGAACGCAGCCAGATTGACGGGGCTCTGAGGTACATCCCCAGGAAGGAGTGGACAAAGTTCCTTCGTAGCGAGAGCGGTACGCCTCTCAATGATGAGCTTCAGGCGGTTCGCGCGGCGCTGAAATCAGCCGGAGTGGTCACTACTGGTCGACGGCCGAGCCCCCGTTCCGAACTTGTGGACCTGTTTGGTCATGATCTGCTCGGGAATAACCAGATCGGTCCTTGGCTTCGGGAGCAGCTGCTGCGCTACGCTGTGAGTCAGACCGGCTGGAAGCGGCTCGCAAGGGCCTTTCGTGAAATCGGGCGCAGCAACTCAAACGGTCTTCATGGCAATGCCACCCAGGAGGGGCAAGGATCGAAGAATATGGCCGCTTACTGGTGGCGCGGCAGCTACTGGTCCGAGACGTTCTGCGACGAGATTGGACTGCCTGACTGCCTTTGGCAGAGCCGGTTCAAAGGCCGGCCTGACGATGAAACGCTTGAACGCCCTGTTCAATTGGCGCCATTGCACAGTTTTCAGAAGATTGCGTATGCGTCGTTGCGAGACCTCTTGCAAGCTGGTCACGGTCGGACGGCGGTGCTGTCGCTGCCAACCGGCGCTGGCAAGACGCGCGTAGCGGTCGAGGCAATCTGCGACCATCTTGCCGACGAACCAGATAGCCGACGCCGCATCGTCCTGTGGGTAGCCCAGAGCGATGAACTGCTGCAGCAGGCCTGGGAGTGCTTCCGGCAGGTATGGACGTCTTCCGGACAGGACAGGCCTGCCCATAGTGGACTGCCGTTATCGCTATATCGCGCATGGGGCGGTCGGCGAATCGACGATCTGCAGCTCAGCGAAGGGTTAAACGTCGTGCTCGCCGGCGTTCAGCAGTTGAACAGCTGGTTCAGATCAGGTCATCGCCTTGGGTCCGTCCTTCCATTACGCCAGATGGTTGTCACCGTCATCGACGAAGCTCACCATACGACTGCGGCAAGCTATGGTGAGATTCTGGTGTCGCTTGGCCTGAGGCATGAGAAGAGGTGGCACGCGCTGCCAGGGGCTCCTCCTGTCATCGGACTGACGGCTACTCCCTGGCGATCAGATGATAAGGAGACCGGCTCTCTTCGCCGATACTTTCAAAGCAACCTGTTCGGCCCCGAGTTCCTCGGGCATAAGCCAGTGAAACGTCTGCAAAAGCTTGGTGTGCTGGGTCATGTGACAGGAGAATCACTGAAGGTCGGGCGTGCCCCCAAGCCAACCACGAAACAGCTCGACAACATCAAACGCTTCAAAGATCTGCCTCAGGACTATCTCAATACACTGGGCCGCCACATCCCGCGTAATGGAGCGATACTGCGTCGTTTGCTGGACCTGTCTCCCCGACGACGTACACTTGTGTTTGCATGTTCGGTCCAGCACGCCAGAACGCTGGCGCTGACCCTGAACCGGGCCATAGGTGAAGGAACGGCCGGCGTTGTGACAGGCCGGACACCGGTTGCTGAACGCTATGCGATGATCGAGCGCTTCCGAGATGGGCGTCTGCGGTTCCTTTGCAACTATGGTGTCCTTACGGCAGGTTTTGATGCACCCAGGACGGATACGGTTGTGGTCACCCGTCCGACACGAAGTTCTCTTCTATATGAGCAGATGGTAGGACGCGGTCTGCGCGGTCCCCGAAATGGCGGAACCTCGAAGTGTCTGGTGATCGATGTGCAGGATACCGGACTGCCAACGCAGGTATTGAGCTATCAGCGCGTACTGGAGGAATGGGCGGCACCTGTCAGATAGTGACCGCGGGGCACGGAAATGACTGACCAGGCCTGCGAGCCTGTTGGCAAAGTGAACTCCATTCCCTCGGCTGTGAATGGTGACCGGGGTGGCTACCGGGTGGCTCGCGAAGGTCGTCGCACGTGCCGGCCTGCTGGCGAAAGGCCGTCAGAAAAGCCTCGCAGCTCTGCCGCCCGGCGATCGCTGCGGATAAACGCGATGGCGTCCCGGACAACGTCCGGAAGCGTCAGCCTGCCACGCCCTTTCAGGGAACACTCCCACACCGTGAGCACGCGCCACCCGGCATTGTGAAGCTCGGCAACCACGTGCTGATCCCGAGCCCTGTTTTTCCCGATTTTGGTGCTCCAGAACTCTTGCCGCGTCGCAGGCATCCGGAACAACGGGCAATCGTGACCGTGCCAGAAGCATCCGTGCACCAGAATTGCGGCGCGATGGCGAGGGAAGACCAGATCGGGACGACCCGGCAGATATCCCGGATGCAGCCGGTAGCGCAGACCTTCAGAGTGCAACGCCCGTCGGAGAACGAGCTCAGGACGGGTGTCCCGGGCCCGGATACGGCTCATGTTCAGCCGGCGCTGCTCAGGCGTGAGAACATCCATATCAGCGAGCCGGCGCAGTCGCGTCTGCCAGGATGAGACGCAGGGCCTTGGTGATCTCCGCCAGTGTCATGCCCGGGCGCAAGGTAACGGCGCCAAAGCGGAAGCTGCCACGATAAGCCGGATGGAAGAGCCGTCCCGGCATCGGCGTATCGCGGTAACCTGCCCCTAAAGCCGGCATGTGCGGCGTGAGAAGATAGGCGGCAGCAACAATTCCTTGTGTGCCGCCGGAACTGTCTTCCTGAACGAGCGCGTCGCGGTAGGTGTGGATGGAGCTGAGGGCGTCGTTAAGCCCTTCGTCGATGCGATATTTGGCGTCGAGCACGATCAGCCGGTCCGGGTCTCCCGCCGGTAAGGCGGTGCGCGCTGCAACGACGTCCGGTGTCATCACCCGGCTGTAGGAACCCCGGCGATCCGGCTCGATCCAAAATTCCCGGTACTGCTTCTGGAAACACAGCTTCCAGTCGCCGCCAACCGCGACAGTGACAGCGCCGGCCGCTAGCGTCACACCGCCATTGGCCTCTTTGAGGAAGAGGTCGCGCAGGTCGAGATTCTCGGTGCCGAACTCCTCCGCGGCGCCGCGGATCAGGCGTACAAAGCACCACAGCTCGTAGAGTTCAAAGGTGCGCGCAAGGGGCAGGTTGAGAAAATCGCCGAACACGGCGGCAATACCGAGATTCATATCCTGCCAGACGCGGTAGAAGCGCTGATAAGCGGGATCATTCCGAAACAGCGCCGAGAGGACGAGATATGCCGGTGCATCTCCGGCATCGACAAACGGTGCTGCCCCACTCAGGCGTGTGATGCGGCGGGCCAGCCTGCGGCAACGTACGACCCAAGCCCCTGCTGACGCCCGGAGGTCGGGTTGTGTGGTTTTGCCGCCGGCTTCAAGCAGATCGGCGGCAGCCCCGAGCCAGGATGTCCATGACCGCAGGCATGCGGCGATCTGGCGATGCTCCGGAAGATCGAACGAGTTCCGGCGCCGGCGCACGCGGACGCGCGCCGGCAGGAATCCCCGGAGCGTCGCGGGAAGGCGCGAAGGCAGCCCCTGTTCCCTCAGCACCCTTCCTGACCGGAGTGAATGCAGAACCTCAGGCCCGGTCACGCGGCCCGCACGGTGATATGGGAGAACCGCTTGTTCCGGAGTGAGCATGTGGCGGGGGTTGCGCATGATTGCGGCTATCGCACGTTCGAGCTCATCGATGCGTGATCGCAGAAACTCCAGGCGCGCAATGGCAGGTGGCCGCGCACCGCTGCCACGGGCAACAGCCTTGCGGAAGCTGCTGAGGGAGAATAGCGCAAAGGTATCTTCCAGAAGCTCGCGGACCATCGTATCGAAGGCATCACGCGTGAGCTTGCGCCGGTCAGGATCAGTGATGATCTCGAAGCGTCGCGGCAGATGGCCCGGTACGCGCAGCTCCGCTTCCGCCGTGCCGGCATAAAACCCGGGCGACCAGCGCCAGCGTGCGCTGTCGGACGATGAGGCCCGCAACGCCTCAAGCGGCTGATCGTCGATCAGCAGATCGGCGACAGAAGCGTCAGCGCTGTCATGCAGCTCGAAAAGGTAACTTCCTGTCTCCCGGACGGCGCCAGCCGGCACGGCAGCAGCCTCGGGCCATACCTGCCACGCCATGCCTGATGCTTCGTCGCGGATGAGGAGCGAAGCCACGCATACCTCACCGGCTGGCCTGGAAGGAACCGAACTCGTCGAGATCGGCGGTGAGCCTGGCGAGCAGTGCCTGCGAGCGGGGCAATCCCTCCAGTGCCTTGGCGAGCCCGGTGAGAAGCGATCGCTGACGCTCGGCGCCTCGGAGCTTTACGAGCACCTTCTGGACCATCAGATCGTCGGTCACGACTGCCGCCTCGGCTTTCAGCTGCCCTGACGCAAACGCATGATAACGCACGACCTCTTCGGCGACACGGTACCCGAACCCTGAACCATGCCCCGTCATGATCTGCTGCACTGCGACCAGAGGGGCGTCACAGGCGGCGCGAGCCTCTTTGAGCGCGGGCTCACGGGCTTCCAGAGCAGCAAGGAAGCCGGTGAGATCGACCGCAGACATATCGATGACTACGGCGCGATCCAGCACCTTGTCGCTGATGGGGCTTGTTGTCTCGTCGATATTGATGGTGCCGGTGATGTACAGGTTCGGCGGAAGCGGCAGCGCAGCCGGGATAGCCGTGCCGGTCGATCCTTCAAGCGGAACTCCGCTCGAATGGAGCTGAAGTTCCTCACCGGTCTCGATCGCAGAAAGGATGTCAGAAAGATAGTATTCGACGCGAGCGAGATTCATTTCATCGAGCACCACGAACACCGGGGAATCGCGATGGGCCGTCGCCAGAAGGACGGCCTCGAGGAAAGGCGGAACGACATAACGGTTTGACAGAACGTCGTAGTAGCCGGTAAGCGCTGTCGGATCAGTCCATTCGGGCCGGACCGGGCAGACTACAAGAAGAGGATCCGGCTCGCCCCCTTTGAGCCCGTGGACCGCACGCGCATATTTGAGAGCGAGCTGCGTTTTGCCTGTGCCGGAGAGACCAGCAAGAATGACAAAGTGCTTGTGGGCCAGATAATTCATCGCCGCATGAAAGCGCCGGACCTCGCCGCCAGGATAGAAGCCTCCAAGCGCCGTCACGGCCGCCTCAATCGCATCGAGGGGAATCGTGGCCGGCATCCGCTGCATGTCCGGGCTGACGGCAGATGCGTCGGGCCAGACGCGGACTTCGTGGACTTTTTCGCGGCCGATCAGCTTGCCAAGGTAGCCGACGAACTCGCGCGCGAGCAGGCTGCGCCGTGCGGAAGCAGCCGGGGGCCAGATCGCGAACAGGATCGAGTCGACCTTCGCCATGCAATCGGGGTCGAGCGGGCCTTCGGGTGACCCGCTGCGCAGCGACTGCCGGAAGTCATAGTTGTGAAAGAAGATGTCTCCGCTTTCTGTGATGTAGAACTTGACGTTGTTGCTGATGCTGCCTGCCTTCTTCGCGGCTGCAGCCCGCCCCTTGTTCCGCTCTTCGCCTTCATGGAAGAGCTTGATCAACCCCTTGTTGACGCGATCGGCTTCGGAGCTGATCACAACGGCAAAGTAAACCTCGTCCTCCGGCGGAAAGGTGAGAACGCAGAGAAATACGAACTGCCTGAGCGGCGTCTCGGAGCCGTCTGCAAGCTTGGCTGAATATGTGGCGAGGTTGTTGGTGCACGCAAACAGCCCGCCTTCGATGACGCGCGCGCTGTTTGAGAAGCCGAAATTCTTCGCGAACTTCGCATCCGGGGTGATACCCGGTTGCGTGCTGATCGCGTGTTCAAACTGCTGCTGCCGTTCTTCTGCTGACATAGTCTGTCTGGTCTGCCCGGCCGCGCAGGACCTCCATTATTGTTGATGCAAGCGCTCTGGCCATGAGCGGCGGAACCGCGTTTCCGATCTGACGGAAGGCCGGATTCATCGTTCCGCAAAAAACGAATCCGTCCGGAAAGGACTGGAGACGCGCCGCCTCCCGCACGGAGATCGTGCGCGCCTGTGCGCTGTCATAGTGGATATGGCTGTAGCTGTCTTTACCAAGATGGGCCATGAGTGTGCGTGCCGGCTGGTCACGCCACATCTTCCGCCACTTATTGGGGAACTTACCGGCGTCGTAGGGAGGCACGATGGCCTCGTGAAGCCGTCGGTATTCAGCAGAGCCCTCGATGACCGGCGTTCCCTGCCGGCGCAGGATAGCGAGGCGCTCGGACAGCATGTTCATCGCATGCTGCCACGCCTGCGGGTACTGATCGCCCGGGTTAAGACGGGCGAACAGCTCATAGTCGCGGGGCAGATAGCGGATCACGTGATCGCGCAAGCCCTCTTCCGGCGCCTCGAACCCTGGCCAGGAGCGCATCATCGTTGCGTATGCCGATTTGCGCCGGCGACGGTCATAGGCCATCGCCTGATCAAAGCGACGCGCGCCGCGCACGAGCCTGCCGGCCGCAAGCTCCTCGCGTGCATAGATGGCGGGAAGATCGCCGATCGCGTCTTCGGCTGTGACAGCGGCCGGCAGGGCCGGATGTGCAGCGGGCGGCTCGATGTAGTCGTGCGCGGCATGCATCAGGCCGTTAAGCACCTTCAGAGCGACTGCCCGTGATCCTTCGTACCCGGGCGGCAGGACCATCCAGTTTGTGGCTTCCGGAAAGCTTATCCGGTCCGTCAGGTCGCGGTGATAACCGATCAGGAACATCCGCTCCCGCATCTGCGGTACACCGTAGAACGCTGCATTGAGGAGCGTATAGCCACAGACATATCCCTTGCCTTCCAGGACCTCGCAGATCTCCTCGGCGATGTTCTGGCCGCCGTGATTGAGCACGTCGGGGACATTCTCCATGAGGATCGCGACCGGCTGAAACGCATCGACGTAGCGGAGATATTCCTGGTAAAGGCGTGCACGCGGATCGTGCCGGAATGCCTGCGGATGGGCATCGATCTCCCGCAGCTTGGGACGGCCTACCCGTGCGAAGGCCTGGCACGGTGGGCCTCCGACGACCACATCGATGGCCTCCGCGACGGACCCGAGAGAGAGCTGGGCCGCAAGCTCCTGCGGAGTTGTCGCAATGATGTCCCGGGGAACGCTGTGCCTCTCCTCTCCATGGTGGAAATTCAGGCCATAAGACCTTGCGGCATCCGGGTCGAACTCGACGGCGCCCTGAAGATCAAATCCGGCAGCGTGGAACCCAAGTGAAAGGCCGCCGCAGCCGGCGAAAAGGTCCAGAACGCGCGGGGGTGCGCCGGCCCTCAGCCGAGCCATTTTCTCGTGAATGGTCTTCCCCCTCATTGCGTCCCCGCGTCCTCACGAAACTCTGGCCTGGGATCCGGCGACACTATATGCCGGCACTCGAACTATGCCTGACACTATTACCTGGCTGCCACCTCGATTCGATCCCGGCCTGGGAGTTCCAGGAATCCAGATGAAGAATGTAGAACAAACAGAGAACAAACGCAAGAAGACGGGTCAGCCTGCTTCCCAATGGTCCGAAATGTCCGGCTACGGCGGCGGGAAGGGTCGTCCGGCAGAGATAGTGTGGAAACCCCTTGGGGCCTCAGCCAACCCCGGGCTTGCCGCTGAGGCCGGCCTCGTTCAGCGAGACCCATCGAACGATCCCCGGGGTCATATAGACGACCGCTCCCCTGGCAGCGCCAGTCGCCCGTAGATAGTCTTCGAGCTGTCCAGCGTGGAGACGCATGTCCGCCTCGCCGGGAGCGACGTCACTCTTCCAGTCGAAGACGACCTCGGCCACGTCGCCCGCATAGGCGATTGCGTCGATACGTCCGGCTAGCCCTGTGTCCGGGCTGTCGGCCAGTAGTCCATAAACCGGCCACTCCGGAACAAGCCGGTTGCGCAGAGCGGCGACCTCGGAAAGTTGCAAGGTACGCGACGCGGTTCTGGCAATCTCTTCAGCGTCCGGCAGCGTTCCCTGCCCCATGGTATCGGGCACCAGCTCAGCCAGGAGCTCCCGGGTGCGATTGACAAGGTCATTGATGCCGTCACCAAGCTCTCCGGTCAGCACCTCTTCCATCAGCTTGTGAAGGAGAAGCCCTCGGATACGGCCAGCCCCGACGGGTGCATCGACTTCAGGCGCATCGCCCGCTTCGAGTGCGATGGCCTCGGTCACCTGCAGGCGATCGGGGTCCTGGTCGCTTGGCCGGATCCAGGTGAGCGGGCGGGCCGCCTGGGCGATGGCCTCGCGCTGGGCGGCAAAGAGCTCGGATGTCTGGGCATTCGGCACCTCGGTGCCAACCGGCGCGGGCGCTGGTACCAGGCCCGACACATCAAGCTCGGGTAATGCGCCGTGCGCAAGATCAACGACGCGTGCCCACGATTTCTGTTCAGCCCGGGGCAGCTCCGGCAGAATCAGCAGCTCACGCGCGCGCGTGCAGGCTACATACCAGAGCCGTTCGCGCTCGCGCATGAGGCTCTCGCCATCGGTCTCGAGCGCGGCAAGCAGTTCAGGCGGCACAACATCGCCGATGACCCAGTGGAGCGTATCGTCGTCGGCACGGTGCACAAACGGCTCACGCGGGCGCAGTAAAGTGGCGCCGTTGATCGGGATCACCACCGGCCATTCGAGCCCCTTGGCGCTATGCATGGTGATAATCTCGATGGCGTCGCCTTCGGCGTCCACACGACCTTCGGTAGAGGGCGCGCCGAGGCGCCAGTCACGGCTGAGGTCGCGGACAAAGCGCTTCAAGCCCCTGACGCCGTAAGGCCTTGCCCGTTCAAGCACGACCTCGACATTGGCGGCGGCCCGTCCGCTGCGATCACCGTCGCGTGCGCTCAGGATCGGCCGCACGGACAGGCGTTCCACGGCTTCGGCCAGCAGCAGTGCCGGTGTGGTCGCCCGGGCGCGCCGGCGCAGGTCCTGCAAGATCTCAAGCGTCCGTCGCGCGGTTGGATGGGTGACGCGTTCGGCTGGCGTCAGCAGGGAGAACCGCGGGATCGCCTCGGGCCGGTCTGGTGGCGGCGGCAGCACGGCCGTGATGTCGAGCAATTCCTCCTCGGTCAGGCCGACCAGAGGCCCGCGCATCAGGGCGCCCAGGGCCAGGGTGTCGCTTGCATCGGCTAGCACGCGCGCCAACGCCACCATGTCCTGCACTTCCTGGCGGCGGAACAGTCCCTTTCCGGCCTGGGAGGCAATCGGGAGCCCGCGTGTTTCCAGCGCGCGCTCATAGCGCCACAGTTCCGCGCCCGTGGGAGCCAGAAGCGCGATGCCGCCAGGCGTCAGGGGGGCGAGCCCGCCCTCCTCGTCGCGGACGTTCATGTTGCCGATGAGACGCGAGCAGAGATCAGCTACGGCCTCAGCCTCGGCGTCGCGAATCTCCAACGGACGGGCATCTGGCGGCAGATCGATCCTGATCTTCGCCACGCAGGGCAGATCATGGTCCGGTGGATCGAGAGTCGGGGCAAGCGCTACGTAGCCCGGCTGGCCCGGCCTCGAGAATGGCGCGGCAAAGCAGTCGTTGACGTGGGTCAGAATGGCCGGCCGCGACCGGAAGTTGGCGGTGATCTGGACGATGTTGTCGGGCCAGCGCCGCGCGATGGCGCCGCGCGCCTCAGCGTACGTTCCGACGTCGGCACCCCGGAAGCGGTAGATGGATTGCTTGGGGTCACCGACCATGAAGAGGGCGCCCGGGCGCAGAACGGTGTCCTGCCAGCGGGGTGGCTTGTCCTCGCCAGCGATGCGGAAGAGGATTTCCGCCTGCAGAGGATCGGTGTCCTGGAACTCGTCAACGAAAATGTGGCGATAACGCTGCCCGAGCGCGCGCCGGACAACGTCGTGCTCTCGCACGAGTGTGCGCGCGCGCTCGAGGAGATCATCAAAATCCAGCACGGCGGCGGCGCGCTTGAACGAGGCGTACTCAGCAAGCACCTCGTCGAGCTCGTCAGACAGCCTGGCGACGAGAGCGGTTGCGACCCTGCCAAGGATCACCCGGTAGCAGTGGTTGACCCGGGCAAAATATGTGGCGGCCACGTCGTTGAGCCCGCCGCCGCGATCCTTGCCGGCGGCCCGGTCCCAGGCCGTCTTCGTCCGCGGCGTCAGCAGATCGAAGGTGTGCCGCCGCATGCACGGCAGGCGTTGCGGATGAGCGAGCCGCCACAGCGTATCGAAGCCAGGCGGGTTCTCGAAGCTGCCGGCAAAGTGATCCGCGAGCGTCTCGAGCTGCCCGACCAGTTCAAGCGTTCTGGGCTCAAGCGGCTGCGCTGAAAGCCAGCGGCGGAAGTCCGCGACCGCGTCGACGAGATCGATGTCAGGCCGGCCGCTTAAGTCAGCGGCTGGAGCGCGCGCGCCACGGTGCTGCAAGCGAAATCGTGCAAGCCCGTGTAACGTGTCCGCAACGTGCCGGGGATCGTATTGAGACAACGCGGCGATGGGATCGTCGGCTCGCGCTAGGCCGTTGAGGCGCCGCCTGAACCACTGCTCGAAGACAGCGTCAAAGGCCGCCTCGGCCTCGGTCGCATCGAGGATACGCGCGCCGGGGTCGATGTCTGCCTCGACAGCATAGCTGCAGATGATGGTCTGGCAAAAGGCATGGATCGTGGTGGCGGTCAGTTCATCGAGCTTGCCGGCAGCCACAGAGAGGGCGTGGCGTTGGGTCGTGGTGAGGCCGCGAGGCAAAGCCAGGCGCAATGCCCTCGGAACGCGGCCGGCGAGCAACTCGCCTACATAGCGATGGACGCGCGCGCCGAGTGCGCTTGCGGCGAGTTCGGTGAAAGTGATGGCGGCGACAGATCCCGGTTCGCCACCATGCACCAGCAACATGGTAAGGCGTCCTGCCAGCAGAGCGGTTTTGCCCGTGCCGGCGGCAGCCTCGACCATCAGTGTTGAGACCAGGTCACTGAGCGCTCTCAGGCGCGCCTCGGCGTCGGCGAGGCCGGTCATCGCACGCCCCAGATCTGGGCGGCATCGCCGAACAACCGGTCGAAGGCACTCCGCTTGATCGCGAAGTACGTAGCTTGCGATGCTGGCAGCGCCAGTGCGAAATCGTTCCAGCTTTCGCGTGCATCCGGTCCCGGCAACGCGATTCCGCGGCGTATTAGAGCGATGGCTGCCGCGACATGTGCTCCCACATCGGCGACCGCCTGGTCGATGTCGTGCAGCCGGTATGGCCTCGGCTGGTCGGCGCCGAGGAACACCAGACGCGCAATGACCCTCGGATTGTCCGGCACGAGCTGGAGTGCAGCGAGCGCGTAGAGTACGCGCTGCAGCTCAGCACCGCGCCCGAGCACAATCTCGTCGGCCTTCGGTGGTTCGGCACCAGTCTTGTAGTCGGAGACGCGCACGCCATTGCGGGCGCTGTTGTAATCGACGCGATCGATGGTGCCCCGGATGCGAACGCCCGTGCCGGGAATGACCACTTGAGCCGTTGGTGACCAGAGGAGATCAGGAACAACATCCTGCCGCTCCCCCTCACGGCCGAACTCGAGCTCGGTCCAGCTCCGGGTGTTGGGCTGAAATGCCTCATCAAGGGTGAGCGCCTTCAGCGCAAGATCGCGCGCCGCGGCAAGCGTGTGCTGCCACAACAGCAATGGCGGCGCCGAACGCTCGAGCGGCCAGTGAGCGCCGATGTGCGCGGAAGCTGCATCGAGCGCAGCTTCGATCTCATGGCGCGCGGCGCGTGCGTAGCCGGGATTGGGTTCGAGCGCGTCGACCGTACGTTTCAGCATTTCGTGGACGAGTTCTCCATAGGCACGCGCATCGAGCGTCAGGGGTTGCTCGTCCTCCAGCAGAGAGCGCCATCCCAACGCGTAGCGCCACACGAAGGCCAGGGGATCACGCAGCATGAGACGAAGCCGCGTCGCCGATTGCACCTCGCCGATAGCGCGGACGATGATGGGGTGGTCGGCCCGGACGCGACCGTCATGGCCCGTGACCCGTGGTCTTTGCCAGTTATGCCAGCACGCATCAGCGGCACGGAGCGATGGCGAGGCAGCCGCCTCTCCGGGCCGCGCGAGCAGGCGGTCTGCTTCGCTGAAGGCGTGGCTCGGAATGAGGGCGCGTTTCAATGCGATGGTGCGCATGCCCTGCGGCACAAGTGGGCTCGCCGCCTGAAGCCCGCCTTGAGCGTTACGGCGGCTGCGCGAGAGCACCAGGCGTTGTGTGGCGTGAGCGGTGATGACCTCAAAGGCACGTCGGTCCTGGTCAGTGATCGACTCTGCGCCAAGTTCCTGACGTGACAGAATGTTGGTTGGCAGCAGGGGATCCTCGCCGGCGCGGCGCGGCCAGGACCGCGTGGTCATACCGAGCAGACGCACAAAAGGGCGTGGTGCAGCAGCCAGGTGGCTGGCTGGACACCAGACCGCACAGGCACCCGGATCGCGGTCGTCGGGCCGGCGAAGCTCTTGCAGAGAGAATTCGAGTGCCTGGGCCGGGGCGCGGCGCAGCGCTTCCATCCAGAGAGTTTGCGCCGCGCTTCCGAGCAGGAGAGCGCCGGCTTCATCGGCGGCATCGGGTCCCCTGGCAAGAAGCTCGATGACCGGCGTCACCAACGGGCGAACGTCGGCAGCGTTGGCGCGGCACGCGTGGGCCTCATCAAGCGCGCGGCGCCATTGCCCGAGCTCAAAAAGGGCAGCTCCTGGCCGTAAGCCTTGAGCCCAGGTGGGGGGAAGCGCCTTCAGCCTCGGGCTGTGCCCGGCAGCATGACGGAAGAGCCGACGCACACGATCCTGGCTCAAACCGTTGATCAGGACATCAGCGAGCGCGGCGCAGGCCTGCCCGTCACGTGATGCCAGAGCGGGTACGCCGTGCGAAAAATGTACTGGCAGGTCTGCATCGGCCGCGAGGACGAGCATGTGAGCGTCCCAGTCGTCTGTCGCCGTCGCACAAATGGCGATTTCGTCGGGGCGCGCGTGGCCGCAGGCGATGAGTTCGCGCGTCCACCGGAGCGCCTCGACGACTTCGGCGCGGGGCGTGGCGCAGGAGATGATTTCGGGCGCGGCGGCTGAGGCCAGGGGGCCATCGGGAGTCAGGTCGCCGACGAACCAGGAGACATCCGCCGCGGGAGAATGGCGCCAGCGAAGCGGCACGGTTCGGGCCAATATGTCGAGCAGGGGCCTCCAGACGGGAGCCACGCGCACGACACGGTCGAGCTCGATGGGGCCCAGTACAGCGGGCGCATGCTCCACACGCTTCAAAGCCGCATCGCGCAGATCGCGGGGCGCGAAGGTGCCTGCCGCCAAACCGGCACAGGCGCGGGCCTCGATCGTTGCCAGATCTTCAAGGCGGGGGTTCTCCGAGGCACGCCCGGCGAGAGCGAAATCGGCGTCCCACAGCCGGCTCAACGTCGACGCAGCCGAGCGGGTCATGCCGGGTAGACTCCGAATGCTCTCGAGTTCCGTAAAGCCGCCCGCGTCGAGCGCTGATCGGATCGCCGGGTAGAGATCCGCAGACCCGGCGGGGTGCGCGAAGCCGCCGGCGAGCCGGGCCGCAAGCTGTGGCAGGGTCATTATCTGCACGCCAGCTTCGGCCCTGCGCGCAGCCGCGATCCGCCTCATGCGGAAGGCGAGCGGCCCCTCAACAATCACGGTCCGCCGAATCATTGACCGGCTCCCCAATGTTCATTGCCCCTTGTCCGGTCAGGCCGCCGTCTGTCTTTCCCACAGCCCCCGGATGACCGGCTCATATTCGGGCTTCGAACAGAATTGGCAATCGGGGTGCCGCGGGCGACGGGTGCGTCCGCGCGCGATTGGGAGGTTCCACGGATCGACAGACCAGTAGTTGGTGGAGCTGACGCCCGAAAACGACCGCAGCATCTCCACTGCCATCAGGACCCCAGCCCAGGCGGATACGAAGGCGAACGGTGCCAGGACCTGCCGACCTTCCGGTGTCGCAAGCGCCTGTTCCGCGCACAGCTGCCGGAAGAGACTGTCGAATGCCATGCCGGTGATCGCCGCCGGGTCTATTGCCGGGTGCGTCCTCGCAATTCGCCGCGCAATCTCCTCGGTGATCAGGCCGCTGCGAACATGGGCAAGGTCGACGCCAAGCCCGTCGGCGATAGACCGCTCGCGTGCGTGTTCCTCCACCACGTGACGGTAGATGCAGGCCAGGCATGCGTGGTCGGTGGGGAGAACGTTCGAGTGGACGACGACGCCGCGCACATCGGTGGTCGATGCGTCGACGATCCGTCGGGGGACCTCCAGTTGGATCGAGCGACGCACATGCCGGCTGTCGACTGTCACGAAGACGGTCTCAGGAGGCCGGCCAAGTCCGCGCACATATGCCTTGAAATCGGTTACGTGCGGACGGAGCTGAAGCTGAGGGAAGTCAGCCTGGGCGCGCGCGGTGAGGACCGCAGCCTTGTCGCCGTCCACATCCTCATCGCGCAGATACATGCAGCGGTTCAGAATGCCGCTCTGCACGACCTTTGGATCGACGATTGCCAGCTCACCGCGCACATCCAGGTGACGAGCAGCCCGAAGGAAGCCGTGTGCGACGGCGCCCGCGCCAGCCATTACGGCACCGTGCAGCTTGATCGGTCGGTCCAGGGCCCTTTCGGGAATCCCGAGCTGCGCATAATCGAGACGCATGGGCAGGCGCACCGACGGCAGCGCCGCCTCGTTGATCACCGCGTGCACGGCCGCGGCCGTCGCTGCACATGCGGCTGCCGCAGCGTGGAGACCATGAGGTTCGCCAGCGAACCGACCGAGGGGTTCGCTGGAGATGATGGCACGCGCGGCACCGAGGTCGGCGTAGAGGCGCCTTGCATTCGTCCGGGGAGCAACCGCGCCGACCACGAGCTCCAGATCGGGAGCAGCACCATCTGGTTCGAACCTGACCTCGACGGTACGTCCAGTGAGCAGTCCTACTTCATTCGCCCAGGACCACTTCCACCCCGATTCGGCGCTCACGAGGACGGATCGTTTCAGCCGCTCGCCGGCATCCGCCTCGTCCACCCTAAGCAGCGAGGCGAGCATCATGGCATTCTGCTGCGCGGCGGTGCTCATGGCGTCACCATCACCCTGGCGCCCGGCCCCGCGTTCGGGCAGTGGTCCCATTTACCGGCGGAGGAGTATTCGTATGTCATGACCTCCTCCAGGAAGTTCTCGGCGGTGGTGGCGGCGGCAAAGCGAGGTAACACCAGCGAGAGGGCCCCCACGTGCCTGACGATCGCCCACTGAGCGTCGGCGTCGGAGTGGAAAGCGTCTCCGGGATGGGTATGGATCTGCGCAACGATCCGGCGACGTGTCGCTCGAAGGTGACCCATCAACGCCTGCATGGAGGCGGGCGGTAGCCTGAAGTGATCGACCTGGGCGACCTGGTCGGGCTCATAGACCTCGATGATCGGAGCAGGCGTCCGCGGCGCCGCGGTCGACAACCACAGAGCTACCCGTTCTTCGTGGCGGTCGCCGCCGCCTCGGAGGATCGAAAGGGTCGTGCGCAGCACGTGGTGCGAGCAGATGACAGCGTTCATCCGACGCTCCTCTTCCACGCCCGCCAGAGCTGGAGCACGATCCCGCCCAGGTCCATGCCCGACGTCCCGCGATAGTTGTCCCAGCGGTCTCCTGTATGGCTGTCATGAGTGTGGTACTCGCGCGCCCCACGCATGCACACGAAAGGGCGGCCGGTGTTTGGATGCGCACTGCCGTTGAACACGCCACCGATGTTCGGTGGGGCCTCGCCGAGGTGCTTCCCGTCCTCGTCGAGCAGCTCGATGGAGGGTGGAAGCTCGTCCCATTCCGCGCAAGTCAACCTCAGCCTCAGCGGATCGGCGCTCGTGTGGCGAAAGATGACGTCCAGGATCGGATAGCTCGCCCGGACAATCGTCCAGTCGAACAACCGGGCGGATCGCATATCGATCCGCCCGACGTCCCGATCGAACGCAGCGCGGGATAGGGCTTCAAGCACCGCCGCCGCCCTCCCGCGGGCCCCACTCGAGGGTGACCTCACCCGACAGGCCCGCCTGTGCGAACGTCAGTGACTGGTTCACATCGACGCCGGCGACTGTGACGACCCAGGTCTCGGTCCCGGTGAGATGGAGCTTGTGCGCTGCGTCAGACAGTGCCTTCGCGATCAGCGTCGAGCCCGGATAGCGCTTGGCCCCCTCTGACGGGTATGTGCCCGCGGTGGTGACCACCGTTACCAGCACCTTGTCGGGATGGCGGTCCTCGCGGGACACGACGTCCTCGACTCCCCATCTCGCCGAAGGACAGCAGTCCGCCCGCAACAAGCACGGTGTCCGGCTCGTCCTCCCGCTCGAGGACCCAGCGGTAACCGTTGCGCGGCGGCCAGATCGACAAAAACTCGTCGACGTCGATATCCGCGGTCCCCCACACCTGACCCAGCTCATCAACTGTGAAGCTGTAGCTCCGGTCCGACCGGAAGGCGCGGAACGCGCCGCCCTTCTCCTTCTTGAGGTCGAGCTCGTCGTCGGTGCCGATCAGATGGGTCCGACCGTCACGGACCAGAATCAGCTGGTGTTCGCTGGCCGGCACGTTTCCCGAGCGCGTCAGCACCTCCCGCCCGGTGACGATGTCATCCGGGAATTCGACGTCGATGCCGTTGACCGGGTAGTCAGCACCGCGAGTGCGGCGCTCCGTTACTTCTTCCATCGCGACTCTCCACACATACGGTTAGCCTTCAGCTTGGACTCTTGACCCGGGAATCGGATGGACTATTCTTCTGTCCGAGTCCTGATCGGGACTCTATATCGGGACTGAAATGGCATTTCAAGTCCATTTCAAGATAGGGAGTGATGATGCATGTTCAAACACCCGGCATCCGGCAGGGCGCTGGGCAATCACGGATTCCGGCGGAGCTCGAGGCGTTCTTTGCCATCGCTGACAAGTGGCGCCTCTCGACCGATGACCAGATCGCGCTGCTCGGCTCGCCGGGCAGATCGACGTTCTTCAAGTGGAAGAAGGACGGCGGAACGTTGCCGGCAGACACGCGCGAGCGGATCTCGCACATGCTGGGCATTTGGAAGTCGCTTCGGATTCTCTTCACGCAGGATGAGCGGGGTGAGGCGTGGGTACGGGCAAAGAATCGCTACTTTGACGGTGCCAGTGCGCTCGACGTCATGCTGGAGGGCGTCGCAGGCATCATTCGCGTTAGGAGGTATCTCGATGCCCAGCGTGGCGCCTGAGGGGGCTCCCCTGGTGAAGTGGTCCGCCGAGGCTTTTCGCCTCATCCCGTCCCGCTTTCCCCCGGTCAATGTCTACGAAGGGGTCGTCGCCAGCGACCGCCACGATGAAGTTGTCACGGTGGAGAACATCACCAACCCGCGACTTCGTTCGCTTTGGCGGCTCCGGCACTCGATCCAAGGCGACCCTGGAACGGACCCTAAACTGCAAAACTGGAACTTGGCCCCGTTTGCGTACGGCAATCCCGAAGGCAGCACCTTCTTCGGGGAGGACCGGCCTTGCCTTGAGGTCGCCTTGGAGCGGCAGACGGCCCTGGCAGTGTCCGTTGCGAGGCGACAGTCATTTATGGCCGCCACGCAGGAGCCGCCGATCGGCCTCGACATGCGGATGCTGTGCACGCCGGTGAAGGGGACCTTCTGGGACTTGCGCGATGTGTCAGGACTGGCGACGGACTTCGACGAGACGCAGCGCCGCGAGATCGGCGCCAACATGCCGGACGGCGCGCACGGAATCCTCTACCGTCCGGTCGAACGCCCCGCCGGCACGTGCATCGCCATCGTGACCGGCGACGTCTTGCAGCGGTCTCAGCAGACTGTTCATTACCGGTACGTGTGGGACGGTAGGCGTATCGCGGTGGTGTACGCGTTCGACAGCAAAGGAACGCCGATCGAGGCAGAAACGCTCAGGGGCCAGGATGACGTGTTGGCTGCGGCCTGAGTGCGCGTCAGAGCACGCCAGCAGACCAGTCCTCCAGGCGCACGAAATCGTGGAAGTTGCAGCCGGATGCCAGACACACGACACTCGGCGAAACCCTTCCGTTTGCTGCGATCGAGTGTCCTCGCAGCGACACGCCGTGGCCGTTCGAACAAGTGAGTTCTGCCTTGAAGATAGCGCGTGTCCGTGGATGGCACTCCTTCCACATGAGGGGCGGAGGTCGATCGGGTCCCGTCCAGCGTTCAAGCTCAAGGACCGGCCGCGACCATGTGCTCGGGTGCGCTGGCGGGGACCGCGACAGTCCGAAAAGCCGGAGCAGCGCGCTGATCGCCTTCCTCAACAGGGTCATTCGCGTCTTCCCGCCCTGATTCCGTTAGCAGTCTGCAGCGCGTAGGTGCTGTCTAGCTCATGCGACGCGGCTAGTTCGCTCCTTCGAGTGTGGCATCGACCCTCGAATTTGGCGAGCACTTAGCTTACCCGCGATCACCTATCGTAGGCGTGTTCTCCGAAGGCAGAGGTCGTGAGTTCGAATCTCGCCGGGTCCGCCACTTTCTACCATGTTTCAAAGCGCTTACTAAGCGGGCGTTTTGCTCTCGCCGCGCTTGGACTGGCCGCGGAAGCACCACGGAAGCGGCCCAACGCGTGTTGTGGCGTAGAGCCGCGTGCGATCGGATAGACCTGACCCAGGTCGCCGTGGTTGTAGGCGACCGGAAGCGCGAAGTGGTACGCGGTGTGGACCAGGATCGCCAGGACGAGCAGCGGCCAGCTCGCGGGATCGGGCGAGTCAACGAACGGGAGAGCCGCCATCGAGATCACGCTGCCGATCATGTCACCACCGCCATGACGGCGATACGATCGCCGCAGATCTTGATGACGGCATTCCAGCCCGCATTGAGCGCGGCGGCCAGCAACACGAGGAGTGTGACGTCGATGCTCATGTCCTACCTTTCCGCGACCAGAGAGACAAACGACTCCCACTCGGCAGTACCCGGCCGCCCCGCCCTTCTAGGCAGGCGGCAGAATCGACTTGATGATCGCCCGGTCGAGCGTCTCGTAGGTGTCGTATCCGATTGCCTCATAGAGTTCGGCACGCGTCTGCATCGCCCCGAGGAGACTGTAGACACCGTCTTCGCGCGCAAGCGTCTCGTACAGCCGCTCCTGGGCCTTGTTCGCCATCCGGAGCGATGAGACGGGCCAGATCACCATCCGGTAGCCCATTCGTTCGAACTGGGTTCCCGGCACATACGGGGTGCGCCCGAACTCGGTCATGTTAGCCAGCATCGGCACATTGGGAAGCGCACATGCGAACCGCTCGAACATATCCACGCTCGTCAGCGCTTCGGGGAAGATCGCATCCGCTCCAGCCTGCATGTAGAGCCTGCAGCGCGCAACCGCGGCGTCGAAGCCCTCGCTGGCAACCGAATCGGTACGCGCGATTATGTAGAGGTGGCGTCGTGCCCGGGCGGCCGCCGCGATCTTTGCCGCCATGTAGGGCGCCTCTGCGAGACGCTTGTCATTCAGATGGCCGCACTTCTTGGGCAGGAGCTGGTCTTCGAGGTGCACCGCCGCGGCGCCGGCGTCCTCGAAGCAGCGCACCATGTTCATCACGTTCAGTGCTTCGCCATAACCGGTGTCGCCGTCGACCAGCACGGGCAGGCCGCCCGCGCGCGCCACCTGGCGCACGAAGAACGCCACGTCGTCGAGCGTCAGGATGCCGAGGTCCGGCAATCCCATGGAGGCGCTCATGGCAGCACCGGACAGGTAAAGCGCCTGGAAGCCGGCCGCCTTTGCCTGGAGCGCCGCCATTCCGTTGTGGGCGCCCGGTATCCGAAGGATGCCGCCCTGCGCCAGGAGGTCCCTGAAGCGGTCGCCCGCTGACGATCCGGCTTGTCGCACGAAGTAGGACATGGGCGCCTCAGGCGGCCTGGGCGGCAGGACGGGCCGACCGCTCCGCCAGCGGGACGAACCGCCGGGGTTCCGGTCCGACATAGTTGGCGGCCGGCCGGATGATCTTGTTGTCTTGTCTCTGCTCGATGATGTGCGCGCACCACCCGGCCGTGCGCGCGATCACGAACAGCGGCGTGAACATGTCAGTCGGCACTTCCATGAGGTGGTAGGAGATGGCGCTGAACCAGTCGAGATTGGCGAACATCTTCTTGTTGTCCGACATGACCGTCTCAATGCGGTGGGCGATGTCGAAGAGCTTCGTGCTGCCTGCTTCCAGGCTGAGGCGGTGCGCCACCGACTTGATCACCTGATTGCGCGGATCGGCGGTCGTGTAGACCGGATGGCCGAAGCCGATGATGACTTCCCGCCGCGCCAGTCTCGCGCGGATGTCCTGCTCGGCGGCATCGGGGTCGGCATACCGGCTCTGGATCTCGAAGGCGACCTCGTTGGCGCCGCCGTGCTTGGGGCCCTGAAGCGCGCCGATCGCCCCGGCGACCGCCGAATAGAGGTCGGCGCCGGTGCCCGCGATGGAGCGCGCCGTGAAGGTGGACGCGTTGAACTCGTGCTCGGCGTAGAGGATCAGCGAGGTGTTGAGGGCCCTGGCATGCGAGGCGGGCGCCTCCTCGCCGTGCAGCAACAGCAGGACGTGCGACGCCACATCCTCGGCGTCGATCTCGACGTCGATCGTCCGCCCGTGATGGGCGTGGTGGTACCAGTAGAGAAGCATCGACCCAAGGGAGGCGATGAGGCGATCGGCGATGTGCCGGGCGCCGGTCTCGCTATGGTCCTTCTCCTCAGGCAGCACGCAGCCGAGAACGGAGACGCCGGTCCGCAGCACATCCATCGGATGCGCCGCCGCGGGCAGCAGCTCTAGCGTGCGCTTGAGCGTGGCGGGGAGATGGCGGAGGCCCCGCAGCTTCCTCCGGTAGGCCTTCAGTTCGCTCAGGTCGGGCAGCCACCCATGCACCAGCAGATGCGCGATCTCTTCGAAGCAGCAGACCTCGGCGACATCGAGGATGTCGTAGCCCCGGTAGTGAAGGTCGTTGCCGGAGCGGCCGACCGTGCAGAGCGCCGTGTTGCCGGCAGCCACGCCGGACAAGGCAACGGACTTCTTGGGAGCGGGTGTTGTAGCCACGAGCCTCACCTCATGCGGACGAAAGCTGTCAGACGACCGGCCTGAAGATGCCGGGCGGGGACGGTCTCAGCAGTCTCGGGTCGATGCTGAAGTTGAGGTCGCCGAGTTCGCTCGCCTGGAGCATCGGCAGCCGGGCAACGACATCGAGGAACCGGTCCTGCTCCGCCGCCTCGATGACGCCCGCCGCCAGCGACCGGAATTTCTCGACATAGTGCGGCCGCTTCCAAGGCCGGGCGCCCAGGGGATGCGCGTCCGCGACCGCAAGCTCGTCCTCGACCTTGCTCCCGTCCTGGAGGGTAATCGTGACCCTGCCGCCGAATGCCTTGGTCGCCGGATCGGTCGAGTGGTAGCGCCGCGTCCACTCGGCATCCTCGACCGTGCGGATCTTGCGCCAGAGATCGACCGTATCAGGCCGCGACGCCCGAAAGGGCGCATAGGACTTCTCGTGGTGCCAGGTGCCGTCCTGCAGGGCGACGGCGAAGATGTACATGATCGAATGGTCGAGCGTCTCGCGACTGGCCGTCGGGTCCATCTTCTGCGGATCGTTGGCGCCGGTGCCGATGACGAAATGCGTGTGGTGGCTGGTGCTGATCAGGATGTCGCGGACCTGGCAGAGGTCGACGATCCGCGACCTCATGCGCCGGGCGAGATCGATCAGCGCCTGGCTCTGGTACTCGGCGGAGTGCTCCTTGGTGTAGGTCTCGAGGATTGCGCGCTTTGGCTCACCCGCTTCGGGCAGCGGCACCTCGTACTCGCGGGTCGGCCCACCGAGCAGCCAGGCGATGAAGCCGTCCTCCCCTTCCCATGCCGGAGACGGCGCGCCCTCGCCGCGCATGGCGCGATCCACCGCCTCGACCGCGAGCTTTCCCGCGAAGGCCGGGGCGAACGCCTTCCACGAGGAGATCTCGCCCTTCCGGGACTGCCGCGTGGTCGTGGTCACATGGAGGGCCTGCTGCACGGCCTGGTAGGTCTGCTCCACCGGCAAGGCTAGCAACGCCCCCAGTCCGGCGGCGGCCGACGGTCCGAGATGGGCGATGTGGTCGATCTTGTGCTCGTGCAGGCAGATGCCCTTCACGAGGTTGACGTGGATCTCATAGGCCGCGACCACGCCGCGGATGAGGTCCGCTCCTGTCCGTCCGCAATGCTGCGCGACGGCCAGCAAAGGCGGGATGTTGTCGCCGGGATGCGAGTAGTCCGCAGCCAGGAACGTGTCGTGATAGTCGAGCTCGCGGACCGCGACGCCGTTGGCCCAGGCGCCCCACTCCGGCGAGACCCGCGACGAGGCGTCCATGCCGAAGAGAGTGGACCCTGGCCGAGCCCCGTGTGCCGAAGCCTGGCCGCGTGCGGCGATCACCGGACGACGATTGATCGAGGCCGCCGCCACCGCGGCGTTGTCGATGAGGCGGTTCCCGACCATCTCGACCACATCGTCCGCGATCGGTACCCGGTCGCCGGCGACCGACGCGATCTTCCAGGCGAGCTGTTCCTGGCGCGGAAACTCTTCCGCTGACTTCCGTGTGCGCACGCGATGGGTCTTCACGTTATTGTTCCTCTGCTGTCGGACGCCACGAGCGGGAGATTTAGCCGAGCCGGCGCAGATGGCGGATCGGGCGACCGGGGACGATCGCCTGTGCCGCCGCGACGATGGACTGCGCATCGATGCCGTAATGCCGGTAGAGCTCGCCGATCGACCCGGTCTGGCCGAAATGCTCGACGCCGAGGGCTCTGACCTTGTGGCCGTAAACCGACCCCAGCCAGCCAAGCGTCGTGGGATGGCCGTCGAGCACGGTGACGAGGCCACAATGCGCGGGCACATCGGCGAGGAGTCGTTCGATGTGGCTGCGGGCGTGCATGAGGCCGGTCTCGCGGGCAGTCTGTGCCGCCGTCCAGCCGGCATTGAGCCGGTCTGCCGAGGTCACGGCGAGCAGGCCGACGTCGCGACGATCCTCCGCGATTAGGCCGGTCGCCTCGATCGCCTCCGGCGCCACCGCGCCGCTGTAGACGATGACGACATGCGCGTTGGGCCCCGGCTTGCGCATCCAGTAGGCGCCGTCGACGATACCCTCGGCCAGGTCGGCGGACATCTCGCGTGTCGGTTGCTCCAGCGAGCGCGTCGAGAGGCGTAGGTAGACCGAGCCCCCGCGCTCGTCGCGCAGCCAGCTGGCGCGCGCCGGATCGGACGACGGGCTCGAGGCATCGGCAGAGTCGCGCTGCAGGTAGTCGAAGGCGAAGCGCAGGATGACGCCGAGCTCGTCCACAAAAGCCGGCTCGAACGATGCAAGCCCGTCCTGGGCTATGCCGATAAGCGGCGTGCCGATCGACTGGTGCGCACCGCCCTCTCCCGCCAGCGTGATGCCGGAAGGTGTCGCCACCAGGATGAACCGCGCATCCTGGTAGCAGGCGTAGTTCAGGGCATCGAGGCCGCGGGCGATGAAGGGGTCGTAGAGCGTCCCTATCGGCAGCAGGCGCTCCCCGAAGAGTGAGTGCGAGAGTCCCAGGGCCGACAGGAGGATGAACAGGTTCATCTCCGCGATGCCGAGCTCGATATGCTGTCCCTTCGGCGAGAACTCCCAGAGATAGGTAGAGGGAATGCGCTCCTTGCGGAAGAGATCGGAGACGGCCTCCCGGGAAAACAGCCCGCGTCGATTGACCCAGGCACCAAGGTTCGTTGAGACGGTGACGTCGGGCGCGCAGGTGACGATCCTGTTGGCGAGCTCGTGCGTCGCCCTGCCGAGCTCGTTCATGATCAGGCCGAAGCCCTGCTGGGTGGAGAGCTCGGCCTGCCGCGGAACCGGCAGCTCCGCCGGCACCTCGATGGGACTGGCGGCCAGGCGCCGCGCGGGCGCCTGCCTGAATGGGACCCTGGACAGGAAGGTTTGCAACTCTTCCTGGTCGAGATCCAGGCCTTCGGCGACGTCCCATTCGTGTCCCGGCCGGACGCCGAGACTGTCGCGTAGCGTGCCGATCTGGTCGGGGTTCAGGAGGCCGGCATGGTTGTCCTTGTGGCCAGCCAGCGGGAGCCCGAATCCCTTGATCGTGTAGGCGATGAAGACGACCGGCCGGTCGTGGTCGATTCCCCTGAACGTCTCGAGCAGGGTCGGGAGGTCATGCCCCGCCAGGTTCGTCATCAGGCGCGCGAGTTCGTCGTCGGAGCGGGACTCGATCAGCTGCGTCACGTCTCCCTGATCGCCGATCTCATCGAGCAGCCTCTTGCGCCACGCGCTCCCTCCCTGGAAAGTGAGCGCCGAATAGAGCTGGTTCGGGCACTGGTCGATCCAGGCGCGCAGCGCTTCGCCGCCGGGTTCGGCAAAAGCCTCCTCCAGCAGCGACCCGTACTTGAGCGTGACGACGTCCCAGCCGAAGGCCTTGAACAAGGCTTCGAGGCGGGCGTAGAGGCCTTCGTGGATCACCGCATCCAGGCTCTGCCGGTTATAGTCGATGATCCACCAGGTGTTCCGGATCCCCTTCTTCCAGCCCTCGAGCAACGCCTCGTAAATGTTGCCCTCGTCCATCTCGGCGTCGCCCACCAGGGCGATCATGCGGCCCTCGGGCCATCCGGACGCCCAGCCCTTCCGCTTGATGTAATCCTGGGCCAAACTTGCGAAGAGCGTCTGTGCGACACCAAGGCCGACCGACCCGGTCGAGAAGTCGACGTCGTCGGCGTCCTTTGTCCGCGAGGGATAGGATTGCGCGCCCTTGTAGCCGCGGAAGTTCTCAAGGTTCTCGCGCGTTTGCAGACCGCACAGATACTGGATGGCGTGGAATGCCGGGCTAGCGTGAGGCTTCACGGCCACCCGGTCCTGCGGTCGCAGGATGGCGAAGTAGAGGGTGGTGAGGATCGAGACCAGGGAGGCCGACGAGGCCTGGTGACCGCCCACCTTCAGCCCGTCGGCATTGTCCCGCAGGTGATTGGCGTGATGGATCATCCAGGACGAAAGCCACAGCACTTTGCGCTCGATCTGGCCGAGCAGGTGGACGAGGTCCCCATCTTCGTCGCGTCCCCCAGACCGCGCGTGCCCCTTCCTCATGACGTGATCTCTCGCGAGCGCTTGCGATGGAAGCCGCTGCCCATGGTGCTCCGGACGCGCGACGCGCGATCCAGTCCGCCCTGCCAATCGCACAGGCGACTGACCACCTCTTCCATCTCCTGCGAGGTTCCCGCAAGCGAAAGGCGAATGAACCGGCTTCCCGAGAGCGGGTCGAAGTCGATCCCGGGGGCGGCGGCGATCAGAGTGTCGGCCAGGAGCTTCTGGCAGAATTCCAGGCTGTTGCGTGTGAAGGCCGAGACATCCGCATAGAGGTAGAAAGCACCGTCGGGGGGAGCGAAGGTCTTGATGCCGGCGCGCGGCAGGCCGGCAAGCAGGATGTCGCGGTTGCTCCTGTATCGCGCGACATGGCCGTCGAGCTCGGCCTTGCTTTTGAACGCCGCCGATGCAGCGATCTGCGACAGGGCTGGCGGCGAAATGTGGAAGTTCTGGGCCAGGCATTCGACGGCTCGGGCTAGGGTGGGCGGCAGCACCATCCAACCAAGGCGCCAGCCAGTCATGCTGAAGTATTTAGAGAACGAGTTGATCACGATCGCGTCGGTGCCGAAGGCACGTGCGGTCTGGGCCGGCTCTGAAAACGAAATGCCGTGATAGATCTCGTCAGAGATCAGGGTCACGTCGTTCAGCGCGCACCATTGGTAGATGTCTTTCAATCGGTCCGCGTCGATCATCGAGCCGGTCGGATTGGAAGGGCTCGCGATGATCAGGCCCTTGAGCGGCCCCCCGCGGCACAGCATGTCGACGTCGATCTGGTAGCGCGACGACGGGCCGACTGGGATCAGGACCGGACGAAAGCCCAATGCGGTGAGAATGTTCCGATAAGCAGGATACCCCGGAGCAGCCAGGCCGACCCGGTCGCCAGGCCGGAAGGCAGACAGGAATGCCAGCAAGAACCCGGCCGAAGAGCCCGTGGTGACGAACACCTCGGAATCATCGACGTCCACGCCGTAAGCGGTCCAGTAGTGCGCCGCAATTGCCTGCCGCAGCTCAGGTAGTCCTGCGCTGTCAGTGTATCCAAGGCGATTGTTCCGGAGCGCATGTTGCGCTGCTTCCAACACGGCCGCAGGTGCACCGGTGCTAGGTTGCCCCACCTCCAGGTGGATGACAGCCTCTCCCGCGGCTTGGCGCTGATTGGCAGCGCGCAGCATGTCCATGACCATGAAGGGCGGAATGGGCTCACGGCGCGTCACGGGCATCAGACCCCCGCTCCGGTTTGTGTCGGCTGGAACGGGGAACGGGACGGTAGCGACGTTGCGCCGGGGCCCAGCGGCCTGGTCATGAGAACGCTGTCGAGCCATTTCCCAAACTTGAAGCCGACGTCAGGCAACTTGCCTGCGGGCTGGAATCCGTGCCGCGCGTGGAGAGCAATGGAGGCCGGTTGTCCACCCCCGATGACTGCGATCATCTGGCGATAGCCAAGGGCCGTGCACCGGTCCAGCAGCGCGCTCAGCAGGGCCGTTCCGATGCCCCGGCCGATGCAGTCCTTGTCGATATAGATCGAGTCCTCAAGCGCAAACCGGTACGCGGGTCGCGGCCGGTAGAGGTTGGCGTAGGCGTAGCCCACGATGATGTCGTCGATCTCCGCGACAAGGTAAGGAAGCCCCCGCCTGATCACGTCATGGCGACGCGCCGCCATCTCCTTGTTCGACGGCGGAACCTCCTCGAATGAGGCAGGTCCCGTGTTGACGTGGTGCGCGTAGATGGCCTGGATGGCCGCCACGTCCGAATCGGTCGACTCGCGCACTGTCGCCCGCTTGGCGAATGCGGTCTCGGAAACAGACATGGTCTCGACTCCCTTCAACATACGCCCCTCGCGACCGGCGGCCGCAGCCCACGCGAAACTCGATCTTTCAGGATCTCGGCAAGCGATTCGCAGGCAAGCCCGAGTGGGCGGTCGTTCACGAACTCGACCACGTCGGCTCCCGTCGGAGCGCTTTCCATGGCCCGCGCCAGGCGACGAGCAATGTCCTGCGCACTTTCCCGGCCGCGCTCGCGGAGCCTCGCAGCGAGAACATCGACGGGCGCCGTCACGTTGATGATCGTGACGCCTGGGCCGAAGCGATGCCGCGCTTGCTCGATCACGGCCCGGGACACATTGATCAACACGTGCCGACCGGAGGCCAGGGCGTGCTCGACTTCCGTGTCAGGAATCCCGTAGCAAAGCCCGTGGGCTTCCCAGCTCAGGCAGAAGGCGCCATTGTCCTGCAGCGACCGAAAATCGTCACGGCTTGCGCAGTAGTGCAGCTCGCTGCCGCCATCCGCCGGCCGGGTGATCACCCGCTTGGGAAAATGGAAGCCATCCGACGCGAGAGCGAGCTTCATGGCCTCGATCAGCGTGTCCTTGCCGCTACCGCTCGGTCCAACGATCAGAAAGCAGTGGCCGCGGCTACGCCGTGCGCCCATGAGCGCATGGCGCCGAACGACCTTGAACGGCATGGTGGTGTCCGGCTGGGAAACGATGGAGAGGGCGTCGATCAGGAGTGGCATCGCGAACTGGTCGGAGCCGCTTGCTGCCAGGGCTTGCTTCCACCGAATCTGTTGCCCTATGGGGATGCGGTCAGTAATCGTCAGGTGAAAGCGGAACTCGTCGAGCACATAGGGGTAACCCCAACGCGCGAGCAGCTCCTCCTGGCGCCGGCTGAGCCTGGCGGACCGTCGCCGCTCGGTCTCCTCAGCGCTGGGGGGGGCCCGAAAGCCGTCGAATTCCCGCACGCAAAGGGCCGCCAAGGCGTCGACCCCGGGCGTCGGCGCCACCGGGCGCAGCGCGACGAAGTCGTTCTCGGCTGTGACCTCGAGCCCCGGCAGCAGGACCGGCGACGTTGCCGCCGCAATGCGCGAGACGGCGGTGTCGATCGCGTCGAAATTCGCTCGTGGGGCCAAGTGGAACGGCGCCTTCAGCGTTGCGTGAAACCCATAGTGCCGCGCGGCCTGCGTGTGCTGGAGCTGCCGCCGGGGTCCGATCCCGGGAAGCGGAAATTGGCTGACGGCCTCACCGGTTTCGATGTCGCGCCCCAGCAGCCCCGCGCCAAACCGCGCGAGCGCACTGCCGGGGGCTGGCACGAAGTAGATGCCGAAGCGAGGAGCCGCGCTGGTCATCGCCGATCCGTCAGCTCACCCGCCGGCCCGCGCGCCAGACCATCCGGACGAGGGGTCCATCGTCCAGGCGCTTCACCCACAGCAGATCGGCGCGCTTTCCGACGGCAATCGCGCCGCGGTCGACAAGCCCCACCGAAACCGCCGGCGCTCCGGCGACCATATCGAACGCGTGATTGAGCGTGATGTCCGCCTTGTCCTGGAGCACGAAGGCGGCATGCAGGAGGCTCGACGGAACATAGTCGGACGAAAGGATGTCGAGCAGACCTCGCTCCACCAGCTCGAGCGCGGCCACGTTGCCAGAATGGGATCCGCCACGGATCACATTAGGCGCGCCCATGACGATCGCCATGCGCTGCTTGCGCGCGGCCTCGGCCGCAACAAGCGTGGTCGGAAACTCGGAGATCGAGATGCCGGCCGCCTTGGCCTCCTCGACGTGCTCGACGGACGTGTCGTCGTGGCTGGCGATCGGCAGGCCCCGACTGCGGGCCACCTGGACGATCGCGCTCCGGTTCAGATCCGAGTACTTCTGCTGATCCGACAGGCGGCGGTTTATCAGCTCGTCAAGCCCCTTCTCGTCGAGCCTCAGCAGCGCCGAATTCCGCGCCCGGTACTTCTCTAAGTCCACCCACTGCCGCTGGCCGGGCGTGTGGTCCATCACCGAGACCAGCTTCAGGAGCGGGTGCACCGCGAGCTCGGCAAACAGGGTGGCGACGTTGGGCGTGCTGATCTCACAGCGCAGGTGAATGAAGTGCTCAGCCCGTGTGTGGCCACCCTCCTGCAGCGCGGTGATCGTCTCGATTGACTCGCCCAGGATCTTGGTGCGCAAGCCGTCCGGCTGGCTGTCCCCGACGGTCAGCGCATCGAACGAGGTCGTGATGCCGGCGCTCGCAAGCTGGGAATCATGGGCGAGCACCCCGGAGGAAGCCGGCCAGCGTACGCCCGGCCGGGGAGAAAGGTGCTTCTCCAGGTTGTCGGTGTGGAGTTCGACCAAGCCGGGGGTGACGTAGTCGCCCTCGCAGTCGATCGCCCCGGGGACTGCCGAGCCCCCATACGAAATGTCCTTGATCGTCCCGTCCTCGACGCGAACGGTCCCGTTCGGGACGACCCTGTCGGGCAACACGAGCGTGGCATTGGTCAGGGTCAGATGTGTCGTCATGGCGGTGTCCAAATCAGTGCAAGGTTGCGATCGCGGACATGTCGAAGGACCTGGTGGCCACGTCGGCCCGGACCTTGGGATCGTGGAAAATCCCGACGACCGCGGTGCCGCGCTTCAAGGCCTGGTGGATCAGGCCGACCACGACCCGGCAGTTGGCCTCGTCGAGCGAGGCGGTCGGCTCGTCGAGGAGAAGCACCGGCCGCTCGACAATGAATCCGCGCGCGATGTTCACCCGCTGCTGCTCGCCGCCCGAGAAGGTGGCGGGCGCCAGCGACCACAGGCGCTCAGGGATGTTGAGGCGCGACAGGAGCTCGCGCGCCTTGTCGCGCGCCCGCTCGCGGTCCTCGCCCATCAGCCACAGCGGCTCGCTCACGACGTCGACCGTTGACACGCGCGGGATCACGCGCAGGAACTGGCTCACATAGCCCACGGTCTTGCGGCGGACGTCGAGGATTTTCTGCGGCGGCGAGGAGACCATATCCACCCATCTGTCGTCGTGGCGGATGAGGATCTCGCCCGAGTCGGCCTTGTAGTTGGCGTACATCGAGCGAAGCAGGGTGGACTTGCCGCTGCCCGAGGGCCCGTTGAGGACGACGCACTCGCCCTTGCCGACCGTCAGCGAGGCGCCGGCGAGCGCGTTGATGCGGATGTTGCCCTGGTTATGGAGGTGAAATACCTTCTGGAGGTCGGTCACCTTGATCATCGTGTTGTCTACGGACATGGCGAGCTCCCTCAGGGCAACAGGATCGAGGACACGAGCAACTGCGTGTAAGCGTGGTGCGGATCGTCGAGCACCTGGTCGGTCAGTCCGCTTTCGACCACCTCGCCGCGATACATGACGATCAGCCGGTGTGCGAGAAGGCGCGCCACGGCCAGGTCGTGCGTGACGATCACCGCCGCGAGACCCAGCTCGCCGACCAGGGTGCGCAGGAGATCGAGCAACCGCGCCTGGACCGAGACATCGAGGCCGCCCGTCGGCTCGTCCATGAACACTAGGCGGGGCTTGGTCACCAGGTTGCGGGCGATCTGAAGGCGCTGCTGCATGCCGCCCGAGAACGAGCTCGGGAGATCGTCGATGCGGTCGATGTCGACCTCGACCCGCGACAGCCAGTCGATCGCCTCGCTGCGGATGTTGCCGTAGTGGCGCGAGCCGATGGCCATCAGCCGCTCCCCAACATTGGCGCCGGCCGAGACGCCGATGCGCAGTCCGTCCCGCGGGTTCTGGTGCACGATTCCCCAGTCGGTGCGCATTAGCATGCGCCGCTCAGCCTCCGACATCGTCGCCAAGTCCGTGAGTCCGCCCATCCGAGTGTTGTATTCGACGGTGCCGCTGGTGAGTTGCGCGCGACCCGACAGGCAGCTGAGCAGGGTCGTCTTGCCCGACCCCGATTCGCCCACGACGCACAGCACTTCGCCCGGCCACAGGTCGAGGGAGACGTCGCTGCACGCGAGGCGCGCGCCATACGCCTTGGTGACCGAGGTGGCCCGGAGCAATGGATCGGGAGAGATGGCGACGGTCGCGTTCATGGCTTGGAGTTCCCACTCACATCGGCTTCGAAGAAGTCGGGATCGGCGCCCTTGTGCCCGTGTCGGCGCCGGTCCTCGCAATAGTCGCTGTCCGAGCAGAGATAGATGCGCCGGCCGGTGTCGTCGGCGATCACCTCGTCGAGGTAGCTGTCGGTCGAGCCACACAGCGCGCAGGGTTGGTCCCACTTCTCGATCTCGAACGGGTGATCCTCGAAATCGAGACTACGCACCTCGGTGAAGGGCGGGATGCAGTAGATGCGCTTCTCCCGCCCGGCGACGAAGATCTGGAGCGCCGCGCTCATGTGGAGCTTGGGGTTGTCGAACTTCGGGATGGGCGAAGGCGCCATCACATACCGGCCGTTGACCATCACCGGATAGTTGTAGGTCGTGGCGATCTTGCCGAACCGCGCGATGTCCTCGTAGAGCTTGACGTGGATCAGGCCGTATTCCTGCAGCGCGTGCATCTTGCGCGTCTCGGTCTCGCGGGCTTCAAGCCGGCGCATTGGCTCCGGCATCGGCACCTGATAGATGAGGATCTGGCCTTCCTTTAGCGGGGCCTCCGGGATCCGGTGCCGCGTCTGGATGATCGTGGCATCGGCCGTGTGCTCGGTCGTGCCAACGCCGGCGACCAGGGCAAAGAAGCGTCGGATGGAGACGGCATTCGTGGTGTCGTCGGCGCCCTGATCGATCACCTTGAGGGTGTCCGCAGGACCGATGACGGCGGAGGTAACCTGGATACCGCCGGTGCCCCAGCCGTAGGGCAGCGGCATCTCCCGGCTGCCAAAGGGGGCCTGATACCCCGGCACCGCAATCGCCTTGAGGATGGTCCGGCGGATCGCCCGCTTGGTCTGTTCGTCCAAGTACGCGAAGTTGTAGCCAGCCTGCAGCCGTGCGGTGTTAGACCCTGCGTCCTGCTTCATCGCTCTCTCCCTCATTCGGCGGCCTCGCGCTTCGCCAGCCGGCGCTCCCGCTCCTTGCGCAGTGCGCGCACGAGTACGAGTTCGGCCTGGAAGTCGACGTAGTGAGGCAACTTGAGGTGCTGAACGAACCCCGAGGCCTCGACATTGTCGGAGTGGTAGAGGACGAACTCCGGATCCTGGGCCGGAGCCGCCGCGGCCTCACCGAGGTCAGTGGCACGCAGCGCTCGATCGACCAAGGACATCGCCATCGCCTTACGCTCGCTGTAGCCGAAGGCGAGACCGTACCCGCGGGTGAATTGGGGCGGCTTCTGCTCGGAGCCCTTGAACTGGTTGATCATCTCGCATTCGGTGAGGACGACGTCCCCGATCGATATCGGGAAGCCGAGCTCGTCGGGCACGATCTCGACGTTGACGTCGCCGACGCGGATCTCACCGGCGAAGGGGTGATTGTTGCCGTAGCCGCGCTGCGTCGAGTACCCAAGCGCGAGGAGGAAGCCTTCATCGCCGCGGGCGAGATTCTGCAGGCGGATGTCGCGGGCGGCCGGAAACTCGAGAGGATCGCGGGTGAGGTCGCCGACCTCCTCGCCGTCATTGGCAGCGGGGAGGAATTCCTCGATGAGCCCTTCGCGGTTGAGGATGTCGACGACACGGGGAACCGTCTCGGGCTCAACACCGGCGCCTGCGGACGTCGCCGTCAAATCGGTATCGGCCGTGGGCGGGCGGTCTTGCTCCGGCTGGCCGAGGGCGAAGTCGAGGAGCCGGTGCGTGTAGTCGAATGTCGGGCCCAGGATCTGGCCACCGGGCACGTCCTTAAACGTTGCGGACACGCGGCGATGGACGCGCATCGCCGCCGTGTCGAGAGCCTGCGTGAATCCGAACCGCGGGAGGGTCGTGCGGTAGGCACGCAGGAGGAAGATCGCCTCGACCAGGTCGCCCTGGGCCTGCTTGATCGCCAGGGCAGCGAGCTCGCGGTCATAGACCGAGCCCTCCGTCATGACCCTGTCCACAGCGAAGCCCAGCTGGTCCGAGATCTGGGCCAGCGAGACCTCCGGGGTTTCGGGATTGCCGCGCCGCTTCTCGGCCAGGAGCCGGTGCGCGCTGAGGATGGCCTTCTCTCCGCCTTTGACTGCGACGTACATGGTCAGAGCTCCACGATGACGGACCGCGGAAGCGCCATCAGGCGCTCCCTCGCGGTCAGGATCACATCGACGCCGCACGGATAGAGGCCCCGGTTGGCGGCGAACGCCGACCAGAACCGCAGGTCGAGGCCCGCGACATTGATCGTGATCTTGTCGCGAATACCCGGTGCTGCGATCCGAAGCGGCAGGCCGGACGTGAGGTCAGGGACTTGGATCAGGATGGTCGCCGAACGCTCGGGGAATTCCGGGTCGCCGGTCGCGAAGGTCACCAGCGGCGGCAGGTGGCCGGGCTCGGTGATCAGCGCGAAGTGGGCGTCCGCTGGACGGCGCGCCGCTCCGGCACCGGTATGAAACTTGAGATAGCGGAAGACCGCCGCGTGATCGCGGTCGCTGCCGAGCCAGAGGGACGTCTCGTGGTCGCAGAGCGCCATCAGAAAGCAGAGGGCCGCTGGATCGATGCCGTCGAAGGCCGGCAGGTTGCTGCCGGCGTCGACGATCGTGCCGGGCCGCGCCGAAGCGTCCATGATGCTGCGGAAAGCCGCCTGGCTGTCGAGGACAGGATCGGCGAAGCCGGGCGGCACGAGGTTGGCGGCATGCCCGTTCACGAGGGCGGCCGATCGTTCAGCGGTGACGGTCATCAGCTCATCCCCCGGACCATAGTGAAGAAGTTGACCTTCGTGTCGGCGCTGCGGCGGGCGACGGCCTGGCGGGCTTCCGCCTGGGCTGCCGCGAGCGGCCCGATGACATTGCTCTCGAGCTGGGCGCCGATCTTCTCATCCTGCAGCAGGGCGTCGAACACGGCCGCCAGCTCGGCATGGCGGAGGTCACGGCCCAGCACATAGCCGACACCCGAGGCGGAGCCCGGGAGCTGGACGGCACAGCGCGAGACGGTGGCCTCGCCGAGGTTGAACTGGCCGCCGCTCCCGCCCGCGCGGCCGCGCAGGACGACCAGGCCGGCCTCCGGGCGACGGAGGAATTCGTAAGCGGGCTTCGTGGGAAGCGCACGCCAGGCGCTTTCCAGGTCTTCGGTCCTGGCCCGGGCCAGAATGCCTGTCCAGCGCTGGCGGGAAGCGACGGCGGCGGTAACGGGATCGGTCATCGACATCTCCACAGACGTATAGACGTCTGTATGACTATGTCAAACCGTTTTGGAGGAGTAAAGAGGAAAGACTCGCAAATTTTGGTCGGAGTCGGACGAGATGGAGATCGGTCGGGAACCTGGCGTTGCGGTGTGGCATCAGATCGAGCAGACCCTGTTCAAGGAGATTTCGACGGGCAAGCCAGGACCCGGTGAGCGTATCCCTAATGAAACGGAGATCGCAGAGCGCTTCGGCGTGAATCGGCACACGGTTCGCCGGGCCGTAGCGGCCCTGGTGAGCAAGGGGATTCTGAGGATTCAGCGGGGCCACGGGACCTTCGTCGAGGAAGGCGTGATCGACTATGCGATCGGCAAGCGTACCCGCTTCAGCGCCAATATCCTCCGCCACCACAAAGAACCGGGCCACCGCATCCTCCGGGGCCTGGAGGTCGCGGGCATGGCCGACGTCAACAAGGCCCTGAAGCTCGGAGCGAACAGTCGGCTGATCATGCTCGAGACGATCGGCGAGGCCGACGGCAGGCCAATCAGCGTCTCGACCAACTATCTTCCGGCGGCGCGCTTCCCCGGCTTCATCGAAGCCTACGAGTCCCTACAATCGATGACGAAAGTGCTGCGCAAGTTCGGGATCAACGACTACACGCGGCGGGTCACGAGGGTGACGACGCGTATGCCCTCGGCAGCCGATGCCGAGCATCTGAAGCAGCCGCAGACACGGCCCATCCTCGTCGCCGAGAGCGTCGATGTAGACGGCCGAGACGTGCCGATCGTCTATCACGAGGTTCGCTTCTCCGGCGAACGGGTGCAGTTGGTCTTCGAACCTTGATGGCGGGTTGCCCGGCAGTTCCCTCAAAATGAGCTTGCCGCCTCTTATCGTATAGACGTATAGACGTTCTCTTGAGGTCTGCGGGTGCGTTTTGCGCCGTTGCGGGCCACTGCAGGACAGGAGCGTCACAATGCTGGTCGGTGTCCCCACGGAAATCAAAACGCACGAGTACCGGATTGCGCTGACACCGGCAGGAGCTCGCGAATTGGTGCAGGCAGGCCACCAGGTCCTCGTCCAACAAGGCGCCGGCGCGGGCTCGGGCTTCACCGACCAGGAATACGTTGCTGCTGGCGCTCACCTGAAACCGACCGCGCGCACGATCTTCGACGCGGCCGACATGATCGTGAAGGTCAAGGAGCCGCTTGACGAAGAGTGCGCAATGCTCAGGCCCGGCCAAGTTCTCTTCACCTACCTGCATCTGGCGGCATCGGCGAAGCAGACAGCGCTCCTGATGCAGTCGGGCAGTGTCGCGATCGCCTATGAGACCATCACGGATTCGGCGGGAGGCCTGCCGCTCCTGGCCCCTATGAGCGAGATTGCGGGCAAGCTCTCGATCCAGGCGGGTGCCGCTTTCCTGGAAAAGGCCCGTGGCGGAAGCGGCGTGCTTCTCGGTGGAATTGCGGGCGTGCCGCCGGGACGTGTCGTGATTATTGGCGCCGGCGTTTCCGGATCCAACGCCGCTCGCGTCGCGTTCGGCATGGGCGCAGAGGTGACCGTGCTCGACCGGTCGATCTCGAAGCTGCGGGGAATCGACGAAGCCTACGACGGACGCATCAAGACGCTCGTCGCCACACCAACCGGGATCGAGGGCGCGGTCCTTCACAGCGACATTGTCGTCGGTGCGGTGCTGGTCCCCGGAGCGCCGGCGCCGCGAGTGCTGTCCCGGCAAATTCTTCCGAAAATGCGCCCCGGCTCGGTCGTCGTCGACATCTCGATCGACCAGGGCGGATGTTTCGAGACCTCCCGCCCGACCACGCACGCAGACCCGGTGTATGTCGAGGACGGCATCATCCACTACTGCGTGACCAACATGCCGGGCGCCGTGGCGCGCTCCTCGACCATCGCACTCACGAACGCCACTCTGCCCTTCGTCCTGGCCATCGCGGATAAAGGCTGGCGGCAAGCACTGCTTTCGGACCTCAACCTCCTCGCCGGATTGAACGTGTGCGACGGCAAGCTCACCCATCCTGGGGTGGCGCATGGCCTCTCCCGGAGCACGGACTTCGTGAGCCCGGAACTCATGCTCGCGAGCTAGCACGGCCCGGGAGCGCAGCATGAGCCCGGCCTCGCCGATCGAGGGTGTCCTGGCACTTGCCGGCTGCATCGTCGTGCTGCTGTGGGGCATGCGCGCCGTCCGTGAGGGCATTCTCCGGGCCTGGGGAGCCGACCTCCGCCGGGTTCTCGGACAGACCGGCGCCCGACACAGTACCGCGTTCGCGGTGGGCTTCCTGATCACGTTACTCGTGCAAAGCACGACCGCTACGTCGCTAATCGCCGCGGCGCTCGTTCGCCGTCGCATCCTGGTCCTTCCCGCTGCTCTGGCGATCGTTCTAGGGGCCGACGTCGCGGCAAGCGTGGTCGCCCAGCTCCTATCGTTGCGCTTGTCGGCTCTCTGGCCGGTCTTCTGCGTGCTGGGGTTCCTTGCCGCAAGCCGGGATCGCCAGCCCAAGGTGCGGGATGCTGGCCAGGCCCTGGTCGGCCTCGGCCTCATGCTGCTGTCGCTCCGGGTCATTGGCGAGATTTCGGTCCCGTTGCGCGCCTCGCCCTACCTGTCGTCGGTCCTGCTGTCGGTGTCGGATGAGCCGATCCTGCTCGTTCTGATCGGCGCGGTGCTTACCTGGGCCGCGCACTCGAGCTTGGCCACGATGCTCTTCATCGTCTCGTTCGCGGCAAACGGTACGCTGACGCCCGAGATCGCACTGCCCCTGGTTCTCGGAGTCAATCTTGGAGGTTCGTGGCCTGCCATCACGGCCACCTTCGGGGCAAGTGCAGAGGAGCGGCGCGTACCGCTCGGCAACCTCGTCTTCAAGCTTGCGGGCGTTGCGCTGGGATTGTCGCTGCTGCCGCCGATCAGCCGGCTCATGTCCGACGTAGCGCCGGATGTTGCCCATCAGGCGACGTTTCTCCACATCCTGTTCAATGTCGTGGTGTCAGCTGTCTTCGCACCGGCCCTCAATATAACGGCCAGGATCCTGTCCAAGCTCGTTCCGGATCCGCCCCCCGGGGACGAGGTCGGCAAGCCTCGCCATCTCCCCGCGGCCGGTAGAGCTGACTCCCTCGCGACCTCGCTCGCCGGAGCCTCCCGGGAGGCCCTGCGCATGTGCGACATCATCGAAGTCATGCTGAAGACGGCATTTGTTAACTTCGAGAACGGCAGCGAAGCGAGCGTGAAGGAGGTGCGGCGGCAGGACAAAGGGCTCGATGCGCTGCATGAGGCGGTGAAGCTCTACCTGGCGCAGTTGGCCTGGGAAGGCGCCGGCGAGGAGGAAAGCCGCCGATACGGCATCGTGATCGGCTTCGCGACCATGCTCGAGCACGTCGGCGACGTCGCGTCGCGCGGCCTCCTGCGTATCGCGCTGAAGAAGATCCGGCGCCAGATCAGCTTCTCTGCTGCGGGATTTGCCGAACTTCAGGAACTGGAGGCTGAGGTCCTGCGCCAGCTCAGTCTCTCGACAACGCTCTTTCTCACCGAAGACATTCGAACTGCCCGCGAGATGCTGGAGAACGAGGCCGCCTTCCGGGCCATCGAGCGCCGCACTGTCGACAATCACCTGCAACGGCTGAGCAACCAGGTACCGGAAACACTAGACTCGAGCTCAATTCATCTCGACGTCCTGCGAGAGCTGCGCCACATCCACTCGCTGATTACGTCGACCGCTCATCCGATCCTGGAGAAAGCAGGCGAGCTGTGCGGCACCAGGCTGAGGAAGCCGCCCTCGCCGCAAGGCCAGTTCACCTGACGGCCCATCTCGACTGCTTGACTTATTAATATATACGTATAGATGTCTACTTCTTCCAACTGGGAGAAGAACGCATGCGCCCGCCACGCCTAGTCCGTCGTCATCTGATCAAGGGATCGGCCGCCGCTTGGGCCGTACCGGGAGCCGCCTCAGGACAGGACTCGTGGCCACGACGTCCCATCAAGCTGGTCGTGCCGTTCTCGGCTGGAGGCACCACCGACTTCGTCGCGCGGATCTTCGCGCCCCCCATGTCGGGAAAGCTTGGGCAGCAGATCGTGGTGGAGAACAAGACCGGCGCCGGGGGTACGCTGGGTGCAGATGCGGTCGCGAAAGCCTCAAACGATGGCTACACGATGGGCATAGCAACGGTCTCGACCCATGCGATCGCACCCGCCCTGATGCGCCGCCCCCCTTACCAACCCGCGGTCGACTTCACCCCGATCGCGACGATCGCGACCACGGCCATGGCGATCTTCGCCAACCCAGCGGTCGGCACGACCCTGGCCGATCTGCAGACGAAGGCGAAGAAGGACCCTGGCGCCTACTACTTCGCTTCACCGGGCAGCGGGTCGCTCGGGCATCTTGCGGGGCTTTGGTTCAACGAACTGACGGGCTGCGACCTTACACACGTCCCTTATCGCGGCGGCAGCCCGGCGCTCCAGGACCTGATCGCCGGCCGTGTCCAAGTTCTCTTCGACAACATCCCGACGGCCCTGCCCCAGGTGGAATCGGGATCGGTGCGGGCGCTGGCGGTGACATCACCAGCACGTTCGGCCTCCCTTCCCTCCATCCCGACGACGGCTGAGGCGGGCTTGCCGATGTTCGAGATCCTTAGCTGGACGATGCTTGTCGGCGCTCCGAACCTGGGCCCCGAAATCGTCGAGGCAGCGAACGCTGCTGTGAATGCCGTCATCAGCAATCCGAACGTGAAAGAACGACTCGCCCAGTCCAGCGTCGACGTTAAAGGCGGGTCCGCCAAGGAGGCCGCGAACTTCCTTAAGTCGGAACTTGCTAAATGGGCACCCATCGCGAAGGCGTCAAAAGTCATTCTGGATTAGCGACCAAGTATGCAGGCTGGTGTTTAGCAATGGCGGCTCGCTGGGCGGCGACCCTGCTCACTTTTGCAGGGTCACAGAAAGACTATTCGCCTCGATATAGCGAGACATCTTCCTCAAGGAGGCCACCATGATGCAACTCATCACGAGCGACAGCCATGGCACCTGCGTTGACGAGCTAGGTGAGCCGAAGGCGATCGGCCGTTCGCTTGCGGTAGCTGGCCATCTCGATATCTCGGCTGGCAGTCTCGGTCGAATCCGTGCCGCGGGCCAACTCAAGGGCCCCCCCTTTGTGGTGCCTGGTGACCGCGTTGGCGGCCCAATCGCTCCGCTTTGCCTAACGCCGCCTGCCTCAGCCGTCGGTCAAAGACTCTGAGTTGACGCCCCGCCGAGGGCTGCTTCTGGAGCACATCATGGGGATCGAGCCCAGGTATCTGCGCACCGTCATCGCAGCAGCAGAGCACGGAAGTCTGCGGCGAGCGGCGGCAGCACTCGGCACTAAGCAATCGACACTCAGCCGCCATATCCGGCAACTGGAAAAGCAGCTGGGCGTGCAGCTGTTCGAGCGTTCGAGCGGCGGCGTGCGTGCCACAGTGACGGGTAGCGAGATCGTGCGAAGATCGCGACGTCTGCTGGAGCAGATGGATCGCATGGCATCGGTAGCTCAGTCCACCGGTCGCGGCGAAGCTGGAGGCATCACGATCGGCACCTGCACGCCGCTTTCAGCCAACAGGTTCCGGGCGCTGCTGGCCGAATACCTCCGGGCATTCCCGGACGTCGAATTTCAAGTGGTGGAACATGCCCGTGCGAGACTGCTCGCCGGCCTAGCAATGGGGGACATCGATATCGTCGTCGTCGCCGGCGAAAGCAAGGCGCACGACGGTCCCTCGATGTTTCTATGGTCCGAACGGATCTTCGTAGCGCTTCCTGCAGGTCATCGTCTGACAGGCAACGAGACGATCTATTGGCCCGACCTCAAGGGAGAGGCATTCCTGCTCAGTCGGCGAGACCCAGGATTAGACCTGCACGGCGTCATAGTGCAGAAGCTTGCAGCGCCCGGAGAAGCGGTGGACGTCACATGCTGGAGTGTTGCTCATGATAGCATCCTCGCTATGCTGGAGGTACTGCAGAAAGTCAGCATCCAGTGCGAGTCCTGGACTGGCTTTGCCTGTCCCGGGGTGATCTTTCGCGCGGTGCGCGACGCCGCAGGGCCGAGCTATATCGCCTTTACCGCATGCTGGGAGCATGAAAACAGCAATCCCGCCCTCGCGCGCTTCCTCGAAATGCTACGCAAGGATCACCCTCAGACCGTAGGCAACTAACATTCCGATCGCTCGGGCGGTGCAATGCTGTTGCGCGCTCTGCGAATCGTGGCAAAAGCCCGGTCGGTCGCCATGAAGCGCGCCAGCATCGGGACCACGAGCCTGGCGGGATCGACCGACTGGCCGGTCTCACGTCCGAGCGCCTCGGCATAGGCGACAAGGTCACGATGAACAGGTGCCGGGACTTCAATCGCGAGCTTGACCGGCTTGTCGTCGGGGATCGCGCTGAGCTTCAGCTTGGCCATGAGTTGCCTCTATCCGCCATAAGGATGCAGCACGAGATCGCGGGTGACGATGACGCGGACCGGATAGCCGGGCCGGATGGTCAACGTCGGCTGGATGTTGAGATTGCGGCGAACGACCTGCTGGCCGGCTTGGTTAAGCGTGTCGCCGGTGCCACGGCGCAAGGCGCGGATGATGTCGCTGTCGTTCTGGTCTGATCCAACCTCGGTGCCGACCGCCAGGATGGTCGAGAGCAACGCTGCCTTGAACAGAGATCCCCAATGATGATCAACCCCGTCCTCGAGCCCAGCTTGCCCCGAGGCGTCTGCACCGGGCTGGCGCTCGAGCACGATCGAATAGCCATTGGGCAGGATCAGCCGTGTCCAGACCAATAGGAGACGCGACTGCCCGAATGAGACTTGGCTGTTGTAGACACCAATCAACCGAGCTCCTTGGGGAATCAGCAGCGATCGGCCGGTGGGCGTGTCGTAAACGTTCTCAGTTACCTGAGCGGCAATCTGCCCCGGAAGGTCGGAGCGTAGACCGGTGATCAGGGCCGCCGAGATGATGGCGCCGGCCTGCAGGACGTAAGGGGACGCCGGTAGCACCAGACGATCGGGACTGGTGGTGCGACGGTCGACCGGCGCGTTCAGGAACGCAAGCTTCCGATCCTGCCCGTTCTGGATGGAGGCTTCGTCGAGCGACGACGGGGCCCCTCCCCCCGATGCTCGAGCTGCTGGCCCCGCGGCCGATGCCGCCTGCGGGCGGTTGGTGGTGGCGAACAGGCGGCTGACGCGGGCCGCTTCCGTTTCCTGCGCGCGGCGCTGTATCTCGGGATCCGGCATTGATGCAGCAGCTTGACCCTGGGCCGCCACGATCGGCCGCCCGAGATCGCCCGGCAGGGGCGGGCCGAGCGGCAGTGCGTCGCGCCGAACGCCGACATAGTCGCGGGGTAAAGCGGCAAGTCCATCGGCCACGCTGCGGCGGTCCGTCGTATAGAGCTCCTGGGGCGCGACGCCGCGTAGCCGATCACCCTGCAAGGCCCACAGCACAGCCCCGCAAGTCACGATAGCAGCAAGCGCCGTGCCGCCGATCAGGACATTACGCGACAGGCGGGTAACGCGTGGCCCCTCCGGCCGCAGCCTGAAGGCACGTGCGGGCCCAGGGAGCGAAGAAGCAGACTGCGATTGGTCCGTCATCGCGGCCTGCCGTCCGTGCGCACGATCCGGACTGTCTCCTGGCTCTCGCCGCCGAGCCGCAGCTCAGCCGCGGCGAACAGCCGGTCGACGATCAGAACGTTGCCGAATGTGCGCGAGTTGACGAGTTCCGGCTTACCGTCGGGACCGACGATGAAGAGCGGCGGCATCTCGCCCTGGACGATGCCCGGCGAGAACTCGATGTAGACCTTGCGGCCGTCGTCATAGGCGTTGACGGGCCGCCAGGGCGGTAAGTCGCCTTCGATCGCATAGCGGTAACGGCGCAGGGCGATTTCTGGGAGAACTGGCACCGGCGGCAAGGCACGGAGACTCTTGCCTCGGCTCTCGGGATAGAACCAGGCCACCGAGGGCATGTAGGGCCGGTCGTGTGCACGCAATTCGATCAGATAGGTGCGCCGGTCAGTGTTGACGATGAGGTTGGTCTCTATAGCAGGTCGGGTCGGCTTGACCAGGATGTGCACGCGCCGCGTGTCGCCGTTGCCGCTTTCGGTATCGCCAATGATCCAGCGCACGGTATCGCCCGCAGCGACCGGCCCCGAGCCGGTGAGCTGCTCGCCCGGCTCGAGGGCGATGTCGGTGACCTGTCCCGGAGCGACGTAGACCTGATAGAGGCCGCCTGGGCTGTAAGGGAACACCTGCACGGCGTTGAAGTAGCCCTCACGGCGCGGCTCGATGCGCGCGGCGCCATTGGCGGCCTCGACGCGAGCGATCGGCCCCTTCGCATCTGCCGCGCCCCCGCGTGAGGGTGTCCAGGGCGGCGGAACGTGCAGTGGCCGCGGCTGATGTTCAGCCGGCGCCGATGAGACGGGAAGCGGCGGCACGTTCTCGTCGTAGCTGATTTGCGGCGGCTTGGTCGATGCGCATCCGGTAGTCGCCAGCAGCGAGAGAAGTAAGGCCGGCCTCATGGCTTGCCTCTTTCTTACTTGCCTCATTGTGCGAGCTCCTTCGACCAGTTGATGGCGTTGACGAAGACGCCGAGTGGATTCTTGCGCAGGCGATCGGCATTGCGCGGCGTCTCGATCACGATGGTGAGGATGGCGGTCCACCGCTCGGTGGCGGCAAGCTGGCCGTTTTCGTATCGGCGCTCGGTCCACGCCACCCGAAAACTTTCCGGCGACGCCCTGATGACGCTCGAGACCTCGACGGAGATCTGCATCTTGCCCAGCTTGGCGAAGGGGTCGGTGCGGCGCGCATAGTCATTGAGCGCCGCGGCACCGCGATCGGTGGTGAACTCGTAGGCGCGCAACCAGCCTTGGCGCAGCACGACCGCGTCAGACGGCAGGCCGCGCACATCCTCGATGAAACGCGCCAGATGGAAGGCGATCTGCGGATCGGTCGGCCGATAGGAAGCGTCGGCCGGCGCGATCGCCTGCGCTGGCCGAGCTTGTCGACCTGGACGACCCAGGGCGTGATGGTGCCACGCCCCGCCTGCCAGATGAGGCCAGCGGCGAGACCGGCCGCCAGCACCAGGCAGCCGAACGCCATCAGGCGCCAGTTCTTCGCCTGAACGCGGGCAGAACCGATCCGGTCATCCCAGACCTGTGCGGCCTTCTGATAGGGCGTTTCAGGTGCGGGTGAGTGGCCGTAGCGCACGGAAGAACGCTTGAACATCAACGGTTTCCTTCGGAGAGATCAATGGAGGATCCGCCGCCGCCGTGATCGCCGGAGCGGACGGCGTGGATGGCGGCTGAGGCGCCATGACTGGCGGCCTGGCTCCGCCGCATGCGCTGCGCCCAGGCGGGCGGTGTGTCGCCCGGTTCCGGCGCGGTGCCAGTGTCTGAACCGCCGGCTGCGGCACGACCGCCCGCTTCAAAGTTGGTTGCGAGGCTGGAACCAGCCCGACGCAGCGGACTGCCGACAGCAGAGGCTCCAGTCATGGTCACACCGGACAGGCCACCGCCGCGATAGGCGGCTGTTGCCCCGCCAGCCAGCGCGGCGGAGCCGCGCGCCACACCGGCCGCGGCGCTCGCACCACCTGCGGCGATGGCGCCTGCTGCGACACCAAGGCCGCCAGCCGCCAAGCCCGTTCCCACGGCGGCGCCGGCGCCGAGCTGCGGCCCGCCCGAGACGATGCCGTTGGCGATGCCCGGTCCGAAGATGCCCAGCCCCAGCAACGCCAGCGAGGCGAGCACCAGCGCCATGGCATCCTCGATGGAAGGCTGTGCACCGCCTGATCCCGAGGTGAACTGCGAGAACAAGGTCGAGCCGATGCCGACGATGACAGCCAGCACCAGGACCTTCACGCCCGAGGACACGACGTTGCCCAGCACGCGCTCGGCCAGGAAGGCAGTCTTGGTGAAGAGTCCGAACGGGATCAGCACGAAGCCGGCAAGGGTCGTCAGCTTGAACTCGATCAGGGTGATGAAGAGCTGGACGGCGAGAATGAAGAAGGCGAGCAGCACCACGACCCAGGCGAACAGAAGCACCGCGATCTGGATGAAGTTCTCGAAGAAGCTGATGTAGCCCATCAGTCCGGAGATGGAGTCGAGGATGGGCCGTCCGGCATCGAGACCGACCTGGGCGACGCGGCCGGGACGCAAAAAGTCCGCCGCCGACAGACCAGTGCCGGAAGCCTTCAGACCCAAACCCGCGAAGCTGTCGAACACGATGCGGGCGAGGCTGTTCCAGTTGCCAATGAGGTAGGCGAAGGCGCCGATGAACAGAGTCTTCTTGACGAGCCGAGCGATGACATCCTCGTCCCGGCCCCAAGCCCAGAACAGCGCGGCCAGCGTCAAGTCGATCGCGGCCAGCGTGGCCGCCAGGAAGCCGACTTCGCTGCCCAGCAGCCCGAAGCCGCTGTCTATGTAGCTGGTAAAGACTTCGAGGAACCGGTCGATGACGCCTGTGCCGCCCATCGGCCCTTACCCCGCGTTTCATGCCTGGTTGCAGACAGCTCACTCGTGGAACATTCGGACGATCGAGGGCTGATATCCCTGATTGGGCGCAAGGAAGCGCCGGAGCTGCTCCCTCGCCTGGTCCTGGGCAGCGACGCGCGCGGCCGCCTCGAGACTCTGGGCCCGGCCCTGCGCGGCAATAGCTGCCGTCAGATCCGCGAGCTGTTGTGCCTGCAGCGCGAGGAGCTGGTTGCCCGCCTGCACCGCCTCCAGCGCCCCAACCGCGCCCTGGCTCGCGTCGACCAAAGCGGACATCTCGGTGCGATTGGTGTCGAGGTTGCCCACCACCGTCGCCTGGACGCGCAGAGCATCCTGCAAACCTGCCACCGAGTTCTGCCAACGAGCTTGCGCATTGGCGATCAGCACTTGATCCGACTGGTTCGCCGACGCCGGCGCATAGGTCGTCGAAAAGGCCCGATCGATCTGTTGAACGTCGTAGGCGATGTTCTGCGCCTGGCCGAGCAATTGCCGGGTCCGGCCGATGGACTGCTGCAGTTGCTGCAGGGAGGAGTACGGCAGGCTCGTGAGATGGCGCGCCTGGTTCATCAGCATCTGCGCTTCGTTCTGCAGCGACAGAATCTGATTGTTGACCTGCTGCAGGGTGCGCGCCGCCGTCAGCAGGTTCTGCGAGTAGTTGCTGGGGTCGAACACCGTCATCTGAGCGACAGCCGGCAGCGCGGTGCCCGCGATGGCGACTGTAGCCGCGAGTGTGACGCCGAAGCGACGAATGGAAGTCATGACGATTCTCCTGTGTTGAGGTCGGGGATGAAGTCTGCGGCCCAGGCGACGCCGCGAGCTGCAAGCCAGCCGGCAAGGAAGCCCTCGCGGCCGTGCTCGGCGAGGATGCGTTCGATCAGGGCCTGGTCGGTCTTCGACGAGGCGGCGGTGAGGGCAAGCGCCACCTCGCCGAGCCCGAGCTCGAACAGGCGGTTGCCGCGGCGGGACTGGCAGTAGTAGTCGCGCTTGGGCATTGCCCGCGCGAGGATCTCGATCTGGCGATCGTTGAGGCCGAAGCGCCGGTAGATCGCCGTGATCTGCGGCTCGATCGCCCGCTCGTTCGGCAGCAGCAGCCGGGTCGGACAGCTCTCGATGATGGCCGCCGCGATGGCCGAGCGGTCGATGTCGGAGAGGGACTGCGTGCCGAACACGACGGACGCGTTCTTCTTGCGCAGAGTCTTCAGCCACTCGCGTAGCTGGCCGGCAAAGCCCTCGTCATCGAGCGCCAGCCAGCCCTCGTCGACGATCAGCAAGGTCGGACGTCCGTCGAACCGGGCTTCCAGGCGATGGAACAGGTAGGCCAGAACGGCTGCGGCGGCGCCCGTGCCGATCAGGCCCTCGGTCTCAAAGGCTTGTACCGAGCCCTCGCCCAGATGCTCGCGCTCCGCGTCGAGCAGGCGGCCATAGGCGCCGCCGATGCAGAACGGCCGCAGCGCCTGCTTGAGGTGGTTCGACTGGAGCAGGACGGCAAGACCCGTGATCGTGCGCTCGCCCACGGGGGCGCTGGCAAGCGAGGTCAGCGCCGTCCACAGGTGCTCCTTCAGCTCCGGCGTGATCGCAATGCCCTCGCGCAGCAGGATGGCGACGATCCAGTCGGCCGCCCAGGCGCGCTCTGGTACCTGATCGATGCCGGCGAGCGGCTGCAGCGAGACGCTGGCGGCCGCCCCTTCGGTCAGGCCGCCGCCGAGATCGTGCCAGTCGCCGCCCATGGCGAGCGTCGCCGCGCGGATCGAGCCGCCGAAGTCGAAGGCGAAGACCTGCGATCCCGGATACCGGCGGAACTGCAACGCCATCAGCGCCAGCAGCACCGACTTGCCGGCACCGGTCGGCCCGACCACGAGCGTGTGCCCGACGTCGCCAACATGAAGGGAAAACCGGAACGGGGTGGAGCCTTCGGTCTTGCCGTAGAGCAAGGGGGGGGGCACCGAAGTGCTCATCCCGTTCCGGCCCCGCCCACACCGCCGACAGCGGGATCATGTGGGCGAGATTGAGCGTCGAGATCGGCGGTTGCCGGACGTTGGCGTAGACATGGCCCGGCAGCGAGCCAAGCCAGGCGTCGACGGCGTTGATCGTCTCGGGCATTGCGGTGAAATCGCGGCCCTGCACCACCTTCTCGACCAGCCGCAGCTTCTCGGCGGCCAGCTGTGGATCGGCATCCCAGACGGCGATGGTCGCCGTCACATAGGCTTGGCCGGCATGGTCGGCCCCGAGCTCCTGCAGGGCCATGTCGGCGTCGGCCGCCTTGTTGGCCGCGTCGGTGTCGACCAGCACCGACGCCTCGTTGGTCATCACCTCCTTGAGGATGGCGGCAACTGACTTGCGCTTGGCAAACCACTGCCGCCGGATCTTGGTCAGCAGCCGGGCCGCGTCGGTCTTGTCCATCAGGATGGCCCGCGTCGACCACCGATAGGCGAAGGCCAAGCGGTTGAGGTCGTCGAGAAGGCCCGGCGTCGTGACACTCGGAAAGCCGACGATGGTCAGGATGCGCAAATGCTGATCGCCCAGACGTGGCTCCAGGCCGCCCGTGAGCGGCTGGTCGGCAAGGAGCGCATCGAGATACATCGGTGTCTCGGGCACCCGCACGCGCTGGCTCCGGGTTGAGACGGTCGAGTGGAGATAGGTCAGAGTCTGCCTGTCATCGAGCCAGGCGCATTCCGGCATGAAGCTTTCGATGAGCTGCAGGACACGGTCGGTGCGATCGATGAAGCCGTGCAGGACCTCGCGGGGATTGACGCCCTTCCCGCTCCTTCCTTCATAAAGCCAGCGCTCAGCCCGGGCGGTGTCTTCAGCAGGCGGGAGGTAGACGAAGGTGAGGAAGTAGCTCGATTCGAAGTGGCTGCCCGCCTCCTCGAATCCGGCCTTGCGTTCGGCGTCGACCAGGGCGGATGCGGGATCGGGAAAGCGGTCCGCCGGATAGGCGCCGACAGCGTGCCGTTGCGCCTCGACGAAGATCGCCCAGCCCGACCCCAGCCGACGGAAGGCACTGTTGAGCCGGCCGGCGACGGCCACCAGTTCGGCCGGAACCGCCGAGTCGAGATCGGGCCCGCGGAAGCGTGCGGTCCGCTGGAAGCTGCCGTCCTTGTTGAGGACAACGCCCTCCCAGGCCAGCGCAGCCCAGGGCAGCAAATCAGCAAGCCTCGTCGAGGTTCGGCGATATTCGGCGAGATTCATCATGGCGGCCCCTCAGACGCTCAGATGACCGGGGATGCGCAGGTGGCGGCGCACCACGTCGACGAACTGAGGATCGCGCTTGGCCGCCCACACGGCGGCGAGATGGCCGATCACCCAGAAGCCGAGGCCGACCAGCCAGAGGCGCAAGCCGAGGCCGAGTGCTGCCGCTAAGGTGCCGTTGAGGATGGCGATCGAGCGCGGCGCACCGCCCAGCAGGATCTGCTCGGTGAGCGCCCGGTGTATCGGGACGGCATAGCCCGGAACGTCATGCGCGTATTCGGTGAACCCCGCCATCAGACCAGCGCTCCGCCGCCGAAGGAGAAGAACGACAGGAAGAAGCTCGAGGCGGCGAAGGCGATCGAGATGCCGAACACGATCTGGATCAGCCGGCGGAAGCCACCGGAGGTGTCACCGAAGGCCAGAGTAAGACCGGTGACGATGATGGTGATCACGGCGACGATCTTGGCCACCGGGCCTTCGACAGATTGCAGGACCTGCTGCAGAGGCTGCTCCCACGGCATGCTGGAGCCCGCCGCATAGGCCGCCGACGAGAAGACCAGCAGCGTCGAGGACAAAGTGGCGGCGGCCAACACGGCGTGCCGTGTCGCAAAGCGGATCATTGAGATTCTCCTGCGGATGAGAGGGCGTAGTCGGAGTTGGCATCGAGACCATCGACGCGGGCGAGTTCGGCCAGCCGGCGGGAGACACCCCGGCCCGAGAGGACGGCGATCAGGTCGATGGTCTCGGCGATCAAGGCACGCGGCACGGTGACGACGGCTTCCTGGATGAGCTGTTCCAAGCGGCGCAGCGCACCGATGGCTGTGCCGGCGTGGATCGTGCCGATGCCGCCGGGATGACCGGTGCCCCAGGCCTTGAGGAGATCGAGCGCTTCGGCGCCGCGCACCTCGCCGATCGGGATGCGGTCGGGCCGCAGCCGAAGCGACGACCGCACCAGCTCGGACAAGGAGGCCACGCCATCCTTGGTGCGCAACGCCACGAGGTTGGGTGCGCGACACTGCAGCTCGCGCGTATCCTCGATCAGCACGACGCGGTCCGACGTCTTGGCGACTTCGGCGAGCAGCGCGTTGGCGAGAGTGGTCTTGCCGGTCGAGGTTCCGCCCACGACGAGGATGTTGCGGCGCTTCGCGACAGCCTCGCGGAGGACCGTCGCCTGGCCGACCGTCATGATGCCGGCCGCGGCATACTCCTCGAGGGTGAAGACGGCGACCGCCGGCTTGCGGATCGCGAAGGAGGGTGCCGCGACGACGGGCGGCAGCAGTCCCTCGAAGCGCTCTCCCGTCTCGGGCAGCTCCGCCGAGACGCGAGGACTGCGAGGATGAACCTCGGCTCCGACATGGTGGGCGACCAGCCGCACGATGCGCTCGCCCTCGGCGGGTGAGAGACGCTCCTGTGTCTCGACCAGACCACTCGACAGCCGATCGATCCAGAGCCGGCCATCGGGATTGAGCATCACCTCCACGACCGATGGATCCTCGAGCCACTCGGCGATGGCCGGTCCCAGGGCGGTGCGCAGCATGCGCGCGCCGCGCGAGATCACCTCAGCTTGGAAGGAATGGACCGTCATCGTCACCCCGATTGCAGGACCGTGCGAGCAGCGGTCTTGGAATGGGGTCGATTAGAAAAAGGATGAAACGGGTCGGCGCAACAAGCTCGATGGGGGCCTAGTGCCCTGGCGTACAAAGGCAGGCGAACGGCGGTCGGCTCAGCTCGGCGTGTTTTGCTCGACTGCTGTTTGCGCCTCCGGCTCGATCTCCTGAGAAATCTCCGCGGCCAGGGTCCGGCCTTTGGCCAGGCGACGGCCCAGCGCATCGACATAGCCTTCGTAGCGCTCCCGACCTTTTGCCTGGGCAGCCGGTTGCGCAGCGTCTGGCAAAGGCGGCGTCGCGGTCAGCCAGAACCGCACGAACAGCGCCAGCGCCTCGTTGGAAATGCTGACGTTGCGCTCCAGACGCTCGACCTGTCGAACGAGCCGATCCAGGCGGCGGCCGAGCGCTCCTTCAAGTCTCTCGGAAGCGTCCGGCGACAAGAAGGATGTAAGGGCAGTTTCCACGATGTGGGCCTGCGGTACGCGCTTGCGCGAAGCGTAGTCGGCCAGCTTGAGCGCGACATCGGGTGGTAGACGAAATGTATGCTTGGTGCGCATCTGTCGACTCACAGATCAATCCCAGCGCCAGGATCCGTCGCGGCTTGTCGAGCGAGCCCCCGGGCGGTCGCGCGTAGCCGGCGCGCGCGCACCGCGTCTTCGTCGGCGTCATCCTCGGCAAACTCAAACTCCGGCAACAGCTTTGTCGGCTCGGGTGCGATGTCCTCATGCTCGGCAAGCTCCGGCTCCCGGCGAATCCCGCCATTGGCGGGATCTTCGACGAGCTGCCCCTCCTGAACGCCGGCTGCTTCCCCGCCTGCTGCCGGACTTGGAGGAATAGGCGCCGCGCTCCAGTCATCGAGGGCGATGCTGGAAGCTCTCGGCCGTTCTGGCTTCGGCGCTGGCAGCAGACGCTCCGTCAGCCGCCGGTCCTCGTAGTACCGAGCTTTCCTGGCCCGGATCGGTGGGCAGGCAGAAACCAGCACCAACTCGTCGGTCGCCGGCAACTGCATGACCTCTCCAGGTGTCAGCAAAGGTCGCGCCGTCTCCTGCCGAGAGACCATCAGATGGCCGAGCCATGGACTGAGCCTATGGCCGGCGTAGTTCCTTGCATCACGAATCTCGGTTGCCGTGCCGAGCGCATCCGAGACGCGCTTGGCGGTGCGCTCGTCGTTCGTGGCGAAGCATACGCGCACGTGGCAATTGTCGAGGATGGCATTATTCGGTCCATACGCTTTCTCGATCTGATTGAGCGACTGGGCGATGAGAAAGCTCTTCAACCCATAGCCTGCCATGAAGGCGAGCGCCGATTCGAAGAAGTCGAGGCGGCCCAGTGCGGGAAACTCGTCCAGCATGAGCAGCAGCCGATGGCGCCGCCCCTTGGCATGGAGTTCCTCGGTCAGCCGGCGGCCGATCTGGTTCAACACGAGCCGCACCAGCGGCTTGGTCCGGCTGATGTCGGACGGTGGCACGACGAGGTACAACGTGGTCGGTCGGTCGTTTTCGACGAGATCACGGATGCGCCAGTCGCAGCGGCGCGTCACCTGGGCCACGACGGGGTCGCGGTATAGGCCGAGGAAGGACATGGCGGTGGAGAGCACACCAGAGCGCTCGTTCTCGCTCTTGTTCAACAGCTCCCGCGCCGCCGAGGCGATGACCGGGTGGACGCCCGCCTCACCGAGATGCGCCGTAGTCATCATCGCCCGGAGAGTCGTCTCGATCGGCCGCTTCGGGTCGGACAGAAAGGCGGCGACGCCGGCGAGAGTCTTGTCCTGCCCAGCATACAGGACATGCAGGATCGCGCCGACCAGCAGGGCGTGACTGGTCTTTTCCCAATGGTTTCGGCGCTCCAGCGCGCCTTCGGGGTCGACCAGAACGTCGGCGATGTTCTGGACGTCGCGGACTTCCCATTCGCCCCGGCGAACCTCGAGCAAGGGATTGTACGCCGCCGACTCCGCATTGGTCGGATCGAACAGCAGCACCCGGCCATGCCGTGACCGGAACCCCGAGGTCAGCTCCCAGTTCTCACCCTTGATGTCGTGAACAATCGAGCTGCCTGGCCAGGTCAGCAAGGTCGGCACGACCAGGCCTACACCCTTGCCACTTCGAGTTGGGGCGAAGCAGAGCACGTGTTCCGGTCCGTCATGGCGCAGGTAGTCGGCGCCGAGCTTGCCCAGCACCACCCCGTCTGGACCGATGAGACCCGCGTGGCGCGCCTCGCGGGCCGTCGCCCAACGCGCCGACCCATAGGTCGCCACGTTCTTCGCCTCGCGGGCACGCCAGACCGACATGCCGATTGCGACGGCAATCGAGATCAATCCTCCCGAGGCAGCGATGAAGGCGCCTTCGACGAAGATGGAAGGCGCATAGGCATCGTAAGCGTACCACCACCAGAAGAAGGCGGGCGGGACGTAGAAAGGAACGCCAACGAGTTCGAACCACGGCGGCCCGAGCTGCATCTGGTAGCCCAGCCGCCAAGCCGTCCATTGCGTCGCCCCCCACAAGGTGACGAGCACGATCGCGAAAACGAGGGTCACCTGCCCCCAGAGGATCTTGGTCGCAGACATGGCGACGCAAGATCAGGTCGTCACTCGCCTTCAGTACAAGAGCGGGCTGACGCAGAGCGGCCACGCGGCGGCCCTGGCGTGCAATTCGGCGGACATTGAACCAGCCGCTCGAATAGTCAGCGGCGGTTTGCAAGGATCAGCGTGACGGAAAGCGATCGTCCACCTGTGATCGCAACTTCGCGAACTTCTCCGGCTCATAACGGGTCGCATAGAAATGAGCAGACCATCTGTCACTCAATTCCAGGAAGGCAATCGCTGTGAGGTAGTCGAGGCGAGTGCGATTGGGGAAGTGGCGCACTAAGTGCATCGCAGACGGCACGTTGTTCTTCGCGAACTCACTGAACAGAGCGGTCAATGCAGTCAGCTCAAGAATGGACCGATCAGCGCAAGCCCATTCGGCGTGGGGCGCAACAACCTGAATCCCTACGGGTTTGCGTGGCTCGCGTAGGTGCTGAATACTTTGTAAACCTCGTCTCGCCTCTCGGTCATTTTCGCGCCGTCCCGCTTTCCGAAGCAGTCCGCACGGCGACCGGTTTGAAGCGCTTCCATCGCTCCTGGTCGTCCGCGTCGCGCCATTGCGACACGAGCTTCGGATCGGTGGTGAAATAGTCGATCAGGTTTGCCGTCTCGATGCCGTCGCGCATCTGGGACGCAGCGGTTTGGTAGTATCCCGACAGGAGTAGTTTCAACGCCGAGGCTGAAGCGTTGAAGAGACGTATGCCGAGGAGCTGGATGGTCAGCTTGTCTTGATCGTCGGTCGAGTAGCCTCGTGTAAAATGGTCGAGGGCGTTCATCGCACCTTCAAGCGCTTCTGCATGCAGCAACAGGTCCGGTGACGCCTCGACCGCAGCAATACTTTGCTGTCTAAGTTCCTCTTCATGGCGATGCAGGCTGATGAAGTTCTGTGGAATGCCCAATTTTCTGCTCCGTCACGACAGGGTCCACTACCGGCCGGCGGACGCTGATCACCCTGGCCGGTCAGCGTGTCAGAGGCCCGGTCCTCGAGTTCGTCCAAGAGACCAGCTTACATCCCCGCCGGGCAAGGCGACGCCCGACACCACACGACCGACATGCTGCTCGAGGACGGGCCGCCACGGGACCAGGCTGAAGCCGAGCCCGTCGTCGATCATGGCGAACCGTCCGCTCGAAAGCTGCGTCGAACCGACCAGCGTCCCGGAAACGTGGTTGCCCGGAATAGCGGGCTGCCATTCCCGACCCCGCTCGGCGGCGAGCGCCCGTCCGGTCCGGTCGATGTCGCGGCCCTCCAGCCTGTTCACCATTTCTCTGGAAGCCCGGATCCGACCGTCCCCGAGGTCCGTAGCAAAGCCCTTGTCAGCCAGCCACCGCTGGCGCCTGGTCAGTGCCGCCGTCACGTCCCGACCGAACCCCTCGTCTGCCAGGACGGTGCGCTGACGAGACACCAGCTCACGGTCGAGCCATGTTGCCCCGTCGTGACCGATCTGCTGCTCAAGACCCGAAGGCGAGAGCACAGTGACCCGACCCGCCGCGCGATCCCGCGCGAGGTCGTAGGCTTGCCCGCGCTCGGGCAAGTCGGCCGGGATGCGCCACTGGTCGGCGTCGATCCGCTCGACATGACCCGCCCGACGCAGCGCCTCCAGGCGCCTCACATGGGATCGGACGTACGCAGCGGGATCGCCACCCAGACGCTCGACGGCGCCGACAGCCTGCTCTAGGTGCCGGGCCGGCCGATAGATTCCCTCCTTGCCGGCAATCGCCAGGATGTTCCGGTCCGAGGTACGCGGTCCGGCCTGGCCGGATCCCGCCGCCACGATCATGCCGCGCTGGATATCCTCGGCTCGAGCTGTATCCATCTCAAGGTGATGGACTCGGCCGTCCACGCCGTCGATGACCAGCCGTGCCCGCTCGGCCATCTCGTCACCGCCCAGCCCCTTGTCGAGCACCCGGCCAACGATCGGCTCGGTCATCTTCTCTCGATGAAGGACATAGCCCCCAATGGAGCGGGCGCCGGCCAGCCCTTCCCGATCCAGTGCCCGGTGCATGGTCTTGATGATGTCACCGCGCTCGCCCAGTTCCCGCAAGGCGGGCTCGGCCTTGGGCGACACCGTCCATCGCCCGGGCTCCATCTCGGTGGCCAAGCCCATGCGCTCCAGCTTGCGCGCCCGCTGGATCAGCAGCGCCCGGTTCTGCCGCAGGCTGTCGAGCGTGTCCCGGTCCGGTCTGAGATCGGCGAACTCGTTGCGGCTCCGCTGCTCGGCAATCAGCATGCGATCCAGCCGGGTGAAGCGGTCGGCATCGACCTCCTGCGCCAGGCTGCGGGACACTTCCTGCTCGGACTGGCGGCCCAGTTCTCGCGTCACCGCCTCGCTCGCGCGTTCCCGGATGCCATAAGCGATGTAGTCACCCGCAATGTTAAGGGTCTTGCCGTCATCGGTGACACCCTGGACGATGATATGGGTATGAGGGTGGCCGGTGTTGTGGTGATCGACCGCGATCCAGTCGAGCCGGGTGCCAAGGTCGGTCTCCATCTGCTTCATCAGATCCCGTGTGGTCGCGCGAAGGTCCGAGAGCTCGGCCCCATCTTCCGCCGACACGATGAAGCGGAATTGGTGGCGATCCTCACGGCCCCGTTCGACAAATGCACGACCATCCTCGTCATCCCGGCTGGCCGAATAGACCTGGCCCTTCTCCCCATCCTTCGTCACGCCGTCGCGCTGGAGATAGCGAAGATGCGCGTCGACGGCTTTGGCGCTGACGAACTGCCGCCCTGGGGCAGCGCCGCGCTGTGGGTTGAGCTTCACGACACGAGCTTTGACCGCGACCCGCCGCGAGCGGGTGCGGACGCCACCCTCCCGGCTCCAGGCATTCCGGCTCTTCAGCGCCGCAGCCACCGCGGCGCCACGGCCCCGTGCGTTGAATCGGCCGCTTCCCTTCCCGGCCCCCTTCAATCGGGAAGGATTGCCGCCGGCGCGCCGGATAGCCTGCTGGATCTGACCGGCAAAGCTGTACGGGCGGCCGCGCACACCACCGGCGCGGCGTCCACCGATCCGCGCGCCGCCCCGATCTCGGATCTTGCCGGGGCGGAGGCGGAAGTCGTCGTCATCGCGCGCCATGGCATGACGATTGGGAATTACACGAAGACCTGCAAGCGCCAGAACGCACGCGTCGCCGCGTGGCGTAGAAAAGGTCGTTCCAGCGTAGCGGCGGGTGGCTTGCCCTCAAGCGACGGCGCTGGGAGCCTTGAAAACAAACAGAGAAGTGCCTCAAGAGCCATATGCGTATCGCGGAGAGCCGTCGCCGCGCCCTCAAGAAACAACGTGCAGACAAGCCCTTAGGAGCGCAGCGACGGCAGCGGGGCCACCCGCTTTATCTTGCCGTCCATGATTCAGGGGCCTCCGATCGACCATCTGCACAAGCACGTTTGCACGAATGATCGAACGCTTGCGATCGTCGGCGCTTCAAATCACGGCAGCCGCTTTGCGTACTCACGACGGACAAACAGTCCGCCAGTTTGTGGTGCCAGCCCGGACGCGCCGGCAACGGAACGGCTGTCCGACGTTCGGTCTGGTGACGCTCCCGATAGTGACGACATCGCTGCCCGACTGTCCTGATCACGCGCCGCAAACAGCGGCGACTCTTGCCACGACAGGACACGGCGGCTGCCGGCAACCATGCCATTGGCCTGCCCTTCCCTGATCAGCGGGGCGAGCATGGCGACGTAGAGTTGGGTCTCGGTCGGCAGCTCACGGCCCGTCATCAGATACTCGTCGTAACGCGCAGGACCTGCGTTGTACGCAGCTAGGAAGCCTGGCGAGCCGTAGCGGTCGTGCATCTCGCGCAGATACGCCGCGCCGGCAAGGATGTTGTCGCGCGGCTCATACGGGTCGGCACCGAGCCCGTGACTGGCACGCAAGCCAGCCCAAGTGTCGGGCATGATCTGCATCAATCCCATGGCACCTTGCGGCGACAGCGCCAGCACGTCGCCGCCGCTTTCCATCGCCATCACGGCGCTGATCCAGGATGCCGGCAGGCCAAATCGCTTTGCAGCTTCGTGAACGAAGGCCGCGTAAGGATCGGTGGCGGATGTGCTCTTCGACGACACCGCGGCGGCGGGTTCGGCACGTGCCATTCCGCCAGGTCCGGCCGCGACGGACATCAGCAGGATCTCAGTCATCAACACGGCCGAGCGGACAACGGCTTGCTGGATCCTGGCCGGGAAAGAGGAAGAGTCGCGGCACCGTGCGAACAGGAGCGCGACCTCTTGAGGGAGAGTGCACTGCATGGTCAATCCTCCTTCTCGATCCAAACCGGATGCGCGCGGCCGATGACAGCGGATGCCGGGATCGGCCCGAAGTACCGGCCGTCCAGCGAGTCGGCCGATTGCCAGTTCATCAGGAAGAGTTCCCCGGAGCCGATGGCGCGGCAGCCCTGCCAGGTGGGCAGCGGTCGGCCACGTCCATCGCGCTCGCGTGCCACGCCCATCGCGACCGTATCAACCCTGACGGTGAGGCCGTCCCGGCAAACAGTCTGACCGGGAAGCGCCAAGACGTGCTTCAACAGGGGAACGCCACGCGGCAGGTAGTTGCCGTCCGAGAGGAAGGTCGCGAGCGGTTCTGGCGGCATGACGGCGACGAGCTCGGAGACGTACCGCTCGTCGATCGACTGCAGCCGGTAGAGACCCACGGGCACACTGGCGGAGGCGTTCCACATGTAGAGCGGAGGTGCTGCCCTGCCGAAGGTCAGCGACAGGGAGCCAACACTGGCCAGCATGGCCAAGAGCGTGTGTGTTCGGCCGATCATGAGCCAATCCGCTGCCGGAGAAGCCAAGCCTTGTGCCGCGCCAAGGTGTAGGGTCGCAGCGCTTCGCCGACTGACAGACGATTGTGAACGTGGCGCCAGTAGTCCGGTGCGGCATCGGCCGCATCGATGCCCAGCGCCTCGACGATGTCGATCATCTGCAGCACGTGCTTGACCTTCGGCCAGCCCGAAGCCCGCAGCAGGATGTCGGCACCAGGGCGCACATAGGGAACCGTTGCGCAGGCTTCGCTGGACCGAACGGCGCGCAGGATGTCGATCCGCGAGGCGACCGTGCCGTGGTCGTTGGCGGCCCAGCGCACGAAGGCGAAGATGCTGCCCGGAGCAAAGGACAGGACACGCCGCCGCCGATCGAGAATCTGCTCCGCGGCGGCGCGGCCGAAGCGGATCCAGTGCTCGGTCTGCTTCTCGAGCCACAGGAGCTCGACATGGGTGAGATCGCTCATCCGGCACCTCCGTTCCCTGTCGGAAGCACGTGCCGAGACAGTCCCCTTACCGGGCTGACTGTTATCCTCGACTGTGGATGAGTGCGGCCCGTTAGACAGATTCCGAAGGAATCTGAGTTAGGGAAGTTACGGCTGATCCAACCTGTTGAGCGCCAAGGACTTTCCAGCGATTCCGGTCCCCGATAGCACGAGGATCGGGTCCCCGATGGCACGATGGTCGCCGTCCCCGATAGCACGAGGCGAGTCACAGCTTGTCCCCAGGGCGAGCGTGCATCGTCGCCAGATCACGCAAGACCGGTGTGAACACGAGACGCTCAATGCCGCGCTGTCCCCGCTCTACTACCAGCCGGTAGCCCGGCAGCGTCTGGCGGCGCACGATCTCGCGCAGGTCGTAGGCGAAATGCTTGAGCGGCGAGAGGCTGCCGGACTTGGCGTGAAGATGCGGGAAATCGAAGCTCCAGCCGCCCGCTTGGCGACCGCCGTGCTTGCGCACGACACGGTAGAGCCAGCGCTCCAGTCCGCCCGTCAGGTCGAAGTAGGCCCGGTCGATCGTAAGCACAAGCGCATCGTCCAGCACGCCGGCGTAGAACCAGTCGGGCAGGATTAGCTCGAGCCCGAGCGGTCGGCCGTTCGCGTCGGCGGTCTCCCTCCATTCGTTGATCCACGAGAAGCGGTGACGCCGCCTTTCCGCCGGCTGGCGGATGGAGGTCAGCACGCTGGTCGATTGCAGCCGGTCGAGCGCGGCCTTCAGGCGATCGTAGTCCCGCGCGCCGGTGCCGCGGCCGACGAAAGTCAGAATCTCATAGGGAGTTGCCGCCATCAGGCGCGACGTCGTCAGTCCGGCATCCCTCGCCTCAATGATCTGCGAGGCCGCCCAGATCAGCACGTCGGCGTCCCAGATCGTCGCCATGCCGTGGTCGGGTACAGCCTCGACCCGTATCGCGACCGTGCGGGTGCGGTACTCGATCGGCTGGACACGCTTCGACTTGGCAAGAGAGAAGAACGGATAGGCCATGAGGTCCTGCGCGTCGCGCGGTGCAAGCTCGCCAGGCAACGCCCGGAACAGGTCGAGTTGGTCCCGCTCGCTGGCGCGCTTGTGCCGAGAGGTCACGCTCCGCTCAGCGCCGAGCGCGGGTGGTATTGGCGGGCGAGTTCATGTGCGGCTTGGCCGGCAGCACGGTCCCGGTGCCGGGATCGGAGGTCGAGGTCTTGGCCCCGCGATCAGCCCAGGCCTTGAGGTCTTCGACGGCATAGACGACGCGACCGCCGATCTTGCGGTAGGTCGGACCCGTGCCGTAGGTCCGATGCTTCTCCAGAGTGCGCCCTGACAGGCTGAGGAAGCGGGCGGCTTCGGGTGTGCGCAGAAAGCGTGGCGGCAGGCCGGCGGTGGGATCGGGCATGCGAGAGGCTCCGTGGTCCTGGCGAGAGCCGTCGACGGCGACGGCGTATCGACGGTCACGGTGGCGGAGAACGGCGGCGCGGGTGGATGATGGAGTCGGGCGGCCACGGCGGCGCCACCCCTTGCGGACGCTAGCGCCTGCCGCGCAGGAGCTTGCGGTAGTCCCCCTCCATGGTGGCGATGCCGTCCTTGACGAGCCGGATCGTCTGGCCGCGGCGCGAAGACGTTTTCCAGCCATCGCCAATGGTGCCGGGGGCGTAGAGAGCCTCGGCAATCTCGCGATAGCTTGCCCCGGCAAGATGACCATCGAGAGCACGCACCATCGGAACGAGGCGCTGGCGCAGACGTGCCGTGATCGTCCAGGCGCGTGGAACGCGACCAGCCGGATGGCCATCGAGGCGGCGACAAAGCCGCAGCAGGCCGGAGACGCGAAGCAAGACGTCGTCGTCCAGTGGAATGAGAGCGGCCATCGGCGCACCGGGGCGCACTCCGCGCAGCCACAGGCGGTGCGCACCGTCGCGGGCGGGCAAGACGACATGACGGCCGTCCGGCCCCTGAATGGCAATCACGCCTGGCGACCGATCGAAGTGCTGGGAGCGACGTGCGGCGGCAAAGCTGTCCGGCGCCGGAACGAGGATCACGGCATGGGGCACCAGCTCCGGCCGCCACGCCGGCGAAACCTCGGTGGCCCTGAGCTCAGGGTCGCAGGCGAAAAGAAAGCCCCCATCGTTCGGCGATGGCAGCGGCTTCGCGGGCCGTTGAGTCAAGGATCCGGACGAAATCCTTCCGGTATTCCTGATTGCGCCGCAAGAACTCCCACGCCAATTCCGCGCGGTCTAGCTGTTCCAGATAGTCGTAGTTGCTCGGTGATCTCCAGTCCGGCCCCCGTGGCATACGCTACCTCCACGTTCCAAGAGCCTGCACCATCAGCGATGCCGACTTATGCGCGGGAGGGCGGCCGCGGAAGTCCCACAGATGGAACGCGCGATGCACCGACCGCAGCAGGCGCTCCGGCGGTGGGCGGGCTTCTGCGGGTCAGTTCAAGCGCGGGCGCAGGAGATTCTCGTGGCCCGCGTCCATCATCCAACGGGCGCGCGCCAGATGACTGTCGTGGACGATGCGGGCACGTTCTGGTTCACGAGCCGGGTCGAGACCGAAAATGATTCGGACTGCCTCACGCCAATCGGCACCTTCTTCTTCGGCATCGAGCAGGCGAAGATACGTCGCGAGGTGGCGCTCATCGTAAGGCGTGAGCTTTGCGCTGATAGGCGGGCGATCATCGAAGGCTGGGATGGTCATGGTGGCTACTTCCAAGCATACGGATGGGCCTATTCGTGAACGTCGCGCATCGTGTTGGTTCCGCTCAATGCTTTTTGGCGATGCAGGCGATGCATCGCGTGCATCTTTCGGGTGACGCACGGATGACTGTGAAAGACAGACGAATGGCACGGTTGCATTAGAAACATGGTGCTAGGGCACATCGAGCAGCGTCCTTGAAGCTCGATGCCGCGTATTATAGTACGTAGCGCCAAAATACGCGACCCCCTCCTATCCTGCGGATGGACATTCGCAGGGTTTTCGGTGCCAACGTCAGGCGCTACAGGTTAGCGGCGCATCTTAGCCAGGAGGCGGTGGCGGAGCGCATGGGTGTTGATCGAGCTCATGTCAGTGCGATCGAACGCGGACTGCAGAACGCAACTCTCCTGACCATATTGCAGGCGGCCCAGGCGCTGAACGTGCAGCCTGCAGAACTTCTCGAGGAGAATGTCCCTAAAGCGAAGAGCTGAATTCTTGGCCATGAGGGAGACACCGCAGGCGCGACCATCACGGCGACCCTCTTCAATCGCCGGCTTCTCGCTGTGGCGTCACCCTGTTCGAGATTCATTAGCGTGGGCATTGCGAAAGCCCTGCGCCGCTCCTTCTGCCTTCACGGCCTTATGGCGGATGACTCGGCATTAAAAAGCCCCGCCCGGCGGACCGGGCGGGGCTCTGGGGACGTCGGCTTACTCGCCGTTCTTCTTGCGGCTGCGCGACCAGATCAGGCTGAAGCCCTCGCCGTCCTCATCGTCGAACAGGTTGGCGAAGATCGGCGCAGTGAAGCTCGGATCGTCGAGCTTGAGCGAGAGGTAGTCGCGGCCCTCGTTGGAGCGCTTCGACCAGGCGGCCCCGATCTCGGCCCGGCCGACGAACACCCGGTGGCTGGGCGCGTTGTCGTTGCTCCGGTTGGCCTCGGGGACGATGCGCACGCCCCTCGCCTGGACGCTCAGCGTCAAGATCTCGCCTTGGTACTCGTTGCCGGACTTCTTGAAGGAACCGATGTTGGCCATGTGACTTCTCCTTGCTGTTTCGAGCCCCGCGACCATCGCGGTCTCGATGGCGATCTGCAGGCCGGAGGCGATCGACGCCGCACCCGTTCACGGGCCGGAGCAGAGCGGAGGATGGCGGCGGGGCGACTTTCTTGCCTCGCGAGGAATGGGCGAAGCCCAGGGGAAGAAAGTCGAGCCGCCGCCGTTGCGGTCAGGCGATCGAGGTGCAGCCGGCCTTCGGCCAGATCAGCCAAGAGAGAGGCCGTGGGTCGCGCGCCGAACAGCATCCTCGGGAGAAGTCGTGGCCAACCGGAAGGCTCCTGCGCAAGAGGTCCGGCGCACCGGCGAAGAGACGGCGGCCATGGCGTAGAAAAAGGACTGCATCGTCTCAGCTAAACGGATCGCAGAAAGCGCACCTCGCCCGCTGTCGGCTCGCCAGAGGGACGCCTCCTCGAAATGCTCACAGAGGGCTGCGTTCGCCCGTCGCGTCGAGACAAGCAGTCACCGCCGTGCTGTTCACCAACCTGTTCGATGATGGGGAAGCTAAGAGCGTCAGCGGCCCTGGTCGTGCAGGCGCCCGTCAGCAGGCGAGTAAGCGCTCCCGGTGCCCTGCCCGTCCGGCGGCGGGGCCAACAACACAAGACGCGAGAAGGCTGTGCAACCGGAGACAACGGCGCCGACCACGGCGAATGCCGCCTGCCATACGCCGCTGGGCATGCCGATGCCGGCCAACGCAAACGACACCTGATAGCCGGCGATCGCAGCCGGGATGCCATAGAACAGACCGACAACGGCCCGGATCAGCGGCGTGCGCGTGACAGCGAAAGCGAACTGTCCAAGCGCCAAGGTCGCGCCGCCCACCAGCAATCCGACAATGAGCGCACCGATGGCGCCGGCGCCGCTGTGGAACGCCAATCCTACGGCGAGTCCGGCAAAGGTGGGCAGCGCATAGATGGCCAGCGTGAACAGCAGCCAGCAGAAGAAGCCGAGGCCTACGATGCTGAGAAGAATACCGGCAGCAAGCATGGTGGATCTCCGTGACCAGGGTCGAACGGTCGCGCCTTCCACCACCACCATGGCGCCGCCGCATCTTATCAGGATTGAAAGTGGCCGAAGAGAGACTATGGGTTGCAAATGGAAGACGCCAAGTCTCGATGACGTCGAGCAACCGCACTCGAGCCAAGGGAGGGAAAATGGCGAGACCTCGACGCAAGACCGACCTGCCGGTCTCCGAAATCCGGCGCTACCTCGAGCCGGGTCCGATCGTGCTGGTCACGTCGGCGCACGGCGATGAACGCAACATCATGACCATGGGCTGGCATACAGTCATGGAGTTCACGCCATCCCTGATCGGCTGCGTGATCGCCGGCGGCAACCACAGCTTCGACCTGATTCGGCGCAGCAAGGAATGCGTCATAAACCTGCCCACCACCTCGCTCACCGACCAAGTGATCGGCGTCGGCAACACCTCCGGCGCGGAAGTCGACAAGTTCGAGAAGTTCAAGTTCACGCCTGAGAAAGCCGAGCATGTCAAAGCGCCCCTGATCGGCGAATGTCATGCCAGCTTCGAATGCAAGCTCGCCGATTCGAGCCTCGTCTCGAAATACAACTTCTTCATCTTCGAGGTGGTGAAGGCGCATGCTGCGGCCTCGCCGAAGCATCCTGAGACGCTGCATTATACCGGCGACGGCGTCTTCATGGTCGCCGGCAAGATCATCAGCCGGCGATCGCAGTTCAGACCGGGCATGCTGTAGAACCCGCCGACTAAAGCAGTCCCAGCGACCGGAAGGAGGCATGGGTTCCGTGCCCGATCACGACATGGTCGTGCAGATCAACGTCGAGAGCCTTGGCGGCTGCCTTCAATTCGCGCGTCATCTCGATGTCCGCCCGCGACGGCTTGGGATTCCCACTGGGATGATTGTGCACAGCGATGAGGGCAGAGGCATTGAGGACCAGGGCGCGCTTCAGGACCTCGCGCGGGTAGACGGGCGTGTGATTGACCGTGCCACGCTGCTGCACTTCGTCGGCGATCAGATTGTTCTTCTGATCGAGGAACAGCATGCGAAACTGCTCGACCTGCTCGTAAGCCATTGCCGTCTGCAGGTAGGCGATTAGCGCCTGCCAATTGCTTAGCACTGGCCGCCTGCGCACTTCTGCTTTGGCCATGCGGCACGCGATTTCCCGGACCAGCCGGAGCAGGGCGATGTCGTGGCCTGTCAGTCCGAAGGCGCGAAGCTGCGCTGTTTCGGCCGTGATGACGTGGCCAATGCTGGGAAAGTGCTGCAGGAGCGCCGGAGTAGAAGCCGAGCGCGGCGATGCAGCCAGCAAGCCGGCGAGCAGATCGTGCTCCGTCGTCTCTTCAGTGGTCAGGACAACAAGACTGTCACTGAGACTTCGAGCAGGCGACGCAGACGCAAGAGCCGAAGATGATGCAGACATGGATCGGTTCCGGAGAGCAGGACGGGACGAGCCAGGCCGCTCTCTCAGGCCCTTCGGCTCACCCGCCTTCAGCCATCCTCTTGCTCTTGACGGTCCGGCCTCCCTCGTCGGGCCAGAACGACGCGCAATGGACGCGCAGGGACCAGGCGCGCCTTTCGCGCGCCCGGGAAACCTGTTGCGAAAAGGAAGCGGCGCTCACGCGCCGCCCGAGCCGAAGCGCCAGATCGGGATGCCGAGCTTGCGCGCCTTGTCGGCGAGGTTCTCCTGGATGCCAGAGCCCGGGAACACGATGACGCCTATCGGCAATATCTCCAGGATCTGGTCGTTGCGCTTGAAGGGTGCGGCCTTTGCGTGACGGGTCCAGTCGGGCTTGAACGGAACGTGCGTCACCTTGCGGCTGTCGGCCCAACGGGCAGCGATGCGCTCGGCGCCCGTCGGCGAGCCACCGTGCAGCAGGACCATGCCGGGATGCTTGGCGTGGACCTTGTCGAGCGTGGCCCAGATGAGCTGGTGGTCGTTGCAATCGACACCGCCGGTGAAGGCGATCTTGGGACCGGCAGGAACGAGGAGTTCGGTTTCGGCCCGGCGCCGGGCTGCCAGGAACTCGCGGCTGTCGATCATGGCGGCGGTGAGAGCGCGATGGTTGACCATCGAGCCGGTGCGTGGCCGCCAAGCCGAGCCGGTGTGGGCCTCGAAGCGCTCGGCGGCCTGATCGCGGAAGAGCTCCATGGCATTGCGACGCTCGATCAGGGTCAGTCCCTCGGCGACGAAACGCTCCAGCTCTACCGAGCGGATCTCCGAGCCGTTCTGCTCCTTCTGGCTGCGCCGCTGCGCCTGCTCGTTGCCGTCGAGCTCGCGCTCGATCCGGTCGACGGCGCGGTGGAACAGGTTGACGGTCGACCACAGCAGGTCCTCGAGGTCGGGCTCGAGGCGGGTGTCGGTGAGGGTCGAAACCAGCGCATCGAAGATGTCGACGACCGCGCCGGCGATGGTCGGGGCTTCGGGCAGTGGTCTCGGATCAGGCTCGTCCTGGAAGGGGCGGTGGCCGTAGAGCTGCAGCTCGGTGAGGACGTGATCGGTCGGGGATGACGCGTGCAAGGGCTCGAATTCGGGATCGTCGTTGGTCGCCATGATGCTGTCCTTTGTCGGATCGGGCCGCGCCCATCGCGGCCTTCGTAGGCGTCGACAGACGGCGGGCGGAACGGTCCCGCACCGCGCTTGCGGCCGGAGCGCAGCGGAGGACGGCGGGCCGAGGCTTTCTTGCCTCGCGAGGAATGCCGGCGCAGCCGGCTGGGGAAGAAAGCCGCAGGCCCGCCGTTGCGGGAGCGGGCTGCCTGCCGTCCGATCGCCCCTCTAGAAAGCCGGGGCGCGCTCCCGTCCGATCCGAAGGGCAGAAGAGCGACCGATGACGAAGGGACCCGCCGTGTCCGTGTTCATCCCGTCACGGCCGAGGCCAGGAAGCGCTCCATATCCTGCGGGACGAGCTGCCGGCGCACCGATGCCCGGAGCCCTTCGATTCCGAGGCGACGGAGATCGTCATTGAAGTCGTCGAAGCAGGGCGACAGGACGAACGGCTCGATCCCGGCGGCGTCCGCGCGGTTGCACAGGGTGGCCTTCGCAGCATCGCCGGCCGGGTCGGCATCGCGAGCGACATAGAGACGGCGCAGTGTCGATGGAAGCAGCAGAGCGGCGAGGTGGTTGGCCGAGAGCGCGGCCACCATCGGCAGGGTCGGCAGGATCATGCGCAGCGACAACATGGTCTCGATCCCTTCGCCGGCAGCCATGACGTCGTGGGCCACACCGAAGCGGACACCGTGCCCGAGAAGATGGCCCATTGCCCGTCGTGGTGAAGCGATCGGCGCCTTGTCGTGGCCTGACGGATCGAGCCAGGTGCGGTGTGCTCCGGTGATCGTGCCGCCAGGATCGGTGACGGCGGCTATCAGTGCCGGCCAAGTCTCGATCGGGCTGTCCTCGTCGGGCCGGTAGTAGCAGTGTGGATGGAAGCGCAGCGGATCACCGTGAGCCACTGTCGTGATTCCGCGATTGTGCAGGTAGCTCTGCGCCAAGGTGCCCATGATCGGCCGAGAGATGGCATAGAGACGGCGAGCGGATTCCGGCGAGCCACGAGGTGCAGGATATCGATCCTGCCGGGCAATGAGGGGGGCCGGCGGCAACGCGAGGAATGCGCGCGCCTCGTTCAGCGTATCGCGCAGGCGATCGAGGCCTCGATTGAGGGCGATCAAGTCCAGCAGATCACCATGCTCTCCGGTGGCCGAGTCGGTCCAATGCCCGGCAGCACCTTTGCCATGGTCCGGACCGCTCAAGCGGACGAACAGGCTGCGGCCCTTCGTGTTGGTGACATCGCCGACCAGCCAGTAGCGACCTTCGCGACGGCCATTGGAGAGATAGTGACGGCACACCGCTTCTGCATTGCGCGCGAGACGGCGGGCCAGGTCGGCGGCAGGCGACGACATGGCCGCGCCCTTACGCGGCTGCCCGATCGGCGATGCGCACGATCGGATAGCGTTCCATCAGCCCGGCGAGAATCGAAGGGCCGGCGGCGTCGGTCGGCACGAACAGCCGCAGCTTCCAGGCGATGATCTCGGACATCAGCCCCATCGCCCTGAAGCGACTCACCATGCCGTCGGTGAAGCCGCAGAGCTCCACCCGGTTCAGCCCCATCACCCTGGAGCGGCGGACGCTCAGTCCGTCTTGCAGCTCGAGGATGGTTCGACCGTCGAGCACGGAGGCCCAGGCATCCGCCCGCGCGAGGCTCACGCCATCGGCGCAGACGGCCTGCGCCACCCAGGTTGGCGACACCAGCCGACCGATGACGCGCTCACCCGCATCGGTCTGCAGGCGGTAGACCCGCATGGACTCGTCCGGCAGCCGTTTCCAGATCGGCAGCAGCAGTCCGGTGACGATATGGAGCTCGCTCTCCGTGAGAGGAGGTATCTCGGCGAGCTCACGTGCCCAGGCCTGGGCAAAGGCAGCTTGATCCGACCGTCGCCAGTGCGACTGCTCGAGGGCCGCCATCGAAAGGGTTGTCCGCTCCATCGGACGCACGAGCCGTACGCGGCGTTCGACCTCGCCGTCATCCAGCATGACGCTGGGCGCCGGCACCTGTACCGCCGGCCGGCCCGACTGCGCATTGACGAGCAGGACCGCGCGAGGATCGCCGGCCCGGTCCAATGCCTCGGTCAGGGGAAGAGGCTGATTGCGCTCCTGGCGGCGGACAGTGAATACCTGCGTCTCGGCGCCGGTCGTCGGATGGACATGGACCACTTGGCGCTGGGTCACCGCTAGGCTCTCCGCGGTCAACGTCTCGACGCCGACGTCGTAGGTGCCGGAGGTGCGTGCCCCTTCGATCTTCGCGCGCAGCAGATCCTCGAACACGCCGAACAGCGTGTTCTGAAGATCGATGGTGAGTGCCAGCAAGCGGTTGAGGAACGTCGTGATCGGCGGCAGCTCCTCGCGCAGGCTGCCGTCCTGGTCGGTCAGGTGCAGGCCGGTCGCCGCCTGGAAGGCCTCCAGCGAGCAACCTTCGACCTTGCCGGCGAACAACAGGAGATAGAGCTGGCGCAAGGCGGCTCGACCGTAGGGCGATTCGAGATTGTCGTCGGCCCGGAACAGGCCCTGGCCGCCGGTCTGGCGCTGGCCCTTGGTGATGGCGCCCAGGGTGTCGAGGCGGCGGGCGATGGTCGACAGGAAGCGCTTCTCGGCCTTCACGTCCGTGGCAATCGGCCGAAACAGGGGTGGCTGGGCCTGGTTGGTGCGGTTGCTGCGTCCCAGCCCCTGGATGGCCGTGTCGGCCTTCCAGCCGGCCTCCAACAGGTAGTGAACACGCAGGCGCTGGTTCCGGGCCGAAAGGTCGGCGTGGTAGGAGCGGCCGGTGCCGCCGGCATCGCTGAACACCAGGATGCGCTTGTCGTCGTCCATGAAGGCCTGCGCCTCGGCGAGATTCGCCGAACCTGCACGGTTCTCCACGCAGAGGCGTTCCCCCTTGCGGACGATCCGACGTGACCGACCCGTCACCTCGGCGACCAGGTGGGTGCCGAAACGCTGCACGATCTGGTCGAGCGCGCCCTGCACCGGTGACAGCGACGCCAGCCGCTCGATCAGCCGATCGCGACGCTCGACGGCGTCGCGGCACTGCACGGGCTGACCGTCGCGATAAACCGGCCGGGAGGAAAGATTGCCGTCGCCATCGGTGAAGGGCTCGAAGAGTTGGGTCGGGAAGCTGTGCGCCAGGTAGTCGAGCACGTACTCGCGCGGCGTGATGTCGACTTGCACGTCGCCCCACTCCTCGGTCGGGATGTCGGCAAGCCGCCGCTCCATCAGGGCCTCGCCGGTGGAGACGATCTGGATGACGGCGGCATGCCCGGCTTCAAGGTCGTGCTCGATGGCCCGCATCAGCGTCGGCGTCTTCATCGACGTGATCAGGTGCGAGAAGAACCGCTGCTTGGCGGATTCGAAGGCCGAGCGCGCGGCTGACTTCGCCTGCGCGTTGAGCGCGCCGCGCTCGCCGGTGACGTTGGCAGCCTGGAGCGCGGCATCCAGGTTATTGTGGATGACCTGGAACGCACCCGCATACGCGTCGTAGATGCGGATCTGCTCCGGCGTGAGCGAGTGCTCGACCAGCTCGTACTCGACACCCTCGTAGGACAGGGAGCGGGCGGCATAAAGGCCCAGCGCCTTGAGATCGCGGGCGAGCACCTCCATCGCGGCAACGCCGCCAGCCTCGATCGCTTGGACGAACTCGGCCCGCGTCGCGAAGGGGAAGTCCTCGCCGCCCCAGAGGCCCAGCCGCTGCGCGTAAGAGAGGTTGTGCACGGTGGTCGCGCCCGTGGCGGACACGTAGACGACGCGGGCATTGGGCAGGGCATGCTGCAGGCGCAGGCCGGCACGGCCCTGCTGAGACGGCGCCTGATCGCCGCGCTCGCCCTTGCCCCCGGCGGCATTGGCCATGGCATGGCTTTCGTCGAACACGATCACTCCGTCGAAGTCCGACCCCAGCCAATCGACGATCTGCTGGACCCGCGAAACCCTTTCCTCGCGCGCGTCGGTCCGTAGCGTGGCGTAGGTGGTAAAAAGGATGCCCTGCTCCAGCCGGATCGGCGTACCCTGGCGGAAGCGGGCGAGCGGCGTGATCAGCAGCCGCTCCATGCCGAGCGCAGACCAGTCGCGCTGGGCGTCCTCGATCAGCTTGTCGGACTTCGACACCCACACCGCACGGCGCCGGCCCTGTAGCCAGTTGTCCAGAAGGATGCCGGCGACCTGGCGGCCCTTGCCGGCGCCGGTGCCGTCGCCCAGCATCCAGCCTCGCCGGAAGCGCACCGCGTTCTCGGCCTCATCAGGCGCGGCCGAGACGACGTCGAAGGTCTCGTCGACTGACCACGAACCCGCGAGGTGCCCGCCATGGGCATCGCCGGCATAGATCACACTCTCAAGCTGCGCGTCGGACAAAAGGCCGTCGGTGATGACCTTGGCCGGTAGCCGCGGCCGATAGCTGGGCTTGGGGGGTGCGACAGACGCCATGGCCGCCGACTGCACGAGCCGTGTTGGATGCGACTGCGCACCGACGATCCGGATCGCCTGCAGCTCGTATCCTTCATACAGCGCCTCGGTGAGGCTGCTGTTCTCGGCCGGCTTCCAATCGACGGTTTCGTAGGCGAGCTCGATGCCAGCTCGTTCGAATGCTGCCGGTGTGACGGTTGTTGGCCGTGACGAAGAACCGGGCTTGGCACGAAGCGGGCCAAGCCGAGCGGCTGCTCGCTCGGAAGAGACACCATCGACCCGTGAGCGCGGTGGGAGGTGCTGCAGCACCCAGGAGAGCAGCGTCGCCACATCGGGTGCCATCCCAGGCGATGCCGGAAACGAGCTGGGATCCTCGGCCGGCCTGCGATCGATGACGGTCAGGCGGGTATCAGCCGTCGTGCCGTGCCGGGCATAGACGCGCCCATCGATCGCTGCCGAGAACACGACGCGACCGCGCTCCTGCAGGCGCACGAATCCGTCGCGCCAGGATGGATTGTCCGGCGAGAGACTGGCGCCGGTGATGGTGACCAGGCGCCCACCTTGGGCAAGGCGGGCAAGCGCCGACGAGACATGGCGCAGGGCAGCATCCGCCACCGGTCCGTCGACGTGTGCCGCAACCGAAAACGGCGGATTCATCAGCGCGACGCTCGGCACCATCGCCGCATCCAGATGGTCATGGATGTGGGCCGCGTCATGCCGGGTGATGTCGAGATCGGGAAAGAGCCGGCCCAGCAACGCGGCGCGCGTGTCGGCCAGCTCGTTCAGGACAAGGCGGCCGCCGGCGAGCTCGGCAAGGATCGCCAGCAGGCCGGTGCCGGCCGATGGCTCGAGGACAACGTCGTTCGGGGTGATCGCGGCCGCTGCCGCGACGACGAACGCCAGATCCACCGGCGTCGAGAACTGCTGCAACGCCTGGCTCTCCTGCGAGCGGCGCGTATGCGTAGGCAGCAGCGCCACGATCTTGCCCAGCATCCGCAAGACACCTGCGGGTGAAGCGGCCTGAGCGCGGATCGCGGGGCCAAATTTGCGGAGGAAGAGAATGGTCGCAGCCTCACAGGCCTCGTACGCGGTCTTCCAATCCCAGGCGCCGTCGGCGTCAGAGCCGCCGAAGGCGTGCTCCATGGCGGCACGCAGGAGAACCGCGTCGATGCGCCGGCCGCGTTCGAGATCGGGGAGAAGACGGTGCGCCGCAGCGATGATGCCGACGGACGAACCAAGGCTCGGCGCGAGCGGGTGCAGCGGCGCAGGAGCCGGGAGAGGAAGGACAGACATTGGAGGAGACCTCGGGAGAGCGGGAACGGGCGAGCCGTGAGGCGCTCTCTCTGGGACCCGCCGGCTCAAACCCGTCCCGGCCGTCCTCTGCCTCTCATCGTGTCGAAGACGAAGAACGCCCTATCTGTGCGATATCGCCGCCATGAAGGCCACCAGCGCCTTCCAATTGCCCGTCATCTTTCGGGCGGCAAGAAAGATCTGGAAGTGGGCGACATTCACGTCGATGAAGGCCGGGCGAAAGCCCTTCGCCTCCTCCTGTTGCTGCCGCGTCGCCCAGAAGACGTGCCACAGGTCATATGTTGCGGGGAAAGTCGCCTCATTCCGCATCAATGCGCGCAACGTCGCAAAATCCGGCTGCGCTACCCGTGGCATCAGGAACACCTTTCGCTCGACCATCCTCGATCCCGCGCCGGCATGGCGCTTCTACGTCCAACGCTCATGTCGCGGGATCGCTCCTGCCCGCCATTTGCAACAAGGTGTTGTGAAAAGCGGGACGGCCGAAGCCGCCCCGCGATTGCCGTCACTCCGCGGCAATAGCCTCCGGTACGTCCGCGACCGTGTCATCGTTCTCGCCAGCCAGGAAGGCGGGCAGTTCCTCGGCCGCCTCGTCCAGCCCGGCGGATGCGGCCGTGCCATCCGGCAGCCTGAGAGGCTCGGGCAGCCAGCCGGTTCCCTCGAGCAACCGCTCGGCCTCTGTCGCCATCTCGGCCTTCTTGAGATGGTCGATCAGCTGCGCAGCCTGGTCGCCCTTGGCTTCGCGTACCGCCTCCAGGATGCGAGGCTTGGTGACGCGGCCGAGGTAGTTGTCAGCCGTCGGCCGCCAGCCGGCTTCCACCATGTCGAGGCCGACAGCACGGGCAAGACGATTGGCCTGGGCAATCCGCTGCTGCACGCCGTGCGCCGAGACGCCCGGCCCGCCATACCGGTCACCCTTCTCGTGGAGGGCATTCACCCCAAACGAGACGCAGTGCGCCAGCAGCGCAGTGCGGCGGCCGTCGTCGAGCGCTGCAAGCCAATCCCACAGCGCGTCATCATCCTTGGGCAGCTCGGCCTTCCAGGCGTCGTGACGGTCGGCGACCGCTTTGGCAGACGAACTTTCCTTCAGATCGGTGGCCTGAACGGGGAAGAATACATGCCGCACCGAGGCTTCCAGGCAGGCGCCAGGAGCGCTGTGCTGGAACGTATCGAGGCAGAGCTTGTGCAGCAGCGCCGTCAGGGCGACTTGCGGACTTTTCGCCAGTGCGTCCTGCAGCGCCAGGGTGCGATGAGCCGTCAGCTCGCTCACGAGACGTTCCGGCAATGGCTTGATCGCATCGTCGCCGTCGTCCTCCGGCAGCTCGCCGCCGATGGTGATGAGGGTACGCTGGGCGGGAGCGGCAGGTGCAGTCTCAGCCGCCCCGCCGATCTCGCCTGCTGCCGGATTTGCGCTGCCCGCCGGCACCGGCTCATCTTGCGGCTGGACATAGCCTCGATCGGCCGCAAGGTGTCCGTCGGCGTCGATGCTGACGAACACACCGGCACGCCCGATCTCGGCCGGCTCGTAGCGGACCGGGCGATTCTCGACGGCGGCAAGCGCTTCCTCGATCTCGCCCAAGCGCGCATCGATCTCGTCCGGCAGCTCGTCGGCCCCCTCATACTCACCCTCGAGCTTGGCGTGCTCGGCGGTCAGAGCTTCGAATGTCGCCTGCTCATCAGAGGTCAGCTCGATCTCCACGCCGTCCAGCCGCCGAAGATGCTGGGCGTGGCCGTACCGGAAATCGATGGCCACCTCGATCCACTTCCAGCCTTCGATAGCGATCTTCTCGGCCTGGGCTGCCAGCTTCTCGGTGGCCAGACGATCGAGCAGAGCCACGTCCTGCAGCCAGCCGCCGCCGTCTTCCTCGAACAGGTCACGTAGGAGCACGCCACCGGCTGCTTCATAAGCTTCAAGCCCGACGAACCGCGCCCGTCGGTCCGAAGCCCGCACGGCGCTCTCCGTGAGCTGGCGGCGGATCAGGTAGGGCTCCTTGTTGTAGGATTGCTGAAGCGCCTCCCAGACCTGCTCCTGCCGGTCATGGTCGGTGCTTACGGTGAAGGCCATGAGCTGCTCGAGGGTCATGCCGTCCTCGGCATAGATTCCGAGCAGCTTCTCGGAGACGGAAGCCAGGCGCAGCCGCTGCTTCACCACAGCCGGCGCCACGAAGAAGCGGGCGGCGATCTCCTCCTCGCCGGCGCCCTTGTCGCGCAGCGCCTTGAAGGCGCGAAACTGATCTAGTGGGTGCAGGGCGACTCGCTGGACGTTCTCGGCCAGAGAATCCTCCTCTGCCGAGATGTTAGCTGTGGGATCGCGCACGATGCACGGGATCGGAGCTGTCTTTGGCAAGCGCTTCTGCTTCACCAGCCGCTCAAGGGCCCGGAAGCGGCGACCGCCGGCCGGGATCTCGAATTGGCCGGTTTCGGTGCCCTCGGGGTCGAGCACCGGGCGGACGTTGAGGCTTTGCAGGAGGCCGCGCCGGGCGATGTCCTCGGCCAGATCCTCGACTGAGACGCCGGCCTTCAAGCGCCGGACATTGGACTGGCTGAGCACCAGCCTGTTGAAGGGGATGTCGCGCGAAGAGCTGAGGGTGATCTTCTGAACGGCCTTTGCCATGAGGAATACTCCGCGACGGACGGCCGGGAGACACTCTCTCGACCTCCAATCCGTCGTGGAAACCGGCGCAGCCCTCTCACTCTCCCCTGCAAAGACCGGGGACACAGGACGTCACCGCTGGCGCTCTGCACGAATGGGCTGAACACGCCGCTGTCCTAGAGTCCAAAGACAAAGCGCGGCTGACGACCAAGGACGCGCAAGCAAAGTGGGTAATCGCCACGATTGGTGTGCTATCATGAGTTGCGCCCTGTCCTTCTGAATAGGTAGTCAGTGCACTGCGAAGTTCGGTTTCCGGCCCAATGGATCAACGCCTCGCGCTTTGATCTCGCGCTACGCGCTTCCTGCGGCCCCCATGATCCGAGGACATTCGAGGTGACATTCGACGTCCCCAGCGGCTGCAAAATCATGGTCGAAGCGGCGATCCGCTTTCTGTCCCTCGCCAATCAACTGGCGGCGACAACACGACGCGTGCGCATGAAATTCGAAGAGGGCGATACCGGGACAATGGGATACCTCAATCGGATGGGCTTCTTCGACCATCTCGCGGCTGAAGTTGAAGTGCTCCCGTCTCGGCCAGGCTATTCAGCGGCAGAAGCCCACCGGGGAGGTAACGCGGCGCTGGTCGAGATCGCGCGTATCAGCAAGGATGAGCGCGACGAGGACCTTCCTACCCGCCTGACCGCCGCTCTCATGCGTTCTTGCCATACTCGGCCGGACGCTGCCGAGCTTGAGGGCGCGGCATGGACCATCTTTGCCGAGCTGATCGACAACGTCTTCTCTCATAGCAGCACCCTCCTGGACGGATACGCGGCGCTACAGGTCTATCCGAAGGGCGATCGGCTCTCGGTGGCGGTGTCGGACAGCGGTCTTGGGATCATGCAAACGCTCCGGCCGACCATAGGAAAGGAATTTCCGAGGCTCACAGGCCTTTCCGACACCCAACTGCTTGTCGAAATATTTCGGCAGGGACTGTCTCGGCACGGTCCCGATCGGGGCTGTGGGCTGAAGGGAAGCGCCGCCAAGGCCATCAAATTTCAAGCCGTTCTCGATGTGCGGTTGCCCCGTCAGCGCGTCGTGCTGATCCCCGCGCGAGGCGCCTATAAGGTCAACACTGCGGACTGTTACGACGGGCTTCCGCTCATGTGGGGCACGCACATTGGGTTCGGCTTCCGACTTGGGGGTTGATTTATCGGCCAAGTCTGCTTAATTGGATTAAATGAACGAGGACGTTCGCGTGCTTGCCCTGCGTGAAATCATGGATCGCCCAGAAGGTTGGGGGCGTGCACAGGGACGCGAGGTCTATCAGCGTCTGCTCAGATCGGTGGAAGAAAGCCCAGGAACACTAGTGTTCAAGATCTCCATGAAGGACGTCAAGCGGGTCGACATATCGTTTGCTTCGGAAACGGTGGTGGAGATTGCGCGGCGATATCGTGGAAGCAAAGGCTTTTGTCTGATCGACTTGACTGACCCCGATCTGATCGAGAATTGGGATGCTGCAGCGGCAAGGAAGGGCCAACCGCTTCTCGTGTGGGAAGGAAGGACGGGCCGGCTTATTGGAGCGGAACCGACCCAGGGTTGCCGGGAGGCTTTTCAGTTTGCACTGCGTCATCCAACCGTGCGTGCCGCTGAGTTTGCGGAGAGCAAGAGCGATATGACGATCGCGAATGCGAGCATGAAGTTCAAACAGCTCTGGGAGCAGGGATTCTTGCTCCGGCGAGAGAGTGCCGCGAATTCAGGTGGCGTCGAGTTTGTGTATCAGCGAGTGGGCTGATTTTTTTTAACCGCCGTTAAGTGGATTCAATGAACGAGAACAATGCGAGCATCGACCATGACTGAGCGGCGGCCCTTTAGAGTCCTCAGCCTGGATGGCGGAGGCATGCGCGGAACGTATACCGCGACCTATCTGGATCTTGTCGCAGCGACTTTTGCGCGGCAGCGCAATGTCGCTGCCCTTGATATTGGAGCGGCCTTTGATCTGATCGTCGGCACCAGCACCGGTGGGATCATCGCCTGCGCTCTCGCCGCCGACGTGCCGCTGAAGAACGTCGTGGCACTCTACCGGCGACACGGGGCGAGCATCTTTCCACGGGCAATGCCTTCCGGCCTGAGCAGTGCGATCGTTGACCTCTACAAGCGGCCGGCTGCATTGGCAGCAGGTACGGAAAGCCTGCGCGCGGCGCTCCAAGCTCAGCTCGGCCACAAGACGATGGGCCAGATCTACACCGAGCGGCACATTGCGCTCGCCATCCCGGCGGTCGAGATGAGCCAGCATCGGGCGTGGGTGTTCAAGACCCCGCACCTTCCGGGCACCAATCATCGCGACGACAACTACAGCTTGGTGGATGTTTGCCTCGCAACATCGGCAGCACCCGTCTATCGCTCGCTGGCGGCCGTCAATCATCCTGCAGCTGTCGCGTCGGCCACCGTTCAAGCCGCGCCGAACCAGCTTCAGGACGAGACCGACGGTTTCAACATGTTCGTTGATGGCGGGCTGTGGGCGAACAATCCTGTGCTGGTCGGTCTGGTCGATGCGCTCGATCTCACCAAATCCGGCCAGGAAATCGAGATCTTCTGCCTTGGGACCTGCCCGATGCCGGCAGGCGAGCAAATCTCGAAAGACGCCACTCATCGCGGCCTGGCCGAATGGAAGTTCGGCGGCGAAGCGGCGGCGCTTTCCATCGACGCCCAGCAATTCGCGTTCGACCATGTCGCCAAAAAGCTGGCGCGTCACGTCGACCGTAAATGCACGATCATCCGTTTCCCCAGTGAAAGGGTGCCAGCTGCCCTGATCCCCTATCTCGGTCTGGACGAGACGCGCCCCGAGGCAATTCAGGCCCTCGTCAACCAGGCGCGCACGGACGCCGACATGACCAACAGCAAATGTGCGTATGCGAACAGCGATCCAGAGGCGGCTCTGATTTGCGCGCTGTTCAGCTCGGCGCCGCCACGTACCGAGCCAGTCTCCGACGGGTCGTCGAAGACAGCAAACACGGCGGCAGGCTAGCAACAGGAAAGAGGACGTAGAACATGTTCGATTGTGCAAAGGACGTATTGGCATATCACAACGAGAAGGTGACCTTGCCGCAGGCTGAGCAGACCGATATGCGCAACCGGCGAAACGCCAATCGCGATCGTCTCAAGAAAGGTCTCAGCAGCGCGGGGAAGCCTGCGCCGCGGGAGTTCGTCGTTCAGGGAAGTTACGCCATGAAGACCATGACGCAGCATCCCGGCAAGGACTACGACATCGACGACGGCGTCTATTTTCACAAGGAAGACCTTGTCGGCGATCGGCGTGCGGAGATGTCTGCCCTGCAAGCGCGTCAGATGGTGCGGGACGCTCTAGATGATGGGTCTTTCAAGAAACCGCCGGAGGTCCGGAAAAACTGCGTGCGGGTCTACTACGAAGCCGGTTTTCATGTCGACGTACCGGTCTATCGACGCGTGACGACCAAGAACCTCTGGGGAAATGACACCTATCACTACGAGCTTGCGGCCAGCGATTGGAAGCGCTCGGATGCGCGTGCCGTTGCTTCATGGTTCGAGGCCGAGAACGACCGCCAGAGCCCCGACACAAGCAACGGACGGCAGCTTCGCCGCATCGTGCGGCTGATCAAGAAATATGCCCGCAGCCGCGACAGTTGGAAGGGCCAGGTCCTGAGTGGCTTCGGCATCACCAAACTTGTGACGGAGCGTTATCGTGCCGATGCCGGCCGGGAGGACAAGGCGCTTTACAATACGATGGTCGCAATTCGGGATCGGCTGCGCGGATCTCTTGTCATCGATCACCCTGTCACGCCGAACGAAACAATCACCTCCGGATCAGACGATGCGCGCGCACGATTTCTGCGCGATAAGCTTTCAGAAGCAATCGACAATTTGGCGCCGCTCTTTGAGTACGGGTGCACACGGCAACAAGCTTTGAAGTGCTGGGACAAGGTGTTTGCAACCACCTTCTTCAGTGACCGGGCGGAGTCGCGGGCGCAGGCTGGCGCGAGCCTGTTGAGTGCTGGCACTGTCGCGCCGGCGGCAGCTCCGCTGGCTTTCCCGAAGGCGCCTCGCGTTGACGACAAGCCGCGTGGATTTGGCTGATGTGGTGGGTGCAGGATCCGGTTCGCCTGAAGCAGGAAGTTGCAGCCATCGAGAGGCTGCAGATCGACCATTCGTGGCTTTCAACGGCAGTACCTCGGGCACTTCCGGCGTTTAGGCTTGGTTTCGACTTCGACATCACGGTCAGCGGAGTAACCCATCCATTTCTGCTGACTTATCCGGCGTTGTTTCCGGCAGCACCTCCGCAGATCACGCCACGAGACGGCCGGCGCCTATCTGGGCATCAGTATGGCGACGGCGGCGAGCTTTGCCTCGAATACCGGGCCGACAATTGGGACCCTGCCGTTAGCGGCGCGATGATGATCGAGAGCGCTCACAGGCTCTTGGTGGCCGAAGATCCTGACACGCAGCACCATGCACCGGCGCCTTCAGCACATCGCACATCGATTGGTCAGGACTTGCGAAGTCAGACATTTCGGTTCTTGGTGACGCGAAGCCTACTCGAGCATGTGGGCACCCTTCCCTGCCCCAGCATTCAGCAAGGCTTCGTTAAGGAAGCGCAGCCCCCGAAAAAGATCTGGACGGCGCATGTCGGACGACTTGGCTCGGAAACAGCACCAGACTGGGTCGAAACGGGCCTAGCCATCCCTGGATCGGCCGGTGAAGCATGCCTTCTGCTGCGCGTCGCAACTCTCGACAGTGTGCCCACACGGCCAGACCACGCGGCATTGGAGCGATTGGTCCAAGACGCTGGCGCCACGCCAGCGGAGTTCTTTGATGATCATTCGAACCGCTTTGTTGTGCTCGCGACCGAGCATTCGGCACGAGCGTTCTTTTCATATCTGAAGGCCGGCGAACGGCATGTGATTCCCTATCAGACTGTCGACTTTTCGGACGACGTGGGCGGCCGCTTGCCCCCCAGCTACGCAACGCTTCAGTCGAAAAAGGTGGGGCTTGTCGGCTGCGGGTCGCTCGGCTCGAAGATTGCCGCAAGTCTTGCCCGGTGCGGTGTGGGCGCAATCGTCCTAGTAGACGATGACATCCTGAAGCCAGGCAATTTGCTGCGTCACGAGCTCGACGGAGGCAGTGTCGGCGCCCACAAGGTAGACGCGCTCGAGGCTCGCTTGCTGGCCCTGTCGTCAGGCATAAAGGTGCGAGCGTTTCGTGTCGCGCTGGGCGGCCAAGAATCCTCGGGCGGCACAGCAATCGTGCTCGATGAGTTGGCCACCTGCGATCTCTTGATTGATGCCACCGCAGATGCGCACGCCTTCAACTTTGTCGCCGCGGCGGCGCGCAGCGGTCTTCACCCGATGGTGTGGGCGGAAGTCTACGCCGGTGGCATTGGTGGCTTTGTAGCCAGGGTGAGACCTGATAAAGAGCCGCCGCCGCATTCGGCCCGGCGGCAATATCTTGCCTGGTGCCACGATCAGGGCGTCCCTTGGCACGGCGGCGATCGTGAATACGGTGCGGCCGGCCCGGACGATCGGCCTCTTATTGCGGATGACGCTGACGTTGCCGTGATCGCCGCGCATGCGACGAGGCTGGCGCTCGATACTTTGATTCAGCCCGCGGAATCGGCTTTTCCTCATCCGGCCTATGCCGTTGGTTTCGCTGCAGCCTGGATCTTTACCGCCCCCTTCGACACCAGGCCGATCGACTTCGGTCCTGATGGACCATGGTCTACATCCACTCCAGAGAAAACAGAGGAAGCCATCGATTTCATGGTTGCGCTCTTGAAGAAGGCCAAGGATGAAGGTCGAACAGACACCGGAGGTTGAACGGCGCATTCGACTAGCTCTTCGCAAGGCCGGCCGTCGTGAGATCGGCGGCATGCTTATGGCCGAACAATTGTCTCTCGACCATTTTCGCATTGTCGACTTCTCAGTCGATGGCTTTTCCGGCTCGCACACGCACTTCCGCCGAGACCCGCAGATTCATCGAGCGACGCTCGATGATTTCTTCGAGCGCACCGGTCGGGACTACGAGCGCTTCAACTATCTTGGCGAATGGCACTCTCACCCTTCGTTCTCCGTGAGGCCGAGTGCCGAAGACGTCGCCACCATGACGGACATTGTCCAATCGCCTGGGTCGCCCATTACCTTTGCAATGCTGCTAATCGTACGTCTCCGGTGGCGATATTGGCTGGACTACTCACTGATTGCCTTTGTGGCCGCTCGGGACAGCGTTGAGCTGCGATTGACTAAGTCGTCTGCCCGCTCGGCTCCCGGCGGGCGCCAAGCTCACTCCTGAGAAGCGCAGCGAGCGTTCACGCCGACCAAAGCACGTATTTCTGCGACGCTACACTTCGCCCTAACGCGCCAACGCACGAGATGGCTCGCCGTATATGCGCAAACGTCGCCAACCACACGCTGGCGGTTTGCGTTGTTTGGCGCAGCGACAACGCCAATGTTGATGTCTCGGCTATTTTCCTTGACCAGGTACGACGGCGTTATGGCAAAGTTCGCTGGACAGCGACCAGAAGACGCTACTCGGCTCGCAGAGCCAGGGTTGACGCTCGTGTCACAGTCGGATGGCAGCGCCGATCCTCGAGTCGTCGAATTGGTGCGCATCCTTGCGAGACGCGCGGCACGGCAGTGGTATGCGGAGTTGGTCGAGACTCGCCAGCGCTTACAGGAGGCCAACCTGCCTCCCGATTGAAGAACGCGGAGGTAAAGACATGAAGGTCGCGATTTACGCTCGCTATTCGTCTGACAATCAGCGCGTTGCCTCCATTGCCGATCAGTTTCGTGTTTGCCGTATGCATGCCGAAAAGCAGGGTTGGACCATCGTCGAGCAGTATTCAGATCAGGCGATCAGCGGCTCCACCCTCATCCTCCGTCCGGGCATTCAAGCGCTGGTCAACGACGCGCTCCGTGGCTGTTTCCAATTCGTGGTCGCTGAGGCGTTGGACCGGTTGAGCCGGGACCAGGAGGACATTGCCGGCCTGTATAAGCGCCTGCGGTTTGCGGGCGTGCAGATGGTCACCCTCGCCGAGGGCGACATCTCCGAGCTGCATGTCGGGCTGAAGGGCACGATGAACGCTTTGTTTCTGAAGGACTTGGCAGACAAGACGCGGCGCGGATTGCGTGGCCGAGTCGAGGAAGGAAAGTCCGGAGGCGGCAACAGTTACGGCTACGATGTCGTGAAGCAGTTCGCTTCCAATGGCGAACCCATCCGTGGCGATCGGACCATAAATGAGACTGAGGCCGAGATTGTGCGGCGGATTTTCCGCGAGTACGCCGCCGGAAAGTCAGGAAAAAGAATTGCCGCTGAGCTCAACCGTGATGGCATTCGTGCACCTGGCGGCGGCGACTGGGGCTTCAGCACGATCAACGGGAATCCCAAACGCGGCAACGGCATCCTCAACAACGAGGTCTATCTCGGTCGCCTGGTCTGGAACAGGCAGCGCTTCTTGAAGGACCCGGACACGGGGAAGCGCGTATCACGCCTCAATCCGCCCGAAGAATGGATCGTCAAGGAGGCGCCAGATCTCCGAATCGTCGACGATGCGCTCTGGCAGGCGGTAAAGGTGCGCCAGCGGGACGTCAAAATAGCGCGGCCTCCCGACGGCAAGGAAGTCGAGAACCATTTCCGCGACCGGCGCCGTCCCAAGTACCTGTTCTCTGGGCTGACCCAATGCGGCTGCTGCGGCGGCGGCTACACAATGATCTCGGCCGATCTTGTAGGCTGTTCCACGTCACGCAACAAAGGGACCTGCTCAAACCGCCTCAACATTCGTCGAGATCGCGTCGAGGCACGTGTGCTGAATGCCCTGCGCGATCGCCTTATGGATCCGGCACTCTTTGCTGCCTTCTGCGAGGAGTTCACACGAGAGGTGAATCAGATCCGGATAGAGGCGCGAACCTCGCTTGTGGCGGCTCGGCGCGAGATCGAGCGGATCGATCGTGAAATCAAGAAGTTGGTCCAGGCCATTAAGGGCGGGGTCCCTGCGCTCAGCCTCAAGGAGGAACTACTCGGAAGGGAGGCGCGCAAAGCGGAATTGGTGCAAACACTTGCCTCGGCCGAGAGACCACCCTCGTTGCTTCATCCCAACATGGCCGACCACTATCGGCAGCAGGTTGCTGAGCTCCACGCAGCCTTGCAGGAAGAAGCGCTTGAGAAGCGGCTTCATGCCGGCGAGGTCCTGCGCTCGTTGGTGCAGCGGATTGTACTTACGCCAGAAGATGGTGAACTCAAGATCGAACTGGTAGGCGACCTTGCTGGCATCCTGAGTGTGGCGGCCAATGCAAAAGGCCCGAGCGGGCCTTCGCAAGTTGAAGTGGTTGCGGGAGGGCGCAGCTATCAGAACTTACGGACACAAAAAAGCCGCCCGGTGAGGGCGGCTGTTCTGTCCAACTTGGCTTCGCAAGTTGAGATGGTTGCGGGGGCAGGATTTGAACCTGCGGCCTTCAGGTTATGAGCCTGACGAGCTACCGGGCTGCTCCACCCCGCGGGGGTGTGGTACGGGGGCGTGGGTTCGTGGAGATGGTGCGACGTTTCCGGGTGTTGCGCTCTTTGAAGGCCTGGCGGCGACCTACTCTCCCGCGACTTGAGCCGCAGTACCATGGGCGCTGAGGGTTTTCACGGCCGAGTTCGGGATGGGATCAGGTGTGCACCCCTCGCCACAGCCACCAGGCCGTCGAAGAGCGCGGCCGGGGACGTGTCGACGTGTGTCGTGTCGGGCAGGGAAGCGCCCGCGCGGCGGGGGCTCGCCGTCGCACGGGACGCGGAAGAAGGATCAAGCTCTGTCGAGCGATTAGTACCGCTTGGCTGAACGTGTCGCCACGCTTGCACCCGCGGCCTATCGACGTGATGGTCTATCACGGCTCTCGGGGAGACCTGGTTTCGAGGAGGGTTTCGCGCTTAGATGCTTTCAGCGTTTATCCCGTCCGCACATAGCTACCCGGCGATGCGGCTGGCGCCACAACCGGTACACCAGAGGTGCGTCCATCCCGGTCCTCTCGTACTAGGGACAGCGCCTCTCAAGTCTCCAACACCCACGGCAGATAGGGACCGAACTGTCTCACGACGTTCTGAACCCAGCTCACGTACCGCTTTAAATGGCGAACAGCCATACCCCTTGGGACCTGCTCCAGCCCCAGGATGCGATGAGCCGACATCGAGGTGCCAAACCTCCCCGTCGATGTGGACTCTTGGGGGAGATCAGCCTGTTATCCCCGGCGTACCTTTTATCCGTTGAGCGATGGCCCTTCCACGCGGGACCACCGGATCACTATGGCCGACTTTCGTCTCTGCTCGGCTTGTCTGCCTCGCAGTCAGGCGGGCTTATGCCATTGCACTCCACGACCGATTTCCGACCGGTCTGAGCCCACCATCGCGCGCCTCCGTTACTCTTTGGGAGGCGACCGCCCCAGTCAAACTACCCACCATGCAGGGTCCCGGACCGCG